>NZ_JBTMUW010000010.1:0-364 GCF_054473825.1 Stenotrophomonas genospecies 5
TGTGGCTCAAGCCATGCGAGAGTAGGTCATCGCCAGGGTTTATACCCAAAACCCCGCTGCTCACGCAGCGGGGTTTTCCTTTTTTTGCAGGCACCTGGTTTTGACCTGGACTTGCGGCAACAACTTCACGAAGAGCTTCAAGTTCCTCAAACAAGTTGTTGACAAAGCTGAAAGGCCTGCCATAATAGGCGGCTCGCAACGACGAAAGCCCCTTGGGGCCAACGACGAAGCAGCTCCAGCAACAACGTCCACTACGGTGCGGCGGCCTTGAAAAAGGTGTTGACGAGGCGGAAAAGCCGGCTATAATGGGCGGCTCGCTACGAAGGAAACTTCGCAGCATACGGGAACGGCGCTGAGGCCACTT
>NZ_JBTMUW010000011.1:0-329 GCF_054473825.1 Stenotrophomonas genospecies 5
TCCTGTGCTATGAATACCCAGCCTTGCTTCAAGGCTCTTTCAGGGATTGGAAGGATGCGCAGGTTCGGGGGAACTGCAGGCGGTGTGTCGGCCCGCTTCAGGGGATTTGAAGAGCGATTTCGGAAGTCGGGGGCATTCGGCGCCTGGCTGTGCTGCGTGCTGCTGCTCGGCCTTGGCCTGTCGCCAGCCGCAATTGCCCAGACGACGGTCACTTACATCCACACGGATGCCTTGGGCTCGGTTGTGGCCGAAAGCGATGCCAACGGCAACGTGATCAAGCGCTATGACTACGAGCCTTACGGTGCTGTGGTCGGTGGTCAGGTCACGGA
>NZ_JBTMUW010000012.1:0-230 GCF_054473825.1 Stenotrophomonas genospecies 5
TGCGTAGGTCGCAGGTTCGACTCCTGTTTCCGGCACCATGTTTGATGAAAAGCCCCGGCCCTGGTCGGGGCTTTTTTTGTGTCTGGTAGCGCCGGGCCATGCCCGGCGGAATGCGAGTTCCCCAGCAGTGCCAACCCATGGCGGGAAGCCGCAATTTCCGAGTCTCGCGGCCTACTCGTCCCTCCGGCTTCCCGAGCGCTTGGCTCCTCGCACTGTTCCTGACGTGGCAA
>NZ_JBTMUW010000013.1:0-213 GCF_054473825.1 Stenotrophomonas genospecies 5
TGGTGCGCCCGGAGAGATTCGAACTCCCGACCGCCTGGTTCGTAGCCAGGTACTCTATCCAACTGAGCTACGGGCGCGCGGTACACAATCAAATTTTACTTCATTTCCAGCGGCGGATGCCGGAAACCTGTCGAGTGGTGCGCCCGGAGAGATTCGAACTCCCGACCGCCTGGTTCGTAGCCAGGTACTCTATCCAACTGAGCTACGGGCGCC
>NZ_JBTMUW010000014.1:0-206 GCF_054473825.1 Stenotrophomonas genospecies 5
TCCTTCGACAGCACGTACACTTCGCCTTCGAACTCGGTGTGCGGGGTGATCGAACCCGGCTTGGCCAGAACCTGGCCGCGCTCGACGTCGTCACGCTTGGTGCCGCGCAGCAGCAGACCGGCGTTGTCGCCTGCCTGGCCCTGGTCCAGCAGCTTGCGGAACATTTCCACGCCGGTCACGGTGGTCTTCTGGGTCGGACGGATACC
>NZ_JBTMUW010000001.1:0-504229 GCF_054473825.1 Stenotrophomonas genospecies 5
CCTTACGGTGCTGTGGTCGGTGGTCAGGTCACGGATGGCCCGGGGTATACCGGGCATGTGAGCGACTCGGCCACCGGACTGAGCTACATGCAGCAGCGGTACATGGATCCGCAGTTGGGTGTGTTCCTGTCGGTGGATCCGGTGACGGCATATGAGCAGCCGGTAGGGCAGTTCAATCGGTATCGCTATGCCAACGGGAATCCGTACAAGTTCACTGATCCTGATGGACGGCAGGCGATCCCGATGCCGGCCCCTTAGATCCTTCCCTTCCCGGTTCCCAACCCTGGTGGAAACATCCAGCGCAGTGAGGATACATCCGGGGGGAATCGCGAGAGCGGGCCAAGTGGAAGGCCAACTTCGAGGCCCACTGAACGTCCCGCAGGTCGGGATACAGTGCGGCGGGGGCGAGACGGGCAGCCAATACCCAATCGTTTCCCCGACCGACCACTACCCACTAAGCCCAATGGTGAGCCTGCACCAGAACCGGATGCGGCTGGCCCGCATACGCAACTGGGGCAGCGAGATGGTAGAAATGGAAAGTACGACCAGGCGAGAGAATTCGACGGTCACGGGAGGCCGGTAAAGACTATTGATTTTACTGACCACGGCCGGCCGGGCAGTCATACGAACCCGCACGAACATCCTTATGAGCCGAGTGCTACCGGGGGCACTCCTTCACGCGGACCCGCGCGGCCGCTTAACGGAGGCGGATAGTCATGACCGTAAACGCTTGGGACTTCCCAATCACGGGAGACAGGGTAGTTGAGGCGTTAAGAGATAACTTCAGCACGAATGATATTTGGCTGCTATCGCATTTGGATGTCCCTTCGGGAGCGGAGTCAAAAGCGACCTTGGGTCATCTTCGAGAGCGGATGGTGAACAGGCCGTTAGAGGTGTCGACGGGTGATCTGTGCGATGCGCTTGCTGGTGCGCCGCAAGTATGGGTACTGGACATCCGGCTATCATCCGACCACGAAGTTCAGCTCTACATTGAAGATGGTGAGGTATTTGAGGAGAGTCTGGACAGGATGGTCGGAACCGGAAATATCGCTGGACCGACAGACCCGGGACTGAGATGAAATGTAGGTTCGACTCCTGTTTCCGGAGTTGGGCTTGTCCCCGTAGTAGGGGATGGGGCTGGGAAGCTGATAAAAGGCGCCGACAACATAGCGGATGGAGTTAGGTTGAATAAGCAACTTGGCAGCGAGCAGCAGCTTGGCGAGCTGATATCAGGCGAAGGGCGGGTCATAGCTGGCGGTAATGGTAGCGTCGGATTACGGGACTCGCCGCGCCTTAGCGCTGTTCATGGAGGGCAGGCATCAGATTGGACCAAGGTGTCGAGCTCATCGCATAAGGCGCCAGATGGTCAGCAGTTTTCTACCCACGCATATCGAAATCAGACGAGTGGACAAGTCGTTGAGCCAAAAACAAAGTTGATTGAAGAGGGGAAGTAGGTCATGCGAGTTAAAGTTATTGATGATTGGGAGAGCGTTCTCGCTGACCTTGGCGCAGAGGGTAAGGTGAAGCCGAAACTGTTCGTGGCTCGTGGAAAAGAGTACACGGTTTATGGGCTCAGTTTGCATCGTAGTTCAAGTGTGTATAGAGCGGGGGCGCTAATCTGTCAGCTGGTCGATGATTATGGGAATCTTATCTTCGCGCCGATTGGCGTATTTGATGTAATTGATGGAGCAATTCCGGATTTCTGGCGGATCGAAGTTCGCGATGGTGACGTTCTTATTTGGCCAGATATTTTCTACAAAGACTTCTTCTTCGACGACTTGTCAGATGGTGTTCCGGAGTGCGTCGCGGCCTTCCGAAATCTGCAGTCACTGATGGGAAATGCTGGCTGACTGGTTTCCCGTATAGATAGGAGAACAAGGTTGAGGGCTTCGATGCAAAGGCTGGCGGAGCACGTTTGCTGCGGACGATCCGCATCCAATCACCGCCTCGCATCCTGTCCTAAGTTGGCCGGTAATCTCCCCGTAGGTCGGCAGCATTGATAAATGGAATTTTCTCGTAATCTAATCCAGAGGAGATCCCATGAAAATTCACTATTCGCCGATAGCCATATTGGACCGGTCAGGACTTCGCGCATGAACGGTGATAGCTACGAGCTTCTGGCCATAATTGTGGAGACAGGGCTTCTCGGATCTGCTAGCGAATTGGCTCCTGGCTTGCTGGACCGCTACTGGTCGGGCGAAGTAAGTGTGCCCTCGGCTATCGATGCCGACATTGCTTCCTATCTTTCGCAACACGACGTAGGGGCTCTTGCAAGAGCATCAACGTGGATTGCAAGGAATCATGTCCTTTCCGGGCAGATGCCCAAGCAACACTTGAGCATGGTGCGGTGGCTGTTTGAGAATGGCTATGTTGATCGGCTCGATCTACTGAACCTGCTGGCGCTGCTTTCACTTGGACCGCTGGATGAAGCCGGATTGGAGATCGCCTTGCTCTCCAAAGAAGCACTGGACGAAGGTCGGCTGGAGGGAGGCTTGAAGCTGATAGAGCCAATGCTACTGGCCTATAGCCCTTCGCTATGATGGATGCGTAGGTCGCAGGTTCGACTCCTGTTTCCGGCACCATGTTTGATGAAAAGCCCCGGCCCTGGTCGGGGCTTTTTTGTGTCTGGTGGCGCCGGGCCATGCCCGGCGGAATGCGAGTTTCCCAGCAGTGCCAACCCATGGCTGGCAGCCCGCAGCTTCCGAGCCTCGCGACCCGCTGGCCCCTCCGGCTTCCCGGGCGCTTGGCTCCTCGCACAGTTCCTGACGTGGCAACCGCAGCCGGTCATTCCTGTGCTATGAATACCCAGCCTTGCTTCAAGGCTCTTTCAGGGATTGGAAGGATGCGCAGGTTCGGGGGAACTGCGGGCGGTGTGTCGACCCGCTTCAGGGGGTTTGAAGATCGAATTCGGAAGCTGGGGGCATTGGGCGCCTGGCTGTGCTGCGTGCTGCTGCTCGGCCTTGGCGTGTCGCCAGCCGCAATTGCCCAGACGACGGTGACGTACATCCACACGGACGCGCTGGGCTCGGTCGTGGCCGAGAGCGATGCCAACGGCAACGTGGCCAAGCGCTATGACTACGAGCCTTACGGTGCTGTGGTCGGTGGTCAGGTCACGGATGGCCCGGGGTATACGGGGCATGTGAGCGACTCGGCCACCGGGCTGAGTTACATGCAGCAGCGGTACATGGATCCGCAGTTGAGTGTGTTCCTGTCGGTGGATCCGGTGACGGCGTATGAGCAGCCGGTTGGGTAGTTCAATCGGTATCGGTATGCGAACGGGAATCCTTACAAGTTCACTGATCCTGATGGACGGCAGGCGATTCCGATGCCGGGCCCTTACATCCTTCCCATCCCGGTTCCCCACCCCGGTGGAAACATCCAGCGCAGTGAGGATACATCCGGGGGGAATCGCGAGAGCGGGCCAAGTGGAAGGCCAACTTCGAGGCCCACTGAACGTCCCGCAGGCCGGGATACAGTGCGGCGGCGGAGAGATGGGCAGCCTATTCCTGGAAGCAGGGGCGAATCGGGACGATCGCCATCGCCATTCATCCCGAGTGATCCATATTCACCTGAGAGTACAAGTGGGCGTCAGTCTGAAACGAGAAGAAATGAAGGCGCTTCAAGTAGCGATCCCGACTCGGTGATTCCTGACCGTGGGCCCGGAAGTGATCAAGGAGGGCATGCGAGCAGGGGAAGAACTCCACACGATGCCGGAGAAAGAAATGTCAATAGAAACGAGGAGTATTCTCGCCGACCCAAGGGAAATCCAACAGGGAGGTCTCGATGACTGATCGTAGATGGTCGCTGCCCTCAAATCGAGGAATGGAGAATCTCGAGTGTGAAGTTGTGGAGAGCACAGATCGCGAAATGGTCTGTCGCTTCACGCTGGTTGGCGAGTACTGGAATCGAGCGCCAGAGGAGGGCGGGAGGCAACTGAGGATTTTCGCGTTGTGCTTCCGCAAGTCATCGTGGCGCGAGACGCATTGGAAGGGCTTAGGCAGTCTTTTGTAGACTGGCTGGATGACGGTGGATCATTCTCGCGCGCGCTCCAGCCTGAAGATGGAGGTGGGCAGGTGCTTGAGGTCGGCTTGGGAGATGATCCGCGCTTTGTTCGATCCACGAATAAAGCTGTGTTTACTTTTAGCTACTTCTCCGGTCTGGTGGTGACAGCCAGTTTCAGCTTCATGGTCGACCAGTCCTGTGTCCGTATGGCCATCGACGGATTAACTGACTGCCTTCGCAATAAGGTCACGAAGTTCCGCCCATGACCATGACGCTTGGTCGACATGGTTGCACGGCGCAATTGACTGGTTGGGAGAGGTCGATCGTAATGCGTAGGTCGCAGGTTCGACTCCTGTTTCCGGCACCCGTTGCATGAAGTGCCCCGGACCGGGTCGGGGCTTTTTTCCTGCTCTGGTAGCGTCGGGCAGTGCCCGGCGGAATACGGATTGGTTGGCAGCCCGGGAGCGCCTCCTGCTGTTGATTGATCCGGCCCCTCCCGAGGCTTCCGGGCGCTCGGTGGCTGCCGCGCGGGCTGGTGCCTCTGGCGTCAATGCTGCAGTCCCGTCATCCAGGCCCCGGTTCTGTGTTATGAATACCCAGCCTTGCTTCAAGGCTCTTTCAGGGATTGGAAGGATGTGCAGGTTCGGGGGAACTGCAGGCGTTGTGTTGATCCGCTTCAGGGGATTTGAAGATCGAATCCGGACGCTGGCTGCGGCGGGCCGCTGGCTGCGCTGTGTGCTGCCGACTGACCTCGGCTGTCGCCGTTCGTGCTTGCCCAGACGGCGCTCGTACATCCTACCGATGCCGTTGGCTCGGCCGTCGTCGAGAGCGCCTGCTCGATCTTCCCGCTATTGGCACCACATAGCTGGCGGCGCCGCTGGGGTGTTCGCGATCCGTATCTGTTAGTGCAATCTTGCTCCGTGACCCAGGGAGTCCGGGTCACGAGTCGGGGTCAGAATTTTTCGAGTAAGCATGCCCGCGCTGACGCCGACCCTGGGCCGGGGGCGTATCGGTGCGAGCGGGAAGGCCGTGCGGTTCTGTTTGCAACCGCGGGCGCAGCGTAACTGAAGTCTGGAAGTGGGATCACAATTCTCGATCAAGGGATTAGGGGGACAGGGATGGAAACAGCTGCAAAGAAGAGTGGTCGCCTGGTACTCGAGTCCATCAGCGCGGCTTTCCTGATTCTGTGGATGGCAGGCGCGGCACAGGCGCAGCAGGCGGTGCAGCAGCCCTACCAGGAGTACGACAAAAAGCTGCGCTCGGCGGAACTGGTTGGCCCCCTCACGTCTGATCTGTTCGGGGACTCGGTGAACGCGTTCGATCGGGCCGCGCACTTCCGGCAAACCGATATCTCGTTGCCGGGCAGCAACGCGTTGCCGGTGGCACTCGCCCGCAGATTCAACATCCGTCCGATACCGCATCTTGGCCAGGACCCTGAGATCTACGGCGGTGCGGGCGATTGGAACATCGACGTCCCGTACATCTCCGGTGTTTTCGACGCGGATTACGGGTGGACATACCGGGGATCGACCAAGGTTCCACGTTGCAGCGCTAACTTCATTCCCTACACCGAGCTGCCCTTCAGAATCAACGACCTCTGGTCAGGCTACTCGGTGAATCTACCGGGTCATGGTGCCCGGTCCCTGATCGGCAGTCCTCCTGCCAGCTTCCGTCCCGATGCCCGGCGCGCGGACAACTGGAGCTGGACGACCAACGAACTGGACGCGGTGAGCTGCACGCCCATGGTGGCGGGCTATGAAGGTGAGGGCTTCATCCTGCAGACAAAGGATGGAATCAAATACACCTTCAATGTGGGTACGCAGCGTACCGTCGGGCAGATGATGGTCGATTCCTCCATCGGATACATCAAGACACGGATGGAGGTCTATCTGCTCGCAAGCCGAATCGAAGATCGATTCGGGAACAGTGTCAGCATCAGCTACAACGCGAGCGGGCATCCGACCAGTATCGCCGGTAGCGACGGTCGTCTTATCACACTGAACTACAGCGGTTCGAAGCTGCAGAGTGCTTCGGCGAACGGGCGTACGTGGAACTACGGATATGCGGGGGCTGCACTGCAGCGGGTCACCCAACCGGATGGCTCATCTTGGGAGATCGAGCACCTGGACAATAATCGCATCGCCTATGAAAACTGGACGGAGGACCCCGGCCAAGGGTGCGGTGGCGTCGCGCCCCTGCGTGAGAAGGTGTACCGCCTTCGCATCAGGCATCCATCCGGTGCCGTCGGCAACTTCAGATTCGATCATCAACGCCATTACAGGGCCGGCGTCCCTGTGCACTACTGCGCGCCGGAGTCCGCGGGAGAGGGGATTCTGCGTCACGTGCTCGGTGTTCCTTATTACTCCGACCTGCTGGCATTGACCGAGAAGACCATTGACGGCCCGGGGCTGTCTCAGATGCGGTGGACGTATGGCGATTCTGGTGATTTCCAGCCGATGTGGGAGGGGGCGGTAACTCCGTGCACGAGCTGCCCGCAGACCAAGGTCGTGAAGATCACACAGCCTGACGGCAGCTGGATCGAAGAGACCTACGGGATCGTCTTCGAGCACAACGAAGGAAAACTGCTCGGGCGCAAGACGGTGGCCGCATCTGGTGTGGTGCTGGAGACGGAGGAACTCAGTTACGTTTCTTCTGCTGAGGCGGCATCATTTCCGTTCCCCGACCGGTACGGTTGGGCGTGGGGCGGATTCGATGGGACGTCAGCGCTCGTCCGTCCCCTGCGGACGCGGCAGATCCGACGCGATGGCGTAACGATGACCTGGCACGTGGACGCCTTTGACAGCTATGGCCGGCCATCGCGCGTTACGCGGAGCAGTTCACAAGGCGCCAGTCGCACTGATACTACCGGCTACTACAATGACACCAGTGCCTGGATCCTTGGCCAGGTATCCAGTCAGACCAACGACAATACCGGTCTGGTTGAAGTCCAGACGGTCTACAACGCAAAGGCCATGCCTACCGAACAGCGGCGGTTCGGCAAGCTTCTTCAAACGCTGAGTTACCATGCTGATGGCACTGTGGCCAGCTTTGCCGATGGTCGTGGCAACAGCACGACACTGAGTAGCTGGAAGCGCGGTATCCCACAGGCGATAGGCTTCGCGGATGGCACATCGATGTCGGCAAGTGTCGACGACAATGGGTGGATACGCTCGGTCACCAACGAGCTGGGCTACCAGACGAGCTTCGACTATGACGCGATGGGCAGGCAGACACGCAAGGCATTTGCGGTGGGCGACACCGTGGCGTGGAGCCCGACTACCCAGGTCTTCGAGCGGGTCGACGCTGTCGAGCATGGAATGGCGGGTGGCCACTGGCGACTGACGACAAGTACCGGAAACCGCAACAAGGTGACGTGGTTCGATGCGATGTGGCGCCCTGCATTGACCCTTGAGCAGGATGCGAACAGCCCCTCCGCGACCGGGCGCTATCAACGATTCACGTATGACCATGCGGGTCGCACGACGTTCCAGTCTTATCCAGCTGCGGGGGCTAGTCCAAGCACCGGTCAGTGGAGCGAGTTCGACGCGCTGGGACGGCCAACGTCAAGTTCAATCGATAGCGAACAGGGTCTGTTGACCACCTTGACGACCTATCAGTCAGGCATGCGTGTACGTGTCACTGATGCGCGCGGGCAATCAACTATTACCCAGCATCGAGTCTACGACACGCCATCCTATGATCAGGCGGTAGCAATTGAGCACCCGGGTGGCGCTTTCACCGACATCGGGCGTGACCTGTTCGGAAAGCCGACATCCATCAAGCGCCGAAACGCAACCAGCGGCGTGTCGGTTACGCGTTCCTACGTTTACAACCCCCAGCAGGAGCTCTGCAAGAGTGTCGAGCCCGAAACTGGCGCGACGGCCATGGGCTACGACGCAGCCGGAAATCTTGCATGGTCCGCGGCCGGGCTGACTCAGAATGCGACCAACACCTGTGATTCGGCTGCAGCGCAAGCCTCAGGCCGCCGTGTCGATCGCACCTACGATGCTCGCAATCGGCTGAAACAGCTCATCTTCGCCGACGGTAGTGGTGACCAGGTGTGGTCATACAACGGCGCCGGTCTTCCGACGCAGGTGGTAACCGGCAATCCGGACGGAAGGCAGGTCATCAATACCTATGACTACGCCAAGCGAGGATTGATCATCAGCGAAACCCTGCAGCAGTCGGGGTCGGGAATCTGGGCGATGGGCTATGGCTACGACGCCAATGGTGCCTTGGCCAGTCTGCAGTATCCCAGTGGTCTGCAGGTGGCGCTGGCTCCAAACGCGCTCGGTCAACCAACCCGGGTTGGGACCTTTGCCACCGGCGTTGCCTACTATCCCAATGGCGCGCTGCGGGCTTTCAGCTACGGCAATGGCATCGCCCACAGCATGGCCCAGAACACTCGCGGACTGCCGTCCCGTGCGATCGATTCTGGAGTTCTGGACACCAGCATCGCCTACGACAAGAACGGCAACGTTGCCAGCATCACGGACGCGATCGAAGCAACCAAGTCGCGGCAGATGCAGTATGACGCCTCCGATCGCCTGACGCAGGCCAGCTCGGCCTCCTTCGGTGGCGACAAAATCTATCGCTTCACGTACGACGTTCTGGACAACCTGCGCAGTGCCAAGCTGGGCGGCATCAAGCAGCACAATTACTGGTACGACGCACGTAACCGCATGACGACCGTGAATCAGGATGACGGGAGTGCCATCATCGGCCTCGACTACGACGTGCAGGGCAACCTTGCCATGAAGAATGGTGAGGTGTTCCGTTTTGATCTCGGCAATCGCCTGCGTAACGTTGGCGGCCGCGAGACCTATGCATACGATGCTCACGGGCGACGAGTAGGCAGTTACAACGCCTCGGCCGGAGACATCCTCTCCTTCTACGGCAATGATGGAGTGCTGCGTCGACAGCACAACAAGCGCACCGGAAAGGAGCTTGAGTACGTGAGTCTGGGCAGCCATCTGATTGCGCAGGTGGAAACGGCGGTTGTTCTTGTAGCTCCTGTCCTCACTGCCCCAGCCACTGTAGCAACCGGAAGTTACACGGTCAGCTGGAGTTCGATCGGAAACGCGAATCGTTATGAGCTCCGTGCGTCCAGCAGTTCGGGTGCATCCTGGAGCAGCGCCTACGCAGGTAGTGCGCTTTCCTTCGCTGTCTCGGGGGTTGCTAAAGGTCCACGCCACTATCAAGTCCGAGCCTGTCAGGGAAGCGGGTGCGGGGATTGGAGCGGCTCCGTCGTCGTCAACCATGTTCCGGTGCCGGCAGTGGCACCTTCGTTGGCGCTGCCAGCGGTCGGTCTCAGTGGCACCCACACCATAAGCTGGTCGGCCGTGGCGGATGCAAGCCGCTACGTTGTCGAGGAACAGGCCGGCAACGGAGCGTGGGTTGTTGTACACGACGCCGCAGCCCTGAGTGTCACATTGAGTGGAAGGGCGGCCGGTAACTACAGTTATCGAGCGCGGGCCTGCAATGTGTCTGGATGTGGGCCCTATTCGGCCACGCAGGCGATGACCGTGATCTACCCGACGGACACCGCGCCAACTGTCACTGCGCCTGCCAGCAGCTATTCCGGTGCCTTCACCGTAAGCTGGACGCCAGTGGCGGGCAGCGTCCTGTACGAACCCAGGGAGCGGCTTGGGACGGCGGCCTGGACCAATCTGGCCAGTACTTCTGGGACGTCCGCGGCGATCAGCGGCAAAGCCACGGGCAGTTACGGCTACCAGGTGCGCGCATGCAACTCTGCAGGTTGTGGACCCTGGTCAAACATCGTTTCGACCACGGTGCTCCTGCCGCCGGCAGGGGCGCCGACCATTTCACTGGCCGGAAACAGCACCACCGGAGCATTCCCTGTGAGCTGGAGCAGCGTTGCCGGCGCTGTGGAGTATCGGCTGGAGGAAAGGCTGGGGACTGGAACCTGGAAGGAGTTGCAGGCGGAAGGAGCGACGCAGCGCAGTGTTTCCGGAAAGACTTCCGGCACCTGGAGCTATCGGGTTCAGGCCTGCAACGCCGGTGGCTGTAGCGCCTGGTCAGCCGAGAAGGCGATCATCGTGCTGCTGGTGCCCGCCGCGCCCGCCGTAACGGCTCCCGCTACCAATAGCTCGGGAGCTTGGACGGTGAGCTGGCTGTCGGTTCCCACAGCATCGTCCTATCAGCTTGAAGAGCGTATTGCGGGAGGAGCATGGGCCAACGTGCAGGATGCTTCCGCACTCAGCAAGGCAGTCAGTGGCAAGCCAAGCGGTTCATATGAGTACCGCGCCCGGGCCTGCAACGCCAGTGGCTGTGGAAACTACTCTGCAACGGTCAAAACGGTCGTGGTCCTGCCTCCATCCGCTGCGCCGGCTTTGGCTGTGCCTGCATCCAGTACGAATGGCGGTTTTACTGTCACATGGACGACGGTTGCCGCGACAACCGAGTACCGACTGGAGGAGCTGACATCCGGGGCGTGGTCGCAGATCCTGAGCGGCGCAGGTACCAGTATCTCGGTCAGCGGACGGGCTAATGGCAGCTACTCGTTCCGGGTAAGAGCCTGTAATACGGGCGGCTGCAGCGGCTATTCCAGCACTGGCATGGTCACGGTTCTGCTCCCGCCTCAGAGCGCTCCAACGCTCAATGCTCCGGCCTCGGCGACGGCGGCATATACGGTCAGCTGGTCAGCGGTGACCGGCGCGACACGCTACAGTTTGCAGCAGAGCGTGAACGGCGCTGCGTGGGCGGGAGCTGGCGATCACTCCGGTACAAGCGCTTCGTTGAATCCCGGCGCACCCGGCAGCTATGCCTATCGCGCGTCCGCATGCAACAGCAGCGGGTGTAGTGCCTGGTCTGCGACAAGGACGGTCAATGTGATACGTCCGCCGTCGACCCCTACGATCACCTATGCACATCATCACTGGTACTACGCCGGACCGCACGACAGCGAGTTCGCAAACTGCAGTGTCAGCTGGACTGCCTCGAGCGGTGCGGAGCGGTACGAACTCCATGCAGGCGATGGCACGACCGTGTATGGCCAGATGTATTCCGGGCCACTCAACGAGATCCAGGGGGAGAGCTACTCGATTGCATACTGCACCAGTCCCTATGTAGTGCGGGCATGCAATGCCGCTGGCTGCTCAGGCTGGTCGTCACCTTTCGAGCCCACGGTTGAGCGGGATCCGAAGCCGGAAAACCCGGGCGATCCGCCCCTCTGAACGGAGAGCACACCATGTCCGGGATGATCAGGCGCATCTGTCTGTTGTTGTTGCTTGCCGTCGTGGCGCTGGTGTTCGATGCCGCTGCACAGACGGTCACCTACGTCCACACTGATGTCCTCGGCTCGGTCGTGGCCGAGAGCGATGCCAACGGCAGCGTCAT
Organism: Stenotrophomonas genospecies 5; assembly: GCF_054473825.1. Classification (NCBI taxonomy): domain Bacteria; kingdom Pseudomonadati; phylum Pseudomonadota; class Gammaproteobacteria; order Lysobacterales; family Lysobacteraceae; genus Stenotrophomonas; species Stenotrophomonas genospecies 5. Next base: position 11,362 of record NZ_JBTMUW010000001.1, read on the forward strand.
CAAGCGCCATGTCTACGAGCCATACGGGGCGGTGGTGGGCGGGCAGGTCGGCGATGGGCCTGGGTACACGGGGCATGTGAGCGATTCGTCGACCGGACTGAGCTACATGCAGCAGCGGTACATGGACCCGCAGCTTGGGGTGTTCCTGTCGGTGGATCCGGTGACGGCGTATGAGCAGCCGATTGGGCAGTTCAACCGGTACCGGTATGCGAACGGCAATCCTTACAGATTCACGGATCCTGATGGGCGGGAGAGCGGTGCAGCCTTCAAGGTAGTCAACGACGCCACGAATGGGCAGCCGGTGACTCCACCGCCAAGGAATCCCAACGACAGACTCGGGCCGGCAATTGGCGTTGCATTGACTGCAGTTCTGGCCGCTCCAGTGCTGGCAGAGGTAGGTCTATCTGCGATGGCAAATCCAGCAGCAGTTGCCACTGCAGCCGAAATTGGTGCAGGAGCTGCTGGCGTTACGGGTACGTCAGGCGCGCTGGCGGGAAAGATCACTGGTTACACGAAGCATGGGTTGAATCAGGCAATCTCCCGCGATGGGGGCAGAGGTGTCTCCCCAAGGGCCATACTATCGGCAGTAAAAGAACCTGTGAAGGTCGCCGAGCAGGCCGGTGGCAAGACTGCCTACACCGGGAAGGATGCGAGGGTGGTCCTGAATGGTGAAGGGAAGGTCATAACTGCGATTCCAAAAAATAGTGATGGGTTGAGAGACCCGAGGGTGAAGTAAAATGACACAGTCCATCTCCTCCCATCTGAATTCGCTGTTGGCCGAAATCGCAGCGAGGCACAGCTTTAAGTTGCCTGAAGAAGGAGTCAAACATCTGCTCGAGCGTGACCGAGAGTTGCTGATCGATGTATTGCTGCAAGAGCTCTCGGAGACGGGTTTGGGATCGGACGATGAGCCTAATCAACGAGGCGTCGAGATCGAGGAGATCATCGATTTCGTCAGCTCTATCGCTGATCAAACTCGTGCATCCAGCGACTGAGGATTCGTTCATTTAGAATCATAATCAACTGGTCGCAGGTTCGACTCCTGTTTCCGGCACCATGTTTGATGAAAAGCCCCGGCCCTGGTCGGGGCTTTTTTGTGTCTGGTGGCGCCGGGCCATGCCCGGCGGAATGCGAGGGCAGGTGGCGCGATTCGCCGCCCGACTGGGGGTGAGGGCGACCTTCGGCCGTTAGTGCTTCCTGTCGTCGGCCACAGGCGCGACGGATGGCACTGCGACGTCCAGTGGCCCTGCATCGACAGGGGCGTTGGCGGGGCGGCACTCTCTCGAACACAGGTAACCCGCATGTCGAACTCGTCGATCTCCCCCCTCACTTCCCGGTCCAGGCTGAGCATGGCGATGTCGTTCGCTCTGATGGCGGGACTCTCCACGCTCGATGCGCAGGCAAGCACCTTCCATCTGAACGGCGACACGATCTACTACTCCGGCGGCGTCGAGAGCAGCGATCCCAGGACCTTGGAGCGCATTCTCAGCGCGGCGAACCGGCAGGGACGGACCATCCGCCAGATCGTCTTCCGCAATTCACCCGGTGGTGCTGCCAGCGGTGGCGTTGGCATGGGCGAGGTCATCCGCCGCAATGGCCTGGATACCGTGCTGGACGGTGGTTGCTACTCGGCGTGTGCCGATGCGTTCGTCGCCGGTGTCAATCGTCGGATCACCCGCTTCGCCCTGCCGGTGTATGACGGTTACGACATGACCGTGCTGGGGATTCATGGCGAAGCCCGGGATGGTGTTCCCACGCCGTACCCGGGCCAGGAGAAGTACATCCAGTACTACCGGGACATGTTTGGCGCCAGGGACTTTGCCGTCATTGAAGGCCGGATCACCCAGGCCCACTACGAACTGACGGAAAGCTCCGGCTTCCTGCGCTATTTCGATCCGGCCACGATGGCCATCGCGACCCGCTTCTGCCCGACGCGCGACACCAGCGAGGACGGTGGCTGCACGGCCTATCCGGACGTGACGCTGTTCAGCGACAGGGTGGCGACCTCGATGGACTATGCAACGACCAACGATGTCCTGATCATCGATGGCAAGCAGGTGAGCGGAAACATCAATCCGGCATTCGATCCCGCGCAGTTCTCCTATGTGCGCGATGTGGATGTGGACAAGGTCGTCGGCGGCGATGCCTTTGGCGTGATCAAACTCACCGCAGGCGCCCACTGGTCCGCGACGGAAGACAGCGGTGCGTCGATTCTGTGGGTGGACTCGGGGAGGCTGGACATCACAGCGCAGAGCAGCCTGCTTACCGGCAACAGCGTGATAGGACGCAACGGTGCCGTCGATGTGAGGGACGGTCTGCTGAAGGCCGGGAGCACGATCGTGGACGGTTCGCTGTCCCTCGCCTCGACCGGCGAACTGGACAACAGCGATACGCTGCTGGTCCGGCGTGGAGGTGAGGTGGCGATGGCCGGTGGTCGAATCTCCACGGCCGTCGTGACGCTGGATCCAGGGGCCGCACTGAAGGGGCATGGAACCATCGGCGCGACGGCCTATGTCGGGGACCCGGACTATCCCGACTTCCCCTGGAATGTTCCGCAGGTGGCGCGGGTGAGGGTGGCCGGTGGCGATCTTCATCCGCAGGGCGGCACGTTGACGGTCAACGGCTATGTCAGCTTCGCCTATCCCAATGCCGGCCGGCTGCTGTTCGACATCACGCCGGAAACGCGCCAGGCGGGCCTTGTACTGGACGCATTCGAAGTCCATCGCTGCGACAGCCAGGGCAGCTACTACTATTGCGGAAACGGGGCGGCCACCACTGCGCCGGGCTTCCTGATCGGCGGCACGGTCGGCAAGCTCGCGCTGGATATCGCACCGGGCTACTACCGCCAGGATCTTTCGATCCCGCTGGTACAGGGACGTATCTATGGCAGCAAGGAAGGCAACGAGCTGACCACCGCGCTGTTGAACGACAGTGACAGCGAGTTCGATGCCAGCGTGCCGCAGCTGCAGGCCGGACAGGTCGCCTTCACCCGTGCCGAGCGGCAGGACGGCTCGGGCTACAGCGCCGATCTGACCAGTGCCGACACGGCACAGCGCAGGTTCCATCCGCGCGAGAACTCGCTGCTCACGTTCAACATCGTGCAGACCGGTGACGGCATCTGGGCGGTCGCCAATCCGGCTTTCGATGACGTGTCTCCGTTCGCCAACGTGGCGTCGGGCGCGGGCCTCGGCCAGGCATTGAGGACGGCCGCGTCGCAGCCGGCGTCGGCGCTGGATCCGCTGCTGGGTGCACTGCAGTTTGCCGACCGCGACGTGGTCGCGCAGCAGGCCGGTGCGCTGCGTGGCGATGCGCACGCCACCCTGCGCCTGGCCGACAACGCCCTGCTGGGCAGCATCGGCAACGTGGTCCAGCAGCATCAGGCGGCGATGCGCAGTGCCGGTGGCGATGCCGATGGCCTGGCCGCGCAGGTCGCGCAGTCGATGTCGGCACAGCCGGGCACGCGCCATGGCACCCTGTTCAACCAGCTGGCAATGCATCTGGTCGAGCCGACGGCAGCAGGTGCGGGGGCCAGCGGTGATGGCCAGCGTGGCCACGGTCTGTGGGCACGTGGCTTCGCCAGCCATGGCCGCATCGATGCCGATGCCGGCGTGGCCGGGATGAGCCATACCGTGGGCGGCATCGTGGTCGGTGCCGATGCGCGCCTGGCCGATGACCGTGTCGGCCTGGGCGTGAGCGTGGCGGCCGCGGACATGTCGACCAAGGCCCGTGGCGCCTCCCGCTTCACCGGCGACGTGCGTGCGCTGGATGTGGGCGGTTATCTGGACGCGATCTACGCGCGCGGTTATCTGTCCGCGGCAGTGCGCTACACCGACCTGCGCCACGACACCCGGCGCAGCATCGCCGGCATCGAGGGCCTGCAGGACCCGCTGCGTGCGAAGTACAGCAACGATGCGATCTCCGCGCGGGTGGAACATGCGTTCTCCTTCACCAGCGGCAAGGGCGTGGTGATCCAGCCGCTGCTGCCGGTGGTGGACTATGCGCGCACCTCCGCGACGCGGTTCAACGAAGGGCAGGGCGTGGCGGCGCTGGCCGGGCGTGGCGGCAGCCTGGAGAGCATCCGGGTCGGTGCGGGCCTGCAGCTGTTCAAGACCTTCGAGGGCAACAACGGCGAGCGCATCACCCCGCGGGCGCGGGTGGTGTGGCAGAAGGAGCTGGGGGATACGCAGGCCCGCTACAGCACCGGCTTTGCGGCGGCGCCGGATCTGGTGTTCGGCAGCAACAGCCAGACGGTGGGCGAACAGGTGCTGAGCTGGAACCTGGGTGTGACCAGCCGGGCCAGCGAGCGGCTGTCGGTGATGGTCGACTATGTGGGCGAGCGCCGCGACGGCCAGCTGCAGAATGGTGTGCAGCTGGGGCTGGGTTACCGGTTCTGATGCAGGGAGGACGTCCTCGCCCGCCGGGCGGGGACGTCCACCGGCGGCTGATCCGCCTCTACCGCCCGCACAGGTTGGCGCAGGAGTGTCTTGAGTCGCGAAGGAGCGGTCTTCCGTGGGTCGCTCAGATAGATCTCATGGTGCGGGCCGGCAAACGTGTAGCCCAGCGATGGCATCACCTCCTGGTGCAGCCTCGCGAGTGTCGGGCCTTCATCCTCATAGGGGCCCACGTGCAGCGTTTGCAGGCAGAGACCCTCCTCCAGCCGCTGCAGGCGCAGGCTGGAGGGTGGCGCACCGAGCTTCGCCCTCACCTTCTCCGTTGCTGCAGCGAACCGCGGCGTGTCGACGGCATCCGGGGTGCGGATCATCAGGGTCCAGGTCCATTCGTCCTTGCGGCGGGCGACGAAGCTGCCCGGATCCTCAGCGCTCCAGAGCCCCTCCAGCGGCGCAACCACATGGTCCTGTCCCACCGCCTTGAGGGCGAACTTCAACGCATAGCTGACGGAGTAAAGCCAGCGTACGGCCTCGGCGTAGGCGATTGCCGTGTTGGGGTCGCCGCGGCCGTCAACCATCACGAACGGCAGGGAGGGCACTTGGAGCAGGACGAAGTCGCCGGTCGGCGCCCGGTACAGGGTGCGGTCAAGCGTCTTGAAATCGACTTTGCCCATTGGAGATCTCCAGTAGACGGACAGCATCGCACGCGCGTCAGCATGCCACAGTTCCTGAATGCGTTCATTCGACTTTGCCGAACGAGGGATTCCGGCGTGGCGACACCTGCGGCTGCGATGCTCCGCGCCCCACTGCGCGCACGGTGCGACAACGTGTCGCAGCCAGAATGGGGCCTTTCCTGCGGAGGATCATTGTCAATGCCTTTCTTAAATGGTGGGTGACGGCCTAAAATTGCAAGGCTGACTCGACCCCACCTCCCTGCCTGTCTCCGGACGGGTGGGACCGGCTTTGGCCGGAGCGGGCAGGACGGGGAACGGCATTCCCTCGCAATTGGATCGACCGATGATTCCGTTGAAAACCCTTGGGCGCTGGTTGCGCCCGGGCCTGCTGCTCGCAGTGCTGGTGATGCTCACCGGCTGCGATGCCGTGGCCATCCTCAGTCCGAAGGGCCAGATCGGCCAGGATGAGAAGACCCTGCTGATCACGGCCACCGTGCTCATGCTGCTGGTCGTCATCCCGGTCATCATCATGACCCTGACCTTCGCGTGGAAGTACCGCGCTTCCAACACCAAGGCCCGTTACGAGCCGAAGTGGTCGCACTCGACGGCGATCGAGGTGGTGGTGTGGTCGATCCCCTGCATGATCGTGCTGGTGCTGGCCGTGCTGACCTGGCGCTCCTCGCACGCGCTGGATCCGTACAAGCCGCTGGAATCGGACGTCAAGCCGGTCACCATCGAGGCGATCTCGCTGGACTGGAAGTGGCTGTTCATCTATCCGGAAGAGAAGATCGCGGTCGTCAACGAGATCAAGTTCCCGGTCAACACTCCGCTGAACTTCAAGATCACCTCCGACACGGTGATGAATGCCTTCTTCATCCCGCACCTGGGCAGCATGATCTATTCGATGGCGGCGATGGAGACCAAGCTCCACCTGATCGCCAACGAAACCGGTGAATTCCCGGGCATGTCCTCGCACTACAGCGGTGCGGGCTTCGCCAAGATGCACTTCACTGCCTATTCGGTCACCGATGCCGAGTACCGCCAGTGGCTGGACCAGGTCCGCGCCGGTGAGCAGACGCTGGACAAGGCCTCGTTCAAGGCCCTGGGTGAAGCGCGCAATGCCGAGTGGTATCCGGTGACCTACTACGGCCGGTCCGAGGAGGGCCTGTTCGACTGGGTCATCGCCAAGCACATGGGCGACAACAAGCACTACGGCATGAAGCACGCCCATGCGGGCGCCGCTGCCGCCGATGCTGCCAGCCATGAAGGGCACGAAGGCCACGCCCCGAGCGAAGAGCACAAGTCCAAGGAGTCCGGGGAAAACCTGGATGCCACTGAACACGAGCACGCCGGCCACGCCGGTCATGCGGGCTCGGGAGAATGAACATGCTGGGAAAACTCTCTCTTGAGTCGATCCCCCACGATCCGATCGTGCTGACCACACTGGTCGGTGCGGTGCTGGGTGGCCTGGGCGTCGTCGCCCTGATCACCAAGTTCAAGCTGTGGGGCTATCTGTGGAAGGAGTGGTTCACCTCGGTGGATCACAAGAAGATCGGCGTGATGTACCTCATCGTCGCCTTCGTCATGCTGCTGCGCGGTTTCTCCGACGCGATCATGATGCGCACCCAGCAGGCCATCGCCGTCGGTGGCTCCGAGGGTTACCTGCCGCCGCACCACTACGACCAGATCTTCACCGCCCACGGCGTAATCATGATCTTCTTCGTGGCGATGCCGTTGATCACCGGCCTGATGAATCTGGCCGTGCCGCTGCAGATCGGTGCGCGCGACGTCGCGTTCCCGTTCGTCAACTCGCTCAGCTTCTGGCTGTTCGTCGCCGGTGCGGTGCTGATCATGCTGTCGCTGTGGATCGGTGAGTTCGCCGCCACCGGCTGGCTGGCATTCCCGCCCTTGTCGGGGATCGAATACAGTCCAAGCGTAGGCATGGACTACTACATCTGGGGTCTACAGGTGGCGGGTCTGGGTACCACGCTGAGTGGTATCAACTTCTTCATCACCATCCTCAAGATGCGCACGCCGAGCATGAAGCTGATGCAGATGCCGGTGTTCACCTGGACCGCCCTGGTGACCAACGTGCTGATCGTCGCTGCCTTCCCGGTGCTGACCATCACCCTGGTGCTGCTGACCCTGGACCGTTACCTGGGTACGCACTTCTTCACCAATGACGGTGGCGGCAACGCCATGCTGTACATCAACCTGATCTGGATCTGGGGCCACCCGGAGGTGTACATCCTGGTCCTGCCGGCGTTCGGCGTGTTCTCGGAAGTGATCGCCACGTATTCGCGCAAGGCCCTGTTCGGTTACAAGGGCATGGTCTACGCCACCGCCTGCATCGGCGTGCTGTCGTTCATCGTGTGGCTGCACCACTTCTTCACCATGGGTTCGGGTGCCAACGTCAATGCCTTCTTCGGCATCACGACGATGATCATCTCCATTCCCACGGGCGTGAAGATCTTCAACTGGCTGTTCACCATGTTCCGCGGCCGCGTGCAGTTCACCACGCCGGTGCTGTGGACGATCGGCTTCATGGTCACCTTCACCATCGGCGGCATGACCGGCGTGATGCTGGCCATCCCGGCCATCGATTTCGTGCTGCACAACAGCCTGTTCCTGATCGCGCACTTCCATAACGTGATCATCGGCGGCGTGGTGTTCGGCATGTTCGCGGGCATCACCTACTGGTGGCCGAAGATGTTCGGCTTCCGCCTCAACGAGTTCTGGGGCAAGTGCGCGTTCTGGTGCTGGTTCATCGGCTTCTACGTGACCTTCATGCCGATGTACGTGCTGGGCTTCATGGGCATGACCCGTCGCCTGCAGAGCACGGTCAATCCGGCCTATGAGCCGCTGCTGCTGGTTGCTGCTGCAGGTGCCTTCATCGTCGGTGCCGGCATCCTGTGCCAGATCATCCAGGTGGCCGTGTCGATCCGCGACCGCAAGAAGACCGTCGACCTGACCGGCGATCCGTGGGATGCCCGTACGCTGGAGTGGGAAACCTCTTCGCCGCCGGCGTTCTACAACTTCGCCACGCTGCCGGACGTCACCGAGCTGGACGATTTCTGGGAGCGCAAGCAGCGCGGTGAGGCCTGGCCGAAGCCGGCGAAGTACACCGACATCCACATGCCGCGCAATACCGGCACGGGTGTTGTCATAGGTGCCTTCAGCCTGGTGTTCGGCTTCGCGATGATCTGGCACATCTGGTGGCTGGCCATCGTCGGCTTCGTCGGCATGATCGCCACGTTCATCTACCGCACCTTCGACCAGGACGTGGACTACTGGGTCCCGGCCGCCGAGGTGGAACGCATCGAGAACGAACACCGCAAGCACCTGGAAGCCCAGGGCCTGGTGAAGTCGGAGCTGAAGGCATGAGCACCAATACCTCGACCCTGAGCCACGGGCACGCCGCGCATGCGGCGGCCCATGGCCATGACGACCACGAGCATCACGACACCGGCGGCAACACCGTCTTCGGTTTCTGGGTGTACCTGATGAGCGACTGCCTCATCTTCGCGTCGCTGTTCGCCACCTATGTGGTGCTGGCCGGCGGCACCGATGGTGGCCCCGGTCCGAAGGACCTGTTCGAACTGTCGTTCGTGGCCTGGGAAACCGCGCTGCTGCTGACCTCCTCGCTGACCTTCGGTCTGGGCATGATCGCCCTGCACCGCAAGCAGGTGGGTCAGATGTACCTGTGGCTGGCAATCACCTGGCTGCTGGGCTTCGGCTTCATGTGCATGGAAGTGTGGGAATTCCAGCACCTGATCCACCAGGGCTATGGTCCGGACCGCAGTGCCTTCCTGTCGGCGTTCTTCGCCCTGGTCGGTACCCACGGCCTGCACGTCAGCGCCGGCCTGCTGTGGCTGCTGGTGATGTTCGTGCAGCTGAAGAAGTACGGCCTGACCCCGACCAACAAGACCCGCATGGCGTGCCTGAGCCTGTTCTGGCACTTCCTGGACCTGATCTGGATCGGCGTGTTCTCCGTCGTCTACCTCAATGGAGCGCTGTAATGGCACATGACAACCACGCACACGATCATGGCACCGGTGGCGAAAGCCACGGCAGCGTGAAGTCGTACCTGATCGGCTTCGTGCTGGCAGTGGTGCTGACCGTCATCCCGTTCTGGATGGTGATGTCGGGCGACTTCTCCCGCACCGTCAACGGTGTGGTGATCGCGATCACCGCCGTGCTGCAGATGCTGGTCCACCTGGTGTTCTTCCTGCACCTGGACCGCTCCTCGGAGAGCCGCTGGAACGTCAACGCTGCTGCCTTCACCATCGTGGTGATCGGCATCATCGTGGTCGGCACCCTGTGGGTCATGCACAACATGAACGTGCATATGATGCACTGACGTCCCCGCGACGTTGCCACGCAGAAAGGCCGCCCCCGGGCGGCCTTTCTGTTGTCGGGTGGATGGGGTCGGATCCCATGTCGCAGGCGAGGGCTCCGAACTCGCACGCCGGGCCTCACCCCACCTTGCGCAGCCTCACCCCACCTTGCGCAGGAACTCCTCGGCATCCATCGGCCGACCCAGGTGGTAGCCCTGCAGCTGGTCGCAGCCCAGTTCGCTCAGGTACTCGCGCTGGGCCTGGGTCTCCACGCCCTCGGCCACCACCTGCAACTGCAGCGTACGGCCCAGGGCGATGATCGAGGAGACGATCGCGGCGTCTTCGGCATTGCGTTCCAGGTCGTGCACGAAGGCCCGGTCGATCTTCAGCTCGGTGGCCGGCATGCGCTTGAGGTAGAGCAGGCTGGAATAGCCGGTGCCGAAATCGTCGATGGCGATGTGCACGCCCATCGCGGTGAGATCGTTGAGAATCGCCAGGCTCGCGTCGACATTCTTCATCGCAGTCGTTTCGGTGATCTCAAGCGTCAGCAGAGGCGGATCGATGGCGTGTCGTTCCAGCGCCGCACGCACGCTGGCCAGCAGCGTCGGCGAGGCGAACTGCAGGGGAGACAGGTTGACCGCCATCGTCCAGCCGCGATGGCCGGCATCATGCCACGCACGCAGCTGGGCGCAGGCGCGATCCAGCACCCAGTCACCGATCGGCAGGATCAGCCCGCTGCGCTCGGCGATCGGGATGAACACGTCCGGTGCCAGCAGGCCCAGTTCCGGGTGCTGCCAGCGCAGCAGCGCTTCGGCGCCGCTGGCGGGGGCATCGGCGGCGGGAAATTTCGGCTGGTAGTGCAGCACCAGTTCGTCCCGGGCGATGGCCTTGCGCAGATCCTGCAGCAGCCGCAGCTGGCGGTTTGCACTGAGCTGCATCGAGGGAGTGAAGAACGTGTAGCCGTTCCGGCCAGTGTCCTTGGTGTGGTACATGGCTGCATCGGCGTGGGCCATCAGCTCGCGTTCGTTGCCGGCGTCGTCCGGGTACAGGGCGATGCCGAGGCTGGCGCTGACCTGCAGCTCGGCCGCGTCGAGAATGAAAGGCTCGCTGGCCGCGGCGATGATGCGCTCTGCGACGACCACGGCGTCATCCGGGATGTCGATCGCCAGCACGATCACGAATTCGTCCCCGCCCAGGCGCGCGAAGGTGTCCTGCGGTCGCAGCAGGCCGCCGATGCGTTGCGCGACGGCGACCAGCAGGCGATCACCCAGTTGATGACCGTAGGCGTCGTTGACCGCCTTGAATCCGTCAAGATCGCAGAACATCACGGCCACCGCGTGCTGGTGCCGGCAGGCTTTCTCGATGGCCTGTTCGATGCGGTCCTGCAGCAGCATGCGGTTGGGCAGCTGGGTCAGCGGGTCGTGCAGCGCGGCCTGGATCAGCCGGTTGTTGGCGTGCGCCAGCGAATCGGCCAGCAGCCCGGTACGGACCCGCATCTGGCGATCGAACAGGGAGGCCACCAGCGCAATGCCAAGCGTCGCCACGGTGGTGACGATGACCAGTACCGCCAGCCAGCGGGCATCGATGCCGCCACTGACCACGGCACCGCAGATGCTGCCGTCCGCAAAGCGTGCGGCCGCCATGCCGGTGTAATGCATGCCGACGATGGCCAGCCCCATCACCAGCGAGGCGAGCAGGCGCAGGCGCAGCGTGTTGCGCTGCTCGGTGCGCAGGCGGAAGGCGATCCACAGCGCAGCGCCGGCTGCGCCGATGGCCACCACGATCGATGTCGCGAACCATCCTGGGTGGTAGTCGATGCCGGGCTGCATGCGCATGGCGGCCATGCCCAGGTAATGCATGGCGGCGATGCCGGTGCCCATCAGCACCGCACCGGCCAGCAGCCGCCGTCGCGGCAGGCTGGGGCGGGAGACCAGCCACAGCGCATAGGCCGATGCGGCGATCGACACCGCCAGGGAGTAGAGGGTGATGGCCAGGTCGTAACCGATCGGGATCGGCAGATCGAACGCCAGCATGCCGATGAAGTGCATCGACCAGATGCCCAGGCCCATCGCGGCGGCGCCACCAGCCAGCCACCAGCGGGCGACGCGTCCCTGCGCGCTGGCGACACGCCCGGCCATGTCCAGGGCCGTGTACGAAGCAAGAATGGCCACCAGCAGAGAGATGGCGACCAGGCTCTGACTGTAACTTCCAGTCATGTTGAATCCAGTGGGAAAGGGAGGGGCGCCCGCAAGGCGCACGCCCGCGACCCCTATCGGCGCAGGTGGGCGGTACTTGAGCGGTCGCAGCACCTGCGACCGGGCTCGGCTATCCTGCCACGCCCGTCCCCGCCGCAGGAAATTCCCAGATGGCAAAAGCCCGCACCGCCTACGTCTGCAATGAATGCGGCGCCGAGTACAGCAAATGGCAGGGCCAGTGCACCGAGTGCAATGCCTGGAATTCGCTGTCGGAAATCGTCCTGGAAAGCGCGGCGGCGGCCAAGGCGCCGGCATCGCGGCGGGCCGGCTGGGCGGGCAAGGTCGATCCGCCGAAGATCACCGCCCTGAAGGACGTGGAGCAGACCGAGCATCGCCGGGTCAGCACCGGCATCGGCGAGTTCGACCGCGTGCTCGGCGGCGGCCTGGTGGAGGGGGCGGTGGTGCTGGTCGGCGGCGATCCCGGCATCGGCAAGTCGACCCTGCTGCTGCAGGCGGTCGCCAGGATGGCGGCCGAGCTGCCGGTGCTCTACGTCACCGGCGAGGAGTCTTTGGCCCAGGTGGCCGGTCGCGCGCATCGGCTGGAACTGCCCCTGGATGGCGTCAACGCGCTCGCTGAAACCGGCGTCGAGTCGATCCTCCAGCACGCGGCCAAGGCCGGCCCGCGCCTGATCGTGGCCGACTCGGTGCAGACGCTGTGGACGGAAAGCCTGACCGCCGCACCGGGGTCGGTCAGCCAGGTGCGCGAGAGTGCCGCACGGCTGGTGCGTTTCGCCAAGGAAACCGGCACCGCCGTGTTCCTGGTCGGCCACGTCACCAAGGAAGGTGGCATCGCCGGCCCGCGTGTGCTGGAACACATGGTCGATGCGGTGCTGTACTTCGAAGGTGAAAGCGGCAGCCGCTTCCGGCTGCTGCGTGCGTTCAAGAACCGTTTCGGCGCGGTCAACGAGCTGGGCGTGTTCGCCATGGGCGACAAGGGCCTGAAGGAGGTCTCCAATCCGTCGGCCATCTTCCTGTCCGGTGGAAGTACGCACCAGCCCGGCAGCTGCGTGATGGTGACCCGCGAAGGAACCCGTCCACTGCTGGTGGAGGTACAGGCGCTGGTCGATGCGTCGCCGCTGTCGAACCCGCGCCGTGTCGCCGTAGGCCTGGAGCAGAACCGTCTTGCCATGCTGCTGGCGGTGCTGCACCGGCACGGCGGTGTGCTGGTGGGCGACCAGGATGTGTTCGTCAATGTCGTCGGCGGCATCCGCGTGCAGGAGACGGCCGCCGACCTCCCGGTGCTGCTGGCGGTGCTGTCGTCGCTGCAGGACCGGCCGTTGGCCGAGAAGACAATCGCCTTCGGCGAAGTGGGCCTGTCCGGCGAGATCCGCCCGGTGCCCAATGGTGAGGACCGGCTGCGCGAGGCGGCCACCCATGGTTTCAGGCGTGCGATCGTGCCGAAGGCCAATGCGCCTAAGGGCGGCTCGGTCAAGGGCATGGAGGTGATCGCCGTGGAGCGCCTGTCCGAGGCGATCGACGCAGCGTGATTCCATCGGAGGCGCGCCGGCGGCCGCGATCCTGTTGAGCCGGCCCACGCGCGTCTGCTTCCCCGGCGAAGGACCGCCGGGCATGGGGCCAGACGCTGCAGACGTCAGATGCGGCTACGGTCAGCCTCCCTGTGCTAGTTTTTCCCGCTCGACGAAGGCGCCCTGTGGCGCCTTTCCGCGCCCAGGAGTAAACGATTACATGCAGGACCCCGCGCTTACCGCCCCCGCCGCCGAAATCCGCCGTGCGGGCGTCGACCTCAATGGACTGATGACGGTGCTGGGCAAGCACCTGTACTCCACGCCGATGGTGGCCCTGCGCGAGCTGGTGCAGAACGCGCATGACTCGATCATCCGCCGTCGCATCGAGCAGCCGGGCAGGGACGTGCCTTCCCGGATCTCCGTCCAGGTCGACGCCACCGCCGGCGTGCTGCGCATCAGCGATACCGGGGCGGGCCTGACCCGCCAGGAGATCCACGATTACCTGGCGACCGTCGGTGTCGGCTACACCCGTGGCCTGCGCCAGGGCGGCGCCGACGAGGATGGCCTGATCGGCATGTTCGGTCTCGGCTTCCTGTCCGCCTTCGTGCTGGCGCGTCGGGTCAGCGTTCGCACCACCTCCTACCAGACGCCGGAACTCGGCCATCTGTACGTGTCCAGCAATGCCGAGCAGTACACGGTCAGCGAAGTGCCCGCGCGCGAGATCGGAACCGAAGTGGAGCTGGAACTGCACCCCGACTTCCTGCCGCTGGCCAACGAAGCACGCCTGCACGAGGTGCTGGGGCGGTACTGCGCGCTGCTGTCCGAACCAATCTTCATCGGTGCCGCCACCTCGGCGATCAATCCGGAGCCGCCGCCGTGGCGGGCGCAGGGCGAGGTCGCGCTGCACCCGGTGCAGGCGCGCCGGCAGTCCCTGCAGTTCGCCGCGCGTTTCGAGCATGACTTCGAGCCCATCGTCACCCTGCCGCTGCGCGCCGATGGCGTCAGCGACGCCACGGGCCTGTTGTGGGTGCAGGATGGCGCCACCTATGGCACCAGTGACAACCGCAATCTGTCAGTGTTCGTGCGCGGCATGCTGCTGGACGACGATGCACGTGACCTGCTCCCGCCCTGGGCCGGCTTCATCGGTGGCGTGATCGAGTCCTCGCGGCTGACGCCCACCGCCAGTCGTGAGGATCTGCAGCGCGATGATCATTACCGCGCCGTGCAGCACGCCCTGCTGGAAGCGTTGATCGATGGGCTGGCCGAGGTCGCACGGCAGCAGCCTGAAGCCTGGCGCCGGGTGCTGGCCCGCCACAACGAAGCGCTGCTGGGCGCGGCGCTGTGTGATGACCGCTTGTTCGAACTGCTGGTGGAGCACGTGCGCGTGCCGACCTCGCAGGGCGATCTGCCGGCCAGCGCGCTGCCGGCACGCGGCGCCGTGCATGTGATCCTCGACAACGGTGGCGGTTTCGAAGAGATGCTGTTCCGCGCGATGGGGGTGCCGGTCGCGCATGGCCATCGTTATGCGGTGGTTCCGTTCCTGCGTCGCTGGGCCCAGGCCAAGGGCCTGCGCCTGGTGGAACTGGGCACCGAGCAGGGCAACCGCGCGCTGTTCCGTACCGATGACAGCCTCGATGAGGCGCAGCTGGCCTGGCTGCGTGAGCAGTTGGGCGATGGTGAGCAGCTGCTGCCGGCGCGCTTCAGTCCGGAGGCACTGCCGGTGGTGGTGGTGCCCGACCGCGAGGCCGAACTGAAGCAGCGGCTGGAGGACGACGAGAACGACAAGCGTGTGTCGATGGCCGCGCTGCGGCTGGCCCGCCAGTTCACTGCACGCATCGAATCGCGTGCACCGTCGCGGCTGTATCTCAACCTCGACAACACCGCGGTGCAGGCGCTGCTGCGCGCACAGCGCGAAGGCCACCCGCAGGCCGAAGCGGCTGCACGCCTGCTGCGCTCCCTGAAGATCATCGTCGCCGCGCAGGGCAGGCCCCTGGCGCGGACGACGGCAACCGCAGGCCCCGACCTCAATGGAGCCTTCACCGACATCGCGGGCGCGCTGCAGCAGATGCTGCGCTGACGCCCGCTCTCATCCAGCCTTCGCTAGACAGGAGCACGTAATCCCCTCATGGACATCTGGAACTGGGTAGAAAAACTGCAGGGCGACCTGCGCCAGGCCGGGCAGGCGCAGAACGCGCACCTGCTGAACCGCCTTGCAGACGACGTCAGCGAGCTGCAGGTCGACCGCGTCGATGCGCTGTTGCCCGAGGCGCGTGCGCTGGGCAAGGCGCTGGACAATCCCTGGGTCGATGTCTACGTCGGCCACTGGGCGCTGCGCAACCGCGTGGGCAACCGCGTCGAAGGTGAAAGTGCACTGGGCGAGGCGGTCGCGCTGTTCGAGCGTGCGCATCGCGAGGACACCCTGGAGTGCCCGCAGTCGATCTGCGTGACCCAGGATCTGGCCGCCTGCTACGGCAACATCGACGGCCCCGGCTGGGTGCCCGAACGGGTCGAGGTCTGCGACGAGACCCTGGCACGCATCGATCCGAGCTGGGCCTGCTTCCAGTGCCTGAGCTGCGAGAAGGCGGACGCGCTGCTGGACGACGATCGGGGCCAGGAGGCGCTGGATTACCTGCAGGCACAGGCCGACGCGATCGAGGCCTGCGGCAAGGAGGTGTTCGACAGCTTCCCGGAGATGCAGATCAAGATCCTTCTGGGCCTGGGCCGCGCTGAGGAAGCGCTGGCGCTGATCGAAAAGCGGGAGGCCGAGGTGGTCGCATCGGGCGAGTATGAGCCGGCCAACTGCACCGTGCCGCGCCGCCTGTCCAAGGCCTGGGCGCTGGCACAGCTGGGCCGCGACGAAGAAGCGCTGCAGCAGATGGTGCCGTGGAGCGAGCTGACGCCGAACTACTGGAGACTGTGGGCGAACACCGCCGCCGCGTTGTGCCGGCGCGATCCGGCGCGCAACACCTGGGACCTGGGTACGCGCTTCAACACCATCATCGAACATTTCGCCCGCGTCGGTTCGCACCGGCTGTTGATCGAGGTGGCTGCACTCAGCCTGGAGCTGGCGCTGCAGCGGGGCGCGCGCTGGGTGGCGCAGCGGCAGCTGGGCCTGGCCCGTGCCCACCTTCCGCAGCTGCGCCAGGACCGCGGCGCGTCCGCGCTGGTGGCCGCCCTGGCTGCACGCGTGGAAAGCCTGCCGGAGGTCGCGCCGTTGCCGGTGCCGGCCACGGAGCTGCTGGCGTGGCTGGAAGCGCGCGGGGAGCAGAACCACGCGCGCGATCCCGAGCAGGAGGCGCAATGGTTGCTGCAGGCCCACGCACAGTGTCCCGATGATGAGCCGTTGGCCGACACGGCGGCTTCGGCGCTCAATGCCTGCGGCGCGCAGGCCGAAGCACGCGCACTGCTGTGGGACTTCGTGGCGGCGCATCCGCAGCACGATGGTGCCGCGGCCTACACGCTGATGCGGTGGCTGGCCGAACAGGGCGATGACGCCGGCCTGCGCCGGTTGGCGGATGTCTTCCGCGACAGCGTGCCGGTGTTCGCCCACTGGTGCGAGGTGCAGCGCGCGCGCCGGGTGTCCGACTGGCCGGCGTTGGAGCTGGCCGCAAAGGCACTGCTGGAGCTGTCGCCGGGATCGCATGGCGCGCGTGGCACGCTGGCCCGCATGTACATGGAGACCGGACGCTTCAGCGATGCCCAGGCCTGCTACGCGCAGCTGATCGAACTGCTGGAGGAGCCCAATGCCGCGCATTGGGACCACATGAGTGCCGCCAGCGCCGCGCATGACTGGGACGCCGTGCGGCGGTCGGCGGCGGCGATCGGCATGGAACTGTCCAGCACCGAGGGTGTGGTCGAAGAGCCGTGGGGCTGGGTGATCATCCGCAGCGAGGAAGAGGGCGAGCCGATGGAGTACTACGCCCGGCGCAGTGGCCCGGTGACCGCCCGCATCGTCGAGAACGCGCCGGCCAACCGCGCCCAGCAGGTGGGTGACTGGGTGGTGTTCGACGCAGCGCTGGTGCATCCGGCACCGGAAGACGAGGAGGCACGCGAGCACTTCATCCCGACCTACGCACAGGTGCATGTGCTGGAGCGGGGCGGCTTCGCCCGCAGCTGGCTGATCGACGGCGCCCATCCGGGTGAGGACGCCTGGAATGCCCTGGTCGAGGCGGTGGAGGCGCAGGGCTGGAAAATCTGGGCCCACAGCCGTCCCGACTACACCGTGACCGACCCGGAGGCCGAGGATGGCACGCTGCCGGGGCTGCTGTTCACCATCGCCCAGCCTCAGGATCACGCACCGCTCGCGCTGCACCGGTTCCTGCAGCAGGCCACCGCCGGCTGGGCACATCCGCTGTGCTGGCTGCGCCTGGCCGAAGCCTGCGACCAGGATCGCCAGCCGCATCTGGACGTGATCGAGCGGTACGGCCTGTAGGCACGCCTCGCTCGCCGGGCATGGCCCGGCGCCACTGCTCTGCGCCGCCGGGCGATGCCCGGCGGACCTGTCATCCGATCAACGGGAGTGTCCGAACACCAGCTCGATCGCGAACTGGCTGCCGAAGAAGGCCAGCAGCAGCAACAGCATGGCCGTCAATGTCCAGTGCACCGCCTTCACCCCGCGCCAGCCGTAGCGGCGGCGGCCGATCAGCAGCACGCCGAAAACGATCCACGACAGCACGCTCAGTACGGTCTTGTGCACCAGCTTCTGTGCAAGCAGGTCATCGACGAACAGGACGCCGGTGACCAGGGTCAGCGTGAGCAGGGCGAAGCCCACCGCGATGACCCGGAACAGCAGCGCTTCCAGATCGGCCAGCGGGGGCAGGGCGCGCAGCCAGGGCCGGAATTCGCGGCGGCGCAGCGCGCGTTCCTGCAGCCACAGCATGATCGCCAGCAATGCCGCGATGCTCAGCGTGGCGTAGGCCAGCAGGGCCAGCCAGGCATGGCTGGCCAACCGCCAGCCCAGCACCTTGCTCGGCTCGTGGCCATAGCCGTGATAGGCCAGCAGCAACAGTGCCGCGAGCGGAAACACCACCACGCCCAGCGCGGACATGCGGCCGCGTGCACCCACCAGCGACGTCAGCCAGGCCATGCCCAGGCCGACCAGCGACAGCGCCGCGAAGAAATGCATGTCCGGCCCGCCGTTCGTGCGCATCGCCACCATCACGTGATAGCCGCCATGCAGCACGATGGCTGGCAGCGCCGGCCACAGCCAGGCGGGCGAACCTACGGCACCATCGCGGCCGAGCGCGCGCACCAGCAGGACGCTGGCGGCCAGGTAGAGCAGGACGGCGATGAGAACGATTGTCATCGTGGCAGTTTCGCATACCCCCGGGGTGCTGGCGACGGCCGCCGTGTCGCAGCCCGGGAGCAGGGGCGGACCGGCTATACTGTGTGCCTTATTCTCCCCCGTTTTCAGACAGGTCGCACCGCATGTTCGAGTCCCTGACCCAGCGCCTTTCCGGCACCATCGAGCGCCTGCGCGGCCGTGGCCGCCTGACCGAGGAGAACATCCGCGAGGCCACCCGCGAGGTCCGCATCGCGCTGCTCGAGGCCGATGTCGCGCTGCCGGTGGTACAGGCGCTGATCGAGCGCATCAAGGTGCGCGCCGTTGGCCAGGAAGTGTTGAAGTCGCTGACCCCCGGCCAGGCGCTGATCAAGGTCGTCCGCGACGAGCTGACCGCGGTGATGGGCGCTGAAGCCAGCGACCTGAACCTCAACGTGCCGGCGCCGGCCATCATCCTGATGGCGGGCCTGCAGGGCGCCGGCAAGACCACGACCGTGGGCAAGCTGGCCAAGCACCTGAAGGAAAAGCGCAAGAAGAAGGTGATGGTGGTCTCGGCCGACGTCTACCGTCCGGCGGCGATCGAGCAGCTGAAGACCCTGGCCGAACAGGTCGGCGTGCTGTTCTTCCCGTCCAGCGCCGACCAGAAGCCGGAAGCCATCGTCCGCGCCGCCATCGACGATGCGCGCAAGTCGTTCGTCGACGTGCTGCTGGTCGATACCGCCGGCCGCCTGGCCATCGACGAAGCGATGATGGCCGAGATCAAGGCCCTGCACGCAGCGGTCAACCCGGCCGAGACCCTGTTCGTGGTCGATGCCATGACCGGCCAGGACGCGGCCAACACCGCCAAGGCCTTCGGGGATGCGCTGCCGCTGACCGGCGTGGTGCTGACCAAGACCGACGGTGACGCCCGTGGCGGTGCCGCCCTGAGTGTGCGCTACATCACCGGCAAGCCGATCAAGTTCGTCGGTGTCAGCGAAAAGCCGGACGGCCTGGATGTGTTCCATCCGAACCGCATCGCCAGCCGCATCCTGGACATGGGCGATGTGCTGTCGCTGGTCGAGCAGGTAGAGCAGCAGGTCGACAAGGACAAGGCGGCCAAGCTGGCCGAGAAGGTCGCCAAGGGCAAGAAGTTCGACCTGAACGACATGCGCGACCAGCTGGAGCAGATGCAGAACATGGGCGGCATCGGCGGCCTGATGGACAAGCTGCCGGGCCTGGGCAACATCCCGGACCACCTCAAGCAGCAGGTCAGCCAGGGCAAGGAAGTGCCACGCATGATCGCCATCATCAGTTCGATGACCAAGAAGGAACGGCGCAACCCGAACCTGCTCAACGGCTCGCGCCGCGCGCGCATCGCCAAGGGCTCGGGCGTGACTCCGGCCGACGTCAACAAGCTCATGAAGCAGTACATGCAGATGGAAAAGATGATGAGCAAAATGGCCGGCGGCGGCATGAAGGGCATGATGCGCAGCATGAAGGGCATGATGGGCGCCATGGGTGGCCGCGGCATGCCGTTCCGTTGATTTTCACCGGCGGGCGCGTGCGTGTCGGGATCTGCACTTGCGCGGCCGCTGCCGAATTGCTTGACTACCTGCGTGTCTGACAAGGGAATGTTCATGAACAGAACCATCATGGTGATCGCGCTGGCCTTTGGGCTGGTCGCATGCAAGGACGACACGTCCGTCTCGCAAAAGGCTGGCAGCGCCATCAGCGGTACGGCGGCGGATTTCGTCGCGGGACTCGGTGAAGGCGTGGACAAGCGCATGAACGTGACGCTGCAGGCCGATCCAGGCCTGGCTGCGCGCGGCCTGACCATCACGTTGGGCAAGAGCCGTGGCATGGGCTCCAAGGAGGCCGCGGTGTATGTGGTGGCTGACAAGGCCTTCAATGGCAAGCTGGTTGCGCGGGCACTGGACGCTGAGGGCTCCGAGATCGGTCGTGCCTCGGCTGATGTCGAATTCGCCGCCGACGACGCACGCTATGTGACTTTCCAGTTCAACGAGGAAATGGACAGCCAACTGGTCCGCAGCTACGCGGTGGCGGCGCGCTGACCTCCACGGTCGGATCTACGGATCAGACCGTGACGACTGGCGTATGCTGGGCGGCGACCTCTCCCGCAGGTATGTCGCGTGAACGCATCGCCGATTCTTGAACGCGCCGACGCCTTCTGTCGGCGTTTTTCATTGCAGCTTCCGATCCTCCTCGCCCCCATGGCCGGTGCCTGTCCGGTGCCGTTGTCGGCGGCGCTGGCCAATGCCGGCAGCATGGGCGCAATGGGCGCGGTGCTCTCCTCGGCCGCCGATATCGGGCGGTGGATGGATGAGTTCCGGGCCATCTCCACCGGCCCGGCGCAGGTGAACCTGTGGTTGCCGGACCCGGCGCCGACGCGCGACGTGGTCGCCGAATCCGCCAGCCGTGCCTTCCTCGCGCAGTGGGGACCGGAGGTGCCGGCCAGTGCGGCCGATGCCACGCCAGCCGATTTCGAGGACCAGTTCGCTGCGTTGCTGGCCGCGCGCCCGGCGGTGGCCTCGACCATCATGGGCGTGCTTTCCCCCGCGCATGTGCAGCGGTTGAAGGACGCCGGCATTGCCTGGATCGCCTGTGCCACCACGCTGGCCGAAGCGCGGGCTGCACAGGACGCCGGGGCCGATGCGGTGGTGGCACAGGGGGCTGAAGCCGGTGGCCATCGCGGGGCCTTCGATCCGGCGCTGGCCGAACGCCAGTTGGTCGGCCTGTTCGCACTGCTGCCGCGGCTTACGGACCATCTTCAAATTCCGGTGATCGCGGCCGGTGGCATCGCCGACGGGCGTGGCATCGCCGCGGCATTGACGCTGGGTGCCAGCGCGGTGCAGATCGGCACCGCGTTCCTGCGCACACCGGAGGCAGCACTGGCGCCGGCCTGGGCCGACGCGCTGGCGATCACGGAACCGGAGGATACCTGGCCGACGCGCGCGTTCAGTGGCCGACTGGGCCGCGGCCTAGCAACGCCCTATGTACGCGCCGCTGCGGCGGCCGGTGCGCCGGCTCCGCGCCCGTACCCGGTACAGCGTGGACTGACCGGGCCGATGCGCGCGCAGGCCACACGCGAGAACCGGCTGGCGGCGATGCAGGCCTGGGCCGGGCAAGCGGCGTGGATGGCGCCGGCCCAGCCGGCCGCCGACGTGCTGCGCGGCATGTGGGAACAGGCGCAGGCGCTGCTGCGATGATGCTGACCTGCAACGGCCAGCCGGCGCAGGTGGAGGATCTGCTGCCGGCGCTGGTGAATTACGGTCACTTCACCTCGCTGCAGGTGCGTGGCGGAGCAGTGCAGGGATTGGACCTGCATCTGGCTCGACTGTTGCAGGCCACACGTGAACTGTTCGGCAGCGAGCTGGACACGGCGCAGGTGCGCGGCTGGATGGCGCAGGCGCTGCAGAGGGCCGGTCTTGCCGACGCCTCGCTGCGGGTGACGGTGTTCTCGCGTCACTTCGACTTCCGCGATCCACTGGCCCGCGTGGCGGTCGATGTGCTGGTGGCGGTATCCGCGCCGGTATCGCTGTCCGCGCCGCGGCGCGTGCGCAGCGTCACCTGGCAGCGGGAGCTGCCGCAGATCAAGCACGTCGGCACGTTCGGCCTGTTCGCGCAGCGGCGCGCGGCGATGGCCGACGGGTTTGACGACGCGCTTTTCGTGGACACGCAGGGGCACGTCAGCGAGGGCACGACCTGGAACGTGGCCGTGCATGATGGGCACCAGCTGATCTGGCCACGCGCCGCCGCGCTGCGGGGTACCGCAGAGGCCCTGCTGCGTGAGCATTGGAACGGACCGCAGCTGTGCCGGCCCCTGCCGGCAGGCGCCCTGCATGGAGTGCAGGCTGCGTTTGCCTGCAACGCCAGCGGACTCTGGGCGCTGCAGAGCATTGATGGGCGGGCCCTGACCGGCTCGCTGGCGTTGGCTGAACAGGGCCGGGCGGTACTGGCCGGCGTGCCGTGGCAACCGCTTTCCTGAACGGATGCATGGCCTGCCGGCCGCCGGGCATGGCCCGGCGCTACCGTGACGCATGGGGTTGGCTCGGTCACGCTCTGCCGCTATAATCGCCCGCTTACCTCGCCATCCTGGCGACTGGGCAATAGGAAAACACACCATGGTCAAGATTCGACTGACCCGCGGCGGCGCCAAGAAGCGTCCGTTCTACCACATCATCGTCACCGACGTGCGCAGCGCGCGCGACGGCCGTAACATCGAGCGCGTTGGCTTCTACAACCCGGTCGCCCAGGGCGCCGAGAAGCGCATCGAGCTGGATCTGGCCCGCGTTGACCATTGGGTCAAGAACGGCGCCCAGCCGACCGACAAGGTCCGCAACCTGATCAAGGAAGCGACCAAGTCCCAGGCCGCTGCGGCCTGATCCTGACGGGCCACGCTCCGGCGTGGCCCTCCTGGTTGAAGCAGATGAAAGATATCGAGCGCCGCATCCTGCTGGGCAGGATTGTCGGCGCTTTTGGTGTGCGCGGCGAGATCAAGCTCGAGTCCTGGACCGAGCCACGTTCCGCCATTTTCCGTTACCAGCCATGGATCGTGCGCAGTCCGTCCGGCGTGGAAACCACGATTGAAGGTGTGCGGGGTCGCGACAGCGGCAAGCACCTGGTCGCGCGTTTCCCCGGCGTCGAGGACCGTGACGCGGTCGAAGCCATGCGTGGCACCGAGATCTATGTGCCGCGCAGCGCGCTGCCGCCGCCGAATCCGGATGAATATTACTGGGTCGACCTGGAAGGCCTGGACGTGAAGACGACCGAGGGCGTTGCCCTGGGCCAGGTCTCGCACCTGTTCAGCACCGGCGCCAACGACGTGGTGGTGGTCCGTGGCGACCGCGAGCGGATGATCCCGTTCGTGCTGCCGGACTTCGTCGTTTCGGTGGACTTCGAGGCGAACCTGGTCGTGGTCGACTGGGATCCCGAGTTCTGAGCATGCGTTTCGACGTCATCACCCTGTTCCCCGAGTTCCTCGCCCAGTCTGCTGGACTGGGCGTGGTCGGACGCGCGCAGGAGAAAGGGTTGTTCAGCCTTCACGGCTGGAATCCCCGTGATTACGCCGAAGGCAACTACCGCCGGGTGGACGACCGTCCCTTCGGCGGTGGCCCGGGCATGGTGATGCTGATCGAACCGCTGCAGGCCTGCCTGCAGGCGATCCGCAATGCCGATCCGACCCCGGCCAGGGTGATCTACCTCAGCCCGCAGGGGGCGCCGTTGACCCAGGCCAAGGTCCGTGAACTGGCGGCGCTGCCGCGCATGGTCCTGCTCTGTGGGCGCTACGAGGGCATCGACGAGCGCTTCCTGGAAGCCAATGTCGACGAGGAGATTTCCCTAGGCGACTACGTGCTGTCCGGCGGCGAGCTGGGCGCAGCGGTCATCATCGACGCCGTGGCCCGCCTGCAGGAGGGGGCCCTGAACGACGCTGAATCGGCGGCACAGGACAGCTTCGAGGGCGACCTCGGCCTGCTCGACTGCCCGCATTACAGCCAGCCGGCCCAGCACCCGCTGGGTGACGTGCCGGAGGTGCTGCGCTCGGGCAACCACGCGGCCATCGCCGCCTGGCGCCGCCAGCAGTCCCTGGTCCGTACCGCCCAGCGGCGCCCGGACCTGCTGGATGAACAGGCGCTGGGCAAGACCGACCGCAAACTGCTGGAGCAGGGCCGTCAGGCCCGGAAACAAAAGGCCAGCCCCTAGCGCAGGGCTGGCGTTATCGGCTATCATGGCCAATTCCCGCCGGCCCCGGCTGGCGTGCGCAGTACCCAAAACAAACGTGCAGCACAGTCCGGTGACTGCATGAGCCTATGTTGTCGAATCGACACGCCCACCCGAACAAGAATCGGTGTAACCCATGAGCAAGCTGAACAAGTCCATCGTCGCGGAATTCGAATCCGCCCAGATCACCCGCGAACTGCCGAAGTTCAGCCAGGGCGACACCGTTGTCGTCAACGTGAAGGTGAAGGAAGGCAACCGTGAGCGCGTGCAGGCCTACGAAGGCGTTGTGATCGGCACCAAGAATGCCGGCCTGAACTCCTCGTTCACCGTCCGCAAGATCTCGCACGGCTACGGCGTCGAGCGCGTCTTCCAGACCCACAGCGCCATCATCGACTCGGTCGAAGTGAAGCGCCGCGGCAAGGTCCGCGCCGGCAAGCTGTACTACCTGCGTGGCCTGGAAGGCAAGGCTGCCCGCATCAAGGAAGACCTGGCTGCCGCTGCGCAGGCCAAGGCTGCCCGTCTGGCCGAAAAGGCCTGATAGACAACTCCGGTTGTTGCCGCGACGGCCGCCTTCGGGCGGCCGTTTGCGTTTGTGCTCCTGCATCCGCTAGGTTCGTGCGATGAACAAGAACGACCTGCGCTATCCCGACCGCATCCGCGCGGCGCTTCGTCTGCTGGACGACAAGGGGCTGCCGCGCGCGCAGTCCGCACCGTTGCTGCATCGGACGCTGTGGCGGATGGGTGTCGCTGTGCCGCCGCCGATCCTGGCCGGTTTCCGCATCAACGCGCTGGTGCAGGGGCTGCTGTTCGGCCTGTTCTGGTGCGCCCTGATGTGGCTGCTGCTGTGGCAGGGCGGTGAGCGTCCACTCGGCCTGCTGCTGGGTGCCGGATTGCTGGCGGGCGGCCTGTTCGGTGTGGTGATGGCGCTCCTGATGCGCTCGCTTCAACGCCAACGACAGCTGCCCGAATGGCGCCAGTTCCTGGCCTCGCTGGCGGACTGAAGCGATGGCGCAGTGCGCCGTGACCGCAGGCTGCCGATGGCGCTAGTCTGCGGCTTCATTCCCATGCATGCGCCGTGCGATGCCTTCCAAGCGAGCCGCACCTTCCACTGCACCCAGGCTCCTGTCCGGGGGAAATCCGCAGATCGCCAAGGGCGAGGGTGATGCGCCGGTGCAGGCGTACATCGCCGCCATGCCGGACTGGAAGCAGCCCATCGGCGCACGCCTCGACGCACTGATCGGCCAAGCCGTGCCCGGCGTGCACAAGGCGGTGAAGTGGAACTCGCCGATGTACGCGGTGGCCGCCGATGCCGGCTGGTTCCTCAGCTTCCATTGCTTCGCCCGTTACATCAAGGTTGCGTTCTTCCGCGGCGCGGCCCTGCAACCGATGCCACCGGAGCCGTCCAGAAGCGCCGATACCCGCTACCTGCACATCACGCAGGAGGGCATGCTGGATGAAGCGCAGTTCCTCGAGTGGGTCCGCCAGGCCGCTGCATTGCCCGGCGAACGCATGTAAGCCCGCCATTCCGGACGTTCCGCCGACGAGAGCACACGATGACCACGCATGCACCGAACCCCGACGACGCCGGAACACCCGCGGCCGCACTGATCGATGCGCGCATCGCGGAACTGGGTGACTGGCGCGGTGAAACGCTGGCACGCGTTCGGGCGCTGATCCATGAAGCGCTGCCGGAGGTGCAGGAAACCTGGAAATGGCGGGGCGCACCGGTATGGGAGCATCACGGCATCCTGTGCACCGGTGAGACCTACAAGCAGGCAGTGAAGCTGACCTTCGCCCAGGGGGCGGCCTTGCCAGACCCGAAGCGCCTGTTCAACGCCAGCCTGGAAGGCAACACGCGGCGCGCGATCGACATCCATGAAGGCACCATGCCCGATGCCACGGCGTTCAAGACCCTGATGCGCGCGGCGGCCAAGCACAACGCCGCGAAGAACAAGCGGTAGCACCGGGCCATGCCCGGCGCTACCGGGTCACGGCATCCGGGTCCGCCACCGGTGACGGTGGGCAGGCGGGAATCTCCGACGGTGTGGCAATCGCCTCGGCCTTCGCGGGTGTGCTGATCATCTTCGCCTTGCGCCATCCCCCCCAGCGGTAGTACGCCAGCGACAGCAGCATCGACACCAGAGAACTGACCGGGAAACTCCACCAGATTGCATCTGCGCCCCAATAGGGCTGCAGCAGTTCGGCGAACGGAACGCGCACGCCCCACAGTGACGCGGCCAGGATCAGCAGTGGTGGAATCACCGCACCCGTCGAGCGCACCACGCCGGAAATCACGAAGCTCACGCCGAAGAACAGGAACGAGCCGACCACCACATGGTTGAGGTGGCGCGCGATCTGCAGCGACTCGCTGCCCTGCGGCAGGAACAGGGCCAGCGAGTACTGGTCCAGCAGCACCAGCGGCAGGATCAACGCACCGGTCAGCAGGAAATTGAACAGCACGCCCTTGCGTGCGGTGCCGCGGACGCGATCCCACTGCTGGGCACCCACGTTCTGTGCGGCCATCGTCGAACAGGCCGCGCCGATCGCCATCGCCGGCATCTGCACGTAGTTCCACAATTGCAACGAGGCGCCATAGGCCGCCGCGGTTTCGGTGCCGTACTGGTTGACCATGGTCATCAGCAGGATCACCGACAGCGAGATCAGCACCATCTGCAGGCCCATCGGCACGCCTTTGACCACCAGTGCCTTCAGGATGGTCAGGTCCAGCTTGAACAGGCGCATGTCGGCGCGACCCAGCCACAGCGTGTGGCGCTTGTGCCGCATGTAGAGCAGCAGGCCGCCCAGCGAGAGGGTCTGCGACACCAGCGTGGCCCAGGCCGAACCGGCGATGCCCAGCTCCGGGAACGGACCCATGCCGAAGATCAGTACCGGATTCAATGCGATGTCCAGCACGACCGACAGCAGCAGGAAGCGGAACGGCGTACGCGAGTCACCGGCACCGCGCAGCGCGGCGCTGAGGAAGGCAAAGGCATACAACGTCGGCATTGCCAGGAAGATGATGCGCAGATAGGCCTCGGCCAGTGGCAGCGAGGCCGCCGGCGTGCCCATCGCCGCCAGCAGCGGATGGGCCATGAACCAGCCGGCGATGGCGATGATCGCCGACAGGCCGATGAAGAACGTGGCACTGGTGCCGACCACGCGCCGTGCCTGGGCGATATCCCGTGCACCGATGGCCTGGCCGATCAGGATGGTGGAGGCCATGCCGAAGCCGAACACCGAACCGATCAGGAAGAACATGATGTTGTTGGCGTTCGCGGTGGCGGTCAGTGCCGCTTCGCCGAGGAAGCGCCCGACCCATACCGCGTTCACCGAACCGTTCAGCGACTGCGCGATGTTGCCCGCCAGGATCGGCAGCGAGAACAGCAGGAGATTGCGGCCGATCGGGCCGGCGGTCAGGTCAAGCGGCGCTTTGGCCATGGGGTGGTGATCGAATCCCGGGAGGCGCACACTAGCACCAAGCCGGTTCGCGGGGTGTGGCAATGCATCAACGACAGCAGGTGAGGTCGATGACGTTGGCCTTGATTGGCGGCCTGTTGGCCGCATGTTCGTCGGGAGACCGGCTGGGCGATACCCAGGTGCGGCCGACCGACCGCCCCGAATGTCTGGTCGGCAGCCAGCGCCAGGATCTCGCTGCCGGAGCACCGACCCTGATCGGGGGCAGCGGCTGCCGCACCGACCCCGACAATCCGCGCCCCCTGAACAAGCGAACGGAGTAGTACCTGCCGATGCCTGAGCTTTCCCCGCTGTCGCCCAGTGTCCGTCTGGACATCTGGTTGTGGGCGGCCCGTTTCTTCAAGACCCGCAGCCTGGCCAAGCAGGCCATCGAAACCGGCAAGGTCAGCGTGGCCGGTCAGCGGCCGAAGTCCTCGCGCGCGGTGCGCGTGGGTGAGCACCTGCAGGTCGATCGCGGCGAGGAGCATTTCGAGATCCAGGTGATGGGCCTGAGCGACCAGCGCGGGCCTGCCCCGGTCGCGCACCAGCTGTATGCCGAGAGCGAGGCCTCGAAGGCACGGCGCGCCGAGCAGCGCGCACTGCGCATCGCCGCGCGCGACGGCTTCCAGCCACCGGAGCACAAGCCGGACAAGCGCGCGCGGCGTCTGATCCGCGCGCTGGGCGACATCGACGCGCTGTAACGCGAACGCCCCCAAGGCAGCGCCGGGCCATGCCCGGCGAGCCCTTCAGTGGTAGCGCCGGGCCATGCCCGGTGGGCCTTCCGACAGCAGCGCCGGGCCTGCCGGTGATCAGCCGTGCAGGTCGTAGCGGTCCAGCTCCATCACCCGGGTCCACGCCGCGACGAAGTCCTGCACGAACTTCTTCTCGCCGTCTGCACTGCCATAGACCTCTGCCAGCGCACGCAGCACCGCATTGGATCCAAATACCAGATCAGCACGGGTGGCGGTCCAGCGTGCGGCGCCGTCGTTGCGGCTGCGGCCTTCGTAGGTTTCACGACCGGTGGCCTTCCACTGCGTGCCCATGTCCAGCAGGTTGACGAAGAAGTCGTTGCTGAGTGTCCCGGGCCGATCGGTGAAGACGCCGTGCGCGCTGCCATCGGCATTGGCACCCAGTACGCGCAGGCCACCGACCAGCACGGTCAGCTCCGGGGCGGTCAGCGTCAGCAGTTGCGCCCGGTCGATCAGCAGCGCTTCGCCCGGAACGCTGTAGGCGCCCTTGAGGTAGTTGCGGAATCCATCGGCCGCCGGTTCCAGCACCGCGAACGATTCCACGTCGGTCTGCTCCTGGCTGGCGTCGGTACGGCCCGGCGTGAACGGTACGCTGATGTCGTGTCCACCGGCCTTGGCGGCCTGTTCGATGCCCACGCCACCGGCCAGCACGATCAGGTCGGCCAGCGACACCTGCCTTTCACTGCCGGCATTGAACCCGCTCTGCACCTTTTCCAGCGCGGCCAGCACCTTGGCCAGACGGGTGGGCTGGTTTACCGGCCAGTCCTTCTGCGGTGCCAGGCGGATGCGCGCACCATTGGCGCCGCCCCGCTTGTCCGAGCCACGGAAGGTGGAGGCCGATGCCCAGGCCGTGGAGACCAGTTCAGGGACGCTCAGGCCGCTTGCGGCGATCGCCTGCTTCAGGGTGGCCACATCCCTGGCATCGATGAGCGGGTGCTTTGCGGCCGGCAGCGGATCCTGCCAGATGAACTCTTCGGCCGGCACTTCCGGCCCCAGATAGCGCGCGCGCGGCCCCATGTCGCGATGGGTCAGCTTGAACCAGGCGCGCGCGAACGCATCGGCAAACGCCTGCGGATCGGCCAGGAAGCGGCGCGAGATCTTTTCGTAGGCGGGATCCATGCGCAGCGACAGATCGGTGGTCAGCATGGTCGGGCGGTGCTTCTTCGAGGCGTCGTGCGCATCGGGAATGACCGCCTCGGCATCCTTGGCCACCCATTGATGCGCGCCGGCCGGACTTTTGGTCAGTTCCCATTCGTACTTGAACAGGTTCTCGAAGAAGTCATGGCTCCACTGCGCTGGAGTACGGGTCCAGGTGACTTCCAGGCCACTGGTGATGGTGTCGCCGCCCTTGCCGCTGCCGAAGCTGTTGGCCCAGCCCAGGCCCTGGCTCTCCAGATCGGCCGCTTCAGGCTCCTTGCCGACGTTGTCTGCCGGGCCGGCGCCATGGGTCTTGCCGAAGCTGTGCCCGCCGGCGATCAGCGCCACCGTTTCTTCATCGTCCATCGCCATGCGGCCGAACGTGTCACGGATGTCATGTGCAGCCAGTACCGGGTCAGGATTGCCGTCGGGGCCCTCGGGATTCACATAGATCAGGCCCATCTGCACTGCGGCCAGCGGGTTCTCCAGCTTGCGCGAATGCACGTCGCCATCGGCATCGTCATCGGACACCAGCACGCCGTGGGATTCCACCACGCCCTCGGAGCCATGCTTGTAGCGCACGTCACCGCCCAGCCATGTGGTTTCGCGGCCCCAGTACACATCCTGATCCGGTTCCCAGGTATCGGGACGGCCACCGGCGAAGCCCAGTGTCCTGAAGCCCATCGACTCCAGCGCGACATTGCCGGTCAGGATAAGCAGGTCGGCCCAGGAGATGGCCTGGCCGTACTTCTGCTTGATCGGCCACAGCAGGCGTCGCGCCTTGTCCAGGCTGACGTTGTCCGGCCAGCTGTTGAGCGGAGCGAAGCGCTGCTGGCCGCGGCCGCCGCCACCGCGGCCATCACCGATGCGATAGGTGCCGGCGCTGTGCCACGCCATGCGGATGAACAGGCCGCCGTAGTGACCGAAATCGGCCGGCCACCAGTCCTGCGAGTCCGTCATCAGTGCTTTCAGGTCTGCCTTCAGCGCGGCATAGTCCAGGCTCTTGAACGCCGATGCGTAATCAAAGCCGGCATCGAGCGGGTTGGAGCGCGCGGAATGCTGGTTGAGCAGGTCCACGCGCAGCTGGTTCGGCCACCAGTCGCGGTTGGTCGTCGCGTCACCGACGACGGCATGGTTGAAGGGGCACTTCGCTTCGCTTTTCATGGGTCTCTACCTGTGGACTGGCGAAAGGTGGAATCGGGGGAGGCCCGACCCACATTAGGTGGCGCCTGTGGATCGGTAAATTCGATTGATTCAACCAATGCGATAGTGGCTGTCTATTAGGTCCGGGGCTTGTACGGGTGTGTGCGATCAGCGCTTGAGCAACCCCGAGCCGAGCTTCAGCAGGTCGCTGGCCCCGAACTGGCCGTCGCCGTCCTGATCGAGCACACCGCCCAGCATGCTGCCGATGCCGCCGGGCTGCTGCGCCTCCTGGCCGAGGGCGCTGCTGAGTTCGCTGGCGTTGCCCTGCTGGGCGAAGCGCTGGGCCAGGAAGGACATGACGATGGGCGCAAGGATCGCCAGCAGCTTGCCGGAGGTGCCGCTGTCCAGGCCGGTCTTCTGGCCAAGCACCTGCGCGGCCTGCGGCTGCTGGCCACCGAAGATGTGGCCGAGGATGCCGGCCCCATCGGTGGCGCCGCTGCCGCCGCCACCCATCACTGCGCCGAGGATGCTGCCGAGGTCGAAGCCGCCACCCCCACCAGTGCCCAGATGGTCACGCTGCAGCGCATTGAGCAGGGACTGCGCGCCCTGCGGCTCGCTGGCGTTCTGGCCCATTGCGCCCAGCAGCAGCGGCAAGGCGCTGCCCACCGCCTGGGTGGTCTGGCTGCTGTCCAGGCCGAGCTGCTGGGAAACCTGCTGCAGGCCTTGCCCCTGCTGCAGCTGCTGGAAGAGGGATGCGGCGAGGGATTCGGTGTTCATGGCGGTCTCCGTTCTGTGAAGGAAGGACCGCCCGAGCATAACGCCGCCTGCACGACGGAAATGCGAAGGCTGCCGGGCGCAGGCTCGCTCTGACCGGGGGCGGGAGGGGGGCCGGCGTTGCGCCGGTCCCATGTCGGTTACAGCAGTGACTTCAGCCGATACAGCGCTTCCAGCGCCTGTTTGGGCGTCAGTTCGTCCGGATCGATGGCGGCCAGCGCCTCCTGCGCCTTGCTGGACGGGGCATTGAACAGGCCGAACTGCTGCGGGGCATCCAGCGCCCGAGGGGCCAGCTCCGCCGCATGGCTCTCGCTGCCCCGTTGTTCCAGTTCGGCCAGGCGCCGCCGCGCCTGTGCCACGGTCGATCGAGGCAGGCCGGCCAGCGCGGCCACCTGCAGTCCGAAGCTGCGGTTGGCCGGGCCGTCTTTCACAGCGTGCATGAACACCAGCGCTTCGCCATGCTCGACCGCATCCAGGTGCACGTTGGCGATACCGCTGCGGCCGCCCTCGTGCTGCTCGTCGGCCAGCGCGGTCAGCTCGAAGTAGTGGGTGGCGAACAGCGTGTAGCAGCGGTTCTCGTAGGCGAGGTGGCGGGCCACCGCGTCGGCCAGGGCAAGGCCGTCATAGGTGGAGGTGCCGCGGCCGATCTCATCCATCAGCACCAGCGAATGTGGGCTGGCGTGATGCAGGATGTAGCTGGTCTCGGCCATTTCGACCATGAAGGTCGACTGCCCGCGGGCGAGATCGTCGCCGGCGCCGATGCGGGTCAGGATGCGGTCGATCGGGCCGATCACGGCGCGGCTGGCCGGTACGAAGGAGCCGATGTGGGCCAGAAGCACGATCAGTGCATTCTGCCGCATGTAGGTGGATTTACCGCCCATGTTCGGGCCGGTGATGACCAGCATCCGGCGGTCCGGGTGCAGGTCCAGATCGTTCGGCTCGAAGGGCTGCTCGCGCACGGCTTCCACGACAGGGTGACGGCCGCGCTCGATCTTCAGGCAGGGTGCCGTTTCCAGTTCCGGGCGCGACCAGTCCAGTGCCTGCGCGCGCTCGGCGAATGCGGCCAGCACATCCAGTTCGCTCAACGCGGCGGCACACTGCTTCAGCGGCTCCAGCTGTGCGCCCAGCGTGTCCAGCAGCTGCTCATACAGGAACTTCTCGCGCGACAGCGAGCGGTCGCGCGCGGACAGTACCTTGTCCTCGAACGCCTTCAGTTCTTCGGTGATGTAGCGCTCGGCGTTGGTGAGGGTCTGGCGGCGCGTGTAGTGCACCGGTGCGCGGTCGGCCTGGCCCTTGCTGATCTCGATGTAATAGCCGTGCACACGGTTGTAGCCGACCTTCAGTGTGGCAATGCCGCTGCTTTCGCGCTCGCGCCGCTCAAGGTCGACCAGGAACTGGTCGGCGTTCGTGGAGAGGCGTCGCAGCTCATCCAGCTCCTCGTCGAAGCCATCGGCCAGCACGCCGCCATCGCTGAGCTTCAGCGGCGGCATTTCAGCGATGGCACGCGCGAGCAGCTGCGCGCAGTCGTCATGCTCGCCCAGCGCGGCGTACAGCGCCTGCAGGCGTGGCGAGTCCAGCGGCGCCAGCACGTCGCGCACCGCAGGCAACAGGCCCAGGCCATCGCGCAGTGTCGAGAAATCGCGGGGGCGTGCCGAGCGCAGGGCGACGCGGGTGAGGATGCGCTCGAGGTCACCCAGGCGACGGAACTGTTCGCGGATGTCGCCATCGCTGCCGCGATCGATCAGCGTCGCTACCGCATGGTGGCGCTGTACCAGCACCTCGCGCAGGCGCAACGGGCGATGCAGCCAGCGACGCAGCAGGCGGCCGCCCATCGGCGTGACGGTGCTGTCGAGCACGCCCAGCAGGGTGTTGCGGGTATCGCCGTCGACCCGCGTATCCAGCTCCAGGTGGCGGCGGGTCGCAGCGTTCATGGCGATCGCCTCGCCGGCGGTTTCCATCGCGATCGAGGTCAGGTGCGGCAGGCGCTGCTTCTGGGTTTCTTCGACATAGCCGAGCAGGGCGCCTGCGGCGGCCGTGGCGCGTGGCTTGTCGTCGATGCCGAAGCCGCTCAGGTCATGCAGCTTGAAGAAGGCCAGCAGCTGCCGACGACCGCTGTCCGCATCGAACAGCCATGGCGCGCGGCGACGCACACCGCTGCGCTGGCGCAGGAAGTCCGGCCAGTTCTCCTCGTCCGGCACCAGCAGCTCGGCCGGCTCCAGGCGTGCCAGCTCGGCTTCCAGCGCGTCGTCGGTGTCGACTTCGTTGACCAGGAAGCGGCCACCGGCGAGGTCGGCCCAGGCCAGGCCGTAGCCCTGCCGGGTGCGCGACAGGGCCATCAGCAGGGTGTCGCGGCGTTCGTCGAGCAGTGCTTCGTCGGTGACCGTACCGGGGGTGACGATGCGGACCACCTTGCGCTCGACCAGCCCCTTGGCCAGGGCCGGGTCGCCGATCTGCTCGCAGATCGCCACGGATTCGCCCAGCGCCACCAGCCGTGCCAGGTAGCCTTCGTAGGCATGCACGGGCACACCGGCCATCGGAATCGGGGCGCCGCCGGAACTGCCGCGCTGGGTCAGGGTGATGTCGAGCAGGCGTGCAGCCTTTCGTGCATCGTCGTAGAACAGTTCGTAGAAGTCGCCCATGCGGAAGAACAGCAGCAGATCCGGGTACTCGGACTTCGCTGCGAAGAACTGCTTCATCGCAGGCGTATGTTCCTTGGATCCCTTGGTGTTGCTGTTGTTTTCTTTAATATCAGTCACTTGTTGTCTGCGTTATTCGGGGCGGTGGCGGCCAGTAGGGGCGGATGAGGGCGAGTGACGGTGTTTTATGTAGCGACAAGGTAGCGAAGGGCGAGGAATGGTGTGGGGCCGGGTGTAGCAACGGCATGTAGCAACGGCCGCTGGCGTGCGCTACTGTAGCAACACTGGCACCCGGAGGGGCATGCGTTGAAGAGTCCAGAGTCGAGCAATAGGGCCGGTTCGCTCAAGTTTAGTTTGACCTACGCCCAAGTGCTGGGGTTGTCGGTCCACAAAGGCCCGGCCTTGGATGCGCAAGGAAAGGTTCGCTTGGTCCCGCGCCCGGAAGGCAAGGCTTACGTGGTGCTGGACGGTGGGCCGGGGGCTCCCACGGGGTTTGGTTTCCGGGTCGGTTCCACGATGACCACCTACGTGGGCCAGAAGCGAGGGCCCACGGGCACGCCGATCCGCTTCACCTTGGGCAACGTCAGCGACATGGGGCTGGACGAGGCCAGGAAGGCGTGCAGGGAGCACCTGGCGCTGCTGAAGGAAACGGGAAAGAACCCCGTCCACGTCAAGCGGCAGCAGTTGCTGGAAACGCTGGAGAGAGAATCGGAAAAGGAGTTCGGGGATCTGACCTTGCGCGAGGCATTGGAGCGTTACATCGCCCACTTGGACGCGCGCGCAAAGAACAAGAAGATCAAGCCGGCCAGCGTGGACGCGGTGCGGGACAGTTTGGCCCGCCTTTCGCGCCCCACGGTCGGGTTGGCGGACAAAACCTTGAACCAACTGCAGTTGGAGGTCATCCAACAAGCCTTTGATGCTTGCCGGATCAGTTCCATGCAACTGTCCAATCGCATCCCCCGAGACATGAGCAAAAAGCTGGCGGAAGTGGAGGATTGGGCCAAGCTCACCGTTTCCCAGCTGGAAGCGTTGGGGATCACGGGCAAATACATCCAGCGTGTGCGAGCAGCAGGGTTGAGTTCAACGGAACACACGTTTTCAGACGCCAGACGAGCGGTGGATTTCCTCATCGATGAGGAAAGAGCCCGCGATCATCAGTTTGGCCGACCCCAACGCCAGTTCTACAACCCGTTGGTGGTCATCCATACCCGGGACATGCTCCGAGAAGCGCACGAACTGCGCAATCATTACAGCCGCGCGCAGGTTCGCAACCCCCTGGACGACAAAACCCTGCCCAAGGTTCTCAAAGCCATTGCAGCACGGCGGGACGAACAAGGCGGGCGCAATGCGGCCGGGGCGGACTACCTGCTGCTGACCTTGCTTTGGGGAACACGGCGCAGCGAGGCTGCTCCGTTGCGCTGGTATGACCGTTGCACGCCCGGGGAGTTGTCGCAGGAAATGGTGTCCTGGGTCTGGCTGGCGGGGCCAGAGGACATCAACCCGACCACCAAGCGGGCGGGCAGCCAGGTCTACCTTTTCGAGACCAAGAACAAGGAGCAGCGGTTCTTGCCCGTCACCTACTTCGCCGAGCGCGTCCTGCAGCGGCGCTTCAACGAGCGCGCGGACGACACAGGGGCCAGGCAGGGATTGGAGGCCGCCAAGGCCGCGCTGAGCGCCGCGAGCAAGCGAGGCGGACAAAGAGTGCTGATCGACGCCTTGGAGGTGGCAGTGGCCAATGCTGAGCATGCGTTGGATCGAACCCGATTCGTCTTTCCGGCAAGGTCCCGGCGCAGCAAAACCGGTCACTACTCCGACAGCAAGTCCATCATCGCCAACGTGCGTCGCGACGCTGGGCTGGTCGATTTGCGCGAGGCGGTGGACATTGGCCTGACCCCCCACGACTTGCGTCGCACCCTGGGGCGCTATGCCGAACGGATTCACGGCACCAAGGCCCGGGTCGTGTCGCAGATGCTTCACCACCGGATCAAGGACAAGGATTCCGCGGCCACCGACGCGATCTACACCGAGCAGGAGTGGTCGGTCCTGCGTCAAGCGTTTGCCGTGGTGGAAGAGCACATGATGGCGAGCAGTCCCCGGGTCTGGAACCGCTGGAAAGGCACGGACAAGCCGAGGCTGGATGAGGTCAATGACCCGCCAGTGACGATTTTCGCAGCACGCAACCAGAAGGTGGCGCTCGATGACGAGGATTGAGCCCGTTCGCACCGAAGAGGCGTTCCAAACCAAAGCGGAAGCCTCTTGGAACGCAGAGTTGGCCCGGGCGAAGAGCACTGGAGGCGGGTTGGTGTCCGCCAAAGCCGCCGCGTGGTTCTTGGGCGTCCACGCTGACACGCTGGGCGAGTGGCGCCGACGCACCCCGCCCACCGGGCCGCGCTTTCAGAAAGCCACGGGGAGCGCCGTCAATGGCCCCAATCAGCGGGTGAAATACGACTACGACGAACTGGTAGCGTGGAAGGATGGGCGTCAGGGCAGGTCAGCGAAAGAGCGTCGGCTGAGCGCTGAGCTGGAGCGCTTGAGCCAACAGCAACGAGAGCTGGAGCTGGAGCGGCAGATCCACGAGGCCAAGGTGGCGTTGGAAAAGCTGCGCAAGAACGCAGGGCGCTTCGCTGCGTTGATCACGTCCCACGAAGGTTGGGCCATTCCCCACCCATGGGCGGTGGTGGGAGGGCTGATCGCCGGGCACGTGCTCACAGTGGACGAGGACACCCTGGATCGCGCCTTGGCAGAGGGCGATATCTGGGAGGCCCCCCTGGCCGAGGCGCTGCTGGAGCCTTGGACCAGCGTTGCGGCGCGCGAGCCATTCGATGACGCGATGGAGGCGGCACAATCCGCGTTCCAGGCGGCGTGGAGGGAGGTCCGCAACCAAGCCCGTGCTCAAGGCTTGGACGACGGTCTGCCGCCCGCGGCGGACCCAATCACTCGCAAGCCGTTCCGCTTCTAAGCATCTACAGTCCCCA
The DNA here is from genome assembly GCF_054473825.1 of Stenotrophomonas genospecies 5. Taxonomy (NCBI): domain Bacteria; kingdom Pseudomonadati; phylum Pseudomonadota; class Gammaproteobacteria; order Lysobacterales; family Lysobacteraceae; genus Stenotrophomonas; species Stenotrophomonas genospecies 5. The sequence goes on from NZ_JBTMUW010000001.1 coordinate 48,348, forward strand.
CCGATCCTAGTGGTTGCCCCGTATGTCGTTTGATTCGAAAGCAAAGACCGAAGCGGCGCTGATCCGTCGCTATGCTGACCGCTACGGGCACGTGGATGACACGTTCGCGGGCGGGTGGGGGGTAACCTGGGGAAAGTTGCTGCGCGCTCTGGACAAAGAGCTGGCCGATGAGAAGAAGCAACGCCAGGAACTGGCGGCTGGCAAGCGGGAGGCGGTGTGGATGGACACATGGACCGCAGCCGAGGCCGCGGGCCTGCTGAACATGACTTACGAAGCCTTCAACGCGTGGGCTCGCAAGGTGGGCGTGGTGGTGGACAAGCCGGGGCAGGCACGCACCCACGCAGCCATATCGTTGGTGGACCTTCTCGACGCCCTCGAGGACGAGAAAACGCGTCCGGCAGGGCGCCCATGGCGGGGCGCGAGGGAGCCAGGCCATCTCTTGGGGGCCACGCGAACGTTGCCGGAAGGCTTGGCGACGTTTCGAGAGCAGCTCAATGGCGACCTCCTGCTCACGATTGGGGTCGATGAGCGAGGCGAGCGGGTGGTGGCGTCGGTGAGACCAGGTCAAACCTTGGGCGCGAAGGATCACCTTCGGATGTTCTTCCGAGGCAAGAGCATCGCTGAGGTTGATCAACACAACTACTTCAAACTCGAGGTCGAGAAGTGCGGACTGGCCGAAGCGTTCGGCATGCCTTGGGCACAGCCCGCACTGAAAGACGCGTTGCTCCAAGGCCACAAGGACTGGCTGGGTGCCGTTTCCGACTACATGGCGTGGGAGGAATCCCTGGCCATCAAAGACGCATCGGAAGCCCGGGCTGCATTCGATGCCGAAGAGGACCCGCAGGCCGCGCCAGCCATGGTGCTGAAAGCGCGCGAAGCAGAGCGACTGAAGGACGCCAAGATGGCACTCACGGCCCGCAACGAAGCGAGGGCGGAGCTGCTGGACGTCTCGCTTCCCGCCCCTGCCCCGAGCAGAAAGGGAACGCCCTTCTAGACGGCCCTTCAGGGGCGCAATGCCCCTGTCTCGCCGGCTGCCCGCCGGCTCGGTCGTGGAAAGATAAAAGCGGGGAGGCAGCGGCTTCCTCCGCCGCCCCAGCGTGGCTGGATGAATGAGGGTTCAGGTCCAAGAGGGGTCTCCCTCTTAGGGCATCGTAGCGCTCGGATCGTGACTGGAGAATGGAGCCACACCAGCACGGAGACATTCATGCAACCGCTCATCCTCTCGCTCGACCCCTCGCTCTCGACCCACTTCTCCACCCTGACCCCGCAGGTCCTCATCGACGCCCTGGCCGACGCCTTGCCTCAGGCCCTGGCCCAGCTCGCCGCTGACACCAGCACGTCGGTCATCGTGCCCAACCGCGACATGCGCGGCCTCCACCCCGGCCAGGTGCTTACCCTGCAGCTGGCAACGCTGGACAGCTTCCTGGACGTGGCCGACGCCGCCAACGGCTAAGCCAGCAGCGCAGCGGTAACCCGGGCCTAGGCCCAACCCCCTCAACCCTTTTCGCGAAACGCGGCCGACCAGCCGTGCTGGCGGAGCTTTGCCCCAAAAAACTCAAACCTGGAGATTTCCCATGAACGTTGTTGCTCGCCCCCTCCCTGTTTCGACCAAGCCGAAGAAGCCCGCGAAGAAGCCCAAGCAGACCAGGCTTTCGCTCGCCGTCGCCAACAACGTTGGCTACGACCGGGCGCCGGAAGGCATCACGACCGAGACTTGGCTCACCCCACCGAAGATCGTCCGCGGCCTGGGTCCGTTTGACCTGGATCCCTGCACCCCGCAGCAGGGCATGCCCTGGCGCACGGCCACCCGGATGCTGAAGCCCAGCGACGACGGGCTCAAGACGCCCTGGCCAAAGTCGGCGTTTGTGTGGATGAATCCGCCCTACGGCGGGCACAAGAACAGCCTGACCAGCCAGCACCGCTGGATGGAGAAGGCCGCAGAGCATGGCAACGGGATTGCCCTTGTGTTGGCGCGGATGGAAACGAGCTGGATGCAGAACTCGGTGCTCAACCACCCCAACGTTTCAGCGGTGGTGTTCACGAAGGGGCGTCTGTCGTTCTGCCGCCCGGATGGGACCCTGGGCACGAGTTGCCCGGCGGGATCGATGTTCATCGGCTACGGTGCTGAAGCCGCGCGCAGGCTCAAGCGGGGAGTGGAGTCTGGCCTGATTCGCGGAACCTACCTCGACATGGCCCACGTGAGCCGGGTGTCGCGCACTGACGTGGGGGCGGCCAACGATGAATGAGGTCACTGCGCTTGTGAAGGCCATCCGCGCCATTCCTTCCACTCCTGGCAAGCCGTGGAATCCGCGGGTTGCATTCGAAACGTTCGTTCAGCACGCACTGATGTCAATGGCACATATCCACGCAGAAACCAAGGGTCACCTCGACACCAAAGTCCTTGCTTTTGGACCCTTGAAAAAAAATGTCGAAGAAGCGCCTGAAGTGGTGGCAGCCATCAACGCTTACATCAAAGCGGTCTTTGCAAGCAGGCCGTTTGACGATGTCCTGGGACGGGTCCATGCCGAGCTGCTGGCCAGGAAGGGTGGAGAAGGGCTGGGTCAGTCTTTCACTCCCGGCGATCTTCTCGATCTGGTTCAAGCCCTTGCCACCAGGCATCGGCCTGGTGGGAGCGGAGCCAAGGTCTACGACAGCTGTTGCGGCGCGGGTTCGCTTGCCCTTGCCGCGATCAGGAGTCAACTGAAACACCTTCCAAGCGAAAAAATCCTGGTGCTGGCGGGGGACATCGATCCGTTGTGCGCAGCGATGACGGCTTTGCAGATCCACGCGAATCAAACGTTTCATTTCTTGCCGCTTGGGGCGGTCAAAGTCACGGTGGGGAACGAACTGATCGGTCCCAGGCGCCCCGGGTTTTGGTCCCACTTCCACCTCTACGAGTAGAGGCCGGAGGCCCGCCTTTCCCTCTTCAAGACTCGGCGGCGAGCAGCCGCCGGCTCTTGCTTCAAGCCGCTTTTGCTCTTGTTTTTCCTAACAGGTAACAAGCACCTGTTACCCCCTTGTTACCCGTGAAAGCCTTGTCCCATAAGGAGGTAACAAGGGGTAACAGGGTAACGGGTGGATCGCGAGCTCCCGATGGATGTATGCATGGATGTTGTGAGCGGTGAGTGGATTTTTCTTGCGTGGATCTCTTAAACCACTTGTTACCTTGTTACCACCTGTTACCCCCAGTAAACATAAGGGTTTGAAGGGTAACAAGTGGGTAACAAGCACTTGCTACCTCCCAGGCTGATGCTTGAGGTATTTCACACTTTCAAGTGTTTCTGGAGCATCGAAAGCAGAAACGAACATCCGTTGGCGCGAGCCCTTGCCAGTTCCGTAAAGCCTGCTTAGATGGATTTGTGGCCACAACAGGACCACAAATCAAGAAACGGAGCAGGCAGTGAAGACGAAACGCGAAAAGACCGCACGGGATGAGTTGTTGAAGGCCCGGGTCAGCAAAAGTTTTAAGGCGTTGGTGGAGGAGACGGCGGTGGCCCGTGGGCAAACCCCTTCCGAGGCCATGCGTCAGGCGCTTCAAGAGTGGGTGCATCGCCCCAGTCAAGCGGCATAAAAAACCCCGGGTGCGAACCGGGGCGTTTACTACTAGGGATTACAACATGAAGAGTAAGTCGAAGACTGGCCCTGTCAAGGGCGGGGAGGCCAATGGCGACGCCGTTGATCAGGCTCCTAAGAAAAAGGGCAAGGCCTTTGGGGCCGATGCCAATCCCAACGACGCCACGGATGACCTGGGCGTTATTGGGGAAGACCTCTCGTTTGAGCTGGCTTATGCCGACGATATGCGCCGCGCCAACTGTTTCCGCATTGGCGGCAAGATGGACAACGGCGAGATCGATTTTTCGCTGTATCAGTGGGATGAGTCCGAAGGCATCTGGGCCCTGCAAGCCACCCGGGAAGTAGAAGCCCACGCGTTGGACTGGATGCGCAAGCACGCCCCGGAGGACGCCAAGCAGAGCAGCGCGACCAGCTGCGTCAAGACGGCCATGCTCGAAATGATCCGCTTGCCTGGCATGAAGTTGCCTGAAAGCCAGCATCGGGCCATCGTGCCGCTGAAGGGCGGTTACCTGGAGATCCTCAAGGACGCTAACAAGAAGGCCTACATCGAATACCTGCCGGCCGACCCCAAACACGGGATCACATCTCTTGTTCCAGCGAAGCTCAACCTGGACCAGGTGAAGTCGGGTCGTTACACCCCCAAGCCGTTGGACCCCAAGTCGCGGTGGGCCAAATATCTGGATCGCTTCATGCCTGACATGGCCGTGCGAGGGTTGCTTCAAGAAGCCATGGCGTCGTCGGTCATGCCGATGTGCCTGGAAAAAGCCTTCCTGTTGCTGGGAAGCGGCAGCAACGGCAAGAGCACCTTGCTTCACGTCCTGCGAGCCATCCACCCCAAGAACACTGCGGTCCGCATCGACAAGCTGGATGGGCAGTTCGCCATGGCACCTCTCGCTTCCAAGACTCTTTATCTGGCGACAGAGGCGCCCAAGGTCCTCTCCGATCCCATCCAGCAGGTCTTGAAGGCGCTTATCTCGCGCGATCCCATGTCAGCGGAGAACAAGGGCAAAGATGCCTACACCACGGTGCCGCGCGGCACGCTCTTCCTGGCACTGAACGCCATGTTCTCGGTGACGAGTCACGAACACGGCTTCTGGCGAAAGATTTGCATGATCCCGTTCAATGTGCGCCTGGCCGAGAACGACAAGGACCGCGATCCGGACTTCCACAAGAAGCTGACCGAGGACCCGGCGGAAATGGCCGTGATCATCGACTGGCTGCTGGAGGGGGCCATGCGCCTCATTGAGCGTGGCGGCCTGCCCGAGGAAATGCCCGAGGCCGTCAAAGCGCTGGCCGAGCAGACCCGGCACGAGACGGACACCACGGCATCTTATTTCGCCGAGCGCATGGTCATCGAAGAAGAAGGCACGTGGACCGACAAGAACGACATCTATGCAGACTACCGAAACTACGTTCTGGATGAGCTGGGCCGCAAGCCGGTGGGTGCTGAAGAGCTTTGGAAGCGGGTGCGCGAACGGATGCCGGGGCTCCAGCAGAAGCAGAAGAAGGCGACGAAGGGATCGAAGGCCGAGCGCTGGGTCAACCTGCGCGTGGGGGGATTGAAGCCGCGCCTGGAGGGCGGGGCTCCCCAGTCCATCCCGGACGAGGAGGTTCCGTTGGGTGACCCTCTGAGCAAAGAGGCCATGGAAGCCATCGACCTCCTGTCGGGCGCACCGATGGCTGAAGCCGCGTAGGCCTTTACAACCGGCGACGTTGCGCTATTGCAAAGGGGTATCCAAACCAAAACGGAGCCCCCATGCCATCGCCCGACCACATCCCCGAAGACGCTTTCCACGAAGAAGCTATCACCGCTGCCGATCTGGAGAGCCCAGAGACGCCGGAAGCGGACCCGCAATACTTGCTCGTGCAGAGCGGGTTTGGTCTCCATGTCCGTCTGGGAAAAGACGGCGACCAGGGATTGCGCAGCGAGGACGAAATCGCCGAGCTGGTGCGGCGAGCGTTGTATCACCGCAAGAGTCTGACCCTTCATATCGAGTTCTGACCCGACCCCACCCACAACCACCCGCTTGGAGGCGCAGGAGGTTGAAAAAGATTTGAGGCAACCACCCCATGTCTAAGTATTCCGATCTCATCCAAACCGAAACCCGGCGCATGCTCGACTTGATGAAGCAGGGCACCATCCCCTGGCGCCGCCCATGGAACGATCCCGATGCCCCGCAGAACGGCGCGATCAGCGGGCCCTGGAACCCGACCACGGGCAAGGCTTATCGCGGCAGCAACACACTCATCTTGCGCCGTGCCCAACTCACCCGCGGCTACCGAGACGACCGCTGGCTGACCTATCGGCAGGCAGAAAGCATTGGGGCCCAAGTCAAGCGCGGCGAAAAGGGCCAGCAGATCGCTTACTGGGACTTCAGCAAGACGGGCAAGGCCAAAGACGGGGCTGAGCCGTTGACCGAGGGCAAAGAGAAGAACGGATACCAAGGGCCATCGGTGTTCGTCGCCACGGTGTTCAATGCCAGCCAAATGGATGGCATGCCCGAGCCCCCGCCGCCCTTCATCATGCCCGAGTCGATCCGCAACCTGCGTCTGCGAGAGTTGTTGGACAAGCACCAGCCAAAACTTCATCACGATGGCGGGAACAGGGCCTTCTACTCCGTTGCTACCGACAGCATCCACGTTCCGAAAGCCGGCAGCTTTCAAGATCCGATTAGTTATGCGTCAACCGTGCTCCACGAACTGGCCCATTGGACCGGGGCCAAGCACCGGCTCGACCGCGATCTAACCGGGCGATTCGGGACGGAGGGGTATGCCAAAGAGGAGCTGGTAGCCGAGCTCTCAAGTTTGTTCATTTCCGAGCGACTGGGGATTGCCCTGGGCAAGGAGCACGAAGAGCAACACGCTGCCTACCTGCAGTCCTGGATGAAAGCTCTGGCCGACGACCCCAGGACCCTGTTCCGTGCAGCCAGCCAAGCGGAGAAGGTCATGACCTTTTTGGACATCCCGGCGTTTGAACGCGAGCCGCTGCCGCAGGTCAAAAAGGAGCAGGACATGGATCAGGGGCGGAAGGCGGAAGCCGGCCGAAGGTCTCCATCGCGACGCAAGGAACGCCAGGTTGCTTAACGCAGGTGGGGGGGTTGACCTTTTGAGGTTTCGAGTTAGAAATGAATGTGCTGGGGGAAGTCCCGGCTGTGGTCCGATTCCTCTACTTCTAACTGAGAACTTTTCCACGGTGAGCAGTTAGGGGGTGGTTGGGTGGTTATCCTTGCTGTTTTGGTGGTTTCCGGTGGTTGCAGGCGCCGGGGTGGAAAGAATGCTTAGTTAGTGATTTCTCAGGTCGGTTAACTAAGCGCCATGTTGTTTCTTGAGCTTCTTACGCTGGGTTGAGAGGGGTGGCGAACGCCGCCCCTTTTCTCTTTGCAGCCCCTTGCGCGTCCCCCTTTCTTTGTTAAGACATGGGTATCACTCATCAAGCGGAGGAACCATGGCTGGCAACGTCTTTTCAAATCTACTTCGACCCTTCATCCGTCAACAGGACACGGAACTTCCAGGCGTGGCTCCTTCTGAGCCGCCTGAACCCCCGGTCCGGGAGCGCTTGGACGATTCAAGCCAGCGGCCAGTGGCTTCAGCGGAGCCGGCAACCCTTTCGCCCGTTGAGGGCCCTCAAAGTGTGCCCTTCAACGATGAGGCAACGGATCGGTTGGGGAGCACTTTGGCCTTTGCTGGTCTGAAGACGAAGGGTCGCTTCGAGGACGAGGTGAGGCAGGCCATCGAAGACGGCGCCGATGTGAAAGGGTATCGCGACTCGCGCGGCGATTCCGCCTTGCATAAATGTCAGGAACCGTGGCAGATGGAGCTGCTCATCTCGGCTGGGGCGGATGTTCACGCGTTGGACAAACAAGGGCGTTCGCCTTTTGATCGCCTGTTGAGCACCTACCAAAGGGAACCCGCTTGGTCCGAAAAACCTACTGCGGAAGGTTTGGCGTTGTTGGCGAAGGCCGGAGCGGATGTCAATGCCCTGAGCCAAGGGCAATCCGCTCTGCATGTCGCTGCGAAGCGAGGGCTTGAAGGCGATATCCACATGCTTGTCGATGCCGGCGCCGACGTGAATCTGCGGGCGGACGGGGGAGACACCCCGCTCCACCTGGCCAGCGATCTAGGCGTTGTGCTGCGCTTGCTGGATGCCAAGGCCGATCCCTCCCTGCTGAACTCCAGTGGCGAGCCAGCGCTCAAACATGATCCGGTGCTTTATCGAGAAAACGCTCGGAACCACCGAGACGATTGTTCGCCGCGTGAGCGCGTCGATGCGGCGACCGACCCGATTTTCCTGGCCGAAACGCCCAGCGAGCTTGTCGCTGCGTTGGGGCAGGGCGGCAGTGTGAGGGACACCGATGCGCTGGGCCGAACCCCGCTTCATTACGTCAAAACGGGGGAGATGGTGCAGGCGTTGGTGTTGGCCGGCGCCCAGGTTGACGCAAAAGACATGGAGGGAAACATTCCTGCTCACACCGCGGACGAGCGCGCCATGAAAGAGTTGGTCGATGGGGTGGGGCGAGGCGTTCCCCAGCACCACGTAGAGAACGACAGGGGGGAAACCCCTTATGCGACCCGCGATTACTACCACGAGGATCGGTATTGGGATGCCGAAGCGGAAGAGCAGGCCGCGGAAAAGGCGGAGGAGACGAAGGAGGAGCAAGACCGCGTGCTCAACATTGTGGCCCTCGTTGAGGCCGGCGACGCCAAACGTCTGCTGGAGCAGGTGGATCCCAACGAAGAACTGGTCAGTCGGAACCGAACGTTCAACATCGACGGAGACGAGGGCTGGGCCTACAACAACTATGCCGGCTACAGCGTCCTCCATGAAGCGGCGAAGCAGGGGAAAACGGAACTCTGCCGAGAACTGGTGTTCGCAGGGGCGGACTGGGACAAGGGGTGTAAGCTCGTCGGCGAGCAAGGCTTTGACAACCATGTCAACGGCTTTCGAAACGAGCCTCGTATGAAGCCCATCGATTTTGCGAGCAACCGAGAGACCAAGGCGTTCTTGAACAACGCTGAGAACGAGCTGCGAGCCCACAACCGATCCAAGCTCTTGGACGAGCTTCTTCCCGCTGCCAACGCTTGGAAGCCACCGGAAGGCGGGTTTGGGGCCGACGCCCAACGCCAGGTCGGTGCGGCCATGAAGGCCCATGGGCAGGATGGCCAAACCCAGGAGGTCCCTCGCTTGCGAGCGCGCTTCTAAGGCCAAGGGAAAGGGCGGCGAAGGCCGCCTTTTCTTTTCCAGATCCCCTTGCGCAAACCAAACCTTTTGTTATGGGTAGTGCAACCCATTCAAAAAAAGGAGGCCTCATGCGCGTTTTGGTTCTTTCTCTGGCCCTTGTCGGCCTGCTCCCCCTGACGGCCTCCGCTGCGGACAACGGTTCCGCCCATCGTTACGGCACCAGTGAAACCTTGAGTGTTCAGAACGCCCGCCTGGGCGAGGTGCTCATGGTTCGCAGCGTGGACATCAAATCCGACAAGCGCCTCAACGCCGGTTCCGCAATCGGCGCCGCCGTGGGTTATGCGTCCGTGCGAGAGGTGAACAAAAACTATCGAAACGCTTCCCGGATTGCGGCCGGGACCATCGGCGGGGTGGCCGGCACGGCGGTTCAGAACGGCTTGAGCAAGCGCAAGCGCAAGGGCGTGGAGGTGTATGTCCGCGACCTGGAGAGCGGCAAGGTGATTGCCATCGTCCAGGCAGACGACTTGCTGATCCGCGCCGGCGACAAGGTGTTCTTGACCGGCCGGGGTTCCAAAAGCCGCGTTGTGCCGATTGAAGGGCAGCGCTGATGAAGTGGAACGCATTTCCTCGTAAGCGCTCCGCTGCCTCATTGACCGTCGAAGACTTCAAGCAATGCGGGCATCTAGTCCTGGATGGCATGGACTGCTCCCCTGCGCAACCTCGCGAGCTGCATCACCTGCCAATGGCATGGAATCTCAAGCCCAGCCAGTGGGGCCAACCTCTCACCTTCCAGGCACGCCCGCTGAAGAGCGAAGCGGGAGGCCGCCCATGGTGAGCGCGATCCTTTTGCTGACCCTGCTTGGCCTCATGGTCCTGATTCCGCTCTGGACGTTCAAGCGCTTTGCCGACGCCAAGGCAGCCTGGCAACGGGTGAGGGGCGGTGAGCGAGACGCTCGCACGCACGGCCGCGTCGTGATCCATGGCGGGCTGTTTGGAGTTGGGATGGTGGTCATCGCCGCGTTCTTGGCCCAAGCCACCTTCAGCGTCTGGCACCAGCTCGCCACCGGGGGAGGCCTGTTTGCACTCGGCACGGTCGCGGTGCTCTCCCTGCTGGCCTTTTTCTGGGGCAAGGGGAGGTCGCGCGGATGAGTGCGTTGACGATGCTTTTCCTTTCCATTCTGGTCCTTGCAGTGTTTCTTTGCTCGGCGGCGGTTACCTCTTTTGTGGCCGCGCTGACTTACCCGACGGTGAAGCAATCGCTGACCTTCATCCGGAGCGGCGAGCGGAGCGCGTCGCTTTACTTTGGTTTCGCCATTTATGGGGGGATCTTCACGGGCTGCGTCCTCACGCTTGCATTCGTGGCCGTGGTAATGGCCCTCAACATCTCCAGCGCTGAGGACGCCGTTCTATACGTGGCTACCTTGCTTAGCGCTGGACTGGGCTACTGGGTGGGCCGATGACACGCGAACCTTCCACCTTGTTTGCCCCAGGCGTTCTTCCCGGGCCGGATGGCATCGAGCTGTTGCCGATGCCCGCAGACATCCGGGCCATCTACGACGCAGCCCAACGCAACACGCCCTTCAGCAAGGACGTGGACGACGCCCTGGCCGCGCACCGCAACGCACATGGCGAAGCGGAGCAAATCGAGCACGCTCAGCGTGTGGATCCTGCGGATGCCATGCCCTCGGAGCGCTACCGGGCTTATGTGAGCCAACGCCGCTATGCGGTCCGCGCCTGCATTCAGGCCGGCATGGCACGAAAGGACATCGCAAGGTTCCTCGGGGTGGCTGTTTACACCGTGCAGAAAGATGCTCAAGCCCTTGGACTGCGGTTGCCGGTCTGCCAACGACAACCGAGGAGCATTGCAGGGCACTCGGTTGAGGAAGTGCTGAGCCTGCTCCACGAACTGGGCACCCGCACCCGTGTGGCGGCTCGGATCGGCGTCACGCAGCAAGCGGTTAGCCTGTTTTGCAAGAAATACGAACTGGACATGCCGCAAAACGGAAAGAAGGCGGTTGTTCTGGCTCGGCGCAAAGAGGTGCGCCGGTTGAGCGAGGCCGGCCTATCGGTGTCTGAAATGGCGCAACAGTTGGCCGTGCCATACGCATGCATAACGGCCGACCGCCAAGCGCTGAAGCTGCCGCGTGTGCGTCTGCCGGCAGAGAAAATGACCCTCTTGGGCTTGAGTCGAGCAGAGATAGAGGCCCTTCTTGCTCGATTCCAGACCATCAAGGCAGTGGCTTTGCATCTCGGAACCAGTGGGGCGCATGTGTCCTCTTACATGAAGAGAGCCGGCCTCAAAGCGCCACGGGACGGGCGATGCCGCCAGGCCACTACACCATCGACCGACCGCAAACCGCTGAAGCTTCCGGGCATGCGTAAACCGGCGGAGAAAATGACCCTCTCGGGCTTGAGTCGAGCAGAGGTCGAGATCCTGCTCGCCCGATTCCAGACGGCCAACGCTGTGGCTCTGCATCTTGGGGTCAGCGCGTCGTCTATATCTGTTTACATGAAAAGAGCAGGTCTCAAAGCGCCGCGCGATGGGCGACGTCGTCAGGCCACTCCATCATGATTCCACGCAAAGGCTTCCTCGGCGGCCGCTCCCCGGCCCAGGTTCAATCCTGGCTGGACGAAGGGGTGAGCCAGCGCGCCCTGGCCCAACGCCTGGGCGTCACCCACCAAGCCGTGAACCGCTTTGTCCGGCGGCACCGCCTGGCCGGCTCCGGACGGCAGGCGTTCCGGGACCGCCAAGCCCGCGAGCTCGCTGAGCGTCGCCAGCAGGTGCAGCGGCTGGTCCGAGCCGGGCTGACCTCGGCCGAGGTGGCCCAGCGCTTGGGCTTGTCGCCGGCCACCATCGGCCTGGACCGCCGAGCCCTTCGCTTGGGGCGTGTCCTGAAAGGGCCGGAGCAGCGCAGCTTGCAGGGGCTGGGCCTGGACCAGGTTCGGGCTCGCTTAAAGGAGGTCAGCCGGGCTCAGTTGGCGCGGGAGCTTGGGGTGAGCAGCTCGGCTGTCTATCGCTACTGCGGGAAGGTGGGCCTCAGCCGTCCGTAGCCTAGTTGCCTCTTGGCCCGGCGGTCGTTACGTGGCCCAACATATAGTTCGCGATCAGGCTCCGATCACGGGAAGGTCATTTTCGATCAAAGGCTTAGCCGCCGTTAGGCTTTGGAGCATTGGCCGAAATGCACCCTCTGAACGATACTTGGTGCCTGTTCGATGGGATGTATTCGATGCCGCTGCTCAACTGGTCTAACCGTGATGAAGACCTGACCCGTTCCGCCCTGACGCCCTATCGACTCTTGGAGCCGGTGGCCAGCTTGTCCTATGGGGAGGTCGACTCTCCGAACATGCTGATCGAGGGCGACAACCTGGATGCGTTGAAGGCGTTGCTGCCTTACTACGCAGGGCAGGTGAAGTGCATCTTTATCGATCCGCCTTACAACACCAAGAGCGCCTTCGAACAATACGACGATAACGTCGAGCACTCTCAGTGGCTGTCGATGATGTATCCGCGGCTCGAGCTGCTTCGTGAACTGCTCTCAGAGGATGGATCCCTTTGGATCACCCTGGATGACAATGAAGCCCATTACCTTAAGGTGATTGCGGATGAAGTTTTCGGACGAAAGAACTTCATCGCCAACCTGATCTGGCGGAAGAACTACGCCCCAAAAAGCTCTGCAAGGCATTTTTCTGTTGATCATGACCACATGTTGGTCTACGGGAAGCAAGCAACTAAGTGGGTTCCAAACTTAGTCGAGCGAAGTGATAGCCAAGACAAAATCTACAAGAATCCGGACAACGATCCGAGAGGCGCTTGGCGACCTGACAACTTGACTGCTCGTAACCCCTATAGTCTCGGGCAATACGGATTGACAACACCAGGCGGTCGCGAGATTTCGGGGCCTCCCAAAGGTCGCTACTGGGCTATCTCGAAGGCCAAGATGGATGACTTGGATAAGGACAACCGCATCTGGTGGGGGAAGGACGGTAACAATGTGCCTGCTCTGAAGCGGTTCCTGTCGGAAGTCAAACAGGGACGTGTTCCTCAAACCTTCTGGTCATGGGAGGAAGTGGGTCACACCCAGGATGCAAAGAAAGAGAGTGTTTTGCTTTTTGGGGAAGGTGTATTCGCAACGCCCAAGCCCGAGAAGTTGCTCAAGCGTGTTCTGGAGATAGCCACTAGACCTGGAGATCTGGTTCTTGATAGCTACCTTGGTTCTGGCACTACTGCAGCAGTTGCGCAGAAGATGGGGCGGCGGTGGATTGGTGTTGAGATGGGCGAGCATGCCCGCACGCATTGCCAGCCACGGTTGAAGCAAGTAGTGGACGGTGAAGCAGGAGGGATTTCCGAGGCGGTGGATTGGAAAGGCGGCGGTGGTTTCCGCTTCTACAAGCTCGGTGTGCCCGTGTTCGATGATGCGGGCCACATCCGCGAGGGCATCAAGTTCGAACACTTGGCCGCCCACGTCTGGTTTGCCGAAACGGGCACCGCACGCTCCACACGTGCCTCGAAGCAACCGTTCCTGGGTGAGCACCATGGGATCGGCTATTACCTGCTGTTCAATGGCATCTTGGGCGACGAGAGCAAGACCGGCGGCAACGTGCTGACCAAGCGGGTGGTGAAAGGCCTGCAGCCATTTGACGGGCCCAAGGTGATCTACGGCGAGTCCTGCGACTTGCCCAAGGAGCGGCTGGAAGAGCTCCAGATCACCTTCAAGCAAACCCCCTACGACATCAAGGCACGCTAAGTATGGCTCTTTCTCTCAAGGTGTATCAGCAGCGGGCCTTGTGCAGCCTGGCCCAGTTCCTAGAAGACGCCAGGCTGACCGGCCCCGCATCCGCGTTTGAGAAGAACGTGGATGCCGGTCTGATCGCCCACTACAAGCCCATGCCGGGTATGGAAGCCTCGCCCTACGTCTGCCTTCGCATCCCCACTGGCGGCGGCAAAACGGTTATGGGCGCGCACATCATCCAGGCGGCAGGCGACGCCTACCTCGAGCGCGAGTTCCCGCTGGTCATGTGGATGGTGCCCACCACCCAGATCAAGACCCAGACGCTGGAAGCCTTCAAGAACCCCCGCCACCCCTATCGCCAGGAGCTGGACGAGGCGTTTGGGGGCAAGGTCGCGGTGTTCGACGTGGAAGACTTCACCCACATCCGCCCCGCTGACTTGGGCACCAAGGTGTGCGTGGTCATTTCGACCATGGCGGCCCTGCGCGTGGAGAACCAGGAAGGCCGCAAGGTTTACGAGCACCACGAAGATCTGGAGCCTCACTTCGCCGGCAGCGTGTCCGATTTGCCCTACTTGGAGCAGAACAAGGCGGGAAAGGCCATCGCGTCCTTTGCCAATCTGCTGAAACTTCACGGTCCGTTGGTCATCACCGACGAAGCCCACAATGCCAACACGCCCCTGTCCTATCAGGTCTACGAGCGCCTGGGTGCCAAGGTCGTGGTGGAGCTCACCGCAACCCCGGAAGCCAGTAAAAGCAATGTGCTGGTCAGCGTCAGTGCCTTTGAGCTCAAGGGCGCGGACATGATCAAGTTCCCAGTCGTGCTCAAGGAGCACGTCGGGCAATGGGAAGTCGCCGTGGGCAGCGCTGTGGCCCGCCGCAACGAGTTGGGCAAGACCGCGCTGGGCGAGCCGGATTACATCCGTCCCATCCTGCTGATTCAGGCTGAGAACGCCAAGGGCACTGCCACGGTCGAGGAGGTCAAGAAGCACCTCATCGACAACGAGAAGGTGCCCGAGAAGGCGATTGCCATCGCCACGGGCGATCAGCGCGAGATCGACGGCGTGGACCTGTTCGCCAAGGACTGCCCCATCGAGGTCATCATCACCAAGCAAGCGCTCAAGGAAGGGTGGGATTGCTCCTTTGCCTACGTCTTCTGCTCGGTGGCCCAGGTCAAGAGCGACAAGGACATCCAGCAGCTGCTGGGCCGCGTGCTGCGCATGCCGTATGCCACCCGCCGCAAGCAGGAGGCCATGAACAAGGCCTACGCGCACGTCACCACTGCGGCGTTCAATCTGGCTGCCGCAGAGCTCACCAAGTCGCTCATCGACATCGGGTTCAACCCTCTGGAGGCCGTGGGGGCGGTGCTGCCGGATCCCACCCCTGGTCCCGGCTTGGACTTGCAAGGCGGCAAGGTCAATCCGGTGCCCGTGACGCCCAGGGCCACCATTGCTGTGAGCAAACAGCCGGATCTTACTGGGATCCCTGCTCGGGACCAGGCCAGCGTGGTGTTCACTCCGAACGAAGAGGGTAAGGGGGGCTTGGTGGAGATCACGGGCGAGGTGGACGAGTCCACCGTGGAAGCGATCACCAAGGCTGTGCCAACCAAGGAGCGCGAGGAAGCGACGGCTACGATCCAGCGGCATCAGATCGCTGCCAAGGCCGTCAAAGCCCCTAGCCAGAACGGCACGGTGTTCAGCGTGCCGCGGCTTGGGGTCATGGAGCAGGGCGAGTTGGAGTTCGTGGAGAGCGGCGCCACGCCGCCGGGCTTCACCTGGGACTTGCTGGCCTATCCCCCGGACTTGACCAGCCTCAAGTTCAACGCAGATAGCAAGACCTTTGAAGTTGATTTGGTGGACGAGAAGGTCAGCTACACGCCGATTGATGACGACGTCAACACCTACTTGCCAGGCTTCGCCAAGGACCGCACTCAAGCGGACTTGGTCGGCTGGCTGGACCAGAAGATCCGCGATCCGGCGGTCAAGCAGCCCGTGCTGCGGGAGTGGTTGCGCCGGTCCATCGGAGGGCTGTCCGAAGATCGCGGCTTCTCGTTATCCCAACTGCTCAATGGCCAGTTCGTTCTCCGACGGAAGCTCGGCGAGCAGCTCCAGATCGCCAAGGCCGCAGCCCTCAAGGAAGGCTTCCAGCAAGCGCTGTTCGGTGCCGACGCCGACATCGTGGTCAGCGACGAGCCCGATGCCATGTTCACCTATCCGGCGGACATGACCCAGTATCCGGCGCACTCCTACTACCAAGGCGGCACGTATCGCTTCCGCAAGCACTACTACCCCTTCGTGGGCGATCTTCAATGGAAGACCGCCGGGGGCAAGGTGGGGGAGGAGTTTCTCTGCGCCCAGGCCATCGATCAGCTGGACGAGGTGGAGTTTTGGGTCCGCAACCTAGTGGACAAGAGCCAGTTCTGGATGCCGACGTCCAAGCAGCGGACCTACCCTGACTTTGTAGCAAAGCTCAAGGACGGTCGCCTGCTGGTCGTCGAATACAAGGGCGGCGACCGATACACGGCGGACTCCGAGAGGGAGAAGCGCATGATCGGTGAGCTTTGGGCCACCAAGAGCAAGGGCAGGGGGATTTACCTCATGGCCCAGCTGAGGGACGAGAAGGGCCACAGCGTGACCGAACAGCTCAGGGACGTAATCAACGGCTAAGGGGGCGAAGCATGCAAGACGCAAACAAGGTGCATAGGATTGTCAGGAAGGCAGCCAGCAGTGGGAAGCTGGACTATGCGCCTCCCGTCGTCTTGAACGAGACCACAAAGAGCAAGCTCCAGGCGCTTGCGTGGTTCATTCCGCATAGCGATCGCACCGAGTTCTCGCTCAAGCTTGAGGGCTTCGTTAAGTCGAAAAATCAGCCCTGGGTTGAGGACAAGGCGAAGACGCTCACATTGACGGAGGCGTCATCTCTGCAGCTTCTGAAATACCTTCAGACCCACCTGCCGGTTGCAGCACAATCAGGAACGGGTGAGTTCATTCTCATCAAGGTCTCCAACGGCGAAGCCAACCTTTCCGAACACGATCCGGAGGAGTTGGTGGGGGCGCTGACCAAGGTGCTTTCTCAACCAGAACTCGTTCAGCATCTATCGACCGCCGAGCTTACACACGAGTTGAGCGCCGCGCTTCGTGGTTCGATTCGCTTAAGTGAGATGCGTTCGGCTGTCGCAGAACTACGCTCAAACCTAGGGCGTGAAGTTGGCGAGCAGGTGTATCAGGCTTGGTGCGAAAAGCATTGCTGGGCGTTCGGGAATGCCTACGTCATGCGGGACGAGGTGCGAAACATTTCATCGGGCGACAGTCTTGACTTGCTGTTGCCAAACGTCATTGCTGGCTACAGAGACATCGTTGAACTGAAGCGGCCCGACAAAGACGTGCTTGTCTATGACTCGGCACATCGGAACTACTACTTCTCCGCTGATGTTTCTAAGGCCATTGGGCAGTGCCATCGATACCTGGACATCTTGCACGAACATGCGAAGCACGGCTTGCTGGACCACAAGGAGGTCGTCGCTTACCACCCGCGAGCAACCATCGTTATTGGGCGGTCGCACGATTGGAGCGACGTGCAGCAGCGTTCGCTGCATGGCTTGAATCGCCGCTTGCACGGAATATCGGTGATGACCTACGACCACCTACTGGCCCAGGGCGAGCGGCTGCTGGAGATGATGTCGCCATCAGTCCCATATCTGGTCAATCCGAGTAGCGATGAAGACGACGACATTCCTTGGTAGGACTTATCGAGACTTGAGGAGTTGATCCCATCGAGTCGTGTAAGCCGGTGACAAGGCCGCCTGGTTCATCGCCTAGACCTGGCGGCGCTGCGCTCCACTACGCACTAGCTCGGCCGACGAGGCGAACGCCATCGACCCGCGGCCAAACTTCGCGTAGGCCCGTTCCATCACTTCCATGAGGGCCTTCGAACGAGGTTGCATCGGCCTGGAGCGCGCGAGGATTTCCCCGCAGGCGCGCTGGGCGGCATGACCATCGTTAGTCTGGCAGAGCGAATGTGAGTTTCGCCCACCCGTGCCGGCATGGCTTGGAGCGTGGCGTTCAGTTCGTTGCCGAACGCCACGATGAACTTGCTTTGACGGTTATGTTCTTTTCGCAGCGTCTCCAGCACCCAGCGGGCGGGATAGGATCTGTCTCTGAAGGTGAACTCGCCGAACTGCAAGCCATGTTCCTTTACCTGATCTATCTCAAACTTCGTTTGATAGGAAACTTTGATCAAGGATCGATGCTTGGAATGGTTGTTGAGGTCATCGATGTAGACGAAACTTTCGTCCGCAACGAGTTGGCTATAAACCTCTTTCAGTGGGTCAGGAAGGCGTTTGTTCACCTCCGTTCGGGTGATGTCTCGCAAGCGCTGGATACGAGTTTTTTCATCCAAGTCCATTCCTAATGCCCAGTAGGCGAAGTAGGCCAGGTGGTCGGGGAGAGAGTGAAGGTTCTGGACGCAAGCAAATGCATGGGCGTGGGAAAAGCGAAAGTGTTCCCAGGCCCCGGGCTCGTCGTCTTCGTCAAATACGCCCAAAAAAACCAACATGGCCTCGTCGCTGGTTCGGCCTTCCATCGGCTTCTTGATGAAATAGTTGGCTTGCCTGTAGTGGTATTCGCTGAAGTAAATGCGCTCATTGAGTGCCTGTAGGCAAGAACGCACCTTCTCTAACTGATCGCGGCCAAAGATTCGTTCGACCTGTCCACGCGTTTCGTCGTTATTCCATCGCTTCCTAACCTGGTTCATCCATTCACCCTAACTAGCTGGTCACACCTCGTAGTTTATGCCGGACACAATGCATCCTGCTTGAGCGACCAAGCCGGTTTCCGGATGGGCTTGCTTGCCCTTTGGCCGCCATGCCGCGCCCGCGAACTCTTCCTTGGCGAGCCAAAGTCGGCGGGAGAGTGCTGCGGCCTGGTTTCGCGCGCGAGCGTCAATGCTGTGGGCTAGGGCACCGCTGGTGGCACCACGACATCAAGGAGCGTGAAGTTCAGGCCCAATGGGACGGCGAAGGTTTGGGCAATGACTTTCTGACTCTTGCCCAGCGAGTCGCCAGGAGCTTTGACCTCCACGAAGCGGAGTTGCCGTTCCCTCCACATCGTGATGTCCGGCCAGCCGCGGCGGTATTCGTAGGGGTTGGAGGCGAAAATGGTGGCAATGCGGTGAAGCAAATCGGAGCCGGCAACTTCAAACAGTTCCAATAGCATCCAGCGCTCCAGGCCGGGAAACACATCGAGAACTGACGAGGTGTCGGACGAATGCCCCCACGCCGTTTGCTCTATGTGTGGACCCCGAGACGCCATTTGGTCAAAGTTAGCCGCCACTTGACCGGCGGTTGCGCGGGCCAGATTCGTGAGCAACTCGGCAACGGTGTAGGATCGTCCGTAGGATGGTTCTGCGGCCAGCGTATAGAGCGCCTCGACGTAGCGCGTGCGCTCGTCGTATCCAAGGTTCTGGAACGACATGGCTTTGATGAGGGTCAGCAAAAGGCCGCCTTCGCCGCTGAACCCTCGCCATCCTTGCTGGGCGAAGTGGGACAGGGCCGCCTTTTCGACCGAAAGCGGCTGGCTCATTTGTGGGCACATCCACTGTTTCGGGCCGGGGCCGCATTTCAGGCGGACCTTCTCGTATCCAAACCCCGCCTTTTCGGCATTTCGCTGTCGGACCGTGATCATGTCTCATCTTAGCTCAGGGGTGACGATTGGAAATGCCTATCCCGACCAGCGCTGAAGGGGTGAGCGCCGCCGGGCGACGGTTAGCAGGGGGATTGATCATGAGATTGAAAGAAGTTTTGGCTCGTCGCTGCACTATTCGCCGTATGCCCACCCGTTATCGCCAAATATGAGGAGGTGAATAAGGCATCCGTCCAAGTCGGCACCGCGACGCCGCTGGGCAACTCGACGAGTCTCGAATGCAAGGCAGGCAGCCTGGCGATCGCCCAGCGCTACGGGAGGGGCTCGATGGCCGTTTCGATGACCAGCTAACACGCCTGAATCCAGTCCACCCGACCGCTAGGGGTCTTCTTCTAAAGCTTTTTGACCAAGAGCGTCGAGGCCGGACGCACGCTGATCTGCCGCGCGAGGCTGGTTTCGGTGGATGGAAGTTGGCCGAAGGGCGCGTCCTGCGTTGGCCCTTGTCCCGCCAATGGGCTATAACCCTTGCTTGTCCTCAACGGAGTATTTGCCTTGGCCTTGACCACTCTCCAGTCGATCAACGCGGAAATCAAGCAACTCGAAGCCCAAAAGCGGCTGGTGGAGAAACGCGACGGTGAGGTGCCCAAGGCCATCGCGGTGCTTCAGAAGTATGCGAAGGTTCTCAGCCCCGGCCAGCGGCGCCAAGTTGCCAAGCTCATCGGCGAGGCCATCGACGTCAAGCCGGCGCGAGCCCCCAAAGCCTCTACTGGGCCCCTGAAAGGCCGAAAGCTCGGCAAAGTCGCCCCCAAGTATCGACTCCCGACGGGAGAGACTTGGGCAGGCCGAGGGCTGGCACCCAAGGCGTTCACGGCATGGGCCAAGTCGGCCGACGGCAAGGCGTGGGCGCAAGCCAACCCTGGGGCCAAGTTCCCGCCCGCCGCTGGGAAGGTGAAGAAGGCCGCGTCTAAGGGAGCTGCGAGGGTGGGGAAAGTCGCCAAGAAGGCAGGGAAGGCAAAGCCGATTCGGAAACCTGCCAAGCAGGCTAAGCCGAAGCCGGCTGCTTAATCCCGTGGACAAAGGCCCTGCGAATGCCCGTGCCAAGGCGTTGGCCGCTGCACACGTGTTGCTCGTCATGGCGGACGGGACGCTCTTGCAAGAGGAGGCTGGAACGCGACTGCGCACCGAGTTTGGGCTTCATTGGTCCGCCTTGACGTGCGTCCAATACTTGTCAGGGAAGGACGCGGTCGCTGCATTGACCGCCCTTCCGGGCGAGTGGAGCGAGCAGGGGCGGACGAAAGCGGATCTCCTCCAAGCCGTGGTCATGGCCCTGGCGATTGTCCGCGAGGCGCGCGGCAGTCGCGGAGGGAAGGTCTCTGCCAGCAAGCTGTCCCTGCGCCTTCAAGAGGTGCGAGCCGCGGCCGTGGGGCAGCCCCCGGGCGTGGAGCCTTGAGTGCCAATGCGACGGCTGCACAATCCGGATGGATGGATTGGATCGCCGAGCGCCTGCCTGTCTGAAAGAGCGTCCTGTGCCCAAAACGGCGTGCCTCGGGCATGCCGCTTACGATCACAACATGACGGTTCGCTGCGGCTCAGCTGAACATTGCTAGTTGCGGTTGTAGCCGTTGCGGGACATCAAGATCCGCTTCCAGTGCGACTCCCTCTTGTCGATTTGGCTCTCTTGGGAGCGCCGGTCCATGACTTCGAGGATCGAGAAGCGGAGATCCCGTTGACGGTCAGTGGCCTTGATGCCGAACTCTTGGACCAAGGCCTTGTTCCAGCCGTGCCCTGTGCTCGAATACTGGCACCAGCGTCCCCAGATGCCGGCGTCGCCGTCTGCTTTTCCGACGTAGAGCAGGCCGGTCTTGCTGTCCGTTAAGAGATAGATGCCTTTGACACTGGAAAGAGCGGCACGCCAAGAGTTGTTGCCGCTGGCGACGATACGGTCCAAGGTGTCTTTGTCGATGTCCACTTGCCCGAAGCCAGGAAACTCTCCGTCTCCCAGCTTTTCTGCCAGGAGTTCGTGCACCACCATGTCCCCAGAGAGGGTCTCGCCTCTCAGATAGGAGGTGCGGCTGACGTATTTCCCCGTCACGAAGAGGCGCCCTTCTAACGCAAGTGTGCTGTCGATGCGTTCCAAGGTGTAGTCAACGTGGGGCGTTCCGTTGGCATCCACATCGGGCCTGCTTCCCACGGATCGGAAGAGGCCGGCGAACATCCAACGGTAGGTGTTGGGGATTTGGATGAGGGACAAGACCATGTCCCGGTCAAAGTTCCGCTGCCGCTGCCAGCACTGCCAGTCGTCAAACCGGCCGTCCAGCCAAACATCGATCGGATCTTCGATCTTATTGTTTCGGGCCAAGTGAACCTTGGTGCGGGCCGGATCAAACGAAGGTTCGTAGAGCTTGATGAGGTCATACAGAAGCACGTGCAATCCCTGGCGGCAGTCTGGACCACCATCTTCCCACTGCCAGGCGCTTTTGAACCAGCGCCCGGAACGCTTCAGCGGAAGGAGCTGGTCCCGTTCGCTTGTGCCTGCACTGGTTGCACCGGGCGTGTGCGGCCACCACGTTCCCGGATACGTCTCGGCCCCCGTCCTGCTGGGCGACCAGGTGCTCGGCGGTGCATTGAAAGGCTCGGGCCTTGCTGGGCTTCAGCCCAAGCTCTGAAGGAGCCGCGAGCCACATCGGAAGGCCGCAATAGAAGCAGCGGCCAGACTGGGCATGGAAGGCGGATGTGCGGATGGATTTGAGGCGCTTGGTCGTCATGGATGGCTCCGGAATCAAAAAAAGATTCCCGCGCCCCCATTGGGTGGACCTCGGGCACCCGGAGCCTATTGGCTATGCGGGCACAACACCGACGCTTCTGCGACCGGCGATTGCTTTTTAGCTAACTCGTGTCTTCGGTGCAAGCACTTGGAGGGGATCCGCAAAATCTTGTCAGCAGATCCTCTTGCGCAAATGGATTTATCGAGTATTGGTGAAGCAAGCCCAATCCGGGCCACTTTCCCTTTCCCTAAATCCGAGGAGGATTTTTCATGCGCAAGACCCTTTCTTTTTCTCTGGCCTTGATGGCCGCGTTTTCTGCCACTTCGGCGTCCGCCGCTGACGTCACCGAAGACCTGATGATTTCTGCGACCGTGAACAACGAGTGCAGCCTGCTCGTGACCCAGCTGGGCGGCGGTGAATACAACGGCTTGGCGTCCGGCACGCAGGGCTATTCCAATGGTGCGTTGATGGTTCGCTGCAACCAAGGCACCGCCTTCAGCATCGTGCCTGGCGATGGGTTGAACTACGGGGCGGCCATCGCGCGTCCCAATCACCGCGCCGTGTCCGATGGGGCCGGAAACTTCGTCGCCTACGGCCTCTTCAAAGATCCTGGTGCCAGCCAAGTGTGGGGCAGTGGGGCCGATGCTTGGGAGGGCGTGGGAACCGGTGAGCAGCAGATGATTGGCATCGGTTATGCCTTCTACGATTTGAACAAGGTGCCCGGCGGGACCTTCTCCGACACCATTGCGGTCACCCTGACTTACTGACCCTCAAAGGGTTTCTACCAAACCCCCGGATATCTCCGGGGGTTTTCTTTTGAGGGTGGGTTGACAACTTTAAATGTTTTGGTTGGATCAAAGGAGGTGATCGATTTGGAGGAATGATGTTGAAGCGTTTGTTGGTGGTTCCATTGTTTATGCTGTGCGCCGCTCCTGCGTGGGCGGGAAATGTGTCGTTGTTTCCCACAAGCATCGTGGCCCCGGCTGGAGAAAAGGCAGGGGCGTTGACCTTGGAAAACCATGGGGAAACCCCCGAGCGCTTTCAGGTGACGGTGCTGGACTGGTCCCAAGATCCCAGCGGGCAGGACGTGACCGGCCCCGCCAAGGCGGTGATCGCGGCACCGTCCATTGTCGAAATCCCGCCTGGGTCACGCCGGGCCGTGCGGTTGGTCCGCACCCAAGGCGTCGGCACGCCCGGCTACTACCGCGTGCTGCTGCGCCAGTTGCCCCAGCCGTCCACGGCGGGCCAGGTGCAGTTGTTGATCCACCAGAACCTGCCGGTGGGGTTTGAAGACGCCAAGGCCGGTCCTCCGGTGCTCACGGCCCGCCTGACCGCCAACGGTCTTCTGCTGACCAACACCGGTCCGACCGCCGCGCGCCTGACCGCCGTCGGTCCTCAAGGCATGCCGGCGTGGCGCGAAGGGGCGCTGGGGTGGGTGCTCCCTGGTCAGAGCAAGCTGGTTGAGCTCAAGCCCGGCTTGAAAGCGGCCTCGCTCTCGATCACGGTCAACGGGTCCCCCGTCGCCGTCCCCGTGAACTGAGGGCGACACGTGCGGCGGGGAAGCGCCCTGGGCCTCGCGCTGACCCTGTCCATCGGCAGCGCGCACGCGGCCATCCCAGACGGGTTGGAGCCGGTGCTTGCAGCGCCGATCCAGGCCAACGGGCTGCCCGCCAAGGACCCGGTGTTGCTCTGGCAGAAAAACGGGGCCTGGGTGGCAGAAGCCGTGACGTGGCAGCAGCTCGGCGTGACCCTTCGCCCGGGCGAGGAGGGCCAGGACCTGACCGACCAAGCCTTGGGCGTGACCGTGGCTTACACCCCCGAGAACGCCACCGTCCAGCTCACCATTCCGGCTGACCGCAAGCCGGCGCAGCAGCTCAGCCAGCACGGCACTCCGGTTTCTCAGGTGTCGCCCGCCATCGGGGGCGTCTTGGTCAACTACAACCTCGCCACCCAGATTGCAGGCGGCCAACAAGCGACGTCCTTGGCACTGGACGCGCGCACCGGAGGGCGTTGGGGCGTGGTCTCCACCACCGGGCAGCTCAACCAATCCCCCAACGGGTTTGGCATGCGCCGCGGCATGACCGCTTGGCAGAAAGACGACCTGCCGCGCCAACGGACTTGGCAAGCCGGCGATGTCTACGCCACGCCCCGCATCGGCCCGGTGGCGCTGGGCGGCATTCGCCTCGCGAAGGACCCGGCAGCGCTGGATCCGCTCACGCCGACGTGGCCCGTCCCGACCTTGGGGGGTATCGCGTTGGATCCGGGGCAGGTCAAGGTCCTGTCCAACCAAGCCGAAATCACGCGCCAGGACGTCAAGGCCGGCCCCTTCACCGTGGACGGGCGAAACGTGGCATTGGGAGCCAGCCAAACGGCTGTAGTGGTGCGTGACGCCTACGGCCGCCAGACCGCCGTTTCCACTGCACGCCTCTACGTCGCCCCAACCCTGCTGCGTCGGGGCCTCTCCGCGTGGGAAATCGCTGTTGGCCAAGTCCGCGAAGACGAAAATCTTTATGGCACGGCCGGCGTCAGTGCTTCCTGGGCCAGGGGCGTCAACGACCGCTGGACCGTCCGAGCCGGTGGCCAGGTAAACGAGAACGGCAAGGGCAACGTCACCGTGGGCAGCACCTGGGCCCCAGGCACCTGGGGCGTGCTCGACGGCGAGGTGGGGCGCTCAAGCGACGGCGGGACGCGCTGGGCTGCTGCCTACGATTACCGAGGGCCCACGTTTGGCGTGCGGCTGGAACATGAGGAAAACGACGGGTTCTGGCGACTGCAGAGCGAGACGGCGCTGCCCATCGCCTCGCGCACCCAAGCCAGCATCTCCTACCGCCCGGATCGCCGCTTCACCGTGCGCGGCACCTACAGCGCCATCGACACGGGGCGCTCCAGTCTGGCCTTCGCTTCCTTGGGCGTGAGCGCAAACCTGGGCGCCGCGGGCCAGGTGTCCGCCAACGTGCTCCGAGACCTCCAAGGCGACGATCTTCAAGTGGCCGCCAGCTTCACCTACCGCTTCGGCAGCAAGGCCAGCGTGGGCGTGCGGGCCCGCCAGGCCCCAGGCCAGGATGCCCTGACCACCCGGGCGACCTACCGCACCGAGGGCAGCCTTCGCTTGGCTGCAGAGCACACCGACGGCGACCTGCGCAGCACCCGGGCCACGGCGGATGCCATGACGCGTTACGGCGACGCCCGGATCATGCTGGACCGCTACGACGGGCAAACCCAGGTGGCGGCCAACTTCTCCGGCTCTGTGTTCCTGGACCACCGCGGCGTGGCTTTCGGGCGTCCGGCCTACGCCAGCTTCGCGGTCGTGGACGTGCCGGGTCAGGCGGGCTTGCCGGTGCGGGTCAACGGAGCGCCGGTCGGCCAGACCAACAAGCAAGGCCGCGTCTTGGTGACCGACGTTCCCTCCTTGCTGCCCACCACGGTGAGCCTCAAAGACAAAGACCTGCCCGTGGGCGTGGAGATCGGGGAGACGGAGAAACAAGCCGTGGCCCCCCGGCAAGGCGGTGTGCGGGTGACCTTCCCCGTGCTGACGCAGAACGCCCGGGCCTTCACCCTGACCGGGGCCAGCATCGCGGCGGGCACCCTGGCATCTACGCCGAACGAACAAGCCATGGTGGGCTACGACGGAGCGCTCTACTTGGAGCACCCCGAGCCGGGGATGGCCGTCGAGGTCTCTGGCGTGTGCAAAGCGGTGCTGCCGTCGCCCCTGCCGGGCGTGGATGAAGTGGCGAAGTTAAGGTGCAACTAGCCGCTCAGATCTCCCTCGCGAGTCGGCGGCGCCCCTAGCACCCTTGCCTTTGCAGCAATGACTGCGCAAACGGTCGACCCACAAGCCGGGCAAACCGCAGGCTTGAGAAGCCTCTCTGGCAAGATAGGAACGATGGCCTCGCATTCGCAGCGCAGCCCCAGGGCTTCGACCTTCTGCACCCGCCGCTCCGGGTCCCCCTTGATGGCCAAATAGCTCGAGTTGCACTTGGTATTCGGGCAGAAAACGGGCTTGTCCCCCGCTTGCTCGGCCGGGCCGAGAATGAGCACATGGCCGCAGTCGACGCATTTGCCCGTCGCGAGATCCTTGCTGGCAGCGATCAGCGTCGAGCTCGCAACCTCTTCCAGCTCAGCGATGAGAACACGGAGCCTTTCGATCTTCGGCCGTGCGTTCGTCAGATCTTTGCGCAGATGGAGAAAGCTCCCCAACGAGTTGTAGTAACTGCGAAACTTGCCCCAAGGAATGCGCTTGGCCTCGCCGATCGGCAAGAAATCCTTGTCCTTGAAAGCGGCCTTCAAGTCACTTGAGGCAAAATCGAGGTCTTTGGGCGGTGGCGTTACCGAGATGGAGAAGCTGGCCGTTTGATCAGAGTTCGGATCGAAGGCGGCCAGCATTTTGATGATCTGGTCCGGTCGCCACTCGCGAGCAAGCTCGGTGGAAACGTCTTCACCATATGCAGCCAAGTTCTGATACGCCACGGATTCCAGGCAGAATCGTAGTTCCAGCGCGGCGTAGATCAATGACGCGTCATCGCCCCTGCTGATTAGTTCTTTAGCCGTGCTTAAACGTTCCGCGATGTTGTAAAGGGCCATAATCAA
Organism: Stenotrophomonas genospecies 5; assembly: GCF_054473825.1. Taxonomy (NCBI): domain Bacteria; kingdom Pseudomonadati; phylum Pseudomonadota; class Gammaproteobacteria; order Lysobacterales; family Lysobacteraceae; genus Stenotrophomonas; species Stenotrophomonas genospecies 5. The sequence goes on from NZ_JBTMUW010000001.1 coordinate 74,818, forward strand.
AGGTTACTCGATTGGAACTCGGGATCACGTTAACAGCCGCCGGTAGGCGCTATCTCCCAACGCGATTGCCTAAATGCGTGGGCGGGACTAAAGTTCGTGGAAGGGGGGATGGCCAGACAAGTTGAGAAGGAGCGCCCAATGCCCATCAGGGCCGTGGTGTATGTCAGCGAGGCATCCGACGCGTTGCGCGGCGATCTGCTTGGCCTCCGGAGCGGCAAGCTCCAGGAGCTGGTCGACGACGCAACTCGATTTAACCGGGACGCAGGTGTCAGTGGGGTGCTCTTGTTCGACGGGACGCGCTTCCTCCAATACTTGGAGGGCCCCCCGGACGGGTTGGACGTGGTGTTCTCAAGGGTGCTCGGTGCTTCGAGCCATCACGACCTGATCGAGCTGCAAAGCGGGACGATCATGGATCGCCGCTTGCCTTATTGGCCTATGCGCTGGTTGCCTGTGGAAGTCAAAGAGCTGAGCGAGGTCGCAGTGGGCGACTGGGCCGGTTTCAAGGTGCGGGGGGATGGAGAAGCGTTGAACGCAACGGCGATCGACCGGCTGCTGTTCCTAGTGAGCAGACGCGCACTGGTAGGAAGATGAACCAGTGGCGACCGCCTGGCCGCGCAAGGAATCCGCCCCCTACGTGCAGCCCAAGTCTTCGTGGATCGCCGTAACAAGCTGTCGGAAGCGGTAAGGCTTCGGGAGAAATCGAACCGTCTCGGGCAGCGGGGGCAGCTGCGAGCGTTGAAGGCCAGACGCGAGCATGACGCGGGCCTGGGGTTGAGCAACCGCGGCTTCCGCCGCGACCTCCAGCCCGTCGGCGCTGTCTGGCATGTTGAAGTCGGTCACTACCACCGCGAACCTGGCGTCGCCGCGCAGGAGGACGAGGGCCTCATCCCCGTTGCTGGCGGGAGTGACTTGGAAGCCCTGAGAGGTCAGAGCCTCTACGACGACGCTGCGGAGATCGTCTTCGTCTTCAACAAACAACACGTGGATCGGCATCTCAATGCTCTGGTGCGGGGAAGCAAAGGCTAACGCGGGTTCCCTTCCCAAGCTCGCTCTGGAGCTCGGTGAACCCGCCGGACTGGGCCGTGAAGCCAAACACTTGGCTCAAGCCCAACCCGCTGCCCCTTCCAATGGGTTTGGTGGTGAAAAACGGTTCGAATACCCTGGCCTGCTGGTCCGCCTCAATCCCTGAACCGTCGTCTCGGATGCTCAGGCAGATGTAAGGTCTTTCACTGGTGTTGGGCAACGTAGGATCACGGGTTTGCCGCGCAGAGGCCGTGATGAGGATCGTTCCGCCCTTCGGCATGGCGTCGCGGCTGTTGCACACAAGGTTAAGGATTGCGGCCTCCAGCTGTGCCTTGTCCAGCGACAGGGTCGGAAGGCCCCGGGAAACTTCGACGGTCAATGCGATCGCGTCGCCGGCGGAGCGGCGCAGCATCGCTTCGCATTCGGCCATCAAGGCGGCCAAGTCGACGGCCTCTGGCACCAAGGTTTGTCCCTTGCCGAAGGTCAGCAACTGCCGAGTCAGAAGGGCCCCGCGCTCGGCGGCCCGCTGCGCGGTATCGATGAGCTTGGCCACGCCTCCGTCTTTCACCCGCAGGCTGATGAGATCCAGACAGTTGGCCACGATCGTCAACAGGTTGTTGAAATCATGGGCCAAGCCGAGCGTGAACTTCCCGATGGCCTCCATCTTCTGCGCCTGCAGGAGATCGCGCTGGGCTTGGAGCAGCTGCTCCTGCGCTTCGTGGCGCTGGGTGATGTCGCGGGTGATTTTGGCAAACCCCACCAGTTCCCCGTCTTCCCAGATGGGATCGATCACGACGCTGGCACGAAAGCGGGTCCCGTCCTGCCGCAATCGCCAGCCCTCGGCGACGTAGCGCCCTTCTAAGGCCGCGGTCCGCAGGTTTCGCTCTGGTAGGCCGGCTTGGGCCTCCTCGGGCAGGTAGAAGCGGGAAAAGTTGGTGCCGACCACGTCGGCAGCCTGGTAGCCCTTGATTCGTTGCCCACCCGGGTTCCAGGTCTGGATCACCCCGCTGGGGTCGAGCATGTAAAGGGCGTAGTCGGTGACGGAGTTCACCAGCAGGGCAAACTGCCGGCTCTCGTCCCTCAAATCGATTTTCGCTTTCGCTGGTTGGTTCATAGGTCATCCTTTCGGCAGGGCCACCGAAGGGCGACAGAGTGCGCAGTGTAGAAGAGCGACGGCCGTCATCCTTTTACGCCCTTTTCACAAATCGGGCGAGCCCTCGGGCCACACTGTTCAATCGTGGCACATCCACTCAGAGCGCTTGTAGGGAGAAAGTCATGGGATTGGACGGCAAAGCAGTAAGGGTTCTTCTTGTAGAGGACGAACCCACCCTCATGATGGTCTTGGAGCAGGCCATTGCCCAAGTCGGCTACGACGTCTCCAAGACGGCGGAAGACTTGCCCACAGCCTTGGCATGCGCCGAGGAAGCCGCTTTCGATGTGGCGGTGCTGGACGTCAACTTGAACGGGGTCGAGTCTTACCCCGTGGCCGATCGCTTGGTCGAGTTGGGGGTGCCGTTCCTGTTTACGACCGGCCTTGGGGCCAACCGGCTGCCCGAACGCTTCAAAGGCACGCCCTTCCTTGAAAAGCCGTTCCGCCTGAAAGAGATCGCCGCCGCCCTCCAGTCCCTTTGCCAGGAACTGGAGGTTCATTGAGTTTCCGGGCCTTGGGCACCGGTCGGGACCTTCGGGTCCCTTTTTTATTTCAGCGGGGCCTCGACCTGCTGGTAGGTGCCCACGGTCTCGCTCACGCCTAGGATGTGGCCCTTCGCGGCCTTCAGCACCTCGTCCCGAGTTGCCCCGGCCTTTAAATCAAGCACGGTGTCCAAGGCCAACAGCTGGAAGTGGTAATGGTGCGGGGGATCACCGACAGGCGGTTTGGGGCCGAAATAGCCCACCGATCCTCGGCTGTTCGCCCCCTGCAGCATCCCCCCCGGTTTCAGAAGCCGCGGATCGACCGGCAGGCCCTCGGGCAGCGATTGCTCGGTGGCTGGGATGTTGTAAGCGACCCAGTGAACGAAGGGTTTGACGTTGGCTGCATCCGGATCCTCCATGATCAGCGCATAGGACTTGGCACCAGGCATCGGGCTCCAAGAAAGAGCGGGCGATGCATCGTCGTGATACGCGCTGAAGCGGGGAGGCAATGCTTGGCCCGAGGAAAACGCCGGGGAGCGGAACTCGAACGTGGCGGCTTTGCCGATCCGATCCTTGGCCAACGGCACGCCCGAGCCTTGATTGACTTGGGCCATCAAGGGCCCGCTAGGCATTGCGGTCGCGGGGGAGGCGGACGCTTGGCCTGGGCCGTAAGTCACTCTGTAGATGACGCCGTTGGCATCGTCGCCGACCAAAAGTGCACCGCCCTTCGTCATCGCCAGACCGACGGGCCTTGCGATATGCGCCTGGCCGTTGTCGACCAGGAAGCCGGTCAAGAAGGGCTCAAACCCGACCGGCTTGCCGGCGTTGAAACGAACCCGCACCACCTCGTAGCCCGACGCAGGCTTGCGGTTCCAGGAACCGCGCATCGTCACGAAGGCGTCCCCCCGGTAAGCTGCCGGGAACTGCTGGCCGGTGTAGAACAGCATCTGCATGGGGGCCGCGTGGGCGGTGTAGCCGAGCACCATGGGTTCGCTCGTCGCCGCCCATTGCTGTTTGCTGATCTGCCCTGGCGGCGTGCTCTGGGGATTCACCCCGCCCTTGCCCCAGATGTGGGGCCAACCATACTTCTTTCCTTTCTGAATGCGGTTGAGCTCCTCGGGCTGCTCATCGTTGCCCAAGTAGTCGATGCCGTGATCCATCCCCCACAGCTCCCCTGTTTTGGGATCCCAAGCAAAGCCGATGGTGTTCCGCAGGCCACTGGCGAAGATGGAACGGCTCTTGCCATCCGGCGAGGACCTCAGCAGCGCCGCATGCTCGGGATCAGTCTCGTTGCACGCGTTACAGGACGAGCCCACGCTGATGTAGAGCATCCCATCGGGGCCAAAGGCCAGCGTGCGGTTGGGGTGCTGGCCGCCATCCGGCAGGTCGTTGATGATCCGTTCCTCTGGACCCAACGTCCCGTCCGGGTGTATGGGGGCGCGATACACGTCGTTGGCCGTGGCGACATACAGCTGCCCGTTGGCGATGGCCAGCCCGTGCGCTCCTGGACGTGAGAAGACCACCTTCGGTTCGGCGTCCAAGGCTCCGTCTTCATTGGCATCCTCCAGCAACAGCACGTCGCCTTGATCTCGACGTGAGACATAAATCCGCCCATCTGGTCCCACGGCGATGATCCGGGGATTTTGAAGGCCTTGCGCCAGGGGACGCACTTGGAAGCCACTGGGCACCGTCAGGGCCTGAACGCGCTCGGGCGTCGCATCTACCTTGGCGGGTTTGAACGTATGGACGTTGGCTTGGACGTCGGTTCCGTCCCCCTGCTGAGCGAAGGCGAGGGAGGGGGCCAAGAAGACGAGCAAAAGCGCGGAACGGGTCATGAGGATGGCCTGGCGCTGAGGAGCGTTCAGCATGTGGCGGGAGCGGTCAATGGCCTGCGAATGCGTTGCATGCGCGCCGTTCACCACGAGGGCCATCGATCTCCAGGCCCACGCACCGCCGGTCTGAGATGCTCCGCCGTTCGCCAAGCCTTCACTCGGGGATCGCTTGATCCGCATCCCAGCCTCGATACGGTAAGGCTTCGCCCGACACGAGAGGAGGACATCCATGGCAGAGCTCAAAGAGAACCTGTTGGACTGGCTGCGCGACGCACACGCGATGGAACAGCAAGCCGAAACCATGCTGAAGGGGCAGGCTTCGCGGATCGAGCACTACCCAGTGCTGAAGGCGCGCATTGAAGAGCACATTCAGGAAACCATTGGCCAGCGCGAACGGCTGGAAGGGTGCATCAAGCGCTTGGGCGGCTCGCCGTCGACCCTCAAGGACGTGATGGGCAAGATGGCAGCCTTCGGTCAGGCCGTCGGCGGCATGACGGCCTCCGACGAGATCGTCAAAGGCGCGATGGCCGGTTACGTCTTCGAGCATTTCGAGATCGCCTCCTACACGGCCCTGATCGCCGCAGCGAAGACGGTGGGCGATGCAGAAACGGCCCGGATCTGCGAAGAAATCCTCGTGCAGGAAGAGGCGATGGCCGACTGGCTGGCGGCCCACCTGCCCGAGGTGACCGAAGAGTTCATGGTGCGCGACGCCACGCCGGGCGTCGAAGCCAAAAAGTAACCGCTGCGCCGCGCCGGCCGGGTTCACGCCCGGCCGACGCGGGCGGGCCTACAACGAAAGGCCCTAGGATTGGAGGCGGCTGGCATGCCCAGGCCCATCTGGAGTGGTTCGTTGTCCTTCGGGCTGCTCAACGTTCCGGTGTCCCTCATGTCCGGCGAGCGTCGCATGGATCTGAGCTTTCGCATGTTGGACGCACGAAACAAAAAGCCCATTCGCTACGAGCGGGTCAACGCCGAAACCGGCGAAGAAGTGCCTTGGAAGGACATCGTCAAAGCCTTTGAATACGACAAGGGCAGCTACGTCGTCATAGAGAAAGAAGACATCGCCGCGGCCGCCCCCGAGACGCACGAGTCCATCGACGTGGAGGCCTTTGTCGACGCCGAGAGCATCGGGCTGAGGTTCTTCGAAAAGCCCTACATCTTGGTGCCCGGCAAGAAGGCCGAAAAGGGCTATGTCCTGCTCCGAGAGACCCTGAAGGAAACCGGCAAGGTGGGCATCGCCAGGGTGGTCATCCGCACGCGCGAATACATTTGCGCGGTGATGCCCGAAGGCGATGCGTTGATCATGATCCTGCTTCGCTACCCGCAGGAGTTGGTGGCTCCGGACGAATACAAACTGCCGCAGGGGGGGCGTCGGACTACCGGGTTGCGCCCAAAGAGCTCGAAATGGCCAAGCAGCTGATTGAGAGCATGACCTCTGACTGGGAGCCGGACAGCTACCAGGACGAGTTCCGCGAGCGCCTGTCCGACATCATCAAGAAGCGGGTCAAGCAGGCCGGAGCCACGACCACCTTCGAGGAACCGGAACATCGCGAGGACTCGGCGACCAACGTGGTGGACTTCATGGCGCTGCTCCAGAAGAGCTTGGAAACCAACAAGCGCACCCCGGCGAAGGCAACGCCGGTGAAGACCGCCTCAAAGCCCTCCACCAAAGACCGCAAGCCTGCCAAGAAGGCCGCCGTTAAGAAGGCCCCAGCAAAGAAAGCCGCAAAGAAGTCCCCCGCCAAGAAGGCTCGAAAGAGCGCCTGATCACCCAAGGAGAATCCCATGAGCGACGACAAGAAGAACACCGGCAGCCCGGACCGCGACCGCATCAACGTCAACGAAGACTACGAGCTCCAGTATTGGACCAAGGCGCTGGGCGTGTCCGCCGACGAGCTCCGGGCCGCCGTCAAAGCCGTGGGCCCCACCGCTGCGGCCGTTCGCAAGCACCTGGGCAAGTAACGAGGAGCCGTCATGTCCTTGGTCGAATACCGCCGCAAGCGCCGCTTTGACCAGACCAAGGAGCCGGAGCCTGGCAAAGCGCTGCCCCAAGGGCAGCGCGCCATTTTCGTGGTCCAACTCCACCACGCCAGCCGCCGGCACTACGACTTCCGGCTGCAAATCGGCGACGCCCTGAAGAGTTGGGCCGTCCCCAAAGGCCCCAGTTACGACCCCAAGGTCAAGCGCATGGCCGTGGAAGTAGAAGACCATCCCGTCGACTACGCCAGCTTCGAAGGCGAGATCCCCAAAGGGCAATACGGTGGTGGGCACGTGGCCCAGTTTGATCACGGCGTCTGGGCCACCCAAGGAGACCCAGAGGCACAACTTGCCAAGGGTCACCTGCGCTTCGAGCTGTTTGGCACCAAGCTCAAAGGCGGGTGGCACCTGGTCCGCTCCGGCAAGCCTGCCCGTCAGCCGCAGTGGCTGTTGTTCAAGGACGACGATGCGTATGCGAGCGATCTGGAAGCGGACGATCTGCTCGCCGATGTGTCGGCGGCCCCAACGGCAGACATCAGGAGGGCCGGCGGCGGTAAAGCCGACAAGAAGAAGCTCAAAGCCCTCCCTGCAAAGCGTGCGCGACGGAAGAACTGGGCCAAGAAGGCCTTGGCCCTGCCCAAAGCGAAAGAGGCGGCTCCGCCTTCCGGCCCCTTCGAGCCCCAGTTGGCCAAGCTGGGGGAGGCCCCGCCGCAGGGCGGCCAATGGGTCCATGAGATCAAGTGGGACGGGTATCGGATCCTCGCAACGGTCGCCGATGGGGCCGTCCGGCTCTGGTCCCGCAACGCGTTGGAGTGGACCGACAAGATCCCCGAGATACGCGACGCCGTGGCGGAGTTGGGCCTTACCTCTGCTGCCTTGGATGGCGAACTCATCGCCGGATCGGGCACCAAGGAGGACTTCAACCTGCTCCAGGCGACATTGTCCGGGGAGCGGCAAGGCGCGCTGGCCTACGCGCTCTTCGACCTGCTCTACATCGATGGCGTGGACGTGGCCGCAGCACCTCTGTTGGAGCGCAAGGCGCTCCTGCAGGAGCTGCTGGCGGGCCAGGCCGGCCACTTGGCCTTCAGCTCTCACGTCCAAGGCGACGGCAACGAAGCCTACCGCCTGGCTGGCGAACAGCACTTTGAAGGCATCATTTCCAAGCGCGCCGATCGCGGCTACCACCTCGGCCGCAGCGACGACTGGCGCAAGACCAAGCAGCTGGCCAGCGACGAGTTCGCCGTGGTCGGTTACACGGCCCCCAAGGGCAGCCGCAGCGGCTTTGGCTCGCTTTTACTGGCCAAGCCCGACGCCAAACACGGTTGGCTCTACGTGGGCCGGGTGGGCACCGGGTTCTCCGACGCGTTGATCAACGAGGTAAGCAAGAGGATCCAAGGGGGAGGCAAGAAGCCGACGGCCCATGTGCCCACCGAGGACACCGATCTTCGCTCTGCCACCTGGTTCGAGCCGCGCTTCGTGGTGGAGGTGTTCTTTCGCGGCATCGGCGGACAGCAGCTGCTGCGCCAAGCCTCCTTGAAAGCCGTGCGGGCCGACAAGGAAGTGAATGATTTGGCGGATTCGGATCGCGCCGCCCCGGCGAAACCGGCCCGTGGCAAACGGGCATCGGCGGCGTCTTCTGCCCGCAAGACCGCCGCAACGCCTCAAGTCGAACGCGTGCCCCCCAAACTGTCCTCCCCGAGCAAGGTCCTTTTCCCTGGCGACGGCTATACGAAGCAAGACGTTTGGGATTACTACTCGGCAGTGATGGATCACCTGCTGCCCGAGGTGATCAACCGGCCCTTGTCGATCATTCGCTGTCCCGCCGGCACTGGCAAGCCTTGCTTCTTCCAAAAGCACCACACCGCCGGGCTGGAGCTGGTGGACTCGGTCAAGCTGAAGGAGGACAGCGGCATCAACGCCCACTACCTCGTAGTGCGCGACGCGGCCAGCTTGCTGGAGCTGGTCCAGTTCAATGCCCTGGAGTTCCATCCGTGGGGAAGCCACGCGGAGGAGCCCGACCGCGCCGACCGGGTGGTGTTCGATTTAGACCCGGGCCCAGACGTGCCATTCGCGGAGGTAAAAAAGGCCGCCAGTGACATCCGGAAGCTTCTGGGCCGACTGGAGCTGGAGTCCTTCCTGCGGGTATCCGGAGGCAAGGGCCTTCATGTCGTGGTGCCCCTCAACCCGGGGTGCGACTGGGACCTGACCAAGCGCTTCGCCAAAGGCTTCGCCGACGCGCTGGCCCAGTCGGAACCTCAACGGTTCCTGGCCACCGCCACCAAAGCCCTTCGAAACAAGCGGATCTTTGTCGACTACCTGCGTAACGGTCGAGGCGCCACCGCCGTCGCGTCGTATTCCCTGCGGGGTAGACCGGGCGCGCCTGTCGCGATGCCTCTGGCGTGGAGCGAGCTGCCCAAGCTCAAACGGGCTGACGCGTTCACGATCAAGGACGTGCCGGGCAAGCTGAAACGTCGCCGCAAGGATCCCTGGGAGGGCATCGATGCGTTGAAGCAGAACTTGTCGAAATGGGCCCGAAACGACTAGCCGCTATCCCCGCGGTCGTGTCCGAGCGTAGACGGGCAGACGCGAGCGTCGTTGGCAGCTGCCGAGCACGTGATGAGCACGCGGGCTTGATGCCGGCTCCTGTCCAATGAGCCTCATGCAGTGCGATGCTCCCGCTCCGACCCCGGTGACCGTCTGGACCATCGGGCATTCCACTCGACCTTGGGACGAGTTCTTACGCCTGCTGTTCGCACAAGGCATCTCGGCGATCGCGGACGTGCGTCGTTTCCCAGGATCGCGTCGTCACCCTTGGTTCGCATCCGAGCAGATGGCTAAAACGCTGCCAGCGCACGGCGTGGAGTATCTTTGGATTCCTGAACTGGGCGGGCGGCGCAAGGTGCAGCCGGATTCGCCCAATGGTGCGTGGGACAACGCCGCGTTTCAGGGCTACGCAGACCACATGGCGACCGCCGAGTTCGCCGGCGGGCTATCGAAGGTGCTTGCACTGGGGGGCGAACATCGGACCGCGCTGATGTGCGCGGAGGCACCGTGGTGGCGTTGCCACCGACGTCTCATCTCCGACCTGCTGACGCACCGGGGCCATGAGGTGCTGCACATCGTGTCCCACGCCGAACCCAAACCGCATCCGCTGAACCCGATGGCGCAGGCCGTCGGGCCAGCGCTTGTCTACCCACCGGCTCAGACGGAGCTGTTCTGAACCAACCAGTAGGGCGATCGCGTGTCGGGCCCGCCCGGCGCATTTTCTCCCTATCGAAGCTATGCGGACATGTCGGCTGCCTTGCAGTTGGCGCGCGCTTGCCGCACGGTGTTGTTGATAGACGACGGGCAGCCGCGCAACCCTGCCTGAATCGGCTTAGGCGGTCGTCCCTGGTCCCAGCTTCAGGTAATGGATCGGAGGCTGCCCCGTCAGAAAGCTGGCGTTCTCCTGAGGGATTCAGACTGGCTTTCGATCTTCATGTCTGCCATGAAGTAGTCTGGGATGGATGGTGAAGCGCAGGTTAGAAAACGATGCAAGGGGGAGGGGAGTGAGGAGTGCTCAGTATGATTCGCTTTGCAGCGCGCTCGATAGGATACATGGACGGCAAGCGCTGACGGATTTCGCCTCGGATTGGGGCCTCCACCGCAGTCCCAGCGAGGATGGCACAGTGGAGGTATGGAAAGGCGCGGCGATGGGGGCCGGCGTTGAGATCTTGTTGCTTCCGCCCGTGTCCGCTTCCAGCGACTGGGCCATCTCGACGCTGGTCACGGTCGGAGGCCGGGTCGAGCATGTCAGGCGACGTCCGTTTGGGATCTGACGAAGAGTGGCTGCTAAACGCCTACGACGGCCTTCCTTGGTGCAGCCAATACTGGGTCAGCAGGGAGGCGGCGCGCCGGTTCGCCGACGTCGACGCCAAGCCAGGACCTGTCCCACCACGGCCGTGAACAGCAGCAGGGCATTGGTCACCACAAACACCGTTGACCCCAAAAGTGCACTGTAGGCGGTGAACAGGGTCGACGCGGTCATCTGACCGACAAACAGCCATTTGGAGACCGTTTCCGGATGGGGAGACTGCCACTGTTTGATCATTTGCCGGACCAACGTGGCTATCAACACGGCGGTTGCAGTCCAGCCGAGAACATCAGGATGCATGGCCGCTCACCCGTCCTTTGGGTCGTGGACAGTTGAACCGTCTTGGCCGTGCGCCGGGCGCTTATGAGGCTCCTCAATGATTTCCTTGTTGAGGATGCGAACCTCGCCCACCATCAGCAGGCGCATGTCGCGCACGATGTAGTCGGCCAACGCCTCATCGGTGATGTCATCACCGGCGATGTCCAGCCGGAAGCCTTGGCCCTGAATCCCGCCCCCGTTGCTGAAATCAATCTCGAAATCAAAGCACACCCGCTTATCCATGTTGCCCTCTCCATCGGTGAGATTGGGCGGCACTGAAGGGCCGCTTGCTACGCTAAAGGCGATCATCGGCGTAAGGAGGGCAGCCCACAACTGGCCCCATGCCCGGATCTGAGGGCAGGCTCACTGCCGTTCCCGCTTTCGGCGGTCGTAGAGTTTCATGTCCGCGCGATTGATGGTATCGGCCACCGATTCCGAGGGCCGACCAATGGCGCAACCGCCGGAAAAAGCGGATCGGTGCAGGTCAGCGTGGCCGAAATAGTGCGGCGGGCGTTGAACGATTTCTGACCGTGCCAGCACCCGTGGTGGTGCCCGTGTGCGACAAGATCCTGGCTTGCGGACACTACATCCACGGTCGCCAGTGGAAGCACCCGGAAACCCTCCGGGCCGTGTTTGAAAGTCGGCTCTACCTGCACCCGGCTGATCCGTCTGACGACACCGCAAGCGCTTGGAACTGGGTCAAGGCATGCTCGCCAGCGCAAGTGTGGACGCGCATGGGGGCTCCAACCCCAGCAGAGCTTGAGCGGGTCATACAGGCCGATACGAAGGCCCGAGATGCATTGCTTGCTCCGCGCTTGGAACTATCCGAGGAAGAAACGAGGCGATGCTTTGACGTTCGGTTGATCGCCGGACTGGCCATGACCGTCGCCCGGAAAGGATGGCCAGGGGCGCCATTGATGCATGGCGCGTATGGCCGCCACTGGATCATCGAATCGACCGCGAGAAAGAGGGAAGATATCCTTCTGCAGGACATCGGATTGCGTGTCTGGGCCGAGACGATGGCCATGAAGGCCAATCGCGCCACCCAGCAGGCTGCATCCGATGAGACACGGGGCTCCGAAGGGTTCTTGGTGACGCACGAGGTGGGGAGCTGCTGAAGCCGTTCCTGGGCGGGCGGTTTAAGAACGGCAACATCCACGTCATCTTCCACAAGCACGCCTTGCACCTGGTTGACCGCCTGAACGCCCGGATCGCGGGACCGCTGCCCAAGGCTTTGCCGGCGCCCGGTTGCCCCTGGACATTGCGGCATTGCATGGTGGAACGTGGAGGTGGGCACGGCCGGTCCCCTGAACCGCCAAGGGCTTGCTCCAGTGGCCGGCGGAAGGCATGCCCTCAGTGACTTTTGAGGGTGAAGCCCCGTGGCAGTCGCCACTGGAGAGCCGGGGTTGGGCCGTTGAGGGTTTACAGTAATCTCGCAAAACGGCAGGATCGGGGTTTGACCAAATCCAAGGGAAAACCGTGGCACTGACGCTCGAAGAAATCCGCAAGAAAAAGGCTGAAGCGGAGGCCTTGGTGGCCGAAATGGAAAAGGCCGAAGGCGACGCGCTGGCGGCCGAAGCCGGGGCCAGCTTTGCAGGAGTCTACGAGACCTTGCAGCAGTTTGCGCAGCATTACACGACGAAGCAGAAGAACGATCTGAAGGCGCTGCTTGAGCCACGCAAGGCGGTTTCTGCAAGCGCCGGCATCAGTCGCGCCCCGAAGTTCCAGATCCCGGACGGGACCACGTGGGCTGGCACCGGGCGGCAGCCCAAGGCATTCCTTGCGTGGGCCGAAACTGCTGAAGGCAAGGCGTGGAAGAAGAAGAACCCGGACCAAGAATGGCCGGCGCACCCGTATAAAGCCTGACCGGCATTACAGCGTTGCAGATAGAGCCCCGGGAAACCGGGGCTTTTTTTGTGGGCGTTCAGTGAATGGCAGCCACGCGCAGGCTGGGGCGGAAGCCCCGGCCCATGTCCTAACCTCCCCGGAGGGGGCTTTTCAGGCGCGGCCCCGGCCGCGTTCTTTTGAGCTCTTGGAGAGAAAAGGCAACGTCAAAAGCGGCATGAAGCAAAAGCGCATTGGGAGAAAGGCAGGTGGGGCCTCGGCTTCCGCCGGGCCCGGTGCTGAGCGGGAAATGTGAGGCGTTTCAGGGTTTTTCAGCGATTCGCGGCCCTTCCGGCAGTTTTGATATTTAGTCGATAAAACGCAGGGTGAAAGTATTGCGATTTTTTTGAGGGGGCTTAGTTTGAGTGGGTAGTGAGGGAGTGCCCCCTCTTCAAAGGTTTTCTAATGATTGCTTGCGCTATTGGCCGGTCAGGCTTTGTTGCCCTTGGTTATCGGGGGGTCTTCTAATGGCCCACCACCACGCCAGGCCCCTCCAACTCAAGTCGGGCGAATGGGGCGCCCGGGTGCCCGCCCCGAATGTTCGGAACGGCGACAGGCTCACTGTGGTTGCCGGGAGCGGCAGCTCCTGGGAAGCCGTCGTTGTCGGCGTGGTTTGGCAAGGCCCGGAGGCCGCGATTTGCCAAACGGCTCGGGGGCTCATGCAGTGTGGGTGCTGCGGGGAAGTGGGGCAGAAAGGGGCCTACCCCTTCTCAACGTATCCGGCAGAAATGCAGCGTTGCGACGATTGCGGGGGTTCGGCATGAAGCCCCCAGCAACGCGTCGCCGCCGCTATTTCGCCTATCAACGCCGCTCGGGGTCCACGTGCTACTTCGACAAAGCCATGCACGCCCACCTCCAGCGGTATCCGCACACCATCGGCCATTACCAGCTCACACGCTTCTTGGGCACTTCCGCGTTGCTGACCGCTGAAGAAGCGGCCGCCCAAGGATGGATGGCCAAGCCCAGCCGGAGGACCGCATGACAAGGCGCTACGTCCTCTGGCCCTCACAAGCAGGGTTCGAATGAAAGAGTTGATTGAAATCGAGAACGCCGGTTACCGCCACCGGGTCAAATACATGTGCGACTCAGAAGATGGCTTTGGCGTAGTGACTCGCCAGGAATACAGCTACCTCAAAGATGGGATTGTGGTCTGGAGTCAAGAGTTTCCGGCGGGCGTTTCGTTTCGTGAGATGGCCCTCGTTTTTATGGATTCGGGGTTGTATGTAAGAGCAGACCTGAAGGAGAAGAGGAGGAGCGGATGAGCCGCTACACGCTACAACCCAAGCGGAACAACATGCCACTTGTGGAGACCATCCATGAAACGTGGATTGACGCGCCCAGCAAAGCCGCGTTTCAAGCCCTGGCCGCCGCGCAAGGCCTGAGCATGCGCGCTGCACTGGCTCAACTCATCGAGCAACACGCCCAGATTCGAGAACCGTTTTCCCCTCGATGCCCGACGCCGTGGGCCGGAGAGGCAAAGGGGCGAGAGCGCTATAAAACCGCGCTTCCCAGTGTGCAGGTGGCTCCCGATGTCGCTATGGCCTTGCTCATCGACGCCAACCGAATCGGCATTCGTCAGACAGAAGCCCTTCGCCAGTTGGTCTGGCGATGCATCCACGCCAGCGCCTGACGAATCGGACTGCCTTTTGGGGGATGGGGCCAAGGACAGCCACCCGGAGGCTGGGACGGGAGCCCCGGCCCAGGGTCTTTCCTCGCCAGAGGGAGCTTTTCAGGCGGGGCTTTGCCGCGTTCTTTTGAGCTCTTGAGGAGAAAAAGCAACGTCAAAAGCGGCGTGGAGAAGAGGCAGGAGGGGCCTCGGCTTCCGCCGGGCCCGGTGCTTGGCTGGAAATGTGAGTTATTTCAGGGTTTTTGTATTTTCTGCGGTTGTCCGTCAGTTTTTTGTTTTAGTCAGGAAAATGTAGGGTCAATCTATTGCGAAAAGTTGGTTTTCTTTTACCTTGAGATCAGAGAAGGGCGCCGATGCTCTTTAACCAAAGGAAAACCCATGTTGACGTTCTTTGCTTTTTGCCTCTTGGCTGGATTGGTCGCCGGATTGGCCATTGCTGATCGACTGGATGCGCTCTGATGAATACCCGCAGCCAAACCCAAGCGCCCGCCCGGTCCTCCGTCGCCACCACCTCAGCGCTCCTGCGATTCCTGTTCGACGCCATGTCGGGGATGGGGGCGGCCAAGCTGGGATGGGAGATGGTCACCGACCCCAAGGCCAAGCTGTCGGACATCGCCCTCGGCGTGCCGCTTTGCCTGGCTCCTCCAACGATTGCGGCCACCTGGGCGCTTTGCTTGTTCGGCATCGCCCAACACCACCAACTTTTTTGAAACCAGAACCCCTGACAACCACGGAGGACCCCGCTCGTGCGCAAACTTTTCAACAAACTGCTCAACATCGCCATTTTTGGCATGGTTCTGTTCGCCCTGGACCAAGTCCCGGAACGCCTGGATCGCATGTCGCAAACCGCCCAGAACCTGGTTCAGCAGGTGGGCTACTCGGGCCCCATGCAGGGCATCCCCTCGGGCGTGCCGGACGGTTACGAGTTCTGATGATCCCTCCGCCCTGGCCACCATCCGAGCTCGTTCGCCTCGCATGGACGGCGCGCCGGGATATTGCTGCCAGGCAGCAGCTGCTTCAGGCGTTCCACGAGGGGGCCGATTTCCATTCCCCTCTATCCAGCAGCGATTTAAACAACGACCCGTTCGCCGTCACTGGGGATTGCGTCGCAGGCGTGGTGGTTCGGGAACTGACCGGCGCCAAAGACGCGGAAGAGTGGCTGCACGCGTTTCTTCGCGCGCACGAGTTGCATCAAGCGCTGCCAGTCGCCGGGGGAGTCGTTGCCAAGCGGCGCTTCTGATGACCGTGAGCCCGCAGTAAAGGGTGGCCCGGCCTACGCCTTGGGTTTCGCCGCCGCTTCCGCTCGCTTACTGAACTTCTTGCACCATTCGAGCATGTCTTGCACGTCCTTAAGGAGCTCGTCCGGCTCTGGAAGCCACGTTGGTGTATCAATGGATTGAGAGTGCTCAAACGCAGAATACTTGGTCATCATGCCGTCGATCAGTGCGCAGTCTGTCGGAGTGATTGCGCTGAGCCGCTGTAGCTTGTTGCGCGTGTTGATCTCGCGCTGATAGCGGTTGATGATGCCCGAACAAAGTTCGTCCTCTACGGAGCGCTCAACCAAGATTCGGAAGTTGCTGCAGGCGGTCTTCAGGGCAAGTTCTTTTAGCGGCGGATCAAGCTTCTTAAGCTGTCCGATGCTGCTGATCATTTGGTTCAAGCCGGATTGTGGCTTCAGAGAGAACGTATTGATCTGTGCCGGCATGCCGGTCCTGCTTCCATCGCGGGCGATCGATTCAACCGCGACCTTGACCGTAGACTGATCGAGGTTGGCCCGCTGCTTGGCGGCGCTCTGAAGGAGGACCATCAGCGACAACCGGTGTGTGAACACGATTACCTGGCGACGCTCGGCCAGATCTACCAGGCGTTTGGCGACCGCCTCCTCAAAGCGCTGATCCAGGGAGGAGATGGGGTCGTCGAAGATCACCGGCATGCCCCGTTCAAGCCCTGTCGCGTCGGCCAGGAAGGCCGCCAACGCCACGATGCGTTGCTCGCCCTCGCTCAGGATTTCCCGATTCTTCTGGGCGCCTTGCGCGTCCTTCAGCTCAACGTAAAACGTGAACGCCCCTTTGCCTTGGGATCGATACGACATGCGGACGGGCAGCGAATGGCCCCCCAACGCCTTCAACTCGGCATTGAAGCGGTCGCAATAGCCCTTGGCCAACTCCGACTCGCCAATGTCATTGCTTTTCGTCGTCAACTGGCTGGTTGAGGTAGACCGAACAGCAGCCTCCACCGTTCCCACGCGTTTGAGGCGGATCACGTCGGCCCATACCGCATCGCGCTGCTCCGATAGCCACTGTTGTGCTTTCAGCTCTGCTAGGCGGGTTTCTTTCTCCTTCCGCCCCGTCGGGTCCAGCAAGCCCGCGAGCGCATCGCGATCAGCGCTGGTGGTCTTGACCTTCTGATCGTAGGCGTTGGTCCACACCGACCACTCCACCGCCGGAGCCGCCGTGGCCTCTGCCATGGCTTTCAATCTCGCATGGATGGCCTCAAGCAGCTCAGTGGCTTGGGCGGCTTCCAAGCCAATAGCGGCGCACTGGGCCTGCCAAGCGACATCGGTGAGAGGACTGGGCAACGCTTTCTTCAGCGCCGTCAGCGCGTCTTCCGCGCTCTTAGCTTCTGTCTGCAGGGTGTCGTTGAGGTAGCTTTCAAAGCTGGCCAAGCGGGCCTTGCCGTCGTCTCCCAACGGTTGCTGGCAGAGGACACAACGGGATTCGTCCCCAACGTGGGGGAAAGGGTGGTCACGGTAGGCAAGACCTGTCGAATACGCCTTTGCAGCGTCCCAAAGGGTTCGCCACACGGCGTCTCCGACGCCTTTGAGCGGCAGCCCATTGAGGAAGGCCGTGGCATAGGCGGTGGCGGCCTGGCGCTTGACCTCTGCATTGCTGCGGGCATCCAAGAGGGCTTGGGCCTTCTCGCCGTTCAAGCTCTCCTTCAATGCCGAGATGCTTGTGGCCATCTGCGACAAGCGTTCTAGCTCTCCGACGGCCTTGGCGTGGGCCACTTCAGGGTTCGCCTGGGCCAGTGCGGTCTCCAGCGCCAAACGCTCATCGTTCAGTGCCGCGGGGAAGGCGCAACGCTTGTTGATGTCCTCTTCGGTCAGTTTCGCCGTCAGCGTGCGAAGAAACGTCGCGACGCTGCTCTGGGCGTGATCTTCCGGGATGTTGGGCAGTTTGCTGGTGAGCTTGGCTGCACGGGCCTTCAACTGGGTGGCGAGATCGTCTGAGATGTGGATGAGCATCCCGACGAACCGCATAGCTCGGGGAAGATGGGTGGCGGTGGTGGCGCTGTCTCCGAACTCCAGCGCTGTGGCTGAGTCGAAGACCGGCACCGCTTTCAATGTCGCGTGGGGGCCGTCGGATGCTTGCCAAGTGAGATCAGCAGACGATGTCGTGCCGTCGGATCGGGTCGCCGTGACTTTGATCAGGGCAGAGGCAGCATCGGGATTCTGCTTGAACACGTTGCCGTGGATAGATCCCTTGGCCCGCGCGCCACAAACGTGCTTCATCAAACGGGCGTAGCCCGATTTCCCGGCCCCGTTGGGTCCGTAGACCACGGTCATCTGGCCTTGGCTGAGGTCCAATGCCGCGTCCTCGCCAAGGGCATTGACGCCGCAGATGGAGGAGACCGAGTCGATGCGAAGCTCAGCGGCGGTGGGTGTCCCCAAGATGGTTCCCGGTGCCAACGCCGGGTGGGGAGCATCCAGCTTCTTGGCTGCCTCGGCCAGGCAGTGATCCGCCAGCGCCTCCATCTCCTCTTCGTTCGGCATGCGGCGGTGCTGGATCACCGTGGAAGCGGCCATGCGCAGCCAGCTTGGGCGGCCATTCAACCACTCTTCCAGAGTCGTAGGCGCAGCGGCCCCATTCTTGTTCGCCATCGGTCACTTCCCCTGTGAATGGCCAGAGCCAGGAAGGCTCCGTTCCCCTTCCGCAATAGTGACGCGGGTCACATTTGGAGGCAAGTCGGTGATGGTCGTAGGGGATGGGGAAATGGTTTTCCCGAACGGTAGGGATCAGGCCTCTGAGGGGGCATCGATCTGGGCGGCAGCCAGGGCGGCTGCCAGATCACGGTTCAGTGCTCGCGCTTCAGCCCGCAGTTCGCTCCAGTTCGGCGTCCCGACCGGGCCTTGCCCACGCATCGACGCGAGCCAAGCATGGGATCGCAGCCTGGCCGCTTCCGCGGCTGGCGTCGAGGACTTGAGGGCGTCCAACGCGGCCAACTGGATTTCCAGAAGGTTGATGTCCATCAGCGCCTGCAACTGCTCCGGTGCCATCGGGCTTGGCGCATCCCGCTGCAGCCACCAGCGTCGAAGTCGTTTCAGCATGTCTTCTCTTCCCTGAGATCGTTGTCGCTACTCGGGAGGATGGCCACGCCACGGCTCTGGGCGTAATCCCTCACCTTCGTCAGCAGCTCTCGCTGCTGTTCGGGTTCAAGCCGCGACATCACCAGCAACGTCTCTGCCACTAGATCATTTGTGGCATGGAAATAGGCGACCGGCATGCCAAGTGCTTGGGCCAGCTTTTCCATCGTTGCAGGATCCGGCACGCGATCTCCTCTCTCGTAACGAGAAACCCTGGGAGCGGCGGAGTTTTCCTCGTCCAACCCAAGCACGGCCCCCAACTGTGCTTGCGTCAGGCCCTTGGCCAGCCGGGCCTCGCGCAAGCGGCGGCCAAACGTGTGAGCTGGGGCGAGAGGGGCAGGCATGGGCGATCACGAACCGGGAACAATCCCCAAGTCTGCCGCTTCCCATGCTGCACCGCATTTGCCAAAATGGCAAATAAGGCCATGGTGGCCGGGATCAGGGGGATGCATGAAGCAAGCGATTGCAGCCGTGGCCGTGTGCCTGGCGTTGGCCAGCGGGACGGCCACCGCCCAGGACGGCATTTTGGGAAGGATTGGCAAGGGGTTGATGCAGGCGGGCAAGGACGCCGCCTCGGCCCCGGCGACCAAGCGTTACCTGGAGCCGGCAGGCACTTACTGGGACGACGGCGACCCTCCAGTGCTCGACGGCTACACCCGGATCCGGTGGGGCTTGGCGGCCACCGCGTCGGCCGGTTTCGGCATGTGCGAAGACAACCTCTTTGCCCAGGCCAAGGCCGGCGCTGCCCTGGCACCGGCGATGCGAACCCACTGCATTGGCTCATGGGGGCACCAGTTCAAACGCGTAGGCCTGCAGGGCGATCCGGCCTCTGCGTTTGAGGCCAAGGCGCGGCAGATCGCCTCTACCGATGCGTTCTACCTGCGGCCCTACATCGACGTGGAGATCGACCCCAAGACCAACATTCTCCACGCCTACGTGCTGGTCATGAACCACGACTGGTATCCCCGCTCGCCTGACTTTCTTCCGACGGCCGTTATCGGCCCTTCGCCGTTGGGCAAGGGCAGTGCGGTGGTCGGGGTCGAGCATGGCGGGCGCTACCACGCCGCGTTGCGATTGAAGCCGGAAGACGCGGCCGAGCTGCGACGGGTGGGGCGCGACGCCACGGGAGACCGAATCTTTTTCAAGGTCGTGGAGGGCAGGTTGAAGCCCAACGGCCTGCCCGACATCGTTCTCCAAATCGACCGCCTCGAGATCGGCTACAAGAACCAGATCATCGGCATCACCCCTTCCAAAGACAAGGACGCATGACATGAAGCACGCACTGATCGTGGCCGCAGCAGCGGCACTTTTGACCCTGACGGCCTGCTCTGGCGACAAGGGCCCCACGAAGGAGGACGGGGTGAAGGTCGTGGAAGGCTTCTTCACCGAACAGGGAAGACAGGCAACCCTCCAGCGCACCTGGAAGTTTGAGGTCACCGATGCGGATGGCCTGGAGCTCGATTGCGAGAAAAAGCCCAATGGGGATCAAGAGTGCTTGGTGGCAGGGTCCGTGAAGGCGTTGGGTTACATCGGTGGCCAGCCCACCAAGCCCGAGCCGAGCACCCTCAAGCCGAAGCTGCGGGCCCTGTTCCGCCCGCAAGGCGAGGGCTGGCAGATTGTGGAAGTGAAGGACGAAGGGACGTCTGCGGGCTAAACGGGCCGCAGTCCGCCGCTTGACTGCACGCCGGTCCCGATCAAGCGTGCAGCCATCCAACAGGGGAGGACCATATGAACCGCTATCCGCCGCAGCAAGTTGTGTATGCGCCGCCGGGCCCATCCGCGCTGATCCTCCCTAGCGTCATCTTGGGCCCGTTGGGCCTGGTTGGGCTGGCGGCCGGCCTGGAGGTGATGAAGCGCGACTTCTTCATCGGCGTGGTCTGTTGTGTGCCCGGTGCGCTCGTCTTCGCGTTTTTGGCATTTTGCCTGGCGCTTCACATCCGCGCTCAGCGGCTCTGGGACTGGCACGTCCGCACGGGGCGGATGCCGTATTTCCGGAAACATGGGTTCCTGAAAGGGGCGCTGCTCGGTGGCGGGTTGGGCGTGGTGACGGTGGTGGCGGCCGCCGTTCTGGGGTTCAAGTATGCAGAGCATCCCGTGTATGGAGAGGTGGCCGCGATGGCGTTCTACGGCGCGTGGCTGTATGGCGTGTTCCTGATCGGCGTGCTGGCCGTCGTGTTGGGGTGGGTCAAGCGCGCGTGGGATAGAACCGCACTCCCCAGCTAACACGCGCCCGCTGGCGTCGCGGCAGGTGAGATGGGTAGGGCTTAGCTTTTTTGCCAAAGTCGGCAGAAGGCGGCATAGTCTTGCAACCATTACCAATCAAGCATTTAGCGGACATCCCCATGGCTAAGAAGGGCAAAGCAGCCAACGAAGCTCTCTTTGAAGAAGACTACGTGCTGCGGTCACTCGGGCGGATTGGCTATGACCCAGATGTAGCGCTAACCGAGTTGGTGGCCAACACATGGGATGCGGGAGCGGCTAAGGTTGCCGTGATCATCCCGGAGGAAACAGGTGGCTTGCTGTCGGTGGAAGATGATGGCCATGGAATGACCGAGGATCAGTTTCGCAAGCGCTGGATGACCTTGGGATACAACCGGCATCGAAGCCAAGGGGCGAACGTCCAGTTTCCGTCGGGGCGTCGCGATTGGGTGCGCATGGCCTTCGGGCGCAACGGCATTGGTCGCCATGGCCTTCTGTGCTTCTCTGATCATTACACGGTCGAAACTTGGACGAACGGCGTTCTCTCAACCTTCGTGATCGGCACTCGAAATCAGCCGTCCCCGTTCTACATCCAGAGCCATGAAACAGGCACCCGTTCCGGCCATGGCACCCGGTTGTTGGTAGAGGTTGAACGCCACCGCCCGGATCCAGATCGGATCAGAACGGTCTTGTCGGGACGTTTCCTACACGATCCGCAGTTCATCGTTTCGGTGAACGGCCAGTCCGTCCCTCTGTCTGAGCATGAGGGCCTTCTAGAAGAGCGCAAGATTCAGGTTGAACCAGGCTTTGGCGTCACCGCGTATGTGGTGGACACAACGCGCACGGCCAAATCCACGCGTTACCAAGGCGTGGCATTCTGGGTGAGCAATCGGTTGGTGGGGCTGCCGAGTTGGACCGTTGGGCCAATGGCCGTTCTGGATGGGCGGGTGCGCTTTGCGAAGCGCTATGCCATCGTGATCGAGTGTGGGGCAGAGTGGCTGTCCGAAGTCGAACCAGACTGGTCGAAGTTCAAGAATACCGAGCGCACCGATCGCCTTTTCGAAGCGGCCAACGGGTATGCGCAGGAAATGGTCGAAAAGTTATCGGCCCACTTGATTGAAGAAAACTCAGAGGACGCACTCTACAAGAATCGAGAGGATCTGCGCACGCTGCCTAGGCGTTCCATGCTTGAAGTGGCGCAGTTCACGAAGGCGGTGGTGCATGACCAACCAGGCATACCGCCTGAAACGCTCAACAAGGTCGTCAAGGCAGTCATAAAGATTCAAAAGGCACGAAGCGGTTCAAGCTTCCTCGACAAACTGATGCAGCTGGGTGAGCACGACATCGACGGGCTCGACAGGTTGCTGGGGCAGTGGACGGTGGAGGATGCACTTACCGTTCTGGACGAGATCGACAGTCGGTTGTCCATCATTGCGGCCATGGAGAAGCTCAGCGGCGACCCGGAGGCTGACGAGCTGCACACCCTCCACCCGCTCGTGACGCAGGCGCGTTGGCTGTTTGGTCCTGAGTTCGATAGCTCGGAGTATGCGTCGAACAATACCCTGCGCACCGTCGCCACCAGCTTGTTCAAAGTCAGAAAGGGTGGACAGGCGTTTGCCAATGCAGCGAAACGCCCTGACATTGTCGTCCTATCCGATGCGACACTCTCTGTTGTTGGGACGGAGACTTTCGATACTGCCAGGGATCAGCTGGTGATGATGCGCGATGTCCTACTCATTGAGCTAAAGAAAGGGCGCTCTGAAATCGGTCGCAAAGAGATGAATCAAGCGGCTGAGTATGTCGATGAGCTTGTCTCCAGCGGAGGCATCGAAGGGGTTCCCTTCTTCCATGCCTTCGTGGTCGGTCATTCGGTCGCATCCAATATCTCGACCGTCACTAACCGGGAATACAACGGAGCCCAGCGTGGACGCGTCACGGCGACCACTTACAACCAGCTCGCATTGACGGCGAATCGGCGCCTTCATGGGCTCAAAGCAAGAATACCCTCCCGTTATGAGGAGGTCTCTGGTTACGAGCTTGTCCAGAAGGTCATGGGGACGCCCAGCCAAGCATCGTTCGTGCCCCCAGCTGAGTAGTGCACTGTTCCGTGCGTGTCCGACGATTGCCTCTGGCCGCTAGCTCACAGGTCCCCTGCACGTCAGCGTCAGCGACTGGTAATCCACCCGCACGGGGTTGTAGAACTGGCGATACCAGTTGAAAGCGATGGTCTGGCCCACGTTGTGCTCGTTGCACGCCGGCAGGCCTTGCTGGGTGCCAAAACCGCCGTTGGGCGTGCATCCAGGCTGGCCCGTGCAGGTGGTGTAGGGCGTCGAAGCCACCACCGAGGACTCAGGCCACTCCCAGCGATAGGGGTTGTTGCTCTTGCCGACCAGATCGGACGCGCAGGCCTGGCGGCACACGGCCAAAGAGGTGCCGCCGCTGGTCCAGTTGTAGTCGCAGTAGTGCATGCCCATGTTGGAGACGCACTCAAAATCGTAGGAGTAGGCATAACGGATGTTCCCAGCGTCCGAAAGCGCGTTGCATTGCTCTTCATAGAAAGCCGACTCGCTCACGTTGGCGGGCCAGTTGCCGGGCATCGGTGCAGGCGTCTCGACCCGGTGGATGGGCACGTGGTTGATGGCCCAGTCGAGCTTTGCTTTCTCCGCTGCTGTCAGGCGCACCACGGCGTCGGGATACCAGTAAGAAATGCCACTCGAACCCGAGGGCGGCGGCACGTCCTGCCCATCGGCCGAGTGCCACGCCACAACCTGCAAGCTCCCATCGCTGCAGCGAGCGGCCGTGGGCTTGCACGTGTTGACCTCGTAGCGACGAGCCCCGGTATCCACCCAGTGGGACCAGCCGCCGTAAGTGGGCCCGGGCAGGGTCGTGGTGCCAAACGGGCAGTGGGTGAACACGTCCCGCGATCTGACCTGCTGCCGCTCCCAGGTATGCGTGCCGGTTTGGCCTGACGGGCAGGCTTGCGAAGTGGGCAGCCATTGATCCCGTTCCTCTTGGGCGGCTCCAGGGCAGGCCTGGCAATCCCTCGCCGTCACGGCCACCACGCTCTGGGATTGAACCCAGGCCTCGGGATGCTCCCATGCAGCGTCTGAGTTTGGATACACGTCGCCGGGAGCGCAGACCTGGCGCGTGCGCACCGTCTCTGTGCCCCACGTGCCCGCCGGACAGCTCGCCCGGGCCGCCGAGCTTTCCGATTGCCGGCACGGCACCAAGGCCGGCGGAGCCGGGGTGGGGACCGGCGTTGGGAGCGGCTGAGGCACCGGAACGCTGGGCGCAACAGGAAGCGGTGGAAGAGCCGGGAAAGGAGCAACTGCAGGGCTTGGCGACACGTTCCCAGGAACGCCCGGCACCGCATCGCTCACGCTGGGCGCACCAGTGACGGGCCCCGCCGGGGTCGGCGTTGAAGGGCCAGGGACGGCGGGCGTGGAGGGCAGGGGAAGCGTGGGCACCACGGCGACCGACGACCCAGCCACCATGCCCGAGTAATAGACGATCTCGACCACGGCCCCATCGACCCCGCACGCCAATCCTAAGCCGGGGACGTCCAGGCTCCCTCGGTTGCTCAGCAAAACACTGGTGTTGCCCACGATCACGTCCCGCACGTTCGCGTCGCCTGCGATGGCGGAGACGAACGGCACGCAGGCCCGCGCAGGAAGCCCAGACAGCCCCACGGTGAAGGCATCTCCTGCCAGGCGCACCGTGGCCGGGGACACGGTCACTGCGCCGCCCCACGCGTTGCTCATAGTCGCTGCGCTGCCTTGGCGGAAGTCTGTGGGGGCCAGCCCATCTTCAAGCACGTTCAACGTGCTGACGCCGCGGAACGAGCCAATGACGCCATGGGACCGATCAACGCGGCTGGCCAGGTCCCGAACGTTCTCGACGTCCGACGCCACGTTGACCCGAGTGGTGACGCGGGGGTAGACCCAAAACGCGGCGGCGCCCACTGCGGTGGCAACCCCCAATGCGAGCAGCAACTCGACCAGGCCAAAGCCTGGGGCGGGAGAACGACGGCGAGGGCGGGCTTGCGGTGTCATGCATTTCAGCATGCGACACAACCGCGTTTTGACAAGCCCTAAAAGCAGTTCTTGATTTTAGTCAAAAATCTTTCAAATCAATGGGTTGACAAAGATTGGGGGAGTGGTTGGATCGTGGTGTAGGAGCGGTTTAATGGGTAAGCCGACCTACTCACAAAAAGAGAGTGAAGCCATGAAGATTCATCCCCGAGAGCCCGCCAGCACCGACCTGGCGCATTTCCAGCTCCACACCGCCGCGCGGTTCCTGGACCGCACCAACGGTCTGAACCAACTGGCCGACAAGCACCGGCGTCTCCAGCGCCTCGCCACCCGCGCTCGCCACGAGCGGCGTTGGAAGAAGGAAGAGGAGCGGTTCGCATGAGCCTCTTGAACATGGCCCTGCTGTTTGTCGGTCTCCTGGGCACCACGGTGTTCTACCAGGACCTGGTCGCCAACCCCATCGCCGCTGGGCGCGCCCTGGTGCGCTTCTATCAACTGCCGGCGGAGCATCGCCAAGGAAGCGTTCTGCAACAGGTTTCCAAGGCGTGGTGGAGCATCGTGCTGGTGCCGTTCTACGTGCTGGTGGCCCTGGTGCTCATCGGGGTTTTGGGAGGTGGGCAATGAGTGCCGGGACTGAAAGCCTCATCAGGGCCATCCAAACCAACGACCCGCTGGCGTTTTATGGGTGGCTGCGCACACTCAAGGGGACGCCCGACCTGGACGCTGGCGTGGCCGGCGATCCTGGTATCACCGCGTTGGCCGTCGCCTCCCTCATGTATTCCAAGGCCATCCAGTCGGACCCGGTCCTGGCGACGCGTTATGCGGCAATGATTGAGGCGCTTATGGACGCCGGGGCCAATCCGCTGGTTCAGATCGGGGAGCGGTTCGTGGTGCGACGGGGGCACACTGGGAAGCTGGAGCGGCGCCAGGTGTCAGCCGGCCGAAGCCTGGCGGAGGCCTGCGGGGGCGTTCTGTGCCCGGCAATGCAGGCATGGTTCGCACGCCATACCGCGGATTTGATGAACACCCACCTTCACCGCTACCACCCAGCGTTCATCAAGACTCAGCAACCGGTCGCTGAAGAGGTTTGAAGCGCGTGCCGGCGGCTACTCGCCGCCGAAAGGCGTCGTGGGAGAAGGGGCGGGGAGGGCCACGGCTCCCGCCGCGGCCTGGGTCGCTGAATCCCGGACGTCTGCACGGCGAAAACCCTCTGGATGCAGAGGCCCTTGCGGGATTAGGTTTGCAGCCTAGTGTGTTGCAT
The DNA here is from genome assembly GCF_054473825.1 of Stenotrophomonas genospecies 5. Lineage (NCBI taxonomy): Bacteria > Pseudomonadati > Pseudomonadota > Gammaproteobacteria > Lysobacterales > Lysobacteraceae > Stenotrophomonas > Stenotrophomonas genospecies 5. Next base: position 100,818 of record NZ_JBTMUW010000001.1, read on the forward strand.
GACCTACCCATAAAAGGATCTCTATCATGCGTCTCGTCGTCTGTTGTTTCAAAGGGGGCGTTGGAAAAACGACGCTTTCGCTCAATCTTGCTGCGCTCTTCGCCTCCCAACACCGAGTTTTGGTGAACGACCGAGATCCGCACTGCTGTTCTGTTGCCTGGGCCGCGCTTTCCGACGAAACCCCATTCACCGTGGGCCGTTCGGCCTCCCCCGGGTTCGACTTGGAAATCCAAGACCTGCCGCCCAGCGCCCCAGTGAAAGATCAGCTTCCGGATGGCGACCTCTACATCGTTCCCACTCTGCTCGACGGCGGGAGTTACGTCGTCTACCTGCATACCATCGAGACCCTCCGGAAGCAGGGCAAGGCCTTCCTGCCGGTGGCCAACCGGGTCAACATCAAGCGGGCTGAACACCGCCGGCGGCTGGAAGACCCGGAGCTGGCCGGGGCCATCGTCATCCCCGAGCGCGCTGCGCTGGGAAGCTTCTATGAGCTGGGGGAGACCGTCTTTTCCATGCGCGGCGCGGGCGTGGCTAAAGCCCGAGAAGATATATTGCGGGTAGGTCAGGCTATCCAAAAAAGATTGGCCAACCCGGGCCGGGGGAATGCATGATGGACATCCCAATGCTGCCCCTGCCGGACCTCATGGCTGCCAAGAAGACCCCCGCCAAGAACGCCGTTGCCAAAGCCCGCAAAGACCTGTCCAAGGCCGCGAAAGTGGTCCACGCCAAGCCGCAACGCACGTATGCGCCGCTCATTGATCTGGACCAGATTTCCGAAGAGCAGCTGGCAGAGCTGATGGTGGCTGCAGGGGACGCGCCTGGGCGGAAGACCTACTTCGACTACAGCGAAGAGCAGCCGTTTACTCGGTCGGGGAAGAAGGTGTATCTCGAAGTGGGCCGCGGTAGCCAGATGTTCGATTACCGGGACGTCAACGGCGTCAGGACCGAGCGAACGATGGTGACCGTGCCGCCCAAGCTCCGCGATCAGCTCCAGGATTTGACGGGAGAAGAGAGCCCGGTGATCACCACTGCGATCATCGCCTTGGCGTCCTGGGCCTGCCAGGAACTAAAAAGGAGCAAGCGGCGCTTGGTGGTGGCGACGGCGACCGACGACCTGGATCCGGTGCGGAAACAGGTCCGGAAGGCGATTGTGGGGCGGGCGAGGAAACAACGGTAGCCCTGGGTTGGTAGTGAACGACAGGCGGCCATCGGCCGCCTTTTTTATGGCTGGCGGCGGGTGGAAAGAGCAACGGCAAAAGCGGCATGGGGAAAAGGCGGGTGGGGCCTCGGCTTCCGCCGAGCCCGGTGCTTGGCTGGAAGTGTGAGGCGTTTCAGGGTTTTCGTGTCTTTTGCGGTTGCCCGTCACTTCTGCACTTTAGTCAAATAAATGTGTTGTTTTCGGGTTTACATTTTTACGCTCTGTCGTAGCCTGGATTTGTAGGGAGGCAATACCGCTGACCTGAAAACCAAACAAGGATTCATCATGAAAACCCCTCGCCGCCAAACCCTCGAAAACCGCGCCGCCCGTTTGGGACTGCGACTCTCCGAAGCTGGGCTCCACGTCAAAATGGAAGCCGCCAACAACTGCGAAGCCATGCCGCGGTGGGAGCTTTCGGACGGGAAATACCAAGACAGTCTTTGCGGGTATGCCACCCTGGCCGAGGTTTCCGAGGCGTTGGATCACAAGGAAATCATGGCAGAGCTATGAGCAGGTCCTACGCCATCCCTGGGGTGGTAGTGAAAGACAGGCGGCCATCGGCCGCCTTTTTTATGGCTGGCGGCGGGTGGAAAGAGCGACGGCAAAAGCGGCTAGAGCAAAAGCGTGTTGGGGAAAGGCGGGTGGGGCCTCGGCTTCCGCCGGGCCCGGTGCTTGGCTGGAAACGTGAGGCGTTTCAGGGTTTTTGTGTTTTCTGCGGTTGCCCGTCAGTTCTACACTTTAGTCAAATAAATGTGTTGTTTTTGAGTTTACATTTTCAGGGCCTGTCGTAACCTGGATTTATAGGAAAGCAATACCGCTGACCGAAAAAGCCAAAAAGGTAACCGCCATGCAAAAAAACACTTTCACCATCGAAGCTGACTACTCCACCAACAGCTGGAGCAGCAACTGGGAGCCCATCGACAACGCGGAATACTCGACACTCGCCGAAGCCGAAGCCGGCATGGAAGATCTGGAGCAGAAACTGGGCTGGCGCAACATGCGCATCGTGGATGAAACGCGTTTTGTTTGGGCCTACGGACAGGAGGGCGAGGATGAAGATGCCTAAGCTCTATGCCATCCAATCCAAGCAACCGGCCCCGCGCCGGTTGTCTGGACCGAAGAAAGAGCTGATCTACGTCGATGCATCCAACGTTCTGATTGAAAGCGATGCGCATGTCCTAGATATGCGAGAGCTTCTCAAGCTCCACAAAGAAGATTTAAAAAAGAGGAGCAATAGCGTTTTGCAGGAGATCGCTCGTGGTTCGTAACCCCTACGCCATCCGACCCAAGCAGCCGGCCCCGCGCCGGCTGCCCACGGTTCGCATTGCCCCGGCCAAGGCGGCCGCATTCCGGGCTCTCGCTCGCCAGCAGGGGCTCACGGCCAGCAGTGCATTGGCTGCCCTGGTGGCCACCCATGCCGACATCCGGCAGCCGTTCGGGCCCCGAGTCCGTGCCAAGCATGGGCCGGATGGGAAGCGTTACGGCGCGATTTTGCCGGACCCGAAGGTGTCTGAAGAGGTGGCCCAGGGCCTGGTGCGGGATGCCCGAACGGCGGGGATCTCGCTGGGCGAGGCGATGCGGCAACTTGTAGATCGGTGTTTGGAGCAGAGCTGGTGAAGAATGCTGCAAGGCCATCGCAGCCGTTTTTGCTTACTCCGCAGAGGGGGAGGGTATTACTGCTGGCAAGGGCTTGGTATCTGATTCGATAACACTGGCTTGCCTAAGCTCCAGCCATTCCCGTAGTTCCGACACATAGAGTTGCCAATGCGGCGACCTTGAAGCGACATCAACTATGCGCGATAGGCCGGCAGCCCTGTTGATGTTAAGTGTGCTAATAATCAGCTCGATGAAGGAGTGCGTATCATCGACTGCTTCTATACCTTGTGCGAGTTCAATGATCTCAGTTCCTTCAATGTCATCTTGTGGTGGCAGACTACGGATCATCCAATGCAGCTGCGTCTCCGGCGCCGCAGCTGCATCATTCGCCGGGATAAGTTTTCTGATGCCTTCGAGGCAACGCTCACGGCGCTCCGACGCGCTGGTTTCGGTTCCAGTTAGAACCGCGTTGACACGTTCCCGTCGCTGGTGTTCGCTTGCATAAACATCACCGTCCAGCAAGAACAGCTGAGATTCGACGCTGTGTGCTCCGGACAGCATCAATCCAGCAGCGAGGGTGAAGCAGTTTGTCGCCGCGCCATAGGATGTTATGTTTGCATAGCGCTTCATTCCCAGCGAAAAAAGCTCGTGTTCCACGATTGTCAAGGTCATTTCGTCTTCGACAAAAACCTCAAGCGGCCGATCCCGTTCCCCGGTCAGTCGGTGGAGTGCCTCAGGCTTCGTATTTGAGAAGCAATACGTCTTGTTCTGATTTTTGACCGTGTGTAGGTGTTTGATGCTGGCAATCTTCGTGAGGTCAAGAATCGCCTCTCTGTGGGTTGTGAAGATTATCTGGAGCGATTTTTCTTTAGCTCGATCATGTAGGAGCTGCATCAAGCGAGTCAACGCGGCGGTGTGTAGTAGGAGGTCAACCTCATCAATCAGGATGAGTGAATACTTCGGCGCTTTGAAGACGACGGATAGGATTTCCAGAACTCTCTGCTCGCCCGCTCCCATGGCAAGCGCAGAATACCTGTTGCCATCGAGTGCAAGGCCATTGTATTTTCGTCCGGCATGCGCCTTGTGAACATTGAGCTCGGTATAGGCACGGTTGAACACTACACCCATTTTTGCTTTTATGAGCGTGGCGTCAGCGTGCACCTCTGTTTGATAGTTGATGGCTGAGTTATAGGTCTCTTCCTCAATGCGAGGAACGCAGGACTTTATTCCGATGAAGTAAACGTCGCGCTCCGGGCGCCTCGAATAGCGAGGGGACCACCTGTCCGCCTTCTTTCTGTATTCGGTGCTGATGTCTTTATGCTCAGTCAAGCCGTCTCTAAATGAATGATGCATGATCAGCGAGCTGCCTGCCCACGTTGAATCGGATGTGGGAGTGAAGAACTCCCGAAACTGCCAGCTCTTGCCGTCCGATCCTTCGGGTGGCCTATAACAGCAAGCGAGCGCGTGCAATACCGTTGACTTGCCGCAACCATTCGGCCCGAGGATTGCAGTGAGCGGTTTCTCGTCGAATCGAATCTCATCCAAAGCCAAGATTCCCTTGAGCTTCGTGATGTTCAAGCCATGAATCACTTGCTGACTGATTGCCATTTCGTAGTCCCTTGACGATTCCTTTGTCGGGGCACTCAATCGATGCCCACCGTGCCGCTTCTGAGGCAATGATAGCGAGAGAGCGGCTTTAGTTCTTTAGCTTCACCCAGTCCACGCCCAGCTGCCTCACCTCATCGCTCCACGCCCGGTATTCGTCCAGCGGCATCGGGGCCTCCAAGCCGCGTCTGACACGCTCCAGGTATTTGCTCTTTCGGGCCATCGCCTCGCGATACAGCAGCTCCGCCTCCTCCACCCGGTCAGCACGGCGGGCGGCCCGCAGCTGGGCCAGCCGGCGAACGGAATCCGGGTTGGTGGACAGCACGCGGGGAGCATGAGGCAGCGCCTGGCTGCTGGTCATCGGAACCCGCTTGTGGTTGCTGACCGGGTCCATGACTCGGTGTCGCCAGCATTCCCGCCAGTCATCTGCATTGAGCGGCCCATCGCTTGGCACATCCAACGGCACGACGATCCCATGGGCCTCGATGAGCGCCCACACGGCCCGCAGGAACGCGTCCACCGGAAGCCGTAGAAGGGTCACCTGGCCCTCTGCCACCACCTCGCCCCCGTCCCTCATTCGTAACGCCAGCAGGGCCTCGCTCAGTGCCAAGGCATCGCCTGACCGCGTGCTCCAGCCCACCAGGCCAACGCGCTCCCCATCCACCTCACCCGACCAGGCGTAGACGCGGAAGCGGGGCTTGTCGAAACGGGCGGACAGGTTTGCCAGCAGCCGCTCACGCTTCGAGTGGCGGCTCAACGGGGTGAAGTGGTTCTCTGCATACAGCAACGCAGAGCGCCGACGTTCCAGCAGCAGCGCCACGCGGTCAGGGGTCGCCGACGCTTGCCACTCTTTCCAGCACACGATATCTCGCAGGCCCTTGGCAGCAACGCAGGGACGGCAGGCAGGCACCCAGTTCTCCACGACACTGACGGGGCCGCCCAGTTGCGCGGGCACCAGTGGCGTAGCCGTCCAAGACTTGGGAGAGGCCAGGTCGAGCGGAGCGGAGCAGAAGGCGCAGGCGTTGCCGAACTCGGCCAAAACAGCCTTGCGTTGCCACCCGTTGGCCTTGCCTTCCAGCGGGGCATCGGCTTGAGCAATGGCATCCAAGAAGGGGGTCAGCTCAAACACGGAACACCCCCCAGCCGTTCAACGCAGGCCCAGCAACCGGATCGCAGAACAGGGGCAGTGGGGCGTTGCAGGAGTTTGAAAAAGATTTGACTAAAACGCTTTGCCGAGCCTGTCGAACCTCCCCAGCGACCGCCGATCCAAAACCCAGAGCCCGCTTGCCCGAAACATTTCCAGACCAGCACTGGCCCCCCAACCGCTGATCGAATACCGGGGGGCAGTGAACTTCAACCGAGGCCACTCGCTTGACTAAAACGGATGGGGTCAACGCTTTCCAGGCACCCGAACCAAAACCAATAGCCCCTGCAGTCGTCCTCCAGAACCCCCGAGCAAAGTTGACTAAAACAGATGGAGGCAGGGCTTTCAGAACACCCGAGCAGCGTGACTGAACCCAACCACTCACGCGATCCCATGCTGGCCTCCGCTTGACTAAAACGAACTGGGACAGGGCTGGGGCGTGGGGGAAACGGCGGTCCCCGATTTCTGAGACAGGGGGTGCGGCGTCGGTGGAGAGGTGGGGAGCTGGATGGGTGGGGAGGCAGGCTACGGGGGCTGGCGAAAACTTTTTTGAGCGGCTGGGCGTGGCGGGAGTGAGGGGCATAGGGGGCTCCGGTTGGGTTGAGGATTGGGGCTTTCCTAAACTTCTACCGGGGAAAAGCGGAAGGGCAAGAGCGGGGGAGCAAAAACTTGGGGAGGACTGCGAGGGAAGAGGTTGGCTGCCCATTCACCGTTCAAGGTTTTCCGAAGGGTGAAGGGAGTAGGCCATACACAAGTCGCACTGAAGTGTTTTTCCGGCTTGGCTAGAAACGCTGCGCCTTTCCACCCGCCCAGGCCTTGCTGCGCCTTGTTTTCAGTCTTGGCTAACAACTTGGCCAACCGTTCGGCTGAAAAATGGCAGGAACCCCAGAAAAACAGAAGAAAAACGGCTTAGCCCACTTGCGCTTCTTAAATCCTTTGCTAATCCATGGGTGTGGATTTTCATTGCAGGGGGTTAAGTGGGTCGTCCGTCGCTTCCAACCAAATCTTTCAGCATCGCTCCCGATGAGTTGGAGAGCGCGCGGTATTGCGCGAAAGAGCAAGGCGTTTCCTTGAACAAGTATTTGCGCCTGGCGGTCTTGGAAAAGAACCGGGGCGTGGTGCAGGGGTTGGACACCCGCGACGCCCTGGACGACATCCGGGCCGTGGTGCGCGAATCCGAAACGCGGAATGCCCTTGCCCTAGAAAGCGCGCTGGCGGACTTGCGAGCAGAGCAGAGCGCGGCGCTCCAGGCCAACGAGGAGCTGGTGGTGAAAACCCTTCAAGCGTTTTCCCAGTTCCTGGCGCAGCAAGAACCCGACGCCGAAACCCTCTCCAAGCAACCGGCCACCAAAGCAGCAAGCCGTGGGCCGGTAACCAATCCGGCGTTCCTGCCTCCCAAGCCCTACTAACCCCTTTCCCAACTACCTCATAAGGAGGCATACCCATGAAGCGTTTCATCCTCACTCTCACCATCGCCGCGTTGCTGGCTCCGGGGCTTTCGTTTGCCCAGGACACCCCCCAGCCCGAACCCCAGAAGAAGACCGACAAGCTGCGCCTGTTCAAGGCGGGCGGGATTGGCTGCGCTGCCGGTGCAGGCATCGCTCTGCTGACCGGCAAGAAAGACAAGGCCCTGACGGCGTGCGCTGCAGGCGCGGTTGTTGGCGGTGTTGCGTCGTATCGCGCGCAGGTCCAGGAAGCCCAGGAAGTGGCAGACGCTGCCAAGGCTGCGGGGCTGGATGCTCAGGTGCATACCAAGACCGTTGAAGCCAAGGACGGCCAGGCCGAGGCCCTGGACAAGCTGGTCATCCGTTACCCGGCCGCTGACATGCAGCCGGTGAGTGCCAAGACCGGCGCCACGCTGGACAAGCTGGTCGCGTTGCTCAAGGCGAGCAAAGAAAAGCTGACGGTTGGCTTCAGTGGTGCCGATGCCGCCGTGTGCCAGGTGCCGGTCGTTGAGCTGGCAAAGCGCGGCGCGCTTCGGAGCGCCACGGTCGATGACCAGTGCGGCCGGGGCGATTACGCCATCACGGTTTCGCCGATCCCCGACGTTCGCTAAGCCAACCGAGAGCTGGGGGGCGAAAGCCCCCTGGCTCAAATCTTTTTCAAGCGCCTGGGAGGAACCATGACACCCGAAGAACTCATCAAACAACGCAAGCAGCGCGAGCTGCTCGCCAAAGCAGCACAAGCCAAGACCACCGCGCCCACGGACGCGGAGAAGCTCGTCAGCGATGCGACAAAAGAAAACTTGAAAACCGCAGGCCGGCTGGCTGCAAGTTTTGGCAAAGCCTTGGCAGACAAAACCAAGCAAGCGGCCTCGGTCGCCGCTGAGAAGGGGCGAGAGGCGCAAGAAGCGTTGGCCCGGCGTGCGGAAGAGGCCAAGGCGCGCAGGGAAGCCGAAGCCGCCGAGAACGCGCGCTTGGAGGCCGAGCGCGCCCAAGCGTTGGTCGAGCAAGAAGCGACTGCCCAGCCCGAGCCGGTTGTTGAGGAGGTGGTTCCCGAGCCGACACCAGAACCAGAAGCAGGCCCCGCGCCTGTCATCAAAGAGCCGGTCAGCGCTCCTGCGCCTGCCGTCAGTGAAGCCGTGGACGCAACGCCTGCCGCTCCAGCACCTGTCGAGCGGGTGGTCCCGTCTGTTCCGGCCTCTGCTCCGAGCAAGCCGGCTCAAGCCCCGGTAGCGGCCCCCAAGGCGACGGTGACCCGGGCCCCGGTGAAACCGGAAGCCCCCAAGGCCAGCCCCGCCAAGCCGTCCGGTGAGGCGGCTGCGAAGGACAGCAACAAGAAGGGTTGGCAACTTCTGGCTGGGTCGGGCGTGGCCGTCCTTGTGCTGGGTGGGGCGTTGGCGTGGTGGACCACTCACCGCTCCAGCGAAACCGTTCCGCTCCAAGACAAACCGGCTGCAGCAGTGACTGCCCCGGCCCCCGTCACCGTGCCAGTTGCTCCGGTTGTATCCGCGCCGCCCCAGGTCGAGGAGCCCAAGCCCGTGACTGCCCCGGTGGAAGAGAAGGCCGCGGTCGCTGCCCCGGTTGTGGAAGCCCCGGTGCTGGCAGAGCCACCTAAGGCCCAGACCCCGGCAACTGCCCCGGCGTCAAAGCCGGTGCCGGTTTCGAAACCGGCTGCAAAGCCCAAGTCGGCCCCCAAGCCTGTTGCTAAACCCGAGCCGAAAAACGATTGGCAGGACCAAGCCAACAGCGATATCGACGCGTGGGCAGAAAAGATCAGGTGAAGTGCTTGCGCTTATCGAAAGCCTTGCTAGAAAGAATGTGTATCCATGAAAGATGGGGGGAAAAATGTTTGGGTGGTTGTTTACGCAGTATCGAAAGCCCGGAAAGCTCCACTTCGGATCGAAGTGGCTCAACCTGCATGGGCGCTTCTTCATTGGTAACCCAGAAAGCTTTGGGCTCTCCGATTGCAGGGAAAACGTCCTGACCTCGTATTACTACCTGCGGGCGGACCGGAAGATGCCGGTGGCAAACGATGAGGACTTTGATGCCTGGAGGATGGACGCCCTGCGCGCCAGCCAGGTTCGGCACGCCAGCGAAAAACATGTGTCCAAAGCCGGCTTTCTTGTCACCTCCGCCGCGTGCGTGGCCCTTTGCTTTGGGGCATTGGTCGTCAACAAAGCGAAAGGGACACGCCCTTCGCCGGCGGCGATCCAACTTGCGCCCTCGTTGTCGTTGAACGAGTGCAAAAAGAAATGGACGAGCGGCACCATCACGCCTCAGGAAATCGTGGCGTGTCAGGCGCTATCTCAAACCAACAACAACAACAACGGGAGGCACTGAGCATGTTGCTATCGCTGATGGATTGGACGGTCGGTATTGGCCGCAAGCTGTTCAAGAAGGACGATCAAGCGTCGAGCACGCTGGAGCAAATCATTCTGGACGGCAATGACCGCTACGAAAACTTGGTCGGGCGCTTTGACGTGAGCGACCGCGTGAAGAGCCGCGTGCTGGACGTTCCCCCAGAGGATGTAGATATGGCGGTCCAAGCGGGCGCGGTTTTCGACGAGAAAGAGATGGCACTGGTTGTGCCCGAAGAACTGGATCTGGACCAGTTCCATCCGTGGTGGCCGAAGGTTCCGGAGGATCTGCGCAACACCCAGGCCCGCATGATCATCACCAAGGAAGGACGTCGTGCCGAAGGCTTCGTGCTGGGGGACGACATGGCGCTGGGCGGCGACAGCACTGCAACCTCGCTGATGTATCTGGCCTTCCCGCTGATTGGTGCGGTTCAATACTTCTTGGGTTCGCTCATTGGCGCTTTTAGTTACGTGGTGCTGCTGGCTGCCATTCCTTACTTTGTTGCGTTGAAGCAAGCGGAAGGGATGAAGGAAGCCTTCAAGGGCCTGGCCCTGATGGTGCTGCCCGTGCTGATTGCAACCGCTTCGGCGGCGTTGTCGTCCGCGCTCCACGTGGACGCGGCCAGCGTCGAGCAGGCCCAGCAAGCAGCGGCTGACCCCATGAGCAAGTTAACGGAGGTGATGGCGGCCGCTGCGGGCTTTGCCAAAATGGCTGGCATCGTTCTTTTGATCTTGACTATTCCTGGCCTGCTGTTGTTCGCGGCCTTCCTGAGTGCGGCCTCGCATCCCCACCGGGGCGTGCTGGGGGGAACCGCTGAGCGCTTCATTCAGATGATGAAGTGGATGCTTGTGATCTTGGCCCTGGTGGGGATTGGCTCCCTTCTCCCCGATGGAATGGGCGTGGCCGTGGCGTTTGTGATCGCGGCCATGTATGCCTTGCAGTTCACGGAAGGCAACTTCGTCCAAACGGCCGCTCGCCTCTACCTGCAAAACTTGGACAACAACCTGGCAACCCAGGGTGCCCTGTCCAAGTCCCACGTGAAGGCCCGCGAGCAGCAGGCTGCCGAAGCGTTGCGCGACAAGACCCCGCTTTTGAAGGTGGGTCGAGCGTCTGGTCACCTGAACGACCGCGGCCATGGCTTTGCGCCGGACAAGGGCACGGTGATGATGCTGTCCTGGCGCGACCTGACCCAAGGCCTGATCGTCTACGGGCGCATCGGTTCGGGCAAGTCCTTCAGTGTGCTGCGGCCGTTGGCCCGTCGCTATCGCAAGTCCGCATTGGCCTTAGGAGTGCGGAAGGAACTGAAGGAGAGCGCCGCGGGCGAAGCCGTTCTCGAGGCTAAGCGCAGCGGGGGTGGAGCACTCATCCTCGACGCGAAGGACGGCGCGATCATCTCCGATCTGGGCAAGGACGCGTTTGATATCGTCGTGCGCGCAGGCATGTCGGTGGCCCCCTACGAGGGCCTGGAGCCGGATCAAATCACCAAGGCCCTTCGCGGCGCGACCGGTGGCAAGGTCGATGAGAAGTCCAAGCTCTGGAGCGACGGCGGCGACGCGTTCCTCTTCCACACCGGCATCATCCTGAAGGCCGCATGCGAGCACGAGCAGGCCTACCGAGACTTCTGCATCGCCAAGCTGGAAGGGTTGGAGCACGCCCGGTTGATGATGCTGCTGGAGCGGGAGGAGTTGGAGAAGCGTGGCTTGGGGTTGGAAGACCTGGAAGCGGTGCTGGCTCGCGTGGAAGAGCAAATGGGCACTTACGCGATTGTGGCGGAGGCTTCCCGGAACTGGTTCTACACCCCATTCCACCATGCCAAGCTGTTGGCGATGGTTGAGCAGGTGGTGCCGACGCCGCGTGGCGGGGAGATTGCCAGCGCTCGCGTGCTGGAGTTGGTGAACTGGTTGGGGTTGGAGCGCCCGGATACGTCTAGCACTGACGAAGAGCGGGAGGCCTATGCCGCCTACTCCCGGGACTACCACAACCGCTTGGCCACCCGGTCCGAGACCGTCCATCCCGACTTGCTGCGTCCCATGTCCCAGCTGCAAAGCTCGCTGGAATGGGCATTGCTGGGCGTTCCTGCAATGCATAAAGAGCAGCGCCAGTCCTTCACGTTGAACTCGCGGGGGCTCATCGAAAAACTGCTTCGGGGTGAAAAGCTCCGGACGGCAGATGACATCCCGTGGCATTCCGTCGAACGTGGGGAAGTGGACGTCTCTCAGGCGCTTTACGGGAAGTTCGTGGGCTTGTTCCTGCCCCCCACCCAGTTCGGCGAAGCGGGCGACATGATGCAGCGGTTGCTCAAGCAGCGTGTCATGAACGGCATTCGGGCACGCGGGGCGCACGGCGACAAGTGGCGCGAAATGCTGCCGGGCCAAACCGACGTGCTGCTGATGATGGACGAGGCGCATTTGCTGCTGACTTCGGACGACGTGCTGCTCTTCAGCACCTCCCGAAGCCTGGGGTTGATGCCGGTGATCGCGGTGCAGGGCCACGACAGCCTTATCAACACCTACGGGTCGGAGAACGAAGCCGATTTGCTGGCCAACACCATGCAATCGGTCATCGCGCTCAACCACTCGTTTGTCACACGCAACTACTTGATGAAGCGGCTGGGCAAGGCTCAGTTGACCACCTTCAAGGAGCCGACGCGTGGCATCGATTTCTCGGGTGGCTTGACCAACTTCCGCCACAGCGTTCTCAACGATCCGAACCACCCCTACGCAGCGGCCTACGAGCAAATGCTGATGCAGGGCGCAGGCCGCTTGAGCGCGCTTCGCGTGGATCCGGCGACGGGGCGCAAATGGCGCGTCGGGGCTGAAGACACGGTGGGCCAAGAGGAGCTGGCACGGGACATCGACATGCCCACAGGGGGCAAGCGGGAGGTCCTGCCGCTCTTCCTGGAAGAGGAATACCCGGCCCTGACCGCTGCACGCGGCAATGCGATTGTCTCGCTCTGCCGGGCAGGCGTGAGCCGCACGGACTTGGCCGAGATGATGCCCAACGACTGAGCCCAAGAAGGGCAAGGCAACCCTTGCCCTTTCCCAAAATCGATCAATGCTGACCTAACCACCCATTTCCTTGAAGGAGGACTTTATGAGCAATGCCCACCTCGATGCCTTGAACGACCTGCTGGGCGCTCGCGATAAACGGCGAGCCAAGCTGGCCGGAGAGCGTCCAAACGACCACCAACCGCAGAAGAAAGCAGCCTTCGACCAGTCGCTGGCGAAGGACCAGGCCGATATCCAGGAGAAGCAACAAGCCGTGTTGGACTGGGCCAAGCAAGCCAAGCCCGACGAGATCACCGACGCGCGTGAGCGGTTGCACGCACAGGTGCAGCAGCGCGCTGAAGACGCGCCCAAAGACAAGCACGCCCAAGTGGTGTTCAGCACCGTGGACGAATGGCGACAGAAGCGCCAGCAGAAGGACGGAGGGCAATCCTTGGGGGAAAACATCCCCATGCTAACTGCGGCCCAGCGGCAGCAAACCATGGGGCCTGGTAAGTTGGGCTACGCGCACTACGCCGCCAGCGCGAAGAAGGAAGCAGACTTCATGAAGCGCTATGAGGCGAACTTCGACTGGGACAAGCACGAGGCCCAAGTCCAGAAGAACATCTACCGTCAATGACGGTCCATTCCCCGCGCCGCATCCAGGGCCCTTCGGGGCCCTTTTTTTTGGGCGCGTTCCCTTGTTTGTGAGTGGATCGATCTACCCATAAAAGCAAACGGCAAAAGCGGCTCAAAGCAAGAAACGGGGTGGGGGTTGATCATCTGGGGAAGAGAGAAAAAAGATTTGACTAAACATCAAAAGTGTCGATCAATCGAGATTTTTAGGGTTGCCAGTTTTATGAGATGTGGTTGACTGTAATCAGTCAAACACAACCGGGGGAGGTCCCTATGTATATTTTTGCCGATGCTTACGAGTTCGCCGTGGACAACGTGGGAAACCTGCTGTTGACGTTGGGTGCGTTTTCGGTGGTGAGCTACGTGGCCGCCAACGTGGCAGGGTTGCTGGCTTGATGGCCTGGTTCAGGGAGGATTTGGAGCAGATGGATCTGCACACCGTCTCGCTTTTCCTGCAAACCGCGGTTTTGGTTGGCGCGGCTTTCATCATCAAGATCGCTTGCTGATTGCCAAAACCGAAAAAGACGGTATGCAAAGGGGATGGAACCCCAACACGACAATCCAGTAGGCAACCCAGGTGGGGGCGATTTCTTGAATCGTCCCCACGAGCCGTTGCTTTATCCCATTCTCCACCCTCTGACGCTGGCCCAGTTCTACGGGAAGCATCACGCGGCCGCCGCTGCCGCCGACGCGCGGGAGGCGTTGGATCTGGCCACGCGGTTCTGCCGAGAGGCCCAGGTTTCCGGGTTGGACACCCAAACCGACGCTGGTTTTGACTGGGTGCTGACCCCCAGCCGTTTCTCGAACCGCATTTCCGTTGAGTTGGGGCAGGGCGGCCACGCCGCATTGCTTCAGGTCGATCCGGACCTGTCCGCTCACCCGCTCGACGCAGCCATCCATGCAGGCGTGCTGGGCCACAAGCCCCTAGCCTCCGCTTACGCCTTGCTCCCGGCCGAGCAGCGGGATGGGCTGTTGAGAGAACTGCGGGAATCCATCGACCAGGTTCAGTCGAACCGTGCCGCAGCGAAGCAGCTCCAGACCCTCCGAGCCCTGCCTGAACTGCCGGTGCCGTCTCAGCCGCCTCTGGACATCGCCCAACTGCTCCGGCGGTTTGAGGTCCCCGATGCCCAAGCCCGGTTGGCGGCGGACCACGTCAAGGCAACCTATGGAGGAGCGCTGACCACGATGCATGGTAGCCAGGTTCTGGCAGCAGCCCATGCGCATGCCCCGCACTTGGGGCTATACGGAGCCCCTTGGCAGACCTGGCTTTGCGAGAACGCCACGACCGGGAACCTCGATGGGGTGGAGGCCTGTTTGCGCATGCATGCCGAGCCCAATGTGCCCGACGCCAACGGCGAGACGCCGCTACACCTCGCCGCGCGCCACGGCCACCCCGGCATCGTTCGTCGGTTGATTGAGGCCGGCGCGGATCCAGCATTGGGCAACCCCCGCGGGGAAACTCCCCTACATGTGGCGGCCCAGCACAAACGCGCGCAGTGCTGCCTGGAGCTCATGGCTGCAGGCGCGGATCCTGGGCAGTTGGATCGTGAGGGGCGCAAGCCGGGCGACGCTCACCGGGAGAAGGCACTTGAGCAAGTCCACGGTCTATGACTGCTGGAGCTGGACGGTCCCGTCGAGCATCGAGCCGAGCCGCGAAGTCCGTTATTGGCCCCAGGCGTTGCTTTCCGGTTCGGTCATCGCCGCACTGACCTACCCAGCCGCGCTTTGGTTGGGCTGGCAGGTGCCCAGCAGCCACACCCTCATGAACTACGGCCAGGCCCTCACCGGCAGCCTGGCAGCGCTGGGGAACGTTGCCACCGGCACCATCTCCTTCCGAGAGCCTGCCGCGGCGTTCTGGGAGGTGGCCAAGGAGCAAGCCACGTTTGGCACGTTGGCACGGGTCGGCGTCGCGGCGGGCTTGGCCGGGTGGGCGTCGGCTTGGGTGACGCGTCGGGGGTTAATCCCGCGCTCAAATACCTGGCATGTGTCCGGCGCTGAACTGCTGCAGGGGGAACGAGCCCTGGCCGAGGCCCGCCGACGCTCGCTGACGAAGAAGGAGCAGCGGGGCGAGCTGCATGCCTTGTCATTGCACCCCGACTGGACTGTCAGCAAGAAGCTGCTGGCCCGTCACATGTTCATCTACGGTAGCGTGGGAATGGGCAAGTCAGTCATCTTGAAGCACCTGCTGGAACAGGTTGTTCGGCTCGACAAAAAGGCATTCATCTACGACATCAAGGGCGACTTCACTTCGATCTTTGAACGGCCAGCGATTGTCTGTCCGTTCGATAAGCGCAGTTGGATTTGGGATGTTGGCCAGGACGTAGCGACGCAAACCCAGGCTGCCGCGTTTTCCCAATCCATCATCCCCCCGGAGGAGGGCAGCGGCGCATTCTGGGCGTCTGCGGCGCAAGCCTTGCTGGAAGGGTGCGTGCGCGAACTCCAGGCCACGAAGGGCAAGAACTGGGGGTGGGCAGACTTGGCCGCGTTGGTTGCCCGTCCCGCTGAACCGATGGCTAAAGCACTGTCGCTCTACTACCCCCGAGCCGCCGCTCTCATTTCCAACCCCGACAGCAACACCACATCGAGCTGCATGGCCGTCCTCGCGAATGGAACCGCGGTCATCGAGCGCCTGGCCCTGGCCTGGCCGGAGCGCAAGCCGGACCGCATGTTCTCCATGCTGGATTGGATCAAAGATTCTTATGAGGGTAGGAAGCAAGTGATCGTCCAGAGCGGACCGGACGAGGTGTTGGCGCGCAGTTACATCTCCGCCATGATCAACGTGGCCGTGCCCGAGATCATTTCGCCCAGCTTGCCAGATGATGAAAGCGGTCGGTTCCTGGGGTTCTTTTTCGATGAGCTAAGCTCCGTCGGCCAGCTCAAAATTGAGCCGTTGCTGGCGCTAGGTCGGTCGAAAGGCGTAGTGGCTTGTATGGCCGTCCAAGACTGGTCACAGGTCGAGAAGGTCTACGGCGACAAGACCGCGCAGGCGTTTTCTGGGTTGGTTGGCACACACATTATTTGCCAGCTCCAGGTTGGCGAGACCCGAGAGAAGATCTCCCGGAACCTGGGCAAGCGCACCGTGGCTTGGCGCACGCATGACGACAAGGCGACCGTCCACGAGGAGTCGAAATCCGTTGTTCCGCCAGGGCGCCTCACCGACGATCTGGGCTTCCGCAAAGGAAAGGCTTACGGCAAAGAACGTTGGGGTATCCGGGCCATCGTGCAGACCACGGGCGATTTGTTGTTGCTGGACTGGCCGGGTGTGAGCTATCCCAAGGTTCGAGAGGGGCAGAAGCGGGCGAGGTGGACGAAGCAGGGGGCGCGCCCGGTGGAGCAAAAGCCCATGCCACCGAGCGACGCGCAGAGCGCTGCAGAGGTCCAGCGGGTGCTGAAGATGACCGCCGATCAGGCCGCCGCGGAGCTGCAAAAACGTGGTGCCACGCCGCCGAAGCTCCGCGCCGTTTCAGACGACGAGCTGGAAGCAATCTTCCGCAAGTAGTGGGGTTGTGGAGTCGCTGGGTTTTGGTAGATCTGAAGGGATACCCATTCCTGGAGGACTCCATGTTCAACGTCACGGCATTGACCGCTCAAGGCACGGACAGCAAGTCCGGCGCGGCCGTGGTCGAGTATCTGATGCTCACCGAGTATTACCTCGACAAAGACGGGAACGCGCAGGACACCATGGCCTGGGGCGGCAAGATGGCCGCGCACCTCAATCTCTTGTCCACGGCGGTAACACGGGAGAGCATGAGCAAGCTGGCCGAAGGATTCGCCCCCCAGACAGGGAGGGCGCTTTGCCAGAACGCAGGCCAGAAAGGCAAGGTGCGGCCAAAGGTGGACAAGAACGGGGATCCCGTCCTGGACGCCCAAGGCAAGCCCGAGGTCGTGGTGGTCGGCGGCCACCGGGTCGGCTACGACGTCACGGTGTCGGCGCCCAAGGACGTTGGGATTCTCTTTGCAATGGAGTCGCCAGAACGGCGCGATGCCGTGCTCAAGGCGCACCAAGCCGCCTCTGCAGAAGCGATGAACCGGCTGGAACAGATGGTTGAGACTCGACGGGGAAAGGGCGGCAAGGACGTGATCGGCGTGAAGGGCCTGGTGTGGTCAAGCCACCAGCACTTCGCCGGGCGTGACCTCGACATGGATCTGCACACCCACCATCTCGTTTATGGGGTGGCGCTGGGAGCCGATGGCAAGGAATCGACCTTCGATGCCGTCGAAATCTATCGCCATGCCCGGGCCATGGATGAAATCTACAAGCTGGAGCTCTACAAGAACCTTCAAGGGTTGGGCTATCAGGTCGAGCACGTCCGAGAACTGGACGACGACGGCAAGGAGACCAACCGATCCTACGCACGCCTTGCGGGCATCGACCAGGACGTCATCGACCACTTCAGCAAGCGCCGGAAGGCCCTGCTCGAATACGCGGAGCAGCATGGGGTCAGCACCCAACAGGCGAACAAGGCCACGCGGAAGCACAAGAACGAGCCCACTTACACGGAGTTGGTCGAGCACTGGCAGGAGGCTTTGAAGGACTTCGAGCTGACGCCGGAGACGTTGAAAGCAGCGCGGGGGAACCTGGACAAGGTGGAACACAAGAGCGACGCCGAGCTGCTGGAACTGCTCCACGAGAACGAAGCCGTGTTCAACGACATTGATTTGGTGCGGGTGCTGGGAATGGAATACGCCGGCAAGTTGGACGCGGCCGGACTCCATGCCCGCATTGAGCAGTTCAAGCAAGACAATGGGCTGGTGCTGGTCAACGCCGAGCGCTTGGCAGACGAAGACCGGGGGCAGACACTGGCCCGCAAGCACACGGAAGACCGGTTCTGCGCGCCATGGATGTTGCAAGCGGAGCAAGCGGTGGTGGACATCGCCAACCGCCGGGCCAACGAGACCCAGCACCATGCTTCGCAGGCCACGGTGGATCGCGTCATTGAGGACTACCAGAAAGCCAAGGGCTTCCAGCTCTCGCAAGAGCAGTTGGTGGCCGTGAACCACATCTGTCGCGGCAGTGGCGGGGTGGCAAACTTGAGCGGCTTAGCAGGCACCGGCAAGACCACGATTTCCGAGCTCTACAAGGAAGCGCTGGAATCTGAGGGGATGGTGCTGCTGGGGGTGTGCGTGTCGAACAAAGCCGCCCAGAAGTTGGAAGTGGAATCAGGGATGCCCTCAACCTCCATGGCACAGATGCTTCACGACTTGGCCGAAGGCAAGCGCGAACTCCAGCCCAACGACGTGCTGGTCATTGACGAAGCCGGCATGGTGGACACCCGCGACACCCGAGCCTTGTTGGCCTACGCAGAGAAAGCGAAATCCAAGGTCATCCTTCAAGGCGACGCCGAGCAACTGCAGCCCATCGGGGCCGGGTCCGGTTTTCAGCTCACCAAGCAAGCGGTGGGCGATGTGAAGTTGACCGAGATTCGCCGACAGGCGCGGCAGGAGGACCGCGAGACGGCGATGGGGTTCTACGCCAAAAACGAGAACGGTGAAGTGGTCGATCTGAAAAAGGGCACCCGCAGCCGGCGCGAAACCTTGGAGCTGGGCGATGAGCAGAAGGAGCGCCTGATGGACTCCATCGTGGAAGCCCACTCGCAGGAGAAATGCATCGAGCGCCTGGTGAACGACTACTTCAAGAATCCAGCGGCGCTGGACGACAAGCTGGTGCTGGCCCACAGCCGGGCCGAGGTCGGCGCTCTCAACGCAGGGATTCGAAAAGGCCTCAAAGAACGCGGCGAGATCGGCACGGATGAGGTGGTGGTGGAGGGGCGCGTCAATGGACGAAAGTTCGATCTGGCCTTGGTGGAGGGAGATCGGGTGATGTTCACAGCCAAACGCAAGGACTTGGGTGTGGTCAATGGCACCCAGGCCACCATCCAATCCATCAAAGCGTCGCGCTCGGGCGGCTACGATATCGTCGGCACCTTGCGTTCGGAGAACCCAAAGGAGAATGGGCGCAAGGTGGTGTGGAACACGCACGAGCACAAGGCGGTGGTCCACGACTACGCGGTGACCGTCCACAAGAGCCAAGGGCAGGGCAAGCGCGAAGTGTTCCACCTTATGAACCTTGGGATGATGGACAACGCCAGTTCGCTGGTGGCCTTTACCCGTTTGACTAAAGGGAGCTACAAGCTGTATGGCACCTACGATGACGTGGAGCAACTCAACACCCGCTTGGGGTTGGAGCGATTGAAGGCGACCGTTCTGGACGCGGGGCTAAAAGACGATCCGCAACGGCCGGTTGTCCAGCGCCTTGGGGCAGCTGCACGCCCCACCACTCAACGCCCAGCCGCTCAGCGAACGCGCATCCAAGGCAAGCTCGACGCGCTGCTGAAGGAGCACGCGGAACGCCCAAAACCGCAGAGGAGCGAGGGCGAGCGCAAGGCCCGTTGGCTGCTGGAAGTGCTGGAGCCGTTGCGGCGGGCGCGCAAGGCCTCTCCCAAGCTGCCGGCGCAGTCCCCGAAACACAGGCAGGGCTTCTCGTTGTGAGCAGCAGGCTGGGCGGCCATGCCGCCCATGTGCTTTTCTCTCCACACCGCTTTTGCTTAGAGGCGCGGCCACTGGCCGCGTTCTTTTTGACACCAAAGCAACGTCAAAAGCGGCATGGAGCAAAAGCGCATGGAGGGTGGGGCAGGGCGGCCCGCGGCTTCCGCCGGGGCCCTTGCTTTACAGGGTGGCCATGACCACGGCCTGCAGCACTATCACCGCCACGCCGAAAAGGAAGGGGTAGAGGAACAGCCATTTGAAGAGCCCCCAAGCCAGGGACGACGGAGCCCCCGCCGAGCGGCGCGGAACCGCCTCGGGCCACGCATACCCCGCCGCCAAGGACTTCATGTAACCAGTGGTGCGCCTGCGGGGATCGCGGATAAGAATGCCCGGTGGCTTGCTATAGATTCGCCAGCCATGCTGAAAGGCTTTGTAACGCCAAGCGTATTCGTGAGCCTCCGCATCGGCTTGGGTGCCGGTCATGCTCGACAGCGGCACGAACGAGAATCGGCGCCCCTGCCAGCCCCCACGAGCGCTGCGGTGCTGCTGCTCGCGTTGGTTTAAGTCGACGGTCTGCCCCACGTAGCAGCACCCGTTGTCAAAGAACAAGCCGTAGAGATGGCGTGGGCGGGACAGGTATTTCTGATTGCGTTTCCAGTTCAAAGGTCCTCCCAAGATGGGTATACCTACATACCCATAAAAGAAAGATCCGATTCGTCAAGGCTCGCCACGAACAAAGGCCCCGAAGGGCCCTTGCCGAGATACGATCACCTCCGTTTTCCACCACGCAATCGTTTAACGCCCCAGGTTGATGCTCAGGCCGAACCCGGCCACCGGCTTGTTGCCAGAGCCGAAGGACAGGCCCGCCGAGACGCTGACCTTCTCGCTGACTCGTGCTCCCCAGCCCACGGCCATTGCAGCACTGCCACCCGAGAACCCCACGCCCACGTTCAGGTTCACCTGGCCAACGGCCGTGCCCCCGTTCTGGGCCGCAGCGGTGGCCATCTGGCTCATCGCTCCCAGTTGGGCGCTCAAACCGTTGATCCGGCGATCCTGGTGCCGCAAACGGCGGTCGGTGTCGGTCCAGCGGTCATCCCAGACCTGCTGCATTTCATAGACCTGCCCACCGTTCACGGCGTCCGTGGAGCCCTGTTCGATGCGCCCCGGAGCCACGCTGGTCACGCGCTGATTGCCCGCGTTGACGCCCGCGGTGGTCACCGAAGGGCCGCCTTGGACGGTCACGCCCTGGGCGTTGACCGTGGTCTTGCCGACCTGGACAGAGCCTTGGTCGGACAACTGCACGTTGTCGCTGACCGCCACCGTTTGGGTGCCGTCCGTGTTGTCGGTCACCTCGACGTTCTTGCCCGCCTTTACAGTCGAGCCCGAGCCGGTCCCGGCGGTTCCATCCACCCCATCGGTGCCGGCAGGCCCTTGGACCCCTGGCTCCCCTTTCAGGCTTGCCAGCCAATCTTGTTCATTCCCTTGGAAGCCGTTGGCCAAGGCCACCTCGTAAGCGCTCAACCCATCCGCGCCGCGCGGGCCTGGCGTGCCCGAGCCGCTGCCTGGGTTTTGCTCAAGCGAAGTCACGCGTCCGTCCAGATCGTCCAATGCGGCTCCCACGGTTTGATGCGTGGCACCGCTGCGGAACTGATAGATGGGCGCGACAAAGTTGCCGTTGACGAACGTGGCGCCACCGCCCAGCGCTTGAGTAGCCTGTTGGACCTGTCCGAGGTTTGCGACGTCGGTGTCCGAGGTGCCGGCGCGAACGTTGGTGATTCGGCGGGTGCTCTGGCCCCCGTCCTGAGAAGTGGATCCCACGCTGACTTCGTCGCTGGCCCAGCAACGGCTATGAGAACCCAAAGCGACGCAATCCTGCGCTCGGGCCTCAGCCCCAACGCCTAGTGCAAGTGACTGAAATGCATCGGCAACGGCAGAACTGCCTATGGCGACTGCATGGTCAGCGTTTGCCTCTGCCAAGGTGCCTTGAGCAATCGATGCATTGCCCCGCGAACGGCTGAAGTAGCCAAAGGACATGGAAAGATCCCCACTGGCTTGCGCCTGCACCCCTTGAGCCAACGATTTAACACCGGTCGCGACGGCTTGTTGTCCAACGGCTACCGCATCTTCGCCACCAGCAAAACTCAAAGTGCCGATGGCAACAGTCCTCGCTGCCGCGGCATTCGCGGCTTGGCCAATGGCCATCGAGTTCTGGCCCGATGCCTGAGCATTGGTGCCAGACGCCACCGCGTTGTCTGCGGAGGCGGTGGCTTGAACACCCGTGGCGACGGCCCCGTTCCCGGAGGCATTGGCATAAGCCCCCGTTGCAGTGGCATTCGGGGCTGAGGCTTGGGCGTATTCCCCGGTCGCCGTCGAGTTAGGCTCCGAAGCCATGGCCCCTGTTCCCGTGGCGGTTTGAGCAAACGATGGAGAGGCAAACAACGAGGCCCCCATCAAAGCCGTTAAAATCGAAACGCGAAGCGAAGACATGGAAACCCTCCGGAGTATGGACTGATACTTCATCCATAACAGGCGATTGCATTTCCGCAAGTCGATCAGGTGATCTTTTTCAAGGTGTTAGGGAAAGTTGCAAAACAAACCCGCGCCGGGAGCGCCCAGTTCCAGGCCATCCGGTTTTCATTGCCCCAGGCCAAGCACGCCGTTTCCATGCCAGTAGGACACCAAGCCGGTGCCAGCGCACGGGCAAGCACTTCAGAAGAGGGTGTCCCGGTCACTGGAGGAAACGCGCCCGGCTTGCGCCCCTGCCGGTAGGCCCACTTGGCTTGGCCGCACTCGGCTTTCAGCTCGACGTGCGGATAGTCTTTCGGGCTGGTCCATCGGCCGCCCCAGTTCAGCCCCACGATCTCCGCCAGCTCCCCAAAGCGTTGATAGCCGGCCATCACATGGGCATCGTCGAGGTTCCAGCTGGGCTCCCCATTGACGAACACGGCGGCATCCAGGGCCAGCCCGAAGTTGTGGCAGCTGGAGAATGCCCCAACGCTGGTCACGCCAGACCCGGAGGCAAGCAGGGCCGCCTGGCGCTCGGGGCTTCGATACCCTTCCACGGGCCGCACATCAAACCCTTCCGCGGCCAGTTGGGCCTGGACGGCTTCCACCTTTTCCCGCAGCGCTGGGGAAACCCCTTTCCACGTCCTTTCGCTTTTAGGGTGGAAGAACCGGTAAATGGCGCCGTGCGGCTTCGGGGTTTGGAAAACCCAGGGGCTGCTGGGCTTGGGTTTGGGTTGAACAGTCGAACAACCGGCCAAGGCCAGGCAGGCCAGAACGGCGGCGATGGTAACGCGGGGCTGCATGCTTTCCTCCCAGAAAGAACAATGGATGCTTTCAGGGGTAGTAGATTTTCGGGAAAGCGCAAGCGGGCGAAAACAAAAAAAAGCCCCCGAACAACCGGGGGAGGAGGCCTGCAGCTCGGGGGCTTAGTGGGGCAGGGAAAAGGAGTAAGAAACCCTGCCCCGTTGCAAGCCATAGCATGCAATCAAGGGCTGTCAATCGCCCCTGTCATCTCGCCGGAAGCGCGGAGCGGCTGCGTAGCAACGTTGTAGAGATGAAGCTCCTCGCCAGGGCTGACCTGAGTAAAGTCCATATAAAATCAATGGCTTGAAAGCATACGCCCACTATGCTTCATGAGGGGCGTGTGCTCTGCACTGGCCTTCGATGCAGACGGTTTCGCTTTTGAATCAGTGGTTTGCAAGAGAGCTTCCTACCGGTTGTAGCGGTCGATCCGGGGCCACGCCGGCGGCAGTGACTCAAACAGGATCACATTGATGGCGCGACAGGCACACAGCGGATCGACCATGGATACGGTTGTTGCGACGCAGGCAGATGCCCGGCGCCGCCGACGCACCAAGTTTAAGCCGACCTACCGGCAAATCTGCCAACTGGGCATTATCGGCTGAGACATCACGCAGGAGATGGAGCTGTGACGCGGCGATTCGGTCCATTGTGGGTGATTGCAATCCTCTTCGCGCCCCTGGCTGCCAGCGGTGGGACGCCCACTGACCCCGAGCTGCGCGGTGAGCTCCTGCGGATGAAGGATGCCGATCAGGCGGTGCGGGATCTGCCGCTGACCACCGAGGGCGAGGAGAGCGTGCTCAGTGCCGTCGATGCGGTGCACACCGCTCGGCTGAAGGCGATCGTTGCGGCCCATGGCTGGCCGACCGTGGCGCAGGTGGGCCAGGACGGGGCGGACGCGGCCTGGCTGCTGGCCCAGCATGCCGACAAGGATCCGGCGTTCCAGCGCTCTGTTGCGGAAGCCATGGAGCCCTTGGTAGCGACGGGGCAGGTCAAAGCGTCCAGTTACGCCTACCTCTGGGACCGCACCCACGACCCCCAGCGCTATGGAACGCAGGGGCGTTGTGCAGACCCGGGGCGTTGGGAACCACGCGCGGTTGAAGCCCCTGGGACGCTTGACGAGCGTCGCGCTCGAATGGGCCTGGCGCCCATGGCGGAGTATCAAGCGATGGTCTCCAGGCATTGCGAGCAGTTTGGACGTTAAGATCGGATCCGCAATTGCGGCACTGCGCGCGGAGAGGCAGGGGTGAGGCCTGCTTTTCTGGAATGGACCTTGGCAGCCCCAGACAACTCCGGTGGGCCAACGTGGTGTTGCAAGGCTTGCGGATGGGCAACGACTTGGCGGGGGATGGACGCATGGGCGCTTTCGTAGGTGGTGCGAAGAGGCTGCTTTGGATGGTGCTGGCAGTTGGCGCTTTCACGGTGCCAGTGGCGGCGCGCGACATGGCAGCGGCGTCGCACGCTCCGGCTGCAGCTCCGCACGCGATGGACATCCCCTTCGAGCGCTTCACGCTCCCCAATGGGCTGCGTGTCATCGTGCACACCGACCGGAAGGCCCCCATCGTGGCAGTTCACCTGTGGTATCAGGTCGGATCCGGTGATGAGCCTGCCGGTCGCACGGGTTTTGCGCACATCTTCGAGCATTTGATGTTCCGCGGCACCGAGCATTACCGCGACGCCTACTACGGCCCGCTGCAACGCGTCGGCGCCACCGACGTCAATGCCACGGTTACACCGGAGCGCACCAACTACATGCAGGTGGTTCCATCGACGGCGCTGGACCTGGCGCTCTGGATGGAGTCCGATCGCATGGGTCATCTGCTGGGTGCCATCGACCAGAAGGCGCTGGACACCGAACGGGGCATTGTCGAGAACGAGAAGCTGCAGCGGCGTGGCGTGCCTTACGGACTCGTATGGGAGCAGCTCTCCCGGTCAAGCTACCCGCCGGGGCACCCGTACCATCATTCGACTTTCGGATCCGCACGCGATCTGCAGGCGGCCACACTTGCCGACGTCCAGGATTGGTTCCGGACCTGGTACGGCCCAAACAACGCGGTGCTGGTGCTGTCAGGCGATGTCGGCGTTGAAGAGGCCAGGAAGAAGGTCGAGTCCTATTTCGGGCATATCCCAGCGGCGCCCGACGTAACAAGGGATCCCGTGGACGTCGCCAAGCGGGCTTCCACCACCCGGGAAACGTTGTCCGATCAGGTCCCTCAAGCGCGCGTTCACCGCACATGGAACATCGCAGCTCGTGGGACGCCGGACTTTGATCAACTGCGGGTGTTGGCTCACATTCTGGGAGGAGGCAATGCCTCCCGGCTGGGCAAGCGCCTGGTGCACTCCGATCAACTTGCCACTGACGTCACGGCCGAGGCAGGGGGGCAGCTCGGATCGCGCTTCATGATCGTCGCCAACGTGCGCGACGGTGTCGACCCGTCGGCCGTGGAAACCGCCATCGAGGTGGAGCTTCAGCGTCTGCTGAAGGAAGGCCCCACCCTCGATGAGGTGCAACGTGCGCGGACCGCGATGCGGGCCGAGTTCGTGAAGAGCATCGAGCGTAACGGTGGGATGGACGGCAAGGCGGAAGTGCTCGCCGCCTGTGAGGTATTTGAAGGCGATGCAGGCTGTTATCGGCGGTCCGCTGACGTGGTGGCAGCAGCCGCGCCCGACCAGCTGGTTCGCGTCGCTCGCCGTTGGCTGGGGCAGGGGGATCACATCCTGACGGTCATTCCAGGTGCCCGCGCTGCGTTCGCTGAGGAGGCCGAGCCGGCTGACGCGGTGTCCCACGCGCAAAGCCCAGGCAAAAGCCATCGCGCTGCAGCACCGGGCGTGGATCGCAGCGCAGGGCCGCCGTTTCCTGAAAGCTATCCGGAGTTGAGATTCCCTGCGATCGAGCGGGCGGCGCTGTCGAACGGCACCCACGTGATACTGGCTCGACGGGAGGACGTCCCGCTTGTTCGCATGTCGTATCAGTTCCCGGTGGATCCCGCGGCAACTGCGGGTCTGGCAGACATGGCGTTCAGCATGCTGGCGGAGGGGGCAGGGGATTACGATGCCCTGGCGTTCGCGGCGCGCGCTGAATCGCTGGGGGCGGAGCTGGGTTCCAGTGTCGACGTGGGCAGCGGCGCGGTGACCCTGGTCGGTCTCAGAGACACGCTTGACGATTCGGTTGCGCTGTACGCGGACATGTTGCGCCGACCGCGTTTTGAGCCGGCAGCAATGGAGCGCATGCGTGTGGGCAGGCAGGGCGCCCTTCGAGAGGACGCGGCCAACCCGCAACGCTTGGCCACGAGCCTTCTCCCTGCGTTGCTGTTCGGGCTGGATCACCCTTACGCGCAAGCCTTCGGACGCGGCACCGTGGCCTCCGTGGAGGCTTTGCGCCGCGATGACCTCGTGGAGTTCCACCGCGCCTGGATCCGACCGGAGCGGGGCACGCTTGTCGTGGTCGGGGATACGACGCTCCAGGAGCTGATCCCGGTCCTTGAGAGGCATCTGGGCGACTGGCGCGGGTCGGGTGGGATCCCTGAGGTGCGCATCGACGACCGCCTGCCCGCGCAGGCGAGGCCACGGGTGTTTCTGGTCGACAGCCCTGGCGCTCTGCAGGCCACCCTGGTGGCCGGGCAGCTGGTCGCGCCGAGTTCAGACCCCCGGACGTTGGCCTTCGAGGTCGCCAATTCCGTCCTGGGGGGATCGCCAAGCGCGCGCCTCAACATGAATCTGCGAGAGGCCAAGGGCTGGTCCTACGGCGTGATCTCCAGTGCCGCCAATGCCCCGATAGCGCGACCCTGGCGCGTGGTGGCGCCGGTGCAGTCCGACCGCGTGGCGGAGGCCATGGCGGAGATTCAGCGTGAGATTGCGGAGTACGCGTCCGGACCGGCGCCTGCCAGACAGGACGAGGTTGCACGCTTCCGGGACAGCCAGGTGCGGCGTCTGGCGGGCAGTTTCGAGACACGGGAGGCCGTCGCTTTGGAGATCGCAGACATCGTGCGGTTCGACCGGCCAGACGATTGGACCACACAGCGCAGCAGCGCTCTCCGACAACTCGATCTCAACGAGGTCCGGGCCACTGCTGCCGCGCTGGATGCCGACAGGTTGACGTGGGTCGTGGTGGGTGACCTGTCCCGTGTCGAGGCACCCGTGCGCGCCATGGGCTTCGGGGAGGCAACAGTGGTTGACTCACAAGGACATCGTATCGGCGGGCGGCCCGACGAGACGCGCTGAGTCGCACACTCCTCCGGTTCAGGCCGATGGTGGAGGGGAGCGAATGCCGGCCAGCGGATCCCGCAGGATGCCGAGCCAAGGCTCGACGATCTGCTCGAATGCAAAAACGTGTTCCCGGTGCAGGTCCATGCCGCTGAGGTAGTGGCGGATGCTGCGTTCGAATTCATCGGCCGCGTCCAGATTGCCTGCGTTCGTGCGGAGCAGAAGAACGGTGGCCGCTTCCAGTGCCGCCACACGGACATGCATCCGGTTCATGGCCCCCTGGAGGCGCAGCAAGGCATCCCGCGTCTCAGTGTTCATCGGACCTCCCGGGGAAGATCGCTGCATCGGTCCGCGAACCTGCGAGCCGCCGCTGGAGAGTGAGAGCGACGCTCTGATCAATGAGGGCAACCTCCTGGTTGGATGCCAGGCAGACCCGGTGGCTGCAGAGCGGCAATCCCTGCCCATCGTTGCTGATGGGGTGGACGTGGCCGAGCGGGACACTCTCGATGGTGAGCACCTCGTCAAGCGCCAGGGCGACAAGCTGGACGCCAGCCTGCACCAGCAGCATCGCCGGGCAGCGGGCACCGCAGCGGGTGCCGCCCGTGACAAGGCCAAGATCCACGACGGGCACCGTCTGCCCGCGTACGGACACGCTGGACAGGCCGTCCGTACCCCGGGTCAGAGCCTCCGGACCACGTATTTCCACCGCCGATTCAACATCGATCCCGAACAGCGCCGCACCGGCACGAACAACCACCAGTTCCAGGAACGGCTGCGGTGACGCGTGGTGCGCGGGAGCGGTGGCAAGCGAGGGGGCACGGTGGTCGATGGCGTCCGCGCGGGGAAAACGCTTGACGAACTCCTCGAAGCGCATGCGGCTGACCGCCTGCCGGTTGTGGCAGCAGGGGCAGACCAGGATCCCTGCGCCGCGCAGATCGGTCAGGCCTGCGCCCGCCTTCAGCATCGAGGTGTGGTTGCATGCACGGCATGTTGCTTGCACGGCGTGCAGGCGTGTCAGCGCTCCTTCAGTGGTCAGGTCTCCCTGAACAAGGCGAAGCAGAAAGGAACCTGTGTTGGCCACTGGCAGACTTCTCGGATGGATCAGGAGCAGGCAACTGCCCCGGGATTCTCGGCGGCTTCCATGAAGGGATCAAACGCACGCCGCGCAGTCCATCCGCGGGTGCAGGCCTGGCTCATTCGAGCAGGTGGGGTGCAACAGTGAGTCTATCGGTCAGTTCGGTCGCACTGATGGGCCTGCACAATGCAAAGCCCTGGATCTGGTCGCATCCGAGCTCCCGCAGCGTGGTGACCTGGTCGGCGGTTTCAGCCCCCTCAGCGACGGCGGTGTAGCCCAGATCATGGGCCAGGCCGATGATGGCACGGACTTTCAGGCGGGCCCGCGTGTCGGTCGAGATTCCATCAATCAGCGATTTGTCCAGCTTCAGCGTGTGGATCGGCAGTTCGGTCAGGTATGCGAAGTTGCTGTAGCCGCTGCCGAAGTCGTCCAATGCCAGGCGGATTCCCGCCGATGCCATCCGCCTGAGCTGCTCGCCGGGCACGGAGTTCACCCTCAACCATTCTCCTTCGGTGATCTCGATTTCGAGGTCGCTGCAGCGCAGCCCCTCGGCATGGATCCTGGCGACCAGCGCATCGGCCATGCCGGCACGGGCCACATTCCGTGCAGACAGATTGATCGACAGGCCCAGCGTGATGCCGTCGCGTCTCCAGCATGACAGCTGCTCCAGCGCTCGGTCGACGACCCACTCCGTGACCTTCTCCATCAGTGCGTTACGTTCGAATACCGGGATGAATTCGGCAGGGCTGACCGGGCCAAGCCGAGGATGATCCCAGCGGATCAGCGCCTCCGCTGACACCGCACTGAGATCAGACCCGCGGAAACGAGGCTGGTAGAGCAGATGGAATTCGTCGTGGCGCAGGCCGTCGCGGGCGCCAGCAAGCAGGTGATACTCGCGCCGCAGACTTTCATCGCGCGGGGCGGAGTACCAGCAGTAGGTGACCTGGCTGGACACTGCCCAGTGAAGTCCCACGAACATCCCGCGGATGATGTTGTCGGCGCTGTCCTTGCCGGTTTCGGCCTGGCAGAGGCCGACGTGGACGAGAGGCCGGAGGGGCTGCGCTGCACCCTCCCTGGGCTGCGTCAGGCGCAGGTGCAGCGCTTCCACCAGGCGCTCGACGGCGTCACGGGTGGGCAGCTCCACGATGAAGGCGAAACGGCTGCCGCCCATATGGTGGACGTCCGCCTGGCCGTCCAGGGCGGCCTCGATGCGTGCTGCGTCCTGCCTGACCCGCGTCTCCAGCGAGGCCATGCCGAAGGCCTGACAGGGCTCGGCATTCGGCAGGTCAAGGACATCGACGAGGACGGCGACGGGCGATCGGCCCGGTAACCGGGGTGATCGTGTGGTGTAGTCGATCGTGAAGGTATGTCTGTCCAGCAGCCCGCTGGAGTGCCCGTGGCGGCTGGACAACGCATGCGGCCGCAGGGGGCGTGTCACCGCCCCGATGAGGGACGGCAACGTGCGCCGATCAGTCAAGGAGAGTTTCCTGGGCAGGCTTTCCATCGAAGGACCCCGGGCATCGAGGGCGGCGCGGAGTGGCGCCGCCCTTGAGGCTTACTGCCGGGCTACCAGGGTCAACCCGGAATATGTTCCCGTTAGGCGGATCATGTAGGTGACCGCCGAGGGCGAGCCGATCCGCACCGACTCCGAATTGGTCGGTCGGGTTGATTTCGCATCGTAATCGGAGGCGCTGGGGACGCGCTGCGCCGCTACATACAGCGATACGTCGCCTTTGCCGCCCAGCGTCATGATGGTCAACGGTGTGCCGGCCCGGGCGGTGAAACTGTAGGTCCGCTCTGCGGAGGTGCTTGACAGCCCGCGCAGTTCGACTGCATTGCTCAGTTCCACATTCGGCGGGGTGCAGCTCTCGACGGTGGGATCGCAGGGTTCGGTGGTCGCGGCGGTTACCAGTGCATTGGCGTCGAGGATTCCCGCGCCCATCGGTGTGCTGGTGGGAATGCTGGCCGGGAAAGGACGCGCAGTGGATTTCAGCAGGTCCCGCATCTGATCCCAGCGCAGCGGCGTGGTGGCCACGCTCTGGACCAGCGCTGCCGCCGCGGCCACATGGGGCGATGCCATCGAGGTGCCGGTATATCCCCCGATGCCGAACTCGGTCGTGGGGCGGGTGGTGCCCGTGTTGACGATCTGGAAGATGTAGCCGTTCGGGTCTCCATCAACACCTCCACCGCCACCTGGCGCGGACAGATCCACCCGGTTGCCCCAGCTGGAGTAGCTGGCCTTGCCGCCGGTGACACGCGTGGCGCCGACGCTGATCACATCCTTGCAGGAGGACATCGTGTAGGTGCCGGCATCGGCGTTGGAGTTGCCGGCTGCCACCACCACCATCGCACCGCGTCGGTTCACTTCGTCGATGGCGTCCTGGTAGATCTGCGGGCAGGCGTCGGGCCCATTGCTGCCCAGGCTCATGTTGAGCACTTCTGCCGGATTGGCATTGACCGGCAGGCCGGCAACGGTCGCACCGACCGCCCACAACATGCCATCGGCAATGTCGCTGCCGTACCCGCCACACGAACCCAGCACACGCACCGGCAGAATCCTGGCGTTGTGGGCAAGACCGGCCAGGCCGACACCGTTGTTGGTCTGCTGCGCGACGGTACCGGAGACGTGGGTGCCGTGCCAGGAGCTGTCGCGGGCGGCGTGCGGAGGCGCGCCCAGCGCGGTGCAGTAATTGGCTTCCATCCAGTCGCCCTGGTCCCAGCCACCGGCGACGCGGGCGTCGGTGTCGCGACGGGAGATCAAGCGGTCGGAGATCATGTCATAGCCCGGCAGCACGTTGTCCTTCAGGTCGGGCGTGTTTTCCACGACGCCGGTGTCGATCACCGCCACCACGACGCCTGCGCCGGTGGAGATGTCCCACGCCTGGTCGGCGCGTACTCCACCGGTCTGATCGTGGAAGTTCCACTGCAGCTGGGCATATTGAGGATCATTCGGGATCAGTTTCGGCTGCACCATGCCGCGCCCGGTGTCGAGCGCCTGGTAGAGCCGGTCCACTTCGACCGACGTCACGCCGGGTTCGGCCGCCAGCTCGCGGACGAAGGCTGCCGTCTCGGCGGAGTTGAGCCGGCGTGAGGTCTGCACCACGTACCAGCCAGGTACGGCCATGTTGCGCAGGACACTGGCCCTGGCGGCCGGACGGGCGGCTGCGCGTGCCGTCGCCGCAGCCGCCGTGGTGATGCCTGAACGCTGCGCCGAGCTGGCGAGCGACTGCGTCAACAGGCTGCGTGACTGGGTGGTGGTGCCGGTGGTCTTGACGATGAAGCGCTGGCCGACCGACGGCTGGGCGGTCGATGTGGCGGCAGCCACGTTGCGCTTGATCACCTTGCTGGTATCCAGGCGTGGTGCGGCATGGGCGGCGCTGGTGGTGATCAACACCGAAGCGATTGCAGCGGCCAGTGAGGTGTGGATGGACATGGTGGGTCTCCAGGAAAAGGGTGAAGCGCGTCGGAGCGGGAGTGGTCGGTGTCGCTCTGTCACAGGTCGATGCCGAAGCCCACGCCTGCGGAGGATTCGCCACCACTGAAGGCCCCGCCCAGACTGAAGGAGCCGCGTTCCCCGATCTTCCGTGCATAGCCCACCGACAGCGCCTGCTCGCCGCTCTGGAAGCCCGCACCGACCGCAATGCGCCCGCGTTCGCTGCGGGTGCCTGCGGCGTTGGTCGCCATGTTCAGCATCGCCGCGCTCATCGCACCCTGGCGGTCCAGGCGGCGATCGACCGAGCTGAGGCGGCGGTCCACGTCCGTACGATAGGTTTCGAAGGAATCGTTCAATGCGGTGAACCGTGCATCGGTATAGGATTTCGCCGCGTTGACACCGGCATTGACCTGGCCCACGTTCGCCGCATCGGTCGCCTGGGTACCGGCGGCCACATGGGTGATCTGGCGCTCCGCACCGCTGGCACCGACCGACACCGTGTCGGCGCGATCGGCGACCGAGCCGCGCCCCAATGCGACGGCGTTGTCGGCGGTGACGCTGGCACCTTGGCCGAGTGCGGTGCCGGAAGCGCTGCTGACGGAGGCCGACTCACCCAGGGCCACGGCGTTGCTGGCCTGGGCACTGATGCGGCTGTTGGCACCGACGGCCGTGCTGCCGTCGGCATTGACCCGCGCGTTGCCGCCCAACGCCGTGTCGTTGGGTCCATGGGCGTAGGCGCCGGCGCCCAGCGCCACGCTGTTGTCCGCGTTGGCGGTCGCGCCGGATCCCACTGCCACAGCGTTGGTCCCTTCGCCCGCCTGGGCTGCGGAATCGCCTCCCACGGCGACCTGATCGTTGCGGCCATGACCTGCACCGACATCCGCCTCGATGTCATCCAGTCGGGTGGTCAGCCTGCCGATCTGCACATCGATGGCTGCGAAACTGTCGGCGAAATTGCCGAGCGCACCCGACACCGCATCCAGCTGTGCCTTGTTGACCGCATCGGTTGCCGCCGTACCGGCCGCCACGTTGACGATCTGGCGTTCGCTGCCTGCGCGTCCCACCGAGATGGTGTTGTCACGATCGGCGTAAGAGCCTGCACCGAGCGCCACCGCGCGGTCGACGGGGTGGGTCACGCCGTCGACGAACGACGGGTCGCCCACGGTTGCACCGCCGCCGATCGCCACCGACTCGCTGCCCCACACGTCCGAATCCGTGCCGATCGCCACGCTGTTGGTGAACAGCCGCGGTGTATCCCCCCAGAAATCGCCATTCCAGGTCATGCCGTCACCGACCACCACGCTGCCTTTGCCGGCGGCCCAGGCGCCATAACCGACTGCGGTGGCGCCCTCGATCAGGGCCAGCGCGTTGGCGCCCAGGGCCGTGGTGTTGAGCGCGCCCGCCCGGGCATTGCTGCCCACGGCCACGGTCAGGTCGTACAGGGCCAGTGCGCCCGAACCGAACGCATTGGAGAACTCGCCCAGAGCCTGGGCCCGGTCACCGACGGCCATGGCGTCATATGCGCTGGCCACCGCGCGGTAGCCGATCGCGGTGGAGCGGATAGCGCTGGCACTGGCCAGCCCGCCCAGGGAGATTGCTGCATAGGCGGTGGACTGCGCGCCGCCGCCGACGGCCACCGAAAGGCGACCGGTGGCCTGCGTGTTCTGCAGCAGCTGGCCGGCAAAACCTTCCCCGATCTGGTCCTCCAGATCGTCGGCAATGCCGCCGATCGCCACGCTGGATTTGCCGCTGCCCAGGGCGCCGGCGCCCCCGGCAGTGGCAAAGTCACCTTCGGCCTGCGCGCCGGCGCCCAGCGCCGTGGACGCCACGCCGGTGGCGGCGGTCTGCTGGAACAGCACTACGCCATACGGGTTCTGCGACTGGTAGTCGATGTCCAGCATGCCGCCGATCGCGGTGCTCGAGTCGGCGATGGCCAGCGCTTCATTGCCCACCGCGGTGGCGCGGTTGGCGTAGGCCACGCTGCCGGCGCCAAGCGCGGTCGTGCCTTCCCCGACCGCGGCGCTCGCCTCGCCTGCGGCCAGCGCGTTGTCGCCGTCGGCGTAGGCGCCGGCATTGCTGTCCTCGCTGCCGGTGGCGGCGAGGTAGGGCACTGGATCAGCCTCGACATCGGCGGCGTACACGATCTGCTCCGGCGCGGACACCTGCTCGACGCCCAGCGCCGTGACGATCCCGCTGGCCAGGGCGGAGCAGGACACCAGCAGCGAGCCGGTGGCCAGCAGCGCCGCGACCTGGCGGCGGCGCCCGGACCGCGTCCGGCTGCACGCGATTTCGGACACAACCACCTGCCGGCCCAGCGCGGCGTTCCACACGATACGGTAAATCCGGTTCATTGCTCTGATCCTCGATCTGGAGTGCAGGCCCTTCGTCGTGGCTGCCCGCAGGGGGTCGACGAGTGGGGCGGTGTAGTCGTCGTGTCACGGCAGTGGCGTAGGCGCCCGCCGACAACATGAACGTAGGCCCACCGAGGGGGCATGTCGACTGCAACTCCTGACAGAAATATGATCGGTTTCTCGCCATCTCTTCACGCCGCCCATGCTCCGTTCATTCCTGCGCTGGCTGGACCGGGCCCCGATCGAAGACCCGGTGGACCGCCGCAACGCGCGCGTCATCCAGTTGCTGCTCCTTTTCCTGGGGGTGACCATCCCGGCGACCCTGGCCTTCGCGGTGATCGTGGCCTGGTCCCAACTGGTCTCAAGCGAGGTGCACTGGTCGACGCATGCCTCGTTGGCGATGAGCCTCTCGATCGGCGCCGCCGCATGGATCGGCCTGGTACTGACGCGGCGTGGTGCGTTCGCTGCGGCGGTCAAGCTGTTGATCGGTGCCATGCTGCTGGTCACGACGATCAATCTGGGCGTTAACGGCCTGCAACGGCAGATGCCCGACCAGCTCGCCCAGATGCTGGTGCTCGTGCTGAGTGGTCTGGTGCTTGGTCGTGGCGCGCTGTGGACCACGCTGGCGGTCCTGGTGGGCAGCGTAGTGCTGGGTGCAGGACGCGATGCGATGAGCGTCTTCGCGGACGCTCCCGCGCGTGCGTTCTACAACCTGCCCCCACTGCTGTTCACCTACCTGCTGGTCACTCTGCTGATCGACCGGACGACCCAGGCTCTGCGCGAAAGCCTGCGCGAGTCGAACGAGCGCGGGCGGCAACTTGCCGAAGAGATGCGCGAACGCGAGCGCACCCATGCCCAGCTGATCCATGCGCAGAAGAAGGAGATCACCGAACGCATGGCCAGCGGCATGGCGCATGATTTCAACAACATCTTTGCGGTGATCGTCGGCTTCGCCAACCAGCGGCATGAAGACGACGGCGAAGGCAGCCGGCAGCGTCTGGTGCAGCTTGAAGGCCACCTGTCAGACGTGGAGGAGACCGCGCGGCGTGGCATGGCCATCAGCCGGCGGCTGCTCCGTTTCAGCCGTCGTGATGGCGAGCAGTCCGTCGTGTTTGATGCCGCGCAGGCGGTCCAGGAACTTGAGTCGATGCTGCGCCAGTTGCTCGGGCCGGGGATCGTACTGTCCGTGCGCAGCGATGGTGAAGCGGCGCCGGTGCGGATGGACCGCAGCCAGTTCGAGCTGATGCTGTTGAACATCGCGTCCAATGCCCGCGATGCGCTCAGCGATCACGGGCGGTTCGAGATCGACATCGACCGCGATGGAGATCGCGTCCGCATCCACCTGCGTGACAATGGCAGCGGCATGCGCGCCGAGGTGGCGGCCCGGATCTTCGAACCCTTCTTCAGCACCAAGCCGGCGGATTCGGGCACGGGACTGGGGCTGGCGGTCGTGAACGAGCTGGTGACAGAGGCCGGCGGTGGCATCGGCGTCGAGAGCATCTGTGGCGAAGGAACGACGTTCCTGATCAGCCTGCCGTGCGCCCGGCAGGATTCAGCATGTATCCCCGGCCATGAACCACCGTGAGAGGCAGTTCCATGCCACAGCGCTTGCGTGCCTTCACGCGCAGCCGGTAGACCATGGCGTCGAGCCGGTGCGCATCGAAATCGTCTGAATCATCTGCAATGGCCAGGATCAGCTGCTCGCGTGACACCAGCGCCCCGGCGTGCTGGAACAGTTCCGCGCACAGGCTGCGCTCGCTGCGGGTGAGCGCGGCCGAGGTGCCGTCGGGCGCGATCAGGCCCCATTGGTCCTCACTCATCCTCCAGCCGGGCAGTGACCGGTTCGCTGTTGCCGGCGTGGCGATCCGTCGTGCCAGGCTGTGCAGTGCCGCCGCCAGCAGATCGATCTCGATCGGCTTGGAAAAATACACGTCGGCACCTTCGGTCAGGCCGCGGATGCGATCACTCACATCGGCAAGGCTGGTCAGCATGATGACGCCGAGGCCCGGTTGTCGTTGGCGCATTTCGCGCGCCAGGCTGAAGCCATCGCCGTCAGGCAGGCTCACGTCGAGCACGAGCAGGTCGGCGGGCTGTCTCTCCATTCCGGCGCGGAAGGCCGCGACGCTGGCGTAGCCGGTCGCCAGGAATCCATAGCGCGCCAGGCCTGGCAGGATGATGCGCTCGCGCAGGGCAGGCTCGTCCTCCAGTACCGCTACCCTCAAGCTTTCTGATTCCTGCACATCCACGTCCAGATGCCTGCGCCCTTTGTCGGTTGATCATAGCCGCATGCGCGCTGCCCCCGGGAGGGGCCGCGCGGGTCGGCGCACCGATGCAGGCGGCCGATTCCCTTCGCGGCGACCGAACGGGAGCCTCTGCCAGGCGCTGGATCGTTCCATGGCCGCGGTTCTCTTCATGAACGACGCATGGCCGATGAAGTCCTGATGACACCGATTTCACTCGTAGTTGCCAGCGGCAGGCGGAGACTGGACCCATCCCGGAAGACAGGAGCTGGCCATGAAGACCTCGACCCGACTGCTCGTGCTGGGCACCCTGATGGCGGCATCGTCGATGGCGGGTGCGCAGACCTACGGGCCCCGCGATGAAGGCCGCAAGTTCAACGACGGCAGCCGTGTGGAATGCAGGAACGTTGAAGTCCAGCGCAACTCGCGCGATCCGAACCGCATTGCCGGTACGGCCACAGGTGCGGTGGTGGGCGGCCTGCTGGGCAACCAGGTGGGCGGCGGCAATGGCAAGAAGCTCGCCACCGTCGCCGGTGCAGTCGCCGGCGGCGCCGCCGGACGACAGATCCAGGGCAACCACCAGCAGAAGACCGGCGATCGGGTGGTGGAACGTCGCTGCGAGCGCGTCTACCGCTGATCGCCGTTTTCCCCTTCCACGTAGTGATGCAACGAACGCCGGCTCCGTGCCGGCGTTTGTCTGTGCTCAGGGGCGCACCCCGCCCGACGGCCTGCCATGCAGCCGCCAGATGGCAAGACCGCCGTAGATCACCAGCAGCGCCGCGAGCGTGGCAAGTTCACGGCTGACTTCGTCCAGGCGTGCGTCCATCTGGTTCAACCGCACCATCAGATTGATGCCGGAGGTGGTCGGCAGCAGCTTCGCCAGCCACACCAGCGGGCGGGGCGTCATCACCGCCGGCCAGGAGAGGTTGGCGAGGAAGAACAGCGGAATGGAGGTGGCGATGATGTACTGGAAGGCGCGTTCGCGGGTGCGGAAGAAGCTGCCGATGAACAGCCCGAAGGCCACGGTGGCGGCAATGAACAGCGTGCCGCCCAGCAGCTGGCCCAGCGGATTTCCGCCGCGCGGGTAGTCCTGTACCCAGGCGGTGAAGCCGGCGTAGTAGAACAGGCCGAACAGCCCGATCAGGCCGAAGCCCATCGCCATGCCTGCCAGGGTCGGCAGATCGAAGTGCAGCCGGCGGCCGAGCACCAGACGCCGCCCTCCCAGCAGTACGCCGATGCCCATCAGCAGTGTCTGGTGCACGATCAGTTCGGCCACGCCGGGTACGATGGCGCTGCCATAGCCTTCCTGCGTGTTGTACAGGGGCCGCTGCACGAGAGTGACCGGCGCTGCCTGCGGCGCGCCCATGAACGCCGCCTGGGTCACGGCGGCGTCGCGGCCGAATGTGCCCAGCGCATCGGCGATGCTGCCCAGCACCCAGCTGGCGCGTCCCAGGTAGGCGCCATTGCCCAGCAGGACCAGCTTGGCTGGCTGGCCACGCAGGATGTCGCGCTCCAGGTTCGCGGGGATGAGCACGATGCCTTCGGCATGCCCCGCTTCCAGCTGCCGGCGCGCGCTGTCCAGATCCGCCGGCTGGCCAACCACGCGCGCCACGCGCAGGCCATCGAGGATGCGCAGCAGTTCGCGGCTGGTGGCACTGTGATCCTGGTCGACCACCAGCACCGGCAGATTGCCGGCCACCTGGTGGCGGTACGCGGCGGGATAGAAGAACGAGTACAGGATGACTGCACCGACCATCACCACGATGGCATAGCGGTCGCCGAGCACCGCCAGCAGGGTCTGCCGCAGGCTGCGCCAGACCGCGCTCATGCGTCGGCCCCGGCCGGTCGTGCGGCCTCCGGGGTGCGGCCGAAAGCGATCAACCGCAGGCTGCCGATGCCGCCGGCCACCACCGACATCAACAACAGCGTGGCCAAGGGCCACAGCGAGACGGACAGCGGTGCGCCGACGAACTGCTGCTCGGTCTGCACCTTGATGTACGCGCTGAGTGGCAGCAGCTGGTGCCAGATGCGGGTGAACAGCGGGCCATCCAGTACCGGGAAGGTGGCACTGGAGAAGGCCAGCGCTGTGCCGATGGTAAGGCCGACCACCGACAGCGCGGTACCCATGTCACGGGCAAGGCCGACGAAGAACAACGCATATGCGGCCGTGGCCAGGTAGAACGCCGGCTGCGCAGCCAGCAGCAGGAGCAGACTGCCGGCGATGCCGTCCCCCCGCAGCCATGCGAGGTAGCCGACGCCCAGCGTGCCGTACAACGCGAACAACAGTACGTAGGGCGCGAGCTTGCCGCCGATCGAGGCCCACGGGGTGTCACCGAGCCAGGCCGGCAGGGTGCCATCGCGGATTTCCCGGCCCACGCTTCCGGCCACCGCCAGTGCCAGCGCCAGCGACAGGACGGCCGGGAAGATCAGCGGCAGCAGGAACAGCTCATAACTGCGTGCAGGGTTGTAGAGGATGTCGGACTGCACGGCGATCGGGGCGGCGCGCAGCTTTGCGGGCCCCACCTGCAGGCCGATGCGCTCGCGCAGCATGCGTGCATTCCAGGCCGACACCGCATCGGCGATATCGCGCGCGGCCGATTGTCCGGTGGTCATGTAGGTGGCGTTGTAATAGGCGAACACCGTGCCCTGGCGGCCGCGCAGGGCCTGACGGGTCACGTCGCGCGGCACCAGCACCACTGCGAACACCTCCAGGCTGCGCAGCTGCGAGCGCGCGGTGTCCATGTCGGCGGGCTGGCGGGCGACGCGGACCCCCGGGCTGGCATCGAGCATGCGCAGCAATTGCCGGCTGTCGCTGCTGTGATCGAGGTCGACCACGGCGATGGGTACATCGCGCATGACCGATGGCGTGAACATCCAGGCCATCAGTACCAGCATCAGCAGCGGCAGCACCGTGACCAGCGCCAGGTCGGCACGGTTGCCACCAAGACCCCGCAGCTCGCGCTGCCAGGCAGCAGCAAAGCCGTTGCCACCAGGGCTCAGTGCTGGGGCCATGCGAACAGCACGCTCATGCCGGGGCGGAAGCCCTCGATGCGGCGTACCGGGCGCACCCGCACCTCGAAGCTGCGGACATCGTAGCCGGACGACTGCCGGGTGGTACGCCAGGTGGCATAGTCGCCGGCCGGGTTGATGAAGTAGACCTTGAACTCGCTGTCCTCACCGAGGGCCGGCACGCTGCCACGCAGCGTGCTGCCGACCTTCAGGCCCTGCATCTGTGACTCGCGCAGGTTCATCGATACCCACATTCGGTCGATGTCGACCAGGGTGAATACCGGGTAGCCGGCGGGTACCAGCTCGCCGGGATCGGCCATGCGCTTGTTGATCTCGCCGGCCACCGGTGCACGGCCCTCCACTTCGACGCGGGCCGCATCCACTTCGGCCACGGCGCCCTGCGCCTGCTGTACCTGGCCCTGCGCGGCACGCTTGTCCTGTTCCCGCGCACCGGCCAGTGCCATGTCGTACTGGGCACGGGCGGCACGGGCCAGCTCGCGCGAACTGGTGGACTGGGCGAGTGCTTCGTCGCGCTTCTGCCGGGTCATCACTCCTTCGTTGAACAGGTTCTGCACGCGGCGGTAGGTGGCTTCGGCCAGCGTTGCTCCGGCTTCGGCACGCTTCCAATTGGCTTCGGCAGCACGGATGTCCTCACTACGTGCGCCTTCGGCAGCCTTGTCGGCCACCGCCTGCGCAGCGGCCAGAGCGCCGCGTGCCTGCTGTTCCTTCGCCGTCACTTCGGGGCTGTCGAGCAGGAACACGACCTGACCGGCCTGCACGCGGTCACCTTCGCGAACCTTCAGCTCGGCGACACGGGCGGTGATCTTCGCTGCGACGTTGATCGTGTCCGCGTCGGCCATGCCCTGGATCTGGTCGGCCGGGCTGCGCCAGGCGAGCCACAGGCCCAGCGCCACCACTGCCAGCAGCACCACGAGCAGGATCCGGCCAAGCCGGCGCTTGCCTGGTGGTGTCGCTTCATCCTGCAATACGTCACTCATGGTCGATCACCTCATCTGCGCGACGCCGGAATTCCTCGAAGCGGTCCATCTGCCCACTGATCTCCAGCAGCTGTGCCAGCGCGACATCGTACTGGTAGGCGGCCTGTGCACGCTCCACGCGAGCGCCTCCCAGACCCAGCCGCGCATCGATGACGTCCAGCGACGTGGACTGCCCCTCGCGGAATGCCAGCTCCTGCAGGCGCAGGTTCTCCTGTGCCTGGGCGATGCTGCTGTCGAGCAGCACGAACTGCTGGCGTGCCGTTTCCAGTTCGTTCCACGCCTTGCGCACGCCGAGCGCGACCTGGTTCTCGGCTTCGCGCAGTCCGGCTTCCGCCTGCTCCTGCTGCGCACGTGCCGCGCTGATCTGCGCCGGTCGCGAGTTCGGCGACAGGAAGGTGTACTTCAGGCCGATGCCGAACGCCCAGTCCGGATCGGTCAGCATCTCGTCGCGGCGACGGAAGTCGTATTGGCCAAAGGCGAATATCTGCGGCTTGAGCTTGGCCTGTTGTACGCGCACGCCCTGTTCGGCCTGCGCCACCATGGCCCGCAGCCGTGCGATCTGGGGTTGCCGTGCCTGCGCGATGCGCTCGAAGCTGGCGGCCGGCTCCAGCGGCACGCGCTGCACGAACAGGGGTGATACCGGCTGCACCTCTCCGCCACTGCGCAGCAGGGTGGCCAGCGCGGCCTTCAACGTGGCCAGGTCGTTGACGGTCTTCTGGTACTCGCGCTCTGCCTTGTCGCGCGCCACGGTGGCCTGCAGTCGCTGCGCGCGGGTGGCGAAGCCTTCGCGCTCCAGCTTCAGCGCATCGGCCAGGTGGCGTTCCAGGCCATCACGGACGTCACGGCGCACGTCCACCGCCTGCTCGGCCAGGCGCTGGCCGAAGTAGGCCTGGGCCAGCTGTACGGTCAACGACTGCCGCTGTGCTTCGCGTTCCGCGCTGGCCTGCTCGTGGGCTGCGCTGGCGGCACGCTGTGCGGCAGGAATGACGCCACCGGTGTACAGCGGCAGCACAGCGGTGACGACCGGGCGGGTGCGCCAGTCGCGTTCGGTGAACGACAGGGGGGAATCGATGCCAAAGGCCTCGGCCACCGGTGCCAGCGAGCCCAGTGGCAGGGTCAGGGTCTTCTGGAACTGCAGGCGGCGGACCTCGCCGGTGATCTCCGGCAGGCGCAGAAGGCGCGTGGCCTCCTGCAGATCCTGCTTGTTGCGGACGGCGGCGTCGGCCGCGGCCAGCGCGTCGGAAACCTGTTCCAACCGCTGCCGCGCCTGTTCCCAGTCCAATGCCGGTGTATCGGTGATGGCCTGCGCTGACGTGGCAAAGGGCAAGCAGGCCGCAAAGGCCATGCCGGCGACGCCCATCGCGCTGCGCATCCTCGTCCGTGGGCGGCTCACACGCATGCCGTTCCTGTAGTTAAGAAGTGAGCAAACGTTAGTGGTCTGCGCGTGAAGCCGGGGTCTGCGGTCGTCGTGTGGGTCTCAACGCAGGGCGCCGCTGGCCGCGGTGCGCAATGCCTGGGTGATGTGCTGCAGCGTGCTTGAGCGCACGGCCGCGTGCTGCCAGTACAAGGGCACGTCGAGCCAGCGGCGGGGTTCCAGTACCACCACGCGGCCGGCATGCACGGCAGGCCCCACCAGGGTTTCCGGGGCCATGCCCCAGCCCAGTCCGCACGCGGCGGCTTCGACGAAGCCGGTCGAGGAGGGCAGATAATGCAGCGGTGGCTGCAGCCGCGCACGGGTCAGCCGCCGCACGAAGCGCCACTGCAGTTCATCTTTGCGGTTGAACACCAGCATCGGCGCACGTGCCAGCGCCGCAGCCTGCATGCCCTCGCTGAAGTGCCGGCGGGCGAAGCCGGGCGAGGCGATGGCGTGGTAACGCATGGCGCCGAGCGGATGCACGTTGCAGCCCTTCACCGGCCGGCTTTCGGCGGTGACCGCGCCGAGCACGCTGCCATCTCGCAGCAACTGCAGGGTGTGGTCCTGATCATCCATGCGCAGGTCGAACAGATAGCCATGGCGCTGGTGCAGCTCGGCGATGGCCGGCACGAACCAGGTATCGAGCGAGTCGTCGTTGACCGCCAACGGGATCGGTGTGCGCGGGGCATCGCTGCCGCGTTCGGGCAGCAGTTCGGCCAGCGCCTCGGCCTCCAGCGTCTGCATCGGTCGCACCCTGCGCAGCAGCGCTTCACCTGTGGCGGTGGGTCGGCACGGTGCCTGACGTACCACCAGTACCTGGCCGAGCCGGTCCTCCAGTGCCTTGATCCGTTGCGACAGCGCCGACGGGCTGATCGACAGGCGTCGGGCTGCAGCGTCGAAGCTGCCTTCCTCCAGCACCGCAGCAAACGCAGCCAGTTGTGGATGTAGCAGATCCATGCCGGTGCCTCTTCAGTTTCTCTGCACAGGATAAAGAAAAATCAGATTGTCTAAACAGGGGCGGCGGCCGCACTCTGCGCGTCCCCTCCCTGCCAGGCCTGTCCCCATGTGGATCGCCGCTGCCGCCGCCGGCCTGTTCGCAGGTGCCGGCCTGATCATCGCCATCGGTGCACAGAACGCCTTCGTACTGCGGCAGGGCCTGCAGCAGCGTCATGTGGGAAAGGTGGTGCTGGCCTGCGCCGGCGCGGACATCGTGCTGATACTGGCCGGTATCGGTGGCATGGGCGCGCTGGTGCTGCAGTGGCCGCTGCTGCT
This sequence comes from Stenotrophomonas genospecies 5, assembly GCF_054473825.1. Classification (NCBI taxonomy): domain Bacteria; kingdom Pseudomonadati; phylum Pseudomonadota; class Gammaproteobacteria; order Lysobacterales; family Lysobacteraceae; genus Stenotrophomonas; species Stenotrophomonas genospecies 5. Next base: position 143,568 of record NZ_JBTMUW010000001.1, read on the forward strand.
GCAGGTGCTGCGCTTTGGTGGTGCGGCGTTCCTGCTGTGGTATGGCCTGCAGGCGGGACTACGCGCGTGGCGTGGTGGCAGTGCGCTGGCCGCCGCCGAGGCGCAGGGCGGCAGCGGGCGCGAGGTACTGCTGACCTGCCTGGCCTTCACCCTGCTCAACCCGCACGTCTACCTGGATACCGTGGTGCTGCTGGGCAGCCTGTCCACGCGCTATCCGGGCGATCTGCGCTGGGCGTTCGCCACCGGTGCCTGCGTGGCCAGCGTGGCCTGGTTCTGCACGCTGGGCTATGGCGCGCGCCTGCTGCAGCCGGTGTTCCGCAGGCCGAGCGCGTGGAGGGTGCTGGATGCCGGCGTGGCGATCTTCATGTTCTGCCTCGCCACCCTGTTGCTGTTGCGTCCGCTCTAGGCCGCGTCCACCGCGCACAACGGCGTCTCGTCGGGGCGCAGCGTCAGCACCCGCACGCCCTTGCGGGTCACGGCCACGGTGTGCTCGAACTGTGCCGACAGCGTGCCGTCGCGGGTATAGACCGGCCATTCGCCCGCGCGCTGGCGGATCGCCGGCCTGCCCTGGTTGAGCATCGGTTCGATGGTGAACACCATGCCTTCTTCCAGCACCCTGCCGGTGTTGGGATGGCCGTAATGCAGGATCTGCGGTTCTTCGTGCATCTCCCGGCCGATGCCATGGCCGCAGTATTCCTTGACTACGCTGTAGCCGTGGCGGCGTGCGTAGCGGGCGATGGCGTGGCCGATGTCGCCCAGGCGCGCGCCGGGCCGTACCACGGCGATGCCTTTCCACATCGCTTCGTAGGCGGTCCGCACCAGCCGCCGTGCGGAAGGGGTGACCGCGCCGACCGGGTAGGTGGTGCTGGAATCGGCGATGTAGCCGTTCTTTTCCAGGGTGATGTCGAGATTCACGATCTGGCCCTCGCGCAGCACGTCTGCGGTACTGGGCACGCCGTGGCAGACCACGTTGTCGATGGAGGTGTTGAGCACGTACGGAAAGCCATACTGGCCCTTGCTGGCAGGCCGCGCCTGCAGCTCGTCGACGATCATCCGTTCGACGAAGTCGTTGATCTCCATCGTGCTGCGACCCTGCAGCGGCCATCTGTCGAGCGCGGCGAACACCTGTGCCAGCAGGCGGCCGGATTCGGCCATCAGCGCGATCTCGTCGGGCCGCTTGATGATGCTCACGTCAGGCCCGTGCGGGTGCCAGCGGCTGTGGCTGCACGCCGGCGGCGCGCAGTTCGCTGGCCACGATGTCCTGGAAGCTCAGCGTCGGATTCATTTCGCACAGCATGCCCACGCGGATCCAGAAACTGGCCTGGGCGTTGATCGAGCGGCTGGAGACGGTGCAGGCACGGCGCAGCTGGTCGTGCAGGGTGTCATCGATGTTGACGATGCCCATGGGCGGATCCAGGTAAGAGGAATATACGTATCGTATATGTTTCGTATATCCCTCTCAAGCCTGCGAGGACTCAGTCCGTTGCGGTGGCGAAGCGCAGGCGGTTGTGGTCCGGATCGAGCAGCAGCATTTCGCGGCTGCCCCAGCTGGTGTCATGCGGCGGCTGTTCGATCGGTACCCCCGCGGCACTGAAGGCGCGGTGCAGCGCGTCGACATCCTCGACGATGAAGTAGACCGCGCCGCCCACTTCGCAGTCGCCGCTGTGCTCGGTGAGGAACAGCGTCTGGCCGTCGCGGGTGAGCTGGGCGAACAACGGAAACCCCGGCTCGAACCGATGCTCCCAGTCGACGACGAAGCCCAGGCCCTGCACGTAGAAGGGCAGGCTGGCATCGGCGTGGCGCATGCGCAGCTGCGGGATGACGGTCTGGCGCATCATGGTGGCTCGCAGGGGTGAGCCGGCAGTGTACGCCGGCAGGGTGCCGCCACTTTCGTGGTCAGTCCCGCAGGCCGGGTTCACCCTGGACCAGCGGCACCCGTGAGCCGTCCAGCAGACCGCGGCTGAGCCGGCCATCCTCGATGAACAGCAGCTCGCCGTTCTCGCCGTTCTTGATGCTGCTGTCAATGGCGATCACGCGATCACCATGGAACGTGCTGACATGCGGCATCGACGTGTGGCCGACCACGATGCGCTTGAGCTGCAGCGTGTCGAGCACGTCCTGCACGCCCCGTGCATCGAGACGCCCATCGAAGTAGCCGCGGTACCAGATGGGGCTGGTCTTGCCGTCGTACAGCGGTGCAGTTGCGGGGTCGGCCTTCACTTCGGCCTTGGGCAATCCCAGCGAGGCCTGGTAGGCGGCGTTGGTGGGTGCCGGGTGCAGTGCCAGTTCCACCGCTTCGGGCGAGATGCCGCCATGCAGGAACAGGGTGTCGCCGATCTTCAGCAGCACCGGCCGCGTCCGCAGCCATTGCCCGATCACCGAATCAGCGCCGTACAGCTGCGGATAGCTGCGCCCGAGCAGCTGCGCGCTGCGCAGGTACTTCGGATTGACATAGCGCAGGTCGTCGTACAGGACCATGGTCTCGTGGTTGCCGAGCACGAAGTGCACCGCACCGCCGGCGGCCGCCGCCTGCTGCTGCAGGCCATACAACAGCCAGAACGCTTCGGTGACCTGCGGGCCGCGATCGAACACGTCGCCAGCGACCACCAGGGTGTCCTGGCCGAGGGCCCAGCGGTCCTGCGCATCGATCACATGGTGGGCGCGCAGCAGTCGTACCAGTAGGTCGTACTGGCCGTGGATGTCGGACAGGGCGACGATGCGCGGTACCGCAGGCAGCTCCGACACCGAAGGCGCGACCGGTGGCAGCACGTGCACGCTGTGCGGGTAGCCGCACAGGGGCGCGACATCGGCAGCCCCCGTGGCGGTGCCCAGCGAGCGGGTCTGCACAGCGTCAGCGCAGATCCATTTGGCCTGCAGCTGATCGCCGTTGCGGAACACGTAGGGGCCATCGGCCTCGACGTGGGCGGCAGGCGCGGCGACTTCGCGGCCCTGCGCGCCTGGCATGCCCCACAGCAGGAGCAGGGGCAGAAGCACGGACGCGGATCGGGGCAGGGCACGGCGGAGCATGGGCGGAGTCCTAGGCAGCAACGGAAGGGCGGGCCGCAGGGCCCGCCCGTGATCCTACGCTGGCATTGCTACACGCTGCATGCGTGGGCGGCGCGCAGGCTTTGCCGTGGGAGGCGGATCATCGATCCGGCGCATCGCGCTCAGGTGGAACGGCACGCGAGGCTCGGGCTAGCGGATGTCCACCTTGCGGACCGCGGTCTGTTCCGCCAGCAGCGGCGTACCGGTGTGGTCATGCGGCTGCATGTAGGGAAGGGGCGCTCCGCTGGCACGCTCGACAAGCTGCGAGTGCGCTTCACCCGTTGCGAAACGATGGCGTTCGCCCCATTGGCGCAGCGCCACCAGCACCGGGAAAAGTTCGCGTCCGGCTGGCGTCAGCACGTACTGCTGGTAGGCGCTGCCATCGCTGGCAGGTTGCTGCAGCAGCAGCCCGGCCTCGACCAGACGCCGCAGGCGGTCGCTTAGGATGTTGCGCGCTGCGCCGAGGCTGCGCTGGAAGTCACTGAAGCGGGTAACGCCATCAAAGGCATCGCGGATGATCAGCAGGGCCCAGCGATCACCGAGCAGATCGGCGCTGCGGGCAACGGGGCAGGGGCTGTCGGCATGCATGGGCAAGGCTCGTGACGATGTGGTTGCATTTTAAAACCATTGTCGATAGGGTGCATCAAGTTTCAATATGCAACCACATTCATGCCCGTTTCCGTCCTTCCGCGCGCCCTGTTGGGCCTGCTGGCCATCGCGGCGGGTGCCAGTGTGGCCAATGTCTATTACGCACAGCCGCTGCTGGAGCGCCTGGCGCAGGCCTTCGCCATGGAGCGCGCGACGGCCGGCGCTGTGGTTGCCGCCACCCAGGCCGGCAGCGTGCTGGCCCTGCTCGGCCTGCTGCCGCTGGCCGACCGCGGCGATCGTCGCCGCCTGCTGCGCGTGCAGCTGCTGGCACTGGTGATGGTGCTGCTGGGACTGGCGGCAGCACGCAGTACCGCCTGGCTGCTGGGGGGCATGCTGCTGGCGGGCCTGCTCGGGACGGCGCTCACCCAGGGACTCATCGCCTATGCAGCCACGCTGGCACCGTCGGGGCAGCGGGGGCGCGTGGTTGGCATGGTGCAGGGCGGGGTGTTCATCGGCCTGCTGGCTGCGCGTGTGGTATCCGGCGCGGTGGCGGCCCTGGCCGGCTGGCGCGCGGTGTACCTGCTGTCAGCAGTGATGATGGCGGCGTTGGCGATGCTGCTGTGGCGACGCCTGCCTGCCGTGCCTGTTCCCTCGCAGCCGCCGGCCTGGCGCGCGCTGCTCGGCTCGATGATGACGATGCTGCGCAGTGATCGCACGCTGCGCGAGCGTGGCCCTCTGGCGCTGCTGCTGTTCGCCGGCCTCAACGTGTTCTGGGCGGCCGTACCGCTGCCCCTGTCGGCATCACCGATGAACTGGTCGACCGCGGCCATCGGCGCGCTCGGTCTGGCCGGCATGGTCGGTGCGCTGCTGGCTGCACGGGTGGGGCACTGGATGGATCGGGGTTTCTGCCTGCGGGTGAGCCTGGGGGCGCTGCTGCTGATGCTGCTTGCGTGGTGGCCCCTGCTGGGTCTGCCGCACGCCCTGGCATGGCTGCTGCTGGGCGTGGTGGTGCTCGATCTGGGAGGACAGGCACTGCATGTGTCCAACCAGGCGTTGCTGCTGCGCGCGCCTGCCGAACAGCACGGTCGCCTGGTGGCGCTGTACATGCTGTTCTACGCGGTCGGCAGCGGCGCCGGTGCTGCGGCCGGTACGTGGATGCAGGCGCACCACGGCTGGACCAGGGTCTGTGCGCTCGGTGCAGGCATCGCGGTGACAGCGCTGGCATGGTGGGCGCTGCATGCCGCTGCACCGGCAGCGCGTCACCCCGGCGGCCACCGGCCTCCTGTGTAGTACCCATCAGCAGGGGTACGGCGAACGAGCGTACTTGGCCCCATGCACATTTGCGAAGCGCTTGCACTGCGTTGACGCATTTGAGAATCAATCGCATTGATGGGAGAATGCGCGCATGGACCGGCCTGCGGAAGATGTGCGGCGCCGCTCCCACTCCCCCCGTCGTCGCCTCAAGCCCTTTGCCAGAGGTCCCGTTGCCCTGCCAGAAGGTGTTGAAGATGTCTGCCGTCCTTGTTCCGCCGCCGCGCCCGTTGGCGCTTGCCGTTGCTGCCCTGCTTGCGGGCAGTGCCCTGGGTGCCCATGCGCAGACCGACGCGACCGATATCGATACGGTGCACGTCACCGCCTCGCAGATCGCGCGTCAGGCCCTGGGTACATCGACCATCACCGCCGAGGACATTGCGCGCCGTCCTCCTGCCAACGACATCGCCGAGCTGCTGCGGACCATGCCCGGTGTCAATCTCACCGGCAACAGTGCGTCTGGCCAGTATGGCAACAACCGCCAGATCGACCTGCGCGGCATGGGGCCGGAGAACACGCTGATCCTGGTGGACGGCAAACGCGTCGGCGCCCGCGACGCCGTGCGCATGGGCCGCAGCGGTGAGCGCAATACCCGTGGCGACACCAACTGGGTGCCGGCGGAGATGATCGAGCGCATCGAAGTGCTGCGCGGTCCGGCAGCGGCGCGTTATGGATCCGGCGCCTCCGGCGGCGTGGTCAACATCATCACCAAGCGCCCGACGGGCGATCTGACCGGAGCGGTCGACCTGTACGGACTGGTACCCGAGCACAGTGCCGAAGGTGGCAGTGAGCGCGTGGGCCTGCAGCTGAGCGGCCCGATGACCGATGCGTTGTCCTTCCGCCTGTATGGCAACCTCAACAGGACCGACGCGGATTCGCTCGAACTCAATCGCGCGTTCGCCACCGCGCCGGGCACCGTACCTCCCGCAGGCCGCGAGGGCGTCAAGAACCGCGATGTCAACGCGCTGCTGCGCTGGGACATCAACGCCGGCCAGGTGGTGGAATTCGAAGCCGGTACCAGCCGCCAGGGCAACATCTATGCGGGCGACCGTGCCGTGAGCAACACCGGTACCTCCACGCCGGTCGATCTGGCGGCGCTGGCCGAGAGCGAGGCAGAGACCAACCGCATGTACCGCACCACCGGGGCGATCACCCATCGTGGCCGCTGGGGTGATGTGACCTCGCGCGTTACTGCTGCGGTGGAAGCGGTCAACAATTCGCGCATCAACGAAGGCCTGGCCGGTGGCCCCGAGGGCAGCTTCAACGGCACCGACTGGTCCACCTCCCGCCTGCGCAATTACCAGCTCGACGGCGAGGTCAGTTTCCCGACCACGATCGGCGCGGCGGAGAATGTCTGGACGCTGGGCTTCGAGCATCTCGACAGCCGCCTGACCGATCCGTATTCGATGAGCCAGTCCGGCAGCAGTGGCGGTGGCCTGCCGGGCCTGTCGGCCGATCGCGCGCGCGGCAAGTCCGATGCCCAGACTACGGCGGTCTTCGTCGAAGACAACATCTACCTGGGTGAACGCTGGATCGTGACGCCGGGACTGCGCTTCGACCACCACAGCCAGTTCGGCAACAACGCCAGCCCCAGCCTCAATGCGCAGTTCCGCATCAATGGCGACTGGGTGGTGAAGGGCGGCATCGCACGCGCGTTCAAGGCTCCCAACCTCTACCAGTCCAATCCGGACTACCTGTACTACACCCGTGGCAACGGCTGTCCCAACGCACTGCCGAGCCTGGGCGCGGGCTGCTACCTGCAGGGCAACGCGGAGCTGGACGCCGAGACCAGCCTGAACAAGGAACTGGGCGTGGAATGGGCTCCGCAGAGTGGCTGGCAGGCCTCGTTGACCTACTTCCACAACGACTACAAGGACAAGATCGAGGCCGGGTATACCCAGGTCGGCCTCACCGCCGATACCCGTGGCCGGATCTTCCGCTGGGAAAATGCACCGAAGGCCATCGTGCAGGGCCTGGAGGGCAACCTGGTGGTGCCGCTGCTGGGCGAGCAGGGCGACCGGCTGAAGTGGAGCAGCAACTTCACCTACATGGTGGAGAACGAGAACAAGAGCACCGGCCAGCCGCTGTCGGTGATACCGCGCTACACGGTCAACACGATGCTGGACTGGCAGGCCACCGAAAAGCTGTCGCTGCTGCTCACCGGCACCTTCTACGGCAGGCAGGAGCCGGCCACCACCAACATCAACAACGATCCTCGCTGCACCGGAAGCTGCGATCCGTCGGTGGTGCTGCAGGATCGGGGGGCATACAACATCTGGGGCGTGAGCGCGCGCTACAGGGTTACCGGGACGGTCAGCTTCGGTTTCGGCGTGAACAACCTGGCCGACAAACGCCTGTTCCGCGAAGCCAACAGCAGCGACGCCGGTGCGGCGACCTACAACGAACCGGGCCGCGCATACTGGGCCAGCCTGCGTTTCGGCTTCTGAGCGCGCGCGGTGCCTGACAGGCATGGCCCGGTGCAATCGGCGAGCGCCGGGCCACGCCCGGCGCGACCGGCGCCGCACAGCTGCAATGTTATAAACATCGTAATAGTCTCCCCCGCAGCCACGCCGTAGCCTGACCGCATCGCACAGGAGCTGTTGCATGGGCCACGACCACGATCACCTGCCGTCCCAGATCCGCCACGAGAAGCCGTTGTGGTGGGCGTTGGGGCTGACTTCCACCTTCCTTGTCGTCGAAGTCGTCGGCGCGTTCTGGACCAACAGCCTGGCGCTGCTGTCCGATGCGGCCCACATGGCCACCGACGCGCTCGCACTGATGATCGCGCTGGTCGCGGTGCGCTTGAGCCGGCGTCCGCCGGACGCGCGCCGCACCTATGGCTATGCGCGGCTGGAAGCCCTTGGCGCGATGATCAATGGCGCGATGCTGTTCGTGGTGGCCGGCTACATCCTGTGGGAAGCGGTCGGCCGCTTCCGCGAACCGCAGGAGATTGCCTCCACCGGCATGCTGGTGATCGCCGCCGCCGGCCTGGTCATCAATCTGATCTCGATGCGCCTGCTGCAGGCCGGCAGCGGTGAAAGCCTCAACGTCAAAGGTGCCTACCTGGAAGTGTGGGCCGACATGCTCGGCTCGGTGGCGGTGATCGTCGGCGCGCTGCTGATCCGTTGGACCGGCTGGCAGCCGATCGACCCGATCCTGGCGGTGCTGATCGGCCTGTGGGTGCTGCCACGCACCTATGTGCTGATGCGCGAGGCGATCAACGTGCTGCTGGAAGGCGTGCCCAAGGGCATGGATGTGGCGAAGGTCCGCGACAGCCTGTCCGGCCATGCCGCGGTGCTGGACGTGCATGACCTGCATGTGTGGGCACTGGCCTCGAGCACGCCGGCGCTGACCGCGCATGTCGTGATGCGCGACGGTACCGACGCCGACGTGCTGCGCCGTGAGCTGGGAGGTCGCCTGCACGATGACTTCGGCATCGAGCATGTGACCCTGCAGATTGAAGCGGATCACTGCGGAGAGGCATGCGGAGATCCCGCGCCGCCCAGTGCGGCCGCACCTGATGCGCGGCACGATCACGACCACGGCGAGGACGCGCAGGGCCATCGCGGCCACGTGCACCACTGATCTGCCGCTACGCGTCCCGTCGCGACGCCAGCCGATCCGCCAGGCGGGTCGGCTCCGGCAGGCGATAGCCACGCAGCGTGCGCTGCACCCACTGCAGTGCGGTATCGGCGCTGATGCGGTGCCCGCCAGCGACGAACAGCGGCCTGCAGCGGACCTTGCTGCGCAGCACCCAGCCGAGCTGTTCATCGCCATCGAGCAGGGGCGTATGCGCGCCAGCCTCGTCTGCGGGCTCGACGAAGCGACCGACCAGTTTCGACTTGGCCACGCCGATGCTCGGCAGATCGGTGACGACGCCCAGGTGCGCCGCCACGCCCAGCCGTCGCGGATGGCTGATGCCGTGCCCGTCGACGAAGACCAGGTCCGGCGAACGCGGCAGCAGGGCCAGTGCAGCGAGCAGGGCGGGCAGCTCGCGGAAGCTGAGCAGGCCAGGGATGTAAGGCATCACCGTGGGAATGCGGGCGATCTCCCGGGCCACCGGTTGCAGGGTGGCGGCATCCAGCAGCACGGCTGCGGCGCGGGTGGTGCGGCCGTCGTCCTCGAAGCCGACGTCCAGCCCGGCCAGCCAGCGTACGGTACCCGGCAGCCGGTCGCTGCGCTCCACCCGCGCCGCAAGCCGCAGCTGTTGCTCGCGTGCGGCGGCGACGCTGCCCTGCCAGCGCCCGGGATCGATCACGGTATTCATCGATCACAGCATCGCATTGGCCGCGCCAAGGCACGGTGAGCGGCCCCGGGGCTACAATGGCGGCCTGCCTTTCCTCGCGTTGGAGATCCTGCAGTGACCCGTAAACTCGTACTGTTGCGCCATGGCCAGAGCCAGTGGAACCTGGACAACCGTTTCACCGGCTGGGTCGATGTCGACCTGACGGAGCAGGGGCGCCGGGAAGCGGCCGCCGCTGGCCGCCTGATGCGCGAGGAAGGCCTGCAGTTCGACGTCGCCCACACCTCGGTGTTGAAGCGCGCCATCCACACCCTGCAGGGCGCCCTGGCCGAGCTGGAGCAGGACTGGCTGCCGGTGAACAAATCCTGGCGTCTCAACGAGCGCCATTACGGCGGCCTGCAGGGCCTGGACAAGGCCGAGACCGCTGCAAAGCACGGCGAGGAGCAGGTCAAGGTGTGGCGTCGCTCCTATGACATCCCGCCGCCGCCGATGGATCTGGAAGACCCGGGCCATCCGATCCACGACCGTCGCTACGCCGGGCTGGACCGCAACGCGCTGCCGGGTACCGAATCGCTGGCCACCACCCTCGACCGCGTGCTGCCGTACTGGCACGACGCCATCGCGCCGCAGCTGAAGGACGGCAAGACGGTGCTGGTCACCGCCCACGGCAACTCGCTGCGCGCGCTGTACAAGTACCTCAACAATGTTTCGCGCGAGGAAATCCTCGAGCTGAACATTCCGACCGGCATTCCGCTGCTGTTCGAACTGAACGATGACCTGACCGTGCAGTCGTTCCGCTACCTGGGCGACCCGGAAGCGGCGCGCAAGGCCGCTGAGGCCGTGGCCAACCAGGGCAAGGCCAGGTAACCATCGGAAGGCCGGCGCACGCCGGCCTTCGCTTTTTGTGGCGCAGAGCAGGGCTCGGCGCCACATGACGAGCGCTCTGTGACCTTTGGCCGGTCCCTGCCGCGGGCGTCCCCGTCTACCCTGTGGAATTACCCGCAGGAGAGCCTCATGAACGTCCGCAACCTGGCCCCGCTGGGCCTGACCATCGCCATCGCCGCCTCCCTGGCCGCGTGTGGCAAGAACGAAACTGCACCGGCGACCAGTGCCGACGCTACGCCGGCCTTCGACCTGTCACAGATCAAGACGCCGCTGATCTCGCTCAACAGCGCCGATCTCGATCCGGCCATCGCGGCCTGCACCGACCTCAATGGCTTCGTCAACAGCAAGTGGCTGAACGCCAATCCGGTACCGGGCGACCAGACCACCTGGGGCAGCTTCGAAATCCTGCGCGAGCGCTCGCTGGAAGTGCAGCATGCGCTGGTACAGCAGGCTGCCGCCAGCCAGGCCAAGACCGGTTCGGTGGAAGCCAAGATCGGCGACATCTGGAAGACCGGCAACGACGAAGCGAAGATCGAGGCTGCGGGCTTGGCACCGCTGCAGCCGCAGCTCGACAAGATCGCCGCGCTGAAGGACACCGCCACCCTCACCCAGTACCTGCGCGACAGCCAGGCCGAGGGCAAGGGCGTGCTGTTCTCGCTGTTCGCCAATGCCGATTACAAGGATTCGGCCAATGTCATCGCCTACGTCGGCCAGGGCGGCCTCGGCCTGCCGGAGAAGGGCTACTACTTCGATGATGCGCAGGCCAAGATCCGCGACGCCTACGTGGCCTACATCGCGCAGGTGCTGACCCTGTCCGGCGTGGACGCCGCGCAGGCCGCCGAGCAGGCCAAGGCCGTGATGGCCTTCGAAACCCGCCTGGCCAAGGCGTCCATGTCGCGCATCGAAATGCGTGACCCGGCCAAGCGCTACAACCCGCTCAGTGCTGCCGACGCCGACAGGCTGACCCCGAATTTCAGCTGGACCGCGCTGTTCGACACCCTGAAGGTGCCGGCCGCGCAGAAGTTCTCTCTGGCCCAGCCGGGCTTCTTCTCCGAGATGGACAAGATGCTGGCCGATGTGCCGGCCAGCACCTGGCAGGCCTACCTGCGCTTCCACACCATCGACGACGCCTCGCCGTACCTGAGCAGCCAGTTCGAGAAGGCCAACTTCGATTTCTATGGCACCACCCTGCGTGGCCAGAAGGAAATGCAGCCGCGCTGGAAGCGCGTGCTGGAGTCGGTCAACGGCGGCATGGGCGAGGCGCTGGGCCAGCTGTACGTCGACGCCGTATTCCCGGCCGAGTCGAAGGTGGCCATGCAGCACCTGGTGGAAAACCTGTCGCAGGCGTTGAAGGTGCGCCTGGAGCAGCTGCCGTGGATGGGCGAGGAAACCAAGAAGAAGGCACTGGAGAAGTGGGCCAGCTTCACCCCGAAGATCGGTTACCCGGACAAGTGGCGTGACTGGGCAGGCCTGCAGACCAACGGCGACAGCTACCTCGGCAACATGCAGGCGGCGCGTGCGTTCAACTACCGCTACATGCTGGACAAGATCGGCAAGCCGGTGGACAGGACCGAGTGGGGCATGACGCCGCAGACCGTCAACGCCTACTACAACGCCACCAAGAACGAGATCGTGTTCCCGGCAGCGATCCTGCAGGCGCCGTTCTTCGACGCCAAGGCCGATCCGGCACTGAACTACGGCGGCATCGGCGCGGTGATCGGCCACGAGATGATGCACGGCTACGACGATTCGGGCAGCCAGTTCGCCGCCAACGGCAACTTCGACAACTGGTGGACCGATGCCGACCGCAAGGCGTTCACCGAACGTACCGACCAGCTGGTCGCGCAGTTCGATGGCTACGAAGCGGTGCCCGGCGTGAATGTGAAGGGCAAGCTGACCCTGGGCGAGAACATCGGCGACCTGGGCGGCCTGACCGTTGCCTATGACGCGCTGCAGATGGCGCTGAAGGAAGATCCGAAGGCGAACGTCGAGGTCGATGGCTACAGCCAGGACCAGCGCTTCTTCATGAACTGGGCCACCGTGTGGCGTCGCAACTTCACCGATGGCGAACTGCGCGTGCGCCTGAACACCGATCCGCACGCGCCGGCCAACTTCCGCGCCAACGGTGCGCCCTCGAACATGCCGTCGTTCGCGGCTGCGTTCCAGTGCAAGGCCGGTGACGCGATGGTGCGTGCCGACGACAAGCGCGTGGTGATCTGGTAACCGATCACACGTGAAGCGTGATGCGAAAGGCCCGGCGCAAGCCGGGCCTTTTGTCTGTTCGCCCGGTGGCGCCGGATCTCAGGCCAGCGCAGGTTCCTGCGCCAGCAGGCGATGGAAGCGCTGCAGCACGTAGGGGTCGATCAGGCCGCCGGCCTGGTCATCGAGGATGCGCAGTGCCGTTCCGTGCGCCATCGCCGCCCGGTACGGACGATCACTGGTCATCGCATCGTAGGCGTCGGCGAGCGTGACAATGCGCGCGCCCAGCGGGATGTGCTCGCCGTGCAGGCCGTCGGGATAGCCGCTGCCGTCGAATGCCTCGTGATGGGCCCGGATCAGCCTGGCCACCGCGGCGGCATCGCTGCGGCCGGTGGTCAGGAAGATGTGCTCGCCACGCACGGGATGCTCACGCATGATCGCGCGCTCCTGTTCGGTGTGCCGGCGAGGGCTCAGCAGCACGTCGTCGGGAATGCCGATCTTGCCGATGTCATGGAATCGCGCGGCCAGCGCGACCCGCGTCCCGGCCTCCTGGTCCAGGTCGCAGTGCACGGCCAGGCGCTGGGCCAGCCGGCCGACCCGGTCACAGTGATGGCGGGTGTAGGCATCGCGCATCTGCAGCGACATGGCCAGGGCATCGATCAGGCAGGCCTGTGCGTGCAGCAGGTCGGGGGCGGGTACGGCGTCAGGCAGCATGGTCGTCCGCCCGCACCGGGTGGGGCCGGTGCGGGGTGGTGGCGGTGGGAAATCAACCCGGGGCGAGGGTCGTCAGCAGGGCGCGGGCCGCATTGAAGCGGTCTTCCGGCAAGGGTAGCGGGTGCTTGATGCGGAGCTTGTCCGGGCCTTCCATCGCATACAGGTTCGGCTGCTTCTGGATCAGCTGGATCACGGCCATCGGGTCGATGTCCGGCTTCGATTCGAACACGATGCGGCCACCGTTCTCGCCCAGGTCCAGCTTGCGGATGCCCAGCGCGTTGGCCCGCAGCTTCAGCTCGGCAACCGCGAACAGGTGCTTGGCCGGGTCCGGCAGCAGGCCGAAGCGATCGATCATCTCGACCTGCAGCTCGCGCAGCGCATCGTTGTCGCGCGCGCTGGAAATGCGCTTGTACAGCGTCAGGCGGGTATGCACGTCCGGCAGGTAGTCTTCCGGAATCAGGGCCGGCACATGCAGCTCGACGTCGGCACCGCGCACTTCCTCGCCGGCATCCAGGTCCGGCAGCTTGCCCTGCTTGATGCTGCGTACCGCGCGCTCCAGGAGCTCGGTATACAGGCTGAAGCCGACTTCGGCCATCTGCCCGCTCTGGTCCTCGCCGAGCAGTTCACCGGCACCGCGGATTTCCAGATCGTGCGTGGCCAGGGTGAAGCCGGCGCCCAGCTCGTCCATGGAGGCGATGGCTTCCAGGCGCTTCTCGGCATCCTGGGTGATCGCACGGCGGTCAGGCGTGATCAGGTAGGCGTAGGCGCGGTGGTGCGAACGCCCCACGCGGCCGCGCAGCTGGTGCAGCTGGGCCAGGCCGAAGCGGTCAGCGCGGTTGATGATGATGGTGTTGGCGTTGGGGATGTCGATGCCCGACTCGATGATCGTGGTCGACAGCAGCACGTTGAAGCGCTGCTTCTGGAAATCCAGCATCACCTTTTCCAGTTCGCGCTCCGGCATCTGGCCATGGGCGATGCCGATGCGCGCTTCCGGCACGAGTTCGGACAGCTCGCGCTGCATGCGGCCGATGCTCTCCACGTCGTTGTGCAGGAAGTACAGCTGGCCACCACGCGCCAGTTCGCGCTGGAAGGCCTCGCGCAGCAGCGCGTTGTCCCATTGCGTGATGAAGGTCTGTACCGCCAGCCGGTTCGGCGGCGGCGTGGCGATGATCGACAGGTCGCGAAGACCGGCCATGGCCATGTTCAGCGTGCGCGGGATCGGCGTGGCGGTCAGGGTCAGCAGGTGCACGTTGGCACGCAACGCCTTCAGCGCCTCCTTCTGGCGTACGCCGAACCGTTGTTCCTCGTCGACGATGACCATGCCCAGATCCTTGAACTTCACGTCCGGCTGCAGCAGGCGGTGGGTGCCCACGATGACATCAATGGTGCCGGCAGCGACCTTCTCCAGTTCGGCCTTGATCTCCTTGGTGCTCTTGAAGCGCGACAGCACTTCCACCTTGAGCGGGTAATCGGCGAAGCGGTCGCGGAAGTTGCGGTAGTGCTGTTCGGCCAGCAGCGTGGTCGGCACCAGCACCGCCACCTGTTTGCCGGCACTGGCTGCGGCGAACGCGGCGCGCACGGCGACCTCGGTCTTGCCGAAGCCCACATCGCCGCAGACCACGCGGTCCATCGGCTGGCTGCTGGCGAGGTCGCGCAGGGTCGCGTCGATGGCGGCCAGCTGGTCGGGTGTCTCCTCGAACGGGAAGCCGGCGGCGAATGGTTCGTACATCGCGCGGTCGACCTGCAGGGCCAGTCCGGCGCGTGCCTGCCGGCGCGCCTGGATTTCCAGCAGTTCGGCGGCGACGTCGCGCACCTTCTCGGCGGCCTTGCGCTTGGCCTTGGTCCACTGCTCGCCCCCGAGCGAATGCAGGGGCGCGGTCTCCGCGGATGCGCCGGAGTAGCGGCTGATGAGATGCAGCTGTGCGACCGGCACGTACAGGCGGTCGCCCTTGGCATACTCGATTTCCAGGAACTCGCCCGGCATGCCACCGACGTCCATCGCGATCAGGCCGCGATAACGGCCCACGCCATGATCCTCGTGCACGATCGGCGCGCCTTCGGTCAGCTCGCCCAGGTCACGGATGATCGCTTCCGGTTCGCGGCCGGCGCGGCGCGTGCGGCGGGTGCTGCCGGCGCGCTCGGGGAACAGCTGGCGTTCGGTCAGGACCGCCAGGCGCGGATCGTCCAGGGCGAAGCCATCTTCCAGCGGCGCCACGGTGATGGCAAAGCGCACATCGCTGGCGAGGAAGGCGGGCAGGTCGGCAACCACCGGCGGCTTCAGTTCGGCCGCCTGCAGCACTTCCAGCAGGGCTTCGCGGCGGCCCGGTGAATCTGCGGCGATCAATACCCGGCCGGGGTAGTGGCCGAGGAAGGATTTCAGCGCGTCGCCAGCGGGCGCTTCGCGGGCCGCTACCGGCAGCGCCGGCAGGGGCTGGTCGCCCAGCGCATGTGCATCGGCGATGCGTGCATGGTCGGCGGCCCATACTTCGATGCGTGGCGCGTCGTTCAGCCGCTCGCGCAGCTGCTCAGGCGAAAGGTACAGCGCCGAGGGCGGCAGCAGCGGGCGCTCGACATCGTGGCGGCGCTGCTCGTAGCGTTCGCCGGTCTGTGCCCAGAACGCGTCGGCGGCTTCGCCGGCGCCGGCACACACCACCGGCAGGCTGCCGGCAGGCAGGTAGTCGAACAGGCTGGCGGTGCGATCGAAGAACAGCGGCAGATAGTACTCGATGCCGGCCGGGGCCAACCCGGACTTGAGGTCCTGGTACAGCGCGCTGCGGCGCGTGTCGACATCGAAGCGCTCACGCAGGGTGGCCAGCACGCGGCCGATGCTGGCCTCATCCATCGGTACTTCGCGGCCGGGCAGCATGTGCACCGACTCGACCCTGTCCAGCGAGCGCTGGCTTTCCGGGTCGAAGGCGCGGATCGAGTCGATGTCCTCGTCCAGCAGCTCCACCCGCAAGGGCTCGTCGGCGCCCATCGGGAACACATCGAGCAGGCCGCCGCGCACGGCGAAGTCGCCGGGGTCCATCACCTGCGGCACGTTGCGGTAGCCCGCGCTCTCCAGGCGGCGTTTCTCGGCCTCCAGGTCCAGGCGCTGGCCGACCTTCAGGTCGAAGCTGCCGCCGATCACGTAGCTGCGCGGGGCCAGCTGCTGCAGCAGGGTCTGGACCGGCACCACCACCAGGCCGCGCTTGAGCGCAGGCAGGCGGTGCAGGGCCGCCAGGCGCTGCGAGATGATGTCCGGATGCGGGCTGAAGCGGTCGTAGGGCAGGGTTTCCCAGTCCGGGAAGGCGATCACCGGCAGCGCGGGATCGTTGCCCAGCAGGGTCTGCAGATCGGCTTCGAGCTGGTTGGCGCCGTGGTTGTCACGGGCAACCACCAGCAACGGCGCGTCATGCGCGCGCGCCGCCTGGGCCAGGTACCAGGCCAGGGCGGTCGGTGAAGCGGGGGCGCGCCACCAGGCGCGGAGCTGGCCGGCGCGCGGCAGCGGCGGGGCGGGGTATGAAGTACGCGACATGGACCGCGGATTTTAGCAGAAGCCTCCACCCGCCCCATGATTGCTGCGTGAGCGGGCAGCGCCGGGCCATGCCCGGCGTGCGCAGTGGCTGCAACGGCATCGCCGGGCGGCGCCCGGCGTCACCGTCAGTTGTCCAGTTCCAGCACCATGCGTACCAGCCCTTCGGTGCCGTTCGGGTGCGGAACGGGCTTGAAGCCCAGCGAGGCAGCCAGCTGCTTCATCGGCTCGTTCTCGGCCGCCACATCGCCGTACAGGCGATCCAGGTACTTGCCCCGACCCCACTTCACCAGCTTGCGCATCAGCTGCCGGCCCAGGCCCTGGCCGATGAGGAAGCGGCTGATCAGGATCGCGTACTCGGCTTCGCGGGTACCGGGGATGATCGAGGCCCGGGCGACCGCACCGACCACGGCCTCACCGGCGGGCAGGGACTCGGCCGCGACCAGGGTGATCTCGGTCTTGGGATTCGGATGGGTCAGGCGCTGGGTGGTTTCCGGTGACAGCTCGGTCACCGCCTGCAGGAAACGGTCGCGGATTTCTTCCGGCCCGAACAGGCTGAAGGCCGCTTGCAGCGGCGCGCTGTCTTCCGGGCGGATGGGGCGGATCAGCAGCTCGTGGCCGCTGGGAGCCTTGAAGATCTCATGCCAGGGCGGCATGCGGTTGCGAGTGGCCATACCGGGTGATTCCTTGGTGGTCCATCGATTGTGGCATCACCGGGGCTGTCTTCCGTGAACAAAAGGCTCACGGGCGTACAGCCTCGTGAAGGCCATTATTCAGGTGCCTTGAGCCAATCCAGGCGGGTGCTGGCGCCGGGCTCACCCAGGTGCTGGCGCAGCGCCGGCAGGGCCGGACCGACCGCCCGGTCGAACTGCCAGGGGGCGTTGAGCACCAGCATGCCGCTGCCGTTGAGGCGCAGCGGTGAGTCGTCGGGGCGTACCAGGAACTCGATGGTCACTGCCGACTTGACCGGCAAGGCAGTGGCCTTGCGCAGGAAATGCAGGATCGTGCGGCGCTGCTTGATCGGGAACCACACCGCGCAGGTGGCCTGCGGCCAGCGCGCCAGCGTCTCGGCCAGCGCTGCCAGGATGCGCTGGTACTCGGCGTCCTGGGCCTCGTAGGGCGGGTCGATCAGCACCAGGCCGCGGCCGATCTTGCTGCCGTTGACCTTCGGCGGCAGCAGCGAGCGCAGCAGTGCATAGCCGTCGCCCGGGTGCACGCCGACCCGGCTGTCATGGGCGAACAGGGCCTTGAGCGTGCCTGCTTCGTCTTCCTGCAGCTCGCATACCGCCATCCGGTCCTGCGCACGCATGGCCTGGGCGGTGAGCAGGGGCGAGCCGGGGTAGTTGGTCAGCGCGCCGACCGGATTGTCGGCCTGCACGGCCTTCAGGTAGCGCTCGACCACGTCCGGCAGCTTCGGCTGCGCCATCAGGCGCATGACCCCGGATTCGGCCTCCAGCGTCTTGCGGCTCTCTTCGCTGGCCAGCAGATAGCGGCCAGCGCCGCCGTGGGTGTCCAGCACGAAGAACGGGCTGTCCTTGCGCTTGAAGCTGTCGATCAGGGCCAGCTGCACGATGTGCTTGAGGACATCGGCATGGTTGCCGGCGTGGAAGGCATGGCGGTAATTCATGCGGGCAGTGTACGGGGCGGCGGCCGCAGCGGCTATGCTGCGCGCCATGACAGCTCCCGTTGCCCATGTCCTGGTGGTCGAGGACGAAGCCGCCATCGCCGAAACCGTGCTCTACGCGCTGCGCAGCGAGGGCTACCTGGCCAGTCACTGCCTGCTCGGCAGCGATGCCCTGCAGCGGCTGCGGGACGGTGGCATCGATGTGGTGGTGCTGGACGTGGGCCTGCCGGACCTGAGCGGCTTCGAGGTCTGTCGTCGGCTGCGTGCGCTGCCCGGTCCGCAGGCGCAGCTGCCGGTGATCTTCCTGACCGCCCGTAACGACGAGCTGGACCGGGTGCTGGGCCTGGAACTGGGCGCCGACGACTACATGGCCAAGCCGTTCTCGCCGCGCGAGCTGGTGGCGCGGGTGCGCGCGCGGCTGCGGCGGGCGGTGCCTGCTGCCAGCGACACCGACGCGGGCTGGCAGACGCATGGCGCCTTCGCCATCGACCGCGAGGGCCGGCGTGTCCGCTTCCACGGCCAGGCGCTGGACCTGACCCGCTACGAGTACGCACTGCTGGAAGCCCTGCTGCAACGCCCCGGGGCCATCCTCAGCCGCGCCCAGCTGATGGACCGCGGCTGGGACAGCAGTGCCGACAGCGCCGACCGCACGGTCGATACGCACGTCAAGACCCTGCGTGCCAAGCTGCGCGCGGCCGGCGCCAGCACCGACCCGATCCGGACCCACCGTGGCCTGGGCTACGCCCTGGAGGTGTGAGCGATGCGTCTGGTGATGAAGCTGTTCCTGGGCTTCTTCCTGATCGTGGGCATCGCCGCGTTCTTCGTCATGCGCGTGTTCGTCAACGAAGTGAAGCCGGGCGTGCGCCAGGCGATGGAATCGACCCTGGTCGATGCAGCCAACGTGCTGGCCGAGATGGCGGCGGCGGACGTCAAGGCAGGCACCATCAACAGCGGCAGTTTCACCCGCAACCTGGCCAAGGCGCGGCAGCGTGACCTGAAAGCGATGGTGTGGCGCTTTCCCAAGCGCGCCCTCGATTACCGGGTGACGATCACCGATGCGAAAGGCATCGTGATCTACGATTCGCAGGGCCGCGACGTCGGTCGTGACAACTCGCGCTGGAACGATGTCTACCGCACCCTGCGCGGCGAGTACGGCGCCCGCTCCAGCCCGGAGACGCCGGGCGAGGAGGGCAACACCGTGATGCATGTGGCCGCGCCGGTGTACGACCCGGGCGATGGCCGCACCCTCATCGGCGTGCTCACCCTGGCCCAGCCCAACCGCAGCATCGATCCGTTCATTGCGGCCAGCCAGCGCGCCATCATCGAACGCGGCGCATGGCTGATAGGACTCTCGGCGCTGGTCGGGGTGCTGGTGACGATGTGGTTGACCACCGGCCTGGGCCAGCTCAGCCGCTATGCGCGCGCGGTCACCGCCGGTGAGCCGGTGCCGCCGCCACGCCGCCGCCGCGATGAGATCGGTGATCTCGGCCAGGCGCTGGAGACCATGCGGCGCAAACTCGAAGGCAAGGCCTACGTCGAGCAGTATGTGCAGTCGCTGACGCACGAAATGAAGAGCCCACTGGCCGCGATACGCGGTGCCGCCGAGCTGCTGCAGGAACCGATGGCCGATGCCGACCGTGCGCACTTCGCGCGCAGCATCCTCGAGCAGCAGGAGCGGTTGACCGAAACCATCGACAAGCTGCTGGCGCTGGCCGAAGTGGAGCAGCATGGCTGGCTGCAGACGCGTGCTCCGATCGCACTGCCGGACCTGCTGCAGCAGACCGTCGCAGCCGCGCAGGTGCGCGCGCAGGCGGCCGGCGTCGAGGTACGCACTGATGCCGTGGCGGATCTGAGCATTCAGGGTGATGCCTATCTGCTGCGGCAGGCGCTGAACAACCTGGTCGACAACGCGGTTGCCTTCTCTCCATCGGGGACGGAGGTGGTGCTGCAGGCACAGGTTGAGGACGGCGGCGTGCGCCTGCAGGTGGCCGACCGGGGGGCCGGCATTCCCGACTATGCCCGTGACCGCGTGTTCGAGCGCTTCTATTCGTTGGCCCGTCCCGGCAGTGGCCGCCGCAGCTCCGGCCTCGGGCTGCCGTTCGTGCAGGAAGTGGCGCGCCTGCACGATGGCCGTGTCCAGCTGCAGGCCCGCGACGGCGGCGGGACCGTGGCCAGCCTGTGGTTGCCGCTGGGCATGCCCGGCCCGCGCACGCGGCGCTGACTTCACATCCGCTTCAAATTCGCCACAAACCCCGCTCACCGTCACGGTCCATGCTGCAGCCCTCTCCAACGAGGATGGACCATGAAATCCCTGAAGATGCTGCTGCGGTTCGCCATTGTCGGCGGGCTGATCCTGCTGCTGCTGATTCCGCTGATGATGATCCGCAGCGTGATCAACGAGCGCAGTCAATACCGGGACGAAGCCTTCGCGCGGGTCGCTGACAGCCGCGCCGGCGCGCAGCAGCTGGTGGGGCCGGTGCGGGTGGTGCCGTGGGTGGAGCGCCAGCAGGTGGAAGTCGTCGACGCCAAGGGCAACAAGAAGACCGAGGTGCAGGTCAGCGAAGGGCACTGGCTGCAGATGCCGGCCTCGCTCGACGTTGGCGGCGAGATGCTGCCCAGCCAGCGTGAGGTCGGGCTGTTCAAGGTGCCGGTGTACAGCTGGAACGGCCAGTTGAAGGCCTCTTTCGCGGCTGACGACTATCCGGTCAAGCCAGGCCGCACCTATGGCCAGCCCTATGTGGCGCTGGGGGTGTCCGATGCGCGTGGTCTGGTCGGCACGCCCAACCTGCGCGTGGATGGCCGCCAGGTACGCCTGCTGCCGGGCGTCGGCGCCGCTGCGGAACTGGGGCGTGGCCTGCATGCGCCCGTGGCGGGTTTTGCCGCGGTGCAGGGCGGGCTGCTGGCAGCGAGCACGGTGGAGCTGGAACTGCGGCTGGACGGCAGCCGCATGCTGTCGGTCGTGCCGGTAGGCGATGACAACCGCATCGCACTGCGGTCGCGCTGGCCGCATCCGTCCTTCGCCGGCGCCTTCCTGCCGAACGAACGCCGCGTCGATGCGCAGGGCTTCGACGCACGCTGGGCGGTGTCCTCGCTGGCCTCCGATGCCCAGCGCCAGCTGCGCGGCGATGGCGAGGTGGCGTCGCAGGCGGTCAGCGTGTCGCTGGTCGATCCGGTCGACGCCTACACACAGGCGGATCGCGCCTCCAAGTACGGCGTGCTGTTCGTGCTGCTCACCTTCGTCGGCTTCATTCTGTTCGAGCTGATCAAATCGCTGCGCATCCACCCGCTGCAGTACCTGATGGTGGGCCTGGCACTGGCGATCTTCTTCCTGCTGCTGATCAGCCTGTCCGAGCACATCGCCTTCTGGAAGGCGTATCTGGTCTCGGCGGCGGCCTGCATCGGCCTGCAGGCGGTGTACCTGGCCAACGTGCTCGGTCACTGGAAGCGCGGTCTGGGCTTCGCCGCGCTGCTGACCGTGCTGTATGGCGCGCTTTACGGGCTGCTGGTCTCGGAGAACAACGCGCTGCTGATGGGCTCGCTGCTGCTGTTCGTGATTCTGGCGCTGGCGATGTGGGTGACCCGCCGCGTGGACTGGTATGCGCTGGGCGCGGAAGCAAAGTGAGGAGATCGCGATGGGATGGCGCCAGGGATTGCGGCTGAGAGCCCAGCAGGGCATTCCGGCCCTGCTCGAAGTGGATGCACTGCTGCAGGCGCATGGCGTGCTGGCGGCCCTGCCGGGGGCGCGGATCGCCCCCGGCCTGGTCCGCTTCCAGCTGGCGGCGGCCACCTGCGAAGGAGTGCTGGGGCAGGGGCTGGAGTGGCTGGACGGTGCACGGCAGGGACGTGGCGTGCTGGGTGGAAGGGTGCCGCGCTACCGGCCCTGGAAGGCCGGGCCGGGGGCGTTGGCCGAGATCGGCATCGCCGGGCTGCCCGGCGACTGGCCCACGCACGCTGCGGTTTACGGTTGCAGCAGCATCGACCGGCGGCACTGGTTGCTGCTGCTGCCCATGCGCGCCCAGTTGTGGCTGGGCTGGAGCGGATGAGGCGTCTGCACTGCCCATGACCGATGGGACGGGGGCCGAGCGCCCCCGCTGGCTAGACTCGAGGGGTTGATGATCGAGCCGAAGGGCAGGGGTGGGATGTGCTGAAGTGGGGTGTGCTGGCGGTTGCGCTGGCGATGAGCGGCAATGCGATGGCGCAGCAGCGCGAGCCGGTGGACCTGGACATGGTCAGCCGCATCCGCCAGGAGGCGTTCCATCGCTCGCAGGTGATGGACACCTTCAGCTATCTCACCGAGCGCATCGGGCCGCGCCTGACCAACTCCCCGGCGATGGGGCGTGCCAACGCGTGGACCCGCAGCAAGTTCACCGAATGGAAACTGGACAACGTCCATGACGAAGCGTTCGACGACTTCGGCCGTGGCTGGGAGTTCACCTCGGCCAGCGTGGAGATGCTCGGTGACCGCGTGATGCCGCTGCACGCACTGCCCAAGGCCTGGACGCCGGGCACCCGCGGACCGGTCGAGGGCGAGCTGGTACAGGTGGACATCAAGAAGCCGGAAGACATCGAGAAGTACCGCGGCAAGCTGCGCGGGAAGATCCTGCTGCTCGGCGAGGCGCGCGAGTACAAGCGGGGTACCGAGCCGGACTCGCATCGTCACGACGCCACCTCGCTGGAGGGACTGCAGGAATTCACCCTGCCCAAGGACAAGGACGCCACCGCCGAGCGCGCCAAGCGGGTGAAGGAGTACCAGGAGCGGCAGGCGCTGGCGGCCAAGGTCAACGCCTTCTTCGTCGAGGAAGGCGCATTGGCCTCGATCAGCATCAGCAGCTGGGACAACGGCATCATCCGCGTGGCCGGTGGTGGCTCGCGCAAGGCCGGGGAATCGGTCGGCATTCCGGAGCTGGCGATGATCGCCGAGCACTTCAATCCGCTGGTGCGTGCACTGGAGGCCAAGCAGCCCGTGCGCCTGCGGGTGGACGTGAGCGCGCGTTTCACCGACGACAGCGATCAGCCCGGCTACAACACGCTGGCGGAGATCCGGGGCAGCAGCAGGCCGGATGAGGTGGTGATGATCGGCGCGCACCTCGATTCCTGGCACAGCGGCACCGGCGCGGCTGACAACGCGGCCGGCGTGGCGGTGATGATGGAAGCCATGCGCATCCTCAAGGCCACCGGTGCCAAGCCCCGGCGTACCATCCGGGTGGCGCTGTGGAGCGGCGAGGAGCAGGGCCTGATCGGCTCGCAGGCCTACGTCGCCAAGCACTTCGGCCAGTTCCCGGAACCGGTGGACGCTGCGCAGAAGGCGTTGCCGGCCTCGCTGCGCGACCCCACCGGACCGCTGCGCAAGACCCGCGACTACAGCAAGTTCCAGGTCTACTTCAACATGGACAACGGCTCCGGCCGCTTCCGTGGTATCTACGCGCAGGAAAACCTGGCGGCGATGCCGATCTTCGAGGCCTGGCTCGCCCCGTTCCATGATGTCGGCGCCACCACGGTGGCGACCCGCAACACCGGCAGCACCGACCACATCAGCTTCGATCGCATCGGCCTGCCCGGCTTCCAGTTCATCCAGGACCGGCTGGATTACTTCACCAATGTCCACCACAGCCATCTGGACACCTGGGACCACGCCGAGCCCGAAGATCTGAAGCAGGCAGCGGCCATCGTGGCCTCCTTCGCTTACAACGCGGCGATGCGCGAGCAGTCGTTCCCGCGCAAGGCCGAGCCGCAGCCGTGACGTGAGCCGGAGGGACGGACCCCGTCCGTCCCTCCGTGCCGGCGCGGGGCTGGTGGTAAAATCGGGGAATTCCCGTTCCTCGAGCCCCACATGACCTGCCGCACCCGCTTCGCCCCCAGTCCTACCGGTTATCTGCATATCGGTGGCGCCCGCACCGCGCTGTACTGCTGGCTGGAGGCCCGCCACCGCGGCGGCGAGTTCGTGCTGCGCATCGAGGATACCGACCGTGAACGCAGCACCCAGGGGGCGATCGACGCCATCCTGGAGGCGATGGAGTGGCTGGGCCTGGACTACGACGAAGGTCCGATCTACCAGACCGACCGGGTAGCCCGTTACCGGGAAGTTGCCGAGCAGCTGATTGCCGACGGCAAGGCCTACTACGCCTATGAAACCCGGGAAGAGCTGGACGCGATGCGCGAAGCCGCCATGGCCAGGCAGGAAAAGCCGCGCTACAACGGTGCCGCGCGCGAGCTGGGCCTGCCGTACCGGGACGACCCGAACCGCGTCATCCGCTTCAAGAATCCGCTGCAGGGTACGGTGGTGTTCGATGACCTGATCAAGGGCCGGATCGAGATCGCCAACAGCGAACTGGATGACATGGTCATCTTCCGTCCGGACGGCTATCCCACCTACAACTTCGCGGTGGTGGTGGATGACTGGGACATGGGCATCACCGAGGTCATCCGCGGTGACGACCACATCAACAACACGCCGCGCCAGATCAACCTGTACGAAGGCATCGGTGCACCGGTGCCGAAGTTCGGCCACATGCCGATGATCCTGGACGAGCAGGGCGCCAAGCTGTCCAAGCGCACCGGCGCCGCCGACGTGATGCAGTACCGGGATGCCGGCTACCTGCCGGACGCACTGCTGAGCTACCTGGCCCGCCTGGGCTGGTCGCATGGTGACCAGGAACTGTTTACCCGCCAGGAACTGATCGACCTGTTCGATGTGAAGGACTGCAACTCCAAGGCGTCGCGCCTGGACATGGCCAAGCTGGGCTGGGTCAACCAGCACTTCCTGAAGACCGTGGAGCCGGCCGACATCGTGCCGCACCTGGTCTACCAGCTGCAGAAGCTGGGCCTGGACGTGGCGGCGGGCCCGGCACCGGTAGACGTGGTGATCGCCCTGCGTGAACGCGTGCAGACCCTGAAGGAAATGGCCGAGAAGGCCGTGGTCTGGTACCAGCCGCTGAACGACTACGACGAAGCCGCAGTGGCCAAGCACTTCAAGGCCGGGGCCGAGGTCGCCCTGGGCAAGGCCCGTGAACTGCTGGCGGCGCTGCCGGAATGGACGGCCGAAGCGGTCGGCACGGCCCTGCACGACACGGCCGCCGCGCTGGAGATCGGCATGGGCAAGGTCGCCCAGCCGCTGCGCGTGGCCATCACCGGTACCCAGGTCAGCCCTGACATTTCCCACACCGTGTACCTGGCCGGCCGTGAGCAGGCCTTGAAACGCATCGACGCGGCCATTACCAAGGTAGCAACGGTCTGAGGCATCCTTGCCAGGCCGAACCGGAGAACGCGCATGCCCGCCAAGACTGCCACTGCCTGTACCGCCCCCCACCACCACGTCCATGACGCATCGGATTTCGTGGCGGTGGTCGAGCGTGTCTCGCGCGAACGCGGGCTGCGCCTGACCCCCATCCGCGCCAACGTACTGAAGCTGATCGCCGAAGCCGGCAAGCCGGTCAAGGCCTACGAGCTGCTGGAATGGGTGCGCAACGGCAAGGGCGTGGGCGCCGATGCCCCGCCCACCGTGTACCGCGCGCTGGACTTCCTGATGGCCAATGGCTTCGTGCACAAGCTGGAATCGGTGAATGCCTTCGTGGCCTGCCACCACCCCAGCAGTGCGGCGCATTCGGTGCCGTTCCTGATCTGCAACAGCTGCCACAGCGCGGTGGAGCTGGAAGACCGCGAGATCGTCGGCCAGCTGGAGAAGCGGGCCAAGGAGCTCGGCTTCCAGCCGCAGGCGCAGACGCTGGAAGTGCACGGACTCTGCGCCCGCTGCGCAGGCTGAGCGGCCGGTGGGATTGGGGTCAGATCCCTTTTGCCTTGGCAAAAGGAATCTGACCCCGTTTCACGAGCTCGACCCTACCGGGCCGGCGCAGGCTCGGCCGCCGTATCCACCCGTGCGATCACCGACATGCCGGGACGCAGTCGCGCGGCCAGCTCCTGCCCCGGATCGATCGAGATCCGGATCGGCAGCCGCTGCACCACCTTGGTGAAGTTGCCGCTGGCATTGTCCGGGCGCAGGACGCTGAATTCCGAGCCGGTGGCGGGGGCGATCTGCTCCACATGGCCGCGCAGCACCTGGCCCTGGAACGCGTCCACGGCGAACGTCGCAGGTTGGCCGATGCGCATCTGCCAGGTCTGGCCCTCCTTGTAGTTGGCGACCACCCACAGCGCGTCGGGCACCAGGAACAGCAGCTGCGAGCCGGCGGCCACGTACTGGCCGGTCCGCACGCTGGCCTCGCTGATCTGCCCGTCGCGCGGCGCATGGATCACGGTATTGGCCAGGTCGATGCGTGCCAGTTCCAGTTGCGCCTGTGCGCTTTCCACCTGTGCCTCCAGGCTCTTGCGTGCCACCTGGGTGGAGACCAGCGTTTCCTCGGCGATGCGGATCTGCGCCTGCGACTGCTGCACGCTGGCCTGCGCCGACGCCTGGGTCGTGCGGAAGCGGTCGCGGTCATTGATCGATACCAGGCGTTGTGCGGCGAGCTGCTCGTACCGCTTCAGCTCGTTGCGGGAGCGCTCAAGCTCGGCCTTGCCGGCGGACAGGGTGGCCTGGGCCGCAGCGATCTGCGCGCGGTTCTGCGCCTGCGACTGATCGGAGTTGGCCAACGCCGCGCGCGCGCTGTCCAGCGTGGCCTGTGCCTGCGCCACGCGCTGCGCATAGATGCGGTCATCGATGCGCAGCAGGGGTTCGCCCTTCTTCACGTGCTGGAAGTCCTTCACCAGCACCTCGGTCACATAGCCATTCACCTGGGGTGCCATCACCGTGATCTGCCCGCGCACGTAGGCGTTGTCGGTGACCATCACGCTGCTGGCAAACGGCCACAGGTGCCACGCGCGCAGGATCAGTGCGATGCCCAGCAGGGCCACCACGACCATCACTGCCACGCTGCGCGCGCTGGGTTTGAGGTACTTCGGCGCGACCGCCGGCTCAGCCGGCGTGGGCGCAGGTGCCGCGTCGGTCGGCGGCGGTGGGGTCACGTTGTCGGCATCGTCGGGACGGGGCGGGACGGGAGGCATGGCGAAGGACTCAGCGGAGCGCTGCGGGGGAGGCCGCAGCGGAGGAGGGCGGATGGCGCTTGCGCCACTGCTTGAGCACGGCGGTACGCAGCGACAGCAGCAGCAACCAGCACAGGAAGCCGATCGCCAGCCAGCCGCTCAGGGTGAACACATCATTGAACCCACGGACATTGGCCTCGCGGCGCGTCGTCTGTGCCAGCTGCGCGGTGCCCTGTGCGCTGCGCAGCACCGGATCGGTGATCTGCGCGGCGTACAGCTGCTGCTGGATGCGCAGGCGCTGCGCCACCACCGGGTCGGCGGGATCAAGCTGGCTGGTCAGCGCGCTGGAATACAGCTGTTCGCGATGCAGCTGGAAGGTTCCCAGCAGCGCCGAGCCGGCCAGCCCGCCCAGCGTCTGGGTGATCGACAGCGTTACCAGGAAGGTGATCATGTGGTCCACACCCTGTTTCAGGGCGGCGGAGATGCCCAGCATGATCAGCGGGCCCATGAACATCCCGGCACCGACCGAGGCCAGGAACTGGCTGAGGTAGAAATCGTGGGGACGGTCCATGCTGGTGCGGTTCTGGTCGAAGAACGCCGCCGAACCCAGCAGCAGGATCGCCATCAGCAGCTGCGGGATCAGCCGCTTCGGGCCGAAGGTCACGGCGGTACCGATGATGCCGGTGACAACCCCTGCCAGAATCACCACGAACAAGGGGCGCAGCTGGTCCGGGCCCATGCCCAGCGTGCGCATCAGGCTGACCACGCCGTAGGACTGCTCGGTGGTCAGGAAGCGGATGAGGAACGCACCCACGATGAAGTGCAGTACCGGCAGGCTGGCCAGCCAGCGCGTCTGCAGCAGTGGATTGCGCCGGTAGTGCTCGATGATGAAGGCGGTGGTCGACAATGCGATCGAGGCGACCAGCGCCCAGCCCAGCCACGGTGTGTCCAGCCACCAGCGCGTGTAGCCCTGGGCCAGCACCACCACCAGCAGCGCAACCGCCGGGGCAAGCAGGCTGAAGGTGAGGAAATCCATGGGCTCGAAGGCCTTGATCTGCACGCCTGGCGGCAGCTTCAGCACCACCACCGCCGCGAACGCACACAGCGCCAGCCCTGCTTCGAAGGAATACAGCTGGTGCCATTGCCCGGTATCGACCAGGCCGGGCGACACGATCCAGGCCAGCGGAACTGCCAGCTGCGACAGACCGACGCCGATCACCAGCAGGTTGCCGGTGAAGCGCCGCGGCAACGCCTGCAGCATGTACAGCGTACCCAGCGTCGAACACGCCGCACCGGCGAAACCGCTGGCCGCGCGCGTCAGCATCGTGGTTTCGAAGCTGCCCACGAACAGGTGCAGCACGGCCAGCGCGGCATACAGCCCCAGGCCGATCTCGGCGAACAGGCGGATGCCGTACTGCTGGCGGAACTTGAAGGCCAGCAGGTTGGCGGTGACGTTGACCATCGCGTAAGCGGCCACCAGCCAGCTGCCCTGGGTCGGGGTGAGCTGCAGTTGCCCCTGCAGGAAGGGCAGGTTGGCGGTGACCAGCGCATTGCCGAGGCCGCCGGTGATGGCCACCAGCAGGGACACCAGGGCATAGGCTGCACGCCGGTAGGGTGGGTGCCACGGCATCGAAGCCGATCCGGGCATGGTCGGCTTCTCATGCTCCTCCCAGTCCGGCACCGGCTTCAGATACGGCTGCACCATCAGCGTGCTCCGCTGGCTGCTCCCTGGAGTCCTCCGCGCAGCAGTTGCAGGGCACGCCCGGCCAGACGGGCGCGCTCGTCACGGGTCTTGCCGCGAAGGGCCGCTCCCAGCATGCCGGAGATCAGTGAAATATCCGTTTTTTCCAGATCGGGACGGCACAGGCCTGCGGCGATGGCCCGCTGGATCGGTGCTTCCAGCAGGTCGCGTACGGTCTCGCGCGCGGCGCGCATGGAGGGCACGTCCGAATCAACGGCGCGCCAGTAATCGGCCAGCGCAGGTGAATCGATGATGCGCTGGGCCATCCCCTCGAACACCTCGAACAGGGCGTCGTCACGGTCGCCCAGCTGCTCCACCTGGCGGCGGATGCGGTCGACCGCACGCTGCAGCAGGGCCTGGATCAGCGCGGTGCGGTCGGGAAAATTGCGGTACAGCGTGGCCCGGCCCACCTGGGCGCGTTCGACCACCAGATCCAGCGGAGCGGTGACGCCGTGTTGCCCGAACACATGGTCGGCGGCGTCGAGAATGAGGGCACGGCGGGCAGCGGCATCAGCGCGTTGAGCGGTCATGGGTTCATTTTCGGACAGAAGTGTCCGATGTGCGAGACATTGAGTGACGGGATTGTCCGGTTGTTGTCCTACGCACATCTTTGTGATCGGTGTGTGAATTCGTATCCATGGCAGGTGGGAGGTGCCACCAGGCCATATCGATAGCGTCACGGCGCGGCTCATGTCCGAAGCCGTACCGGGTCCAAAAAAAAAACGGGGGGCCAGCAGGCCCCCCGGGAGAGAACGACAACGAGCGTCGTCAGGGATCAGTGGAACGGCGTCCTGCTGCTGGAGGGGTCAGAAGTACGCACGGATGCCGAATGCGACACCGCGGCCCGGCAGCGGCGAGTAGTCGCGCAGCAGCGAGGTGTGCGGGCGCACTTCACGGTTGGTCAGGTTGCTGCCATCCAGGAACACCTCATAGCTGTTGCTGTCGTTACGATCCCAGCGGTAGGCCAGGTGCGCATCGACCAGGGTGTAGCCGTCGCTCGGCTCTTCGTTCTGCGCCACGTCCTTCTGCCGGCTGTAACGCACGGCGCCCACCGACGCGCGCCAGCCGTCCTTCGCCCAGCGCAGGTCGGCACCAACGCGGGCCGGCGCGATGCGCGGCAGGTAGCCGGTGTTGGCCAGCTCCACGGTGTAGTTGTGGTTGTGGTCACCGTGCGGCACCGCGATGTCGAGGTTGCGGCTGCCGTTGCCGTCCAGCTTGGCCTGCACGTAATCGCCGAACAGGCGCAGATCCCAGTCGCCTGCGACGCCTTCGAACAGATGCACCAGGGCTTCCGCCTCGGCACCCTTGAACACCGCATCCTGCTGCGTCCATGCACGCACCGGCAGGCCTTCGGTGACGCCGGTGTCGGCCAGGTAGATGAAGTCCTTGAACTTCGTCTGGTAGATCGAGGCGGAGAAGTCCAGGCGATCGCTGTGGGTGTGGATGCCCAGCTCGACACGCTGGCCGCGCTCGGTCTTCAGGTTGGCGTCGCCGATTTCCAGCGAGCGGGTGGCAATGTGCGCGCCAGCGGCATACAGCTCTTCATTGGTGGGGGCACGTTCGGAGCTGTCCACGCCGATGCGCAGGTCGACCGCGTCGTTGAGCTTCCAGATGCCGGCCGCGGACAGATTGGTGGCATCGAACTGCCGGCGGCGGTAATCGCCGGTCGGGTCCAGCTTGACCTGGTCGTGGCGCCCGCCGAGTTCGAGCTTGAACGGGCCGAACTGCTTCTCCTGCAGCACGAACAGGCCGATGTTTTTCGTTCCGGTGTCCGGCACGAATGCTTCTTCGCCCTTGGCGCCGAAATCGCTGTTGCCGAACTGCACGCCGAAGGCGCCGTCCCAGCCACCGACCTGCTGCTGTACGGCTTCCAGGCGGGTTTCGATGCCGCGGTTGGTGAAGCGTGTGGAGGGCGTGCCGGCCTCCAGCTCGACATGCTCGTAGTCGGTGTAGGCCACGCGGGCATTGATGTTCTTCAGGAACGAGACCGGGTTGTAGATGCCGGCCTTGGTCTCGAAGCGGTTCTGCACCATGTCGATGCGTACGTCATGCTCGTCGCCGCCTTCCTCCTCCTCGCCGTGATCATGATCATGATCGTGGTCATGATCGTCGCCGTCCGCGTGGACGTGGGCGCCATTGGGGATGCCATAGTTGGTGCGATAGGTGCTGGCCGACACGCCGAAGTAGCCGCCCTCGCCCAGCCAGGTGGCACCCACGCCACCGGCCCGGGTGCGGATGGAGCTGTTGTCCAGGCGGCCACGGCGCGGCTCGTCGCCTTCCTCGCCCGCGTGGTCGTGGTCATGGTCTTCGTGGTGGTCTTCCAGGCTGTCGATCACCGCGTAGCCGGGAATGCGGTAGTCGTCGCCGTTGCGCACCAGGCCGTCGACATGCAGCACGACGTTGCCGCTGACGCCGTCGAGGCGGAACATGCCGCTGCGTTCGTCATTGACGGAGTTACCGCGCAGTTCAGCGCGGCCGCTGAGCGGACGGTCGGGCAGCTCGCGGGCGATGCGGCCATCGACGACGTTGACCGCGCCGCCGATCGCACCGCTGCCGAACAGCAGTGTCGCCGGGCCCTTCAGCACTTCGATCTGATCAGCCAGGAACGGTTCGATGCTGGTGGCATGGTCGGCGCTGACGGTGGAGGCATCCATGTTGCCCATGCCGTTGGACAGCACGGCCACCCGCGGGCCTTCCTGGCCGCGGATGATTGGACGACCGACACCGGGGCCGAAGAAGGTGCTCTGCACGCCCGGCAGCTTGGCCACCGTATCGCCGAGGGTGCCTGCCTTCTGTTCGTCCAGGCGCTCGCCGGCGAGCACTTCGACCGGCCGCGCCAGCGACTCGGCGTCGCCCTGCAGCGGCGAGGCGGTGACCTGCACCGACGACAGCTCGGTCAGGTGGCGGTCACGGTGCGCATCGTCGTCGGCTGCGGCGAATGCGGCGGACGGCAGCAGCGCGGCGAGCGCCAGGGCGAGGGTGTGCGGCTTGAACCGCAGGGATGGGGCGGGCATCGAGAAGTCCTTGTTACTGTGTATCAATTGTGAAGCGCACGTATCCCGTCGCGGGACAGGGGGAGAGGAGATCGTGCGGACCAGGAAGGGATGTTATATTATTCCATAACGATTCGCCGACCCTGCTGGAAGTCATGTCCCTCTCCTCCCACCTGCGCCATCTGCTCGACCGTTTCGGTGCCACCGGATCGATGCTGTGCGCAGTGCACTGTGCGGTGATTCCGGTGCTGCTGGCCGCAGCGCCTTCGCTGGGCCTGTCGTTCTGGCTCAGCGATGGCGTTGAACAGGCGCTGGTCGTGTTCGTGACCCTGCTGGGTCTGTTCAGCCTTGTCTGGGGCTACCGCCGGCATGGCGCCCTGCGCGCGCTGGCGTTCCTGATTCCCGGGCTGGTCGCGCTGTGGGCTGGGGTGCTGTACGACCCGCTGCATCACAATGCCGTGCCGCACGCGGTGGTGATGACCATTGGCGGTCTGCTGGTCGGCGTTGCCCATCTGGTCAATCTGCGGCTCAACCACAGCCACGTACACGACGCCAGCTGCGCGCACTAGGCGCTCCGTGATAGGCTTTCCGATCGTGCGCGGGGGCGTCCAGCAAGGCGGCCCCGCCGAACCCGTGTCAGCACGGGGTAACCAGATTTCACATTTGAGGAGTTGAAGACATGGGTAAGGGTGACCGCAAGACCGCCAAGGGCAAGCGCTACAACGCCAGCTACGGCAACGCCCGTTCGCACACCGCGAGCAAGGTCGCCGTAGGCGCCGCTGCCCCGGTCGCCAAGAAGACCGTGGCCAAGGCTCCGGCGAAGAAGGCCGTGGCGAAGAAGGCCGTCGCCAAGGCCTGATCGGCCGGCCGATGGGTCAACGAAGAACGCGGCGCCTGGCGCCGCGTTTTTTTATGCGTGTCGTTGCGGCCGCCGCGTTCGCCGGGCATGGCCCGGCGCTACCCACATTGGCACGGTAGCGCCGGGCCATGCCCGGCGGAGACATCCGACGCCCCATTGCCGTAGTAGCGCCGGGCCATGCCCGGCGGAGACGCCCGATCAACGCAGCGTCTGCTTCAGTGTCTCGGCATTGCCGTCGTTCGGCGCGGCTGGAACCTGCAGCAGGTGCGCCAGCAGCGGATAGACATCGACGTTGTCGAAGCCGTCGATCAGCAGCCCCTGGCGGAACGACGGGCCGCTCGCCACGAACACCGCACGCATCGACGGCAGCGCCGGATCGTAGCCGTGCGAGCCGCCGTCGCGACGATCGCGCCTGGCGATCCAGTCCCGGGTCAGCGCGTCCCAGCCTTCATCCATCTGGCAGACGATGGCGGGTATGCGTGGATGCGTGCCGTAATGCCAGCGCGCAGGCAGGTTCTCCTTCTTCCAGCATTCGTAGTGGGCATGGCGGCCGAGCAGGGCACGTTCGGCCTCGGCTTCACGCCCCGCGACCGGCGCGAAGCCGACCGACTGGCCCTGGCTGACGTTGCGTGCGATGGCCGGGTCCACCATCGACTCGGTGGCGATCACCTGGCCGTCGCCCACCGCGGCCATGCCGTGATCGGAAACCACGATCACATTGGTGGTGGATGTCAGGCCACGCTGCTGCAGTCCGTCGAGCACCTGGCCGACAACCTGGTCGGCCCGCACGATGGCTGCCGTGTACTGCTGCGACTGCGGCCCATGGTGATGCCCGGCCTTGTCGACGTGTTCCATGTACAGCGTGGCCAGGCGCGGCGCCTCGGCATCGCTGCGTGCCAGCCAGCCCAGTACGGTCTGCACACGTTGCTCGAACGGTTCCTTGTCGTTATACGCCAGCCACTGGCTGGGGCGCACGCCCTTGATCTCCGCTTCGCTGCCCGGCCAGGACCAGGTCGCGGAACGCACGCCGGCCTTCTCGGCGCTGACCCAGATCGGCTCGCCGCCCCACCAGTCGCTGCGGGTGACCGCCTCGCGGTTGCTCAGCGCGAAACTGCCCAGCGATGCGTCGTCCATCGCATTGTGGATGATGCCGTGATGGTCAGGGCGCAGACCGGTCACGATGGTGTAGTGGTTGGGGAAGGTCAGCGAGGGATAGGAGGGCGTCATCCAGCGTGCGCGCACGCCGCTGTCGATCATCCGCTGCAGGTTCGGAGTCAGCCCGCGGTCCAGCGCGTCGGCACGCAGGCCATCGATGGAGATCAGCAGCAGCTTCGGTGGTGCGGCCGTCGCCGCAGGCGTGGAGACGGTGGCGGTCGGGGCGGGTGCGGTGGTGCAGGCGGCCAACGGCAGCAGCAGCGCCAGCGCGCAGGTCAGGCGTACGGGAGTCATCCGCCCATCATAGTGCGAGGTAATGACGCGCCCAAGACACGGCGTGCCAGGACCGTCCGCGGTCAGATCCCTTTCCTACGGGAAAAGGGATCTGACCCCGATCTCCCATCAGGCGAACAGCGGTACCTGGCGTTGCTCAAGCCGCAGCAGTGCTGCCTTGGTCTCCAGCCCGCCGCCGAAACCGGTCAGCGCTCCGTTGCTGCCGATCACGCGATGGCAGGGCAGGATGATCGGCAGGGGATTGCGGCCGTTGGCGGCGCCGACCGCGCGCGTCGCGCTGGGCTGGCCCAGGTGCTGCGCCAACTGCAGGTAGCTCCAGGTCTGGCCGAACGGTATCAACGCCAGGGCGTGCCACACGCGCAGCTGGAACGGGGTGCCGCGCGGTGCCAGCAGCAGATCGAATGTGCTGCGTTCGCCATGCAGGTACTGCAGCAGCTGTTCGCGGGCCTCGGGCAACGCGCCGGGCGCATTGTGCCAGTCGCTGCGTCCGCGCGCGGGGTGGCGGTTTTCAGGAAACAGCACGTGGGCCAGGCCACGTTCGTCGCCGGCGATGGTGAGCTCGCCGATCGGGCTGTCAAAACGGTCGAACAACAACGTCATGTCGGTTCTCCAACGAACGTGCCGGACAGATGCCACAGATGCAGCACCGCATACGAGCGCCAGGGGCGCCAGGGCTGGGATCGCGCTTCGGTGGCGCGTTCGCTCAGGCGCTGCCCCTGGGCATGGCCGAGCACCTGCTGCAGCACCAGGTCACCTGCAGGAAACGCGTCGGGCTGGCCCAGGCCGCGCAGGGCGATGTACTGCGCCGTCCACGGGCCGATGCCGGGCAGTGCCACGCAGCGGGCGACGAACTCCTCCAGTGCCTGGCCGGGCCCGAAGTCGAGCTGGCCACTGACGCAGGCTGCGGCCAGTGCGCGCACGGTGGCGGCGCGGCTGCGTGGCAGACCGATCGATTCCAGAGGGGCGTCCGCCAATACCGAGGGAGAGGGGAACTGGCGGTCGAACTCCGTCGGCATGCCCGGCAGGTGGGCGCCATGCGCGTCGACCAGCCGGCGCGCGAAGGTGGTCGCCGCCGCAACGCTGACCTGCTGGCCGAGCACGGCACGCACCGCCACCTCGAAGCCATCCCAGCCGCCCGGCACGCGCAGGCCAGGGCGTTCGGCGATGCCGCGCGCCAGCAGCGGCTCTTCACCGAGCGCGGCATGCACCTGCTGCAGGTCGGCATCGAGATCGAATACCCGCCGCACGCGTCGCACGATGTCCGGTATCAGCCGCGGATCGACCGCACCCAACTGCAGGCGCAGTTCCGGCCGCTTCGGATCAGCCGTCACCCGCAGCAGGGTGGGTCGTTCAGGCGTGCCGAGCACGCGCTGGTAGCTGTCGTCGCCGATCAGTTCGATGCCCGGCAGGCTGCGCTTGCGCAGGAACGCCAGCATGCGCGGAAAATCCAGCGGAGGCCGGTAGCCCAGGCGCAGCACCAGGCCACCGTCATCGGCGGCCAGCGGGACATGTTGGCGGCGCAGCGTGGTCGGCGCCATCCCGCAGCCCTGCAGGAAGGCGGTGTTGAAGCGGCGCAGGCTGTTGTAGCCCGCCGCGAGCGCAACGTCGGTGACCGGCAGGGTGGTTTCGGTCAGCAGCTGCTTGGCCAGCAGCAGGCGGTGGGTGGCGTGGATCTGGCCGGGCGTGGCGCCCAGGTGCTCCACGAACAGGCGCTGCAGCTGGCGTGCGCTGAGGCCGATCTTCGCGGCCAGTCCGGCGACCGGCTGCTCCTGCAGGAAGCCGCCGTGGATCAACGCCAGCGCCCGCTGCACGGCCTGGCCGGCCAGCGCCTGCTGTGCCTGCGGTGCCAGTTCGGGACGGCAGCGCAGGCAGGGCCGGTAACCGGCGGCAGTGGCTGCGGCCGCACTCGGGAAATAGGTGATGTTGCGCGGCTTCGGCGGCGGCGCAGGGCAGACCGGCCGGCAGTAGATGCCGGTGCTGCGCACGGCGGTGAAGAACACGCCATCAAAGCGCGCGTCGCGGGCGAGGCGGGCACGGTCGCAGGCAGCGGTGTCGAGGACGAGGGCGGTGTTCATGCGCCCAGTCTAGGCCGCTCATGTCGCGGATACTCGCCGGATTCGGACATGGATGCAGCGGGTCGCGATCCGGGGTCAGAACCGGTTCAGTGCCACGTGCTGAATGCGCGCGCCGGGCAGGTAGACTGTGATCCTTGTTCCTGCGAAATCCGGTTGCCCGATGTCCGCCTTGATCCGCTGGTTGCCCCTGTTGTGCCTGGCCTTTGCGGGCTGCAGCCAGTTGGAGAATCCGGGCAACGTGACCGCGGCTGACAAGGCGGCACGGGCTCCGGCCAGTGATGGCGACAACATGGTGTCGATCAATGCCGCCGACGCCCCACCGCCGCCGTCCCCGCCGCGCAGCCGCGCTGATCGGCCGTGGCCGCAGGCGCAGCTCGAGAACGGCCGGGCCTGGGTCAGCTGCAGCACCGATTACGCAGCCGAAGGCGGCGACGGCGTGGAGCTGGACGGGCTGCAGCGTGAGCAGATCAGCCAGGCGCTGCAGCCGTGTGCCGAACGGGGCCTGTTGCGGGTGCGCTACAACGGCAAGATCAATCCCGGGTTCGCCGAAATGATGTGGCGCTTGGCCGTGGTGGCCGACGCGCTGGAGATCCACAAGCGCATCCTCGATCTCGACTCCAGTGGTGGCCAGGTCGAATCGGCGATCATTGCCGGCGACAGCATCGGCGAATCGGGCTGGACCATCTGGGTGCGCGAAGGATCGATCTGCCACAGCGCCTGCGTGTTCGTGCTCGCGGCCGGCGACAACCGCCTGCTGACCGGCAAGGTCGGCATCCACCGCATGATGCGCATCAGCTCCAAGGCGACCTCGCGCGCCGAGCTCAACCGCGAGCTGCACGAGGTCTACGACAACGTGAAGGATTATCTGCAGCGCAACGGTGTGGCGGTGGGCGTTGCTGATCTGATGATGACCGTGCCCAACCGCAGCCTGCGCCTGCTGACCCCCGAGGAACTGCGGCAGTTCGGCCTGGATGGCACCAATGCGGTGCAGGATGACCTGGAACGGATCAAGCAGATGCGCGCGTGTGGCGACGATTTCGTGCAGCGCAAGGACGCGTTCCTGATCGCCTTCGACCAGCAGTGCAAGCGCGACGGTGCGGACATGGAATCGATCAACAGCTGCGGCCAGTCGCTCAAGCAGCGGTTCGGTTTCCCCGATCCGGTCTGCCCCGAGGAGAGCCCGCTGTCGGAGATCGACGTGGCCACGCTGCCACCGTCTCCTCCGCCGCAGGTTCCGGTGGCGGAACAGCCGGCAGTGGAGACGGAGACCCAGGCCTCACAGGCCGATGCCGAAGCAACCCAGGGCAGCGTGCCGCTGCGCTGACAAACGCCTCACCCGGCTGGCGTAGACTGCGGTTCCTTCCGATGAACCGGTGGTGTCCATGAAGCGCGTGCTCCTGCTGCTATCCCTGTTGCCGCTTGCTGCATTCGCCCAGGTGCCCGCGCCCGCCACGCCGGCTCCGGCGCCGGCGCGCCCGGCGCCGAGTGCGCCGGCCGCCGCGCCACCGGCGACAGCGGCGACAGCGGCACGGCCGCCCGCACCGGCCCTCAGCCCGGCACAGCAGGCGCAGGTGCAGAAGCAGGACGCGGAGATGGGGGCGGCCGCACTGAGGGCCGCGCAGATGGTCGACGCCAACCGCGCGGGCGAGTTGTGGGATGGCGCATCAGCCGTAGCGCGGCGCGCGGTGACCAAGCCGGCCTTCATCAGCCAGCTGACCGCCGACCGCACCCGCCTGGGTGCCTTGAGTGGTCGCGGCCAACCGTCCATTACCCGGGTGAAGTACGCGGCCGGCGCCGTCGTGCCCGAAGGCCTGTACATCAATGTCAGCTTCCCGACCCGCTTCGCCAACAGTGCGCAGCCCGTGCGCGAACTGGTCTCGTTCCGCTTCGATGAGGACCAGGTCTGGCGCCTGGCCGGTTACAGCCTGCGCGCACCGGGACCCTGAGGATCGCCAGCGGCCAACTTATGCAAAGAGCTATGAAGTATCAATTGACAGAGGGGCAGCTCAATGGTCCGGCCGACGTTTCGGCGGTGGATGGCCTCTCAACGCAGTTGGGAGTGGCACTGCCTGAGAGTTACATTGAATTCCTCAAGTCGCACGACGGTGGCGAAGGATTCATTGGCGACAATTACATGATCTTCTGGAAAGCGGAAGAGTTGGTCGACTTCAATCGCGAATATGAGGTCGAGACATATGCGCCAGGTATATTTCTGTTCGCTTCCGACGGTGGAGGGGAGGGGTATGGGTTTGACGCATTGGATGCGGCAAAGCCGATAGTTCGGATCCCGTTTATAGGCATGAGTCGCCAGTATGTGATTTCAGTGGCGAGCGACCTTCCCGATCTATTTGCTCGATTGGCAGGTCAAGATGACTGACCTGAATAAGCATTCGCGTCCTAAAGGCATGGAGCTATTCGAGATCAAGCCCGTTATTGTAGGCGGTGATCCGATCAGCCCTGAAAACAAGATCTGGTTGACGAGACGGCAGCACTTTGAGGCGGTACGCTATTGGAATGGGATTATCAGCCGCCTGCGTGATAATGCGAATTAGCGCGGAATCCTCCGATCAACTTGTCACCCCGTGGATGAATGATGGCAACTGAACTGACAATGCTGGCGTGGTCGACGCTGCTGGGGTTTGTCTACATCTTCGCCACCTCCACGGTGGTGACCCGCGAGCGGGGCATGAAGTGGAACGCGTCGGCACGCGACGAACAGGGCCGGCCACTCAGCCCGCTGGCAGGGCGGCTGCAACGGGCCCAGTCCAACTTCCTTGAGACGTTCCCGTTCTTCGCCGCCGCCGCGATCGCGGTGGTGGTGGCCGGTCGCAGCAGCGACACCACGGCACTGGCCGCGCAGGCGTACTTCTGGGCACGGGTGGTCTACCTGCCGCTGTACGCCGCTGGTGTGCCCTACGTGCGCAGCCTGGTGTGGCTGGTGTCGCTGCTGTCGATCCTGGCGCTGGTGTTCGCACTGCTGTGAGCAGGGTCTGATCCAGATCAAGGCCGGTCAGCTTTGCGGCGCTATGCTGGCTGCGACTGGATCGATGGCGGGAGCCGCGCATGCGCAGGATGGATGTGGTGGTGGTCGGCGCGGGGCCGGCAGGACTGTGCTTCGCACGCGCGCTGGCCGGCAGCGGGCTGCAGATCGGGCTGATCGAAGCGCAGCCACGCCAGGCGCTCGCCGAAGCGGCGTTCGACGGCCGCGAGATCGCGCTGACCCACGCGTCGCGGCAGAGCCTGGAGCAGCTGGGGCTGTGGGCACGGCTGCCGGAGGCCGAGATTTCCGAACTGCGCGATGCCAAGGTGATGAACGGCGGCTCGCCATTCGCACTGACCTTCGCCAGCAGCCAGGTCGATGGCCAGCCGCTGGGTTGGCTGGTGCCCAATCATCTGATCCGCCGTGCGGCGTGGGACGCGGTGCAGCGCCAGGACGGCCTGGAACTGTTCGACGGGCGCAAGGTGAAGGGCGTGCAGGCCGATGCGCAGGGCCATGTGGTCACGCTGGATGATGGCAGCAGACTGCACGCGCGGTTGCTGGTGGCCGCGGACAGCCGCTTCTCCGCAACCCGGCGCATGCTCGGCATCGGTGCGCAGATGCGCGACTTCGGCAAGTCGATGCTGGTGTGCCGCATGCGCGTCGAACGTGACCATCACCACACCGCGTGGGAGTGGTTCGGCTACGGTCGTACGATGGCGCTGCTGCCGCTCAACGAAGGCCAGGCATCTGCGGTGATCACGCTGCCCCCGCGGCGGATCGAGGATCTGCTGGCGATGGATGAGGTAGCCTTCGGTGAGGCCGTCAGCGGCTTCTTCGAGCATCGGCTGGGGGGCATGCAGCCGGTCGCCACGCCGCAGGCCTATCCGTTGGTGGGTGTCTATGCACACCATTTCGCAGGCGAGCGCTCGGCGCTGATCGGCGATGCCGCGGTGGGCATGCACCCGGTCACCGCCCATGGCTTCAACCTGGGCCTGGCCAGTGCCCAGCGCCTGGCGCGGGGCATCGCCGGCCAGCAGCGCCGCGGTGCGGACATCGCCGCGGCCGGCATGCTGGCCGGCTACCAGCGTGGCCATCGGATGGCGGCGCGACCGCTGTACGAGGCGACCAATGCGATCGCCAGCCTGTACACCGATGATCGGCGCCCGGCGCGGCTGCTGCGGGCAGCGGGCCTGCGTGTCGCCCAGGGCGTGGCACCGTTCAGGCAGCTGATCGCCTCGCACCTGACCCAGCGCGTGGCCTGAACAGGGTCAGATCAGCCGGCCGCCAGCACCCGGATCTGGCTGTCGGCGAATTCGACCACCTGGCCTGCGCGGATCTTGCAGGCCTTGCGCAGTTCAACTTCGCCGTCGACCCGTACCTGGCCCTCGCTGATGACCATCTTGGCCTCGCCGCCACTGGTGACCAGGTCGGCCAGCTTGAGCAGCTGCTTGAGTTCGACGTAGTCACCGTCGAGGTCGAATTCGAGAATCTGCATGGAGCGGGGGTTCCTGGGAAGGGGCGCAGGCCAGCGGCCGGGCCGGGAAGAGGGCGCGTATTGTGCGCCAGCACGGGGCCTGGCGGCACGCGAAGGGAAAAACTGTACGCCTCGTTCAGGATCAATGCGGTATCATTCCGCTCTGAGCGAGTGAAATCTCCTCCGACCGAGCAGCGCCAGGGCACGCGATAAGAAGGGCGCCCAAAGCGCGGACCATCACCTTTTTTATCGCACTGCCAGGAAGACGGCAGTGCCTTCGGAGTTCCCCATGTCCCAAGATTCCCAAGCGCCGCTGCAGTTCGCGCAGCTCGGCCTGTCCGAGCCCGTGATGCAGGCGGTCACCGCCATCGGCTACGAAACCCCGTCGCCGATCCAGGCCGCCACCATCCCGGCGATGCTGGAAGGCCGCGACGTGCTGGGCCAGGCGCAGACCGGTACCGGCAAGACCGCCGCTTTCGCACTGCCCGTACTGTCCAACATCGACCTGCAGCAGATCAAGCCCCAGGCGCTGGTCCTTGCGCCGACCCGCGAACTGGCCATCCAGGTCGCCGAAGCGTTCCAGTCCTATTCGTCGAAGATCCCGGGCTTCCGCGTGCTGCCGGTGTACGGCGGCCAGCCGTATGGCCAGCAGCTGTCGGCCCTGCGCCGCGGCGTGCACATCGTGGTCGGTACCCCCGGCCGCGTGATCGACCATCTGGACCGCAGCACCCTGGACCTGTCCGAGCTGAAGACCCTGGTGCTGGACGAAGCCGATGAAATGCTGCGCATGGGCTTCATCGACGACGTCGAAGCCGTGCTGAAGAAGCTGCCGGAGCAGCGCCAGGTGGCCCTGTTCTCGGCCACCATGCCGCCGCAGATCCGCCGCATCGCGCAGACCTACCTGCAGGACCCGGTCGAGGTCACCATCGCGGCCAAGACCACCACCTCGGCCAACATCCGCCAGCGCTACTGGTGGGTGAGCGGCATGCACAAGCTGGACGCGCTGACCCGCATCCTGGAAGTCGAGCCGTTCGACGCGATGATCATCTTCGCGCGTACCAAGGCCGGTACCGAAGAACTGGCCAGCAAGCTGCAGGCCCGGGGCCTGGCCGCTGCCGCCATCAATGGCGACATGCAGCAGGCCCAGCGTGAGCGCACCATCGCCATGCTGAAGGAAGGCAAGCTGGACATCCTAGTGGCCACCGACGTTGCCGCCCGCGGCCTGGACGTCGAGCGCATCAGCCACGTGCTGAACTACGACATTCCGTACGACACCGAAAGCTACGTGCACCGCATCGGCCGTACCGGTCGTGCCGGCCGCAGCGGCGAGGCGATCCTGTTCGCGACCCCGCGCGAGAAGGGCATGCTGCGCCAGATCGAGCGCGCCACCCGCCAGCCGATCGAAGAGATGCAGCTGCCGAGCGTGGAAGCGGTCAACGATACCCGCATCAACAAGTTCACCTCGCGCATCAGCGAAACGCTCGGCGCCGGCGGCCTGGACTTCTACCGCCAGCTGCTGGAGCGCTTCGAGAACGAGCAGAACGTGCCGGCCATCGAAATTGCTGCCGCGCTGGCGAAGATGCTGCAGGGCGACACCCCGTTCCTGCTGCAGCCGCCGGTGCGTGCCCCGCGGGAAGAGCGTGCGCCGCGCGAGCGCTTCGACCGGGGCGACCGTCCGGAGCGTGGCGATCGCTTCGACCGCAACGAACGTGGCCCGCGCTTCGAGCGTGGTCCCCGCCGTGACGACGCCGAAGGGGGGTTCGAGCAGCGTCCGCGCCGTGAAGTTCCGCCGCGCGGTGCGCCGGAGCAGGGCATGGAGACCTACCGCATCTCGGTCGGTCACCAGCATGGCGTGAAGCCGGCGAACATCGTCGGCGCCATCGCCAACGAAGCCGGCCTGGAAAGCCGTTACATCGGCCGCATCGACATCCACGACGACTTCTCGCTGCTGGACCTGCCGGCGCAGATGCCGCAGGACGTGCTGACCCACCTGCAGAAGGTGTGGGTGTCCGGCCAGCAGCTGCAGATGCGTCCGCTGGCCGCCGGTGAAGAGATCAATCCGGCACCGCGTCCGTTCAAGCCGCGCTTCGACAAGCGGGGTCCGGGTGGCCCGGGTGGCCCGCGTCGTGGCGGCCCAGGTGGCCCGGGTGGTCCGGGTGGCGACCGTGACGGCCGTCCGCCGCGTCGTGATGGCTTCAAGCCGCGCGGCCCGCGCAGCTACTGAGCCAGACCTGCCGTGATCGACAGCGCCAGCCCCCGGGCTGGCGTTGCTCGTTGTGGGCCCCGGTTTCGCACCGCCCACACATTCAGGGTCATAGGCTGGGCCGGTTCGAAGGGAGGTTGTCACCGCAGCACATTCGGGGGGATCCGGGATGGGTAGGAGTGGCACGGACATTCACAGCCGCCGGGTACCCATGTCCCGTGGGCTGGGGCTGAGGTTTGCGCTGTTGACGGGCATGGCGATCGGGCTGGTCGCATTGTCGGCGCTGATCCAGGAACTGCAGGCGGCTTCGACGGCGTGGATCGCCGGCCAGGGCTACTGGTCGCGTGGCCAGCAGGACGCCACGGCCGCTCTCAGCCGCTACCTGGCGCGGGGGGATGCCCGCGATCTGGAAGACGCCCGCCAGGCCCTGCGCGTGCCGATGGGGGACCTGCAGGGACGCCTGGCGCTGGAGCAGCCGAGACCGGATATCGAGCGTGCCCGACAGGGCTTCCTGCAGGGCGGCAACGCACGCGCCGATGTGCCGCGGCTGATCTTTTCATTCCGTCATGCCCGTGACCTCGGCGCCTTCCGCGAAGCGACCGCCCTCTGGCGGGCGACCGACGGCGACCTGATGGCCGTGCACCGGCTGGTCGATGAACTGCAGCATCGTCATGCCGACGGTCCACTGCCGGTCGCCGCGCGCGACCGGTACCTGCAGCAGCTCCGTGATCTCGACCGGCGGCTGCAGGTGCAGGCGCAGGCGTTTTCGCAGGCGCTGCTGCGGATGGCTGCCGCGGTAAGGATGGCGACCCTGGTTGTCGGCGGCCTGTCGGTGCTGGCGATCAGCCTGATGGCCGTCGCCCTGGCGCGACGGGTCGGCAAGGATCTGACGGAGCATGAAAGCCGCTTCCGCGCAGCCTTCTACCAGGCCAATGTCGGCATGCTGAAGCTTGATGCCGGCGGCCGGGTGCTGGAAGCCAACCAGGCGATGGCGGACATCCTCGACCATCGCCGTGACGCGCTGTTGCAGATGTCGCTGGGTGACCTGCTGATGGAAGGAGAGCTGGTCATCGACGGTGTTGGCCGGATCGACTGGGAGCGGCAGCTGCGGCCGAGCGAGCTGCGCTTCCGCCGTCGCGACGGCAGCCTGGTATGGGGGCGCTGGAGCGGTACCGGCGTGCGCAACACCGGTGGCGGGCTGTCGGTGTTCGCGATTGTCGAGGATGTCAGCCAGAACCATGCGCTGGCCCGCGAGATCGAACACCACGCCAGCCACGATCCGCTGACGGGCCTTATCAACCGGCGCGAGATCGAGCGCCTGCTCGAGCGTGCACTGCTGCAGGTGCGCAGCGAGG
Organism: Stenotrophomonas genospecies 5; assembly: GCF_054473825.1. Taxonomy (NCBI): domain Bacteria; kingdom Pseudomonadati; phylum Pseudomonadota; class Gammaproteobacteria; order Lysobacterales; family Lysobacteraceae; genus Stenotrophomonas; species Stenotrophomonas genospecies 5. The sequence goes on from NZ_JBTMUW010000001.1 coordinate 187,793, forward strand.
GGGGCACGCATGCGTTGTGCTACATCAACCTGGACCATTTCAAGCTGGTCAATGACAGCTTCGGCCATGCCGCTGGCGACCAGATGCTGCGCGGTTTCGCCGACTATCTGGTCGCCGCCGTGCGCGAGGGCGACTGGGTTGGCCGGTTGGGCGCCGACGAATTCGCGGTGTTCCTGGCCCATGCGGGCCAGGATGAGGCCAAGCGCGTGCTGCAGCGGGTGATCCGCAATCTTGGCCAGGCCACGTTCCCGATCAGCGAAGGCAGCCTGCAGCTGAGTTGCAGCATCGGCGTGGTCGAGGTCAGCCAGGAGGCACCCGATGTCAACTGGCTGATGAGCGCAGCCGACAGTGCCTGTTACGCAGCCAAGCAGGCCGGTCGCAACCGCGTGCACTGTTTCAACGAGGACCGCATGGCGCTGGACGAACGGCGCCTGGAGGCCGAGCGCCTGCAGGGCGTGAGCCGGGCGATGGCCGAGAACCGCATGCTGCTGTACGCGCAGCGCATCGCCCGGGTGGGTGACCCGGGCTATCTGCACTACGAGGTGCTGGTGCGCATGCGCGACAGCGACGGTACGCTGCATCTGCCCGGCCAGTTCATGCCGGCGGTGGAGGGCTACGGCATGGCGGTGACACTGGACCGGCATGTGCTCGGCCTGCTGTTCCGGCACCTGCAGGTGTGCCCGGCGCATGTGCGCCAGCTCGGCCTGTGCAACGTCAACGTGTCCGCACAGTCGATCGCCGAACCCAGCTTCCTGGCTTTCGTCTGCGACCTGCTGGAGCGCAACCGCGTACTGGCGTCCAAGCTCTGCTTCGAGATCACCGAGACGGCCGCGATCAGCAATCTGAGCCAGGCGCGGGCGTTCATCGATGCGGTGAAGGCGCGTGGCTGCCGGCTGGCGCTGGACGATTTCGGATCGGGTCTGTCCTCGTTCGGTTACCTGCGCCAGCTGCCGGCCGACATGCTGAAGATCGACGGTGCATTCGTGCGCGACATGGATGTCGATCCGGTCAGTCACGCGACCGTACGCGCGATCACCGAACTGGGCCGCGAACTGCAGATGGAGGTCGTGGCCGAGTGGGTGGAGAGCAGCGAAGTGGCGGGGGCGCTGACCCGGCTGGGGGTGCAGGGGCTGCAGGGCTATGCGATCGAGCGGCCGCAGCCGCTGGAGCGGATGACCCTGACCGACCTGCGGCCGGTCAGGCTGAAGGCGGTGAAGGGCCCGCCGGCCGCAGGCTGAACGCTGGTCCGCGACGATTGTCTACACCTGCATGCCACGGACGGCTGCGATAATGCACGCCAGGGGCGACGCGCAGTGGGCGCGGGCGTAAGCAGAACAGGATGTGGCGTGGTCGTCAGGCAGTGGCAGTACGGAACTGGGGTGGTGCTGGTCGTGCTGCTGGTGTGGTTGGCAATGCCGTGGCCTGCGCAGGCCGGTGCGGCGATGCACGGTCGCGACTACCTGCTGGTGGGCGTTGCCACCGCCGAGCCTACGCCCCATCGCGCCTGTACTGCGCAGATGCTGGCCGGGCCACGCCAGCAGGTGCGGGTGCCGGCGCCGCCGGCGGGCTGGTCGGGCGAACCCCAGGCGCTGGATGTGTTCAATGTGTTCGCGGGCGAGGTCCAGGTACGGCACGGCGACCGCGAGATCTGCGGCGACATGCATGATGCGCGTACCCGCGACTCGCGTTTCCGTGCCGGCGTGGGCCTGGTTGCGGTGCCGCCGGCCGGCAGTCACGAGCCGTTCCTGGTCTCGTGGCAGACGCCGCTGAAGGATCGTTGGGTTCCGACGCTGCGGCTCGGCGCACCCAGCCCGGTGCAGCAGAACGACACTGCGCGGCTGCTGGTCCGCGCGGCCTGCATCGCGGTGGCGCTGGCCTTGGCGCTGTCGGCGCTGATGGCCTATCTGACCACCCGTGATCGCACCTTCCTGGTGTATATCGCGGGTACCGGCGTGCTGGTGCTGTGGCAGGCCATCCTAGGGGGCCTCAGCGGCTATCCGGAGCCGTGGCTGCCGGTCGGCACGCGGGGCGCCTGGTGGCTGCTGGCGCTGACGGCAGCGAGCCAGGCACTGGTGCTGCCTGCCCTGTGGTGGCTGAACGGTGGCGACCGGTTGTGGCCGAAGTCACGCCTGCTCCAGCAGATGGTCCTGTGGGCCCTGCTGGGCGTAGCCGCGCTGGTGCCGTGGCTGCGCTGGGATCAGCTCGGATGGGTCGCGCAGGGGCTGCAGGTGACCTACCTGGCCGGCTGCGGCGTCTCCCTGCTGATGGGGATAGGGGCGCGGTGGCGTGGCGACCGCTGGGCACTGGCTGGATTGGCGGCGCTGGCGCCGATGCTGGTGCTGATCGGCGCCGACGCCTGTGCTGCGGAATGGCTGCTGGAGTACCGGGTGGAGGCGCTGCAGCTGGCGATCACCTGGCTGCTGATGATGGCGGCCTACGCCCTGAACCTGCGGCTGGGACGCCTGCGCCAGCAGCGTGACGAGATGCGCCAGCTGGCCGAGACCGACGGCCTGACCGGGCTGCCCAACCGCCGCGCCGGCCTGCGCGAGCTCGGCCATCATCTGGAACGGGTGGATCGCGAGCGTGGCCCGATGGTGATCGGCTTCCTCGACATTGATCTGTTCAAGGACATCAACGACCGCCACGGGCATGAGGTCGGTGACCAGGTGCTGGTCGCCGTGGCCCGTGCGCTGCGGGCCGCCGTGCGCAGCCAGGACCAGGTGGTGCGGATGGGCGGCGAGGAGTTCCTGCTGCTGATGCCGGGCATGCCGCGCGAGGCGGCGGCGGCGCGGCTGGAGCGCCTGCGCCAGCGCATCACCGAGGCCTGCCAGGCCCTGCAGGTGCCGGGGCTGGAGGTGACCGCCAGCATCGGCCTGGCCCAGTGGCGGCCGGGCGAGGACGACCTGGCCGCGCTGCTGCGGCGGGCCGACCATGCCATGTACGTGGCCAAGCGCGCGGGCCGCAACCGGGTGTTCGACGGCGAAGAACTGGATCCACCCGCACCGGCATGAACCTGACAGGGCGGTGATGCCGGATAATAGGGCGATGACCACCCGACTCAACAAACATATCGCCGATACCGGCTTCTGCTCCCGTCGCGAGGCCGACCGCCTGATCGCCGCCCGCCGGGTCACCGTCAACGGCCATCCGGCCGGCACCGGTGCCGTGGTCGGCGAGGGCGACCAGGTGCTGGTCGACGGCCAGCCGCTGCGTGCCCGTACCGCACGCAAGCCGGGCGCGCGCCGCCACGTCTACATCGCGCTGAACAAGCCGGTCGGCGTTACCTGCACCACCGAAAGCTCGGTGAAGGGCAACATCGTCGACTTCGTCGGCCACGAGCAGCGCATCTTCCCGATCGGCCGCCTGGACAAGGAGTCGGAAGGACTGATCCTGATGACCAGCAATGGCGACATCGTCAACCAGATCCTGCGTGCCGAGAATGGCCACCAGAAGGAGTATCTGGTGGCGGTGAACAAGCCGGTCACCGACGAGTTCCTGCGCGGCATGGCCCGTGGTGTGCGCATCCACAACCAGATGACCCTGCCTTGCCGCACCTCGCGCATCGCCAAATTCGGGTTCCGCATCACCCTGGAGCAGGGCCTGAACCGGCAGATCCGCCTGATGGCGGCGGAGTTCGGTTACCGCGTCACCCAGCTGCGCCGCGTCCGCATCGACAACATCAAGATCGGTGCGCTGAAGCCGGGCCAGTGGCGCAACCTGACCGAGCAGGAGCTGCACGGCCTGCTGCCGCAGCAGCAGGACTGGTAAACGACAGCGGTCGGACGTCGGCCCGGCCGCGCATCGGATAGACTCCGCCGAGACCTGCCGGAACATGACGCTGCATGATCAAGCCCGACAAGCCCGCCAATGAAGCGCTTCGCCTGGAAGCGCTGTACCGCTACCGCATCCTTGATTCGGAACGCGAGAGATCGTTCGACGATCTGGTGGTGATCGCCAAGGCGGTCTGCGGCACGTCGATGGCGGCCGTCACGCTGATCGACGTTGAACGGCAATGGTTCAAGTCGATCCAGGGCATCGATGCCACCGAGACCCTGCGCAGCGAATCGATGTGCGGCCATGCGATCCTGCAGCCGCAGGAGGTGATGGTGGTCGAGGACGCACTGCAGGACGTGCGCTTCCACGACAATCCGGTGGTGGTGGGCGATCCGCACATCCGCTTCTACGCCGGCGCACCGCTGATCAGTTCCGACGGACTGCCGCTGGGGACGCTGTGCGTGTTCGATGCGCGCCCGCAGCATCTGGAACGGGCCAAGGCCGAGGCACTCAGTGCGCTGTCACGGCAGGTGATGCTGGTGATGGAGCTGCGCCGCTTTGCACTGGACATCCAGAAGCACATGCTGGAACGCGATGACTACGAACGCCTGTTGTCCGAGTATCACGATGTGCTGCTGGCACAGAACGCGGATCTGGCCGAACAGAGCCGTACCGATGCACTGACCGGGCTTCCGAACCGGCGGGCGATGGCGGTCGCGCTGGAAGAGTCCCTCGCCGATGCCGATGGCCAGCCACGACAGGTTTGCGTGGCATTGCTGGACATCGACCACTTCAAGAGCATCAATGATTTCCACGGGCATGCGACCGGTGACCGTGTGCTGGCCGAACTGGGGGCATTGCTGCGCGCGCATTTCGCCGGCGGCGGAACGGCGGCGCGGTATGGCGGCGAGGAATTCGTGGCGGTGATGCCGGACACGGATCTCCACGCGGCAGGCGTGCAGTGCGAGTTCCTGCGTATGGCCGTGGGCAACCTGCCGCTCGGCTTTCCGGTTACGGTCAGCATCGGCGTGGCCATGCATCGCGCCGGCGACAGTGTCGACCAGACCCTGGCCCGTGCCGACGCGGCGCTGTACCGGGCCAAGGGCAACGGACGCAACCGCGTGGAGTTCGCGGACTGAGCCGGCCGTCCGCAACCGGCGGCCCCATCGCTGCATGGCGCCGGGTCGCAGCGGGTGCGAACGCTCCGGGTCACCATGGTTGCCTTGTTTCCAAGGATGACCACCATGCTGCAGACCCTGGCCGTCGCCAATTATCGCTCGCTGCATACGCTGGTGCTGCCGTTGCAGCAGCTGAACGTGATCACCGGCGACAACGGCAGCGGCAAGTCCAGCCTGTATCGGGCGCTGCGCCTGCTGGCTGAAACCGCCCAGGGCGGGGTGGCCTCAGCGCTGGCGCGCGAGGGTGGGCTGGGCTCGGCGCTGTGGGCAGGGCCCGGCAGGATCGACCGCCGGGTAGCTGCAGGCGAGATTCCGCTGCAGGGAGGGCCGCGACAGGAGCCGGTAGGCCTCAGACTGGGTTTCACCACCGATGACTACGGCTACGCCATCGACCTCGGTTACCCGCCGCCCAGCCTGTCGGCATTCGCCCTGGACCCGCAGATCAAGGCCGAAGCAATCTGGGCCGGTCCCTTCCTGCGCACAGCCAGTCAGCTGGTGGATCGCCGGGGCGGGATGGTGCGGCAGCGCCATGCACGTGGCTGGGATGTGCTGGACGACCGGTTGTCGCTGTTCGACAGCCTGTTCACCCAGGTAGCTGATCCGCAGCGCATGCCGGAGACCTTCGCCCTGCGCGACTACATCCGGCGCTGGCGCTTCTACGATCACTTCCGCAGCGATGCCGATGCCCCGGCACGGCAGCCGGCGATGGCCACGCGTACCCCGGTGCTGCACCACGATGGCCGCGATCTGGCCGCAGCGTGGGTGACCATCCTGGAAAACGGTGACCCGGTCGCGCTGGCTCGCACGGTGGACGATGCCTTTCCCGGGGCTTCGGTGGGATTCGAGGTGCTGGATGGACGGATGGTGCTGCGGTTCCACCAGCCCGGCCTGCTGCGGCCGCTGTCGATGGCCGAACTGTCCGACGGCACGCTGCGTTTCCTGCTGCTGGCCGCTGCCCTGCATACGCCGCGGCCGCCGCCGCTGATGGTGCTCAACGAACCGGAAACCAGCCTGCATCCTGACCTGCTGCCTGCGTTGGCGCGGCTGATCGTGGCGGCCAGTTCACGCAGCCAGGTGTGGGTGGTGTCGCACGCCAGCCGCCTGATCGCCGCTCTGGAGCAGGCGCCCGCATGCCATTCCGTGCATCTGCACAAGGAACACGGCCGCACGCTGCTGAGCGGGCAAGGCCTGCTGGACGCGCCGGCATGGCACTGGCCGCGGCGGTGACGTGCCCGCTCATTCAGCGACGTTGCGGGCCTCCGCGGTGCCGAGGATTTCCGGATGCTGCAACGGCTTGCGGCGGTTCAGCAGCGGATGCAGGAAGACTGCACCGACGATGATCGCCACGCCCAGGTAGAACCAGGGAGTGACTTCGTGCTGCTCGCGCAGCAGCAGTACCGCCAGCAGCACCGCATACACCGGTTCCAGGTTGGTCACCAGCTGCACGGTGTAGGCGCTGAGGTGGCGCAGCGCGACCAGGGCGAGGGCGAACGGCAGCAGGGTGCAGATACCCGCCAGTACCAGCAGCAGGATGCCGTCGTGCAGGTCCGGCACCTCCCACAGCGGGCTGGCCAGGGCCGGCAGCAGGTAGGGCATCAGCGGCGCAAGCAGGGTCAGGGTCAGGGTGCCGGCCCCCAGTTCAAGCGCAGTCACCGTCAACGGATCGGCGTGGCTGACCATGCGCTTGTTGAGCGAGCCGAACACCGCCACCAGCAGTGCAGACAGCGCGCCAACCAGAACCCCCAGCCGCATGCCATCCGGCACGCCCCCCACCACCAGCGCCACGCCCGGCAGAACCGCCAATCCGAACGCCAGTTCGCGCAGCTGGAACGGACGCTTGGCCACCCACGGCTCGATGATCGAGGTGAACACCGGTGCCAGCGCGATGCAGGTCGCCGCCACCGAGGCATTGGCCAGTTTCACCGCACCATAGAACGTCAGCCAGTGCAGGGCGACCAGCGCACCGATGCCGGCGTATCCGGCCACCACCCGCAACGGCAGCGTGCGCAGGCCGCGCCACACCCGTGGCAGCAGTGCCAGCATCGCCGTCACCAGCAGCATGCGCCACCACACCAGCGGCAGCGCCGGCAAGGTGATCAGCTTGCCCAGGATGGCCGTGACGCCCCACAACAGGACACAGAAGTGGATCTGCCAAAGTGCTTTGCGGGTGTCGGGCGTGCTCATCCGCCTATTGTGCGGCAAGGCGGTGACCGCTGGGCGTCGGCAGCTCGATCCTGGCCGCGTTTACCGCCCCTGAGACCCGAGCAGGTCGTCCAGCCGCCGCTGCAGGGCCATCGCCGCGGCCGGATTGCGTGCCTTGCCGGCACCGATGCAGAGCAGGTACACCTCTCGTGGCGTCGATGGGGCGGATCCGGCAAGGCATGGCAGGTCGTCGACCGGCTCGCCGACGGCCCAGCGCCGGGCGCGTTCGGCCCAGCGCTGCTGCGTGGCGGCAGGCAGCCCCTGCAGCAGACGGGCCTGGCTGCGCTTGATGCGCGCGTAGACGAAGCTGGCGGTGACGTCGCCGTGCAGCGGGGCTTCGTCGCTGTCTTCGATGACCAACGCCACCCCGTGCCTGCGCGCGGCAGTGACCAGGGATGCGCTGTGCACCTGCGGATTGCGGATTTCAACAGCGTGCTGCAGCGCCACGCCATCGAGCTGCTTCGGCAGCTGGGCCATCAGCGCGTCCAGTGCCCCGGCATCGGCAGGATGGCGGGGATCGAACTGCCACAGCAGCGGCCCGAGGCGGTCGCCCAGGGCGATCGCTGCCTGCAGGAACGGCGCGGCGGCCTCGACGGTGCCGGACAGGTCGCGACGCTGCACCAGATAGCGGGGTGCCTTCAGGGAGAAACGGAAGCCGGCAGGAGTCTGCGACGCCCACTGCGCGCACTGGGCCGGGGTCGGGGTGCGATAGAAGGTGCCGTTGATCTCGATGCAGCGCAGGGCACGGCTGGCGTGCGCCAGTTCCTCCCGCTGCGGCAGGCCGGGCGGATAGAACATGCCGCCGCGCCATTCCGGGAACACCCAGCCGCCGATGCCGCAGCGGATGGGGGCGGGTGCCGGCGCGGTCACTGGCGGTGGTCCGCGCGCCAGGGATCGTAGCTGCCGAACCACCACACGTAGCCTTCCGGATCGGCACAGGCGTAGCCACGGCCGCCGTATGCCTGGTCGGCAATGTCGATCACGATGCGCGCGCCGGCCGCCTTGGCCCGCGCATAGTGCGCGTCGGCGTCGCTGACGATCACGCAGGCGCTCTGGGTCTGGCGGCCCCCTGTTTCGTCAGGCATCACCGCCAGCTTCGACCACGCGCTGTCGTTGCTGGTCGAACCCAGCATGATCATGCCGTGCCCGAACACCAGCTGCGCGTGGAACACCACGTCGCCATCGGCGTACACCGCCTGCGCCTGGAAGCCGAACGCGCGCTGCAGCCAGTCGATCGCCGCCAGCGCGTCGCGGTAGCGCAGGCACGGAATGATGGTGGATCCACTGCTTGATCGGCCGTTCTCGTCCATGGCACCCCTCCTATGGCACAGGGCACGATGCGCCGGCGACCGTTACCATCCCGCGAAACCCCGGTGATGGCCTGCACATGGCCGCGACCCCTGCTCGGAGATGGTTCTGGATGAATACCTGGATTGGAGGAGCCGTGCTGCTGGCCTGCACGACCATGGCGAATGCTGCAACGCCCCCGCAGCTGCAGGATCTGGATGCGACCGTCGAGCGCGTGCGTGCGCAGTTCGACGTGCCGGGCATCGCCGTTGCCGTGGTCAAGGACGGCAAGGTGGTGCTGGAACGCGGCTGGGGCGTGCGTGAGCAGGGCAGGCCGGATCCTGTGCAGGCCGATACCCTGTTCGCGATCGCCTCCAATACCAAAGCGTTCACCGCCACCTCGCTGAACCTGCTGGCCGAGGACGGCAAGCTGAAGATGGACGACAAGGTGATTGACCACCTGCCGTCGTTCCGCATGTCCGATCCGTTCGTGACCGGGCAGATGACGATCCGTGACCTGCTCTCGCATCGCAGCGGCCTCAGCCTGGGCGCGGGCGACCTGCTGTTCTGGCCGGCCACCGCCTACAGCAATGCCGAAGTGGTGGAGCGGCTGGGCAAGGTGCCGTTGAAAGGGGGATTCCGCGAGAGCTATGCCTACGACAACATCCTGTACGCCGTCGCCCAGCAGGTGATCGAGCACGTTTCCGGCATGAGCTACCAGCAGTTCCTGCAGACCCGCATCTTCGACAAGGTGGGCATGGCGGGCACGCGCTACAACGCCGACCACCTGCGGCCCGGCGACAAGGCGGCCGTCGGACACGCCAAGTACGATTTCAAGGATCTGCGCACCGTCGCACCGCTGACCTGGTCGAACAATGCCGGGGCCGGCGGCATCTATTCCAGCGCGCACGACATGGCGCGCTGGATGCAGGTGCAGCTGGCCGAGGGCGCGCTGGCCGATGGCAGCCCGCTGTTCACCGCGAAGAGCCAGCAGCAGATGTGGCGCATGATCACGCCGCAGTCGATTCCGGCGCCGAGCGTGCCGGAGCTGGCACCGGCGCGGCCGAACTTCGCCGGTTACGGCGAAGGCTGGAGCCTGAGCGATTACCGCGGGCAGAAGCTGGTCTGGCACACCGGTGGCTGGCCGGGCATGGTCTCGCGGCTGACGCTGGTGCCGGGCGAGAAGCTGGGGGTCGTGGTGCTGACCAACCAGGAAGTGGGCGCTGCGTTCAACGCGATCACGCTGAGCGTGCTCGATGCCTATCTGAGTGCGGAGAAGCACGACTGGGTGGACGCCTATGCCAAGGCCGTGGCCAAGGGCCAGGACAAGGCCGATGAGGCCTGGGCCAAGCACCAGGCAGCGCGTGTCAGGGGCAGCACTCCCTCGCTGCCGCTGGCCGGTTACACCGGCACCTTCCGCGACCGCTGGTATGGCGACATGCAGATCAGCACGGAAGGCAAGGGGCTGCGCCTGCGCTTCATGAAGACCGCGCAGCTGAGCGGCCGGCTGGAGCACTGGCAGCACGACACCTTCATCGTGCGCTGGGACGACCGTTCGCTCAATGCCGATGCCTTCGTGAACATCAGTCTCGACCCGGATGGCAAGGTGCGCGAGGTGCGCATGCAGCCGATCTCCGACCTGACCGATTTCAGCTTCGACTTCCAGGACCTGCTGTTCACCCCGGTCAACTGACGCCGCATGATCGGTAGCGCCGGGCCATGCCCGGCGAACACGGGCCGGCGCTACCGGCACCGCGCATCGTCGGTTGGCGTACACATCCGGCATGGGATACTCCGTCGGTTGCAAGAGGCGAGGGAATGCAATGTTCCGTTGGTTTGAATCCCTGATTCCGGTGTTCCCGCCCGTGGACGGGCGCATGCCGCCGCGCAGGGTGCTGCCGTTCTACCTGCACTACCTCCGGCCGGTGTGGCCGGTGCTGTTGGCCACGCTGATTGCTGGCCTGCTGCTGGCGCTGGTGGAAGTGGCGATGTTCGATTACCTGGGCCGCATCGTCGACATGGTCGCCGAGCAGCCCGGCGCCGGCTTTTTCAAACGTCACGCCAATGAGCTGGGCTGGATGCTGTTCATCACCGTGATCGCGCGCCCGGTGCTGGTCGGCCTGCACAACCTGCTGGTCAACCAGGCCATCGTGCCAGGCCTGAGCAATCGTTCGCGCTGGTTGATGCACAACTACGTGGTACGTCAGAGCCTGAGCTTCTTCCAGAACGACTTCGCAGGCAGCGTCGCCAACCGGGTGATGCAGACCGGGACGTCGCTGCGCGAATCCGCTGTGCAGATGGTCGACTCGCTCTGGTACATCGTGGTCTATACCGGCACCGCGCTGTATCTGTTCGCACAGGCCGACTGGCGATTGATGATGCCGTTGCTGCTGTGGCTGATTGCCTATGCAGTGATCATGGTCTACTTCGTGCCGCGCGCGAAGGAGCGGGCATGGATCGCCTCGGAAGCACGCTCCAAGGCGATGGGTCGCATCGTCGATGGCTACACCAACATTCCTACGCTGAAGCTGTTCGCCCATGGCGGCCGCGAGCAGGCCTACGTGGCCGAGTCGATCCAGGAGCTGGCGGTCAAGCACCGCGCGCAGACCCGGGTGACGACCGGCATGGACCTGGCCATCGCCATCGTCAACGGCTTCCTGATCGCCGGGACCTGTGGCCTGGCACTGTGGCTGTGGAACGGTGGCCACATCACCGTCGGCGCGATCACCTTGGCGACGGGCCTGGTCATCCGCATCCACAACATGTCGGGCTGGATCATGTGGACCATCAACGGCATCTTCGAGGACATCGGTACGGTGCAGGACGGCATCACCACCATCGCCCAGCCGCTGACCGTGCAGGACCGTGAGGACGCCGTGCCGCTGCAGGTCACCCAGGGCGGCGTGCACTTCCAGGATGTCCATTTCCACTACGGCAAGAAGGGCGGCGTGATCGCCGGCCTGGACCTGGTGGTGAAGCCGGGCGAGAAGATCGGCCTGGTCGGGCCCTCCGGTGCCGGCAAGTCGACCCTGGTCAATGTGCTGCTGCGGCTGTATGACCTGGAAAGCGGCCGCATCCTGATCGACGGCCAGGACATCGCGCATGTCACACAGGAGAGCCTGCGCCAACAGATCGGCGTGGTGACCCAGGACACCTCGCTGCTGCACCGCTCGATCCGCGACAACCTGCTGTACGGGCGCCCGGATGCCACCGATGATCAGTTGCGTGCTGCGGTCGCCAAGGCGCGTGCGGAAGCGTTCATCGACACGCTGGCGGACGGGCAGGGGCGCCGTGGCTACGACGCACATGTCGGCGAGCGTGGGGTGAAGCTGTCCGGCGGCCAGCGCCAGCGCATCGCCATTGCCCGGGTGCTGCTGAAGGACGCGCCGATCCTGGTGCTGGACGAGGCGACGTCGGCGCTGGATTCGGAAGTGGAAGCCGCGATCCAGGACAGCCTGGACGAACTGATGGGAGGCAAGACGGTGATCGCGATCGCGCATCGGCTGTCGACCATCGCGCGCATGGACCGTCTGGTGGTCATGGACCAGGGCCGGATCGTGGAAACCGGCAGCCATGCCGAGCTGATCGCGGCCGGTGGTCTGTATGCGCGGCTGTGGGCACGGCAGACCGGCGGGTTCGTGGCGGCCGACCAGTAGCCGTTTCGGCTGCGGCCGTTCCGCGCAGGGCGTGGATGCGGCGCAAAGAAGAACGGCCCGGTTGCCCGGGCCGTTCATCATCCACATCCAGCGCAGCCGCTTACTCGATGGGCTGGTCCAGCATCAGCTGGCGGGCGAAGCGCACCGGCGGTGCGCCGTAGGACAGCATCTGGTCGTGGTAGGCCTTCAGGTTGAACTTGTCGCCCAGCTTGTCCTGCATCGCCTTGCGGGTGTCGAAGTGCTCCTGCGCACCCACGAAGTAGGTCGGCAGCTGCGCCGAGGTCAGCTGCGCGCGCACCCACTTGCCGGCCGCTTCGCTCTCCTGCTGGAACGCGTCGTGGGTCATCAGGTGCATCGCCTTCTCGCGATCCCAGTTGTCCACGTGCACGCCCTGGTCGAGGATGGCGTTGGAGATCGTGCGCAGGTAGAACTTCAGCTGCACCAGGTGGAACAGCGGATCGTTGTCGAGGTAACCCTGCTCCTGCATCATGCGCTCGGTGTAGACCGCCCAGCCTTCGGCGAACAGGCCCGACCGCAGTACCGCGCGCAGGGTCGAGGGGAACTTGGCCGAATGCCAGCCTTCCAGGTAATGGCCCGGCGTGCCCTCATGGATGCTCAGGAGGTGGATCATGCGCGAGTTGTACTCACGCAGGAAGGAATCGACCTGCTTGTCGTTCCAGTCGTCGGGAATCGGCGACACCGCGTAGAAGGTCTTCAGGTTCTTGTCCAGCGGGCCCGGCGAATCGCAGTAGGCCACGGCCACGCCACGCTGGAATTCCGGCATCAGGATGATGTCCACCGGCGCATCCGGCAGCGTCATCAGGTCGTGCTCGCGCACGAACGCGGTTGACTGGTCCAGCGCGGCCTTGGCGTCGTCGACCACCTTGTCACGTGCCGGCTTGTCGGCGTAGGCCAGTTCCAGCGCGGCCTCGATGGCCTTCTGCTGCTGCTCGTCGGTCGGCTGCGCCGGCATCTCCGGCGCGCCCGGCTTGTCCTTCAGCACCGTCTGCGCGATGCCGTACATGTCTTCGCGCACGCGCTTGAGCTCGGCACGCGCGCGCTCACCGATCTCCTGCCGCGACAGCGAAGAACTGAGGGCGAACTTGAGCTTCTGGTCGTACTTCTCCGCACCGATGCGGAAATCACCCTTCGCGTTCGGCACGAGGGTCTTGTCCAGCCAGGTCTGCTGCTCGTCCACGGCCTTCTTCAGGCCATCGATGGCGGCCTGCAGGCGCTGCTGGTCGGCCTGCGGCAGTTCGCCGATATGCGGGGTGATGAAGGTATCGACGATGCTGAGAATGCCCTTGTTCTGCTTGGCCACCGTCTCGGCATGGATCTTCGGCACACGCGCCGGATCGAGGTTCTCGCGGGCCTGGGCGAAGATCGCCGGCAGCTTTTCCATGCGCGCGGTGGCCGACTTCAGCCGTTCCGGCAGCGGCGCGAACTCGCGTGCCATCAGGCCGTAGATCGCGCTGCCGGCGATGCCGTTGTACAGCTGCGGATCCCACTTGCCGGACTGCAGCACTTCGGCGTTCCAGATTTCCGACTGCAGCTGGTTGCGCAGGATGGCGGCATCGACCTGGTTCTCCCGGCCCAGCTTGGCCACGTCGATCCTGTCCAGCTCGCCCAGCAATGCCTTGTAGGCGGCGACAGTCTTCTGCTGGCCGGCAGCACTCAGGTCGTCGATCTCGCTGTCGTAGCGGTGGTCGCCGATCTGGGTGGCGCTGACCGGGGACAACTGCATCCAGGTGTCCAGGGCGCGCTTGGACAGATCGGCAAAGGCCGCATCGGCTGCCGCGTCACCGGCCTGCTGGCTGGCGGCGGAGGTGGAACCGGAGGGCGGGGCGTCGGCCTGCTGGCAGCCGGCGAGGGCGGCGACCAGGGCGAGGGCAAGAAGATGCGGGCGCATCGGCGTTCCTGTACGGGGTCAAACCCCGAGCATAGGCCGCCAGGGCTGCTTTGTCCCCGTGCCATAGGATTACCATTGGCACCTACACGGACCCGCCAGCGGAGAAAAGGACATGGAATACCAGGGAAGCTGCCATTGCGGCAGGATCGCATTCACGGTGCAGGCCGAGGCCCCGATCAGCGACGTCATCGACTGCAACTGCTCGATATGCCGCCGCCGCGGCAGCCTGCTGTGGTTTGCGCCGCGCGAGGCATTCCAGCTGCAGACCGATCCAGCCGATGTGGCCACCTACCAGTTCAACAGGCACCACATCGACCACCACCATTGCCGCGAGTGCGGCACTGCACCGTACAGCGAGGCCGTGGATCCGCGCAGCGGTGCGGCCATGGTGGCGGTCAACGTACGCTGCCTGCCGCAGGTCGACCTGGCCGGCCTGTCGGTGACCTCCTACGACGGAGCCGCAGCGTGACGGTCCGGCATGGATGGGTGGGCGCATTGACCGTGCCGGCACTCGTGCTGGCCCTGGCGGCCTGCGCGAAGGTGGAGCACGCGGCCGGCGGCGGTGGTGCCACAGCCGAAGCCGTGGCGTCGCCCGAAGGCGCCTTCCTGGCCTATGAACACGACGTACAGGTACAGCTGGACGCGGAAGCGATCGCGCCGCGCATCCAGCAGGTCGCGCAGGCCTGCCAGAGTGCGAAGTTCGGCGACTGTGCGGTGCTGCATGTGGACCAGCGCAGTGGCGATTCGCCCAGCGGCGAGGTCCGTGTGCGCATCGCGCCGAAGGGCGTGGAGCCCCTGATCGGCCTGGCGGGCGAGGGCGGCACACTGCAGTCGCGCACCACCCGCGCCGAGGATCTTGCACAGCAGGTGGCCGATACCGCGTTGACCAAGGCACGGTTGGAGAAGGAACACGCACGCCTGCTCGCCTACCAGGACCGTGGCGGTCTGAAGATCGAGGATCTGCTGGCGATCAGCACGCGCCTGTCGGAGATCGAGGCGGGGGTGGAGCAGGCCAGCAAGGACGCCGCGCAGCAGCGTCGCCGCATCGATACGCAGCTGCTGACGCTGCACTTCGGTACCACCTCCGGCGAGCGCGGCCGCAGCGAGATCGGCGATGCGCTGAGCGAGTCGGGCAGCATCCTCAGTACCAGTATCGCCTTCCTGATCCGTGCGGCGGCTGCATTGCTGCCGGTCGCGGTACTGGCATTGATCGCAGGATGGGGTGTGAGGGCGGGGTTGCGTCGCCGCCGTCGGACGCCGTAACGCGCGGGTTCGCCGGGCCACGCCCGGCGATGCTCAGCCTTCGTCGGTCTCGTATTCGACGAACACGTCCAGCTCCAGCGCAAGCTCCTGCACCGCGTCACGAACCTTCTGCGCGGTGCTTTCGTTGCCCACCTCCACCTCCAGTTCGTGGATGCCCGGACCGATGTCATCGGACAGTCCTGCCGAACTGGAGTCATCGTCGTCCATGTGTGGCATCAGATCGTCGGTTTCCTCGACATGTTCGATGCCTTCCAGGCCCAGCAGCAGGTCGCTGATCGCACGGGCGTCGTCTTCGGTTCCAGTAATGCGCATTCGCAGCAGGGCCATGGCAGATGCAGGTCGTTGTGGAGGTATCCGCAGCGTAGCCAGCGATGGGCAAAGACCGGGTGAGGGCCTGGTCAGCCGGGCGTGGGCGCGCGGCCGAGCAGACTGTCGGGCAGTGCCGGGATCGGTGTGCGGTCGTCCTGTGCCTGGGCCAGCAGCCAATCGATGAACAGGCGTGCGGCAGGGCTGGGCGGCTGGCCTTCGGCATGCACCACGTAATACGCATAGCGGGCCTTCAGGGCGGGCCCAGGCAGCCGCACCACCTCGTAGCGCTGCAGGTAGGGTTGGGCGATGTGGGTGCGCGCCAGCACCGCGCCCATGCCATACACCGCGGCCCGCATCGCATCGGTGCTGTCGGCGAAGGTGTGCATCGGCGGCAGCGGCGAGGGCGGGCGTACGCCCGCATGACGGAACCAGTCGCGCCAGCCCTGCGGCGAGAGATCGGTCAGCAGCGGCAGCTCGGCGATGCGCGCCGGATCGTGCAGGGCTTCCACGCCCGGCAGCGCCGGCGAGGCGACCGGGAACAGGCTGTCGTCCATCAGGTGTTGCGCGTGCAGCCCCGGCCACTGGCCCAGGCCATAGCGGATGCCCACCTCCGGTCCGTTGTCGTCGTAGCGGTCCAGGCCGCTGCCGGTGTGCAGTTCCACCCGAATGTGCGGATGCGCCTGGGTGAAGCGCGGCAGGCGTGGCAGCAGCCAGCAGTACGACAGCGAGCGCAGGGTGGTGATGCGCAGCGGCACGCTGTCCGCATCCGGATGCAGGTTGTGGGCGACGGCGGCGACATCGGTGAACGCCGCACTGGCGGCGTCGGCCAGCTGCCGGCCTTCGGCGGTCAGCCGCACGCCGCGGGCATGGCGCAGGAACAGGCGGGTTTCCAGCACCTCTTCCAGGCGGCGGACATGGTGGCTGACCGCGCTGGCGGTCAGGTGCAGTTCCTGCGCGGCCTGGGCGAAGTTCTGGTGGCGCGCGGCGACCGCGAACACGGCCAGGGCAGGGAGCAGGGAAGGGCGTAGCTGCATGTCCAGCCTCAAACCATATTTGTGGCTGGCAGCGATACTACGCGCTTGTGCGGCGGGCGTCTGCGTCTGATCCTGTTGTACCAACCGAGGAGTGGATGATGGACGGAGGCAGGGCATGAATGCGGTCCCACAGGCGGCCGAGCGCGACTGGCGCACGCCGCTGGAGTTGACCCTGCTGGGCGCCATCTGGGGGTGCTCGTTCCTGTTCATGCGGGTGGCGGTGCCATCGTTCGGCCCGTTCGCCCTGGTCGAGGTGCGTCTGCTGCTGGGGGCACTGGTACTGCTGCCGTTCCTGTGGCGCGCGCGGGCGCAGTTCCCGCCGCGGCGCTGGCTGTGGCTGGCGCCGATCGGCCTGGTCAACTCGGCGTTGCCGTTCGTGCTGTTCGCCTACGCCGCCGAGCACGCACCGGCGGCGATCGGTGCGATCTGCAATGCGATGACGGTCCTGTTCGCCGCGCTCATCGCCTTCCTGTTCTTCGGCGAGAAGATCGGTGTGCGTCGCGCGGGTGCGTTGCTGGTCGGCTTTGCCGGCGTGGTGGTGCTGGCGACGGCCAAGGTCTCGGGCCTGGGCATCGGCACGGCCGTGCTGGCCGGCGCCGCGGCATCGCTGCTGTACGGACTGGGGGTGAACCTGGTGAAGCGGCACATGGCGGGCCTGCCGTCTGCTGCCGCGGCGGCGGCGACGCTGTCCTGCGCCTCGCTGTGGATGCTGCCGATGGCGGTGAGCCATTGGCCGCAGGCCGCGATTCCGCTCAAGGCGTGGGGCGCGGCGATTGCCTTGGGCGTGGCCTGCACCGGGCTGGCGTTCCTGATGTTCTACCGTCTGATCGGCCGCATCGGCCCGTCGCGTGCATCCACGGTGACCTACCTGATTCCACTGTTCGGTGCGGCGTTCGCGTGGTTGTTCCTGGGTGAGCCGGTGACGCTGCAGATGCTGATTGCGGGTGCGTTGATTCTGGGTAGCGTGGCGGTGAGTCAGAAGGGCTGATGCGTTGGCGTTTTGCGCGTGGCGCGTGCTGAGGGTGCTTCACTGTTCATGGGTGTTACTTTTCTTTTCGCGCGAAAAGAAAAGTAACCAAAAGAAACGCGCCGCCAAGCCGCGAGCCGCCGTGCTTCGCACGTCGGTCCCCTGCGCTTCTCGGTGAATCAGGGGACGGTGCCGAACTCGCTGCGCTCAGACATCGGCACCTCTCCGCCCCTGATTCCCCTGCGATGCTCGGCTCGCTCAAGGCGGACTGAAGGTCAAGATCACCAGCAACAGCAACAGCAACAGCATCCACGCTTGACGTGGATCTGCTGGGTGCAGCTGTGGACTTTGATCTGGGTCCGCCTTGAGCGAGCCGAGCACCGCAGGTCCGGCGAGGGCGAAGAGGCGCGGGTGTCTGAGCGCAGCGAGTTCCCGCGCCGTCCCTCGACGGGCCGAGGAGCGCAGGGTACCGATGCGCAACGCGCATCGGCTCGCGGTCGGCGGAACGTTTCTTTTGGTTACTTTTCTTTGCGTACAAAGAAAAGTGACGCTCATGAACAGTGAAGCACCTTCAGCACGCGTCACGTGCAGGAACCCATCACCGCACCGGCACCGGAACATTGCACAGATCGATATGCCCAGCCGGACGCTTGTAGAAATCATCCACGCGATTGCGTCGCGCCTCCACCGTATCGGCGAAAGTCTTTGAATCAGTACGCAACACCTGGATCGGCGTGCGTTCGGCGGCCACCACGTCGCTGGCACGGCGGATCGAAATGATCGGCGTGCGCAGTTTCGGGTCTTCATAGAAGCCCATCGGCGCCGGGCCGCGCGGGATCGCGCTGAGCAGTTCCATGCCCTTCAGGACGCGACCGACCAGGGTGATGTTGCGGTCCAGCTGACGTGGCGACTGCCCGGTCACCACGTACAGTTCGGCACCGATGCTGCTGTCCTCGTCGTTGTTGCGACCGGCCCCCAGCATGCCGTAGCAGTGCGCCAGCCAGGCCTTGCCGGCCTGCGGATCCTGCCCGACCGGGAAGCCATCGACGAAACCGGTCTGCGCCGCCCAGCCATCGCGGTCCGGCAGCACGCTCACCTTCAGGCCGGCGCTGGCACGCTCGAACTCGGCCGGCAGCTTGCGCGCGGCACTGCCGAACGGCCTGGCCCTGGCCGGGTCATCGGCGTCGGCATCGCCGAACTGCACGACGAAGTTGTCCTGGGAACGGTAGATGCTGGTGCCGTCCCAGAAGTGCTCGTGGGCGAACGTCTGGATGTTGGCGACATGGCGTGGTGCGAACTGGGGCGCCAGTTCGATGATCACCCGGCCGGCAGGCAGATCCATGTACAGCAGGTTGGCCGGGTCGGGGGTGCGCCAATCGCTGGCGGCCGAGGCGTCAAGAATCTGCTGCGGGCTGCGGTAGGGCGTCGCTGCGCTGGCCAGCGAGGGCAACAGGCAGGCCAGGGCGAGGGCGGTCAGGGCAAGGCGACGACGGTGCGGCATGGAAACCCCGGAACATGAACGAGCCCTCGATTCTGCGCGAGGCGCAGGGCCACGCCAACCGGCAGGATGACTAACGACACATTCGCTATACCGAACTTCGCACTACTGTGGACTTCAACGTAGTGGAGGGCCGGGCATGTCGGAAGACGACATCCACCTGAAGAAGTTCCAGAAGGAGCTCAGCGCCGGAACCGTGTCGCTGGCCCTGCTGGCGGTGCTGGCCCGTACCGGCGAGCCGCTGTACGGGTACCTCATCGCCAAGGAGCTGGAGCGCGTGGGCGAGGGCGTGCTGAGTGGCAAGCAGAGCGCGCTGTACCCGGTGCTGCGCAACCTGGAGAGCGGCGGCCTGCTGGAGAGCCATGTCGAGCCCTCCAGCAGCGGGCCGCCCCGGCGCTACTACCGCATCAATGACCGTGGCCGCGAAGTGCTGGCGCAGTGGCGCCAGGCCTGGCAGGCCACCCGTGATTCCGTCGATTCCGTGTTGGAGGGGGTACCGCAATGAACGACCCGAGCCTGGCAGGCCGCGCCCTGCCGACCACCATCCCGCAGTACCTGGCGCAGCTGCGCGAGGCGCTGCAGGGCGCCGATCCGGCGATGGTGCAGGACGCGCTGTATGACGCCGAGGAATACCTGCGTTCCGAGCTGGCCGCCCAGCCCGGTCGCAGCGAGGCGGAGGTGATTGCCGATGTGGCCGGCAGCTACGGTGCGCCGGATGAAGTGGCGGAGATCTACCGCGAAACGGAAGTCACCGTGAACCGCGCACTGCGCACGCCGCGCGCCGACACCGCGCCGGTGCTGCGTGTGGCAGCCGAGGCCAGTGGTGTGGAACCGGCCGCGGCACCGCCGGTGCCGGTGCCGCGCTCGCTGCTGTCGCGCTTCTTTGGCGTGGTGGCCGATCCGCACACCTATGGCGCGCTGTTCTACATGCTGCTGTCGCTGGCCACCGGCATCTTCTTCTTCACCTGGGTGGTGACCGGCCTGTCGCTGTCGCTCGGCCTGCTGATCCTGATCATCGGCGTGCCGTTGACCGTGCTGTTCTTCGGTTCGGTGCGCGGGCTGGCACTGCTGGAGGGGCGCCTGGTCGAGGCGCTGCTGGGCGAGCGCATGCCGCGGCGGCCGCGCTATACCGACCGCAGCCGCAGTTGGCTGCAGCGTATCGGCGACATGTTCACGGACGGCCGCACCTGGCTGACCCTGTTGTACTTCGTGCTGATGCTGCCCTTGGGCATCGTCTACTTCACCATCGCGGTGACGCTGCTGTCGCTGTCGCTGGGACTGATCTGGGCGCCGGTGGCAGCGATCTTCAGCGGGGAAATCCCGGGCGTGTACGTTGATGGCGTGAACGTGCTGCCGATGGCTGCCTCGCCGCTGGTCGGGATCGTGGTCGCCGCGGCGGGTGCCCTGCTGCTGCTGCTGACGCTGCACCTGGCACGCGGCATTGGCAAGCTGCATGGCCTGATCGCCAAGAACCTGCTGGTGCGCCTGTAAGCGACGAGGGGTCGGATCCCTGTTCGCAGAACAGGGCTCTGACCCCGTTCGAGCGGGGTGCCGGGGTCAGAGCCCTTTCCGTTGGAAAGGGATCCGACCCCCGGTGCAGGGTCAGCCCGCCTTGCGGCGCAGCGGGGTGACGTTGCTCTTCTTCTTCGCTTTTGCCGCTGGCGCTTCTGCGTGCGCCGCGAAGAAGTCGCGTACCTTCGGGTACACCACCTCGCGCCAGCGGCGGCCGCTGAAGATGCCGTAATGGCCGGCGCCTTCGACGATGAAATGCTCGCGGCGCTCGGCCGGGATGCCCGTACACAGCGCCTGCGCAGCTTCGGTCTGGCCGAGGCCCGCGATATCGTCCAGTTCGCCTTCGATGCTCAGCAGCGCGGTATCGCGGATCGCCGAAGGGTCGACCTTTTCGCCGTTGACCACCCACTCTCCGCGCGGCAGCAGGAAGTCCTGGAAGACCACGCGGATGGTATCCAGGTAGTACCTGGCAGGCATGTCCAGCACCGCGTTGTACTCATCATAGAAGCGGCGGTGCGCGTCGGCGTCTTCCAGATCGCCCTTGACCAGGTCAGCGTAGAAGTCCCAGTGCGAGCTGAAATGGCGGCTGGGATTCATCGACAGGAAGCCGGCGTGCTGCAGGAAGCCCGGGTACACGCGACGGCCTGCGCCGGGGTAGCCGGCCGGCACGCTGTGGATGACGTTGTTCTCGAACCAGGACAGCGGGTTCTGGGTCGCCAGATTGTTCACCGCGGTGGGGCTGCAGCGTGCGTCGATCGGACCGCCCATCATCACCAGCGTGCGCGGGGTGGGCTCGCCACGGCTGGCCATCAGTGACACCGCGGCCAGCACCGGTACGGTCGGTTGGCACACGCTGACCACGTGCAGGCGCTCGACGCCAAGGTGGCGGATGAACTGCTGGATGTAGGCGATGTAGTCGTCCAGGCCGAAATCACCTTCGCTGGCCGCAACCATGCGCGCATCGACCCAGTCGGTGACGTAGACACGATGGTCGCGCAGCAGCGTGCGCACGGTATCGCGCAGCAGCGTGGCGTGATGGCCGGACAGCGGCGCCACCACCAGCACGAAGGGCTGGTTGAGCATGGTGTGCAGCTGGTCGGCTTCGTTGCTGTGACGCTTGAAGCGCAGCAGCTTGCAGAACGGCTTGCTCACTTCCTCGTGCACGACGATCGGCACGCGTTCGCCTTCGACCTCGATTTCGTTGATGCCCCACTCGGGCTTCTCGTAATCCTTGCCGATGCGATGGAACAGTTCGTTGACCGCCGCCAGGCGTTCGGCACCCGGCATCTGCGACCACCAGTGGCCGGGATTGGCGAAGAACTTGGCGTTGGCCTGGGCCTGGTGCACCCAGGGGGCGAGCAGGTTGCGGGTCAGTTCGTGCAGTTGATAGAGCATGACGACCGAATATGTATGGTCATATGTTGCCGCGCAGCATATCCCATCCGGGTGTCCCGCAGGTTAAGTTGGCTGAAAATAATGAATCCGGATTCACATCCGTTCCAGCGCGGCCGCATCGCCTGCCAGGGCGGGGCCGAGCCAGCAGTGCGACCCTGCCGGCTGCAGGCCGTGCCGGGCCAGCGTCCGGCGATACCAGCCTGCCGGGCGGGCCTGGAAGCCCTCGTGGTCGCCCTCGAACGCGTCCTCGGCTGCGAAGGTCTCCAGGAACGCGATGCCGCCGGTCAGCTCGGCCACGCCCGCCAGGCCGGCGCGCAGCTCGCGGTCGGGCACGTAATGCATCACGTCCGAGCAGACCAGCAGGTCCACCGGCGCGCACGGCCGCAGCCAGGCGAAGTCGCCGAAGCGGGCCAGATGCAGGTTGCGGGTCCGGCCATAGCGACGCACAGCGTACTCGCTGCTGTCGAAGCCCAGATACTCGACCTTCGGACGCAGTTTCCGCAGCGGCGCGCGCCAGGCCCCCTCGCCGCAGCCGATGTCCAGCACGCTGCGGATCGGCCGCTCCAGGTAGTACTCGGCACTGGCCACCGCCAATGCCACCTTGCGGGCGAGGCGGGCGCTGCCGCCGATGTCGGCCCGGCGGTACCAGCGCTGGAAGTAGGCGGCGTCGTAGGTCTTGTCCACGCAGAAGGAGGTTTCGTTGAAAACGGCGCCTATCGTACGGCGTTGCCGCTCGCCGTGCGTCGATCGGTCGCGCCGACCGCAGCCGGTACACCGGCACGCCATGCGAGAATGGCCGCCACCTACGCCAGCCGCTGGAGCGAGCGCATGCAGAGCTACTACTGGGTCAAGACCTTCCACATCGTGTTCGTGGTGGCGTGGATGGCGACGGTGTTCTATCTGCCGCGCATCCTGGTGAACCTGGCCGAGGCGGCGGGACAACCCGCGGTGGTCGAGCGCCTGCAGCTGATGGGCCTGCGTCTGTACCGTTTCGGCCACTCGATGTTCGGCCTGGCCTTCGTCCTGGGACTGGTGTTGTGGCTGGGCTACCGGGTCATTCCGGACTTCCCGACGATGGTCGCGCCGGGCGGTGCCGGCTGGCTGCATGCCAAGCTCGGCCTGGTGGTGCTGCTGCTGGTCTACTTCGGCTGGACCGGCCGCCTGCTCAAGGGCGTCGCCAAGGGCCGGCCTCTGCCGTCCTCGCGCGCGCTGCGCTGGATCAACGAAATCCCGCTGCTGGCCTTCATTCCGATCGTCTGGCTGGTGCTGGCCAAACCCTTCTGAGCCGGCGCACATCGCGCACCTCCAGATGAATCGCCGCGTAACCTGACAAGCGGCGCGCCTTGCAACAAATTGCATGGGCCCCGCCCGTGCGTCTCCAGATACTGCGCGCCTTCGACACAGCGGCTGCCTGCAACAGTCCCGCCATTGCTCCGCGTGGGCATGGATGGGAATGCCAGGTACTGCACGCACGCTGTGCCGCATACGTGCCCCCTCTGGAGATCCATCATGAAACATGCCCATCGTTCCGCCGCAGGCGGGCGTTCCCTTGCCCTGCGTCCGCTCTCGCAGTGCCTGCTGCTGGCACTGGCCCTGCCGTTGGCGCAGCACGCGTTGGCCGGCAACCTCAACGGCGAGGATCACGAGGTGGTGCAGGGGGATCCGATCGAAGCATGGCAGGTGACCAATGGGTCCAACCTGACGGTGACCGACGCGTCCACTTACGGCATCAATGCGACCTACGGCTCCAACGTCGTGCTCACGCGTGCGGATGTGCTGGTCCGCAATGCCAATCAGAACATTCACGTGCAATCGGGTTCCAGCCTGATCGCGCGCAACAGCCGCATCGACCTGGGCATGACCCAGTTCAACATCTCGGTCGATTCGTCGGCACGCCTCTACAACACGCGGATCGATTCCATCGGTGGTGCCATCGCCTTGTTCCCGGACCGCCGCGGTGGACAGGGCGACGTGTACCTTCTGATGGACAATTCCCACCTGAAGGTGGCACACCGCGACAGCACTGCCTGGTACCACAACGTCGGTCTGAGTATGGGCGCGGGCAGGGCTGACATCGTCAACGGTTCGACGATCCGGGCCAGCCGCAACGGCGCCGTCATGTACTTCGAATATCGGGGTGCGGACAACCTGGTATTGAACGTCGACAATTCCACCCTGGAGTCGCAGACCGGCCCGGCGATCTGGGTCAATCCCGATGTCGACTGGGGCAGTCCCGATGCCGACGTCGACGGCGAATCCGCCGAGATCAACATCCGCAACGGTGCGCGCCTGATTGCCGGCGATGGCACGCTGCTGCTGGTCAAGCATGGCGAGGAGGGGCAGGTCGGCAACGTTGCTGTGCGCTTCAACGTGGAGAACGCGGCGCTGACCGGCGACATCATTGCCGATCGCACCTCCTACACGGGCCAGCTGGATGTCTCGCTGCGCAACCGCGCCACGCTGATCGGCCGCATCGTCGATGCGAGCTCGGTGGCGGTGGGGGAGCAGAGCACCTGGCAGCTGACCGGCGACAGCAGTGTCGGCCGTCTGCAGCTGGATGCGGGCAGCATGGTCAAGCTGGGCGACGGCGCGGGCGGCTTCAACACGCTGTCCCTGGACGAGTTCGTCGGTAACGGCGGCACGCTGGTATTCAACACGGTGCTTGGCGAGGACGACTCGCAGACCGACCGCCTGGTGATCGCCGGTGATGCGACCGGGCAGGCCAATGTGCGGGTGCTCAACGCCGGCGGCCAGGGCGCGCAGACCGACAAGGGCATCGAGCTGATCGAGATCAACGGCGCGTCCGACGCGCAGTTCGACCTGGTCGGCCGTGCGGTCGGCGGGCAGTACGAGTACTTCCTGTTCAAGGATGAGGCCGACGGCAACTGGTACCTGCGTTCGGAACTGCCGGTGACGCCGCCGGATCCCTGTGACCTGGATCCGTCGCTGCCCGACTGCGACCCGACCGGTCCGATCAATCCGGATCCGAAGCCGGTGCTGCGCCCGGAGACCGGCGCGTACCTGGCCAACCAGTACGCCGCAGGGCAGTTGTTCCGCCTGCATCGCAGTGATCGCGACGGCAATGCGGCCGTTGCCGAGGGTGTGCACGGCTGGGCAAGCGTGGACAGCCAGCAGGCGCGCCTGGGGGCCATGCAGGAGCAGCTGGATCTGCGCACGCAGCGCCATGTGGTGCAGGTGGGCGCAGACGTGGGGCTGTTCGATGAAGGGCGTGGCCGCCTGGGCGTGATGCTCGGTAGTGGGCGTGCTGACAGCACCAGCACCTCGGCGCTGACCGGCTTTGCGGCACGCGGCAAGGTCGCCGGCGTGGCCGCAGGGGTGTACGGCAGCTGGAACACTGGTCGTGCCTATGTGGACAGCTGGGTGCAGCACGGCCGCTTCAACAACCGGGTGGAAGGCGATGGCCTGGCTGCCGAGCGCTACGACAGCGACCTGTGGCAGGGTTCGCTGGAGGCGGGTTACCGCTTCGGCCTCGGCACGCTGGGCGACAGCAGGATCAGCCTGCAGCCGGAGCTGCAGCTGGTCTACACCAACGTCAGCACGGATCGACATACCGAGCAGAACGGCACCGTGGTGCGTGGCCTGGGCGAAAGTGGCCTGTCCGGCCGCCTCGGCCTGCGCCTGGAAGCGGAATCGACCAGCACGCATGGCGCCGTGGTGACCCCGTACCTGACCGCCAACTGGTATCGCGACGCCCGCACGGGTGGCATGGCGTTCGATGACGTGGCCATGGACAGCGACGTGCCGCGCAACCGCTACGCGCTGGGTGCAGGCGCGCGGGTGGAATTCACCAAGGGCTGGACGGGCTGGGGCGGTCTGGACGTGAGCCGCGGTGACTCCGGCTACCGCGAAGTCAGCGCCACGCTGGGCATGTCCTACAACTGGTAAGCAGATCGGCGTACGGCGGGCCCGTACGCGCAGGAACAGGGACGTATCGCCACACGGATGTGGCACTGAAGCCGGGCATTGCCCGGCTTCAGCCGTTACCGTGCAGCGGAAGCAGCGATTACGCCGCCTCGTAGGTGCCGTAGCTGCGCAGGCGCTTGTAGCGCTGCTCGAGCAGTTCCGCGGTGGACAGCTTGTCCAGCGCGTCCAGCTCGTTCAGCAGCACGGCCTTCAGGCGCCGGGCCATCTGCGTCGGGTTGCGGTGGGCGCCGCCGGTCGGCTCGCGCACGACCTTGTCGACCAGGCCCAGGCTCTTCAGGCGCGGGGCGGTCAGGCCCAGCTGTTCGGCCGCGTCCTTGGCCTTGCCGGCGTCCTTCCACAGGATCGAGGCGCAGCCTTCCGGGGTAATGGTCGAATACACCGCGTACTCCAGCATCACGGTGCGGTCGCCCACGCCCAGTGCCAGCGCGCCGCCCGAGCCGCCTTCGCCGATCACGGTGCAGATCACCGGCACCTTCAGTTCGGCCATTTCCATCAGGTTGCGCGCGATCGCTTCGGACTGGCCGCGCGATTCGGCGTCGATGCCCGGCCAGGCGCCGGCGGTGTCGATCAGGGTCAGCACCGGCAGGCCGAAACGCTCGGCCATCTTCATCAGGCGCAGCGCCTTGCGGTAGCCCTCGGGCTTGGGCATGCCGAAGTTGCGCTTGATCTTCTCCTTGGTGTCGCGGCCCTTCTGGTGGCCGATGACCATCACCGCGCGGCCATTGATGCGGGCCAGGCCGCCCATGATGGCCTTGTCGTCGGCAAAGGCGCGATCACCGGCCAGTTCCTGGAACTCATCGAAGATGATGCGGATGTAATCGGCGGTGTAGGGCCGCGACGGGTGGCGGGCCAGCTGCAGCACCTGCCAGGAGGTCAGGTTGCGGAAGATCTGTGCGGTACGCATGCGCAGCTTGTCCTGCAGCGCGTGCACTTCGGCCTCGACATTGACCGCCGGACCGGCACTGGCGTTGCGCAGCTCCTGGATCTTCGCTTCCAGGTCGGCGATGGGTTGCTCGAAGTCGAGGTAGTTCGGATTCATCGGAAGCCGTCGTGTAAAGAAGGAGGAAAGTGTAGCCGAACCCGGTGAAATTCCCCGTACGCCCCTGTCTGGAGCGTACGGAGGGGCTGGCCGGCAGGCAGCGCGCTGCCTTGGCCGCGCCGGCTGGACGCGGGACCTGGCGGGGCGGGATCAGCTGGCCCAGGGCGGGCTGTAGCGCACCTTCAGGGTGCGCACGGCCGGGTCGGCGCGCAGCGCTTCCATCAGCTTCGAGTCGATGCGCACGGCGCTCTGTCCGGACACGTCGAGCATGCCGGCGATACCGCCGTGCGGGCCCTTCAGCAGCAGGTCCAGGCGCAGGGGCGTGCGGCCGGGGCGATGGCGGTCGAGCAGGGCATCGATGCGCTCCCACACCGGCCGCTGCTGGCGCAGGTCCAGCCGCAGCGACAGGCGCGTAGCGTAGTTGGCGCAGACCTCATCGAAATCCCAGCACTGGCGGATGCGCAGGGCGTAGCCACCGTTGAATTCGTCTTCACGCAGGCCGCCCTTGACCACCAGGATGCGGTCCTTGGTCATCAGGTGGCCGAACTCGGCCATGGTGTCGGAGAACGCGCTGCACTCCACGCGTCCACGCCCGTCCTCGAGCTGGATGAAGATCTGGCTTTCGCCCTTGCGGCGAACGCCGACCACCTGGCCGGCCAGCACGGTCTGCACTTCCGGCCGCCACCGCTTCTCACCGCCACCACCACCGCCGCTGTTGGCGCTCCAGATCTTTTCCACCGCGCCCAGATCGTTGCCGACCAGATCGCGCACGTCGTCGCGCCACGGATCGAATGGATGGCCGCTGAGGTAGAAGCCCAGCGTGTCGCGCTCGCCGTTCAGGCGCTGCAGCAGGGGCCACTCTTCGGCCTCCGGCAGGTCCAGCTGGATCGTCGCCGCGCTCGGGTCCGGCCCACCGAACAGCGAGTTCTGCCCGGAGGCGCGCTCGCGTGCCATCTGCTCGGTGGCCTTGATCACTTCCGGCAGCTGCAGCATCAGCGAGGCGCGGTTGCGGCCCAGCTCATCCAGTGCGCCGCAGTTGATCATCGCTTCCAGGGTGCGCCGGTTGAGCTTGGCCGAGCCGACGCGGGTACAGAAATCGAGCAGGTCGGTGTAGTTTCCGCCCCGCAGCCGCTCGTCCACCACCGCTTCGCAGGCACCCTGGCCGACACCCTTGATCGCACCCAGGCCGTACTGGATGGTGTCCGGCGTGGCTGCCTCGAACATGAAGGCGGACTGGTTCACCTTCGGCGGCAGCACGGTCAGGCCGAGGTTGCGCACCTCGTCGAGGAAGCCGACCACCTTGTCGGTGTTGTCCATGTCCGAAGACAGCGTGGCCGCCATGAACTCGGCCGGGTAATGGCGCTTGAGCCACGCGGTCTGGTAACTGACCAGCGCGTAGGCAGCGGCGTGCGACTTGTTGAAGCCGTAGCCGGCGAACTTCTCCATCAGGTCGAAGATCTCGTCGGCCTTGGGGCCGTCGACGCCGCCCTTGGCCGCACCCTCGCGGAAGATCTCGCGGTGCTTGGCCATTTCGGCCGGCACCTTCTTGCCCATCGCACGGCGCAGCAGGTCGGCGCCACCCAGCGAGTAGCCGCCGACGATCTGCGCCATCTGCATCACCTGCTCCTGGTACACCATGATGCCGTAGGTGTCCTTGAGGATGGCTTCGGTGCGCGGATCGGGATAGATGATTTCTTCCTGCCCGTGCTTGCGCGCGTTGAAGGACGGAATCAGGTCCATCGGGCCGGGGCGGTACAGCGACACCAGCGCGATCAGGTCTTCGAAACGGTCGGGGCGTGCGTCCTTCAGCAGGCGGCGCATGCCCGAGGATTCGAACTGGAAG
The DNA here is from genome assembly GCF_054473825.1 of Stenotrophomonas genospecies 5. Taxonomy (NCBI): domain Bacteria; kingdom Pseudomonadati; phylum Pseudomonadota; class Gammaproteobacteria; order Lysobacterales; family Lysobacteraceae; genus Stenotrophomonas; species Stenotrophomonas genospecies 5. Next base: position 216,604 of record NZ_JBTMUW010000001.1, read on the forward strand.
ACCGCACCGGTGTTGCCGTTGGCGAAGATGTCCTTGTAGGTCGGTGCGTCGTCCAGCGGGATCGCCGCGATGTCCACCGGCGGAATGCCGGCGCGCGCGTGGCGCTTGTTGATCGCCTTCACCGCCCAGTCGATGATGGTCAGCGTGCGCAGGCCAAGGAAGTCGAACTTCACCAGGCCCACTTCTTCCACGTCGTTCTTGTCGAACTGGGTGACCGGGTTCTTGCCGATGCCGTTCTCGTCGTGTTCGGCGTACAGCGGGCAGAACTCGCTCAGCGGCTCGGGGCCGATCACCACGCCACCGGCGTGCTTGCCGGCGTTGCGGGTGAGGTCTTCAAGCTGCAGCGCCAGATCGATCAGGTCACGGACATCGTCTTCGGTTTCGTAACGCTGGATCAGCTCGGCCGATGCCATCTCCGAGCCCGGGCCTTCCTTGCCCTTGCCGAGCGCATCCTTCAGGTGGATGCCGAGGATGTTCGGGATCAGCTTGGAGACGCCGTCAACCAGGCCATAGGGGAAACCGAGCACACGGCCGGAATCGCGCACCACGGCCTTGGCGGCCATGGTGCCGTAGGTGATGATCTGGCTGACGCGTTCGCGCCCGTATTTGCGTGCGACGTAGTCGATCACTTCGTCGCGGCGGTCCATGCAGAAATCGATGTCGAAGTCGGGCATCGACACGCGTTCCGGATTCAGGAACCGCTCGAACAGCAGGTTGTAGGGCAGCGGATCCAGGTCGGTGATCTTCAGCGCCCACGCCACCAGCGAACCGGCACCGGAACCACGGCCCGGGCCGATCGGGATGCCCTGGTTCTTGCCCCACTGGATGAAGTCGGCCACGATCAGGAAGTAGCCGGGGAAACCCATCTTGATGATGGTATCGAGCTCGAATTCGAGGCGCTCGAAGTACTCCTCGCGGGTCTTGCCCGGCGCCAGCGGATTCTTCTGCAGGCGTTCTTCCAGGCCGTCGCGCGACATCTTCTGGATCCAGGTATCCAGGGTCTCGTCGTCCGGCACCGGGTAGTTGGGCAGGAAGTAGGTGCCCAGCCGCATCTCGATGTTGCAGCGCTCGGCCAGCGCCAGCGTGTTGTCGATCGCATCGGGGATGTCGGCGAACAGCGCGCACATCTCCTCGGCCGACTTCAGGTACTGCTGGTCACTGTACTCGCGCGGCCGCTTGGGATCGTCCAGCACGCGGCCGGTCGAGATGCACACACGTGCCTCATGCGCGCTGAAGTCCGACGGTGCAAGGAAGCGCACATCGTTGCTGGCCACCACCGGCAGGCCGCGCTGGCCGGCGGCCATCAGCGCGAAGCGGTTGAAGGCCTCCTCGCCATCGCGGCCGGTGCGGGTCAGCTCCAGGTGCAGGCCATCGCCGAACACCCGCTGCCAGTCGGCCAGATGCTGCTCGGCAAGGTCGTGCTTGCCGTCCAGCGCCAGGCGCCCGGCCAGGCTCTCGCGCCCGGCCAGCGCGAACAGGTTGGCGTTGCCCGCCTTCAACCAGTCCGGATGCACGGCGACGCCGCCTTCCGGACGATGGCCCTCCATCCAGGCACGGGTCAGCAGCCGTGACAGGCTCAGGTAGCCTTCGCGGTCGCGGCACAGCAGGGTCATCCGCCACGGGTCCTGGCCCTCCTCGGCGATCATCACGTCGGCGCCGGCGATCGGCTTGATGCCCACGCCTTCGGCTGCCTTGTAGAACTTGATCAGGGCGAACAGATTGTTGAGGTCGGTCACCGCCAGCGCGGGCAGGCCCAGCTCGACCGAGCGTGACAGCAGGTTGGCCTGCTTGGCCTTCTTCGGGTCGGCCTGGTCCGGCTTGGCCGGCACACGGATGGTCGAGTCCGCCAGCGAGAACTCGGTGTGGACGTGGAGATGTACGAAACGGGAGTTGGACATGCCGGACCAGGTTGGAGCGCGGGGGCCCCGGGTGCCGACGGGAGTTCGTCGCCGGGGTCGGGAAGCGCTGGAATGCCCGGTCAGGGTAGCGAGGGCAGGGGGAGGCGACAAGCTCTTGACGGCGCGTCGATTGCGCGAACAGGCCGCCGGGCATGGCCCGGCGCTACCACCGCAATGTGGGCGCACGATGCCGCCGGGCCATGCCCGGCGGCGGTTGTTCAGGCGATGGCCGCGGCCGCCGGGTTTTCCAGGCATTCACGCACCGGGGCGAAACTGCGCCGGTGCTCGCCACAGGGGCCGTGTTCACGCAGTGCCGCCAGGTGGGCCGGAGTGCCGTAGCCCTTGTGCTGGTCGAAACCGTAGTACGGATGCTGTACGTGCAGGTCCTGCATGTACCGGTCGCGCGACACCTTGGCCAGGATCGACGCCGCCATGATCGCGCGGTCGATGCCATCGCCACCAACCAGCGCCTGCGCCGGCAGTACCAGCCCCTTCGGAACCACGTTGCCGTCGATGCGGGCGAAGCCGGCCACGTGGGCCACGGCCGCCACCACGTCGCGCATACCCTGCAGGGTGGCCTGGTAGATGTTCAGGCGGTCGATCGCTGCTACGTCCACCAGCACCACATGCCAGGCCAGGGCGCGATCGATGATTCGATCGTACAGCTGCTCGCGGCGCGCGGCGGTGAGCTGCTTGGAGTCATCCAGGCCGTTGATGCGCGGGCGGGCAGGATCGAATACCACCGCCGCGACGGCGACCGGCCCGGCCAGCGGGCCACGGCCGGCCTCATCGACACCGGCGACCAGGCGGTCCGGTTCAACCCGCAGTGAACCGTCGAACAGGGCCAGGCTGGCTGCGGCGGCGTGGCGGCGGCTCATGCCTTGTCCAGCTCGCGTACCAGCAGCTCGCCGACAGCGTCGGCGGCGCGTGCCGAGGCATTGCGGCGCAGGCGTTCATGCAGGCGCGAATAGGTTCCCTGCAGGTCGGCGGCCCGTTGCGGATGGTCGAACCACTGCTGGATGGCGGCGGCCAGCTTGTCCGGCGTGCAGTCGTGCTGCATCAGCTCCGGTGCCAGGTCCTGGCCGGCCAGGATGTTGGGCAGGGCGAAGCGGTCGACCTTGATCAGGCCCAGCGCCTTGACCAGGCGGTAGGTCAGTTCGTTGACGCGATAGCCGACCACCATCGGCCGCTTCACCAGCATGGCTTCCAGGGTCGCGGTACCGGAGGCGAGCACCACCACGTCGGCGGCGATCATGGCGTCGCGGGCCTGGCCATCAAGCACATGCGAGTAGGCGACCGGCAGCGCCGAACGCGACAGCTGTTCCTCGATCAGGCGACGGCAGGCGGCATTGGCGGCAGGCACCACGACGTGCAGCCCCGGAATCCGTTCGGAAACCTGCCACGCGGCCTCGAAGAACGGCTCGCCCAGGCGCGAGATCTCGCCCAGGCGGCTGCCCGGCAGCACCGCCAGCACCTTGGCCGTGGCCGGCAGGCCCAGCGCGGCACGGGCTTCGTCGCGGTTGCCCTGCAGCGGAATGTCATCGGCCATCGGATGACCGACAAAGCGCGCGTCGATTCCGTGCCGGGCGTAGATGGGGGGTTCCATCGGGAACAGGCACAGCACGAGGTCGGCACTGTTGCCGATCTTCTCGGCGCGCTTCTCGCGCCACGCCCAGACCGAAGGGCTGACGTAATGCACGGTGCGCACGCCACGCTGCTTCAGCCAGCGCTCGATGCCCAGGTTGAAGTCCGGCGCATCGATGCCGATGAACACGTCCGGCTGCCACTCGAGCGCGCGCTGGCGGAAGGCCGAGCGCAGCTTCAACAGGCGCGGCAGGTGGCGCAGGACTTCGGTCAGCCCCATCACCGCCAGTTCGCTGGCATCGTGCCAGGTCTGGCAACCGGCATTGCGCATGGCATCGCCGCCGATGCCGGCGAACTCGGCGTTCGGGAAGCGGGCCTTCAACTCGCGCACCAGGCCGGCACCGAGCAGGTCGCCGGAGGCCTCACCGGCCACCAGTGCGATCCGCAGCGGCCGCTCGCTGAGCACCCGCTGTGCAGGCACGCTGCCGGCCAGGGAGGCCAGCGGAATGACAGCGGCGCCGGCCGGCGCCTGGCCGGACGTGCTGCTCATCGCAGCAGGGGCCTCTCTGCATGTTCGATGAACTCCAGCATGGACTTCACGTCCTCGCTGTCGCGCGCCTGTTCCACCAGCTGCTGCTTGGCTTCGGCCAGCGGCAGGCCGGCCACGTACAGGGTCCGGTAGGCACGCTTGATGGCGGAGATGCGTTCGGCATCGAAACCGCGGCGCTTCAGGCCTTCACTGTTGATGCCGCGCGGACGGCCCAGCGAATCGGAGCCCACCATGGTGAACGGCGGAACATCGCCGTTGGTCAGCGCACCCATGCCGAGGAAGGCGTGGGCGCCGATGCGGCAGAACTGGTGGGCACCGGCGAAGCCGCTGATGATCACGTAGTCGCCGACAGTAACGTGGCCGGCCAGCGTGGTGTTGTTGGAGAACACGCAGGCGTTGCCGACGTGGCAGTCGTGTGCCACATGCGTATAGGCCAGCATCCAGTTGTCGTCACCGATCGTGGTGATGCCACCGCCGCCGCCGGTACCGCGGTTGACGGTGACGAACTCGCGGAACACGTTGCGGTCGCCGATCACCAGTTCGGTGCGTTCACCGGCGAACTTCTTGTCCTGCGGCTCGCCGCCGATGGCTGCGTGGCCGATGAAGCGGTTGTCGCGGCCGATCCGGGTCGGTCCGAGAATGCTGCAGTGTGGGCCGACGACCGTGCCTGCGCCGATGTCCACATCGGCACCGATCAGGGTGAAGGCACCGACCTGCACATCGTCGGCCAGCCGGGCGGACGAGTCGATGACGGCGGTGGGGTGGATCCGTGGGGCGTTGTCAGTCATTCCTGGCTCCGTTATGGCTCAGCCCTTGGCACCGGCGCACATGACCTCGGCAGAGGCCACCACTTCGCCGTTGACCTTGGCTTCGCCGTAGTACCAGCCCATGTTGCGGATCAGCCGCTTCATCTGCACGTCCAGCAGCAGCACATCGCCCGGCACCACCTGCTTGTTGAAGCGGGCGTTCTCCACCTTGACCATGTAGAACAGCTTGGACTGCGCATCGCGGCCGAGCGAGAGCTGGGTCATCACACCGCCGGCCTGCGCCAGTGCCTCGATGATCAGCACGCCGGGCATGATCGGGCGGCCCGGGAAATGGCCCTGGAAGAACGGCTCGTTGATGCTCACGTTCTTCTGGGCAAGGATGCGCTTGGCGTCCACATCCAGCTCGAGGACCTTGTCCACCAGCAGGAACGGGTAGCGGTGCGGGATCAGCTCCTGGATCTGGAGGACATCGATCGGAAGCTGCAGCGTGTCGTTCATTCTTTCTCCTTGCTCACAGCCAGGATGCGCCGGGCCAGCGTATCGAGCTGCTTGAAGCGCGCGGCGTTCTTGCGCCACGTGCGGTTGTCGGTCAACGGGGTGCCGGACGAATACTCGCCCGGCTCATGGATGGAGTTGCGCACCACCGATTTGCCGGTGATCACCACCTTGTCGCAGATCTCCAGGTGGCCGACCACGCCTACGTGGCCGCCGAGCAGGCAGTAACGTCCGATCTTGGCGCTGCCGGCAATGCCGGTGCAGCCAGCGATGGCCGAGTGCGCGCCGATCTGCACGTTGTGTGCGATCTGCACCAGGTTGTCCAGGCGCACGTCTTCGTCCAGCACGGTGTCTTCCAGCGCGCCGCGGTCCACGCAGGTGTTGGCGCCGATTTCGCAGTCGTCGCCGATGCGCACGCCGCCAAGCTGCGGCACCTTGATCCACCTGCCCGCGTCCATCGCCAGGCCGAAGCCATCGGCGCCGAGCACGGCGCCGGGGTGGACCCGCACACGCTTGCCCAGCCGGACGCGGGTGACCAGGGTGACCCGGGCGATCAGTTCGCAGCCGTTGTCCAGGCTGCAATCCTCGCCGATCACGCTGCCGGTGCCGATGATGCAGTTCTCGCCGACCACGCTGCGGGCGCCGATGGACACGAACGGACCGATATGGGCGCTGGCTGCGACCTGGGCGGTGGGATCGATGACGGCGCTGGGATGGATGCCCGGCGGGCGCGTCGGTGCGATGTCGAACAGCGCGGCGATCTTGGCGAAGGTGGTGTACGGGTCCTTGGCCACGAGCGCGGCGCCGGGAGCCGCCTCGGCATCGTCGGCACGCAGCACCACCAGCGAGGCCTGGCTGTCGGCCAGCTGGGTGCGGTAGCGCGGATTGGCGAGGAAGGTCAGCTGGCCAGGGCCGGCATGGGCGAGGGTGGCCACGCCATGGATGGCGGTGGCGGGGTCGCCATGGACCTGCAGGCCGAACTGCTCGGCGAGTTGCTGGGCGGTGTAGGAGGGAGTATTCACGGCGGGAGTTTAACGTGTGACGCCATTGCGGTCATGCGGGGGCAGAGCGTGGCGCCTGCCTGGTACGGGCGGGAGACGGCGGGTGGCCCTGGCCAGGACACGCAGAAGCCCCTCCATGGTGCTCGATGGCGCCATCCATGGCGCCAACGGTCCTGGCCAGGCCCACCCGCCGCCTCAGGACAGTCTCCCGCGAGCGCGGCCAAGGGCCCGTGCAGTGCGCAGTGTCATCTGCATCAACGAAAACGCCGGGCAGAGCCCGGCGCTTCGTACCCCGTCTGGTGGAGAGCCCCCCTTCTGTTAAGGGGGGCGCGCCAGCGGCGCGGGGGATAGGAGGAATACGCGTGCAGTTCTGATGAGCCGCAGGGCGGTTCGTCAGAACTGCCCGCCGAAGGTGAATTGCAGGCGCTCGATCTTGTCGTCGTCTTCCTTCTTCAGCGGGAACGCATAGCTGATCGAGATCGGGCCGACCGGGGCGCGCCACAGCAGGGCCACACCGGTGGACACACGCAGTTCGTTGGCCTTGAAGTTGTCGGCGCCGTTGTAGACGTTGCCGAAGTCGACGAAGGCCGACACGCGGGCCGACGGGCTGTCGAACAGACGCGGGAAGTAGGCTTCGATCGAACCGACGGTCTTCAGCGAGCCACCCAGCGGCTGGCCCTCCGGATAGCCCATGGTGACTTCGCGCGGGCCCAGCGTGTTGTCCTCGAAGCCGCGCACCGAGTTGGTACCGCCGGCGTAGAAGTTCTCGTAGAACGGCAGGCCGCTGGCGGTCACCGTCTTCCTGTAATCCGGTGAGCCCGGGTTGCAGTTGACCGTCTGGGTCGGGTTCGGGTTGGCCTCGGTCGGCGCGGTGTAGCAGAGATCACGCGAGGTGTCCTTGCCATAGCTGTCGCCGTAGCCGATTTCCGCACGCGTGTTGATCACCAGCGACGGCATGATCGGCCAGTACTTGGAGATCTGGTAGTTCAGCTTGTAGTACTCGACGGTCGAACCCGGCAGCGTGGTCTCCAGGCCGATGCGCTGGTAGGTACCGCGGGTCGGCATGAAGTAGTCGTTGCGCGAATCGCGTGCCCAGCCGAGCTCGGTGCGCCAGGCATGGAAGGTGCGGCGGCCGACGGCGTTGATGTAGTCGATGATCGATTGCGGCGTTGCGTTCTGGTACGTCGAGATCTGGTTGCTGTCGATGCCGAACATCAGCGAGACCGAGTCGGTTTCGGTCAGCGGCACGCCGAACACCACCTGCGCGGCACCGTTGGTGCTGTTGTACTGCGCGGTGTTGAAGTCGGAGTAGTCCAGTTCGCGCCAGGACAGGTTGTAGCCCAGCGACACGCCGTCATCGGTGAAGTACGGGTTGGTGTAGCTGAAGCCATAGCGCTGCAGGTAGCTGCTGCGCGAGGCTTCCACCGACACGCGGTTGCCGCCGCCGAGGAAGTTGTTCTGCGACAGCTGCACGGAGGTGGTCATGCCGTAGGACTGCGAGTAGCCCAGGCCGAACACGAAGCTGCCGGAAGTGGTTTCCTTGACGTTGTAGACGACGTCGACCTGGTCGTTGCTGCCGCTGACGGCCGGGGTTTCCACATCCACCGATTCGAAATAGCCCAGGCGCTGCAGGCGGATCTTGGAGCGGTCGATCGCGGCCTGCGAGTACCAGCTGTTCTCGAACTGGCGCATTTCGCGACGCATCACCTCGTCGGAGGTGCGGGTATTGCCGCGGAAGACGATACGACGCACCGACACGCGTGGGCCCGGCACCACCTGCATGTTGATGGCAACGGTCTGGTCAGCACGGTTGGTGGTCGGGATCGGGTTCACCTTGGCGAACGCGTAGCCGATGTTGGACAGCGAGTTGGTGATCGTGTCCGAGCTGAATTCCAGCAGCGCCCGCGAGAAGGTGTCGCCGGACTTCTGGATCACCATGCGCTCCACGTCCTCCTGCGGGAGGATGGTGTCGCCGCTGACCTTGATCTCGGAGATCTTGTACTGCTCACCCTCGGTCACGCCGGCGGTGAGGAACATGTCGCGCTTGTCGGGGCTGATCGACACCTGGGTGGAGTCGATGCTGAAGTCGACGTAGCCCCGGTCGAGGTACCACGAGTTCAGCTTTTCCAGGTCGCCGGACAGCTTTTCCTTGGAGTACTGGTCATCGCGGCGGTACCACGAGGCCCAGTTGTGCTCCTTGGATTCCCAGGTTTCCAGGATGTCCTTGCTGTCGTACTTCTCGGTGCCGACCAGGTTGACATGGCGGATCTTGGCCGCCTTGCCTTCCTTGATCGCGATGGCGATGTCCACACGGTTGCGGTCCAGCGGGCTCACCGTCGGGGTGATCTCGACGTTGTACTTGCCGCGGTCGTTGTACTGGCGGCGCAGTTCCTGGGTCACGCGGTCCAGACTCAGGCGATCGAACGTGCCACCTTCGGTCAGGCCGATGTCGGACAGGCCCTTGAGCAGCTGGTCGGACTTGATGTCCTTGTTGCCGGTCACGGTCAGCTTGTTGATCGCCGGGCGTTCCTTGACCGTCACCACCAGGATGTTGCCCTGGCGGTCCAGCTGCACGTCCTCAAAGAAGCCGGTCTTGTACAGGGCGCGGATGGTTTCGCCGACCTTGCTGTCGGTGACCGTCTCGCCACGCTCCACCGGCAGGTAGGTGAATACCGTACCCGAGCTGATGCGCTGCAGGCCGTCGACGCGGATGTCGCTGACAGTGAAGGGCTCGGCTGCCTGGGCCAGGGCGGGAGCGCCGGTGACGGCGGCGAGGGCGAGGGCCAGCAGGCGGCGATTGGGGAGTCGCGTCATGTCACGTCCGGTAGGAAGGTCGATTTCATTGGTGCGGGATGCCGACGCTGTAGACGGCAACAACGTGGAAAAGTTCATCGCGGGACCAGGCCGAGGATGTCGTTGTAGAACGCCAACCCCATCAGCCCGGCCAGCAACGCCAGGCCGATGTATTGGCCGGCGGCGATGGCACGCTCGCTCAGCGGGCTGCCCTTGACCAACTCGATAAGGTAATACAGCAGGTGGCCGCCGTCCAAGATCGGGATCGGCAGCAGATTGATGATGCACAGGCTCAGCGACAGCAGCGCGAGGAACTGCAGGAACCAGTCGAGCCCACGTTTGGCCGATACATTGGCCACACGGGCGATGGTGACCGGGCCGGAAACGTTCTGCAGCGAGGCCTTGCCGGTCACGATGCGGGCCATCATGCCCAGCGAGTCGGCGGCCAGCCGGCCGGTTTCACGCACCGCCACGGTGACCGCGTCCAGTGGCCCGTAACGCAGCAGGGTGTCGTAGGCCGGGCTGTAGGTGGTGGGGAAACCGACGCCGATCTGCCAGACCGGCTCGCCCTTGCCGTCCTTGCCCTGGCGTGGAGTCACTTCCAGTGCCAGCCGCTCGCCGCCACGCAGGACTTCGATCATGCCGGGGCCGCCGGTGCGGCCCAGGGCCTGGATTTCGCCGATCACCTGGTCGACGCTGTCAATGCGCTGCCCGTCGATGGCCACGATGAGGTCGCCCGGCTGCAGCTGGCCCGCAACAACGGAATCCGGTGTGAGCCTGTCGACCAGGGCGGGCTGCAGCCATGACTGCCAGTACAGGCCCGCCAGGATCGGCACCCGCCGTTCATCGAAGCCTGCCGGCAGCTGCGACAGCGGCAGGGTACGGGCATGCACCTGATCGCTGCGGTCGATCACGTCCAGCGTGACATCACGACGGTCCATCGCTGCCGCGGTCAGGGCCATGCTGGCCTCGCCCAGGGTGCTGACCGGGCGGTCGTCCACGCGCAGCACGCGGTCACCACTGTTGAGCCCCGCCGTCGCCGCGATGCCGCTGGTGCGGCCGAGGGTGGGCGAATAGTCCTGCTTGCCGATCACGAACATCGCCCACAGCAGCAGGATGCACAGCAGCAGGTTGGCGACCGGGCCGGCAGCGACGATGGCGATGCGCTGCCAGACCGTCTTGTGGTTGAACGCCTGGCCGCGTTCCTGCGGATGCACCTCGACTTCGCGCTCGTCGAGGAATTTCACATAGCCGCCCAGCGGAATCGCAGCAATGGCGAATTCGGTTCCATGCCGGTCGCGCCGCGACCACAGCGGCCGGCCGAAGCCGACAGAGAAGCGCAGCACCTTGACTCCGCACAGGCGGCCGACCCAGTAATGCCCGAGCTCGTGGAAGGTGACCAGCAGCCCCAGGCTGACAATCATCCACCAGACCGATCCGATGAAGTCAGTCATGCAGGCTCACGTTGGCGGGCAGGGGCGGCGTCGTCATGCAGGGCTGGGCAGGCGGGCGGTTCAGGCGGCGTCGATGGCGTTCAGGGTCAGCAGGCGTGCGCGCTGGTCGGCGGACAACAGGACCTCCAGTGTATCGGCTGGCTCGGTCGGCAGTGTTGAAAGAGCGTTAGCGACCAGCGCCGGGATGGTCAGGAAACCGATCCGGCCCTGAAGAAACGCTGAAACGGCCTCTTCGTTGGCGGCGTTCAGCATCGCCGGGGCGGTGCCACCGGCGCGCATCGCCTGCCAGGCCAGCGCCAGGCAGGGGAAGGCCTCGGTATCGGGCGCCTCGAAATCCAGCCGGCCCTGCGCCAGCAGATCCAGCCCGGCCACGCCCGAGGTGATGCGCTGCGGCCAGCCCAGGCCAACGGCCAGGGTGGTGCGCATGTCCGGCAGGCCCATCTGCGCCAGGGTCGAGCCGTCGACGAATTCGACCAGCGAATGGACCAGGCTCTGCGGATGGACCAGCACCTCGATGCGTTCACCCGGCACGGCGAACAGGTGGTGGGCCTCGATCACTTCCAGGCCCTTGTTCATCAGGGTCGCGGAATCGACCGAGATCTTCGGCCCCATCGACCACTTCGGGTGGGCCACGGCCTGGGCCGGGGTGACCTGCGCCAGTTCGGCGCGGCTGCGGCCACGGAACGGGCCACCGGAGGCGGTGAGCAGGATCCGGCGCACCCCGGCGCCTTCGAGGCTGGCGTCGCGCGAGCGCAGGCACTGGAAGATGGCGCTGTGCTCGCTGTCGATCGGGATGATCTCGGCCCCGGCACGTTCGGCGGTACGGGTCAGCAGTTCGCCCGCCAGCACCAGTGATTCCTTGTTCGCCAGCAGGATGCGCTTGCCCGCGGCGGCGGCGGCCAGGGTCGAGGACAACCCTGCCGCGCCGACGATGGCGGCCACCACGGTGTCGCAGGCGTCACTGGCGGCCAGCTGGTCCAGCGCTGCCTGGCCGGCGTGGGCCTGGGTCGCCAGGCCGGCCTCGCGCAGGCCGTCGCGCAGCGCAGGGTACAGGGCCTCGTCGGCGATCACCGCGTGCAGGGGCTGATGCTGGCGGCACAGCGCAAGCAGCGCCTGCACCTGGCGGCCGGCGGCAAGCACGGTGGCCCGGTAGCGCTGCGGATGGCGCGCGATCACATCCAGGGTGGAGGCACCGATCGATCCGGTGGCGCCGAACACGGCGACCCGGCGCAGGTCTGCTGCTGCATGCATGGTCAGAATCCGAAGATTTCCTTGCCCAGCGCGAACACCGGCACGGCTGCCAGGACGCCGTCGACACGGTCGAGCACGCCACCGTGGCCCGGGATCAGGTTGCCCGAGTCCTTGGCACCGGCATGGCGCTTGATCAGGCTCTCGAACAGATCGCCCAGCACCGAGGCCAGCACGGCGACCACGGACGTGATCAGCAGGCCCGGCAGGTGGGCCAGGTCGATACCGGCCAGCCAGCCCAGGCCGACGGCCACGGCCACGCCGGCCAGCAGGCCGCCGACCAGGCCTTCCCAGGTCTTGTTCGGGCTGATGCGCGGGGCCAGCTTGTGCCTGCCGAAGCGGCGGCCGGCAAAGTAGGCGCCCGAATCGGCGGCCCAGACCAGCGCCAGCGCGGCCAGCAGCCACAGATGCCCCTGCCGGCCGGGCGGGTCGCCGCCGGCGTGGATCAGCACCAGCGCGGCCCAGGCCGGCACGATGGCCAGTGTACCGGCCAGCAGCTTGAGGATGCGCGCGGGGCTGCCCGGCTGTGCACCGAAGTTGAAGAAGCGCAGCCAGACCAGCGCCGCCAGCCACCAGGCGACGCCGACCAGCGTGGTGATCTGGAACAGCACCAGGGTACTGCCGTCGGCCCACACCAGCAGCACCATCAGCAGCAGGTTCAATACCAGCAGCACGGTGCGCGCCAGGGTGTCTTCAACGTCGGCCAGCTTCAGCCATTCCCACAGGCCGATCAGCAGGACGGCGGCGGCCGCGGCGGCCAGCCATTGCGTCGGCAGCAGCAGGATCGCGGCAATGGCGACCGGCGCCATGATCAGCGCGGCGAGGACTCGGGTCTTGGTCATGGGCTGGACGTCTCAGTGGCCAGGGCGGCGATCTGGGCGCTGGTCAGGCCGAAGCGGCGCTCACGGCCCGCATAGGCATCCAGCGCCTGTTGCAGCATCGCGGCGTCGAAGTCCGGCCACAGTGCCTCGGTGAACCACAGCTCGGTGTAGGCCAGCTGCCACAGCAGGAAATTGCTGATGCGGGTGTCGCCACCGGTGCGGATGAACAGGTCCGGTGCCGGCAGGTCGGCCAGGGCCATCTGCCGGCCCAGCAGCGCCTCGTCGATCTGTTCGGGCAGCAGGCGACCGGCCGCCACTTCGGCAGCCAGTGCGCGCGCCGCGCGGGCGATGTCCTGGCGGCCGCCATAGCTGGCGGCGATCGACAGGGTCAGCGTGGTGTTGCCGGCGGTGCGCTGTTCGGCCAGCTGCATGCGGCTGACCAGCGAGGCGCCGAAGCGCTCGCGCTCGCCGATGAAGCGCACGCGCACGCCCCGGCGGTGCAGCTCGTCCACTTCGCGGTCGAGCGCGCCCAGGAACAGCTTCATCAACGCATCGACTTCGTCCTGCGGCCGGCCCCAGTTCTCGCTGGAGAAGGCGAACAGGGTCAGCGCCGGGATGCCCAGTTCAAGGCAGCGCTCGATGGTGCGGTTGACCGCGCGCGCGCCGGCACGGTGGCCGATCACGCGCGGGCGGCGGCGCTGCTGTGCCCAGCGTCCGTTGCCATCCATGATGATGGCGACGTGGCGGGGCAGGGCGGCCGGCAGGGGAGGCGGGACTGAAGGCATCGACTTCAGACCGACAACAGTTCCTTTTCCTTGTCCGCGACGACTTTGTCGACATCCTTGATGTTGCTGTCGGTCAGCTTCTGGATATCGTCTTCGCCGCGCTTCTTCTCGTCTTCGCTGATCGCCTTGTCCTTGACCAGCTTGGCGATTTCCTTGTTCGCGTCCTGACGGATGTTGCGGATCGCGATCTTGGCGCCTTCGCCTTCCTTCTGCACCTGCTTGACCAGTTCCTTGCGGCGCTCTTCGGTCGGCGGCGGCATGTTGATGCGGATCGCGGTGCCCAGCGTATTCGGGGTGAACTCGGCGTTGTACAGCCCCTTCTCGATCTCCTTGATCATGCTCTTGTCGAACGGCGTGACCAGCAGCGAGTGGGCGTCGGCGTTGGAGATCGAGGCGACCTGGTTCAGCGGGGTGCTGGCATTGCCGTAGGCATTGACGGTGACGCGGTCCAGCAGGGCCGGAGTGGCACGCCCGGTGCGGATCGAGGTGAGGGTGTGCTTCAGAGCGTCGATGCTCTTGGCCATGCGCGTCTGCGCGTTGTTCTTGATGTCGTTGAGCATCGCCCGGGTCCTGGATGTAACTGGAATCGGGCGATTATAGGCGAATACGGGACGCTGCCGGGCCTGGATCGGCCCGGGCGTCGCCTTGCGCTCAGGCTCAGGCCGGGTCGCGGCCCTGGACCAGGGTGCCGATGTTCTCGCCGCTGAGGATCTTCAGCAGCTCGCCCGGCTGACCCATGTCGAACACCCGCATCGGCAGATCGCTGTCGCGGGCCAGTGCGAAGGCGGCGGTGTCCATCACTTCCAGGCCGCGGCGGATCACTTCGTCGTAGCTCAGGCTGTCGAAGCGGACCGCGTCGCTGTGCTTGTTCGGATCCTTGTCGTACACGCCATCGACCTTGGTGGCCTTGAGCAGCAGGTCCGCACCGATCTCGATCGCACGCAGGGCTGCGCCGGAATCGGTGGTGAAGAAGGGGCTGCCGACGCCGGCGGCGAAGATCACCAGCCGGCCTTTTTCCAGGTGGCGGATGGCGCGGCGGCGGATGTAGTCCTCGCACACGTCGTTGATCTTGATCGCGCTCATCACGCGGGCCTTGGCGCCCAGCTTCTCCAGGGCGTCCTGCATGGCCAGCGCGTTGATGACGGTGGCCAGCATGCCCATCTGGTCGCCGGTGACCCGGTCCATGCCGCCGGCAGCCAGGCCGGCGCCGCGGAAGATGTTGCCGCCGCCGATCACCAGTGCCACTTCGGCCCCTGCCTGCTGGGCCTCGATCACTTCACGGGCCAGGCGGTTGATGACCTTCGGGTCGATGCCGTAGTCCTCGTCTCCCATCAGCGCCTCCCCGGAGAGTTTCAGCAGGATGCGGCGATAGGCGAGCTTGGACATGGGGACCTCGGGTGCGTGGAAATCGCGGGCGATTCTACGCGCATGCGGCGCCCGGCCAAAGTGTTTTGTGCACTGCGGCGCAAAATCGGCTGGATCGCCCCGCTCATCGGGGCGTCCCGTTCAGCCCGCTTCGAGGCCGGCAGTGGCGGACAGTTCGTCGTGGCCCAGCGCGCCGGGGGAGCGGGCGATCACCCGGTTGCGGCCCAGGTTCTTGGATCGATACAGCACGTCATCGGCGGCGCGCAGCAGGTCCTGCACGTCGGCGAAGCGTTCGTAGCCCCCCTGCGTGGCCACGCCGGCGGAGAAGGTGACGAACAGCGGCCCTCCCTCGAGTTCGGCCATCGGCGTGGCGACGATGTTCGCCAGTACGCGCCGGATCACCTCCAGCGCTACCGATTCGCTGGTATTGGGCAGCAGCGCCACGAACTCCTCGCCACCGAAGCGGGCGACGGTGTCGCTGTTGCGCAGCTGGCCCTGCAGTTTGCCGGCGAAGGCGCGCAGCACCTCGTCGCCGGTCAGATGACCGTGAGCGTCGTTGATCTTCTTGAAGTCGTCCAGGTCGATGAAGGCCACCGAAAGCGGCCAGCCATGTCGGCCGGCGCGCAGGAATTCCTGCTCCAGCACCGCTTCCAGCTGGCGCCGGTTGAGTACGCCGGTCAGAGCGTCACGGTGGGCCTGGTCGGCCAGCCGCTTGGCGCGCGCCTCGAATTCATCGGCGCGTCGCCGTGCTTGGTCGGCATCCTGCAGTTCGCGCAGGTTGCGCAGGGTGGCCAGCTCCTGTGCGTGATCGATCAGTTCGTGCACCCGCGCCGGAGAATTCAGGCCGGCTTCGAACAGGCTGGCGATATCGGGCAGGGCATCGCTGATGCGGGCCAGGACCTGGTCGAAGCGGGCGCTGTCCAGATCCAGGCGGTCATGCACCTGCTGCAGCGCCCGTTCGCGGGCCGCGTCGGCGTCGCCGTCCAGCCAGATGTCGGCGACCGCGCCGGACAGTTGCACGCACGCCTGGAAGGGCGAATCGGCGGCGTCCTCGTCTTCGCTGTGGCTGATGCTCTCCACCAGGTAGCGCGGCAGGCCCCACTGCTCGGCCACCCAGGCGCCGACATCGGCGTGGCTGCAGCCCAGCACGTCGCGCTCGCGGGCAACCAGGTCGAGGTTGTCGCGTGCTTCACGCAGCAGGGGCAGGTAGCGCTCGGCTTCGGCCTGGGCCAGGCACAGCACGCCCATGTCCTGCAGCAGTCCGGCCAGCATCAGTTCTTCCAGGCGGCGCAGCCCGCGCGCCTGGCCAAGCTGGCTGGCGGCCAGTGCACTGAGGATGCTGCGCTTCCAGGCCCGCTGGCGCAGGTCGTGATCGGCACCGCTGCCGGTCAGTCCCTGGGTGACCGTGAAACCCAGCGCCAGACTGATGGTGGCGTTGAGGCCCAGCATGGTCAGTGCCTGGCCGAGATTCTCGATGCGACGCCGGCTGGCATACAGCGGCGAGTTGGCGATGCGCAGCATGCGGGCGCTGAGCGCCATGTCGATGGCGATGATGTCGGCGGCGGTGGCGATGTCCGCTTCCGGATCCTGGGCCAGTTCGATGATGCGCAGGGCAATACCGGGTGGCGAGGGAAGGTTGCGGCAGAGCGCCAGGGCAGCTGTCAGCTCGGGAGGCATGGCGGATCGTTCAATTCCATTAGGGCAAGAATACCTAGGAATTCATCACAGTCTGCGACTTTCTATCCTGCTATGTGACTGAGGATTCCCTGCGCCGAGTATCGGCCTGATTCGCGCGCAACGCAAAGTTCACCGACGGCATAAAAAAAGAGCCGCGGTTCCCCGCGGCTCCTTCTGGTCGCTTCACAGCCGGAAGGCTGGACTCAGACCTGCATCGCCTTGGCAACTTCGGCGGCGTAGTCTTCCACCACCTTCTCGATGCCTTCGCCGACGACCAGCAGCTGGAAACCAGCGACGTCGGCACCGGCGGCCTTGACCACCTGCTCGACGGTCTTGTCGCCGTCCAGCACATAGGCCTGGCCGTACAGCGTCACTTCGCTGACGATCTTGTTGATCTTGCCGCTGATGATCTTTTCCAGGATATCGGCCGGCTTCGACTTGTCCTTCTCGGACATCTTGGCCAGTTCGATTTCCTTTTCCTTCTCGACGAAGTCGGCCGGAACGTCGGCGGCCTTGTTGTGCGGCGGCTTCAGCGCAGCCACGTGCATGGCCAGGCCGCGGGCCAGTTCGGCGTCGCCGCCGACCAGGTCCACCAGGACGCCGACCTTGCCATTGGTGTGGACGTAGGCACCCACGGTGTTGTTGCCGTCGACCTTGGCGATGCGGCGGATCTGGATGTTCTCACCCAGCTTCTGCACGGCCAGGGCGCGGGCTTCTTCGACGGTCTCGCCGGAGGCCAGCTTGGCGGTCTTCAGCGCTTCGACGTCGGCAGCGCCCGATGCCAGGGCGGCAGCGGCAACGGCGTCGACGAAGGTCTTGAAGTTGACGTCGTTGGCGACGAAGTCGGTTTCCGAGTTGACTTCGACCAGCACGGCCTTGCCGCCGTCCTGTGCCAGGCCCAGACGGCCTTCGGCGGCCACGCGGTCAGCCTTCTTGTCGGCCTTGGCAGCGCCGGACTTGCGCAGCAGTTCCGCCGCAGCGTCGATGTCGCCGGCGGCTTCGGTCAGCGCCTTCTTGCATTCCATCATGCCGGCGCCGGTGCGCTCGCGCAGTTCCTTGACCAGGGAAGCAGTGATTTCCACGGGATTACCTCACGAAAGAAAGGGGTTGGGCCGGCATGGTGGCCGGCCCGTATGACATGGTCCTGTCACGCGCCGAGGGCGGCATGCAGGAGGGGTGGGCGCTGGGGCCCACTCCGGGGCCTGGATCAGGCCTGGGCTTCGTCGCCCTTCTTGGCGGTCTTCTTGGCCGGAGCGCGACGGGCCGGCTTCTCTTCGCCTTCAGCGGCGGCTTCAGCGAACTCTTCCTCGCGCACCGAGGCGGCGTGCGGAGCAGCGGCCTTGCCTTCCAGCACGGCGTCGGCGGCGGCACGGGCGTACAGCTGCACGGCGCGGATGGCGTCGTCGTTGCCCGGGATGGCGTAATCGACCAACTCCGGGTTGTAGTTGGTATCAACCACGGCGATCACCGGGATGCCGAGCTTCTTGGCTTCCTTGATGGCGATGTCTTCGTGGCCGATGTCGATGACGAAGATGGCGTCCGGCAGACGGTTCATGTCCTTGATGCCGCCCAGCGAGGCTTCCAGCTTGTCGCGCTCGCGACGCAGGCCCAGCACTTCGTGCTTGACCAGCTTCTCGAAGGTGCCGTCGGTTTCACCGGCTTCCAGTTCCTTCAGGCGGGCAACCGACTGCTTGACGGTACGGAAGTTGGTCAGGGTGCCGCCCAGCCAACGCTGGTTCATGAACGGCATGCCGCAACGCTCGGCTTCTTCCTTGATGGTTTCGCGGGCGCTGCGCTTGGTGCCCAGGAACAGGACGGTGCCGCGCTTCTGGGCAACCGACGAGATGAAGTTCATCGCGTCGTTGAACAGCGGGACGGTCTTTTCCAGGTTGATGATGTGGATCTTGCCGCGGGCGCCGAAGATGTACGGAGCCATCTTCGGGTTCCAGTAGCGGGTCTGGTGGCCGAAGTGGACGCCGGCTTCCAGCATCTGACGCATGGTGACCTGGGGCATTGCAGTACTCCTGATATGGAACCAGCGATTCCGCCCGCGGTATAGGTATGCGGGACGCGTGGAAGCGCGATCGGTTCCGGGGTTGGGCTTCCCTGTTGCCTCCGTGGCCGAACTCCTTGCGGAGCACCCCGGCACGGATGGGGGCAGCAGGTGTGGATTCACCGGTGACGTCCGGTGTGGACGGGGTCCAGCGCACAGGGCGGCAGGACATCCTGGCGATTATAGCCCGGCGGGCGGGTTCACCGCAATTGACGGGTCCCATGCGTCCAGAACGACCTCCCGGCCGTCCTGCAGGCGGGCCCGGAAGCGGCCGCCGAGATAGCCGTCGCGGCGTGCCGGCAACGTCCAGCGCCTTTCCCGTCCTGCCAGCACATAGCCGGCCAGGCCCGGCAGCAGCACGCTGCGATGGCCGCCGGCGGACTCGAATGAAAGCCCGTCCAGGCGCGCATGCAGGCGGCCCGGGTTGTTCAGTCGCAGATGAGTCTGCGACCCGTTGGATTCGACGCGGGCACGCACGGCCGGGCGCACTGACGGCGCAGCCGCACCCTGGAACAGCGGCAGCGAGTAGCGTGGCAGGCTGCTTCTGCCGGGGGCGAGCACGATACGGTAGGCCTGCTCGGCGGCGACCGGTACGGCGCTGCGGGGCAGCAGCCAGACCCGCTGGCGGGCGCCGGGCGTCAGATCCAGTCGGGTCGGACTGGCCAGGATGCGGTCGCTCGGCTGCAGCCGTTCGGCGTCCAGCTGCTGCTCCCACGCCAGGATCTGCACCTCGCCCTGCCAGCGCTCGGGGCCGGGGTTGTGCAGCCAGAGTTCGGTGCGGCCCCCTTCGGCGGGCAGCTGCAGGGTCGTGGGCAGCAGGTCCAGTGCGGCGGCAGGCAGCCCCGGCAGCAGCAGGAACAGGGCAAGGAGTGCGCGCATCGGCATCAGTAGATGAATGTCGGCGCGGCGGAAGCGTCGTCGGTGGGCGAGGCTGGCGCGGGGGCGAGTTCACGCAGCTGTGCCGGCAGCTGCGGGGCATCGCTGCGCTGGTGCGGAACGGCACACGCGCGGCCGCCGGCATCGCCCTGGCAGGCTTCCACTACGACCAGGCGCACCTGCACCGGGGCTGCCGGCTCGGCCCAGGCCAGGGGGGCGGCGAGCATCATCGCCAGGATCGGAACTGCGCGAACCACCTGTCATCCACCGTGCCGGGATACCTGCTGGACGCTATCGGCCGGGCGCGCCGGATCTGTAGGGGCAGGTGCTCGCGGCACCGGTCAGTAGGTGATCGTCACCTGCACCACATCGTTGTAGGTACCTGCCGGCGGCTGGCCGGTGATCGGCGGCACCCGGCCGTAGATCGTCAGCTGCTGCGCACTGCCGGTACCGGTTCCGCTGGCGGTATCGACCGTGAGCGTGTTGCCCCAGCGCTGGTTGCGTGCGCTGTCGCGGTACAGTTCATAGGCCAGGTAGTAACTGCTGCCCCCGATGGTGGTGCGCATGCGCCGGGTCGGGGTGGCCGGGGGATTGTTCTGGCCGTTGTCCAGGCCGATCTGGAATGCCGTGTTCTTCAGGCAGGTCAGGGTCAGGGTGGCGGTCCGGTCGATGTTGCTGGTGATGCTGCCGGTGACGTTGCCGAAGTCCAGAGGGGTGGTGAGGTAGCTGCCGCACTGTGGCAGCACGGTCGCGGTCGCGGTGAAGCTGAAGGCCGCGCTGGCGCTGTTGGTACCGGTGGCGCCGCCGTTGCAGGTGGCCGGTACGGTGGCGTTGCCGAGCAGCACTTCGTTCCAGGCCCAGGTCAGCACCACGTCGGCGCCGCTGAAGGTGCTGCTGTAGTTGCCCGCGGCCAGCACCTGGTTGGCCGGGATCTGTGCGAACAGCTGGGTGGACTGCGCGCCGCTGCCGCCGACCACCAGCGGCACGTTGTAGGCCATGGTCAGCTCCTGCGCTGGCGGCGTACCGCGGGGAACCAGGCCGGTGACCTGGCTGTAGCCGGCATTGTTGTAGAGCTGGAAGTTCAGGGTGTCGGGAGGGGTACCGGTACTGGTGCGCAGGGTCCGCCAGGTGCTGCTGCTGCCACCGCCGCTGCCGGCACCGATGCCCACGCACACGCGCACGCCGGTAGTGGCCAGCAGGCTCAGCGCCGCCGTCGTGCAGGTGACGGTGATGTTCAGCGTGGCCGAGGTGGGCCCGGGGGCATTGCTGTTGACGTTGCCGAACGGCAGGGTGGGGTTGGCGGTGGCCGTGCACACCGCCGCCGCGTGCGCCGGTGTGGCGGCCAGCAGGCCGAGCACGAGCAGCAGTCCGAGCAGGGGCACCTTCATGGCGCCACCTCGGGAATGCACGGTACCGGTGCCGGGCGGGGCCGGGCGCCGCTGGCAGCCACTTCCGGTGTGGCCGGTACTTTCACCCGGCACTGGCTGCGGCTGGTGGTGATGTACAGCACGCTGCCCGGCGCCACGTCCTCCAGGTACAGCAGGCCGTCGTAGCCGACGGTGGCCTGGCGACCCTGCGGCAGCTGCACTTCGCTGCCCACCTCCAGCGGTTGTCCGGCCATGTCCTGCAGGACCAGGGTCAGCGACGGCCGCGAGCGCAGATGGAACGTCACGCCGGTACCGGCGCGCTGGCGCGGCGTCACCCAGTCCTCGACGCGGTCGGCGCGCATGTCCGCCGGCAGGTCGAGAGTGTCGATGGAGACCCGGTTGCGCTGCCACGACAGCAGGGGGCTGACCAGCAGCAGGCCACGGTCGTCGGTGACGCCGATCAGGCGGTTTTCCAGCCGTACCGGGACACCGGCGACGCCGCTGGTGCTGACCACCGCGAAGGCGTCGGAGACCTCGCGGGTGGCAAAGGTGTGCCCGTCCATCCACACCAGGCTGCCGCTGGCGCTGGCATAGGCGTAGTCAATGCCGGCCTGGCGCGATGCGCCGAGCGCGTAACGCCCCACGTCGTTGAGGATGCCGACCTCGGCCAGGCCGCCTGTGCCCTCGTCGCCCCCGCGCACCTGCGCGCGCCAGCCGATGCCGCCGGCACTGCCATCGCCGGGGACCGGCTGGGTGATATCGGCCACCCAGGCCTGGCTGTCGCCGTTGCGCTGGCTGGAGAGGCTGGCCTGGCGGTTGTTGCCGAGGCTCGCGCTCACTGACAGGTAGATGTTGCGGTCGTCGCTGCTGTCCAGATTCTGGTTGACCGAGAGGTAGGCCGACCAGCGCTGGCTCCAGGTGCGCGACCAGAACAGGCTGGCATAGCGGTTGTCGTCGCCATCGGGGTAGCGCAGCCGCAGGTAGCTTGCGCTCAGCGTTCCCAGCCCCAGCAGATCGAGACCGGCAGTGGCCTGTTCGCTGATGCGCGGGGGCAGGTTGTCCTGCAGCGCGCCCAGATCGCGGTAGTCGCCGTGGGTGCGTACGCTGCGCACATTGAAGTTGAAGCGGCGGTTGTTCCAGCTGTAGCCCAATGCCCATTGGCCGCCCTGCAGGCCCTGCAGGCGGCTGTGCGCATAGGCGGCATTGAACACGCCGGCCTCGCCCGCCAGCCACCAGCCACCGACGCCGGCCTGCAGCAGGCCGCCACCGCCTTCGGCGTGCGCTTCGCCGGTAAAGGTGTCGCTGATGCCACCACGCCAGCTGGCGCTGGCCACCGTGCGGCTGTCGTACTCGAAGGAGCGTTCGCCGAACGCTTCGCGCAGTTGTCCGGCACCGACCGACCAGTCCGACAGGCCCTTGGCCAGCAGCTGCTGGGTGCCATAGAAGCTGAAATCCAGCGTCTGCATGCGGCCGAAGGCATCGGTCACCACAACCTGCGCGGTGCCGGTGCCGCTGATGCCCGGCTGTGCCGCCAGCTGGAACGGTCCGACCGGCACCTGGCCGCTGTACTGGCGCAACCCGTCGACGTACAGCTCCACCGTTGACGGCACCACTGCCTCGCCCAGGAAGCCGGGCGTCGGTGTCAGCACGCGGTAGGGCTGCAGCCCGTAGTTGCGTCCGACCTGCACGCCGCCCAGGCGCACCGGCCGGGTCCAGTCGACAAAGCCGCTGTAGAAATCACCGATCTCCAGCGTGGTCGCCGACTCGGGAAAATCCAGTGTCCAGTGCGTATCCAGGCGCACGCTTTCGCTGCGCCAGTGACGGTCGTCCGGCTGCTGGTAGCGACGGGTGACCGCCGTGTTCTCGAAGGTGCCGCTGCCGATGCCGAACAGGCGCAGTTCCGAGCTCAGGGTAAGGTTACCGAGTGCTTCGATGCGGCTGCCGTACACGTCGTAGTTGAGCAGCAGGCCCGGCGAGGCGCTGCCGGCCGGCGTACGCACCTGCGGGCGGCCGAGCAGGGTGGTGGGCAGGGTCAGCTGGTCCAGCGGCACATCCAGCGCCAGTGTCTGCAGCTGGGCGTCGTAGCGCGCGACCACGCCGCTGATCTGATCCAGAAACACCGGTGCATCGCCGGTGGCACTGAAGCCGAGCTGGCGCAGCACCTCCGGACTGGCCTGCAGGCGGCCACGTGCTTCAGTGAAGGGCAGCAGGCCGCGCGGCGTGCTGTTCAGTGAGACGTCCAGGTACAGCGTCTGGCTGGCCGTCAGCGGTGTCGGGGGAGGCAGCAGGGCATCGGCGGAGACGCCGGAGATGCCGGACACGTCGGCGGCCGGAGCCGCGGGAACCCACGCGGCAGCGAGCACCGTGCCCACCACCGCCTCAGCGAGCCGGTGGCGGCGATAGCGGTGTCTGCGTCGACTCGCCATTGATCTTGGCCGTGATCTGGTCGTTGTCCCGGTCGACAGCCGTGCGCTCCACGGGCCAGCGCATCACCTGGCCGGGCAGCACATAGCCCAGCAGGCCGGGGTGGACGATACGCGGGCGTTCGACACTGCCCAGCGCCAGGTCGGCGATCTGCGCGTAGCTGTCGCCGGAATTGCCGATCTCGACGCCGCTGCGACCATCGTCCAGCCGCAGCAGGCGTGCCTGCAGGCGCGGTGCCGGCGTGCCCCCAGCCGGCTGGATGAATACCGGGATCGAATAGCGCAGCACGAACTGCATGCCGCTGGCGCGGGTGGCCAGGTCCGGCACTTCGTCGACGATCAGGCGGTAATGCTGCTGGGAGGCCGGTGCCTCGCTGTCCGTGCGCATCACCCGCACCAGCTGCTGCTGGCCTGCGGCCAGTTCCTGCATCGGTGGGGTGGCCAGCAGTCCATCGGCAGGCAGCAGCTGCTCATTGCCATCCTGCTGGACCCAGCGGAACACCCGCACCTGCAGCTTCACCGGCGCGGTCCCGCTGTTGGTCAGCCACAGCTCGGCGGCACGCTGACGGGGCTCCAGCTGCAGGGTGGTGGGCGCGACCTGCAGACTGGTGGCGGCGGAGGTGGCCATGGCGCTGGCCAGCAGGCAGGCGAGCAACGCCACGCCGGCGGCGCGCCACAGGCGGGGTCGGGACATGGAGGCGTGCTCCATCAATAAGTGATCGTGGCGGTGATCGTATCCAGGTAGTTGCCGGCGGCCGCGTTGTTGGTGCTCAGGTTCAGGATCTGGCCGTAGACGATGTAGGGGACCGCCAGGCCCGTGCCGATGCCGGCCTGGGTATTGGTGCCGGTCGTCGACCCCCAGACCAGGCTGTGTGCCGCGTCGCGGTACAGCTGGTAACCGACGTAGTTGTTGGCGGTCACCGCCGCGTCGGTGTTCTTCATGCGCCGGGTGGTGACGTCGCCGGCCGTACCGGCGTTCGCACCCGCGTTCAGCGCGATCGTATACGGGGTCAGCGCAGAGCACTGGGCGGTCACCGTGCCCTGGCCCAGGGTAGGTATCGCGGTGGTCGATGCGGCGGTACCGAAGTCGACGTTGGTGGCGGCCGCGGCCGTGATCGTGCAGGCCTTGGTGACCACGAGGGTGACGTTGAAGGTGGTGGTATCGGCCGCCAGCGCCGGGCCGGCCAGCAGCAGCGCGGTCATGGCCCCGGCAAGGGAGGAGCGCAGTGGGATTCGCATGGACAACCTCCTTGACCCGAAGGTCCGTTGAACAAGGCGAAGGCGGCACGTTCGAGGCCGCTTCGGCGACGCTGGCGCCAGCTTAGGACCGCCAAGTGTCTGTAATCCGTGATAAACAGGGGCTGCGGAATGTGGGCGCGATCACGCTTTCGCTCGCCTTGCCGGAACTGTGCATGGCCGGGAACGTCCAGTTGGGTGGCGTTCGTTCAGATTGCGGCCGGATCGGCGATAATGGGCGCCATGAGCGTGAATCTGAAAACCCCGCAGGAAATCGAGATGATGCGCATCGCCGGCCGCCTGGCCAGCGAAGTGCTCGACATCGTCACCCCCCACGTCAAGCCCGGTGTCACCACCGAGGAACTGGACCGCATCTGCCATGACCATATCGTCAACGTGCAGGGCGCCATTCCGGCCAACGTCGGCTACCGCGGCTTCCCCAAGACCGTGTGCACCTCGGTCAACAATGTCATCTGCCACGGCATCCCGAGCGAAGGCAAGGTGCTCAAGGACGGCGACATCGTCAACATCGACGTGACCGTCATCAAGGATGGCTGGCACGGCGATACCAGTCGCATGTACTTCGTCGGCACACCGTCGGTGATGGCGCGCCGCCTGGTGGAGACCACCTACGAAGCGATGTGGCGCGGCATCCGCGCGGTACGTCCGGGGGCGACCCTGGGCGACATCGGCCACGCGATCCAGAGCTATGCCGAAGGCGAGCGCTTCAGCGTGGTGCGCGAGTACTGCGGCCACGGCATCGGCAAGGTCTATCACGACGAGCCGCAGGTGGTGCATTACGGTCGCCCGGGGCAGGGCCTGGTGCTGCAGCCGGGCATGACCTTCACCATCGAGCCGATGATCAACGAGGGCACCCGCTACAACAAGGTGCTGCCGGATGGCTGGACCGTGGTGACCAAGGACCGCAAGCTGTCGGCGCAGTGGGAGCACATGATCGCGGTCACCGAGACCGGCGTTGACGTGCTGACCCTGTCGCCGGGCGAATCGCAGGTCTCCTGAGGATGCTGCCGGCGAGTTCGCTGCTGGACACGCCGGCCGCGTCGCTCAACGACCCGGACTGGGCTTCCGCTGCACGGCAGGCCTTGCAGCAGGCCGATGCGCGGCTGTACCGCCGTTTCGACCAGGGCGACAACATCGAGCGCCTGCTGGCGCTGCGCGCGCGCGCGGCCGATCACCTGATCCGGCTGGCGTGGCAGCGCTGCCTGCCGTCCGACAGCGGGCTGTCCCTGTTCGCAGTGGGCGGCTACGGCCGTGGGGAGCTGTTCCCACGTTCTGACATCGATCTGCTGGTGTTCGGCGCGCCGCCAGCGCAGCTCGCCCACGAAGCGGGCCTGGCGCGGTTGTTCGCCCTGCTGTGGGATTGCGGATTGGCGGTCAGCCATGCCGTGCGTTCGGCGGCGCAGTGCCGCGAGGCGGCCGCCGACCAGACCGTGCTGACCGCGCTGATCGAAGCGCGCCCGATCCTGGCCGACGATGCGGCGCGCCGGGCGCTGCGCGAAGCAACCGACGACGACAGCGGACTGTGGCCGGCGCGCACCTTCTTCCTGGCCAAGCTGGAGGAACTGCGCAACCGCCACCAGCGTTTCGGCGATACCGCCGACAACCTCGAGCCCGATCTGAAGGATGGCCCCGGCGGGCTGCGTGATCTCAATACGCTGGGGTGGATGGCGCTGCGCGCGTTCGGCGTTCGCGACCTTGAGGCGCTGGTCGGGCTGGGCCATCTGGGTGCCGACGAAGCCGCGGCGCTCCAGCGCGAGCGCGCGGTGCTGGCGCGCCTGCGCTTCGGCCTGCACCTGGTGGCACGGCGGCCGGAGGAGCGCCTCCGCTTCGATTACCAGAAGACACTGGCCGCGCGGCTGGGTTTTGAGGACGACGCCGAGAACCTGGGCGTCGAGAAGATGATGCAGGGGTTCTATCGCGCCGCTTCGGTGGTGCGCCGGATCAGCGACCGCCTGCTGCAACGCTTCGAGGAGCAGTTCGACGGCGAAGCGCTGCCGGAACCGCTGACCGTGGGTTTCTCGCTGCGCCGCGGCTATCTGGCGGCGAACGAGGCGGCGTGGCCGCGCGGCGACATCGGCCAGGTGTTCGCCCTGTTCGCCGGCTGGGCCAACAACCCGCAGGTGCGTGGCCTGCATTCGCTGACCGCGCGCGCACTGGCCGAGTCGCTGCCGCTGCTGCCCGCCTATGACCAGGCCGATGCCGATGCGCGTGAGCAGTTCATGGCGCTGCTGCGTGGCCAGCGCCCGGTCGACACGCTCTCGCGGATGGCCCGGCTGGGTGTGCTGGGCCAGTGGATTCCCGCGTTCGCCCAGGTCAGCGGGCGCATGCAGTTCGACCTGTTCCACGTCTACACCGTCGATCAGCACACGCTGATGGTTCTGCGCAATATCGGCCAGTTCGCCAGCAGCCGTGCCGACGAGCGCTTCTCGATCGCGCATGAAGTGTGGCCGCGGCTGCGCAAGCCGGAACTGCTTCTGCTGGCCGGGCTGTTCCATGACATTGCCAAGGGCCGCGGCGGCGATCATTCCGAGCTGGGAGCGGTGGATGCGCGCGCGTTCTGCCAGGCGCATGCGCTCAGTGCCTCGGATACCGAACTGGTGGCGTGGCTGGTCGAACAGCACCTGCGCATGTCGGTGACAGCGCAGAAGCAGGACATCGCCGATCCGGCCGTGATCCATCGTTTCGCAACCCTGGTCGGCAGCCGCGACCGCCTCGACTACCTGTACCTGCTGACCTGCGCCGACATCGCCGGCACCAGCCCCAAGCTGTGGAACGCCTGGAAGGACCGGCTGCTGGCCGATCTGTACTTCGCCACGCGGCGCGCACTGCGCGAGGGCCTGGAGCATCCGGTGCCGGCCGCCGAGCGCGTTGCCGAGGCGCGTGACAGCGTGCGCGCGCTGGTACGCGAACAGGGCTATGACGACGCCACGATCGACCGCCAGTTCGCCGTCATGCCTGATGAAGGCTTCATCCGCCTGCGTCCGGAGCAGCTGGCCTGGCAGGCCGCTGCGCTGGTCCCGGTGAAGCAGGGCCAGGCGCTGGTGAAGGTGCGCCGCATCAGCGTCGACGACCCCGCGCTGGAAGTGTTCGTGCATTCGCCGGATCGCGACGGCCTGTTTGCTGCCATCGTGATGACGCTGGACCGCAAGGGCTACGGCATCCATCGCGCACGGGTACTGGACGGCCCCGCGGGCACCATCTTCGATACCTTTGAGGTCAGCCCCGCCGATACCTTCGCCGATGGCAGCAGCGCCAACCTGGAAGCTGCGCTGCGCGAGGCGCTGGCCGGTGACCTGGGCCGTCTGCGCCCGTCGCGGCGGGTGGTGCCGCGGCAGCTGCGTCACTTCCGCTTCGTGCCGCGCATCGAGTTCCGCGATGAGCCCGGCGCAACCCGATTCGCCCTGGTCGCACCCGACCGCCCCGGCCTGCTGGCCGACGTGGCGTTCGTGCTGCGCAACCAGGGCCTGCGCGTGCATGACGCGCGCATTGCCACGTTCGGCGAACGCGCCGAAGACACCTTCGTGATCAGTGACGAACACGACCTCCCCCTGACCGAACCCGCCCGGCAGCAGCTGCATGACGCGATGCTGGCCTGCCTGGACCCTGATCGAAACGCCGGAGACCCCACCTGATGGCCACCAAGCCTGCAAAGAAGACCGCCGCGACCGCCAAGAGCGCGGCGGCCCGAAAGACCACTGCCGCGACGGCCGCAAAGAAGACCGTTGCCCCGGTGAAGAAGGTGGCTGCCGCGAAGAAGCCGGCGCCGAAGAAGGCCCCGGCCAAGAGCGCGGAAGCCGCGCGCGCCGAGACCATCGCCCGCAAGTCGCTGCGCAGGCCGGCCGCGCCGGGCGTGGAAGAACTGAAGTTCGGCATCGAAAGCGCCTTCGAGCGCCGCGCGACGCTGACCCTGCATGAACTGGAGGGCTCGACCCGGGTGCTGGTCAACCGCGTGATCGACGGCCTGGAAAGCGGCGAGTTCCGTGTCGCCGAGCCGGACGGGCAGGGGGGCTGGAAGGTCAACGAATGGCTGAAGAAGGCGGTGCTGCTGTACTTCCGTGTCAATGACATGGCAGTGGTCGACGCCCGTCCGGCCCCGTTCTGGGACAAGGTCGAATCGCGCTTTGCCGGGTACGACGAAGCGAAATTCCGTCGTGCCGGGGTACGCGTGGTGCCGGGCGCGATCGCGCGCCGGGGTACCTACTTCGGCAAGGATGTGGTGCTGATGCCGAGCTTCACCAACATCGGCGCCCATGTCGGCGAGGGCACCATGGTCGATACCTGGGCCACCGTCGGTTCCTGTGCGCAGATCGGCCAGCATTGCCACCTGTCCGGTGGCGCCGGCATCGGCGGCGTGCTCGAACCGCTGCAGGCCAGCCCGACCATCATCGAAGACCATTGCTTCATCGGCGCGCGTTCGGAAGTGGTGGAGGGCGTAGTGGTCGGCCACCACAGCGTGATCGGCATGGGCGTGTTCCTCAGCCAGAGCACCCGCATCTACAACCGCGCCACCGGCGAGATCACCTACGGCTACATCCCGCCGTACAGCGTGGTGGTGTCGGGCTCGCTGCCGAGCAAGGACGGCACGCACTCGCTGTACTGCGCGGTGATCGTCAAGCAGGTCGATGCCCGCACCCGCAGCAAGACCAGCGTCAACGATCTTCTGCGCGGCCTGGCGGACTGACGATGGCTGCGCCGGACGACCTGGCGCAGTCCGCGATCTACCGGCATCCGTTCGACAACGTGTTCGCGCGGATGCTGCCGCGCCTGCTGCACGCACCGCGCTGGACCCGGCTGCGCCGCGCGCTGTCGCGGCGCTGGCCGATGCCGGCGCTGGCCAGCGATGTGCGCGACGTGGTCTACGCGAGCTGGTGGGTCGATGTGCGTCATGCGCCGTCACCGCCGCCTGGCCATCACTACGTGGTCCATGCCGGTCGTACGCCTTACACCATCCTCAGCTATCGCCACGGCCACTTCGGGCCGGCCCTGGCCGGCCCTCTGCGGGCGCTGATGCCATCGCCGCAGCAGAGCAACTGGCGCTGGTACCTGCGCCGCGACGACGATCCGGACGGCACCCCGGTCGTGCTGTTCGACCGCAACGTGATGGATCAGCTGGCCTTCGTCGCCGGTGCGCGTGCCTTCAGCGATGCCATGCAACCTCATCTCTCCGTGCGCTTCGCACATGTGCTTGAGGCCAATGGCGGCGGCCATACCCTGATCGAAGGTGGGCACGGCAGCGCGCCGGCGCTTCGACTGCAGTGGCAGGTTGCCGCAGGCTGGGACGATGCCACGTGGTCGGCGGCCTTTGCCGGCCATGACGCCCTGCTGCGTTTCCTGACCTGCCAGGACGAGGCCATCGCCCGTACCTGTGACGGGCACTGGGCCAGCACCCGCATCGACCTGCCGGTGGAGCTGACCCATCTGCGGCCGCTGCACCTGCAGGGTACGCTGCAGTGTCCACGCCTGCAGGCGATGGGCGTTGCGCTGCCCGACGGGCTGGCCTTCCACCTGCCACGCGTGCCGTTCCGGGTCGTGTCCGAGCGTCTGTTGTGAGATTCTGCCCCTCTGTTTTCCAGCATTGCCGATGGCCATGAGCACCACTGTCTACGGATTGAAGAACTGCGATACCTGCAAGAAGGCGACCAAGTGGCTGGACCGCTTCGGCGTGCCATACACCTTCGTCGACTACCGCGAGACCAAGCCCGGCCCGGAAACGCTGGTCGAGTGGGCCGCGCAGCTGGGCGGCCTGTCCGCGATGGTCAACCGGTCATCGACCACCTGGCGGCAACTGCCGGACAACCGCAAGGCGGCCGCCTCCGATGCCGAGTGGAAGCTGCTGCTGCGCGAGTACCCGCAGCTGATCAAGCGCCCGCTGGTGGTGACGTCCGACGGCAAGGTCAGCCAGGGATTCAGCGACAACGGGTTCAAGGCGCGCTTCGGCGTGGGTGGCGCGTGAGCGCGGTGCTGGACCTGGCCAGCGAGCTGATCGCACGGCCATCGGTCACGCCGGACGATGCCGGCTGCCAGGCGCTGCTTGCGGAGCGGCTGCAGCGTGCAGGGTTCGACTGCGAGCACCTGCGCCTGGGCGACGTCGACAATCTTTGGGCGACCCATGGCAGCGGTGCGCCGGTGCTGGTCCTGCTGGGCCACACCGACGTGGTGCCACCGGGACCGCGCGAGGCCTGGCAGAGCGAGCCGTTCGTCCCGCAGATCCGCGATGGCGTGCTGTACGGCCGTGGCGCGGCCGACATGAAGGGCAGCGTAGCCGCGTTCGTGATCGCGGCCGAGCAGTTCGCCGCAGCCCACCCTCATCATGCGGGAACGCTGGCGGTGCTGCTGACCAGTGACGAGGAGGGCGATGCGATCGACGGCGTGCGCCATGTCGCGCGCCTGTTCGCAGAGCGTGGCCAGCGCATCGACTGGTGCATCACCGGCGAACCCTCGTCGACCGCAACGCTGGGCGATCTGCTCCGCGTCGGCCGCCGCGGCAGCCTGTCGGCGAAGTTGCGCGTGCAGGGTGTGCAGGGCCATGTGGCCTACCCGGAGAAGGCACGCAACCCGATCCACCAGGCGGCGCCGGCGTTGGCCGAACTGAGTGCGCGGCGCTGGGACGAGGGTTACGAGAGCTTTCCGCCGACCAGCCTGCAGATCTCCAACATCCATGCCGGCACCGGTGCCAACAACGTGATTCCGGGCGAGCTGGAAGTGGATTTCAACGTCCGCTACAACCCGCATTGGGATGCGCCGAAACTGGAAGCGGAGATCACCGCGGTGCTGGACCGTCACGGCCTGCAGTACACGCTGAAGTGGCACCGCAGCGGCGAGCCGTTCTACACGCCCGAAGGCACGCTGCGTGCCGCCGCGCGCGCCGTGCTGGCCGATCACATCGGCGGTGCGCCGGAAGAAAGCACCGGTGGCGGAACGTCCGACGCCCGCTTCATCGCGCCCTTGGGCGCGCAGTGCATCGAAGTGGGACCGGTCAACGCCAGCATTCACCAGGTGGACGAGAACGTGCGTGTGGACGAGCTTGAGGCCCTGCCGGGCCTGTACCTGCGGCTGGTCGAGCGCCTGCTGGTGTGAGGCACGACGCCGGGCATGGCCCGGCGCCGCCCTTGGCCGACGGTAGCGCCGGGCCATGCCCGGCGTACGACGCACCTGGTTGCCAACGCAACTGTTGCGCGGCCCCGGAAACCGGGTTAGGGTCGGGTCATGTCGATCCGCCTGGCCACCGCCGTCAACAACAACCGCAATAATCTGCGCGCGAATAATCGTGCGCGGCCGATGCGGGACTGCGCCCTGGGTAGATAGACAGCAACACACGCCCGGACACCAGAAAACCCGCATCGGCCGATGCGGGTTTTTTTGTGCCCGGGCGCAGCGCTACCCGGGCCTGGATGGCCGGTCGAACACCTTGCCCCTCGTAGAACCGACAACAGGAGTTCCCCCATGTGTTCGATCTTCGCAATCTTCGGCCTGCAGGCCGGTGATGATCTTCCCGCCCTGCGCCGGCATGCGTTGGAGCTGTCGCAGCGGCAGCGTCATCGTGGCCCGGACTGGAGCGGCGTCTACCTTGATGAAGGTGCACTGCTGGTGCACGAGCGGCTGGCCATCGTCGATCCGGCGGGTGGCTCGCAGCCGCTGTTGTCGGCGGACGGTCAGCTGGCGCTGGCGGTCAACGGCGAAATCTACAACCATCAGCTGCTCAAGGCCGCGCTGGCCCACCCCTACGACTTCCAGACCGGCTCGGACTGCGAGGTGATCAACGCGCTGTACCGGCAGGGAGGCTCGCCGTCCCGCTGGCTGGAGCAGCTCAACGGCATCTTCGCCTTCGCGCTGTGGGACCGCGATGCAGGTCGCGTACTGGTGGCGCGCGATCCGGTCGGCGTGGTGCCGCTGTACTGGGGGCACGACGCGCAGGGGCGCCTGCGTGTGGCCTCGGAGATGAAAGCGTTGGTGGATACCTGTGCCGACGTTGCCCAGTTCCCGCCGGGTCATTACTACGACAGTGCCAGTGGCGAACTGGTGCGCTACTACCAGCAGCCCTGGCGCGAGTATGCGGACGTTGAAGGGCGCCAGGCCGACCTGGCCGAGCTGCGCGAAGCGTTCGAGCATGCGGTGGAACGCCAGCTGATGAGCGACGTGCCGTACGGCGTGCTGCTGTCCGGTGGACTGGATTCGTCGCTGGTGGCCGCCGTCGCCGCCCGCTATGCCCGCCGCCGCATCGAGGATGGCGGCCAGAGCGAAGCCTGGTGGCCGCGCCTGCATTCGTTCGCGATCGGGCTGAAGGGATCGCCCGATCTGGCCGCCGCCGCCGTCGCCGCCGAAGCGCTGGGCACCGTGCACCACGGCTTCGAGTACACCTTCGAGGAAGGCCTCGACGTGCTCCCCGAGGTGATCCGCCATATCGAAACCTACGATGTCACCACCATCCGCGCGTCCACGCCGATGTTCCTGCTGGCACGACGGATCAAGGCGATGGGGGTGAAGATGGTGTTGTCCGGCGAAGGCAGCGACGAGATCTTCGGCGGCTACCTGTACTTCCACAAGGCACCGGACGCGCGCGAATTCCACCAGGAGCTGGTGCGCAAGCTCGATGCCCTGCACAACTACGATTGCCTGCGTGCCAACAAGTCAATGATGGCCTGGGGCGTGGAGCCCCGCGTGCCGTTCCTGGACCGCGACTTCCTCGATGTGGCGATGCGCATCGACGCCGCGCACAAGATGGTCGGCAGCGGCTTCGGCGGTCGCCGTATCGAGAAGGCGGTGTTGCGTGAAGCGTTCGATGGCTATCTGCCGGACAGCATCCTGTGGCGCCAGAAGGAGCAGTTCAGCGATGGCGTCGGCTACGGCTGGATCGACGGATTGAAGGCGCACGCCGAGGCGCAGGTCAGCGACCGGGTACTGGCCGCCGCCGACAAGCGCTTCCCGCACAACCCGCCGCAGACCAAGGAGGCGTACTACTATCGCCACCTGTTCGAACAGTTCTTCCCGAGCAGGGCCGCGGCCGAAACGGTCCCGGGTGGAAAATCGATCGCCTGTTCCTCGCCGGCCGCGATTGCCTGGGACGCGAGTTTCGCCGCAGCGGCCGATCCGTCCGGCCGGGCGATTGCCGGGGTACACGAGCAGGCCCTGGCGTGACCGGCAGCGCCGGGCTACGCCCGGCGGGCGCGCAGCGTCGGCGCAGGCAAGGACGTATCATCGCCCCCCTGCACATTGGGGAATGTTCATGGACGTACAGAGCGAGGGCCGGGCGCCGCCGATGAAATGGGGGTGGCGCTACGCGGCCTGGGCCGGACTGCCGTTGCTGGCCGGCCTGCTGCTGGCGCGGTATGCCGGGCCGGCGGCGCCTGAAGCGGTCGCACGCGCCACGGTTGCCGACGAAGGCAGCTGGGCCCGGCATCTGTCATCGCCGCTGGGCCTGTTCCTGCTGCAGCTGCTGGTGCTGCTGCTGGTGGCCAAGGGCGCGGGAGCGCTGCTCAAGCGCGTCGGCCAGCCGGCGGTGATCGGCGAAATGGCGGCAGGGCTGATGATGGGCCCGCTGGTGCTGGGCAGCCTGTTGCCGCAGTTGCATGGCGCGCTGTTCCCGGCGGCGTCGCTGGCGCCGTTGGGCCTGCTCAGCCAGCTGGGTGTGCTGATGTTTCTGCTGGTGGCCGGTGCCGAACTCGACCTGGCCGCACTGCGCGGACGACGGCGGTTCGCGTTCACCGTCAGCCATGCCGGTATCGCCGTGCCATTCATGCTGGGCGTGGCCCTGGCGATCTGGCTGTACCCGCAGCACGGTCCGCAGGGCGTGGGCTTCACGTCCTTCGCGCTGTTCGTCGGGATATCGATGAGCATCACGGCATTCCCGGTGCTGCTGCGGATCCTCGCCGATCGCGGCATCACCCATACGCCGCTGGGACAGACCGCCATTGCCTGCGCGGCACTCGGCGACGCCACGGCCTGGTGCCTGCTGGCGCTGATCGTGGCGGCTGCACAGGCCGGTGGCTGGCTGCCGGCAAGCCTCAACCTGCTGGGCGTGGTGGCCTTCGTGGTGCTGATGCTTGGCCTGGTGAGACCGTGGTTTGCCCGCCAGCAGGTCGTGGCAGGACGCGAAGGACGGTGGTTGCTGGGCATCCTGCTGTTGTCGCTGGCCAGTGCGCTGGTGACCGAGATGCTGGGCATCCATGCGTTGTTCGGTGCATTCGCTGCGGGCGTGGCGGTGTCATCCAATGCGCCGCTGCGCGCACTGCTGATGGCCCGCGTCGAGCCGTTCGCGGTGACCCTGCTGCTGCCCCTGTTCTTCGCCATGACCGGCCTGCGCATGCGCGCCGACGCACTGCACGCCGGCGACATCGTGCTGTGCCTGGTGGTGATCGCGGTGGCCACGGCCGGCAAGCTGCTGGGCACATTCAGTGCCGCCCGCAGCACCGGCCTGCCTGCCCGCGAGGCATGGCGGCTGGGAGCACTGATGAACACGCGCGGCCTGATGGAACTGATCGTGCTCAACCTGGGCTATGAGCTGGGCCTGCTCGGGGATCGCCTGTTCGCGGTGCTGGTGATCATGGCACTGGTGACCACTGCGATGACCGGGCCGTTGTTGAACCTGATCGAGCGCCGCCGCACCTGAGCCGGTAGCGCCGGGCCATGCCCGGCGGCTTTGCTGTCCGTCCGCGCTGCGCGCTCGCCGGGCATGGCCCGGCGCTACCCCTCTATCTCGCCGGCACCAGCGTCATCACGTGCTGGGCCTTGCCCGGCAGGAACGGCGAGGGGCGGCTATGCACCCAGTCTTCGTGGCCCGCGCCCCAGTAGGGGGACAGCGGGTGGCCACTCTGGCCACCGGGCATGTGCACGATGCCGTCGGCTTCGTGACCGGGGGAGACCACCATCCGCTGCGAAGCACCGAAATCCGGGGCCTGCACCCGTGGCATGTCGCGGTCGCCGGGCAACGGCTCGGCCGGCATGCACAACGCGCGGCGTGCGAAGGCGGGCAGGGCGCGACTGACCGGGTGGCAGATCGACGCGGTGTTGCGCTCTCCCCAGCGGCGCTGGGCCAGCGGTCCCTGGCTGGCAAGATCTGCTTCCAGCTCACGTGCGGCCTTCGCCAGCAACGCATCCCAGCTGTCGATACCGGGTGGCAGCAGATGTGCCGGGCGCTGTTCCAGCATCGGCCAGACCACGCCTTCCAGCTCGGGCAGCCGCGGCGGCAGGTAGTCGGCGCCCAGCTGTGCGCGGGCAGGCGCGAGCAGCGCACCTTCCACCGCATCGAGCACCTTGCCACGGAAGCCGCGGGTGATGCGATAGCTCACCGAGTCCACCGATGCCCGTCCTTCCCAGTGCGCATTGGCTGCATGCAGGCGCTGCAGTGCAGGGTCGCTGCTGTGTGCGGTGATCTGCTGCAGCAGCGCCCACCAGCGTTGCAGCATTACCGCGCGGTCATCGAGCTGGATCGCCAGCAGGTCGTGCTCATCGAAACGGTCCTGGACCGCCAGCAGGTCGCGGATCTGCCGCGCGCGGGCGCCAAGGTCGTAGCCGCCATTGCCGGCCACTGCCAGTGCGGCGCCGTCCAGCACGCGGCCGTTGGCGGTCCACAGACGGTGGTTGGCGGGATCGATCAGTGCGGGAGCAGCGTCGCTGCGCAGCGACCAGGGGGCGCAGGCGTCATTGCGCGCTGGCGCGTAGCCGGCCGCCGCACATCCGGGGCCACGGTCCGGACGGGCGCCGATCAGACGCCAGGCGATGCGCCCGCTGCGGTCGCCGATCACCAGGTTCTGTGCAGGAATGCCGGCGCGGTCGGCCACGCGCAGGGCCTGGTCCAGGTCGCCCGCGCGGGCCATGTCGGCGAAATCCAGGCGCACCGCGCCGGGCAGATGTGCGACCCAGCGCAGTGCGTCGCCGCTGCCATCGGCGTGGGTGTGCAGGATCGGCCCCCAGGCGGTCTCGCGCACCGGGAACACCACGTCATCCTGGCCGGCCACGGCGATGCGCTCTTCATGCACCGTCACCGGGGCAGTGGCCGGTTCGTTGCGGAAATCGGCGGTGTCGATGTAGCTGTTGGTGAATCCCCAGGCGATGTGCCCGTTGCTACCGACGATGACGGCCGGTAGACCGGGCAGCGAGAAGCCACTGATGTCGACCTGGCCACCGGCCGCCTGCGGATCGGGATAGCGCAGGCGCACGCGGAACCAGAGGCCGGGTGCACGCAGGCCCAGGTGCATGTCGTCGGCAACGATCGCACGGCCATCGGCAGTGAGGGCGCCGGCCACGGCGAAGTTGTTGCTGCCCACTGCGCCGGCTTCCACCGGCACGGGGGCGGGCGAGGCGGCCAGCGTGCGCAGATCCAGTTGCCCTGCATCGGGCAGCAGGGCATTGCCGCGCGGCTCGCCGAACAGGGGCGCATCCCATTCGCTGCCCTGGTGCGCGATCAGCGCATGCAGCGCCGGTGGCACCACCGCCTGGATGCGGCTGAGCGCCAGTTCAGTCCGGTTGCCCGGATCCTGCAGATCGGCGTACATGGCCAGCCCGGCCAGCACGCTGTCGCTGGCGGTCCACGGCTGCGGCGCCTGCCGCAGCAGCAGGTAGGCCCACGGGCGCACGGAGAGATCGGCCAGGCCCTGGTTGACCCCATCGACATACGCGTTCACCGCCGCGGCGTTGCTGCGCAAGGCGGCCTCCAGATGGGCGTCGGTCCGCGCGCGCAGGCGATGAACCCGCATGCGCTTGTCCACCTCGATGGCCTTCGGGCCGAACAGCGCGGCCAGTTCACCGGCCGCGCTGCGCCGCATCAGGTCCATCTCGAAGTAGCGCTCCTGTGCGTGGACACGGCCGAGCGCACGCATGGCGTCGGCCTGGCTGCCCGCGGTGATGGTGACCACGCCCAGCGCGTCGCGCTCGACAGTGACTGCTGCGCTTAGGCCGGGCAGGGCATGTTCACCTTCCAGATCGGCCAGGCTGCCGCGCAGCAGCAGCCACGCTGCCAGGGCCACCACCAGCAGGATGGCGATCAGCACGCCGAGCAGCCAACGCCATTTACGTCGCATTGCAGGTCCTTTCCGAACGCCGGGGCCGATTGTAGCCGCAGGCGCAACTGCGACTGATTCCGATTAGATCACCGTATCCCGAAATGGGGCACCCTATGCCGCATCGATTCACAGGAGCCCCCATGAAAGGCAACCCGGACGTCATCGCCTGCCTGAAGGAACTGCTGCGCGGCGAGCTTGCCGCGCGTGACCAGTACTTCATCCACTCCCGCCGTTACGAGGACCAGGGCCTGTTCGCGCTGTATGAGCGCCTGAACCACGAGATGGAGGAAGAGACCCAGCATGCCGACGCGCTGCTGCGCCGCATCCTGTTCCTTGGCGGGGATCCTGACATGCGCCCGCACCTGACCGAGCCGGGTACGACGGTGGAGGAGATGCTGCAGAAGGATCTGGACACCGAGTACGCCGTGCGCAACAACCTCGCCGCCGGCATGAAGCTGTGCGAAGAGAAGGGCGACTACGTGAGCCGCGACATCCTGCTGGCGCAGCTGAAGGACACCGAAGAGGACCACGCCTGGTGGCTGGAGCAGCAGCTGGGCCTGATCAAGCGCATCGGCCTGGAGCTGTACCAGCTGAGCAAGATCGACGGCAGCGGCGCCCCGGCGCACTGAACCGGTACCGTCGCCCGCCAGCACCGGAGCATCGCTCGCCAGCCTTCGCCCGCCAGCCGCTCCACCGCCCGCCAGCCGACAACGAAAAAGCCGGGGAATGCCCCGGCTTTTTCGTGTCTGGTGCTGCGTTTCGGTAGCGCCGGGCCATGCCCGGCGGGCAGAGCTGGGGGCAGAGCCCTTTCCGTTGGAAAGGGATCCGACCCCGCTGCGTCATTCCACTGACAGGCCTTCGACCTTCTGCCAGCCACGCGGCAGCAGGTGGCCGCGGGTCGCCCGCGCGCCGAGGTAGGCATCGAGCTCGTTGAACTTCAGGCCCATCGTGCGCTGGCCGGCGCGCACCTGCAGGGTCTGCCCCGGCCCGATCGCCACGATGGCGACCACGCGTTCCGTGGCCAGCTTGGCCTTGGGGATCTCGATGATCTTGTTGCCCTTGCCTTTGTCCAGTTCGGGCAGATCGCTGGCCGGAATCGCCAGCAGGTTGCCCGAGCTGGTCACCGCCACGATGCGGTCGCTCTCGACATTGGCGACCACCGCCGGCGGCAGCACCGACGAGCCGGCGGACAGGTTCAGCATCGCCTTGCCGGCCTTGTTGCGGCCGATCAGGTTCTCGAAGCGGGTGACGAAGCCGTAGCCATGGCTGGACGCGAGCACGAAGCGTGCGTCCGGCTCGGCGCTGGCCAGGGTGACGAAGCTGGTGCCGGGCGCCGGCGAGAAACGGCCGGTCAGCGGCTCGCCGTTGCCCCGCGCAGAAGGCAGGGTGTGCACCGCCGTTGAATAGGCCCGGCCTTCGCTGTCCAGGAATGCGACCTGCTGGGTGCTGCGCGCGCGCACGGCGCCCTGCAGCGCATCGCCATCGCGATAGGACAGGGCCGACGCGTCCACGTCATGACCCTTGGCGGCGCGGATCCAGCCCTTCTGCGACAGCACCACCGTCATCGGCTCGCTCGGCACCAGTTCGGTCTCGTCGATGGCCTGCGCCGCCTGGCGCTGGACCAGCGGCGAGCGGCGCTCGTCGCCGAACTTCTTCGCATCGGCTTGCAGCTCGTCGCGGATCAGCTTCTTCAGCTTGGCCTTGCTGTCGAGGATGCCGATGATCTTCTCGCGTTCCTTGGCCAGCTCGTCCTGCTCGCCGCGGATCTTCATTTCCTCCAGGCGGGCCAGCTGCTTCAGCTTGGTCTCCAGGATGTACTCGGCCTGTTCTTCGGACAGGCCGAAGCGCGCGATCAGTGCGGCCTTCGGTTCGTCCTCGGTACGGATGATATGGATCACCTCGTCCAGGTTGAGGAAGGCCACCAGCAGACCTTCCAGCAGGTGCAGGCGGCGTTCGACCTTCTGCAGGCGATGCTGCAGGCGGCGGGTGACGGTGTTGCTGCGGAACGTCAGCCATTCGCTGAGCAGCATCTTCAGGTTCTTCACCTGCGGACGGCCGTCCAGCCCGATCACGTTGAGGTTGACGCGGTAGCTGCGCTCCAGGTCGGTGGTGGCGAACAGGTGGCCCATCAGCTGCTCGGCATCGACGCGGTTCGAGCGCGGCACCAGCACCACCCGCACCGGATTGGCGTGGTCGGATTCATCGCGGATGTCTTCCAGCCACGGCAGCTTCTTGGCGCGCATCTGCGCGGCGATCTGCTCGATCACCTTCGAGGGCGATACCTGGAACGGCAGTGCGGTGACCACGATGTTGCCGGCTTCACGGCTGAACGTCGCGCGCGCACGCACGCTGCCGTTGCCGGTCTCGTACAGGGTGCGCAGATCGTTGGCGGCCGTGATGATCTCGGCGCTGGAGGGATAGTCCGGGCCTTTCACGTGCTCGCACAGGTCGCGCACGGTGGCATCCGGATCGTCCAGCAGGTGCAGCAGCGCGCTGACGATCTCGTTGAGGTTGTGCGGCGGCACATCGGTGGCCATGCCCACGGCGATGCCCGTGGTGCCGTTGAGCAGCAGGTGCGGCAGGCGGGCCGGCATCCACGTCGGCTCCTGCAGCGTGCCATCGAAGTTGGGCGCCCAGTCGGTGGTGCCCTGGCCCAGCTCGCCCAGCAGCACTTCGGCGATGGGGGTCAGCTTGGATTCGGTGTAGCGCATCGCCGCGAACGACTTCGGGTCGTCGCTGGAGCCGAAGTTGCCCTGGCCCTCGATCAGCGGATAGCGGTAGGAGAACGGCTGGGCCATCAGCACCAGCGCCTCGTAGCACGCGCTGTCGCCGTGCGGGTGGTATTTACCGATGACGTCACCGACGGTGCGTGCGGACTTCTTCGGCTTGGACGCGGCATTCAGCCCCAGCTCGCTCATCGAATAGATGATGCGGCGCTGCACCGGCTTCAGGCCGTCGCCGACGAACGGCAGGGCGCGGTCCAGGACCACGTACATCGAGTAGTCGAGGTAGGCGCGTTCGGCGTACTCGCGCAACGGCAGTTGTTCGAATCCGTGGAACACGGGGCGGGCAAGTTCGGTCATGCGGCGTTGTTACCTATGTCGGGAGGCGGCGACGGCGGTCGCCGCTCGCAATCCTGTGATTATCCGGATGCGGCCGGGGATGCCAAGCCGCGCGCAGGGTCCAGGCCGGTTTCCAGTCCATTCCCGGCCCGCGCCAGGTAGCGCCCGGGCGGCAGGCCGAAATGGCGGCGGAACACGGTGACGAAGGCGCTGGCGCTGCTGAAGCCCAGCGCATGGGCGATATCGGCCACGCTGCGGCCATCGGTCAGCTGCCGCAGCGCTTCGGACAGACGGGCCTGCTGGCGCCACTGCGCGAAGCTCAGCGTGGTCTCGTCGCGGAAGTGGCGGGTCAGGCTTCGCGGCGAAAGCCCGGCCCAATGCGCCCATTCGGCCAGGCTGCGCTCGTCGGAGGGATCGGCCAGCAGCTGCGAGGCGATCTTCAGCAGGCGCCGATCGTGCGGCATCGGCAGGTGCATGCGCTGGCGCGGTGCGGTGCGGATCTCATCCAGCAGAACCTCGATGATGTGCTGGTGCTCGGGCGTGGCGACCTGGTCGAGCGACCAGCCGCAGATCCGGTCCGCCAGTGCCTGCGCCAGCCTGGACAGGCCCAGCACGCAGGGGGCGGCGGGAAGGGCAGTGCAGGCCGGCGCGGCCAGCGCCATGCCCCAGCCACGCAGCGGGCCGTCCAGGGCGACCGTGTGCGGTTCCAGGGGCGGCATCCAGCCGGCCGAACCGGGCGCCAGCGACCACGTTCCATGCGAGGTGCGGGTGGTCAGCAGGCCGCGCTCGACACAGATCAGCTGCG
Organism: Stenotrophomonas genospecies 5; assembly: GCF_054473825.1. Taxonomy (NCBI): domain Bacteria; kingdom Pseudomonadati; phylum Pseudomonadota; class Gammaproteobacteria; order Lysobacterales; family Lysobacteraceae; genus Stenotrophomonas; species Stenotrophomonas genospecies 5. The sequence goes on from NZ_JBTMUW010000001.1 coordinate 257,883, forward strand.
CACGCTGGTGATGGTGCCAGTCGACTTCACGGGCGAGCCCCTGCGGACTGTCGAAGCGGAAACCGACGACCGGCGGGCCATCGTTGCGCTCGAACCAGTCCAGCGCCTCGTTGTGCAGCAGCTGCCCGGCCGGCGCGATGTGCTCCTTGTTCATCCTGTCCGCTGGCTGGAATGTGTCATTCATTGGCTTGATGGTACTACCGGGCCATCCTGGGGCGCCATTAAGGTAGGCGCCTTCACTGATCCAGCCCGCTGCTGCAACACAGCATTCGATGCCAGATCGAATATTTCCATTGAGAAATATTTTTTTTGGAAGAGAATGCACTCCCATGATCTGTCCTGCAACCACTCCCCCCAGCTTCGGCCTGCTGCTGCGCCAGGTGCGCGACGGCCTGGTCCGCGAGCTTGACGCGTCCATGGCCGAAGAAGACCTGGGCATCGGCTTCACCCACTACATCGGGTTGAAGGTGCTCTCGAACATGGCCCCCTGTACCGCCAACGAACTGGCCCAGGCCATCGACCAGGTACCCAGTGCCGTCACCCGCCTGCTGGACAAGCTGGAAGCCCTGGGCTGCGTTCGCCGCGAGGCACATGCGCAGGACCGCCGTGCGCTGCAGATCGTGCTGACCGATGAAGGCCGCGCACTGTGGGCGCGCTTGAAGCTGCGCGGCGACGCGGTGATGGATTACGCCCTGCGCGATCTGTCCGCCGACGAGCGCACGCTGCTGTTGTCCCTCCTGACCCGAATCCGCGATTCCCTGACGACCCCATGAACCCGATCCCGCATTCCTCATTCCGCCGGTCCGGGCGCGCGCTGCTGCTGTCGGCGCTGGCGCTGGCGCTGGCCGCCTGTGCCAGCAGCCGCGGCCTCGAACCGCAGGCCCGCCTGCTCGATGTGGACAGCCTGCACAGCGAGCGCACCCTGGCCGACACCGATCTCAGTGCCACCGGCTTCCCCGCACAGGACTGGTGGAAGGCATTGGGCGATGCGCAGCTGGACGCGCTGATCGCCGAAGGCCTGGCCGGTCATCCGAGCCTGGACGCCGCCGACGCACGTCTGCGCCAGGCGCAGGCCAAGGTCGGTACCGCACGCGCTGACCGCCTGCCCAGTCTCTCCGTTTCCGGCGGCTATACCGGGCTTCGCCTGCCCGAGTCGATGGCCGGCGACGAGATCGGTGGCCACTACGCAGGCAGCAGCCAGGTCGCTTTCGACTTCAGCTACGGCATCGACCTGTGGGGCGGCAAGCGCGCCGCCTGGGAAGCGGCCGTGGATGGCGCGCATGCCGCCACCGTGGAGGCCCAGGCCGCACGCCTGAACCTGTCCACCGGCATCGCCCAGGCCTATGCGGACCTTGCTTACGCGTGGCAGCTCGACGATGTCGCCGAGGAAGAACTGACGCGGTCGCAGAAGTCGCTGGAACTGACCCGGCAGCGTCGCCGCGCTGGCATCGACAGCGATCTGCAGGTGCGCCAGGCCGAAGCCCGCGTGCCCGCCGCGCAACAGCAGGTGCAGGCCGCGCAGCAACGTATCGACGCCGCCCGCACCGCATTGGCTGCCCTGGTCGGCAAGGGCCCCGACCGTGGCCTGACGATCGAGCGTCCGCATCCGTTGAATCCGACGGCCCTGCAGCTGCCAGGCGTGCTGCCCAGCGAGCTGCTCGGCCGTCGTCCTGACATCGTCGCCGCACGCTGGCGCGTGGAAGCGGCCAACAAGCAGATCAAGGTCGCCAGGACGAAGTTCTACCCGAGCCTCAACCTGACCGCCCTGGCCGGCGTGGTTGCGCCGAATGTCGGCGATCTGCTGCAGAGCAGTTCCACCTTCGCCTACATCGGCCCGGCGCTGAGCCTGCCGATCTTCGAAGGCGGCAAGCTGCGCGCCAACCTGGCCGACACCGATGCGCAGTACGACCTGGCGGTGGCCAATTACAACCAGGCGGTGCTTGACGCACTGCGCGACGTGGCCGACCAGGTCAATGCGGTGCGCTCGCTGGCGCAGCAGGCGCAGTCGCAGCAGCAGGCCGTGGACACGGCGCGTGCAGCGTTCGACCTGGCCGGGCAGCGTTACCGCGCCGGCATCGGCAGCTACCTGGATGTGCTGTCCGCACAGTCCACCCTGCTGCAGTCACAACAGCAGCTGGCCAGCCTGCAGTCGCAGCAGGTGCAGACCTCGGTGCGCCTGAGCAAAGCGCTGGGCGGGGGCTTCCAGCCCAGTGATGCCGATCGCGCGCCGCTTGCCTCCCATTCCGATTCCTCGCATTCCTGAAGATCCCCGCCATGAGCCAGACCCAAGACACTGCGGCCCCGGCCGCCTCCAACCGCCGCAGCAACCTGCTGCGGGGCCTGTTCGTCATCGTCGTGCTGCTGCTTGCCGCACTGGCGCTGTGGTATTTCATGTTCGGCCGTTGGTTCGAAGAAACCGACGATGCCTACGTGCAGGGCAACCTTGTACAGATCACCCCGCTGGTGGCAGGCACCGTGGTCGCCATCAATGCCGATGACGGCATGCGCGTGGAGCGTGGCCAGCTGCTGGTGCAGCTGGACCCGGCCGATACGTCCGTGGCCCTGCAGCAGGCTGAAGCCAACCTGGCCAAGACCGTTCGCCAGACCCGTGGCCTGTATCGCAGCGTGGAAGGCGCGCAGGCAGACCTGAATGCCCGTCAGGTGACCCTGAAGCGCGTGCGCGAGGACTTCGCCCGCCGCAGGGATCTGGCCGCCACCGGTGCCATCTCCAACGAAGAACTCGCCCATGCCCGCGATGAGCTGGCGGCGGCGGAAGCAGCGGTGGCCGGTTCGCGCGAGACCGTCGAGCGCAACCGTGCGCTGGTCGACGATACGGTGATCGCCACCCAGCCCGACGTGCAGGCGGCCGCCGCGCAGCTGCGCCAGGCCTACCTCAACAATGCCCGCGCCGGCATCGTCGCGCCGGTCACCGGTTATGTGGCCCGTCGCTCGGTGCAGGTGGGCCAGCGTGTGCAGCCGGGTGCCGCACTGATGGCCGTGGTGCCGACCGAGCAGATGTGGGTCGAGGCCAACTTCAAGGAAACCCAGCTGCGCCACATGCGCCTGGGCCAGGAAGTGGAGCTGAAGTCTGACCTGTACGCCGGCGATGTGAAGTACAAGGGCCGCGTGCAGAGCCTGGGCCTGGGGACCGGCTCGGCGTTCTCGCTGCTGCCGGCGCAGAACGCCAGCGGCAACTGGATCAAGATCGTGCAGCGCGTTCCGGTGCGCATCGCCATCGATGCCAAGCAGCTTGCCGAACATCCGTTGCGTATCGGCCTGTCGATGAAGGCCGAGGTGAGCCTGCGCGACCAGAAGGGCGAGGTGCTGCCGAGCGCCCCGGCCAAGGGCACGGTGTTCGACACCGACGTCTATGCCAAGCAGCTGCATGATGCCGACGAGGTGATCCACTCGATCATCCAGGGCAACGTGCCGCAGCAGTCGAAGGTGGGCTGAGGTCGCCATGTCCGCCCAAGCTCCAGCCGCGCCCGGAAGCCCGGGCGCACCGGCGGCGCCGGGTGCGGCCGCCGGGTTCCTGCCGCCGAGCGTGGCCCTGTGCACCGTGGGCCTGGCGATGGCCTCGTTCATGCAGGTGCTCGACACCACCATCGCCAACGTCTCGCTGCCGACCATCGCCGGCAATCTCGGCGCCAGTTCGCAGCAGGCGACGTGGGTCATCACTTCGTTCGCGGTCAGCACGGCCATCGCACTGCCGCTGACCGGCTGGCTCAGCCGCCGTTTCGGCGAGCGCAAGCTGTTCGTCTGGGCCACGCTGGCCTTCGTCATCACCTCGCTGTTGTGTGGCCTGGCGCAGAGCATGGGCATGCTGGTGGTATCGCGCGCCCTGCAGGGCTTCGTGGCCGGCCCGATGTATCCGATCACGCAGTCGTTGCTGGTCTCGATCTATCCACGCGAGAAACGCGGGCAGGCGTTGGCGCTGCTGGCGATGATCACCGTGGTCGCGCCGATCTGCGGGCCGATCCTCGGGGGCTGGATCACGGACAACTACAGCTGGGAATGGATCTTCCTGATCAACGTGCCCCTGGGCATCTTCGCCGCGCTGGTGGTGGGCAACCAGCTGAAGGGCCGTCCGGAACACGTGGAGAAGCCGAAGATGGACTACGTCGGCCTGATCACGCTGGTGATCGGCGTCGGCGCACTGCAGCTGGTGCTCGACCTGGGCAACGACGAGGACTGGTTCTCCTCCACCCGGATCGTGGTGCTGGCCTGCGTGGCGGTCGTGGCGCTGACGGTGTTCCTGATCTGGGAACTGACCGACAAGGACCCGATCGTCGACCTGAAACTGTTCCGCCACCGCAACTTCCGCGCCGGCACGCTGGCGATGGTGGTGGCCTATGCCGCATTCTTCAGCGTGGCCCTGCTGATTCCGCAGTGGCTGCAGCGCGACATGGGGTACACGGCGATCTGGGCAGGGCTGGCGACGGCGCCGATCGGCGTGCTGCCGGTGATCATGACGCCGTTCGTGGGCAAGTATGCCTCGCGCTTCGACATGCGCATGCTGGCGACCATCGCCTTCGTGTTCCTGTCGATGACCAGCTTCCTGCGCTCGGGCTTCAATCTGCAGGTGGACTTCCAGCACGTGGCCGGCGTGCAGCTGATCATGGGCATCGGCGTGGCGCTGTTCTTCATGCCGGTGCTGCAGATCCTGCTGTCGGATCTGGATGGTCGCGAAATTGCCGCGGGTTCGGGCCTGGCCACGTTCCTGCGCACGCTGGGCGGCAGCTTTGCAGCGTCGCTGACCACCTGGCTGTGGGCACGTCGCACGCAGGTGCACCACGCCGATCTGACCGAACACATTTCGGCCTATCAGCCGGGCATGCAGGACCAGGTTGCGGCGATGGGGCAGGGTGACCTGCAGCATGGTGCAGCGGTGCTCAACACCATGATCAACCACCAGGCATCGCAGATGGGCTTCAACGACATCTTCTTCCTGCTGGGCTGGATCTTCCTGGCCATCATCACCTTCCTGTGGCTGGCCAAGCCGCCGTTCGGTGCCGGTGCCGGTGCAGCGGCCGGTGGCGGGCACTGAAACTGCCCGCAAACACGGCGCTGTATGTCGACCCCGCCGCAAGGCGGGGTTTTTGTCTGTGGTGAGTTCTGCCAGGCGGCGTTCGCGCAACGCGTGGAAGGCATCGCCCTTGCGTTGACGTTGCGGATTCCGGAAACGAAAAAACCCGCTTTCGCGGGTTTCATCATCATGAGTCGTGGTGCCCAGGAGAGGACTCGAACCTCCACGGTTTTACCCGCTAGTACCTGAAACTAGTGCGTCTACCAATTCCGCCACCTGGGCGACTCAGGAGGGGAATTCTGCGGTACGGCATCGGATGTGTCAACACCATTTCATGCTTTTTTCTCCGCTTCCACGCCGAGGTGCAGCAGCAGGCTGCGCATCGCTGTCGACAGCCGTGTCCAGTCGGCGAAGCAGGCACACAGGCGGCGCTGTGCCCACGCATCCGCGAGGGGCACCGCCAGCGCCTGTGTCGCGCGGCGGTGCTGGCGGGCGATGGTGCGCGGCACGATACCCACGCCGATGCCGTGACCCACCATGATGCACACGCCTTCGAAGGTCTTCATGCGGATGCGCACGTCCAACCGACGGCCGATGTCGCGTGCCTGCGCTTCGATGTAGGTCTGCAGCGCATTGCCATCGGCCAGCGCGACGAAGGTTTCGCTGGACACATCGGCGAAGGCCAGCGTGCGACGGGCCGCGAAACGATGGCCTGCGGGCAGCAGCATCACCAGGGGATCCTCGGCAACGACATGGCGTTGCAGGCCGGTTGCCTCGACCGCATCACTGATGATTCCCGCTTCGGCCTGGCCAGCGGTCAGGGCGCGGACCACTTCAGGGCTGGTGCGTTCGTGCAGTTCGACGTGCAGGCGTGGGCGTTCGGCCAGCCAGGGAGCCAACCGGGAAGGCAGGTAGCTGGTCAGTGCGGCGGTGTTGGCATACAGGTGCAGGGTGCCGCGCGCGCCCTTCGCGAAGGCCTGCAGTTCGCCCCGCAGCTGTGCCTGTTGATGCAGGATCTGGCGCGCGTGGTGGGCGAGGGCGGCCCCGGCTTCGGTCAGGCTCACGCCGCGCGGGTGACGCACCAGCAGCGCGGTGCCGGCGTCGTTCTCGATCGCGCGCAGGCGTTCGCTGGCAGAGCCCAGCGCCAGGTTCGCCTGCGCGGCGCCTGCGGTGATGCTGCCGGCGTCGGCCACCGCCAGGAACAGGCGCAGGTCGGCGATGTCCATCCGCATGTCACGGCCCTCGTTGCGTGCCGCCTGCCTTCGGGTCAGCCGAAGGGTGGGGCGCATAAGCCGCATTGTGCGCGGAAGGCGCGCCGGTTCCAATGACGGCATGAGTGAGACGACATTCTTCTATGGTCTGCTGGTCGCCGTGTTCATGCTGGCGGGGGTGGTCAAGGGCGTGACCGGCATGGGCTTGCCGACCGTGGCGATGGGCCTGCTGGGAGGGGCGCTGTCGCCGGTGGCGGCGGCGTCGATGCTGTTCATTCCGACCTTCGTCACCAACGCCTGGCAACTGCTGGCCGGGCCATCACTGGGGCCGATCGTGCGACGCCTGTGGCCGATGATGCTGGCCGTGGTGGTGGTGACCCTGGGCGCGGCGACGTTGCTGGTGCGGGTCGACCGCACGTGGTCGCGCGTGGCGCTGGGCGTGGCGCTGGTGGTGTATGCGCTGTACGCCTTGGTTGCGCCGGTATTCCGTGTGCCGCAGCGGCGTGAGCGTTGGCTGGGGCCGCTGGTGGGGGCGTTGTCAGGCGTGGTGACCGGGGCGACCGGTGTGTTCGTGATGCCGGCGGTGCCGTACCTGCAGTCGCTGGGGCTGCAGCGCGAAGAGCTGGTGCAGGCGCTGGGCCTGGCGTTCACGGTGTCGACCCTCTCGTTGACGGGCGGGCTGGTGCTGCACGGCGCATTCGGTGTGCAGCAGCTGGGATTGAGCGCGCTGGCGGTGTTGCCGGCGCTGGCGGGCATGTGGCTGGGGCAGGTGATCCGGCAGCGGATCAGTGCGCGGGTGTTCCGCGTGTGCTTCCTGGGCTTCCTGCTGCTGCTGGGCCTGGAGCTGGTGCTGCGACCGCTGTTCTGATCCCGTTGGCTGGCGCCCGGACATGAAAAAACCCGCTTTCGCGGGTTTTTCTCAGTCTCGACGTGGTGCCCAGGAGAGGACTCGAACCTCCACGGTTTTACCCGCTAGTACCTGAAACTAGTGCGTCTACCAATTCCGCCACCTGGGCGTCGAGGAGCGAGATTATGGGGTGCCGTGACGGGGGTGTCAACACCCTTGTGAACGCCCGGCCACGCTGCGGAACGACGGCAGGAAACGCGGGCAAAAAAAATCCCCGCCGAGGCGAGGAGATTTTTCGTTGGTGCCCAGGAGAGGACTCGAACCTCCACGGTTTTACCCGCTAGTACCTGAAACTAGTGCGTCTACCAATTCCGCCACCTGGGCGTTCCAGAGGCGCAATTGTGAAGATGAATCCGCAGGCTGTCAACGACTTCGCGGAGTTTTTTCACGTGGCGCCTGCAAGCGGGTCGCTGACCGGTTCTGCACGCCGTCAGCGGCTACCATGGAGGGCGATGACTACCAAAAAACCAAGCAAGGGCGGGAGCAAGTCCCGCAGCCAGGCCCCGAAGAAGGGCGCCAAGACGGGTGCAGCCCGTACCTCCCAGCCGGGCAAGCCACTGCCGGGCTGGTTCCCGGAACTGGGTGGTGGCGGCGCACCGCCGCGCGGTCGCCCGGGCCGTGGCGGCGACGCCCCGGGACCGGCGCCGGGCCGCAAGCTGCCGCCGGCCGGCAAGGTGATCGAGGATCCCTACGCGTCCCGCGAAGCCGAGAAGTACGAACAGCCCATCGCCAGCCGCGAGGCCATTCTGGCCCTGCTGGAGCGCTGCGAAGGGCCGCAGACTGCCGAGGAGCTGGGTGCCCGCCTGGGCCTGACCGCGCCGGACCGGGCCGAAGCGCTGTCGCGCCGGCTGGGTGCGATGGTCCGTGATGGCCAGCTGGTGCAGAACCGCCGTGGAGGTTTCGCGCCGGTGCAGGCGCTGAGCCTGGTCACCGGTGTGGTGATCGCCAATCCGGAAGGATTCGGGTTCCTGCGCCCGGTCGAGGGCGGTGACGACCTGTTCCTGCCGCCCTATGAAATGCGCAAGGTGATGCACGGCGACAAGGTGCTGGCGCGTGTCACCGGCATCGATCATCGCGGCCGCCGCGAAGGCAGCATCGCCCGCGTGCTCGAGCGCGGCATGACCCGTCTGATCGGTCGCTTCAGCATCGAGATGGGCATCAATTACGTGGTGCCTGATGACAAGCGCGTGCAGCGCAACGTGCAGGTGCCGCCTGATCAGACCGGAGGTGCGCGTGATGGCCAGCTGGTGGTCTGCGAACTGACGCAGGCGCCGGACAGCCGCCGTCCGCCGATCGGCCGCATCATCGCGGTACTGGGTGACAAGCTGACCGCCTCGCTGGTGGTGGAGACCGCCATCCACGGCCACGAGCTGCCGTTCGAGTTTCCGCAGGAGGTGCTGGACGAGGCCGCCGCGGTGCCGCTGGTGGTCGAGCCGGCGATGATCGGCGACCGCGTCGACCTGCGTCGCACGCCGCTGGTGACGATCGATGGCGAGGATGCCAAGGACTTCGACGATGCGGTGTATTGCGAGCCGAACGCGGAGGGTTTCCGCCTGGTGGTGGCCATCGCCGATGTCTCCAACTATGTGCGTCCGGGCACGCCGCTGGATGAGGAGGCACAGAAGCGCGCTACCTCGGTGTACTTCCCGGGCTTCGTCGTGCCGATGCTGCCGGAGACCCTGTCCAACGGTATCTGCTCGCTGATGCCCAAGGTCGACCGCATGTGCTTCGTCTGCGACATGCAGATCGACCGCGATGGCCAGGTCGTCCACTCGCGCTTCTACGAAGCGGTGATGAATTCGCACGCACGCCTGACCTACACCCAGGTGTGGCAGGCCGTGGGCGAGGACGATGCCGGCGCGAAGGCCGCCATCGGCGATCTGCTGCCCCAGGTGCAGCGCCTGCACCAGCTGTACAAGGTGCTGGCCAAGGCACGTGCAAAGCGCGGGGCCATCGAGTTCGAGAGCAGTGAAGTGCGCTTCGTGCTGGACAATCGTGGCGAAGTCACCCAGGCCGGCATGCTGGTGCGCAACGACGCGCACAAGCTGATCGAGGAATGCATGATCGCCGCCAACGTGGAGGCGGCCAAGTACCTGCTGTCGCGCCATGTGCCAGCGCCGTACCGCGTCCACGAGAAGCCGCCGGAGACCAAGTACGCCGACCTGCTGGAATTCCTCAAGGAGTTCAAGCTGAGCCTGCCGCCGTGGTCGAAGGTGCGCCCCGGTGACTACACCAAGCTGTTGAAGAAGATCCGCGACCGTCCCGATGCCACCCTGCTGGAGTCGGTGCTGCTGCGCAGCCAGAGCCTGGCCGTCTACAGTCCGGACAACCACGGTCACTTCGGGCTCGCGCTGGAGGCGTACGCGCACTTCACTTCGCCGATCCGCCGCTATCCCGATCTGCTGGTGCATCGCGCGATCAAGCATGCGTTGTCGGGCAAGCCGCTGGACAAGTTCACCTACACCGCACGCGAGATGGCAGCGCTGGCGCTGCAGTGCTCCGAACGCGAGCGCCGCGCTGACGAGGCCGAACGCGAGGTCGACGAGCGTTACCGGGCCGCGTGGATGGAGAAGCATGTCGGCGGCCAGTTCGATGGCGTGATCAGTGGCGTGACCAGCTTCGGTCTGTTCGTGGAACTGGACGATTCCAAGGTGCAGGGCCTGGTCCATGTCACCCAGCTGCCGCAGGACTATTACAAGTTCGATGCGACCCGCAAGACACTGACCGGTGAACGTCGTGGCAGCAGCTACCGGCTGGGTGACCGCGTGCGCATCCTCGTACTGAAGGCCAGCATGGAAGAGCGCAAGATCGACTTCCGGCTGGTCGAACACAAGGGCGAGGAAGAAGAGGCAGGACTGTCGCCGCTGCCCGAACGCGGCAAACCGGCCAAGCGCAGGAAAGAGATGTACTGATCCGTAGAGCCCGTTCCGGAGGAAAGCAGCATGCAGGGCCAACCCGAGTACAGCGGCGGCTGCCAGTGCGGTGCCATCCGCTTCCAGGTGCGCGGTGAGCTGTCCGACAGTTCGATCTGCCACTGCCGGATGTGCCAGAAGGCCTTTGGCGCGTATTACGCGCCTTTGGTCTCGGTGCGCGGCGTGCAGTTCAGCTGGACCCGCGGCCAGCCGCGCTATTTCCACTCCTCCAACGTGGTCCGGCGCGGTTTCTGCGGCGACTGCGGCACGCCGCTGACCTATGAAGCCCCCGACGGCATGGCCGTGGCGGCGGGGGCGTTTGATCAGCCGGAACGGTTGCCGCCGACGATCCAGTATGGTGTCGAGCGCAAGCTGCCCTTCGTCGATGCCCTGGGCACCCTGCCGGCACGCCGCACGGAGGAGGACGTGGCGGCACTGGACTTCCTGGCTGCGATCGTTTCCCACCAGCATCCCGACCACGACACGCCACACTGGCCGCCGCGCAGCCGTTCAGCCGAAGGGTGAACGGCGGGTAGCGCCGGGCCCTGCCCGGCGAGCGCGAAGCGCGGCCGTCGCCGATGCTCTACCATAGCCACCCCCTTTCCGGTCCCGCCCGCATGAGCAAGAACAGCCAGTGGATCGTCGGCGTCAACGCCGTCGCCTCCTCCATCGAGAACGACGCCGAGAACGTCCGCGAAGTGCTGGTCGAGGCCGGTGCGAAGAATCCACGCCTGACCGAAATCGAAGAGAACGCGCGCCGCAAGGGGATCGATGTCCGCCGGGTCACCGCGCAGGCGCTGGACGGCGTTGGCGGTGCAGTCCGCCACCAGGGCGTGGCCGCGCGCTATGCCGCTGCGCGCACCTACAGCGAGAATGAACTGGAAGGCCTGGTCACTGCCGCTGAAGGCCGGGCCCTGCTGCTGGTGCTGGATGAGGTACAGGACCCGCACAACCTGGGCGCCTGCCTGCGTTCGGCCGCGGCGGCCGGTGCCACTGCGGTGATCATTCCCAAGGACAAGTCGGCGACGGTGAATGCCACCGTGCGAAAGACCTCGGCCGGCGCCGCCGACCGTATCCCGGTGGTGGCCGTGACCAACCTGTCGCGCTGCCTGAAGGATCTGCAGAAGCAGGGCGTGTGGATCTACGGCCTGGCCGGTGAAGCGACCGCGTCGCTGTACGATCTGGACCTGAAGGGCAACATCGCCCTGGTGCTGGGGGGTGAAGCCGACGGCCTGCGCCGCCTTACCCGCGAGAACTGCGATGGACTGGTCAAGATCCCGATGCCGGGCGAGATCGAGAGCCTGAACGTATCGGTCGCCGCGGGTGTCAGCCTGTTCGAGGCCGTGCGCCAGCGCGGCTGATCGTCCCGTGGTAGCGCCGGGCCATGCCCGGCGGATCCAGTCCGACCATGCTCATGGCGTGCCGCGCTCCACGCCGCCGGGCATGGCCCGGCGCTACCCCGCGCTGCCGCCCAGCGCCTTGAACAGCGTCACATCGTTGGTCAACTGGCTCTGCCGGACGCGGGCCAGTGACAACTCCGCATCGCGCCGGGTCTGCTGGGCTTCCAGCCAGGTCCGCAGGTCGGTGGCACCGACGCGGTAGCGCACTTCCTGCATGCGTTCCACTTCCACCGCCTCGTCATACGAGGCCTGCGACGCCGCCACCTGGCGCGCCAGCTGCTCGCGTGCCGACAGCGCGTTGTCCACTTCCGACAGCGCGGTGTACAGCGTCTTGCGGAACCCGGTCGCGGCGATCTGGTAGTTGGTACCGGCCACGTCGGTATCCAGCTGTGCGCGCTGCAGGTTGAGGAAGGGCAGGGACAGGCCGGCACCGAGCGTGGCCACCGGATTGCGCAGGACATCGCCCAGCGAGGTCGCGCTGGAACCGAGGCTGCCGGTCAGGCTCAACGCCGGGTAGTACTGGGTGGCGGTGACCTTGATCGTCTTCAGGCTGTTGCGCAGCCGCAGCTCGGCCGCGCGCAGGTCGGGACGGCGAGCGAGCAGGTCCGCCGGCAGGCCTTCAGCGATGGCAGGGCTGCGTGCCTGCAGCAGGTTCTGCGGCTCGTCCTGTTGCGGCCAGGGGGTGCCGTCGAGCAGCACGGTCAGCGCATTGCGCACTTCCACGCGCTGCTGTTCCAGCGCACTCTGCGCAGCGCGCTGCGACTGCAGGTTCTGCAGGGCCTGGCGTACTTCCAGGCGCGAAACCGCACCGGCGTCGAAACGGGCCTGGACGAGTTCGCGGGTGCGTTCCAGCCGCTCCAGGTTGGCCTGGCCGGTGCTGATCGACTGGTTGAGATACGCCAACGCCCAGTACTGGCTGATGGCATCGCCGATCACCAGCAGGGCGGTGTTCTGTCGATCTTCCTCGGTGGCTTCAGCCTCCCAGCGTGCGATGTCGCGCTGGGTCCTGAGCCGGCCCCACAGATCGACTTCCCAGGCCAGCGAAACGCCGGTGGAATAGCTGCGGCGCCAGTCGTCGGCCTGGTCGGTGGCACGGCTGCCGCTGCCACTGACGCCCGACGAGGACGGCTGTGGCCAAAGCGCGTTGCTGGCGAGCCCGGCCTGCAGGCGGGAACGCTGCACGGCCAGGCCGGCGGCGGCAAGGTCACTGTTGGCGGCCAGCGCCCGGGCTACCAGCCGGTCCAGACGTTCATCGCCGAAACCGCTCCACCAGACATCCTCTCGGATGTCGCGGGCAGGCGTATCCAGGCTGCTGCGCGGAGCGTCCACCGGTGCGTTGCGTGCGGCATCGCCACGCCCATAAGTAGCAGCCACGTCGGGATCGGCAACCGGATAACGGCCGACCGAGGCACAGCCGGACAGGGCAATCAGTACGGCGCCGGCCAGCAGCAGGCGCGAGGGAGCAGGAAAGGGGAGCATGGGCATCATCTTCATTCGCGGGCCAGGGCCTCCACCGGGTCGAGCTGCGCGGCATTGCGCGCGGGAAGGAAGCCGAAGCCGACGCCGATCAGGGTGGAACAGGCAAATGCGGCGATGATCGAAGCGGTGGAGAACAGCACCTGGAAGTCGCTGGCGAAACGTCCGATCATCGAGCCCAGCAGCAGCGCCAGGCCGACGCCGAGCAGGCCTCCGAGCAGGCACACCAGCACCGCCTCGATCAGGAACTGCTGGCGGATGTCACTCTGCCGGGCACCCACGGCCATGCGCACACCGATCTCGCGGGTCCGCTCGGTGACCGAGACCAGCATGATGTTCATCACGCCGATGCCTCCAACCAGCAGTGCGATGGCGGCGATCGCGCCGATCAGCAGGGTCATCGTGCGTGTGGTCTGCTCGATGGTCTCGCGGATTTCGGCGCTGTTGCTGAGGAAGAAATCCTCGGTACCATGGCGCATCGTCAGCAGGCGGGTGATCGCCTCCTGCGCGGCGTCCATCGGCGTGGCGTCATCCACGCGCACGGTGATGCTGGAGACGTGACTCTGGCCCAGCATGCGTGACATCACGGTCGTGTACGGCACCCAGATGCTGAGACTGGTGCTGCCACCAAAGCCGAAGCTCTGCCGTTTGGCGACACCGACCACCCGCACCGGCACGTTGCCGAGCAGGATGACCTGGCCGACAGGATCGACGCCGGGGAAGAACTGGGTCTGGGTGTTCTCGTCGATGATCGCGACCTGGGCCAGCCCTCGCACCGCATCGGCATCGAAGAAGCTGCCACTGAGCAGGGTCACGCCCTTCACCCGGAAGAACTGCTCGCCAACGCCGCTGACCTGGGCGGTGGAGGACTGGTTGCGGTAACGCGCGGTGACCGAGGTCGACACGCTGGGCGTGGCGCTGTCCACGTAGCTCTGCCGTGAGAGCGCATCGGCATCGCTGGCCTTGAGCGTCTGTACCCGCGCAGAGCGCATGTCGCCGAAACCGCGGCCGGGATACACATCGATGGTGTTGGTTCCCAGCGCGCTGATGTTCTGCAGGATCTGCTGCTGCGAGCCGTTGCCGAGCGCGACCACCGAGACCACCGAAGCAATGCCGATGATGATGCCGAGCATGGTCAGGAACGTGCGCAGGCGATGCGCGTTCATCGCCAGCAGGGCCATGCGGAACGCTTCGGTGAAACGGTCGCGCGCTGCGCGCCAGCTGTTGCCGTGGGCAACACCGGTGCTGGCCTCGCGTCGCGCGCGGTAGGACGGCGCATCAGGATTGGCGCGGTCGGCGATGATCTCGCCATCGCGGATCTCGATGATGCGCTGGGCATGCTCGGCCACGCTCATGTCGTGGGTGACGATGATGATGGTATGTCCCTCGGCATGCAGCTCGCCCAGGATTGCCATCACCTCTTCGCCGGATTTCGTATCCAGGGCGCCGGTGGGTTCATCGGCCAGGATCACCTCCCCGCCGTTCATCAATGCACGCGCGATCGACACACGCTGCTGCTGGCCACCGGACAGCTGGCCCGGCTTGTGATGCATGCGATCGCCCAGCCCGAGCCGTTGCAGCAGCTGCTCGGCCCGCGCGTTGCGTACCGGGCCGGGGCTGCCCGCGTATACCGCCGGCACTTCCACGTTGCCGCGTGCATCCAGGTCACCGAGCAGGTGGTAGCGCTGGAAGATGAAGCCGAAATGCCCGCGCCGCAGTTCGGCCAGCTCGTCCGGCTGCATCCGGCCGGTTTCTCGGCCGGCCACCTGGTAGCTGCCCCGGGTGGGGCGATCCAGGCAGCCGAGGATGTTCATCAGGGTGGACTTGCCCGAACCAGACTGGCCGACGATGGCGACCATTTCGCCAGCGTGGATGTCCAGGTTGACGTCGCGCAGCACGGCAATGACGTCGTCGCCGGCCGGGAACTCGCGTCGCAGGTCACGCAGGCGCAGCAACGGCGCCGTCGTGCTCATCGGCGCGGGCCCATGCCCGGGCCGCCGACGCGCATCTGCATGCCTCCCCGGTTGCCGCCGCCCGCAGACGCTGCCGCTGCGCTGGCCTCGCCGACCACCACGCGTTCGCCCTCCTGCAGACCTGAGAGGATTTCAGCCGATGCACCGTTGTTGATGCCGACCTTGACCTTGCGCGGTTGTGGCTGGCCCCGATCATCCACCACCCGTACCACGCGCTCGCCGTCGCGGGTCTTCGGCCCCAGTGCCACCGCCGGTACCATCAGCACGCCCTTGGCCTGCTTGAGCAGGACCGACACCTGCGCGGTCATGTCGATGCGCAGGGTGCCGTCCGGGTTCTCCACGTCGAACAGGGCGTTGTAGTACACCGCGCTGCTGGAGCTGGAACTGGAAGAGCTGCTGGAGCTGGACGAGCTTTCATTGGCAATCGATGCCGGTGCCGGATTGATCTGCCGCAGCGTGGCGTGATACTTCCGGTCCGGGTCGCCCAGCGTCGTGAAGTACACCGGCATGCCGGCCTTGATCTTCACAACGTCCGCCTCGGACACCTCGGCATTGACCGTCACCACGTCCAGGCGCGCCAGCATGACGATGGTCGGCGCGGTCTGGTTGGCGTTCACCGTGCGGCCTTCCTCGGCCACCACGGCGACCACGGTGCCGTCCATCGGCGCGGTGATCCGGGTGTAGGCCAGGTTGGCCCGGGCGGTGCCCAGCTCGGTTTCGCGACCCTTGATCTGTGCCTCGTAGGACTGCAGCTGGGCGCGCGCGGTTTTCAGCT
Organism: Stenotrophomonas genospecies 5; assembly: GCF_054473825.1. Classification (NCBI taxonomy): domain Bacteria; kingdom Pseudomonadati; phylum Pseudomonadota; class Gammaproteobacteria; order Lysobacterales; family Lysobacteraceae; genus Stenotrophomonas; species Stenotrophomonas genospecies 5. The sequence goes on from NZ_JBTMUW010000001.1 coordinate 273,563, forward strand.
GTGCTTCGGCGGCATCGTACTCCTGGCGGGAGGTGGCCTCGGCGGCCAGCATCTGCTGCTGGCGTGCGAATTCCAGCTCGGCCTGGCGCAGTGTCGCCTGCTGCACCGCCCGCTGCGCGATCACCTGGTCCAGCGAGGCCTGTGCGTTGAGCACCTGGTTCTGCTGGGTGGTGGCGTCGATCTCGGCGATCAGGTCGCCTTCCTTCACCGTATCGCCCAGCTGCACCTTCAGCGATTTGATCTGGCCGGAGGCCTGCGCACCTACGCTGACCAGCTTGTAGGCGTCGATCACGCCGGTCGCCTCGACGGTCTGTTCGATGTCGCCACGGCCTACGGGGGTGGTGGCCAGGGCCGGAGCGGCCGGCTTGCGCAGCAGCCACCAGGCGGCCACGGCAGCGATCAGGACGAGCAGGGCGGCCAGCATCAGGCGGCCCCGGCGGGTTGCGGGCAACAGGCGGCGGATCACGTGGTGGCTTCACTCTCGGTGCCGCGATGGCGGCGATGGTGGGCATTGTGAAGACCGGGCGATCAACCGCTCAATCCTCAGGGTGTGTCTGTGTGTAACACTGTCGGCGAAAGCGCGTATCGACAGGTATCCGGCCCGCGGGTGGATACAGTGGTACGCATTGGCCAGGATGCGGTTCAGCTCCCGACACGGGATGATCCGCGACATGGAGACTGAAAACCCGATGCATCGACTGCTGATCGTCGACGACGACAACGACATCCGCACCCTGCTGGCCGAGCAGCTCGGCCGCGCCGGCTACCAGGTCAGCACGGCGGCCGACGGCACCAGCATGCGCCAGCTGCTGGAGCGCGAACACGTGGACCTGATCGTGCTCGACCTCAACCTGCCGCGCGAGGATGGCCTGACCCTGTGCCGTGACCTGCGGGCACGCTCGAACACGCCGGTGATCATGCTGACCGCCCGCGCGGAACCGATCGATCGCGTGCTGGGCCTGGAAATGGGCGCCGATGACTATCTGGCCAAGCCGTTCGAGCCGCGCGAGCTGCTGGCGCGCATCCGCAACGTGCTGCGCCGTACCGAAGCCCTGCCGGCCAATCTGGAGCCACTGGCGGTGCGCCGTGCACGATTCTCGCGCTGGGTGTTCGATCTGGAGCACCGCCACCTGGTCGATCCGGACGGGCGCGTGGTGGTGCTGTCCGGCGCGGAGTTCCGCCTGCTGCGGGTGTTCATCGCACATGCCAACAAGGTCCTGTCGCGCGAGCAGCTGGTCGCGCTCAGCAGCGGCCGTAACTATGAGGCGCAGGATCGCGCGATCGACCTGCAGGTCAGCCGCCTGCGCAACAAGCTGGGTGACGATGGTGGTCCCGACGGGCTGATCAAGACCGTGCGCAACGAAGGCTATGTCCTCGCCTCGGCCGTCAACCTGGAATAAGCCGCGATGAATCGCCTGCGCCACTTTCTGTCCTCGATGGTCGGGCGGCTGTTCGTGATCCTGCTGCTGGGCATGTCGGTGGCGGCGATCGGCGCGACCATGCTGGCCACCTCCAAGCGGCAGCAGGAGTTCGAGCGGCAGAACCTCAACCGCATCGCCGATCGCCTGCAGGGCTACGTCAATCTGCTCGACGGCAATCCCGAGCTGCGCGAGCGCCTGCTGGAAGTGGGCGGGCCGAGCGTGCGCGCGCTGCAGTCCGGTGCGCGCGTGGGACGTGCCGATGCTGCGCTGATGGAAGTGCTGGAGGACCGCCCGGGCCCGGTCGCGCGGGCGCAGGTGCACTTCACTTCGTTCCGCTCCTGCATTCCCAGGCTGCAGGAACTGCTGCCACCGCCGCCGCCCGGCTACCGCAAGCATCCTCGCGAGCGCGATCCGGCGTTCATCCCGCCCAAATGCCGCGCGGTGGACGTCACCCTCAACGACGGTACGTTGCTGAAGCTGGCACTGGATTCCCCGGCGGTGGCCCACAACGGCATCCTGGCCGTGGACCCGCTGTTCCTGACCCTGCTTGTGCTGGCCATCGCGGTACTGGCCTACATCGTGGCCCGCATGGCCAGCGCACCGCTGCAGGAGCTGGCCGCCGCCGCCGAGGATCTTGGCGACGACCTGCAGCGCGATCCGCTGCCGCTGCGCGGCCCGCGTGAAGTACAGCGCGCCGCCGAGGCCTTCAATGCCATGCAGCACCGCCTGCAGCGACACCTGGCCGAGCGTACGCAGATGCTGGCGGCGATCACCCACGATCTGCAGACACCGCTGACCCGCCTGCGCCTGCGGCTGGAGAACGTGACCGATGAGGCACTGCGCGAGCGCCTGATCGGCGATCTGGCTGCGATGCAGGCACTGGTCCGCGAAGGCCTGGAACTGGCCCGAAGTGCCGAGAGCGCCGAGCAGCGCGCTGCACTGGACCTGGATTCGCTGCTGGAGAGCATCGTCGAGGACACCGCAGAAGGTGGTGCCGATGTCGTCTTCGAGGGCAGGAGTGATGCGGTGCTGATGCTGCGGCCACTGGCGATGCACCGCCTGTTCTCGAACCTGGTGGACAACGCGGTGATGTACGGCCAGCGCGTGCGGGTGCGCATCGAGCGGGGCGGCGGCAGCATCACCGTGGTGGTGGCCGATGATGGCCCCGGCCTGGCCGACGACCAGTTGGAAGCCGTATTCGACCCGTTCGTGCGGGTGGAGACCTCGCGTTCGCGCGAAACCGGTGGGGCCGGGCTGGGCCTGACCATTGCGCGCGCTCTGGCCGAGAAGGACGGCGCGCGGCTGTGGCTGCGCAACCGTGCCGAGGGCGGACTGGAAGCCGTGGTGCAATGGCCGGCCAGTGCACAGGTGGTGGCGCCGGGTCGGGCAGGCTGAGCAGACGCGGTGGGAGCTGCGTTCCGGCAGGCCCCACGCAAAACTGACGCGATAGCCCTGCCTGCAGCACGATAGGGCGAATGCGTCACCCACGGTAATTGCCTGCGCTGCAAGGCGTTTTACAGGCAGTCGAGGCAATTGCGTCAGCGTTGAATTGCCTGCGCTGCGTGCGGCCGGTCACCTGAAGCCATCGAAGTTCCTTGCGGATGGCAGATGGCACGGATGTGGATCGTGGTGGGCGACGCCACCACGGGCGGCGGGCGGGTGCTGACCAGATCGTCGAATACGGATATCGAAGGCAAGGCCGTCGCCTGCGTGGGCGACAAGGCAACGTGCCCGAAGCATGGCGGCGCGTTCGAGATCGTCACCGGTGACCCGACGCTGATCCTCGACGGCAAGCCGATCGCGCGCGAAGGCGATTCGCTGGCCTGTGGCTGCAGGTTGCTCGGAGGTGCTCAGTCGCTGGTGTATGTGGTTGACGGCGGAGGCGGAGGCGGAGGCGGTGCGTCGGTCTCCGCGGCGCCTGCCGCGCCGGCAGCAGTGGGCCTGTGGAACGCCACGCCGCCGCCCAGCGGTTTCGTTGCCCGCGATGCGGTCGCTACGCGCGAGGTCGTGCTGCATTGCCACTACGGCGACCTGGACTGCACGCCCGCGCGCGGTGTCAGTTACCGGGCGACCCTGTCCGATGGCCGCGTGCTCAGCGGCCATCTCGATGACGAAGGTCGTGCACGCCTGCCGCAGGTAAGCGTGGGGCCGGTGCAGGTGATCTACCAGCACGAGGCCGACAGCACCGACTCGGCTGAGATCGAGGCCTGCCGCGAACGCCTTCGCGCGGCCCTGCAGCGCATCGTGCAGCAGACCCGGCAGGATTTTGCTACGGACTGGCGGCAATGGAACAGGGCCAGCGCTGCGCATCAGGCCTTCCTGATGGAACTGAATCGCATCGAAGGCCAGGCCAGAGGCACATGGGACTGGGCCAGCGGCAGCGTGGAAGCGGTGTGGCAGCTGGCGGTGCTGCGCTTCAAGGCCGATGCGGAACTGCGCGAACTGAGCGGACTGCTGCTGACGGGCGACTGGGACGGGCTGGATGCACGCATCGCGGGGCATCGTGCAGCAGGCGAGCAGGTGCTGGACAAGGCCAGTGCGATCAAGGAGCAGCTGATCCTGCTGTTCGACGACGGCCCGACCTGGCAGCTGTTGGCGGCGTTCCCCGCGGACTGGGCGAAGGCGGTGCCGCCAGACGAGCTGCAGGAGCTGACCCAGCGCTACGGCAGCCAGTTTGCGCTCGATGTCGTGATCAGCGTGCTGCTGGGCGCGTTCAGCGCAGGCACGGCGGGAACGGCCTATGGCGGCGCAACCTGGGCGGCCCGGATCGGGCGGTTGGGGCAGCGTCTGGCAGCGCTGCTGGACGAGCTGGGCGAGGCGTTCACCGCATTGGCGCGGGCATTGCGCTTGCGCAAGCGTCGGCACACGGAAAGCCGGGCGCCGGACGCCGATGGGGTGGTGGAAACCCGGCTGCCGCGCACGCGCGCCGCAGGTGCCGCGTTCGGTGAGGCGAGGGCGCATCAAGCGATGCTGGACAAGGGCCTGACGCCAGTGGGAAAGACCGATGGCGTGTATCGTCCGGGAGAGAATGGCATCGATGGGGTCTACAGCCACCCGGATCCGCCGCCCGACTATGTGATCACCGAAGCGAAGTACAACACGGGCCGGTTGGGTGGACCGTACAGGGACGGTACGCGGCAGATGGATAGTGAATGGATCGATAAACGCTTGGATGCAAAAGTGGGTGAAGTGGAAGGGGACAGAATCAGAGATTCGACGGCGCGTGGGAGGGTCAAGAGCGTATTGATCCGCACTTCGGAGGATGGCACGGCAGACTTCTACGAACTTGACGTCAACGGACGCGTTGTCGGTCCAACATCAATCTAATCGGTGGCTTACGATGTTGCGGGATACCAAGAAGTCATATGACTACTTCTCGGAAAAAATAGCTTTTCAGTCGCGATCCATTCTTGGCTTCGTGTCTGGTATTCGAGAAGGGCGCTATCCTCCTGAGGGGGCGCTCAAGTGCTCAGGCAGCATTTTTACCAAGCAGCTTCAAGTGATGGTGATGCGTTACTCGAGGGGTGATGACATCGGTGGCCTGTCTGCGGATCTGGACGAGGTTCTCGCCGCTAGAGTCAGGATCAGGCGATGCGCAGACGGACTTCCTTTGGAAGGCCAAGCAATCCGATCTCTGTGGGAGGATCTGCGACTGGATAGATACGTCCAGTACCTTTGGTGGTTGGCATTCACGGTTGCAGTTGGAGCTTCGCGCGACTATCTGCATGAAATGTGGGTATTGATAGACAATACGGGGAAGGACAAACTTCTCGACAGCGTTGCCGTTGCGTCGGGCGGAGCAAAAAGTTCCATCCCCGATCAATTACTGTATCGGCACTACCTCCCGCTCATGGAAGCAATCGCCTCACCCTCGGACCGGCCCGGGCTCGTAAAGAAGTTCCTGGACGGCTGGTATGCAGGCAGCCGCAACGTGTACTGGCACGGGAACCACCATGACGACGACAGCGGCTACATGGGCTACTGGGCCTTCGAGGCCGCGCTGGTCGTGATGCTGTTCGACATCGACGATTCGAGCTTCCGCGACCACGAGTACTATCCGGCCGATCTGGTGGCCTATTACAGGCGTCAATCGGGCGCATGAACCTGATGGTCAGGCGGCTCAGATGTTTGCACCGCGTGCGGGGACGAATCGAACGCGGCGGCGATGCGATCAGCCAGCGGCTTCGTCGCCCGCGACGCGGTCGCCGGAGGTGAGGTAGTGCTGCATCGCCGCTACGGCGACCCTACCCGATACCGAGTGCCCAGCGGCCACATGGATGGCGAGGGCCGCGCACGCGCGCCGCAGGTGCCGCGTTCGGTGAGGCGAGGGCGCATCAGGCGATGCTGGACAAGGGCCTGACGCCAGTTGAACTGGACCGATGATGCGCGATAGCAGGAAATCCAAGGCATATTTCTCTGGAATCATCGAGTTCCGGCTGGATGAGGTTGCAGAGGTCGTTGATCGTATTGATTCACACAGGTACACCGACGTCGGACGCGCCAATGCATCGAGTTCCGTGTTTTCCCTGCTCCTTCAGATAATGGTCATGCGCTACTCGCGTGGCGACGATCTGGTTGAAGTACTGGGGGGGCTGGAAGAATTGCTGCTTGCAAGGCGGCGCGTTGATCTGTGCGCCGATGCCTTGGGCGCACAGGATCAGATGATTCGTGCAGTGTGGGAGGATCTTCGGCCGGACAGGTACACAAAGTACCTCTGGTGGTTGGCATTCTCGGTTGCCGCGGGTATGGAGGGCTCTTATGTGCGAAGTGCACTTGGCTTGATGAAGCACGCCGGGGAAGACGAGCTTTTCGACAGAGTTGCGATTGCATTGGGAGACACAGGCCGACCCGCTGCCAATCACGTGCTGTATCGCCAGTACCTTCCGCTAGCAAAGGCCGTCGCATCGATCCAGGACCGACCGGGGCTCGTAAAGAAGTTCCTGGATGGCTGGTATGCGGGCAGCCGCAACCTCTATTGGCACGGGAATCACCGTGACGACGACAGCGGCTACATGGGCTACTGGGCCTTTGAGGCCGCGCTGGTCGTGATGCTGTTCGATATCGACGATTCGAGCTTCCGCGACCACGAGTACTACCCGGCCGATCTGGTGGCTTATTACAGGCGTCGTGCTGGCGCAGGTATCTGATGGTCAGGCGGCTCAGATGCTCGCACCGGGTGCGGGGACGAATCGAGCGCGGCGGCGATGCGATCAGCCAGCGGCTTCGTCGCCCGCGACGCGGTCGCCGGAGGTGAGGTGGTGCTGCATCGCCACTACGGCGCCCCTACCCGATACCGAGTGCTCAGCGGCCACATGGATGGCGAGGGCGGCGCACGCGCGCCGCAGGCGCCGCGTTCGGCGAGGCGATGGCGCATCAGGCGATGCTGGGCAAGGGCCTGACGCCAGTGGGAAAGACCGATGGCGTGTATCGTCCGGGAGAGAATGGCATCGATGGGGCCTACAGCTACCCGGATCCGCCGCCTGACATACATTGGTGATGAAAAAATCGGCGACACCGTTTCTTTGATCGGCCCGTGGGACGATGGCGCATGAGTGCGCAGCGTGACACCCGGATGCTGGAGCCGTACTTCACGGATTGGATCGATTATGACTCCGTGGAGGTGGCGCGTATTGATCATTCAATCGCGACTCGAGCCTATCCTCCCAGGGGATGTGTTCTCGGCGCGTCGGATGTGTCCGGTCGCATCCTTCGTCGGTTGGTCATGCGATTCTCAAGGGGCGACGCTATTGTTTCGCTTCATGATGACCTGAACCAGCTGCTTGTTTCGCGTGGGCAGCTTCTGCATCAGTGCGATCAATTGCCTTTGGAGGACCAGAACTATCGCGCACAGTTCGAGGATCTTCGTGAAGATCACTACGTCGATCACCTCTGGTGGCTGGCGATCGCGGTCAGCGCCGGTATGGGCTCGACCTACCTTGCGAGGGCCCTCACGCTGATTGGGAATGCGGGAAAGGATCGACTCTTTGACGAAATCGCGATACTGCTGGTTGAAGATGAAAGAGTTCTGGGGAGGCAGGTGCTGTATCGCCAGTACCTTCCGCTCATGGAAGCAATCGCCTCACCCTCGGACCGGCCCGGGCTCGTAAAGAAGTTCCTGGACGGCTGGTATGCAGGCAGCCGCAACGTGTACTGGCACGGGAATCATCGTGACGACGACAGCGGCTACATGGGCTACTGGGCCTTCGAGGCCGCGCTGGTCGTGATGCTGTTCGACATCGACGATGCGAGCTTCCGCGACCACGAGTACTACCCGCCGGATCTGGTGGCCCATTACAGGCGTCGTGCTGGCGACAGGACGTAGCTGTCCCTCCGCAGAGGCGCCAGGCGAGGGGTCTTCTGGTCCTGCCTGTGGTCACCGCCTGGGCTCGGGAAGGTGTGCCGGACCACGCCCTTCCGCCAGAAATCCGTACCGCCTGCACGGGTGAGCCAGAAAGCCCGCCGTTGCTGCCCGGGGGAGGGGGGGGCACGGCTGGGCAGGCGCGGCGGGCTGGCGTTTGCCCTATCATTCGCGCATCTCCCCAGACGCCCCCCGATGAGCCAGCCTGTTCCCGTCGGCACGCCGCCCCGCGCTGCCTGGGCATTTCCACCTGCCGCCCCGCCTGGCCGCAGTACCCGGCCGCCACTGCTGCGGTGATGGGCGGGCAGGGGGACGACGGGCGCTGGGTGGAGCGTCACGCGTGGGACTGGAGGGCGGTGCTGCGACACAGCCTTCTGTGGCTGCTGCTGGCTGCTGCATTGCCGTTGCATGCACAGAGCGGTGCACCGCCGCTGCGCGACTACGCCATCGATGTGTGGACCTCGCGCAACGGCCTGCCGCACAACTCGCTGCGCGACATCGCGCAGACGCCGGAAGGCCATCTCTGGTTTGCCACCTGGGAAGGCCTGGTGCGCTACAACGGCCTGGATTTCACCGTGTACGACCGCAGCACGCGGCCCGGGCTGCGCGACAACGGCATCGGCGCGTTGTTCGTCGACCGTCAGGGCGGGCTGTGGATCAGCGACTCGCGCGGCAATGTCAGCCGACGTGGCAGTGATGGCCAGTGGCGTGTGTGGGAGCACCAGCCGGATACCCCGCAGGTACTGATCCAGTCGATGCAGATGGACAGCCAGGGGCGCCTGTGGCTGCTCTACGAAGGCAAGGGCCTGGGTTATCTCGCGCCGGACAAAGGCCTTGTCTATCAGGCGCCGGCTGCCGATCTGCCGATGGCGATGAGCTTCACCAAACTGGTGGTGGATGCGCAGGATCGGGTCTGGGTCGGCACGCTCGATGGCCTGGTACTGCGTGACAACGATGGCGTGCTGAAGCGCGCGCCCGCCGCCTGGGGGCTGGGCGCGGGCAGTGGCCTGTCCTGGCCGTACCGGGCGCCGGACGGTGCGCTGTGGATCGTGGCGGGCGAGCGCCTGTACCGGGTCGAGGATGACCGGCTGGTGCTGGTGCACCGGCTGCCGGGCCAGCTGCACCTGACCTCGATGCTGCAGGACCGCCACGGTGATCTCTGGCTGGGCACCGAGAACCAGGGGCTGCTGCGGATTTCCTCGCATGGACTGGAGCGGCTGCCTGCGGGCCTGAGCCTGCCGGGCGGGCGCGTGGTGAGCCTGCGCGAGGATGACGAGGGCAGCATCTGGGTGGGGGCCAACGGCGGCCTCTACCGCCTGCGCGAGACCCTGTTCAGCAGCTACACCGAGCGCGATGGGCTCAGCGGCGATTACGTGCGCACCGTGCTGGAAGATCGTGACCGCCAGCTGTGGGTGGGCAGTGCCAGTGGCCTGGATCGACACAATGGCGATGGCCGTTTCCAGGCCATGCCGCTGCACAACCGCGGTGGCAAGGCGCCGTCGGTGCTGAGCCTGGCGCAGGGGCCGGACGGCGATCTCTGGGTGGGAACCTTCGGTGACGGCGTCTACCGCCTGTCCCGGGACGGCCGCCTGCGCCACAACTACGCCGCCGACGATGGCATGCCGGGTGGCAACATCCGCGCGATCAGCGTGGATTCGAGCGGGGCGGTCTGGGCCGGAACGCAGAAGGGAGTGGTGCGCATCGAGGGCGACCGGGTGCAGGTGTCGCCGGTGGCGGGCATGCCGACCGGGCTGATCACAGCGCTGGAACACGATCACCAGGGCAACCTGTGGATCGGCACGATCGAGGGCATCCGCGTGCTGCGCGGCAACCGTGTGCAGGCGATCGATCTGGCGCCGCTGGGGGGCGGACGCAGTGTGTTCGGCTTCCACCAGCTGGGTGACGCGATGTGGATCAGCAGTGATCGTGGCCTGTACCGCTGGCAGGGCGGGCGGCTGGCCCGCGTCGGCCTGGAGCAGGGCATGCCGGTCGACGCGGTGTTCCAGCTGGTGCCCGACCGGCTGGGCAACGTATGGATCAGCAGCAACCGTGGCGTGCTGCGCACCGACATGGCGACTCTCAATGCCGTGGCCGACGGCCGCACGCCGCGGGTGAGCGTGGAGCGCTACAACGAGATCGACGGCATGGCCAATGCACAGGCCAACGGCAGCTCCGGCCCCTCGGCGATCCTGCGCCAGGATGGCACCTTCTGGGTGGTCACCGCAGGGGGCCTGAGTACGGTCGATCCGCAGCGCCTGCAGCGCTTCCGCGAACGGCGGGCACCGCCAGCGGCGATCGAGAACGTGCAGGTGGACGGCGCGCCGGTGCACTGGGAGGGCGCCGAACGCAATCTGATTCCCGGTGGTCGTCGCCTCGCGGTGAGCTATGTCGGCCTGAGCTACCTGATGTCGGACCGGATCCGCTACCGCACGCGCCTGGATGGACTGGACAGCGGCTGGGTCGAGCGCGGTCCACAGCGCAGCGTGGAGTTCGTTGGCCTGCCACCGGGCGATTACACGCTGCACGTGGCCGCCGCGCACCCGAGTGGCGCCTGGGGCCAGCAGGAAGCCGTATGGAGCTTCAGCGTGGAGCCGTTCTGGTGGCAACGGCGCAGCGTGCAGGCGCTGGGCGGCATCCTGCTGCTGGCCGGGCTGGTGGCGCTGTACCGCTTCCTGCTGCAGCAGCTGAAGGCCAGCAACCTGCGTCTGGCTCGCCGCGTGGACGAGGCCACCTTCGACCTGCAGGCCCAGACCGTCCATCTGCAGGCGGTGAACCAGGAGAAGACCGAGCTGGCCGAACGCCTCGCACGGCAGGCCGAAGCGTTCGAGCGCCAGGCGCGGGAGGATGCGCTGACCGGATTGGCCAACCGCCGCGGCTTTGATGAAACCCTGGCGCGTGACTTCGCACGATCGCAGCGCAGCGGCCACCCGCTATGCCTGGTGGTGCTGGATATCGATCACTTCAAGGCTGTCAACGATCGCTACAGCCACAGTACCGGTGATGCGGTACTGGTCGAGGTGGCGCGGGTGATCGCCACGGCCTGTCGTGACTCGGACCTGCCTGCGCGCACGGGCGGCGAAGAATTCGCGCTGCTGCTCAACGACACCCGGCTGGAGGAAGCCGCGCAGCTGTGCGCGCGGTTGCGGGGGCTGTTCCATGACCACCCGGACTGGGCGGGCGTGGATGGGCTGAGGGTGACCTTCAGTGCGGGACTGGTCGAACTGGAGGCCGAAGACCGCACCCCGGCCCTGCTGTACCAGCGCGCCGACCGCGCGCTCTACCGTGCCAAGAGCGACGGGCGGGATCGCACGAGCATCGGTTGACGCGCCGGCGGTGCCGGCCCACGGTCGGCACCCACGCCTGCGCGGCGAGAGGGGCGCTGACGGTTACCGCGGCCAGGCGTTGGCGATCGTGCAGAACAGCCGTGCCGTCTGCTCGGTGTCGTACACCGCGCTATGCGCTTCGTTGGCATCCCAGCCCAGTCCCGCCGCATTGGCAGCACGTGCCAGCACCGTCTGCCCGTATGCGATGCCGGCCAGCGTCACCGTGTCGAATACGCTGAAGGGGTGGAACGGATTGCGCTTGTGCCCGGTCCGGGCGACGGCGGCATTGACGAAACCGAGGTCGAAATGCGCGTTGTGGCCGACCAGGATTGCGCGCTGACAGCCGTACTTCTTCATTGCGGCGCGAACCGGGGTGAAGATATGGTCCAGCGCGGCGCGCTCTTCCTTGGCCAGCCGGAACGGGTGATCCAGGATGATGCCGGTGACTTCCAGCGACTTCGGATCGATTTCCAGCCCTTCGGCCGGCACGACATGCGCGCTGGCGGTCTGCCCGGGGAAGAGCAGGCCGTTCTCGTCCATCTCGATCGGCACCGCCGCGATCTCCAGCAGCGCGTTGCGCTGGGCGTCGAAGCCGCCGGTCTCCACGTCCACCACCACCGGCAGGAAGCCACGGAAGCGTTGTGACATCGCACGCTGCGCCTGCGGTACTGCGGAAACGGGGGCGACGTCAGGTGCGGGGGTGGGGTCGGTCATGCGTGGATTCTAGCAGAGCGTTCCTGAGCGCCCGGTGCGCGCAGCCGGATGGGGCGTTGCGGGCGGCGCGCCAATCAGCGGCATCGCGGACCGGCTCCCGCCCAGGTGCCCCCGCCAGCGCCATGCCGGGCCAGCAGTGCATCGACGCTCAGCCTGCCGGCGCCAGCGAACAGCAACGGCAGCAGCATCGCCATGAACAGCACGGGCAGTTTGAAGTTGCCGAAGCCTTGGTCGCTGATTGCATACCCCATGGCGAGGTCGCCCAGCGAGTGCCATTCCATCGGCCAGTGCACCGCATGGGTCGCCACCACGGTCAGCACCAGCAGGCTGGCAGCGGCAAAGCGGGTGCCGAAACCGACGAGCAGGCAGGCGGCACCCAGCAGTTCGAACCAGGTGGCCAGTTGCCAGTTCAGCGCGGCCGGCAAGTGGTCGAATGGAAACGGAAAGGCCTGCTGCAGGTCAGCGAACCAGTTCTGGCCGTGCAGTTTCTCGAGGCCGGATTCGAAGTACTCCCAGGCCAGCAGTGCGCGCAGGCCCAGCGGGGCCAACCAGGGGGCGAGACGGTCCAGCTGGCCACGCGCGGTGGCCAGGATCGGGTAGTTCATCGGGAATCTCCGGGAGTGGGGCGTCAGGGCGGCGGCGTGATCGGGCCGATCACGCCGGCTTGCAGGAACTGTTGCAGCAGGGCGGCACCGGCCTCGTCCAACGCGTGCTCCTCCAGCCCGTGTGCCAGTGCCAGCTGCCGCAGGTAGGTGTTGCCATCGGCGCCGGGCTGCTCGCCGATGCGGGCCAGCAGATGCACCGCCAGTGGGCTGAGGCTGGCGAAACGCACCTCACCGTCAGCATCGCGCCGGACCAGCAGGCCGGTCGGCTCGGCCGGAGCCGTGCGCGGCGCATCGTCCGCGCCAAGCCGGTGGACCGGCCATTGATACAGCAAGGGCCAGGCCAGCGGCGAACGCTGCAGGGCGACCACCCGCGGATCGATCGCGCCGGCCACCGGCAGCGGCTCGGCCTGCAACTGGTACAACGCCGTTTCCACCCACTCGTAGTGGGCCAGCTCGGCCAGCGCCGGATGCGGAAGCTGCGGCTGTGCCTGCAGCCACTGCACGAACTCGGCAGCCAGTTCGGTGAACAGCGGACTGCGGCAGCGATGCGTCGCGAAGTAGCTGCGCACCAGGGCACTCCAGCCCGGTTCACCGAGCAGGCGCACGCAGACCGGGAACCCGTTGCTCAACAGACCCAGCAGGTTGTTGAACAGCAGGCGCTGGTACACCGCTACGCGTTGCGGCTCCATGCCGGCCGGCGCGGCCACGGTGTCCGGGTCGCGCAGATGGGCGGTGAACGCGTGCTGCTGCGCACGCAGCCGTTCCGGCGCTTCAGCCATGCGTGCTGCCTCCGGCTGGGTCGGCCTGCAGGCGGCGGATGGTCTGCAGCTCGCTCTGGAGCTCGGCGTATGGGGGGAAGTTGAAGTCGCGTTCGAGCAGGGTGGGGCGGGGGCCGATGCGCGCATAGGTACGTGCAAGCAGCTCCCAGACCGGATCGATCACGGCGCTGCCATGGGTGTCGATCTTCAGGTCCGGCGCTTCATCCAGGTGCCCGGCCACGTGCAGGCAGACGATGCGCTGTGCCGGCAGGCCGGCGATGAACGTGTCGGCGTCGTAGCCATGGTTGCAGGCGTTGACGTAGACGTTGTTGACGTCCAGCAGCAGGTCGCAGTCCGCTTCGGCAAGCACCGCGTTGGTGAAGGACAGTTCGTCCATGGACGGTTCCGGTGCCAGGTAGTAGGACACGTTCTCCACCGCGATGCGCCGGCCGAGCAGGTCCTGCACACGGGCAATGCGCGTGGCGGTATGGCGCACGGCTTCATCGGTGAACGGAATCGGCAGCAGGTCGTACAGATGGCCGTCGTCGCTGCAGTAGCTCAGGTGCTCGCTGTAGAGCGGCACGCGGTGCTCGTCCAGGAACCGGCCAACCTGTGCCAGCAGCTGCGTGTCCAGCGGTGCACTGCCGCCCAGCGACAGCGACAGGCCGTGGCAGCTCAGCGGATGCCGCGCCGCCAGTTCGGCCAGTGCATCGCCTGCCGGTCCGCCTACGTGGATCCAGTTTTCCGGCGCACATTCGAGGAAGTCGAAGTCGCCGGCCGGTGCCTCGCGCAGCGCCTGCAGCAGCGCGCGGCGCAGGCCCAACCCGGCGGCCGCCGCGGGAAGCGGCGACCGCCGGTGGACAGCGCTGGCGCGGACGTCAGTGCTTGCCACCGCACTTGCCTTCGCCGCACTTGCCTTCGGCCGCCTTCTTGTCGCCGGTGCTCTTGGCCTTTGCATCGTTGCCGGCGGCGGCCTTGCCCTTGTCGCCACCACACTTGCCTTCGGCGCTCTTGCCATCGGCGCCGCACTTGCCTTCGGCATGCTTGGCGGCGTCGCCGGTACGCGCGTCGGCAGCCTTGGCATCGGTGGCCTTGGCGGCCTGGCCGGCCACCAGATAGCCCTGCGCCAGATCGCTCATGCTCAGAGCCGAAGCGCTGGCCGTCATGCCCAGGCCGGCGACAAGGGCGGTAGCGGTCAGCAGGGACAGGGTCTTGTTGGTACTGCTCATCGGTTGTGCTCCTGGGTGGTGTGGGCGGGTGCCCGGGTGGCCGGCAGGGGTGCCGGTGGAAGCGATCGTGCGCCGATCCTACTCAACGAATCCTCGCAGAGAACTCAAATTTTCGTGAGATTTTCCGCGCAGTCAGGGGGCGGGGCCTTGCCAGGCAGGCGCGGCGCCTTTGGAAATGCTGGAAGGCCCAAAAAGAAAGGCCGCTGTCGCGCGGACAGCGGCCACTCTGGAGTCGACTCCGGTGTTGCAGTGCAGCGTCAGGGCTGACCGGTGCTGGAGGTTTCGTCGCGCTTCTCGCGCGGCGGCAGCGGCTGCTCTCCATGCACGAGGAACCAGACGTTCTCGGCGATGTTGGTGGCGTGGTCGCCCACGCGTTCCAGATTCTTGGCCATGAACAGCAGGTGGGTGCACGGCGTGATGTTGCGCGGATCTTCCATCATGTAGGTCAGCAGTTCGCGGAACAGCGCGGTGTACTGCGCATCCAGGCGCGCGTCATCCTCGCGCAGGGCCAGCGCCGCCTCGGCATCATTGTCGCGGTAGGCCGCGATGGCGCGGCGCACCTGCTGTGCGGCCAGCCGGCCCAGGGCGCGCAGGCCCTGGATCTGCGGCAGCGGCGGCACCTTGCCCAGTGCGATCGAACGCTTGGCAACGTTGGCCGCGTAGTCGCCGATCCGCTCGATGTCGGCGGGGATGCGCAGGCCCGCAAGGATTTCGCGCAGGTCGCGCGCCATCGGGCCGCGCAGCGCAAGGCGCATCACGTCGTGGCTGATCTGCTGCTCCAGTGCATCGATCGCCTCATCGTTGGCGATGATGCGATGGGCGGCGTTCTCATCGCGCTTCTCGATCACGTCCATCGATGCTTCGAGCTGGGCGACGGCCATCTCGCCCATGCGCACGATTTCGGCCACCAGGCGCTGCTGCTCTTCGTCGTAGCTCTTGACGATGTGGTCGTTGGGAAGATTCATGGTTGTTCCGTCATGTAGAGCCGGGCCATGCCCGACTGGCGTTGTCTGTGAAGAAGCCGCGGTCCGGTCAGCCGAAGCGACCGGTGATGTAGTCCTCGGTCTGCTGCTTGGACGGCTGCGAGAAGATCACTTCGGTGCGGTCATGTTCGATCAGGTCGCCCAGGTACATGAAGGCGGTGTAGTCCGATACGCGGGCGGCCTGCTGCATGTTGTGGGTGACGATGACGATGGTGTAATCGTTCTTGAGCTCTTCCACCAGCTGCTCGATGCGGCTGGTGGAGATCGGGTCCAGTGCCGAAGTGGGTTCGTCCAGCAGCAGCACGTCGGGGCGCAGGGCGACGGCGCGGGCGATGCACAGGCGCTGCTGCTGGCCACCGGAAAGACCCAGCGCGCTCTGGTTGAGCTTGTCCTTCACCTCGTCCCACAGCGCGCCCTGACGCAGTGCCTGCTCGACGCGGTCGCTCATCTCACCCTTGGACAGCTTCTCGTGGTGGCGGATGCCGTAGGCCACGTTCTCGAAGATCGTCATCGGGAACGGCACCGGCTTCTGGAACACCATGCCTACTTTGCTGCGCAGCCGGTTCATCGGGAACTTCGGCGACAGGATGTTCTCGCCGTCCAGCAGCACTTCGCCGCGTGCTTCCAGCTTCGGGTACAGCGCGTAGATGCGGTTGAAGATGCGCAGCAGGGTCGACTTGCCGCAACCGGAGGGGCCGATCAGCGCGGTGACGCGCTTTTCCGGGATCTCCAGGTTGATGCCCTTGAGAGCGTGGAACTTGTCGTAGTAGAAGTCCAGGCCACGCGCAGCGAGCTTGACCGGAGCCGGGGTATGCAGGTTCTCGTGCGAGGCCGGCACGGCGATGCGCTGCATCGGCACGGCATTGGAAAGATCGTTCATGGTGGTTTCCACGGAAAGGTCAGTCATGGGAGATGCGGTTGCGCAGCAGGAGGCCGCGGGCGGCGAGGCTGACCAGCAACACGAAGACGGTCAGCACCAGGGCACCGGCCCAGGCCAGCACCTGCCAGGATTCGTACGGGCTGCCGGCGAACTGGTTCATCACCACCGGCACCGAGGCCATCGGCTGGAACACGTTGCTGTTCCAGTACTGGTTGCCGAAGGCAGTGAACAGCAGCGGTGCGGTCTCACCGGAGATGCGGGCCAGCGCCAGCAGGATGCCGGTGATGATGCCGGCCGAGGCGCTGCGGTAGAGCACCTGCACGATCACCTTCCATTGCGGGATGCCCAGCGACAGCGCCGCTTCGCGCATCTGCGAGGGCACCAGGCGCAGCATTTCGTCGGTGGTACGCACCACCACCGGCAGCACGATGAAGGCCAGCGACAGCGCGCCGGCGAAGGCGGAGAACTGGCCGCCGGTCTGCATCACGTACAGGGTGTACACGAACAGGCCCAGCACGATCGACGGGGCCGACAGCAGGATGTCGTTGACGAAGCGGACCACGGTGCCAGCCTTGCGGGCATTGCCGTACTCGGCCAGCCAGGTGCCGGCCAGGACACCCAGCGGGGTGCCGATGCCGATCGCCAGCGCACACATCACCGCGCTGCCGAAGAAGGCGTTGGCCAGGCCGCCTTCCTGCATGGGCGGCGGTGTCATCTTGGTGAACAGGTCCAGGTTGATGCCGGCCAGGCCCTTCGCGGCCAGGGTGAACAGGATCCAGCCCAGGAAGAACAGGCCGAACAGCGCGGTGGCGCAGGACAGCGCGATGGCGACGACATTGCCGATGCGACGGCGCAGGTACAGCGAGTCAGCGGTGGTGGACATCAGTTGCCCTCCTTGCGGGCCAGGCGCATCAGCATCAGGCGGGCGATGGCGAGCACCACGAAGGTGACGATGAACAGGACGAAGCCAAGCAGCAGCAGCGCCGAGCGGTAGGTTTCAGTGGCCTCGCCGAAGTCGTTGGCGATCAGGGCGGCGATGGTGGTGCCCGGCTCCAGCAGCGACGGCGACAGGCGCACGCTGTTGCCGATCACGAAGGCCACGGCCATGGTCTCGCCCAGTGCGCGGCCAAGGCCGAGGAAGACGCCGCCGATCACCGCCGAACGGGTATAGGGCAGCACGATGTCCCAGCTCACTTCCCACTTGGTCGACCCCAGCGCATAGGCCGATTCCTTCAGGCGGGTCGGTACGGTCAGGAACACCTCGCGCATGACCGAAGAGATGAACGGGATGACCATGATGGCCAGCACGAAGCCGGCGGTCAGCATGCCGATGCCCAGCGGTGGGCCCTGGAATATCGGGCCGATGACCGGCCATTCGCCCAGCGTTTCGTTGAGGAACGGGGTGACGTACTCGGTCATCACCGGTACCAGCACGAACAGGCCCCACATGCCGTAGATGATGGAGGGAATGCCTGCCAGCAGTTCGATGGCGGTGCCGACCGGCCCCCGCAGCCAGCGTGGCGCCACTTCGGTCAGAAAGAAGGCGATGCCGAAGCTGACCGGCACGGCGATGACCATCGCGATCAGCGCGGTGACCAGGGTGCCGTAGATCGGAGCGAGCGCACCGAACTTGTTTTCGACCGGATTCCAGTCGGAAGAGAAGAAGAAGCTCAGGCCCTGCATCTGCAGGGCATGACGGCCGCCCCACAGCATCGACAGAGCCGCGCAGGCCAGGGCGATCAGGACGAAGATGACGGTGCCGACCAGCACCCATCGGAACAGTTTGTCGTTGCGGGCATCACGCGCGTCACGCGTGGACGGGGCGGCTACAGGCTGGGCGATGGCATTCATGGGGACGGCAGGGCCAGGAAGGGGCGGGGCGGCACGGCGTGGAAGACACGGTGCCCGCACGCGGCGGGCACCGTCGGGTCCATCACTTCAGTTCGGTCGCCCAGTAGGCCTCGATCTGCGTGACCAGTTCGGCCGGCAGCGGCACATAGTGCAGCTCGTTGGCCTGGGCCTGGCCGTTCTCGAAGGCCCACTTGAAGAAGGCCAGGGTGTCCTGGTTGCGCTTGGCATCCTTCGGCTGCTTCTGCATCAGCATGAAGTTGGTGGCGGTGATCGGCCACGCCTGCTCACCCGGAGCATTGGTGATGACCAGATTGAAGTCCTTGGCGCTGGCCCAGTCGGCGCTGGCGGCCGCAGCGGCGAAGGTCTCCGCGTTCGGCTGCACCCAGGTGCCGGCGGCATTCTGCAGCGAGGTGTACGGCATGGCGTTCTGCAGCGCGTAGGCCAGTTCGACGTAGCCGATCGAGCCCTTGATCTGCTTGACGTACGAGGCGACGCCTTCGTTGCCCTTGCCGCCCACACCGTCCGGCCACTGCACCGAGGTGCCTTCGCCGACCTTGCTCTTCCACTCCGGGCTGACCTTGGACAGGTAGTTGGAGAAGTTGAAGGTGGTGCCCGAACCGTCCGAACGGTGGACGATGGTGATCTTGCCGTCCGGCAGGGTCACGCCAGGGTTGGCAGCGACGATCGCCGGGTCGTTCCAGGTCTTGACCTTGCCGAGGAAGATGTCGGCCAGCAGGGCACCGCTCAGGCGCAGCTTGCCGGCTTCCAGGCCTTCGATGTTGACGACCGGCACCACGCCGCCGATGGCCGACGGGAACTGGGCCAGGCCGGCCTGCGCCAGCTCCTCGCTGCTCAGCGGCTTGTCGGACGAGCCGAAGTCGACCGTGCCGGCCTTGATCTGGGCGATGCCGCCGCCGGAACCGATGGACTGGTAGTTGATCTTGGCGCCGGTGCTGGCGTTGTAGTCGGCCGACCACTTCGACACCAGCGGGAAGATGAAGGACGCGCCGGCGCCGGAGACTTCGGCGGTCACCTTCGCACCGGCGGCAGCCGGGGCAGCGGCACCGTCGGCGGCCGGCTGCTGCGCGGCCTGCTTGTCGCCACCGCAGGCCGACAGGCCCAGGGCGATGGCCAGGGAAAGGGCGGCGAGGCCGGCCGAGTGCAGTTTCATGGTGACTCCATAGCGGGGAAGAGCCGACGGCGTCGGCGGATGCGGCTATGAAATGATGTTTTTGTTACAGCCGTATGACGTCCATGACAGAGGTGTCCTGGATCACGTTTCGACAAGGGTTTCACAGGGTCGTCGCCCACTGCGGACATCCCCGGAGACCGCCGCGGCCGCCCGATCTGCGCACCGGCAGGGTTGCCCCGGGCCGGTGCAGGATCGTGCCCCACGCCCCGCTGCGACGGCAGGCCGGACCCCACAAACGAGAAGAGCGCGAGATCCCGAGGATCTCGCGCCCGGTGGGGCCGGCGGGGGAGAGAGGACCCGCCGGCCCCGCTCCTGCGGGGGAGGTCTTGCTCAGTACTTCAGGTTCTGGGTCCAGTAGGTCTCGATCTGGCGGACCAGGGCGTCCGGCAGCGGCACGTAATCGAGCTGCTTGGCCTGCTGGTCGCCGTTCCTGTAGATCCAGCGGAAGAACTCCTGCGTGGCCTTGGCACCGGCGACGTTCTTCGGCTGCTTGCGGACCAGGATGAAGTTGGTGGCGGTGATCGGCCACGCATCGGCACCCGGGGCATTGGTCATCACCAGGTAGAAGTCACGGGCATTGGCCCAGTCGGCGCTGGCAGCGGCGGCCGAGAACGAGGCGTCCGACGGCTGCACGATCTTGCCCGCGGCGTTCTTCATTGCCGCGTACGACATCTTGTTCTGCAGCGCATAGGACAGCTCGACGTAGCCGATGCCACCCTTGATCTGCTTGACGTAGGCGGCCACGCCTTCGTTGCCCTTGCCACCGATGCCCGCCGGCCACTGCACCGAGGTGCCTTCACCGACCTTGCTCTTCCACTCCGGGCTGACCTTGGACAGGTAGTTGACGAAGTTGAAGGTGGTGCCCGAACCGTCGGAGCGGTGCACGATGGTGATCTTGCCGCTGGGCAGGGTCAGGCCCGGGTTCAGTGCAGTGATGGCCGGATCGTTCCAGGTGGTGATCTTGCCCAGGAAGATGTTGGCCAGGGTCGGGCCATCGAGCTTCAGCGCACCCGGTGCGACGCCGGCGACGTTGATCACCGGCACCACGCCGCCGATCACCGACGGGAACTGGGCCAGGCCGGCCGCAGCCAGTTCTTCCGGCTTCAGCGGCGCGTCGGAGGAACCAAAATCGACGGTCGCTGCCTTGATCTGGGCAATGCCGCCGCCGGAACCGATCGACTGGTAGTTGACCTTCTTGCCGGTGGCGGTGCTGTAGTCCGCCGACCACTTGGACATCACGGGGTAGATGAAGGAGGCGCCCGCGCCGGTGACATCGGCAGCATTGGCGGCGAACACGGACGACGCGGCCAGGATGGCGACAGCGGCGCGCGACTTGAAGGCGTGGATCACGGGAGAGACTCCTGGGGTGGTCGAAGGGCGGTTGCCCAACGTATCGGTGCACATTCCATAACCATTCCGTGACACGGAAAGGTCTGTCATATGACGCCGGTGTGACATCGGATGAGGGGATCGCGCTGCGTTACAGGCGTCACCGCACGTGGCAAGGGCACGACCGCAGTCGTGCCCTTGCCGGTGCGTGATGCGATGACGCGGGCTCTTACCAGAAGAACTGCGCGCGGGCTTCCAGGATGTTCGGATCGTCATTGACGAAGCCGCGGGCGCTGGAGCTGTACTTCTTGCTGTCGACCTTCACGTAGTTCAGCATCAGCTTGAAGTTCGAGCGCCAGTACCAGTTGGCGCCGACGGTCCACACATCCATCTTGCCGCCGAGCACGCCATCGACGATCGGCGGGCGACCGGCGACCGGGTTCGCGGCCAGGTTGCCGTCGTTGAGGTCCATGTGGTCGTAGCGCACGCCAAGCTGCCACTGGCCGCTGGCCGGGTTGTTCGGCAGGCCGGTGCCGGGCGTGCCACCCTTGTAGCTCCAGGTCTCGCCGGTGACATTCCACAGGCCGCTGATGTAGTAGCCGTCGCTGGTGTAGTTGTCGTGGTCGTAGCGCTTGGCCTTGCTGGTGTAGTACTCGGCCTGGGCCTTGAACGGGCCCTGGAAGTACATGGCTTCGGCGCCGACGGTGCTGACGCGGTCGGTGTCGGTCAGGTTGCCGCTGTCGATCAGGCGGGCGGTGGCCAGGTCGGCGTTCGGACGTGCGCGCACGCGCAGGGTGTCGGCGTCGGCGTCGTAGTCCACGTAGCTCAGGCCGAAGTGCAGGACCTGGCCCTTCTCGTTGATCGGAGCCCAGGTGCCACGCGCACCGTAGCCGCTGCCATGGGCCAGGTTGCGGGTCAGCTCGCGGCCGAAGGCGCTGGCGGTGACCGACCAGTTGTCCTGGCCGTAGCTGTAGGCGCCACCCAGGCGGCGGGCGATCGCGTAGGTGTTGGTGACCGCGGCCTTGGAGATGAAGTCGTTGTTCTTGGTGCTGGACAGCTCTTCCAGACTGTTGGGCTGCTTGAACTGGCCGACCTGGATGAAATGGTTGGCATTGCCCAGCAGCTTGTACTTCACGTTGGTGTCGAGGAACTTGTCCGCCTTGGCGTCGTAGCCGAGCACCCACTCCACGTTGCCCGGGCCCTTGCCCTTGAGCACCAGCTCGGCGCGGCGCAGCTCGAACTCGCTGTCCTTGCCGTTGCCGGCATCGCCACCATTGAGGTCCACGACGTCGTTGTGGAACCAGTTGCCGTCGGCCTGGACCAGGCCTTCGAAGGTGATTTCCGAACCGCCGATCACGTCGATGGCGACTTCAGCGTGGGCAGCCGGCACATAGAGCGCAGCGGCCACGGCCACCGTCAGGAGTTGGTGATGCAGTTTCATGGAGAGGAGCCTTGCAGGCAGGTGGGAAGATGCGCGCAGGCTAGAAGGTAAAGATTGCGTAAATGTGACAGTTTCCGCGCGCAGTCTGTCCGCCGCGACCCTTGCCACGACTGGGCCCGGCATTGATGCCGGGCCGATATGACGTGGGGATTGCGCTGCGATGGCATTTACCCGCAGGCGCTGCGGGGATGCCTCAGGGGGCCGGTGTCTTGTCCTTGAAGCGGCACAGATCAGCGATCACGCAACCCGGGCAGTCCGGCTTGCGTGCCTTGCAGACGTAGCGTCCGTGCAGAATCAACCAGTGATGTGCGTCGAGCAGGAATTCATCAGGAATCGCCTTGACCAGCCTGTCCTCGACTTCGCGCACGTTCTTTCCCGGCGCCAGTCCCGTGCGGTTCGCAACGCGGAAGATGTGCGTATCCACCGCCATCACAGGTTCGCCGAAAGCCGTGTTGAGCACGACGTTGGCGGTCTTGCGGCCGACACCGGGCAGGGCTTCCAGTGCCTCGCGTTCGCGTGGTACTTCACCGCCATGTTTCTCCAGCAGGATCGCGCAGGTGGCGATCACGTTTTTCGCCTTGGCGTTGAACAGGCCGATGGTGGCGATGTATTTCTTCAGTCCGTCCTCGCCCAGCGCCAGGATCTGCGCGGGCGTGTTGGCAACGGGGAACAGGCGGCGCGTGGCCTTGTTGACGCCGACATCGGTGGCCTGCGCCGACAAGGTCACCGCCACCAGCAGTTCAAACGGCGAGCTGTATTCCAGTTCGGTTTTCGGATGCGGGTTGAGTTCGCGCAGGCGCGTGAACATTTCCACCACGTCGGCGCGCGGCATGCTGCTGCCACGCCGCGCTGGCGCGCGGGCGGCCTTCTTCGCGGTGGCCATCAGCGCTCCTTGCCGGTGGCGCGTGCCTTGGCACGGGCGAGGATGGCGGCCGCGGCGGCGGGCAGCGCAGGTTTCACGTCCGGCGCCGGGCGCGGCGTGCGACGCGCATCGCGTTCGGCGTCGCGGCGGGCCAGGCGCACCGCGCGTGCGCGGTAACGGTC
Source organism: Stenotrophomonas genospecies 5 (assembly GCF_054473825.1). Taxonomy (NCBI): domain Bacteria; kingdom Pseudomonadati; phylum Pseudomonadota; class Gammaproteobacteria; order Lysobacterales; family Lysobacteraceae; genus Stenotrophomonas; species Stenotrophomonas genospecies 5. The sequence continues at coordinate 296,691 of NZ_JBTMUW010000001.1, forward strand.
ACGTGCGGCCCACGCGCGCTGCAGCTGCTGCCGCGCCTGGCTGAGCACCTCCGGCAGTTCCGGGTGCCCGGGAACCTCGTGTGTGTCGCCTTCGTTGGCGACATAGTCCATCAGACCGGCCTGCAGGGCACCATCAAGATCGTCTGCCTGGACCCGGGCGAACAGCAGCGCGGGGTTGGGTCGGGATGCCATGGGGTCAACGGTTCTGGAAGGCGGGGGGACGGCGTTGCAGGAAGGCACCGGTGCCTTCGCGCATGTCCTCGGTGGCGAACAGCAGGCCGAACTGCGCGCTTTCGTACTCCAGTCCCGCCTCCAGGCTGCACTCGCCGCCGACGTGGACCGCATCAAGCAGGGCGCGCAACGCCAGGGGCGCCGAGCGTGCCAGCTGCCGGGCGATGTCCTGCACACGGGTGTCCAGATCGGCCGCCGGCACCACCTCGTTGACGATGCCCAGCGCGAGCGCACGGGCGGCATCGATGGGCGCACCCAGCAGGCACAGTTCCAGGGTGGCAGCCCGGCCGCAGAGGCGCAGCAGGCGCTGGCTGCCGCCGAAGCCGGGGATCAGGCCGAGATTGATCTCCGGCTGGCCGACCTTGGCCGAGTCAGCGGCAACGCGCAGATGGCAGGCCAGCGCCAGTTCCAGGCCGCCGCCCAGGGCAAAACCGTTGACGCGGGCGATGACCGGCTTGGGCATGCGTTCGATCTGACGCATCAGTCCTTGGCCGAGCAGGGAGAAATCACGTCCCTGAACCGCACTGAGTGTGTTCATCTCGGCGATGTCGGCGCCGGCGACGAAGGCCTTCTGGCCGGCACCGGTCAGCACCACCACACGCACCTCGGGGTCGGCCGCGGCGTCCCTGAACGCATCGGCCAGACCCTGCAGGGTCGCGGCATTGAGGGCATTGAGCTTGTCCGGGCGCTGGACGGTCACGGTGCGGATGGCGCCATCGTCGGTGACAGCGATCAGGTCATCGGCCACGGTGAAACTCCTGGAACGTTAAAAAAGAGTGATTTTGAACTCTGCCCGCGCAGACAGGTCATAGCCTGCGTGGTGAGTAGCGGTTACACGTTGTGGCCGTTATCCTAACCCGTCGCCTCAGGGCGGCGCAGAACGTCCCTGAGTTACCACCCCTGGAGAACTGTTTGATGAAGTTGCGTTCTATCGCGGTCGCCGTCGCGGCCCTGGCCCTGACGGGCAATGCCTTCGCCCAGGACGTCTCGTCCGAAAAGGGCAAGCTGAGCTACTACTTCGGTTACGACTACGGCAACAACCTGGCGGAGCTGACCGGTCGTGGTGAGCAGCTGGACATCAACTCGGTGGTGAAGGGTCTGCAGGACGCCTACGCCAAGAAGCAGCCGGCGATCACCGCCGAGCAGCTGAAGCCGGCCGTTGAAGCGTTCCAGAAGCGCGAGCAGGGTCGTGCCCAGGCCGCCAAGGCCGAGTACGAAAAGGCCGCTGCCGAAAACAAGACCAAGAGCGATCAGTTCATCGCGGCGAACAAGGCCAAGGCCGGCGTGCAGTCCCTGCCGAGCGGCGTCCAGTACCGCGTGATCGAAGCCGGCAAGGGTGCCAAGCCGACCCAGGCCAGCACCGTGCAGCTGGAAGTTGCCGGTCCGTTCCCGTACGGCCAGCGCCCGACCGAGGCCCGCCCGGCCCAGCAGATTCCGTCGATCAAGGTCAGCGAAGTCGAAATGAAGGCCATGCGTGAGACCCTGCTGCAGATGCCGGCGGGTTCGAAGTGGGAAGTCACCCTGCCGCCGGACCAGGCGTACGGTGCCGACCCGCGCACCCCGTTCCCGCCGAACGTTGCCGTGCAGTTCGAGATCAAGCTGGTCAGCGTCAAGTAAGCCTCCGCATCAACATCAACGCGCCGGTGATCCCACCGGCGCGTTTTTGTTTGCGCCGCGCGCGGCCGGCAGCATCGGGCCATGCTCGGCGAAGGCGCGCGGCGAAGGACCGCATGCCGCATCTTCAGCCCGCGCAAATTCAGCGCAATCGCGCTACTGTTGCAACGTGCAAACTACGGAAGACCCGGCGCGTGTTGTCGCAAGCCCCTGCATCGGAACGTGCAAGCTGGATGGCAACCGGCTGTGCCGCGGTTGCCGGCGGCACATCGACGAGATCACACGGTGGTCGTCGATGAGCGACAGCGAACGCAGCCACATCCTGCATCGCGTGCTGCCGCTGCGCGAGCAGCTGCAGCAATCGCTGCACGGCTCGCTGGCCGACCATGATCGCCTGTTGCGCGCATTGCATCCGCTGGCCGCCCCGCCCGCCGGTGACGGTTGGAACCGCAGTGAACTGATCGACCTGCTGCCGCCGGGTCCGCCGGTGGAAGCGGCGGTGTTGGCCGGCATCGTGCCGCGTGCCAACGGCGCGCAGGTGATCCTGACCCGTCGCACTGAAACCCTGCGACAGCACGGCGGCCAGGTCGGCTTTCCCGGCGGCCGTACCGAGCCGGATGATCGCGATGCGCTGGCCGCAGCGCTGCGCGAAAGCCAGGAAGAAATCGCGCTGGCGCCTGCGCAGGTGCAGCCGCTGGGCTACCTCGATCCGTTCGTGACCATCACCGGTTACCGTGTCACCCCGGTGGTGGCGGTGGTCGATCCGGATTTCGTGCCCGTGCCGCAGCCCAGTGAAGTGGCCGAGGTGTTCGAGGTGCCACTGGATTACCTGATGGCGGCCGACAACCTGCGCCAGGTCGAAATCAACCATCGTGGCCGCATCCGTCACGTGCTCGAGTACGGCTGGCCTGGCCAGCGGATCTGGGGGGCGACGGCGGCCATTCTCTACAACCTGCGTCGCCGCCTGGAGCAAGTGCAATGAAGCCGATCGATCCGCCGTGGACCACCCTGGTCGATGTCGCCACCCTCGCCGCTGCACTGGGCGAGGACGTGCGCGTGGTCGACGCCCGTGCAACGGCGAGCACCGCCGTGCGTGTGGTCGATGCGCGCGCGTCGCTGGGCGATCCGCAGGCGGGCGAGGGCCAGTACCTGGCCGGTCATGTCCCCGGTGCGGTGTACGCCGACCTCAACCGGGATCTGTCCGACCTCACGCGTGCCGGCCACGGTCGCCACCCGCTGCCGGACAGCGACGAGTTCGCCGCACGGCTGGGTCGCTGGGGTATCGCCCCGGAGACCCAGGTGGTGGTCTACGACGGCAGCGACGGCAGCATGGCCGCCGCGCGCCTGTGGTGGCTGCTGCGCCTGATGGGCCACGCGCGGGTGGCGGTGCTTGATGGAGGCATTGCGGCCTGGCAGGCAGCGGGGCTGCCGCTGGCGACCGGTGCGAGCGAGGTTCCGGCCCAGCCGGCCTATCCGGGGCGCTTTGACACCGCGCAGATCGCCAATGCCGACGAGATCACCGCCCGGCTCAAGCATGCGCCGGGCTGGTTGCTGGACGCCCGCGCGGGAGAGCGCTTCCGCGGCGAAGTCGAACCGCTGGATCCGGTGGCCGGCCACGTGCCCGGCGCGGTCAACCGCCCGTTCGCATCCAATGTGCTCGATGGCCGCATGCGCGATACGCAGGAGCTGCGTGCCGAGCTGCAGGGCATCATCGGCAATCGCGATCCGCAGCAGGTCGTACTGATGTGTGGTTCCGGCGTGACGGCGTGCCATCTGCTGCTGGCGATGGAAGCGGCGGGCCTGTCCGGGGCGCGCATCTATGCCGATTCCTGGAGCGGCTGGGTCAGCGACAGCAGCCGACCGGTCGCCAGCGGTACCTGAGACAGAACCGGGGTCAGATCCGTTTTCCCGCGCAGAACGGATCTGCCCCCTTCAGGCGGCAGTCCTGCCGGTTACCCGATCGATTGCAGGGGCACCTTCGCCAGCACCCGAGCCCACGGAAACAACGGCCCCGGATCGCGCTTGCGGGCCACGCTCAACGTCGGATCGTCACTGGCCTGCACCTGTTCCCGGTCCAGCTGGTCGTGGCCGGCGATCCGCTGCAGTGACGGGTAGCGCGCCACCAAGGCCAGCAGCAGCTGTTCCAGGGCCTGCAGCTGCGGCTCGGTGTACGGCTCGTCCATCGCCTGGTGACGGCTGTCGAACCAGTCGGGGTAGCGCCCGCTGTTGACCAGCTCGATGCCCAGCGTCCGTGCGTTCATGCCGCGGACGTGGTGGGCCACGCGCTCAGGGGCCACGTACTGCACGACGCTGCCGTCGCGGTCGATGTAGAAATGGCCGCTGTTGCCGGCGCCGCTGTCGTACAGCACCCGCTCGCCATAGGCACGGGCCGTGGCCAGGTCGGGCAGCTCGGTGCAGTGGATCACCACCATCTCCAGCGTGTCCGGCGCGCGCAGCGGCAGAAGGTCGTGATAGGGCAGGGGCTGCAGCAGCAGGCCGGGCAGGAGCGGGTTGGGCATGCGGCGATGCTAGCATTGCGCAATGAACCTGCATTCTCTTTCGTTGTCGGTGCGCGCCTGCGGAGCGTGCGCATGAGCCGCGGTCACTGCATCCTCTCCCATGGCTTCGAGAGCGGGCCGGAGGCCACCAAGGTCACGGCACTGGCCGAGGTCGCCCAGCGCCTGGGCTGGACCCATGAGCGGCCGGACTACACCGATCTGGACGCGATGAGCGAAGTGAGCCGCGTCGGTGACGTGCCGGGGCGTCTGCAGCGCCTGCTGGAACGCGCTGCACATGCGGCGGCACAAGGGCCGCTGGTACTGGCGGGTTCCAGCCTGGGCGCCTACATCTCTGCGATCGCCTCGTTGCAGGTACCGGTGGCGGGCCTGTTCCTGATGGTCCCGCCGACCACCATGGGGCCCATGCCGGCGCTGGACGCCGCAGCGGTCCCCACCACCGTGGTCCAGGCCTGGCACGATGATGTTGTGCCTGCCGCCGGGGTGATCGCCTGGGCGCAGGCGCGCTCGGCACAGCTGCTGCTGGTGGACGATGGCCACCGCCTGGAGCGGCACGTGGAGGCATCCGCACACGCCTTCGAGCGCCTGCTGCGCCAACTGTGAAGCCGGGGCGCACGGCGCGCCGGCCCGCATTGACTACAATGGCAGCCCCGCCGCCCCCGGCGCGGGCCTGCCGGCCGTGCCCACGGCCCTCCTTTCCGACTGGCGCGGCTCCCCTGCCGCGCCCGACCACCTGCGAACCGATCCCGTGAAATTCTTCGTCTCCTGCGCCAAGGGCCTGGAATACCTGCTTGCCGATGAACTGTCGGCCCTGGGCCTGGACAAGGCCACTGCCACCATTGCCGGCGTCAATGCCGAGGGCGAGCTGGAGCAGGCGCTGCGGATCGTGATGTGGTCACGTCTGGCCAGCCGCGTACTGTGGCCGATCGACGAGTTCGAATGCCCGGACGAGCAGGCGCTGTATGACGGCGTGCGTGCGCTGCCGTGGCATGAGCACATCAAGCCGGAGATGACCCTGGCGGTGGATGCGCATGTGTCCGGCGACAAGATCACCCACGCCCGCTTTGCCGCGCAGCGGATCAAGGACGCCATCGTCGACCGCATGCGCGATGAGGGCCTGGAGCGGCCGTCGGTCAACACTGATCTGCCGGATGTGCGCGTCAACCTGTCGCTGCGCAAGGGCCGTGCATCGCTGTCGATCGACCTCGGCGGCGGCCCGCTGCACCGCCGTGGCTGGCGGGGGGCCGCGCACGAAGCACCGCTGAAGGAGAACCTGGCGGCCGCGTTGCTGCTGCGGGCGCAGTGGCCACGTCTGCATGCCGCCGGTGGTGGCCTGCTGGACCCGATGTGCGGCAGCGGCACGTTGTTGATCGAAGGCGCGCTGATGGCGGCCGACGTCGCGCCGGGACTGATGCGCCACGGCAGCCTGCCGCCGAGCCGCTGGCTGGGCTTCGACAAGGTGGCCTGGAAGGCGATCCAGAGCGAAGCGCGCGAGCGCGAGGCCACCGGCCTGGCCGCGCTGAAGCCGGTGATCCACGGCAGCGACATCGATCCGACGGCGATCGAAGCGGCACGCGAGAATGCCGAAGTGGCGGGCGTGGCCCACGCCATCCGCTTCACCCGCGCCGACGTATCCGAGCTCACCTCGCCGGAGCAGGAGATCGGTGCGGTGGTCTGCAACCCGCCCTACGACGAGCGCCTGGCCGCCGATCCGGCGCTGTACCGCGCCTTGGGCAACGCGCTGCAGAAGGCGGTGCCGCAGTGGCGCGCCAGCCTGCTGTGCGGCAACGACGAGCTGGCCTTCGCCACGGGTCTTCGTGCGGCCAAGAAGTACCAGATGTTCAATGGCGCGCTGGAATGCGCGCTGATCGTCTGCGACCCGATCGCGGTGCCGGGGCGTGATCCGGCACAGCCGCGGGAGCTGAGCGAAGGTGCGCAGATGGTGGCCAACCGCCTGCGCAAGAACCTGAAGAAGTTCAAGAGCTGGCGCGCGCGCGAGGACATCACCTGCTTCCGCGCCTACGATGCGGACCTGCCGGAATACGCGGCGGCCATCGATGTCTACGAAGAGGACGGTGGACAGCGCCGTACCTTCCTGCACGTACAGGAATACGCTGCACCGGCGGCGATTCCCGAGAACGACGTGCGCCGCCGCCGCAACGAACTGCTGGCCGCCGCGCGTGAGGTATTCGGCGTGCCGCCCGAACAGGTATCGATGAAGTCACGCGAGCGTGGCAAGGGCGGCAGCAAGTACGGCCGTTTCGAGCAGCGCGACGAGTTCGTGGTGGTGCGCGAGAATCATGCGCTGCTGCAGGTGAACCTGTTCGACTATCTCGATACCGGCCTGTTCCTGGACCATCGTCCGCTGCGCCGGATGATGGCCGAGCAGGTGCGTGGCAAGCGCTTCCTCAACCTGTTCTGCTACACCGGCGTGGCCAGCGTGCAGGCAGCCGTGGCCGGCGCGGCCAGCACCACCAGTGTCGACCTGTCCGCTACCTACCTGCAATGGTGCTACGACAACCTGGCCCTGAATGGTCAGGGCGGCAACCAGCATCTTCTGGTGCAGGCCGATGCGATGGCCTGGCTGGAAGCCGACCGCGGACAGTACGATGTGATCTTCTGCGATCCGCCGACGTTCTCCAACTCCGCCCGCGCCGATGATTTCGATGTGCAGCGCGAGCAGCTGCGGCTGCTGCGTGCAGCGGTGGCACGGCTGGCACCGGCAGGCGTTCTGTACTTCTCCAACAACTTCCGCCGTTTCAAGCTGGAAGAGAACGCGATCGCCGAGTTCGCCCAGTGCCGTGAGATCACTGCGCGTACCATCGGTCCGGACTTCGAGCGCAACGCACGCATCCACCGTGCGTGGGAGTTGAAGCGTTTGGGTTGAAGGTTCGCCGGGCATGGCCCGGCGCTACCGGCTATGCCAGCGCCACCACCAGGCCCAGCAACGGCAGGGTGATCGCCAGCGGCACGATCCACCGCGGGCGGTAGGGATACAGCCCGAACGACAGCGTCACGCCGCCCACCGTCATCACGCCCAGCCACTGCACCGGGCCCATGGCCCAGCCATGGTCGGCAACGCACAGGGCGAAGGTGACCGCCAGCAGCGACCAGCCCAGCACCCGCCACTGGGTGCGCCGTGCCGGAACGGCGGCGGCTTTGCCGTGCAGATCGTGCTGGTGCCTTTCCATCGCCAGCGACAACGCGGTGAACGCAGAGAAGGAAAGCGCCAGCGCCAGCAGCATCATGCGCTGGCCTCCACTTCGGTGGCTTCGGTCGGTGCCCTGGGCGCAACGGTTGCTGCGGCACGTTTTTTCTTCTCGGCCGCAGACAGCGGTGGCGTCCAGCGCTGCATGCGCCAGCCGCACAGCGCCAGCATCGCACCGAAGGCGATCATCGACAGGTCGAAGCCCGCCAGCACCCAGTCGCCGCTGCGCAGGGTAATGCCCAGATGGGCGTGGGTGGTCAGCGCGTTGACCACCGGAACCAGCGCGAATGCGGCTGCGCCCAGGTACAGCTGCCACGTCCACATCATCCGTTTCGGCCAGACGAACGCGGCCAGCAGGGCGCCGCCCCACGCATAGAAGAACACGTTGGCTTCGGCATTTGAGCGATCGGCCAGATCCAGCGGCAGCAACCGATTGCCCCAGAAGTAGGCGGCAAAGGCGATCGGCAGGCCGGCTACGGTACCGATGTTCAACGCATCGACCAGGCGCAGGCCGAAGCCGGTACGCCCGCTCTTGGCGTGCTTCGGTCGTTCCTTCACTGCCCACAGCACCACGCCACTGGCCACCATCAGGCAGCCGACCAGGCCGGACAGGAAGAACAGCGCACGCAGCCCCCAGTCGGCGAAGCGCGCCAGGTGCAGGCCGTACAGCACGCCACGGGTGGCGGTGGCACCACCGGAGGCCGGGGTCTGTTCCAGCAGCCTGCCGTCCACCATGTCGTAACGCAGCGAAGGCGTGTCGATGGAAAGACGCTTGCCGTCACGCTGGCGGATGTCGATCACCGCGTTGCGCGCGCCCGGATTGGATACCGTGAAGCCGGCCACTTCGGCGCCATGCCAGTGGGTGCGCGCATCGTCCAGCAGGCGGGCGATCGGCAGTGGCGCGGCGCGGCCTTCGGCCGGCGCGGTTACTTCAGGCAGGCCACCGAAGGCTTCGCTGAAGAATTTGTCCTCATCCTGCGGGTAGGCCACTTTCACGCCCCAGGGCAGGTACATGATCATCAGGGTGACGATGCCCGTGTAGGTGATCATCGCGTGGTAAGGCAGCGCCATCACCGCGCTGACATTGTGGAAATCCAGCCAGGAGCGCAGGCCCTTGTCTTTGCGGAAAGTGAAGAAGTCCTTGAAGATCTTCTTGTGGGTGATCACCCCGGTGATGATGGCCACCAGCATGAACATCGCGCAGAAGCCGACCAGGTAACGGGCCCACAGCACCGGGATGTAGTGCAGGTCGAAATGCAGGCGGTAGAAGAAATCTCCGCCGCGCGTCTGGCGGGCGTTCAGTTCGTCGCCGGTGTTCGGGTCGAGCGTGGCATCGCCGAAGGCACCGCGGCGGCCACGGCTTGGATCGGCCAGCTCGGGTGGCAGGCGCCAGAACAGCTGCATGGCCGGGTTGCGCGGCTGCGGCAGGGTCACGAACCAGGTCTGGGCCTGCGCCGCATGGGTCTGCAGGTAGTTCACGCTGCGTTGCGCGGCCACATCGATGCTGACGGTGCTGGCCGGCAGTTCCGGGCGCATCCAGCGGCTGATCTCTTCACGGTAGTAGCTTGCGGTACCGGCCATGAAGATCAGCAGCAGCAGCCAGCCGACCAGCAGGCCGGTCCAGGTGTGCAGCCAGGCCATCGACTGGCGGAATCCGTTCTTCATGCCCAGGCTCCCATCAGCCGCGCGATGCCGGCCATCAGCAGGGCAGGGGCGAGGATGCCGATCCACGCACGCAGGGCACTGCGGGTGGCGAATGCCCACAGCGCGGCACAGGCGGCAACCAGGATGGCCAGCAGCATGCCGGTCAGCACGGTCTGGCCCCGCGCGCCCGGCAGGACGACGGCACAGAACACGCCGGTCATGGAGGCCAGCGCATAGCCACCGAAGATCGCGGCCAGCGAGCGCGACAGGATGCCCCAGCGCGGGTTGCGGAAGAAAACACGGGAGCTGGCGGTTGCGGGCGAGCGGTCCACGGTGGTCCTGTCGGTCGGGGAGGGGATCGAACGCGCCTGCGGCCCCCTTGCGCCCCGCGCACGTCGCCCAGCGTGTCCCATCAATGCAGCGCTGCCCGCGCAGACGGGCAGCCGGAGGTCAGGGCTGTACATGGGCACCGGACAGGTCTTCCTTGCCCGTGCGGCCAAGCGCACCACCGATCAGTAAATGATAGGCATTCGCATTCTGTTAATCAAGGCTGCGTGACGAAAGAGGAGTCGTTCCGTGCCCACGCAGCAGGTCAGCGGACCCGCAGCTCAGAAGCGGAACACCACCGTTGCCGCGTGCAGCAGCAGGCCGATCAGGCCGCCAACCAGCGTGCCGTTGAAGCGGATGAATTGCAGGTCGCGGCCGACGCTCAGTTCCAGCTGCTCGACCAGATGGCGCTCGTCCCAGCCCCTGACCGTCTGTGCGATGTGCGTGGTGACCCCCTCGCGCAGTCGCCCGGTCAGGCGCTGTGCGCCTTCCAGCAGATGCTGGTTCAGTGCATCGCGCAGTGCCGGGTCGGACTGCAGGGTGCTTCCCAGCGAGGCGAGGCTGCGCTGCAGGTGGCCGACCAGCGCCGAATCCTCGCGCTGCAGGTCGGCGCGCAGACTGGCGTGGATGCGTGCCCAGAGCCCCTGCACGTACTCCTGCAGGGCAGGATGGTCGATCATCTCCTGCTTGAGCTGTTCGATGCGCTCGGCCAGCGCCGGGTCTTCGCGCAGGCGCTGGACGTAGTTGCCCAGCCACGCCTCGTAATCCTGCCGCAGCGGATGCTGCGGCTCGGCCAGTACCTGCTGCAGCTCCTCCAGCACGGCGCGTGCCAGCCGCTCGGCCAGGCTGTCACCGATCTCGTCGATGGGTTTCACCCAGTTCACCGTGCTTGAGAGCGTCGGCCATTCGCGCTGGATGTAGCGCACGATCAGCTGCGACGCGCGCTCCTTCACTTCCGGCTGCTCCAGCCAGCGTCCCAGTCTCTGCAGGCCCTCGTCCAGCACACGCTGGTGGCGCCCGTCGGCGGTCAGCAGGGCAAGCAGCTCGCCGGCGGTGGATGCCGCGTTCCACTGTCGCAACTGCTGCACCACGAACGCGTGCAGCTGCCGGCGCACGGCGCGTTCATCGAAGAAGTCCAGTGCCTGCAACGCCCAGCCGCGTGCCATGTCGGCCAGCATGCGTGCGCGTGCCGGTTCGGCCAGCCAACTGCCGAGACGGCCAGCCGGATCGAACACCTTCAGCTTGGCCAGCAGCACCTGTGGTTCCAGGAACTGATCGCGCACGAACAGCGCCAGGCTGTCGCCGATGCGCTCCTTGCTGCGCGGAATGATGGCGGTATGGGGAATCGGCAGGCCCATCGGCCTGCGGAACAGGGCGACCACCGCGAACCAGTCTGCCAGCGCGCCCACCGCTGCCGCCTCGCAGAAGGCGGATACCCAGGCCCAGGCGCCGCGCTCGCCCTGCCAGTGGCTGACCGCAAAACCGGCCAACATCAACACCAGCAGGCCCAGGGCGATGGCTTTCAGGCGTCGCAGCTGGGCGCGGCGCGGATCGATTGCGGACGTCATGGCGGCAGTCTAACCGCCACCGGATGATGCCGGCGCATCGGTAGCGCCGGGCCATGCCTGGCGGCTTTTCAGGGCCCGCTGCGCTCGCCGGGCATCGCCCAGCGCTACCCATTCGTTACAGCGCTTCCAGCTGCCTGCGCAATGTCGCCAGCTGCGTGCGCAGGGCATCGTTCTCGCGAGTGAGCGCGACGACGCGTCGGCGCAGCGCCGGCGCATCCTCACCCAGTTGCTCCAGCGCGGACAGCACTTCCGCATCGCGCAGGGCGATCTCGTCCTCGCTGGGCTCCTCGAACGCCATTTCCGCCGGTTCTGGCTTCGCCGCGCGCGGCTTGCGCTTGGACTCGCGTACGCGCTTGGCGGCCTGCTTCAGTTCGTCCTTGCCGCCTGCGGCTGCCGCGCGCTGCTCTTCCTCGGGCAGGTCGGCCACGGCCGCGGCCGCGCTGATCGAGATCACGCCGGCCTTGACCGCTTCCACGACTTCGGCGGCGGCCTGTGCGTGAATGCGTTCGATCATCCCGACCTGGCTGGTGCTCAGCTTCGCTTCGCGGGCCAGTTCCGCACGGCTGAGTTTCGGCGCGGGTTCCCACGGTGGGCTGTCTTCACCGGCATCGTCGGCCGATGCGGCGGTGCCATCGCTTTCGCGTTGCAGCTGGGCCTGCTCGATCTGCTTGCGTGCCGACAGGATGTCGCGCTTGCGCAGGGCCAGCACGCCGCGCTGGAAATCGGACACGCTGCGGCGGCCCAGGTGCTGTTCGATCATCCAAAGGTGCACGTCCTCCATGCTCTGGAAGCGGCTGTTCTGCACCGTGTTGAACGGCAGGCCATGCTTCTGGCAGATGCCGTAGCGGTTATGGCCATCCACCAGGACATCGCCCCACAGTACCAGTGCATCGCGGCAGCCCTCGGCGAGGATGCTGCGCTCCAGCGCCTCATGTTCGTCGGGCGTGAGCGGGTCGATGTAGGCCTTGAGTTCTTCTTTGACGACGATGTCCATGGGCACGGCAACGGGCAGGAACGGAACCGACCATTGTACCTGCTTGCTGTCGCCGGCCCGGGCTTACGCGGTGGCCCGGATCATCTCGCCCAGAGTGCTGGTGATCTGGTCGATCTGGGGCTTGTCCACGATCAGTGGCGGCGACAGCGCGATGATGTCGCCCGTACAGCGCACCAGCAGTCCGCCGTCGTGGAAACAGCGCCGGTAGACCTCGTGACCACGGCTGCCCGGAGCATCCTTGCGCGGGGCCAGCTCGACCGCACCGACCAGTCCGAAGTTGCGGATGTCGATCACGTTGGGGAGCCCCTGCAGGGCGTGCAGCCGCTCCTGCCAGTACTCGCCCAGTTCGATGGCGCGCTCGAACAGGCGCTCCTCTGCATAGACGTCGAGTGTGGCCAGGGCTGCCGCGCAGGCCAGCGGGTGCCCCGAATAGGTATAGCCATGGAACAGCTCGATGGCCTGTGCCGGGCCCTGCATCAGGCCGGCGTGCACCGCATCGCTGGCCAGCACGCCACCCAGCGGAACCGCGCCGTTGCTGACTCCCTTGGCAAAGGTCAGCAGGTCCGGCGTGACGCCGAAACGCTGCGCGGCGAACGGCATGCCGACCCGGCCGAAACCGGTGATGACCTCGTCGAACACCAGCAGGATGCCGTGCTGGTCGCAGATCTCCCGCAGCCGTTGCAGATAGCCGGGCGCAGGCAGGATCACTCCCGCAGAACCGGCGATGGGCTCGACGAACACGGCCGCAATGGTGGACGCGTCGTGCAGGCCGATCAGCCGCTCGAGATCGTCGGCCAGTTCCGCGCCCTGGCGCGGCAGGCCCTTGCTGAACGCATTGCGCTGCAGATCCAGGGTGTGCCGCAGATAGTCCACGCCCGCCAGCTGCAGGCCGAACTGGCGGCGGTTGTTGGGCAGGCCGCCGAGCGCCATGCCGCCGAAGCCCACACCGTGATAAGCCTTCTCGCGGCTGATGAAACGGGTACGCTGGCCTTCGCCGCGCTGGCGGTGATAGGCCAGCACGATCTTCATTGCGGTATCCACCGCCTCGGAGCCCGAGTTGGTGAAGAACACGTGGTTGAGCCCGGCCGGAGCCAGCGCGGCCAGGCGCTGCGCCAGCGCGAATGCCGGTGGCGAACCCATCTGGAAGGCGGGTGAGTAATCCAGGGTGCGTGCCTGTTCGACAATCGCCTCGACGATGCGCGGGCGGGCGTGGCCGGCATTGCAGCACCACAGGCCGGCGGTGCCATCGAGAACCGGGCGCCCGTCCACGTCTTCGTAATGCATGCCTTCGGCCCGTACCAGCATGCGCGGCGCGCCCTTGAACTGGCGGTTGGCGGTGAAGGGCATCCAGTACGCCTCCAGGGAGTCGGGGCGCTGGATGGCCAGCTCGTGCACGTCGCTCGCGGGGTTCTTCATGCCGGTTCCGTCGGGTCCGATGCAGGGACTGTAGCGCAGCCGTCATCGCCCGGGCCATGCCCGCCGTGCACACGGGGCATGGCCTGTCACGGCGAGGTCGCGGCGGCACCGGTATAACCGGAACGACACGCACTGCAGGATCCTGTCATGGCCGATTTCCCCGACCGCAGCCACTGGCAGGCGCTGGCCGGCCAGCTCTCCATTCCCGGCCAGGCCTTCATCGCGGGCCGCTACGTGGATGCCGCCAGCGGTGCCCGCTTCGACTGCGTCAGCCCGATCGACGGCCGCGTGCTTGGCACCGTCGCCGACTGCGACGCGCAGGACGTGGAGCGTGCCGTGCAGGTGGCACGGCGCGCCTTCGAGGCCGGCCACTGGTCGCAGGTGAGCCCTGCGCAACGCAAGCGCGTGCTGTTGGCATTGGCGGCGCTGGTGGAAGCGCATGCCGACGAACTGGCCCTGCTGGAAACGCTGGACATGGGCAAGCCGGTGCGCGATGCACGGCGCATCGACCTGCCGGGCGTGGTGCGTTGCCTGGCCTGGACCGCAGAGGCGGTGGACAAGCTGTACGGAGAGATCGCACCGACCGGCCCCCAGGAGCTGGGCCTGGTCACGCGTGAGCCTGCGGGTGTGGTCGGCGCCATCGTGCCGTGGAACTTCCCGTTGCTGATGGCCTGCTGGAAGATCGCGCCGGCGCTGGCCATGGGCAATTCGGTGATCCTCAAGCCTTCCGAGCGCTCGCCGCTGACGGCGTTGCGGCTGGCAGCGCTGGCCAGCGAGGCCGGTCTGCCTGATGGCGTGCTCAACGTTCTGCCGGGCGATGGTGCCCGCGTGGGCGAGCCGCTGGCGCTGCACAGGGATGTCGACGTGCTGGCCTTCACCGGCTCCACCGCCACCGGCGCCAAGCTGCTCGAGCATGCCGGGCGCTCCAATCTGAAGCGGGTCTGGCTGGAGTGCGGCGGCAAGAGCCCGCATATCGTGTTTGCCGATGCGCCCGACCTGGAGCGGGCGGCCAAGGGGGTGGCGCAGGGCATCTTCTTCAACCAGGGAGAAGTCTGCACCGCCGGCTCGCGGCTGCTGGTGCAGCGTTCGATCCGCGAGGAGTTCGTGCATCGGGTGATCGCCCATGGCCAGCGCATGCAGCCGCGTCACCCGTTGGAGGCCGACGCACCGATGGGTGCCCTCGTCGATGCCGCGCATGTGGACAAGGTACTGGCGGACATCGTCATGGCCGAAGCTGACGGAGCGCGCCTGCTGCTGGGGGGACGCCGCGCCGAGGTGGAAGCAGGCGGCTGCTACGTGCAGCCGACCGTGTTCGACCAGGTCCGGCCGGAACAGGCCCTGGCGCGCGAGGAGGTGTTCGGTCCGGTGCTGGCGGTGCTGGGTTTCGACGACGAGGCCGAAGCGGTGCGCCTGGCCAATGACAGCCGCTACGGCCTGGCGGCGGGCGTGTGGACGCGGGACCTGGGCCGGGCACACCGGGTTGCGCGGCAGCTGCGCGCGGGCAGCGTCTGGGTCAACGGCTGGGACGGCGGTGACATGACCGCCCCCTTCGGGGGCTACAAGCAGTCCGGCAATGGGCGCGACAAATCACTGCATGCCTTCGACAAGTACAGCGAGATCAAGGCCACCTGGATCCAGCTGTAGCAGCGGGCCGCGCCCCGAAGGGAGCGGCAGCACCGCCGCCCTGAACACATCGGATCGCGTGTGGCTGCATCCGTGTCGGCTGAAACCATCGTCACGCCTGCCGGGTCATGCGTGGCAGAATCGGACGATCCGGATTGCCTGCCTTGCCGATGTCGACGATCACCGCTGCCGCGTCACCCGTGAATTCCCCTCGCCGTGTACTGCTGGCCAGCCTGATCGGCACGACCATCGAGTTCTTCGACTTCTACATCTACGCCACCGCCGCGGTGCTGGTGTTCCCGCATCTGTTCTTTCCGGAAAGCAGTGACCAGGCCGCGCTGCTGCAATCCCTGGCCACGTTCGCCGTGGCGTTCATCGCGCGGCCGGTGGGTTCGGCGGTATTCGGCCACTTCGGCGACCGCATCGGCCGCAAGGCCACCCTGGTCGCGGCATTGCTCACCATGGGACTGTCGACTGTCGCAATCGGCCTGCTGCCGACCCATGCGCAGATCGGGCTGTGGGCTCCGGCGCTGCTGGCGCTGTGCCGGTTCGGCCAGGGGCTGGGGCTGGGCGGCGAGTGGGGCGGGGCGGTGCTGCTGGCAACCGAGAACGCACCACCGGGCAAGCGCGCGTGGTACGGCATGTTCCCGCAGCTGGGCGCGCCGCTCGGTTTCCTGCTGTCGGCAGGCATCTTCCTGGTGCTGGGCCGAAGCATGGGGCAGGACGACTTCCTGCAGTGGGGCTGGCGTATTCCGTTCGTGGCCAGCGCATTGCTGGTCGGGCTGGGCCTGTGGGTGCGCCTGAACATCCATGAGACGCCGGACTTCCAGAAGGCACTGGAACGCAGAGCGCCGGTGCGGCTGCCGATGTGGACGGTGCTGCGCGACCATCCCGTGCCGATGCTGCTGGGTACGCTGGGCGCATTCGCCACCTTCGTGCTGTTCTATCTGATGACGGTATTCAGCCTGGGCCATGGCACGGCGGTACTCGGTTACAGCCGCGAGCAGTTCCTGCTGATGCAGATGGCCGCCATGCTGTTCTTCGCGCTGGGCATCCCGCTGTCGGCGCGCTACGGCGACCGTTGGGGCACCCGCCGGACGATGATCGTGGCCAGCCTGCTGATCCTGGGCTTCGGCCTGCTGTTTGCGCCGTTGTTCCAGCCCGGCAGCCCGTGGCTGGTGCTGGGCTTCCTGTGCCTGGGTCTGTTCCTGATGGGCTTGACCTATGGCCCCTGCGGCACATTCCTGGCCGAGATCTATCCGGTCGAAGTGCGCTATACCGGCGCATCGCTGTCGTTCAATCTGGCCGGCATTCTCGGCGCGGCGCCCGCTCCGTACCTGGCGACCTGGCTGGCCGAGCGCTTCGGCCTGGTCGCGGTCGGCTACTACCTGTGCCTGACCGCGATTGCGACGTTGGCCGCGCTGGTGGCACTGCAGCGTCGCGTGCGCTGATCAGCCGAAGATCCGCTTGAGCGTGCGGCCCAGCCAGCCCCCGCCCTGGTGTTCACGGGTGAACTGGTTCAGATGTGACTTGACCTGTTCGGCGTAGGCCTGGTCGTCGCCGCGGATGTGGTTGAACAGCCAGCGCGAGAGCATCGTGCGCAGCTCGTCGCTGATGTCCTCGCCGGCCTGGAACCGCAGCCGGTACTCGGCCACGCGCTTGATGAAGACCTCATGCACGCGCTTGTGGGCAGCGCAGAACGGATAGCCGGCTTCCTCCATCAGCTCTTCTTCGAACGCGAAGTGCGACATGGTGTAATCAACCACCTCGTCGATCACTTCGCCGACAGCGGCACGCTGCATGCTGGCCTGGGCCACATGCAGGTGATTGAGCATCTCGATGATGCGGCGGTGTTGTTGGTCGATCACATCGATGCCGATGTTCAGATCGTCCTGCCAGACCAGTAATGCCATCCCCGGCTCCCCTTCATGCGTGATGTCGGGGCCGACTGTAGGGCTGCTGCCGGCAGGCAGCGTTGATCTGGATCAAAGCGGATCGATCAGGGCAGGGCGGGCTCGCGCGGACGCAGCGGGCTGCCCATGGTGGTGCAGCTGACCCGGTTGCGGCCACCGGCCTTGGCCAGGTACAGCTGACGGTCGGCCTCGGAAATCAGGCGATGCAGCGCATCGCGCTGCGGGCGGAGGCAGCACAGGCCGATGCTGACGGTCATGCGCAGTGTGGCGGTGCCGATATCCACTTCCAGCGCCGCGATGCGCTGGCGGAGTTCCTCGAAGTAGAGCATTGCCTCGTCCTGCTCCATGTCCGGCACCAGCAGGCAGAACTCCTCGCCGCCGAAGCGCGCGATCAAGTCCTGGCTGCGCGCATGCACGGCCACCGCCCCGGCCACGGCACGCAGGGCGTCATCGCCGGCCTCATGGCCGTGCGTATCGTTGATGTGCTTGAAGTGATCGATGTCGATCATCGCCACCGCCACGCTCTGGCCATGGGTCTGCAGCTGGGGCAGCTGGCGCTGGCTCTGTTCCAGGAAGCAGCGGCGGTTGGGCAGGCCGGTCAGGAAGTCCCGGGTGGCCAGATCCTGCAGGGTGCCGATCAGCTCCAGCTGGTCCACGTTCTGCGACACGCGGCAGAAGAATTCCTCGCGCGAGAAGGGCTTGCGCAGGAAGTCGTTGGCGCCGTTCTTCAGGAAGCGCGGAATCAGTGATGCGTCGGTATTGCCGGAAATGCCGATCACCGCCACCTTGTCGCGCGAGCGCAGGGTGCGCAGGCGGCGGGTGAATTCCACGCCCTGCATGCCGGGCATCTCCTGGTCGACCACCGCCAGCCGGATCGCAGGATGGGACTCGATCGCCGCCAGGCCTTCATTGCCATCGGCAGCCTCGTACACTTCGTGGCCGTACATGCGCAGCAGCGCGGCCGCATAGCCGCGTGCCGAGGGCGAATCGTCCACCACCAGCGCGGCGATGCGACGGTTGCGTTCCAGGCGCTGCACCAGCCACACCAGATAGTCGATGCTGCCGGGCGTGTTCTTCAGGACGTAGTCGATGATCTGCTGCTGCAGCACGCGCTTGCGCAGATCCTCGTCATACACGCCACTGACCACCACGGTGGGCAGATCGCGTTTCAGGAAGAATTCGACCACCGCGTCCCTGTCGCCATCGGCCAGAACCAGGCCGGTCAGGACCAGGAACCAGCCGCCGCTCTCATTGAGCAGGCGGTCGGCATCGGCCAGGGTGGAAGCGACCACGACGGGCAGCTCCAGGCGCTGTTCGATCGCCTCGCGCAGCATGCCGGTGAAGGCACGGGAGTTTTCGACCAGCAGGATCCGCTGCGGAAGCGGATCGGCGAGGTCGCCATCGACGGCGGCCTGCGGCAGGACGGGCATGATGCGGAGGCTCACGTCAGGGAAGTCTTGGCACGGGTAGCGGCGGTTTCGGCCGTAACTTTAGTGGTGAACGTTGCGCGCTGGGCCAGACTCCGTGTCAGGCTGCCGTTGGCGCCGCGTGGGTGATCGATTCATGCAGGACCAGTCGCAGCCGATTGCCACGGCAGTGAACCTTGCCGCCATAAGCAAGGACTCGACCGGCCAAGCGCTCGACGGCCTGGTCGGTGGTGCGCGCCGACAGCGTGCAACCACGATCGAGCAGGCTCACGACAGCAACGATGCCGCGACGTCCGCCCGACCGGCCACTTCGGGCGCGTACGCAGACTTGGCCGGTCTCAAGTTCCAGCAGCAGTGACACCGCCTCGATCAAGGAACGGTAGATGGCCAGTTGCAGGTCCACGGTCAGCTGGCAGGGGTTGCCCGCCAGCTTGGGCGGAATGACGCGGTGAGTGTTGTTCCAGATTTCGCATGGACCGCCAGCTTGCAGCGCGATGTACAAACCTACCTGTTCCAATCCGGTGGGGTAGACCATGCTGGTCTGCTCGCGGAACAGACGTGAGTGCACGGATGACGCGTGTTGCAGGCTGTTTGCCACGGCATGATGTCCCTGAGCCTTCAGCCAGCTGACCATCTCGTTGAGCGAACTGTCCATGCCCTCGCCCAGATGCTTCAGATGGGCGGCCCGTTCACGCAGCTCGCGCTCGCTGGTCTGGTGGGAACTGCGTGCCAGGCGCAGCGTCGTTTCTTCGGCCAGATCGCGGGATCGGGCGCGCTGATGGTGGTAGCTGATGCTGGACCCGAGCGCGAGCAGCGCGACACTCATCACCGCCATGTTCTGTTGGGTGGAAAACGTTCCCAGATCGAACGAGGCTGGCAGGCCGCTGCTGGGCGTGGCCAAATGAAGTGGAAGGTTCAACAGTGGAATCGCGATGGCAGCGCCACGCCATCCATGCATGAAGGTCAGGGCGATGGCGGGGAGTGCCGCCAGCAGCGCAAGGTGGGTACGGGTCGAATGGGCATCCGTCGAAATCAGCTGCATGCACAGCCCCAAGCCCAGCATCAGGGCGATAGCCGCGAGGGATGGGGCGAGCAACCACTTCTGCCATGGAGAACCGGAGCGCCGCCGGGCCCACAGAAGGGCCAGGGGCGCCATGGTAATGATCGCGGCAAAATGACCAAATACGACTCTTCCGGCAGCATCCAGCAGGGTATCCGGAGGAGGAACTGGCCACAGCAGGCGAGAAAGGCTCAGGTTGACGCCGGTGACCGCAACTGCTGTCGAGATTGAAAGGGACAGCAGCCAGAATCCGGTGGCTGCCTCGGATATGGCCTTTCTCCGATGGAGTTGAACTATCAGCATCGCCATCGGCATCAGCAGCGTGGACGCCAGGATGACCCATTCCAGGCCGTACTCGTCGATCGTGGGGACGCGCAGATATGCAAAGTAGCCCCATTCCCCCAGCAATACATAAGGCCATTGGCGCAGTGGAACGATCAACAGCGCTGCCACGCGGATGCCGGCGGGAAGGAAAAACTGGTCCAGGGAAAACTGTCGGGCGCATATGCAGGCAATGGCGTACGCGGCGGCCAAGAGAAGCCCCGCCGGGTGCACTGGAATGCCGGCTAGTGCCCTGTTCTTCACGGCGCTCCATCTCGGATGGGCTGGTACGCGAGCGACGCTCACATTCCCTCGGGGCGATAACGGTCCAGCAGCGAAAGTAGCGGTACTTCGCGGGGTGTGCAACGGTATTGGAATAAACTCCGCCGTTGCTCGTGTCCGCGTAGGGTGACTGACGTGAACGGCGCGGATGTGAGTGGTGCAAGTATGCTGGCTGGTAGGCGTGTCCTGTTACTGTTCACGTCGCCAGGGGGCATTCAGGGGATATTGCACCAAGAGCCAAGGCTGCGCCTGTATTGCCTTGGTGTTGTCCACCTTTCAATCATGGAGACGCCTGTGAGATTTTCCCGGTTATCGAAGTCGAGCGCCGCTGCTGTGCTGCTGGTCGTTCCTGCTTTGTCGTTTGCATGCTGCCCGGGCGGAGGGCAAGGTATAGAACTGGCGACTGCCGGGTTGGGTGAGAGCCAGCCTGCGGCGCTCGATCTGAGTTCGGACCCCGCATGGCTTGTCTACGCTTTCGAGCGGGATGGGGTGTCGTACTACCAGGTCAATGATTTGACCGACCAGGTCAATCTGATCGTTGCCAACATCGAATCGACGTTCTGGGTCTTGCCGGCTGGCAAGACTGTGGCTCGCGTGTCGTTGCCGTCCAAGCCGCTGGCGATACCGAAGAATGCTCGCCGCAGTGTGGTCTTCCGCGGGCCTGATTTTTCTCTGGTGGTCTATGGAGAGGGGCATGGGGCAGTCTGGTCCGTCGAGAGCGGGGTCAGTAACAAGTGACGGGCTGAATACAGGTTGCCTGCCTGTGGCTTGCTTCGCAGCGGAAGGAAACATCACCGAGGGGCAAGCCACAGGCGCCGCATGGGCTATCGTCCGCCTTTGATCACTGCCGCGCAGGCGTCTCGCATATGTCGTTTCGCTTGTATGGAAGTGCTCCGCGTTCGGCCTCGCCTGCAGTATCCAGCAACACTATGGTGATGCGGTGGCCCCGGCATCGCACGCTTCCCGAATAGGCGTGCACGCGTGCCGAAAGTCGATCAATGGCGCTTTCCATGGTTCGCGAGTTGAGTCCGCGATGTCGGTCCAGCAACGCGACCCTCAGTACGATACCGTGCATGCCTCTGTAGCGACCGCAGCGGGCGCTGATCTGGATTTGGCCGGTTTCGTCCTTCAGGAACAGGGATACGGCTTCGGCAAAGGTGCGATACGCGGCGAGTTGCAGGCCCATGCTCAGCTGGCATGGATCCCCGCCAAGCATTGGACGGACGACCCGATGGCTGGCGTTCCAGGTTTCGCTGAGTCCCCCGGCACGCAAGGCGACATAAAGGCCTGCATGCTCAAGCTCCGTGGGATAGACCATACTGGTCAGTTCACGGAATCGCCGTGAGCGTTGCGAGAAGGTGTGGAGCAAGTCGGAGGCAGGAACTTCATGGCCATGGGCCCTGAGTTGTTGCACGGTCTCTCCCAGAGCCTCTTCGATGTCATCTGCAATCTGGCGCAGACCCAGCGCTCGTTCGCGCAGGTCCTGCTCGTTGGCAAGATGCGCCGACCGCGAGAGTGCATTGACCCGCGATGCTGACATCGCTGCAGGTGTGCGCTGATTGTAATGATGGGTGATGCGCGGCCCCAGCGCGATGAGTGCGGTACTGGTGATGGCAATGATCTGCTGGGTGAAGTAGGTGGTCTCGTCGAATGAGCCTGGGAGACCGGTGGTCGGCATGGTCTGGCTGAGGATGATGTTCATCAGAGGAACGCCCACAGCGGCCCCTCGCCATCCGTGCATGCACGTGAGCGCGATGACTGGCAGCACCAGCAACAACTGCAGCGTTGCTCGCGCCGAGTTGTCCTCTGTGCTGACCTGGATCAGCAGGGCGCCCAGCATGCCCAGCAAAGTGAGGGCTGCGATGGTCGGTCGGCGTCGCCAGGTCGTCCAGTCGTAGTCGCTGTGTCGGCGTATCCAGAGCAGCGCCAGGGGCGCGACCGTAAGGATTGCAATGTAGTCGCTGAGAACGTAGAGCATCGCGTTCGTGTAGAACGGCATGCTCGGTGGAGCTGGCCACAGCATGTGAATCAGACCGAGCTTGAGAGCAGTGGCCACCAGCGCGGCCGATGCCGCGATCGAAAGCAGCCAGCTTTCGGTGGTGGAAGCAATCAGCTTGTGATGAAGATGAACGATCAGCGCCACCGCCGGTATGAGGCATGCAGATCCGAAAATGACCCAGGCCATTCCGTAGTCTTCAACCATCGGATAGCGCATATGGGCGAAATAGGCATATTCGCCAAGGACCAGATAGGCCCACATTCGCTTCGGGGTCAGCAGGAGCGCCGCAACGCGGATTCCAGCCGGGAGGAAGAACTGATCGACGGAAAGGTGCCAGGTGGTCCAGCACGCGACAGCGTAGAGTACCGCCAGCGCAAGGCCGGCCGGCCGGATACGGAAACTCAGCTCAAAGCCACTTCTCAGCCACTTCAAACCCAAGCCTCCCCTGCTCGTCGAACACTATCGCTATCCAGTCGATACATGACGCACTCCTTTCAGCGCGACAGTATCGATAGATTCAGATGGGCGCAATCTCACCCTTCTATCCGTGATGCGGACGTACGAAAAGGAGACTTGAAGAATGTTACGACAAGGTTGTGATATCTATCGCATTTTTCACCGGGCTACCAAGAATTGGGGGCCGTCCCGGGCGGCTGCAGTCCGGTAGGTACACCCGCTCCCCAGACCGGAGCCTCTCCGCCCGGTGATACATCGAATGTTTCAATCAGCATCAACCTGATTCTCCTGCGGCTGCAATGCAGCGCACCACAGTAGGCGATTATCCGAGCCGACAACTGGGACGTGGCAAGATCGAGGGTTGCCTTTGACAGCATCTGGTGAGGATCAATCGCCTCGATCACAATGACGATACCGCGGTGACCGGCACGTCGCCCGCAGCGGGCGCGGACCACGAGCTGTCCCTTCTCGCTGCCCAGGAGGATCGAAACCGCTTCGACGATCGAGCGATAGGCTGCCAGCTGCAGACCAGGGCTGAGCTGGCAGGGATCCCCCATCAGCCGGGGTTGCCCGATGCGATGTGTGGCGTCCCAAGTCTCACGCACACCACCCGCCTGCAAGGCCACATACAAGCCCAATCGTTCCAGAGCGGCGGGATAGATCATGCTGGCCTGGGCCCTGAACAGACGTGAATGCACCTCCGAGGTATGCCGTAGGCTATCGGCCACAGCGTGATGACCCTGCGCGTGCAGCCAATTCACCATTTCGTTCAGCGACAGGTCCATGCCATCGCCCAGCTGGCGCAGATGGGCCGCGCGCTCACGCAGGTCCATCTCGCTGGCCAGATGTGAATTCCGTGCAAGCTGCAGGGCTGCTCTGCCGTCTTCCTCGCGGAGGCGATGCTGGCTCTGGAAATGCGTGATGCGCGCACCCAGCAACAACAGGGCGACGCTGGCGATGGCCATGGCCTGCTGGGTGGCAAAGGTCGCCTGATCGAATGATGCGGGGTGGTCAGAAGGGGTGCTCAGACCAAGAATCATGTTCACGGCGGCGACACCGATGGCCGCACCGCGCCATCCCAGCAGGCAGGTCAGGGCGATTGCGGGAATGGGCAGGATCAACAACAACTGCAGCGAGCCAGGGGCCGTGATCGAGGCGGGTACCGGCGTCGCCTGCAGGCCAATGCCTAGCATGGCTACTAGTGCTCCGACTGTGGCAGCAATGGACTGGGGTGTCCATTGTTCCTCGGCGCGACGGATCCAGAGCAGTGCGAGTGGCGCCAGGATGACGATCCCGGTGAAGTCGCCCAGCGCATAGCGCAATACGTTGGTGATAAATGACGCGTTATGCAACGGCTCCCAGAGCAGGTACGAGATTCCGAGGTTGAGCAGGCTGATGATCGTCGCGGCGCATACCGCGATCGAGATCACGCCGAGGATCGTGGTGCGCGCAAGCAGCTTTCGGTGCAGGCGCACGATCAGCATCACCGCAGGCATCAGGAATACTGAGGCCAGGATCACCCAGGCCAGGCTGTACTTGTCGAGCAGAGGGATGCGCAGATGAGCGAAGTAGGCGTATTCACCAATCAGCAGGTAGGGCCACAGACGAGGCGGACACAACAGCAGTGCGGCCACTCGTACGCCAGCAGGCAGGAAGAACTGGTCCAGTGACAGCTTGCGAGCGCCCCAGCAGGCGAGGGCGTAGACCAGCGCCAGCGCCAGCCCCTCTGGGCTGACCCGGATCCTCACCAGCAGGCCGTCCTTCCACCACTGCATCCACGTGCTCCCCAACTCCTGTCCCGATTATGTGGCTTGAAAGGGTCCCGCTACCACAACGCATCCCGCAGCCTATACCAGGACATCGCAGCCACCAGCAGCGGCATGCGCAGCAGGCGCCCGCCCGGGAACGGCGCGTGCTTCAGGCGCTGGAACACGTCGAGGCGCTCGCTCTGGCCGGCGATTGCCGCGGCGATCACGTCACCCGCCAGTCCGGCTGCCGCCACGCCGTGGCCGGAGAATCCCTGCGCGAAGTACAGATTGCCGTCCAGTCGTCCCCAATGCGGGGCGCGGTTGCGGGTGATGTCGACATAGCCGCCCCAGACCTGATCGAGAGCGACGTCGGCCAGCTGCGGAAAAACCGCGTGCATGCGTCGCTGCATCACTCCGCGCAGCCCGGGCGGCGGTAGCGCCGAGTAGCTGGCGCGGCCACCGAACAGCAGACGATGGTCGTGGCTCAGGCGGAAATAGTCCAGCGCCCAGGCAGTGTCTGCTACTGCCATGTCATTACGGATCAGGGCGCGGGCCCGTTCGGGGCCGAGGCACGCACTGGCACCGATATAGGTGCCTACCGGCATGATGCGGTGCTCCAGGACTGGCAGCAGGCCCTGCAGCCAGGCATTGCCGGCGATCACCAGATGCGCGGCGCTGACGCTGCCGTGCGCGGTGTGCAGGGCCGGGCGAGGCCCGCGCTGCACGCGGGTGACCGCAGAGTTCTCGTGGATGACCACCCCGGCCGCGCGCGCTGCGTCGGCCAGGCCGCGCGCATACGCCAGGGGGTGCAGGTGCGCGCTGAGTGGATCGAACATGGCCGCGCGATAGCGCGGGCTGTCCAGCTGCCCACGCAGTGTCTGCCGATCCCACCACTGCATCGGGTAATCGTATTGCTGTTGCAGGTGCTCGCAGTGGGTACGCAGCTCGCGCTCGTGGCGGGCACGGATGGCGACGCTGGCGTGGCCCTCACGCCAATGGCAGTCGATGCCGTAGCGGTCGATGCGGGTGCGCATGGCCTGCACGGCGTCACGTGACCAGTCGAACAGATGGCGGGCATCGTCCCGGCCCAGCTGCCGTTCCAGTTCGTCCACCTCGCAGCCATAGCCCACCAGCGCTTGGCCACCGTTGCGACCGGACGCGCCCCAGCCGATCCGCTGGGCGTCCAGCAGGACCACGTGCTGGCCGCGTGAGGCCAGTTCCAGCGCCGCCGTCAGGCCCGTGTAGCCTGCACCGAGCACTGCGACATCGGCCTGCACGTCGCCCTGCAACGGAGGCAGGGCGGCCGGCTCCGGCAGGCTGGCGGCATACCAGCTGGCTGGAAAGGCGGACGTCACTGCGGGCCCCGGAGGCGCAGGGTGGGAAGACGGGGCGGAGGAGGTTGATCGGCGTTCACGCCCCCAGTTTCGCCGATACTTGGCACCTCGCGCGTGATGGCGACGACTTGCCGCACTCGCGCACCTGCGGGTAACGTGTCTGCACGCCAAGGAGTTTCCCCATGCGTCGCCTGCCCTGGGTGGGCCTGCCCACCGACAGTACGGTGCTTGGCCATCATCGCTTTGCGGTGGCCGGCGAGAAGTATGTCCGCGCCCTGGCCGAGGCGGCGGAGGTCACGCCGCTGGTGCTGCCCAGCCTGCAGCCGCCGCTGCCGGCGCGCGATTGGCTGCAGGGCCTCGACGGTCTGCTGCTGACCGGTGCGGTCAGCAACATCGAGCCGCAGCATTACGACGGTGGCCGCAGCTGGCCCGGCAATGCGCATGATCCTGCGCGCGATGCCAATGCCTTCGCACTGCTGCACGAGGCGCTGGCGATGGACCTGCCGGTGCTGGCGATCTGCCGTGGTTTCCAGGAATTGAACGTCGCCCTGGGAGGCAGCCTGCATCCACAGGTCCATCGGGTACCCGGGCTGGCCGATCATCGCGAAGATCCGCAGGCGCCCGTGGACGTGCAGTACGGGCCGTCCCACGCGGTCACACTGGTGGCGGATGGGTGGCTGGCGGACTGGCACGGCGAGGGGAGGGTGCAGGTCAATTCGGTGCACGGCCAGGGCATTGCCCGCCTGGCCAGCGGCCTGCAGGTCGAGGCCCGCGCCGATGATGGGCTGGTCGAGGCGGCACGCAGCCCGCGCCACCGCTTCGTGCTCGGCGTACAGTGGCACCCGGAGTGGCGCGTCATGCAGGCGCCGTTCTATCACGCTATTTTCCGTGCGTTCGGCCAAGCTTGCCGGCAGCATCAACAGAACCAACTGGATTCCCGATGAGTTCCCGAACGCGCCCGCGCAAGACGGCAACGCCCCCCGCACCGCAGGAGAGCAGCCTGCTGCGCTGGCTGAAGGAGCGGCGTATCACCGAAGTCGAATGCCTGGTGCCCGACATCACCGGCAACGCGCGCGGCAAGATCATTCCCGCCGACAAGTTCTCGCACGACTACGGTACCCGCCTGCCCGAGGGCATCTTCGCCACGACCGTCACCGGCGAGTTTCCGGATGACTACTACGAACTGACCTCGCCGTCGGACTCGGACATGATGCTGCGCCCGGATCCGGACACCGTGCGCATGGTGCCGTGGGCCGCCGATGCCACCGCGCAGATCATCCATGACTGCTACACCAAGAATGGCGAGCCGCATGAGCTGGCGCCGCGCAATGTGCTGCGGCGCGTGCTGGCGGCCTACGCCGAGCTGGGCCTGCGCCCGGTGGTGGCGCCGGAACTGGAGTTCTTCCTGGTGCAGAAGAACACCGACCCGGATTTCCCGCTGCTGCCGCCTGCCGGCCGCTCCGGTCGCCCGGAAACAGCGCGGCAGTCGTATTCGATCGATGCGGTCAACGAGTTCGACCCCATCCTCGACCTGATGTACGACTACGCCGATGCCATGAAGCTGGACGTGGACACGCTGATCCACGAATCCGGCGCGGCACAGCTGGAAGTCAACTTCACCCACGCCGATGCGATGGATCTGGCCGACCAGGTTTTCCTGTTCAAGCGCACCATGCGCGAGGCGGCGATGCGCCACGGCGTGTACGCCACTTTCCTGGCCAAGCCGATGGAGAACGAACCGGGCAGCGCCATGCACATCCACCAGAGCCTGGTGCGGGTGAGCGATGGCAGCAACGTGTTCGCCGGTGAGACCGATGCCGAAGGCGAGTTCAGCCCGGTGTTCGGCCATTATCTTGGGGGGCTGCAGAAGTATGCGCCGCAGGCGATGGCGTTCTTCGCGCCGAACGTCAATTCCTATCGCCGGCTGGTGTTCGGCGAGGTGTCGCCGAGCAACGTGCACTGGGGCTTCGACAACCGCACCTGCGGCCTGCGCGTGCCGCTGGATACACCGGAGAACATGCGGGTGGAGAGCCGATTCGCGGGCTCCGACGCCAATCCCTACCTGGCGATGGCCGCCACCCTGGCCTGTGGCCTGCTCGGCATCCGCGAGCGGCTGGCGCCGGATGCGCCGGTCACCGGCAGCGCCAAGGAGCTGGGCTACAACCTGCCGCGCTCGCTGGGCGAAGCGCTGGACGGGCTTGAGCGCTGCGGCGAACTGCAGGCGCTGCTGGGCGAGCGCTTCTGCCGGGCCTACATCTCGGTCAAGCGCAAGGAGTACGAGACCTTCTTCCGTGTCATCAGCTCGTGGGAGCGCGAGTTCCTGCTGCTGAACGTGTGAAAGCGTGGAATAGAAAAATCCGCCGCCGGGGGGTAGGCTGGCATCCGTCGCCGGCCCGAGCCGGCCCCCCTCCCCGCATTCTGGAGCACCCGATGAAGCTGCGTATCCTCACGCTCGGCCTGGCCTCCGCCATGCTCGCCGCCTGTGGCGGTGGCAACGGTGGCAGTCAGGACAGCCAGGTCCTGAACGTCTACAACTACAGCGATTACATTGCCGAGGACACCATCCCGACCTTCGAGAAGGAAACCGGGATCAAGGTGACCTACGACGTGTTCGACAGCGATGAGATGGTCGAGACCAAGCTGCTGGCCGGCAACAGCGGCTACGACGTGGTGGTGCCGACGCTGAACTTCTTCGGCCGGCAGATCCAGGCGGGCGTGTTCCTGCCGCTGGACAAGAGCAAGATCCCGAACCTGGCCAATCTGGACCCGGCGGTGATGAAGCGCATCGCCACCCAGGATCCGGACAACCGCTACGGCGTGCCGTACATGGTCGGCACCACCGGCATCGGCTACAACGTGGACATGCTGAAGGAGCGTTTCGGCGGCAGCACCGACATCGCCAACAGCTGGGACCTGGTGTTCAAGCCGGAGAACATCAGCAAGATGAAGGACTGCGGCGTGACCATCCTGGACACGCCGGCCGACATGATCCCGATCGCACTGCACTATCTGGGCCTGGACCCGCACAGCGGCGATCCGGCCGAGCTGCAGAAGGCGGCCGACCTGTTGAAGTCGATCCGCCCGTACGTGCAGAACTTCCACTCCTCGCAGTACGTCGGTTCGCTGGCCAACGGCGGCACCTGCCTGGTGGTCGGCTGGTCGGGCGACATCATCCAGGCCCGCGACCGCGCCGAGGAGGCCAGCAACGGCGTGCATGTCGCCTATTCGATTCCGAAGGAAGGCGCACCGCAGTGGTTCGACATGCTGGCGATCCCGAAGGACGCCAAGCATCCGGAGGCCGCTTACAAGTTCATCAATTACCTGCTGGAGCCGAAGGTCGCTGCGGCCAATACCAACTTCATCCACTACGCCAACCCGGTGCCGACCGCGACTCCGCTGGTGGACGAGGCGATCCGTACCGACCCGACCATCTACCCGCCGGCCGATGTGGCCGCGAAGATGTTCACCTATTCGATCAACACCCCGGAGACGGACAAGCTGTACACCCGTCTGTGGACCGAGGTGAAGACCGGCAGGTGAGATGACGGTGGCGCCGGGCCATGCCCGGCGGATGCGGGTAGACGTCAGCGCACAGGAAACGGAGGCCAATGGCCTCCGTTTTTTTTTTCACCTTGCCTCCGCATCGCTTCCCCTACCGTCCCGTATGGCACCGACCACCGCCTTCAGACAATGACCGAACAGCCCCAGCGCGCCGACGCCGCCCCTGACGAAACGCCTTCCACCGAGGACAAGCCCTCGCCGCTGAAGAACCCCAAGGTGCGCTGGACGCTGGCCATCATCGGCGTCGTCGTGGTCATCGCCCTGGTTGCCTGGCTGATCTACCACCTGCTGGTCGGCCGCTACCTGCAGGACACCAACAACGCCTATCTGCAGGCCGACGCTGTCGCGGTCGCTCCGCGCATCAACGGTTACGTCACCGAAGTGCTGGTGCAGGACAACCAGTGGGTCAAGGCCGGCGAACCGCTGCTGCGCATCGACCCGCGCACCTACCGTGCCACGCTGGACCAGGCCGAGGCCGTGATCGCCGTGCGCGAAGCCGACATCGCCGCTGCTGCCGCTGGGGTGCAGGGCCAGCAGTCCAGCCTGCTGCAGGCACGCACCCAGCTCACCGCGGCCGCCGCCTCGCTGCGTTTCGGCCGGTCAGAGCTGGCGCGCTTCACCCCGCTGGCGGCCAGTGGTGCGGACACCCATGAACACGTTGAAAGCCTGCGCCACGATGTCGAGCGCGCCCAGGCCCAGTACGATGCGGCCAAGGCACAGATCCAGGGCGCGCAGAGCCAGATCGAAGCCAGCCAGGCCCAGCTCGAGCAGGCCCAGGCCGGACTGAAGCAGGCGCAGGCCGACGCTGCGCAGGCCAGAGTGGCGTTTGAGGACACCGAGCTGCGCGCCCGCATCGATGGCCGTGTCGGCAACAGGACCGTGCAGGTCGGCCAGTTTGTTGCTGCCGGTACCCGCACCATGACCATCGTGCCGGTTGCTTCGCTGTACCTCGTCGCCAATTTCAAGGAAACCCAGGTGGGCCTGATGCGCGCCGGCCAGGCGGCCGAAATCAAGGTCGATGCGTTGCCAGGCACCCCATTGCGCGGCACGGTGGAGAGCATTTCGCCGGGTACCGGCTCGCAGTTCGCGCTGCTGCCGCCACAGAACGCCACGGGCAACTTCACCAAGGTCGTGCAGCGCGTGCCGGTGCGCATCCGGGTGGACGCAGGTGCTGAAGCACGCAAGGTGCTGGTGCCGGGCATGTCGGTGGAAGTGACCGTCGATACCCGCAATGCAAAGGATGCGCGCGAGCGCACCCAGGACGAGGCCGAGGCCATGGCCGCGCCGGCGCGATGAACGCCACCCGTGCCCATGCAGCACCTGCCGCCGGAGGCAAGGCGGATGCCGCGGCCTGGCTGGCCGTGGCGGCCGGCACCATCGGTTCGTTCATGGCTACGCTGGACATCTCCATCGTCAACGCTGCGTTGCCCACCATCCAGGGCGAAGTGGGTGCCAGCGGCACCGAAGGCACCTGGATCTCCACAGCCTTCCTTGTCTCGGAAATCGTGATGATTCCGCTGACCGGCTGGTTCGTGCGCACGCTGGGCCTGCGCACTTTCCTGCTGATCTGCGCCACGCTGTTCACTGCGTTCTCGGTGATGTGCGGCCTGGCCGATTCGTTGCCGATGATGATCGCCGGACGGGTAGGGCAGGGTTTTGCCGGTGGTGCGCTGATCCCGACCGCGCTGACCATCGTCGGCACGCGGCTGCCGCCGAAGCAGCAGCCGCTGGGCACGGCGCTGTTCGGCATGACCGTCATCCTGGGCCCGGTGATCGGCCCCTTGCTGGGCGGCTGGTTGACCGAGAACGTCAGCTGGCACTACGCGTTCTTCATCAACGTGCCGATCTGCGCCGGCCTGGTTGCCCTGCTGCTGCTCGGCCTTCCGCATGAAACGTCTGATTGGGGTGGGCTGCTGCGCGCAGACTGGCTGGGCATCGTCGGCATGACCGCCGGCCTGTCCGCGCTTACCGTGGTGCTGGAAGACGGCCAGCGCGAGCGCTGGTTCGAATCGACGATGATCGTGGTTCTCAGCATCGTCTCGGTGCTGGGCTTCGCGCTGCTCGCGCTGTCGCAGTTCACCAGCAAGGCCCCGGTCATCCGCCTCAACATCCTGTTCCAGCGCAGCTTCGGCGCGGTGTTCGTGATGGTGATGGCGGTGGGCATGATCCTGTTCGGGGTCATGTACATGATCCCGCAGTTCCTGGCGATCATTGCCGGCTACAACACCGAACAGGCCGGCTATGTGCTGCTGCTGGCCGGCCTGCCGACCATCCTGCTGATGCCGTTGATGCCGAAGATGCTGGAAACGGTCGACGTACGCATCATGGTGTTCGGCGGCATGCTGTGCTTCGCCGCTGCCTGCTTCGTCAATCTGGGGCTGACTCCGGACAGCATCGGCCCGCACTTCGTCATAGGCCAGCTGCTGCAGGGCTGTGGGTTGGCGCTGGCGATGATGGCGTTGAACCAGGCGGCCATCACCTCGGTGCCGCGCGAGTACACCAGCGATGCGTCCGGCCTGTTCAACGCCGCGCGCAATCTCGGCGGCTCGATCGGGCTGGCCATCATTTCCACTTTCCAGGAACGCCGCACCACCCTGCACATCGATGCGATCGGCAGCAGCGTTACTGCAAACTCGACCATCGCCCAGGACGCGCTGCATGCCTACGGCCAGCAGCTGGGCGACGCGACCCAGGCGATGGCCGTGCTGGCGCAGACGGTGCAGATGCAGGCGATGGTGATGGCCTACAACGACCTGTTCTGGATCTTCGGCCTGATCGTGGTGGCCACCCTGCCGCTGGTCTTCCTGCTCAAGCCCCTGCCCAAGGGCGTTCCATTGGCGATGCACTGATGACTTCGACGACCTTGCCCGTTTCCCTCCTTCTGCGCCGGCTATGTCCGGCCACCCTGCCGCTGCTGCTGGCGGGCTGCATGGTGGGGCCGGATTACGTGAAACCGGACGTGGCCACGGTCGCTACCGCGCAGGCACAGCTTCCACGCGCGGTGCAGGCCGGCGTGCAGCCCGCCAGCCCGCCCAGCCAGTGGTGGCGCGCGCTCAACGATCCGCTGCTGGACCAGCTGGTGGACGAAGCGCTGCGCAACAGCCCCAACCTGCGCGCCGCCCAAGCCAAGCTGCTGGCCTCGCGCGCGCTGCAGCGACAGCGCCGCGCCGAGCAGCTGCCCAGCGTGGGCGCGGCGGCGGGCTACGCCAACATCAAGGCACCGGATTCGCTGGAAAACAGCGTGCGCGGTCTGGGCGAGAACATCGCCGGCGTGGCCGAGGCCAACGGCCGTCCGCAGGAGGCGGCGCAGCTGCGCCAGCAGTTCGCCGATATCGATCTGGACACCGAGCTGTACGTGGCGGGCTTCGACGCCAGTTGGGAACTGGACCTGTTCGGCCGCCGACGCCGCGCGGCCGAGCAGGCCGCCGCCGAAGCCGAGGCCAACGCCGCAGCACTGGCCGATGCGCAGGTGCAGCTTGCCGCGGAACTGACCCAGGTCTACCTCGGCTACCGCAGCAGCCGCGAGCGTATCGCCCTGGCCGAGCACAACCTCCGAGCCGCCGATGAAAGCCTGCAGCTGACCCGTCAGCGTCGCCAACGCGGTGCGGATTCGGACCTGCAGGTGGAGCGCGCGCAGGCCCAGCTGCAACAGCAGCAGGCTGCGCTGCCGCCGCTACAGGCACAGGCCGACGAAGCCCGGGATGTGCTGGCCCTGATGGTAGGCCGCGAGCCGGGGGCGCTGGATGCGCGGTTGGCGGCAGACCAGCCGCTGCCGGTGCTGCCGGCCAGCGTCCCGGTGGACGATGCGGGCGCGTTGATCCAGCGCCGGCCGGATGTGCGCAAGGCTGAGCGCGAGCTGGCGGCATCCTCGGCGCAGATCGGCCAGGCGATCTCGGCGTATTTTCCGCAGGTGACCCTGCTGGGCAGCATCGGCGCGGGCGCCACCTCGGTTTCCGACCTGGGGCGGGATTCAGCCGCCACCATCGTCGCCCCGTTCCTGCGCTGGTCGCTGTTCGACTTCGGCGTGAACAAGGCCCGTGTGGCCCAGGCTCGGGCCGGCAATGAGGCCCGGTTGGCGGCCTACGAGGGCACGGTGCTGGCTGCACTGCAGGATGCCAACACCGCGTTGGCGCGCTTCGGTGCGGCCCGGCAGCAACTGCAGGCCAGTGTCCGCGCCGAGGCTTCGGCGGACCGTTCGCTGGCGTTGATGAGCCAGCGTCGACAGGCGGGTGCCACCTCGCAGATCGATCTGCTGGACGTGCAGCGCCAGCGGCTGCAGGCGCAGGATGCCGCCGCCCAGGCGCGGCTGCAGTTGCTGGTGCGGTACGTGGCGCTGCAGAAGAGCCTGGGGCTGGGCTGGCAGGAGGCGCCGCCGGTGGCTGTTCGCTGATCCTCTCCGCCGGGCATGGCCCGGCGCTACCCGCATGGCCTGGCTCCGGTAGCGCCGGGCCATGCCCGGCGGGCAACGGCCGCTCGCCATACCCCGTCATACCGTCATCGCCCCCTGGCCGGTAGAATGGCGCCCGCTGTCCACCGCCCGCTCCCGGAGCCCCCATGCCCGTTGAAGCCCAGCCGGAAGCCGCCGCCGTTGATTCGGTGAGTGCGCCCGGCTATCTCTCCATTCGTGACCTGCGCAAGGAATTCGACGGTTTCGTCGCCGTCGACGACGTCTATCTGGATGTGCGCAAGGGCGAGATCTTTGCCCTGCTGGGCGGCTCCGGCAGCGGCAAATCCACCCTGCTGCGCTGCCTGGGCGGCTTCGAGACACCCACCAAGGGCAGTATCACCCTTGATGGGCAGCGTCTGGACGCGTTGCCGCCCTATCAGCGGCCGGTCAACATGATGTTCCAGTCCTACGCCCTGTTCCCGCACATGACGGTCGAGCAGAACATCGCGTTCGGCCTCAAGCAGGACGGGCTGGGCAAGGATGCGATCGGCAGGCGCGTCGGCGAAATGCTGGAGCTGGTGCAGATGGGCCACCTCGGCAAGCGCAAGCCGCATCAGCTGTCCGGCGGACAGCAGCAGCGCGTGGCGCTGGCACGCTCGTTGGCCAAGGGCCCCAAGCTGCTGCTGCTGGATGAGCCGATGGGTGCACTGGACAAGAAGCTGCGCTCGCAGATGCAGCTGGAACTGGTCAGCATCATCGAATCGTCGGGCGTGACCTGCGTGATGGTCACCCACGACCAGGAAGAAGCGATGACCATGGCCACCCGCATCGCGGTGATGGATGCGGGCTGGATCCAGCAGGTCGGCAAGCCGGACGAAGTGTACGAGCAGCCGGCCAACCGGTTCGTCGCCGAGTTCATCGGCTCGGTGAACCTGTTCGACGGCGTGATCGACGAGGACCTGCCGGAGTATGTGACCGTACGATCGCCGCTGTTCCCGGCGCCGATCTACATCGCCCATGGCATCACTGGATATGAAGGGCAGCCGGTCGCATTCGCGCTGCGCCCGGAAAAGGTGATGATCGGCAAGGACGAGCCGGAAGGGCACACCAACAAGGCACAGGGTGTGATCGAGGACATCGCCTACTTCGGCAGTCACTCGGTCTACCACGTGCGCCTTCCCAGTGGAGCCAAGGTGCTGGCCAACTTCGCCAATTCGCAGCGCTGGGCCAGCGATGGCCTGACCTGGGGTGACAGCGTGTGGGTGCACTGGCGCGACAATGACGGCGTGGTGCTGACCTCATGAGTGTCGCCGGGCTGAAGCGCTGGCTGCCGGGACTGCGCGCCACGGTGATCGGTGTCCCGTATCTGTGGCTGCTGCTGTTCTTCGCAGTGCCCTTCCTGATCGTATTGATGATCAGCTTCTCGCACAGCCGTGTCGGCTCGCCGCCGTACACCTGGCTGCTGCAGTACGTGGACGGCGGGTTCTCGCTCAAGCTCAACCTCGAGAACTATCTGGCGCTGTTCCGCGATTCGATCTACGCCCAGGCGTTCCTGAGTTCCATCAAGATCGCAGCGATCTCCACCTTCCTGACCCTGCTGATCGGCTACCCGATGGCCTATGCCATCGCCCGGCTGTCGCCGGCGGCGCGCAACGTGGCGATGATGCTGGTGGTGTTGCCGTCGTGGACCTCGTTCCTGATCCGCGTGTACGCGTGGAAGGCGATCCTGGACCGCAACGGCCTGCTCGACCAGTTCCTGCAGTTCACCGGTCTGCAGACGCTGATGACCGGCATGGGGCTGCCCAGGCTGCAGCTGATCGATACGCCGACCGCGGCCTATATCGGTATCGTCTACTGCTATCTGCCATTCATGGTGCTGCCGCTGTACGCCAACCTGGTCAAGCATGACCACCGCCTGCTGGAGGCGGCCTACGATCTCGGTGCGAAGCCGTGGCAGGCCTTCCTGCGCATCACCCTGCCGCTGTCCAGGGCCGGCATCATCGCCGGCTGCATGCTGGTGATGATTCCGGCGGTCGGCGAGTTCGTCATCCCTGAGATGCTCGGCGGATCGGAGACGTTGATGGTTGGCCGGCAGCTGTGGAACGAGTTCTTCAACAACCGCAACTGGCCGGGCGCCTCGGCGATGGCGGTGGCGATGATCCTGCTGCTGCTGGTGCCGATCCTGCTGTTCAACCGTTCCCAGCAGCGCCTGCTGGAAGGGAAGCAGGCATGAGCCCGCGTACCGCCAAGGGCCTGGGTCTGGGCGTGCTGCTGCTCGGCTTCGCCTTCCTGTACCTGCCGATCCTGCTGTTGATGTTCTATTCGTTCAACAGTTCGCGGCTGGCGATGGTATGGGCGGGCTTCTCCACCCGCGCCTACAGCGATCTGTTCGCCGACCGTGCACTGATGGACGCGATGTGGACCAGCCTGGTGGTGGCGTTCTGGACCGCCTGCACCGCCACGGTGCTCGGTACGCTGGCGGCCATGGTGATGACCCGATTCAAGCGTTTCCGCGGCAAGCCGCTGTTCGGCGCGCTGGTCACCGCGCCGCTGGTGATGCCGGACGTGATCCTGGGTTTCTCGCTGATGGCGCTGCTGGCCTCGATGGGGGCCATTCCGGGCTTCCCGGCGCGTGGACTGGCGACCATCTGGATCGCCCACGTCACCTTCACCCTGTGCTTCGTCACCGTGGTGGTGTCTTCGCGCCTGCAGGAAATGGACCTGTCGCTGGAAGAAGCGGCGATGGACCTGGGGGCCAGCCGGCTGACCGTGTTCACCCGCATCACGCTGCCGATCATCGCCCCGGCACTGGTAGCGGGCTGGCTGCTGGCCTTCACGCTGTCGCTGGATGACGTGGTGGTGGCCAGCTTCGTCGCCACGCCGGGCTCGACAACACTGCCGATGAAGGTCTTCGCCTCGGTCCGCATGGGCATCAGCCCGAAGATCAATGCGCTGGCCACGCTGCTGGTATCGGCGGTGTCGATCGCGGCGGTGATCGGCTGGTACATCAACGCGCGCGCCGAGAAGCGTCGCCAGCGCGACCTGCAGCTGGCGCGGCAGGACAACGGCTGATCCGGCAACGCGCGGCTCACGGGCAAGGGCGCACACTGGGGATCTGCCTGAAGGAGATCCCCCATGACTGTCGAGATCATCGATCCCACCACCGGCCAGGTGACCTACCGCCATGAACTGATGGGCGCTGCCGACGTCGAGCAGCGCCTGCAGGCCGCGGCCGACGCATTCCCGGGCTGGGCCGCACGTTCGCTGCAGGAACGGGGTGCCATCCTGCGAGGGATCGCCGCGCAGCTGCGCACGCGGCGTGACGAGCTGCAGCAGGCGATGACGCACGAGATGGGCAAGCTGAAGGCCGAGGCATTGGCCGAGGTCGACAAATGCGCGGCGGCCTGCGAGTACTACGCCGATCACGCCGCCGACTACCTCAGGCCCCAGCTGATCGATACCGAGGCACAGCGCAGCTACGTGCGCTACGAGCCGATCGGCTGCGTGTTCGCGGTGATGCCATGGAACTTCCCGGTCTGGCAGGTGTTCCGCTTCCTTGCGCCTGCCTTCATGGCCGGCAACGTGGCGCTGCTCAAGCACGCCAGCAACGTGCCCCAGTGTGCGGACCTGATCCTGGCGGTGTGCCGCGACGGTGGCCTCCCGGCCGGTGTGTTCGACGTTCTGCACATCGACAACGACCAGGCGGCCGAGGTGCTGCGCGATGCGCGGGTGAAGGCGGTGACGCTGACCGGCAGCGAACGCGCCGGGCGTTCGATCGCGTCCAATGCGGGCAGCCAGCTGAAGAAGTCGGTGATGGAGCTGGGGGGCAGCGACGCCTTCGTGGTGCTGGACGATGCCGACCTCGACAAGACCGTGGCGGCCGCAGTGAAGTCACGCTTCGACAACAGTGGGCAGACCTGTATCGCTGCCAAGCGCTTCATCGTGGTGGAGCGCGTGGCCGATGAATTCACCCGCCGCTTCGTCGAGGCCGCTGGTCAGCGCCGGTATGGCGACCCCAGCGAGCGCGAGACCACGCTGGCACCGATGGCCCGCGCGGACCTGCGCGACGAGCTGCACAAGCAGGTGCAGGCGAGTGTGGCCAAGGGGGCGCGGGTGCTGCTGGGCGGCGAGCCGATTGCGGGCACGCATGCCGGCTATCCGGCCACCGTGCTGGACCAGGTCGGGCCGGGCATGCCCGCCTACGACGAGGAACTGTTTGGGCCGGTGGCTGCGGTGATCCGGGTCAAGGATGAAGAGGAAGCGCTGCGCGTGGCCAACGACACCCGCTTCGGGCTGGGCGGCAGTGTCTGGACCGGAGACCCGGTGCGTGGCGAGTCCTTCGCCCAGCGCATGGAATGCGGTGCGGCCTTCGTCAATGCCATCGTCAAGAGTGACGCGCGGCTGCCGTTCGGCGGCAGCAAACAGTCAGGCTTCGGCCGCGAACTGGCGGACCATGGCATCCATGAGTTCATGAACATCAAGACCGTCTACGTGGCCTGATGATGCATTCCGTGTGCCACGGTAAAGAAGCAGCCGAGCCCGAACCTGGGCTCGGCTCTACAACCACCGCGCGCGCTTGAACAACCGGTACAGGCCCACGCAGACACCGCCCACGCCGACGATCATCAGCGGGTACGCCCATGGCTGGCTCAACTCCGGCATGTGACTGAAGTTCATGCCGTACCAGCTCGTGATCAGTGTCGGCGCCGCCAGCAGGGCCGCCCACGCACCCAGCCGCTTCACGGTTTCGCCCTGCGCCAGCGTCACCAGCGAGAGGTTCACGCTCAGTGCGGTACCCAGCATCTCGCGCAGGGTATCGATCACGTCGCTGATGCGCACCGCATGGTCATGCACGTCGCGGACGTAGAGCTTCACTTCGTCCGGAATCAATTCGCCCTGGTAGCGGCGCAGCTGCGCCAGCACGTCCTGCAAGGGGGCCACGGCCATCCGCATCTTGTTCAACTCGCGCTTGAGCTCGTACAGGCGCACCACGGTGCTGCGCTTGTAGCTCTCGGCGAAGATGTCCTTCTCCAGCAGCTCCAGCGTGTCGCGGAAGCGGTTGGTGATCGGCAGGTAGTTGTCGACCACGAAGTCGGTGACGGCATACAGGCAATACGACGGACCCATCTTCAGCAGCTGCGGCTCGCGTTCCACCCGGGCACGTACTGGTGCATACGACAGCGAAGCACCGTGGCGCACGGTCACCAGGAAACGCGGCCCGAGGAAGGCGTGGGTTTCACCGTACTGGATGCGCTCATCGACCATCTGCGCGGTGGTCATCACCACGAACAGCGAGTTGCCGTAGGCTTCCACCTTCGGCCGCTGGTGCGCATTCCGCGCGTCCTCGATCGCCAGGTCGTGCAGGCAGAACTCCTCCTGCAGCTTCAGCAGCACGTCTTCATTGGGGTCGAACAGGCCGACCCAGACGAAGCCGTTGCCGCTGGCGATGACGTCGCTGATGGCGTCCAGGCTGATGTCATGGCGGACGCCCTGCTCATCGTAGTGAACGCAGTTGATGACGCAGGCGGGATTGGCCGAAGCAGGTGCGGCAGCGGAGGCGGGCAGTGACATGCCCGCCATCGTGCGTCAGTGCCGCGTATCCGACAAGTGACGATCGCGCCCCAGCACCCAGGCCAGGGCAGCATGGATCGGCAGCAGCAGCACGATCCATTGCACGTTGTACTGTGCCTGCAGGCTCAGCCAGTGCAGGACCAGCGCGGCCAGGGCCTGCAGTGCCACCAGCCACAGCACGACCGTGAACATGCGGCCCGGCGGGCGACGGCGCAGCAGCCGGACCGCGCCCGGCAGCAGCAGCACGCACAACGGCGAAAGCAGCAGCAGGTTGCGGTTGGCCCAGGCGGCGTAATGGGTGCTGAAGCCCCAGAGGAACACCAGCAGGCCACCTGCGACGGCACACAGCAGCCACAACGGCAGTCCCAGTCCGGCCAGCAGGCGCGGCCGGTTGCGCAACGCCAGCACGCCGGCAGCGATGGCCAGGCCGCACAGCAGCCACGGCCACCAGCGGCGCGGGAATTCCTTGGGCTCCGGATCGATGCGGTGCGGCAGCAGTTCCTGCTCGGACTGCACCAGCGGACGACCGTCGCTGTTGCGCGCCTGGCGCAGGGCTTCGGCCAGGCGCATCGGCACGAACGCTTCCTGCCAGCGTGACAGCGGCTGATCGGCGAACGGGCCCAGGCCCACGTCGAAGCCCAGCCACATCCACGGCGCGGGCGAGGCCAGGCGGACCGATTCGCTGCGGTAGGTATTACCGCGCGAGCGTCCGGACAGCTGAGCATGCAGTCCACCACCCAGCGCCTTGTCCAGCGTGTCGCGCACCATCGTCGCGCAGTTGGCGGTGTAGTAGTCGTAATGGTAGCGCGCGTTCTCCGGCCTGGCCCGCTCGGCCAGGTCGGCGGCCAGTGCGCGCGCCTGGTCCGGGCGCAG
The DNA here is from genome assembly GCF_054473825.1 of Stenotrophomonas genospecies 5. Lineage (NCBI taxonomy): Bacteria > Pseudomonadati > Pseudomonadota > Gammaproteobacteria > Lysobacterales > Lysobacteraceae > Stenotrophomonas > Stenotrophomonas genospecies 5. Next base: position 336,764 of record NZ_JBTMUW010000001.1, read on the forward strand.
ATCCAGCCACTGCACGCTCGCTCCGCGGCCGGTCTCGTCGTAGTACGACAGGTCCTGCTGAAGGGGCAGCGCCACCAGGTAATACATCATGTCGCCACGCACGAAACGACCGATGAAGTCATCCTCGGACGGATCGAAGTAGCCGAAATTGTACGACGTTGCCTCACCACTGGCCGGATCGAGCACCACGATGGCGTCATGACCGAAACGCTCGAAGAACACCGTGCCGGGCTGCATCGTCACCACGCCGATGCGCGGCGCCGGGGTTCCGGCGACTGTAGCCGTCGCCTGCGCGAAGGCGATGGCAGGCACGGCCGTGGCCAGCATGCACAGCGCCAGCCACAGGGTGAGGATCAGCCCGCGCCGCTTCAAGCGTCGTCCTGCGCGTCCGGTGGCAGCACCGTCACGTGGAAGGCCTGTACCCGGCGCGCATCGGCACGCGCGACACGGAACATGAAGCGGTCCAGCGCCAGTTCGTCTCCGATCTCCGGAAGGTGACCGACCGCTTCCGTGACCAGGCCGCCGATGGTGTCGTAGTCCTCGTCGGAGAACGTGGCACCGAAGCGCTCGTTGAAATCCCCGATCGGGGTCAGGGCATCGACCACGTACTGGCCGTCGGCCTGGATCGCGATCTGTGCCGACGGATCCTCCGCTTCGTCGTGCTCGTCATCGATGTCGCCGACGATCTGTTCCAGCACGTCCTCGATGGTGACCAGGCCGGCGACGCCGCCGTACTCGTCGACCACGATGGCCATGTGGTTGCGCGACAGGCGGAACTCCTTCAGCAGCACGTTGAGCTTCTTCGCTTCAGGAATCAGCACCGCCGGGCGCAGCAGTTCGCGTACGTTAGCCGGGCCGTGGTCGGCAACCACGCCGCGCAGCAGGTCCTTGGCCAGCAGGATGCCGAGGATGTCGTCCTTGTTCTCGCCATGCACCGGGAAGCGCGAATGGCCGGATTCGACCACCTGCTTCATCAGTTCCAGGAAGGGCGCTTCGACCGGCAGCGAGACCATCTGCGAACGCGAGATCATCACGTCGCCCACGGTCAGCTCGGCCACCGAAATGGCGCCTTCCATCATCTTCAGGGTATCGGCGGCGATCAGACCCTCTTCCTGCGCGGTGTGCAGGACAGCGACCAGCTCGTCGCGGGTATGGGGTTCGCCGGAGAACGCGGACGTCAGGCGTTCCAGCCAGCCGCGCTTCTTTTCACTGTGCTCCTGCAGGGAGCTACTACTGTCGTCTTCAGACATCTCTGGAAAAAGGGCACCCGGCATGCCGGGCGTTGGCGCCAGTCTAGCAGGATGTAGCGGCCTGTCAGCGCCCCCCGCTGCCGGGGCCGGTGATCGGGGGCGGCGCCAGTTCAGGCCGGGACGCCGGTGCTTCGGGCAGGTCCAGGCTGTAGGTGCAGCCGGCCAGCGTCCGGCCTGGGTGGGAGGCCACCGTTGAGACACTGAGGATGATCGACTCGATCTGCGCCTCGCCGGTGGTCGGGTCGGTCACGTCACGGCTGACCAGTTCGCGCCCCGCCATGAACTTGCCGTCCTGGTCGTATCCGGTCTCCAGCCCGAGCCGCCTGGCCAGTGGCCGGGGGTCGGCCTCATCGAGGATGGCCATGATGCTGGCACCGGCCATTGCGACCCGGTCCGTGCGGGTGCCGAACACCGTGATGGGCTGCGCCAGACGGTACTCGCTCAGGAACCGGTTGCCCTGCGGCAGGGGTTGCAGGCCGCTGGCGACCGCTTTCAGCGGGTCGGCCAGCAGCGGTGCCAGCGCGGCATGGGCGGCCACGTCCTGGCGGCATTCGATCAGTGCCGGCAGGTCCAGCGGAGCGGCGGACGCAGAGGTGGCAAGCAGCAGGGGCAGGAACACAGCGGCACTCCGTGGTGGCGCCGAGCCTGGGCTCGGCTGCCTTCCGGTCAGGGGGGCGACGGGCTCAGCGCTCGCCGGCGTAAGGGTCGGCGATGCCGAGCTCGGCCAGGATCTCGCGTTCCAGCTGCTCCATCGCCTCGGCTTCCTTGTCGTCTTCGTGGTCCCAGCCGAGCAGGTGCAGCACGCCGTGCACGGTGAGGTGCGCATAGTGGGCGTTGAGCGCCTTGCCCTGCTCACCGGCCTCGCGCTCGACCACCGGGGCACAGATCACCAGGTCGCCCAGCAGCGGGAACTTCACGCCCTTGGGCAGGCCTTCGGGCACTTCGGCCGGGAAGCTGAGCACATTGGTGGCGTAGTCCTTGCCGCGGTAGTGGCGGTTCAGCGACTGCCCCTCCTTGGCATCGACCACGCGGATCGCCAGGTCGGCTTCGCGGATCCGCCCCTTCAGGGCCGCGGCAACCCACCTGCGGAAGCTCACCGCGGCCGGCAGTCCGGCGCGGGGCAGGGCGTAACTGACGGCGACGTCCAGCCGTACGGGACCACGGGTCATGATGTCGCTCCGGGTTGGATCTGATGCAGGTCGCGGCGGTCGTAGGCACTGACGATGCGGGCCACCAGCGGATGGCGGACGACGTCGCGCGATTCGAAGAAGGTGAAGCTCACGCCCTCGACATCGCGCAGCACGTCGATGGCATCGCGCAGGCCCGATTTCAGATGCTTGGGCAGGTCGGTCTGGGTCAGGTCGCCGGTGACCACGGCGGTGGAGGCGAAGCCCAGCCGGGTCAGGAACATCTTCATCTGCTCGATGGTGGTGTTCTGCGCCTCGTCCAGGATCACGAACGCATCGTTGAGCGTGCGGCCACGCATGTACGCCAGCGGCGCGATCTCGATGACGTTCTTCTCCAGCAGCTTGACCACCTTCTCCACGCCCATCATTTCGTACAGGGCGTCGTACAGCGGCCGTAGGTAGGGATCGACCTTCTGGGTCAGGTCGCCGGGCAGGAAGCCGAGCTTCTCGCCGGCCTCGACCGCAGGCCGCACCAGGATCAGGCGCTGCACGCGCGACTCGTTCAGCGCTTCCACCGCGCTGGCCACGGCCAGGAAGGTCTTGCCGGTACCGGCCGGGCCGATGCCGAAGTTGATGTCATGGGTGGCGATCTGGTGCAGGTAGCGGCCCTGGTTGGCGCCGCGACCGCGCACGGTGCCACGCTTGACCCGGATCGCCACGTCCTGTGCTTCGTACGAGCGTTCGGCGATCTGCTCCACGTTGGCCTGGGCCAGGCGCAGGTGGATGGCGTGGTTGTCGAAGGTGGTCTCGCCGGCTTCGGCGTACAGGGCCTCGATCAGCTTCTGCGCTTCCACGCTGGCTTCCTTCGGTCCACTGATGCGGAACACGAAGCCGCGATTGGCGATCTCCACGCCGAGTTTCAGTTCGATCTGTCGCAAATGGCCGTCGAACGGGCCGCACAGGTTGGCCAGGCGCGCGTTGTCTTCCGGCGACAGGGTGAAGTCTCGATGCTCGATGTTTTTCATTGCTGGAGGTGGGGCGGAAGCCTTCCACCACAGTGTCTTCAAGGGGAAACAAGGGTAGCGCGCGGGGGCGCACACGGCCAGTACGGGGGCTGCGACGCGGTTTTCCACACGGGGTGTGGATCGGGCCTGCGGGAACCTGTGGATAGACGTTCGCAATGCTTGTGCCACAAGCTTCCTGCGCCGGTGGTGAAAAAAGCGTCACGGCCGGGTGGGGAACGGAAACCGGAAGCAGCGGTGGCCACCGGAAGGTTCACAGGCATTGAGCGTCGGGGCGGAGCGCCCGGCCAGGGAGAGGTCATGGATGTTTCACATACGGCAGCTGCGCACGCGCCGCTGGCGGGGCTCGGGTCGAACGGGCAACTGCATCGGCTGCAGGCTGAGGGCCTGCCTCCCTTGTTCGTCGAACAGTGGTGGGGCCACGAAAGCCTGGTCAACGGTTTCGATTACTGGGTAGATGCCGTGCATCCGGATGCGGGCCTGGCATGCGCTGACTGGCCGGGACTGAGCGCCGCGCTGGTCACCTGCCTCGATGATGGCCAGGACCACCATCGCTGCGGCTACATCGCCGCCGCTCACCTCCTTGGCGCAGACGGCGGTCTGGCGCGCTATCGGCTGCATCTCGTGCCATGGACGTGGTTCCTGCGGCATGCGCGGCGCAGCCGTGTCCATCAGCAGCGGACCGTCCGGGACATCGTCGAGGACGTGTTCGGCACGCACAGCGGACTGGCCCGCTGGCGCTGGAGCGACGATGCCCTGGCCGCTCTGGCCGCCGCACCCGTGCGCGACTGCTGCATCCAGTATCGGGAGCCGGACCTTGAGTTTGTTCAGCGGCTGTTGGCCGATGAAGGCATTGCGGGCACGTTCGAGAGCGACAGTAGCGGCGGATTGACGCTCGTGCTGTTCGCCGACAGCAGCGTGCAACCTGAGAATCCACAATCGGCCCGAGACGGCGGTATCCGTTTCCACCGTGACGACGCCACCGAGCGCGCAGATGCCCTGCAGCAGCTGGGCAGGTGGCGTCGGCTGGGCAGCAGCCGGCTCTCGCTTGTCACCGACGATGGCCCTGCGGCCACCGTCCGACATGTGCAGATGCCACTGCAGGAAGCCGGGCACAGCCCGCGCGAGGTCTATGAGCCGGTGGGCACCCACGCCCTGGCTGGCGCCGATGAGGGGTATCGTCGCGCGCGGCGAGCAGCTGAAGCGCACGAGGCCGGCAGTGCAGGCTGGCTGGCGGCAGGCAGCGTACGCAGCCTGCAGGTCGGTCGCTTCATCCGCGTTCTGGCCGCGAGCGCTGGTTCGACGCCGAGCCTGCTGCCGACGGAACTACTGCATTACGGGTGCAATCCGCCGCCGATCACGCAGGGGGCGGAGCAACCACGCGCTGCGGCACCGGCCCGCTGGCTTGAGGCCGGTTCAGCCATACCCGGCGTGGCGCTGGAGACAACCGCGCCCCTGGGTTATGCCAATCGCTTCCGCGCCGTCGATCGGAATCGACCGTGGCGGCCCGTGCTGGCCGACGGCACCGGCGAACGCATCCACCCGCGGCCGCTCGCGCCAGGCCATCAGACCGCTACGGTGATCGCCGGCGATGGCCGTGATGATGCCGCTCTGTACGCCGATCACCTGGGCCGGGTACGGGTACGTCTGCATCTACAGGACGCCACAGATGCCGGTACGACCTGTTGGCTGCGGGTCGCGCAGCGCTACGCTGGACCGGGCGTCGGTGCACAGTTCCTGCCGCGTGTCGGCCAGGAGGTGCTGATCGGCTTTCTGGACGGGAACATCGATCAGCCCTTGGTGCTGGGCGCGCTGTACAACGGCCGTGGCGAGGCGGGCGTTGCGCGCACCCCGGCCGGAGCAGCGGCCGCAGACGAAAGCGGCGGCCTGTTCGGGCATGCCACCGACTCCCGCCCGAGCGCACAGGGCAATGCGGCCGGCGGCCATGCGCCTGTCTGGCACGCGATGGCACCGGGGCAGGACCAGCACCGGCATGCCGGGGCGGTATGGGGCATCCAGTCACGGGAATGGTCCGGAACGGGTTACAACCGGCTGGCCTTCGATGATTCCGACGCACAGCTGCGCGTGCAGCTGGCCAGCAGCCACGCCAGCAGCGAGCTGAATCTTGGTCATCTGCTGCACATGGCTGACAAACATCGTGGTTCCCTGCGCGGAGAAGGCGCGGAACTGCGCACGGACGCGTGGGGCGCGCTGCGTGCCGAACGGGGCGTCTGGTTGACCGCGCGTGGCCACGCTGCGCTGTCACCCGCAGGCGAAGTGGCTGCGGCCGGCGCGCTGCTGCAGCAGGCCGCCCTCCTGGCCGCGTCCAGCCATGGCGCGGCTACGATGCACGGCACGGCTGGCTTGGACAGCCACGCAGTACGGGAGGACAGCACCGGCGTGGCAGGTCTGCAACGGGTTGCGCGGGCCAGTGTGAACGGACTTTCCTATGCGCAGGCCAGCGCCGATGAGGAGGGCCGCCCCGCGCCCGGCGATGTTCCGCATACCGGCCAGCCAACGCTGGGCCTGCATGGGCAGGCCGGTCTGATGATGGTGGCCGGGCAGGCACTGCACTGGGGCGGTGCCCGGAATGTGGCACTGTCCAGTGGCGGGCACACCGATGCCAACGTGGCCGGCGGTGCGCGCCTGCACGCGGCGCAGGCGGTGGGCATGCTGGCGGCCAGTGGCCGCAGCTTTGCTGGTGATGCGGCATTGACCATCGTCGCTGGGCAGGAGGTACTGGACATCCGGGCCCAGTCCGAAACGATCCACCTGCAGGCGCGCAGCACCGTGCGTGCAGCGAGCGGGCAAGGGGCTGTGGAGCTTGCCGCACCGCGCACCCTGCACATCGCCACCGCCGGTGGCGCCAGCATTACGCTGGAAGATGGCAACCTGGTGCTGGTCTGCCCCGGCACGGTGACCGTGCAGGCCGGGCAGCGCACCTTCGTTGGCCCGGCGCAGCTGACCCGTCCCCTGCCGGACATGCCGTCCAGCGCGCCGGACGGGCAGGTTCCGAAGCTTGCTTTCAGGCTGCAGGACATCCCGGGCCCACAGGGTGCGCCGCTGGGCGGGCAGCCCTGGAGGATCGTGCGCACGCACCGCGCCCTGGACGATGAGCAGCGTGACAGCGCCCTGCTGCCGGAACGCTGGGCTGAGACCCTGGCCGAAGGTGAGGCCGACGCACAGGGTGATGTCAGCCTGGACGATGTGCTGTGCGCAAGGATCTGGAGTGACGCAGGCCGCCATCCCGGCTGCCTGTTCCTGGTACACGGAATCGACGTGATCCCGCTGCAGCGGCCCCGGCCATACAGCAGCTCCCCGGGGGTGCGGGCAACCCTGGACACGCTGGAGGCGATCAACTATGGCAAGAGTCTGGCCGACCTGCCTGACGATGCCGCACTGCATGCCTACCGGCAGCGCGCCGAGTACGAGTTCCAGTCCCACATCGACGCCAGCCCGGCCCGGCGCAAGGAGATCTGATCATGGCAGACGCCAACGCATGGGGCAGGGTCGAGAGCGCCTCTCTCATCTGCAGGGATGGCCAGAAAGGCACGACCAGCGGCGACTACTACGCACCACCGGACCGTCAGTTCGCGCCGGTGCGGCACGGGAACCGCGTCGACGCGTTCACCGACGGGCGCTCGGCCATGAAGGCGATGGCCGATGCCATCCGCGGCGCACAGAAGTTCATCTTCATCGCCGACTGGCAGATGAACTTCGATACCGAGATGGACGCGCGCGGCGACGCGCACTCCGCGCGGCTGAGCGAGCTGCTGTTCGACGCTATCAACCAGCGCGGCGTGGATGTGCGGGTACTGCTCTACGACAGCGTGGAGGCGGCCGCCTACACCCACGAGAACGAGGTGCGCACGGCGCTGTACAAGATGCAGGATGACAAGACGCCCGGGCAGGTCCAGGTGGGCCTGCACAACCCGGCGACCGGCCGCACCGATGCCTTCAACATCGCCTTCTCGCACCACCAGAAGATCCTGGTGGTAGACGGACGCATCGGCTTCGTCGGAGGACTCGACGTCGCCCATGGCCGTTGGGACGACGGCAACTTCGACGTGGTCTGCGACCCGACGCTGCACGTGATCAATGACCATTACAACAACTGCCTGAGCAAGTATCGGAGCATGACGGATGATGAGACGGAGCTCACGCTGGACAAGCCCGATACCAGCCCGGATGCGGCAGGCCGCGTCCGTCCCGGCTTCGCACAGGCGTATGTGCCTGGCATGGCCATCGCACTGGACCAGATGAAGGCGCAGTGGGATGCCGGTGCCGCATTGGCCGAACTGCAGGACTATGCGGACAAGCTGGGCGTACCCGACGCGCTTGAGCGCGAAGGCCTCAGGAAGATCGCCGAGTGGATCATCCCCGGCATGGAAGAGGGGATGGCGGTCAAGCGCACCGTCGCGCGCACGTTCCTGGCCATCCAGACGACACTGGAGGAGATCGGCAAGGAATATGCAGATGTCATTGCCGCGTCGAACCGTGCCGCCGACGAAGCCATCAAACTGAATCCGGTCGAGGCGGCAGCCGCAGCAGGGCGTGCAGTGGCAGGCTTCAGCGCCATCCAGGCGAAGAAGTTCGGCAGCTGGCTCGACCAGCAGAAGAACGACATCCGGGCGGCAGCGCTGCGCCCCTTCCAGACCGCAGAGAAAGCGGTGGGCTACCTGCTCGATCCGCGCAGCCTGCGCGCGGACATCGAAGGCCGACTCAGCGAAATAGAAGCAAAGATCGACAAGGCGAAGAGAGACTGGGAATCGCTGGTGCAGTGGATCAATACACCAGTTGATCGCACCCAGCGGCTGCTCGACAGTGGCCGCCAGCCTCGCATGCCCTGGCAGGACGTGCACGCGCAGATCGCGGGCCCGGCCGTGTTCGATATCTGCAGCAACTTCATGCACCGCTGGAATGCCATGGTCTGGCAGAACCAGCGCGGCGACCGGACCATCGGCTCGCTGCTGCGCAAGGGTCTGAATACTGGCCTTCGCATGACCAATGAATGGCTCGACACAGCGCTGCCCGAGCAGACCACCCTGGCGCGTGGCATGGAACTGACGCCATTGAGCGATCAGTGGCTGCAGTCCATGGGGGGCATGCAGGCGGTGTTCGGTGACCTGACGGTGCCCGGCACGGCGGGAAAGATCAGCGTGCAGATCGTGCGTTCCTCGGGCACCGCCCTGCATGCGCTGGAGAAGAAGGGGTGCAGGGAACTCGGCCTGAACCTGGACGACGCCAGCTGCCTGCAGCCGTACTGGGAGCGTGAGCAGCCGATGCACTCCATTCTCGACGCAATGGTCAACTGCATCGCATCGGCCAGTGCCTACATCTATCTGGAAACGCAGTTCCTCATTTCCGACTGTGGCTGGTCCGACGCGGATCCGGGCAGCGTGGTGGAAACCGCAGTGAAGGGCGGGGAGCGGCGGGATGCGACGGATGCCGAAAAGGCGAAGCTTGGTCACGTGGAACGCGGTGTGGCCATGAGCGGCCCGGTAGGCAGGGCCGACATCGTGCAGGATGTGGTGGAGCGCAGGCAGGGAGTGAAGTCGGCAGCCAGCAACCCGCTGGTGGCCGCCCTGGCCGCGCGCATCCGCCGTGCGATCCTGGCCCGGCAAGGCTTCCATGTGTACATCACCCTGCCGGTGCACCCGGAGGGCAGCCTGGCAGACGGTGCCGTGGTGAAGCAGCAGTACTGGGTGCAGCAGACCCTGCTGCGTGGTGACGACAGCCTGATCCGGCGCATCTGCCGATCATTGATCGCACGCGACAAGGACATCCGCGAGGCCAGCGTGGAGGAGGCCGACCTGCAGGCCGAGGTCAAGGCCGGGCGCTGGAAGGAATACCTGTCGGTGATGAATCTGCGCAGCTACGGCGTGCTGGCCGAAACGCGCAGAAGCGATCATCTGCCGCCGCACACGATCGGCTCCGAGCATGGCCCCTCCCTGTATGTGGTGACCGAGCAGTGCTATGTGCATTCCAAGCTGCTGATCGTTGATGACGCGGTGGCGATCATCGGCAGCGCGAACTGCAATGACCGCAGTCTGCTGGGGACGGGCGATACCGAGATCGCCGCGGTGATCGTTGATGGCGAGGCGAAGCGGATGGATCTGGGCAACGGCGTGCAGGTAATAACCCGAACGTTTGCTCGGGAGCTGCGGTTGAAGTTGTGGAGGAAGTTTCTGGGGCAGGAGATTCAAGAGCTGCCGGAGAAAAAGAAGCAGTCATACTCTGCAGCGGAAGCGGCGCGGACGTATCTGCCTTGGTTCAACAAGAACGTGCCAGCCTTGACGGTGGACAGGCCAGCAAGTGCCGAGACGTGGAGAAGCATCAGAAATCTTGCCGATTCAAATTCCGGCGCTTATCAGCGTGTATTCACCAATGTCCCCCGCGACTCGTTCCCTCGCTACGACTCCGTGCTTCATGGATTTCCCGCCGCAGGCTTGAATGACAAGGGGCACGTCAAACGCATGTTGTATGCGCAACCACCTGACCTGCAGCCAGACTTCATGGAGGAGCCTAGTGTCGTTAACGACTATGTGACCGGTGTAGTAGGTCGGCACGATGTGCGTAGGGCAACAGACTTTCTCCGGGGCGAGCCTGGACGCCCACGGATCAAAGGCTTCTGGGTCACCATGCCGCTGCTTTGGGGGAGCAGCATGGACGATCCGGTTGCCACGATGCCGAGCGAGATCATTGCAGCCGTGCCTGTTGAGGGAGGCAGTTCAAGTGAATTGGCATATTCGATTCGACATGCTGCTTTGAGTCAAGGAGAGAAGGTGTGATTGAGCGCTTGCTGTTGAAAGCCCTGCTTGCGGTTGGTGCTCTGTGCGCTGTGCAAGCTGCGCATGCAGGTTGTATTTCAATCAATGAAGACGATGGCCGCTTTCAGGGCAACGGATTGGTGGTTAAGTTCAGGCCGAGCTTGGTTGGCGGAGGAGATGCAGTGGGCGCCAGTCTCAGTCGCGCGAACGAGGCGGAACCTTACATAAGGATCAGGACTGGTCCTGACCTGACTGAGTTGAAGAATGAGCCATTCGACTCGAATGGTGGTTCGGTCTACTACTTGGAAAGCGGTGGCCAAGCGCAACGGATTTGCCGAGCTGAGGAATGGAGAAGGCGGGAATCCAAGTTGATTGGCGAAGCACCTCCTGAGCGTCTGCATCCTGCGGTGAGGCCCGTGTATCCGTATTTCGAGCTGCACAAGACGTATGAGCTCGATTATGATTCGGTCGGTCAATTGACGTCGATTCATACAACTGACGCGAAAGGGCATAGGGCGACAACGTTCTGTGCGCTCTATGATGGTGATGGCCGCATAGAAGTAGCGAATGAGAGCTCTGGGTCGATTGTCTCGGATAAGCCGGGATTCCAGTGTTCACGGCTTCGCGATGAGGCGGTAAGGAAAGTTACGAGGTACTTTTCCTATCGGCCTGATGGTTTCTTGGCTTCGGATATGACCAAGAGGGCTACGCGCAAGCTCGGAGAGGATGAAGGGCAAGAAGACCTTGGCTTCGGAACCGAGGCGACGGATGGTGCTTGGTACGCACAAGGAGATTTGTTCTTCAGTGGTGCCAATTTCCTGCACCGCGTTGGTGCTTCGTTTCAGATGAGTGATAAGCAAGGCATTACTGGTATCCAGAGCAGGTCCTTTTCCATCGTTCCGTCCGACGCAACGCCCAGCTTTGAGCAACGCAGTCGAGATGGAGGTGGGAAGCTCAACTACACTTTCCCCGGCGAGCGTGTGCCACCAGAAATCGCCAAGGGGCTGTTCGAGGGAATCACCGACTACACCCGCGTCCGGGAATATCGCCATCGCTCGCATCGACGGATCTTCGAGGTCTTCGGACCGGGTGCCAAGCAGCCCCACGAACGCCAGTGGCGCACGCTGGATCTGAATCGCCAGGAAAACTACGACGCAAACGGCAGGCTCACGCGGGTGATCCTGTTCGGCCCGGTTCCCGGTAGCGGTGGCTACACCGAGAACCTGCGTGCATACGTAGAGAAGGGTGTGTTGAAGCTCACGCCGCTGACCAGCGGCTACAGCTCCTACCGCGTCTACGACTATGACGCAGCAGGCAACGAGACGCTCTCGTTCGTGTGCTGGCGCCATGAAGTCTCGACCAACAAGCCGTATGCCCATTTCCCCTGGTGGGAGCCCGATCCCCGTCCCAAGCGCAGTCGTGAAGCCGAACTGCAGTACGGCAGGACGCAGGTGGGCACACGCTGCGGGACGCCGGACGGCAGGATGATCATAGAGGGCATGGGACCGGTGAAGAAGCTGATGGAGACCCGGTACGGATTCGGGACGACGAAGCTGGGATTCCTGAGCGAGTAGCGCGGTGCGTCCTTCTGAGGCTCAGAGCAGACCCGCTAAGCGAAGGTTGCGGCCAGCAACGAGGCCCGGCGGGCTCGCCCCTGAGACCCGCCGCTTTTCCACAATCACTGTGGAACGACGCGCAATCAACCTGTGGATAGGTGACGCAGAGCCTTCTGCACAGAGGGTATGCGTGGCGTGGTGAGAAAATCACCACGACTGCTGTGTGGGGGCAAGCCGTACATGGCTCCCCCCGCCCCGGCGATCAGCCTTCCGTCACCACCCGCCCGCGCAGCGAATTGGTCAATGCCTCGGTGATCACCACATCCACGAACTGACCGATCAGGCGTGCCGGTGCCGGGAAGTTCACCGAGCGCATGTTCTCGGTCTTGCCGGTCAGCTCGTTCGGGTTCTTGCGCGAAGGACCTTCCACCAGCACCGTCTGCACGGTGCCGACCATCTTCGCGGAAATGCCGGCGGCGTGCGCGTTGATTCGTTCCTGCAGGCGCGACAGCCGCGCATGCTTCTCGGCATCGCTGAGCGTGTCTTCCAGGTCGGCGGCCGGAGTGCCCGGGCGTCGCGAATAGATGAAGGAGAAGCTGTGGTCGAAGCCGATGTCCTCGATCAGCTTCATGGTCTTCTCGAAGTCCGCCTCGGTCTCGCCGGGGAAGCCGACGATGAAGTCCGAACTGATCGAGATGTCCGGGCGCACCGCGCGCAGCTTGCGGATCTTCGACTTGAACTCCAGCGCGGTGTAGCCGCGCTTCATCGCCGACAGGACGCGGTCGCTGCCGGCCTGCACCGGCAGATGCAGGAAGTTGGCCAGCTGCGGCACATCGCGGAACGCGTCCACCAGCGAGTCGCTGAACTCCAGCGGGTGCGAGGTGGTGAAGCGGATGCGGCCGACGCCATCGATCTCGGCGATGGTGCGGATCAACAGGCCCAGATCGGCGAACTCGCCATCGCCATACGGGCCACGGTAGGCGTTGACGTTCTGGCCGAGCAGGTTGATCTCGCGTACGCCCTGCGCGGCCAGCTGTGCCACTTCCACCACCACGTCCTCGAATGGACGGCTGACTTCGGTGCCGCGCGTGTAGGGCACCACGCAGAACGAGCAGTACTTCGAGCAGCCTTCCATGATCGACACGAACGCCGACGCGCCTTCAGCGCGCGGCTCCGGCAGGCGGTCGAACTTCTCGATTTCCGGGAAGCTGATGTCCACCTGCGGTCGCTTCTGCTCGCGACGCGCACGGATCAGCTCCGGCAACCGGTGCAGGGTCTGCGGGCCGAACACCAGGTCCACGAACGGCGCGCGCTTGATGATGGCCTCGCCCTCCTGCGAAGCGACACAGCCACCGACGCCGATGATGACCTCGCGGCCCTGGTTCTTCAGCCCCTTCCAGACGCCGAGCTGGCTGAACACCTTCTCCTGCGCCTTCTCGCGGATGGAACAGGTGTTGACCAGGATGACGTCGGCATCCTCCGGGGTGTCGGTCAGCACCAGGCCGTCGCTGGCGGCGAGCACGTCGGCCATCTTGGCCGAGTCGTACTCGTTCATCTGGCAACCGTGGGTCTTGATGTACAGCTTGCCCTTGATCTGCTCCGGCGTGCGCGGAGCGGAGGGCAGGGCAACGAGCGGGGTGCCGCCCGGCGTGGCGGGCGGAAAGACGTCTGGCGTCCCGGTCATGGCGCTTAATCCATTCGGGTGGCGGGAAAGCGGGCAATTCTACCCGCATCCTGCGCCTCCCGCCGCGGTGCACGCTCATGGGGCACGGCCCCTGCCGCGCCCGGTAGCGCCGGGCCGTGCCCGGCGGGCGCCCTTACGCCGCGATCAGCTCCGCGTCGATCTGCCGCGAGCGGTCGAAGGCCGTCAATGCGCCCATCCGGGCGATGTAGTCCGCCGTGGCGGGGGCGGGCTGCACCAGCCCGAAATCGGTGGTCCATTTCAGGGCATTGCCCCACAGCACGTCGGCGGCGCTCATTTCCTCACCCAGCAGGTAAGGCCCCTGCGCCAGCTGCGCCTCGATCACCTGCAGGACGGTTTCGGCGTCGTTGTAGGGCGACATCGACTGCGGGGGCGGGTCGCGGCGCATCGCGCGGTCGATCATCGCCGGCTCGAAACAGGCGCCGTAGAAAGCCATCCAGCGCAGGTAGGGGCCGCGCAGCGGCGAGCCGATCGGCGGCGCCAGGCCGGCTTCGGGGTAGAGATCGGCCAGGTACAGGTAGATCGCCACCTGCTCGGTCACCAGCGCGCCCTCATGGATGATCGCCGGCACTTTGCCCATCGGGTTGATGGCCAGGTAGGCCGGGGCCAGGTTGGCGCCGGCTTTCAGGTCCAGCACATGCAGGCGGTAGTCGGCACCCAGGGCTTCAAGCAGGGCCACGGCGCCGCTCGAGCGTGAACGGGCAGCGTGATAGAGGGTGATCTGGCGGGACGTCATGGCAGTGCTCCTTGCAGCAGAGGGGTGAACTGGGGCCCATGCTGGGGCACTATTGCGGACGACTTCTGTCCTCGATCCCTCATGCGCCATACCGCCCATCGCCTGCTCCGCCTGATCGCCCTGCTGCAGGCCCGCCGACAGTGGTCGGGGGCTGAGCTGGCCGAGCGCATGGGGGTGGACCGGCGCAGCATCCGCCGCGACATCGAGCGCCTTCGTGAGCTGGGCTATCCGGTCAGGGCATCGGCCGGGGTAGGGGGCGGCTATCAGCTGGGGGCGGGCGCACCGGTACTGCCGATGCTGCTGGACGAAGAGGAGGCGACGACCCTGGCCATCGCCCTGCGTGCGGCCTCGGCCACGGTGGCCGGCATCGACGAGACCGCGCGCGGTCTGCTGTCCAAGCTCGATCCACTGGTGCCGACCCGCCGCCGCCAGCAGGCCGGCGAGGTGCACGCCGCCACCGCGACGCTGTCGGATCTGCCTTCCACCGACGCACGTCTGCTGGGGCGCCTGGCCCAGCATTGCCGCCAGGCAACCCGGCTGGCCTTCGAGTACCGCAGCGCGCGGGACGCGGTGACCCAGCGCGAGGTCGAGGCCCAGCATCTGGTCAACTACGGACGTCGCTGGTACATGCTGGCCTGGGATCTGGGCCGCCAGGACTGGCGCACGTTGCGGGTGGACCGGATGGGCGCGGTGCGCGCGCTGGCCGAGCCCGGCCTGCATCGGCGCACGCCCGCACCGCCCGATGTGATGGTGCGGCAGGCGGTCAGCCAGGCGCCGTTCGCACTGCAGGCGGTGCTGCGCCTGGCCGGCAGCCACACCGAGCTGGAAGGTCGCATTCCCCCCTGGTGTGGCGTGCTCGAAGCCGAGGGTGCCGATCACTGCCTGCTGCGCATGGGCGCGGAAAGCCGCGGCATGATGCTGGCGCAGATTCTCAGCCTCGACCGGGTGCCGCTGGAGCTGTGGACCACGCCGCCGGCGCTGCGCCAGGAACTGGCGCAGCGCCTGGGCGGGCTGGCGCAGCTGCTGGCTGTGCCTGACATCACAGGCTGAGCCGCACCGCTTGGCAACGCGGGGCGAAGCTGGGACACTCGCGGCCATGAAGGGGAGACTGGGGACAACGGCGATCATCATCGCTGCGCTGACCGCTGCGCCGGCCAGCGCCGGCACCCTGTACAAGTGCCAGGGGGCAGACGGGGTCACCAGCTATGTGAGCAAGCGTGTGGCCGGTGCCCAATGCAGCACCATCAGCTACAGCCGGGAGGCCGCCCGCCCGGCCCGCCCGGCAGCGACTGTTGCCAGGCCTGTGCCGGCCACCGTGGCCAGCATCGAGCGCAATCCGGTGGCGGTGGCCGCCAGTGCAGCCGTGCCCGTGCCGGCTGCACCGGCGCCTGCTTCGACTCCGGCGGTTGCTGCCGGCACGTCCCGCACCGGGCGCATGGTCAGTGGCCAGGTCTATTCCTATATGAAGGATGGGGTGCGCCACTACACCAGTGCGCGGCCCAGCCAGGTTGCCCACCTGGGGCCGGTGCGCACCATCCGCTACAGCTTCATGGAGCGCTGCTACGCCTGTGGGGCCAACCCGCGCGTGGACTTCGGCACCGTGCGTCTGAACACGACGGCCTTCCAGGCCGAGATCGCTTCGGCCGCGCGCGAGTTCGGCGTGGAGGAGGCGGTGGTCCGGGCGATCATCCATGCCGAGTCGGCCTACAATCCGACCGCACTCAGCCGCGCCGGTGCGCAGGGCCTGATGCAGCTGATGCCGCCGACTGCCGCGCGCTTCGGGGTCAGTGATTCCTACGATGCGGGCCAGAACATCCGTGGCGGGGTGCAGTACCTGTCGTGGCTGCTGAAGCGATTCAACGGCAACCTCACCCTGGCCGCCGCCGGTTACAACGCCGGGGAAGGTGCGGTCGACCGCCACGGTGGCGTGCCCCCTTACAGCGAAACCCAGTACTACGTGCGTCGGGTGGGCCAGCTGGCCGAGCGTTACCGCAGTGCCTTGAGTCACCAGTAGTCCGGCCGGTGCCGGTGCCGACTGACGGCCCATCGCCGGCTGCCGATCGGCACACGGTGCAAAGAGTTGTTGCAATGCGTTGTGTGGCGCGTAACGGTTCCGCTACACTCGCCCATGATTCAATGCGGCTCTGGCCCCCACCAGACCGCTGGCAGCCTTAAAGCTACCTAATCAATATCGGAGTGCCGGATGGCCAACGATGGGGTACACGATCCAGTCAATACCGGACGTCGGCGTTTTCTTACTGCCACCACAGCCGTGGTTGGCGCCGTCGGCGTCGGATTCACCGCAGTTCCTTTCATCAAATCGTGGAACCCCAGTGCCCGCGCGAAGCTCGCGGGAGCACCGGTGGTGGCCGATATCAGTGCCCTGCAGGAAGGCCAGCGCCTGATCGTGGAATGGCGCGGCCAGCCCATCTGGATCGTCAAACGGTCCAAGGCGATCCTCGACGCGCTGCATGGGCTCGACGACCGCCTCAAGGACCCGGAGTCCGGCGAGAAGGACCAGCAGCCCGCCTACGTGCTCAAGCAGAATCCCGAGCTGCGCTCGATCAAGCCCGATGTGTCGGTACTGGTCGGCCTGTGCACGCATCTGGGCTGCTCGCCGGAGATGGTGGCCGAGATCCGCCCCGAACCGTATGACCCGCAGTGGAAGGGCGGCTACTTCTGCCCCTGCCACAAGTCGCGCTTCGACATGTCCGGCCGCGTCTTCAAGGACGTGCCGGCGCCGATCAACCTGCTGGTGCCACCGCACCACTACCAGGACGACAACACGCTCATCATCGGTGTCGATCCGGAGGGGGCAGCCTGATGGCCAATATCCTGAGCCGTACCGCGACAGGCGTCGCCGACTGGGTCAACGCCCGCGCGCCGGGGCTGATGCCGATCTACCGCAAGCACGTCAGCGAGTACTACGCGCCGAAGAACTTCAACATCTGGTACTACTTCGGTTCACTGGCGCTGCTGGTGCTGGTCAACCAGATCGTCACCGGCATCTTCCTGACGATGCACTACAAGACCAGCGCGGCGGAGGCCTTCGGCTCCATCGAATACATCATGCGTGATGTCGAGTGGGGCTGGCTGATCCGTTACATGCACTCCACCGGTGCATCGCTGTTCTTCATCGTGGTCTACCTGCACATGTTCCGCGGGCTGCTGTATGGCAGTTACCAGAAACCGCGCGAGCTGGTGTGGATCCTGGGCATGCTGATCTACCTGGTGCTGATGGCCGAGGCCTTCATGGGCTACGTGCTGCCGTGGGGCCAGATGTCGTTCTGGGGCGCCAAGGTGATCATCTCGCTGTTCGGCGCGATTCCGGTGATCGGCAATGGCCTGACCGAGTGGATCATGGGCGATTACCTGCCCAGCGATGCCACGCTCAACCGCTTCTTCGCGCTGCACGTGATCGCACTGCCTCTGGTGCTGCTGCTGCTGGTGGTGCTGCACCTGGGCGCGCTGCATGAAGTGGGGTCCAACAACCCGGATGGCGTGGAGATCAAGAAGGGGCCCAAGGGCAACCGCTGGTCGCCCAATGCACCGGCCGATGGCATTCCCTTCCATCCTTACTACACGCTCAAGGATGGCGTCGGCGCCGGCTTCCTGCTGATCATCGCCGCCTTCATCATCTTCTTCGCCCCCGGCTTTGGTGGCCTGTTCCTGGAGCACGACAACTTCACCGAGGCCAACCGGCTGGTGACCCCGGAACACATCAAACCGGTGTGGTACTACACCCCGTACTACGCGATGCTGCGCGTGGTGCCGAACAAGCTCGGTGGCGTGCTGGTGATGTTCTCGGCGATCGCCATCCTGTTCCTGGTGCCCTGGCTGGACAAGGCGCGGGTGAAGTCGGTGCGTTACCGCGGCTGGATCTCGAAGGTGATGCTGGGCATGCTGGCCGTGTGCTTCGTGTGGCTGGGCGTGATCGGTTCCGGTCCGGGTACGGACGTGCACGAGACCTACATCGGGCGGGTGCTGACCTTCCTGTACTTCGCGTTCTTCATCACCATGCCGCTATGGACAAGGCTGGACAAGACCAAGCCGGTACCGGAGAGGGTGACCACGCATGACTGAGCGCTGGATGGTCCGGCTGGCCCTCGCGGCCGCCCTGATGCTGGGCAGTTTCCTGGCCACCGCTGCCGAAGGCGGCACCAAGCTGCTGCAGGCCGGCAACGACCTCGGTGACCGCGCATCGCTGCAGCGCGGCGCGCAGCTGTACATGAACTACTGCTCCAGCTGCCACGCGCTGAAGTACCTGCGCTACTCGCGGATGGCGCAGGACCTGGGGCTGACCGAGGAAGAGGTGATGAACAACCTCAACTTCACCGGTGCGGCAATCGGCGATCCGGTGCCGGTGGCGATGCCCAAGGAGCAGGCCGAGAAGTGGTTCGGCAAGATGCCGCCGGACCTGAGCCTGATCTCGCGTGTGCGGGGCAGCGACTGGGTCTACACCTACCTCAAGTCGTTCTATCTCGACAGCAGCCGCCCGCTGGGCTGGAACAACGCGTTGTTCGCCAACGCCTCCATGCCCAACCCGCTCTGGGAAATGCAGGGCCTGCAGCATGCCGTGCACGGCAAGGCCGAAGGGCCAGGCATGGACCCGCCGGTGACCGGGCTGCGCATCGACAGCCCCGGCTCGGTTGATGCCGGCCAGTACGACCAGGCCGTGCGGGACATCACCAACTTCCTCGAATACGCCGGCGAACCGGCTGCGCTCAAGCGGCAGCAGCTGGGCGTGTGGGTGATCCTGTTCCTGGCCCTGTTGACCTTCCTGGTGTACCTGCTGAAGAAGGAATACTGGAAGGACGTTCACTGATTCTGCCGCCGGCCGTTGGCTGGGCCTATTGGCTTTTGTGATGGTCGGTTGCACACTCGGGGAGAAGTCGACCGCCGGCACGGTGCTGGCGGCGCCGATGCGGCAGGCGGTCTCCTGTCGTAGGAGAGCCTTTGATGGCGGCGAGCGTACGCATGCGCAATACACTGACGCTGTTTTCCTCGAACGACGATGTACTGTGCCACCGTGTGCGCCTGGTCCTTGCGGCCAAGGGTGTGACGTTCGATTTCGTTGCGGTCGATCCGCAGAATCCGCCCGAAGACCTGATCGACCTCAATCCGTACCATTCGGTGCCGACCCTGGTCGAGCGCGAACTGGTGCTGTACGCCGCTTCGGTGGTGAGCGAATACCTTGACGAGCGCTATCCGCATCCGCCGCTGATGCCGGTCGATCCGCTGTCACGTGCACGCATCCGCCTGGCGATGCTGCGCATCGAGCACGACTGGGTGCCGCAGGTGCAGGCCATCCAGCTGGGCAACAAGACCCAGGCCGAGGCCGGGCGCAAGCGCTTGAAGGAGTTGCTGACCGCGTCGCTGCCGCTGTTCAAGGCCAGCAAGTTCTTCCTGAACCCGGAAATGAGCCTGGCCGACTGCGCGATGGCGCCGATCATCTGGCGCCTGCAGTCACTGGATGTGCCGTTGCCGAAGGACGGCAAGGCCATCGAGGATTACGGCAACCGCATCTTCCGCCACCCGGGGTTCGTGCGCAGCCTGACCGAGCAGGAAAAGAAGCTGCGCGACCTGCCCGTCTGAGCCGGCCGCTGCTTTCCCGTCTGCACGCCGACCGGCGTGCAGGCGATCCGCCCCGGTCGGGGCGTCGGGCGCGTACACTTCACGCATGACCGAAGACTTCTTCCACATGACCAGCCACCGCCCGTACCTGCTGCGGGCACTGGTGGAATGGATCAATGACAACCAGCTGACCCCGCACATCCTGGTCGACGCCGGCGTCCCCGGCGTGCAGGTGCCGCCTTCGGCGGTCAAGGATGGCAGAGTGGTGCTCAACATCGCCGAACGCGCGGTAGTGCGCCTGATGATCGACAACGAGATGGTGAGCTTCTCGGCGCGCTTCTCCGGTACCAGCTACCCGGTGCAGGTGCCGATCAGCGCCGTGCTGGCCGTCTACGCCCGCGAGACCGGGCAGGGCATGGCACTGCCGGATGACATTCCGGGCAGCGAACCGGCGTCGACCGGCGACGAAGTGCTGCATGACGACGACACGCCGCCGGAGGATACGCCGCCGGCAGGACCGCCGCCGAAGGGCCGGCCGAACCTGCGCGTGGTCAAGTAGCAGGAGCGTCCAGCGCAACTTTGCGCCTTGCCGTTCTACAGACCTGGTCGCCGGGCATGGCCCGGCGCTACCGATCCCGGATCAGGAAGATCCACGCCACGCGTGGATGTCCGGGATCAGACATCCTCGGCATCGTCCACATCCGGCCGGATCTGGCTGATCCGCGCCGCGCCAGGGCCGGTGAACGACACCAGCTGATCGCCGCGCAGCACCATCCGGCCCACATGGCGATCGATGCCATCGTAGGAATATTCGAACTTGAAGGTGCGCTCGAAACCGAGCCGGCCATCCTCGCCGCGCGACAGGCGCAGGCCGGTGGCATGCACCGCCTGGTCCAGCCACTGCACATTGGCGGCGCGGCAGGCGTTGCGTCCCAGCTCGACCGCGCGCTCGGCGGCGGAGCGGGCAGCGTTCCAGAAGAAGTAGACGATGGCGCCGGCAATCAGCAACAGCAGCAGGGTGGGCATGGTTCCTAGGCGTCAGGTGTCGATGCGGCAAAGATGGCGGCGAATGCCTGCTGGATCAAGCAGAAGATTCAGTTCATCCGCTGCGGATCACCGGAAGCCGGCTGCACTGCGGGCGCTGTGGTCATCGGTGGCGTTGCCGCTGCCGGTGCCGGTGCCGGTGCCGGTGCGATCAACGGCGCGGTCGCAGTCAGCTGCAGCAGTGCGGCCCAGTCCTGGCGGTTGAAACTGCATTCGTCCTCGCGCCCCGGCGTGCAGCTGGGCTCGATGCCGGTGCTGTCGCGTTCGCGGGCCGCAGGCAACTGGATCAGTCCGGTCCGATCCAGCGGCAGCAGCCGCATCGCCACGGTGTTCATGACGTTGCCGCCCACCAGGTACAAGGTCTGGTCACCGCCGAGATTGGCCGCGACCACCACTTCGCAGTGCGACTTCCAATGGCCGACCGAGCCATTGCCAAGCGCCTGTACCAGTCCGCTGTAGCTGAGCGTGGTGCTGCGGTCGCGCAGGAAGCACAGAAGATCACCGGGGGCCGGCTTAGCCGTGGCTGGATCGGCCAGCCGGTAAGGCACGCCGGAAGGGCCACCCTGGTAGGCAGCACGGATGTAGTCGATGTGGCGCGGCGAGGTGTTGAAGCCGGGGACCCCGGCGCGCACCATCACCCAGGAAATGAAGGCAGCCGACCAGGGATTGTCGATCAGGAAGGCACGGCAGTCGCTGTCGGTATAGCGCGAGCCCAGTGGTGCGGCACAACTGCTGGCACCGGCGATGCTGCCCATGGCGTTGAGCGTCCCGCTGTCACGCCAGTAGTGGGAGACGCGCTGCCAGGCAATCAGGCCGTTGTCGGCCAGATGCTCGTTCTCGGCTTCCGTGACGCTGAGGCTGGCGGCGCGGCCATCGCGGTCGATGAAGGGGCGGAACCACAGCCGATGCTCGTTGCATGCCGCGTTGCGGATGGCAATGGCCAAGGGGCTCAGGCCGAAGCGCGGCGGGACATCACAGGCCTCGGCCGCTGCGGCGGACAAGGGCATTGACGCGAGCAGCAGACAGGCAGGCAACAGCATCCGGCGCATGCGCGGCTCCAGTGGGGGATGCGCGCAGCGTCGCAGCGCCGTCGTGAACGCCGGGTGGATCCGTCAATGTCGGCCGGGCATGGCCCGGCGCTCCCCAGTGCATGACGCGTCCGGTAGCGCCGGGCCATGCCCGGCGGGCAACGCGGTTGCGTCAGGCGTTACCGGGCCTCAACCCGGCGGTGGGCCCAGCTTCAGTGACAGATCGATGGCCTGTACATGCTTGGTCAGGCCGCCGATGGAGATGCAGTCCACGCCGTCCTCCGCGATCGAGCGCAGGCCGCCAAGGCCGACGCTGCCCGACACCTCCAGCGGAATGCGGCCGGCGGTGATGCGTACGGCTTCACGGCGCAGGTCGGGGCTGAAATCATCGAGCAGGATGCGCTCGCAGCCGGACTCCAGCGCCTGGCGCAGCTGGGTCAGGTCTTCGACCTCGACCACCAGTGGCAACCGTGGCCATTGCCGACGCGCGGCCGCCACCGCAGCGGCCAGCGAACCGGCGGCACGAATATGGTTTTCTTTCAGCATCACCGTGTCGTACAGGCCGAAACGATGGTTTTCCCCGCCTCCGCAGCGCACTGCGTATTTCTGTGCAAGGCGCAGGCCGGGCAGGGTCTTGCGGGTGTCGAGAATGCGCGTGCCGGTGCCGGCCACGGCGGCCACGTAGCGCGCCGTGGTGGTAGCGGTGCCGGACAGGGTCTGCAGGAAGTTCAGCGACGTGCGCTCGGCGCTGACCAGGCTGCGGCTGCGTCCGTGCAGCAGCGCAAGTACCGTACCGGCAGTGACGGACTCGCCTTCGGCGATGCGCCATTCGATGCGCACGTCCGGGTCGAGCGCGCGGTGGGTGGCATCGAACCACGGCCGGCCGGCAATCACCGCATCCTGTTTGCACAGCAGGTAGGCGCTGTCAGCCTGGTCGGGCAGCAGGGCGGCGGTGACGTCGCCGCTGCCCAGATCCTCCGCCAGCGCGCGGGCGACATCGGCGGCGACGACGGCCGCATCCGGCGTCGGCAGCATGCTCATGCGGCCGGGAAGTCAGCGATCTGCGCGGTTGGAATGGCCTCCTCGGCCAGCAGCACCGGGATGCCGTCGTCGACCCGGAACACCTGCTTGCGGTCACGGGTGACCAGGGCCTCGCGCAGCGGCTGTGCCAGCGGGTTGCCGTCGGCCTTGTTCACCGCGCCGGCGGAAATCGCCTTGTTGAGGGCTTCCAGGCCCTTGCCATCCAGCAGGGACAGGGGCTGGCGGGTGTCCGGCGACACCAGCAGGTCGAGCAGCTTGCGATCCATGGTTCTTCGTCTTGCGTGGAAGACGGCTAGAATACGTCTTTAAGGCAGGTGACGGCCAATGACCCCCAATCCGAACGCGCCGCTCGTCGGCATCGTCATGGGTTCCCGCTCCGACTGGGAAACCATGCAGCACGCCGCCCAGAAGCTTGAGGCCCTGGGTGTTCCGTTTGAAGTGAAGGTGGTGTCCGCCCATCGGACGCCGGATGTGTTGTTCAGCTATGCCGAACAGGCGGGTGGACGTGGCCTGCGCGCGATCATCGCCGGCGCCGGCGGTGCCGCGCATCTGCCGGGCATGATCGCGGCCAAGACCGCGGTTCCGGTGCTGGGCGTGCCGGTGCAGTCCAAGGCGCTCAATGGCATGGACTCGCTGCTGTCGATCGTGCAGATGCCGGCCGGCATTCCGGTGGCTACCTTCGCCATCGGCAATGCGGGTGCCTCCAACGCCGCGCTGTTCGCCGCCGCGATGCTGGCCAGCGACCAGCCGGCCATCGGCCAGGCGCTGGATGCCTTCCGCACGCGCCAGACCGAAGATGTGATGGCCCACGACGACCCGCGCCAATGAACCTGACTGTCGGCATCCTCGGCGGCGGCCAGCTGGCCCGCATGATGGTCCTGGCCGGTGCGCCGCTGGGACTGCGCTTCGAACTGTACGATCCGGCGGCGGACGCCTGCAGCGGGCCGCTGGCACCGCTCACCGTCGGTGCCTTCGATGACCGCCAGGCGCTGGCGGACTTCGCCGCCAAAGTCGATGTAGTGACGTTCGACTTCGAGAATGTGCCCGCGGACAGTGCGCAGTGGCTGGCCGAGCGGGTGCCGGTGTATCCGCCGCCCGCAGCGCTGGCTGTAGCGCAGGACCGCCTGAGCGAGAAGACGCTGTTCCAGCAGCTGGGCATTCCGCTGCCGCCGTTCGCCGATATCCGCAGCCGCGAGGAGCTCGCCGCGAAGGCGGCCGCGTTCGGCCTGCCGTGCATCCTCAAGACCCGTCGCCTCGGCTATGACGGCAAGGGCCAGTTCCGGTTGCGCAGCGAAGCTGACATCGACGCTGCCTGGCAGGCCCTGGGCGCCCAGGTCGAGCACACCGGCCTGATCCTGGAGGGCTTTGTGGCTTTCCAGCGCGAGGTCAGCGTGGTGGCCGTGCGCGGCCGTGACGGCGGTTTCCAGGCCTGGCCGGTGACCGGCAACTGGCATGTGGATGGCGTGCTTTCGGCCAGTGTGGCGCCTGCTGTGCTGTCGGCCGCCGAACAGGATGCCGCCATCGGCTATGCCCGACGGCTGGCCGAGCATCTGCAGTACGTGGGCGTGTTCGCTCTGGAGCTGTTCTGCCGCGACGGCGAACTGCTGGCCAACGAGATGGCGCCGCGCGTGCACAACTCCGGCCATTGGACCATCGAAGGCAGCGAGACCTCGCAGTTCGAGAATCATCTTCGCGCCGTGCTGGGCCTGCCGCTGGGCAGTACCCGCATGCTCGGCCACGCCTGCATGCTCAACTGGCTGGGCGAGATGCCGGACCCGGCGCCGGTGCTGGCCCAGGCCAGCGGCCACTGGCACGATTATGGAAAGCGGCCCCGCGAAGGCCGCAAGGTGGGCCACGCCACGCTGCGCGACGACCAGGCCGGCGCACTGGCCACGGCGCTGGAACAGGTGGGCGAGGCACTGGGGCGCCAGCTGCAGGTCGCACCGGCGGTGCGGGCACTGCGCGGTTGACCGCGACGCGGAAGCGCAACGCTGTGACGCGCCGATGCACGCATCGGCGCATCAACCAGGGTGATAGCGTAAGGCTCCTTTCCCCGGAGTCATCGTCATGCTCGACTGGAACGAATACCGCAAGGAACTGAAGGGCCGTATCGGCGAGATCGGCAAGCTCTCGCCGGATACCATCAAGGGTTACGCCACTCTGGCCAATGCCGGTGCCCAGACCCACCATCTCGATGCAAAAACCCGCGAACTGATCGCGCTGGCGGTCGCCGTGACCACCCGTTGCGACGGCTGCATCACGGTGCACGTCGATGCCGCGCTCAAGCAGGGCGCCAGCCGCGAGGAGATCGCCGAGGCGCTCGGGGTGGCGGTTTCGCTCAACGCGGGCGCGGCACTGGTGTACTCGGCCCGGGTCATGGATGCGGTGGCGGCGCACGAGAGCGCCTGATGCCCGCCGTGTCGCCAGGCATGGCCCGGTGCTGCCGGGCCACGCCCGGCGGATGCTCTCAGCGCAGCCGGCTCTCGGCGAATTCCCAGTTGACCAGCTGCCAGAATGCCTCCAGGTAGCGCGTGCGGTCGTTCTGGTAGTCGGTGTAGTACGCGTGTTCCCACACGTCGCAGCACAGCAGCGGCGTGCTGTCGCCGGTCAGCGGGGTGCCGGCGTTGCGGGTGGCCTGGATGCCAAGCTGGCCGCCGGGATGCTGCACCAGCCACACCCAGCCGGAGCCGAACAGGCCCAGCGCGGTACGGTTGAACTCCTCGCGCAGGCGCTGCACGTCGCCGAACTGGCGCTTGACCAGCTCGCCCAGCCGTCCCTGTGGCTCACCGCCGCCGCGCGGGCGCAGGCACTGCCAATAGAAGCCGTGGTTCCAGGCCTGGGCCGCGGCGTCGAACAGGGCGCCCTGGGCATGACGGACGATCTCCTCCAGCGAGGCCTCTTCCCATTCGGTGCCGTGGATGCCGGCATTGACCGCATCGACGTAGGCACGATGGTGCGCGCCGTGATGCAGTTCCACGGTCTGCGCGGAAAGATGGGGCTGCAGGGAGCCGGACAGGTAGGGCAGGGCAGGCAGTTCGACGGGCATGGACAGGTTCGTGGACAGAGGGGCGGCGGCAGCCGGTTCCATCCGCTTACAATGGCGGCTACCTTGGGCAGTCTAGCCGACCATCGCGGTCGGTTTGTCCGGCGAAGCAAGGAGTGTGGTTGTGGCGGTAATGCAGCAAATCCAGGCCGAGGTCGATCGTTACCCGCTCGTGCTGTTCATGAAGGGCACCCCGCAATACCCGACGTGCGGCTTCTCCAGCCGCGCCGTACAGGCGCTGATGGCTGCCGGCGCCGTCTCCCTGCGCACCGTCAATGTGCTGGAGGAGCCGGAAATCCGCGCGAACCTGCCGCGTTTCTCCAACCTGCCGACGTTTCCGCAGCTGTTCATCAACGGGGAGTTGATCGGCGGCTGCGACATCATCATGGAGCTGTTCGAATCCGGCGAGCTCAAGCGCATCGTCGAAGAGGCGACCCTGGGATGAGTGCGCCGCCATCGACGTCACCGACCAACGGGGCGCTCGATGGCCGCCCGTTGCAGGACCGCGTGGTGCTCGTGGCCGGTGCCGGTGGTGGCCTCGGAAGTGCCGCCGCAGTGGCCGCCGCCAGCGCAGGCGCGACCGTGGTCCTGCTGGGGCGCAAGCCGCGCCGGCTGGACCGGGTCTACGCCCAGGTGCAGGCAGCCGGTCCCGAGCCCCTGCTGTATCCGCTGGATCTGGAAGGGGCCGGTCCCGATGACTACGCCGACCTCGCCCAAGCGCTGCAGACGGAGCTGGGGCGACTGGACGGGCTACTTGTCTGCGCCGCCCACTTTCCGGGCTTGACCCCGTTCGAACTGGCCGACCCCGCAAGTTTCGCCCGCGCCGTCCACGTCACCCTGACCGCACCCGCCTGGCTGGCGCAGGCCTGCCTGCCGCTGCTGCGCCAGCGCGAGGATGCGGCGCTGGTGTTCACGGTCGATGCCCCGGAACGGGTGGGGCAGGCCTACTGGGGAGGCTATGGCGCCGCCCAGCATGGCCTGCGCGGCCTGATCGCCAGCCTTCATGATGAGCTGGGCCGCAGTCAGGTCCGGGTCAGCGGCCTGTACCCGGGGCCCCTGCGCACGGCCCTGCGCGCCCGCGCCTACTCGATCGACCAGGACCCGGCTGCGCAGGGGCCCGAGGCCGCCGCGGCCGCGGCCGTGACCCTGCTGTCCAGTGCCGGCTCGGCCTGGCGGGGGCAGATCCTGGATGCAGGCAGCGCACGCCCGGCAGAGTGAAGGGCGACGTAAGGCGGGATGAAGATCCCGTCATGATTGCGTTGCGATCCGGTGCCGTTTGTCGCACAACCGTCACATTGATGGCGTAGCGTGTTAATCTAGTGTTAACCGTTATGGCTGCCTTCAGCCAACACGGTCGGGAACCCCAGATCACTGTCCAGTCGGCCACCCGCAAGGCCGCTTGGATGCGTCTTTTTTCCGCCATCGCCAACTCGTATCGAGGCTACCCTAGATGACCCACCCACTCCGGATGTCCAAGCTCACCCTTGGTCTCGTGGCCGCACTTGCTGCCGCTCCCGCCTTCGCCCAGAGCACCTCTGCAGGTGTCGGCGGCCAGGTCGTGTCCGCCGCTGGCCAGCCTGTCGCCGGTGCTGAAGTCACCATCACCCACACCGAGTCGGGCACCGTTTCGCGCGCCACGACCGATGCGTCGGGTCGTTACAACGCGCGCGGCCTGCGCGTGGGTGGTCCGTACACCATCACCATCACCAAGCCGGGTGAAGGCACCAAGACCGAAGAGGGTGTCTACCTGAACCTGAACCAGGTCAACACCGTCAATGCCAACCTGACCGGCGACGTGGCGGCCACCAACCTGGACGCCGTGAATGTTGTCGCCACCGCGGGCGGCCTGGACATCTTCAGCGCCACCAAGATGGGTACCGGCTCGAACGTGACCCGCGAAACGATGGACGCGCTGCCGTCGGCCAACCGCAACATCCAGGACTACATCCGCCTGGACCCGCGCATCTCGCAGGTCAGCAAGGCTGACGGCGCGATCTCGGCTGGCGGTCAGAACACCCGTTACAACGCGATCCGTATCGACGGCATCAGTGCCTCCGATCCGTTCGGCCTGGGCTCCAACAACCTGCCGACCGAGCGTCAGCCGGTGTCGATGGATGCCATCCAGGAAATCAACATCGATCTCGCGAACTACGACACCACCATCGCCGGTGGTACCGGTGCGGTGATCAATGCCGTGACCAAGTCGGGTACCAACGAGTTCCATGGCACTGTCTACGGTTCCTACCGCGACAAGGACATGGTCCGCGAGGAACTGCGTGGCGAGAAGTTCAACGGCTTCGAGGACGAGAAGACCTACGGCATGACCTTCGGCGGCCCGATCGTCAAGGACAAGCTGTTCTTCTTCAGCAACTACGAGAAGTACGAGCGTTCGGCCGCTGGCATCAGCCTGAGCGACACCCCGATCGGCAAGGGCACCATCACCCAGCAGCAGATCACCGACGTCCAGAATTTCCTGGGTGGACTCGGCTATGACCCGGGCAGCCTGACGGCACCGAACAGCAAGACCGAAATCGAAGAGTACGCGGTCAAGCTGGACTGGAACATCAATGAAAACCACCGTGCGGCCCTGCGCTACAACAAGATGGAGCAGAACGTCGTCCGCTTCCCGCAGGTCAGCACCAGTGCGATCTCGCTGAGCAACTTCTGGTACCAGCAGCCGACCGAATACGAAACCTGGATGGGCGAACTGTTCAGCGACTGGTCCGAGAACTTCTCGACCGAGTTCAAGGTCTCGCACAAGGATTACTCGGCCAACCGCGTTCCGCTGGTCGACATGCCGCAGATCCGCATCCGTTCGGGTAACGACTCGCTGTACGTCGGTACCGAGCAGAACACGCACGTCAACATCGTGGAATCGAAGGAACTGAGCGCCTTCGGTGCCGGTACCTGGTACATCGGCGATCACACCGTCAAGTTCGGCTTCGATTACTCGAAGAACGACCTGATGAACTTCTACGGCCGCAACCTCAACGGCGTCTACGAGTTCAACAGCGTCGAGGACTTCCTGAACGGTCGCATCGCGCGCTACCAGCTGCGTGCCCCGCGCGCCGGCGGCAGCCGCAGTGATATCCCGGCAGACTTCACCCTGAAGAACACCGGTGTGTTCGTCCAGGATACCTGGGCCATCAACTACAACCTGAGCCTGATGTTCGGTGTCCGCGTCGACATGCCTGACTTCAGCAGCCAGCGCCTGTACAACCCGCGCATCGAGCAGCTGTACGGCTTCAACAACACCCAGCTGGTCGACAAGAACCTGGTGCAGCCGCGCGTCGGCTTCAACTACACCTTCGACAGCGAGCGCCCGACCCAGCTGCGTGGTGGCGTGGGCCTGTTCGGTGGCGCTGCCCCGAACGTGTGGCTGGCGGGTGCCTACCAGAACACCGGCCTGAACTACATCGAGTACGATGAGCGCAACCTGACCAGCGGCTTCACCCCGGACGGCAACAATCCGTACATTCCGGCTGGTGGCCCCGCAGCTGCGCGCCAGAACGTCGACATCATCGCCCCGGGCACCCGCCTGCCGTCGGTGTGGAAGGCCAACCTGGCGTTCGACCATGAGCTGCCGTGGTACGGCATCGTGGCGTCGGCCGAAGTGCTGATGACCAAGGTCAAGGACGGCATCTACTTCGACCGTCTCGACGTTTCGGCGCCGACCGCTTACGGCCAGGACGGTCGTGCGATCTACTGGGATGCGAATGGCCGTAATCCGGCGAACAGCCGCATGTCGGGTGGCACCAACTTCGGCATGACCACCGGCACCAACCGTGCCACCGACCGTGCCAACCGTCCGAGCGACATCGGCGACGTGCTGGTCATGCGCAACACCGACAAGGGTCGTGGTACGCAGGCCACCTTCTCGCTGGCCAAGCCGCTGACCGAGAACTGGGGCTGGTCGCTGGGTTACACCTATACCAAGTCCAAGGAAGTCAGCCCGCTGACCAGCTCGCAGAACACCTCGAACTGGAACAACACGCTGATCTTCAACGCCAACGAAGACGTGGCCTACGATTCGCGTTACGCGATCAAGGACCGCATCACCGGCACCCTGGAGTGGAAGCACAACTTCTTCGGTGACAACGCCACCCGCGTCGGCCTGTTCTACGAAGGTCGTTCGGGCCGTCCGTACAGCTACATCTTCTACAACGATGCCAACGGCGACGGTGCTACCACCAACGATCTGTTCTATGTGCCGAGCGGCCCGGGTGACGTGCTGTTCGGTTCGGTGGTCGGTGGTCGCTTCGTGCAGAGCGCGCAGATGGAGCAGGACTTCTTCAACTGGCTGGCGCAGAATCCGGAGCTCGATGCCTACCGTGGCAGCGTGGTCCCGGCCAACTCGCACCGTGCCAAGTGGATCAACACCTTCGACGTCCGCATCAGCCAGGAGTTCCCGGGCTTCGTGAAGAGCCACAAGGGTGAGATCGCGCTGGACATCATGAATGTCGGCAACCTGCTGAACAAGAAGTGGGGCCTGATCGACGACTACGGCTTCTACGCCACCCGTCGCGTCGCCAACTACGCGGGTATCGACCCGGCGACCGGCAAGTACGTGTACTCGTTCACCGGTTCCACCGACAACCCCGCGATCCAGGAAAACAACAACGACAAGGGCAACACTGCCGTGTCGCGCTGGTCGATGCAGCTGACCCTGAAGTACAAGTTCTGATCCGTCGGAACATCACGCAGTAGACGGAAACGGCCGGGGTAACCCGGCCGTTTCCCGTTCGGGTAAAAGTTCTTGCAGTGGCCACGACATCGGCGTAGCATCCGGGTTCGTGCGCGGCGCCGATGCCGCAGATGCGGTCCCGGAATGGCGAACGCGGTCAGCACATATCCAACGGTCGGGATTCCCGGCCGTTTTGCTTTTTAAGGGGGCGGCAGTACAGTCGGAAACCTTGAAGGAAGCGAAACGTTGGATATGACCACGAACGAAAAGGCAGCCCGTGCGCTGCCGGTACAGGACGCGCGGATCTACCCGCGCGGTGGGCTGGATGTGCTGTCGCGGGCAGAAGTGGCGCGCCTGCGCGACGCCTCCGGCGGCGGCATGCACGAGCTGCTGCGCCGCTGCGCGCTGGCCGTGCTGACCAGCGGCAGCGCATCGGATGATCCGCGCGCGGCGCGCGATCTCTATCCCGACTTCGACATCCAGGTCGCGCAGCAGGATCGTGGCGTGCGCATCGACCTGGTCAATGCGCCGGCGATGGCCTTCGTCGATGGCGAAATCATCCGCGGCGTGGCCGAGCTGCTGTTTGCCGTGGTCCGCGACCTCGCCTACATGGCCATCGAAATGGGCCCGGCCTACGCGGCCGAACTGGAGTCCTCCGAAGGCATCACCAACGCGGTGTTCGGCCTGCTGCGCAACGCCCGCATCCTCAACCCCGGTGACCCGAACCTGGTGGTCTGCTGGGGCGGTCACTCGATCTCGCGCGACGAATACCTGTACACCAAGCAGGTGGGCTACGAGCTGGGCCTGCGCGGCCTGGACATCTGCACCGGCTGTGGACCAGGTGCGATGAAGGGCCCGATGAAGGGGGCCACGATTGCCCACGCCAAGCAGCGCAAGACGGTGACGCGCTACATCGGCCTGACCGAGCCGGGCATCATCGCTGCGGAATCGCCCAACCCGATCGTCAACCACCTGGTGATCATGCCGGACATCGAGAAGCGCCTGGAGGCGTTCGTCCGCATCGGCCACGGCATCATCGTGTTTGCCGGTGGTGTCGGCACCGCCGAGGAGATCCTGTACCTGCTCGGTATCCTGCTGCGCGACGAGAACAGGGACCTGCCGTTCCCGCTGATCCTGACCGGCCCGACCGTGGCTGCGCCGTATTTCGAGCAGATCGACCGCTTCATCCGGCTGACCCTGGGCGATGCTGCCGCCGAGCGTTACGAGATCATCATCGGCGACCCGGTTGCCGTGGCCAGGAAGATGTCCGCCGGCATCAAGCGCGTGCGCGAGCATCGCCTGGCGCAGAAGGATTCGTTCTTCTTCAACTGGTCCATCGAGATTCCGTGGGAGTACCAGCAGCCCTTCGTGCCGACGCATGAGGCCATGGCTGCACTGGATCTGCACCATGGGCGTGCGCCGCATGCCCTTGCGGCGGACCTGCGTCGTGCCTTCTCCGGCATCGTTGCCGGCAATGTGAAGGAGGATGGCATGCGCCGCATCGAGCAGTTCGGGCCGTTCCAGATCCACGGTGACCCGGACATGATGCAGGCCCTGGACGCGCTGCTGCGCGCCTTCGTCGAGCAGCGCCGGATGAAGATCTCCGGCGAGTACCAGCCCTGTTACCAGGTGCTGGCCTGAGACCGTGCCGGCGCGATGGGGATCGCGCCGGCAGCGGTGGGGAAGGGCGGTTCGTCAAGCGTTTGACGCCCGTCGCCCCGGATTGACCGTTCATCCTGCCGCCGCTTGCTGGCGGCAGGGTGATGGCCCATGGTGGCGATCAATACGCTGGGGAGCGTCCACATGTCTTTGCGCCGGCAGAACGGCTTCACGCTGGTTGAGTTGATGATCGCGGTGGTCGTGCTGGGCGTGCTGGCGACGATCGCGTTTCCGAGCTTCCAGAGCACCATCCGCTCCAACCGCATCGCCACCACCAGCAATGACCTCATCGCGTCGATGGCGCTGGCCCGCAGTGAAGCGGTGAAGAACCGCAGGGGCGGCGGCGTGTGTGCCTCTGCCGGAGGCACGTCCTGTGATGGCGACAGCTGGACCGATGGCTGGCTGGTCTGGGCCGACAGCAACGGCGACGGCGCGCTCAGTGCCGGCGAAACCGTCCTGCGCTACAGCCCCGGACGTTCGGCGCTGGTCGCCGTCGGTACGCCCGACCTGTCGGTGAGTTTCGACCCGCGGGGCCGCAATCGCGCCAATGCCACGCTCGACCTGACGCTGCGCCCGGAAAACTGCGGCAAGCAGCCGCTGCAGCGCACGCTTCGCCTGTCCCCGACCGGGCAGGTGCGTCTGTTGAAGGAGGACTGCAAGTGAGAACGCCCCGTTTCCGTTCCCCGCGCAACGCACAGGGCGGCTTCAGCCTGATCGAGGTATTGATCGCGATCCTGGTGCTGGGGGTCGGTTTGCTGGGTTTCGCACTGCTGCAGACGATGAACGTACGCTTCGTGCAGAGCGCCAACTATCGCACCCAGGCGACCAACCTGACCTACGAAATGCTTGATCAGCTGCGGATGAACCGCTCGATGGCACCGTCCTACGTGGGCGACTACACGGCGACCACCGCGGCCAAGAACTGCCTGCCACCGGTCGGCAACGACATCGGCAAGGACGCGTTCACCCTGGACTGGACCTGCCGTCTCGGCAAGGCGCTGGGGGATGGGGCCACGGCCAAGGTCGCACGTGCCGGCACCCAGTACACGGTCAGCGTGACGTGGGGTGACGAGCGCTGGAACGCTGACGCCAGCGATACCACCTTCAGTGCCGGGAGCCGCCTGTGATGCGCGCGCCTTCCCCGGCCCGGCGCATGGCCGGCCTGTCCATGGTCGAACTGATGATCGCGCTGACCATCGGCGTGATCGTCATGCTCGGTGTCGTCCAGGTGTTCGCGGCCTCGCGTGCTGCCTATCAGCTGTCCGATGGCCTGGCGCGCGTGCAGGAGAACAGTCGCTTCGCCATGGATACCCTGCAGCGCGAACTGCGCATGGCAGGTCATTTCGGCTGCGTCAACGATCAGGCCCGGCAGTCGCCGGATGGCGTCTCGCTGTTTACGACGTTCGCGGCCACGCCTCATCCGGCGCTGGACTTCCAGCGATCCATCCAGGGCTACGAGGCGACCGATACGGCACCCGGCGATGCGGTGACGCTGCCGGCCACTCCGGCGACGGGCGGCACCGCGTACACGCCCGCATTGCCCGATGAATTCGCTGCGGCGCTGCCCAACCGGGTCAACGGCAGCGACATCGTCGCCCTGCGATACCTGATGCCGGACGGCGTGCCGGTCACGGCTTCCGGCGGTACCGTCGCGCAGCCGGTTTTCAGTTTCGACAAGGCGCGACTCGCCGTGCTGCAGAGTGGCGTTGCCGATTCCGGGCTGTATGGCGCTGCCGACTGCGCCAGCGCCACCGTTTTCCAGGCGCGCAGCATCGACAAGGCAGGGGGCACGATCACCTTCGGCGATGCACCGAACAATGCGAGCAACTTCATCCGTCCGGTGACCGCAGGCCAGGCGATGCTGCATCGTGCGGAAAGCGCTGTGTACTACGTGGGCTACGACGCTGCCAGCGCACGTTCCTCACTGTACCGTGTGCGTTTCAACGCCACGCCCAACGGTGCGCTGGTCGCCGGCGCGCCGGAGGCCCTGGTGGAGGGTGTGGAGAACATGCAGCTGCTGTACGGCCAGGATCGTCGCCTGACCAGTGCCTACCCGACCGGCTTCATTGATCGCCAGGGCACCGCGGCCACCGTGCAGGCATCGGCCAATCCCAACATCAACGCCTGGCGGCGCGTGGGTGCCGTGCAGATGGGCCTGGTGATGGCCAGTCCCGATCCCTCGGCCGCCCCTCAGGCCGACCAGAATGCGGTGCTGACCTCGATGGGCGTCACGTTCACCGCGCCCGAGGACGGCCGCATGCGCGCCGTTTACCAGACCACCATCGCCCTCCGCAATCGCCTCTTCGGCAACTGAGGCCACCATGCATCCGCGCCCGCGCACCCCCTCCTTCGCATCGCACCGCCAACAGCGCGGCGCGGTGCTGTATGTCGCCCTGATCATGTTGATCCTGCTGGCCCTGATCGGCATCGCCGGCATGCAGGTGACCGGCATGCAGGAACGCATGGCCGCCAACTACCTGCGCTCGAACCAGGCGTTCCAGAACGCCGAGGCCGATGTACGTTCGCAGGAAGCGGCGATCCAGGCTGTCATCGACAGCGGCAAGATCTTCGAGGCCAACCAGGAAGAGTGCAGCCCGGTGTTCGACCCGGCGACCTGGGCCGATGGCAAGACCACGGCAACGGCAATCAATACCCGCCGCCTGGACAAATGCGTGCCGGTCGGGCCGCTGGGCCTGGGGCGGCGCAAGAACGAAGAGACCGAGAACATCTACCAGATCACCGTGTTGGCCAGTGACGATCCGGCCAATCCTTCTTCCAGCGCCGTCATCGACACGATCTTCATTCCATGAATACTCCGCGCCGATTCTCCCGCCTTGTCTCCTCCCCGTGGCTGCGTGCAGGCACCGCCGCTGCCGTGCTGGTGGGCGTGGGCGCACTGGTCTATCCGCTGTTCGCCGCGCTTGGCGACTATGACATCGCGCAGGAGCCGCTCTACAGCAAGAAGACACAGCCGCCGCTGATGATGATGGTGATGTCGCGCGATGAGCAGCTGTTCAACAAGGCCTACAGCGACTACAGCGATCTGGACGAGGACGGCACGCTCGACACCACTTACCAGGACAAATTCGACTACTCCGGGTACTTCGACTCCAATCTCTGCTACACGTACAGCAGCAGCCAGTTCAAGGCCACGGCCCAGGCGACCGGCACGCAGAGGCACACCTGCTCGGGTACCTGGTCGGGCAACTTCCTCAACTGGGCGACCATGAGCCGCCTGGATGTGATGCGCTACGTGCTGTACGGCGGCCATCGCATCACCGATACCGCCAGCAAGACGGTACTGGAGCGGGCGCAGATTCCCAACGACCTGCATGCCTGGGTCAAGGTCTACAGCGGCGCCGACATCAACAACTTCACCCCGTACAAGACGACCATGTCGTTCTGCAACGCCAGCATCAGTGCCACCGGCGCGCCGCTGATGCGTGTTGCCAGCGGCAGCTGGGGTGAATGGGCCTCGACTGCCGGGCGGCAGTGCATTACCGGGCGCACGGATGAGGGCAAGGATGACTCCCCCGGTTCGGCGACTGATCTGAATGTACGCGTCGAGGTCTGCGCCACCGGTTCAGGAACTTTCCAGGAGGCGTTCTGCCGCAAGTACAACGACGGCACCCGGGACTACCTGAAACCGGCGGGACTGCTGCAGTCCTATGGTGAAAGTGGCCGACTGCGGTTTGGTCTGGTCACCGGCACCTACGTCAATCCGCGCGATGGTGGCGTGGTCCGCCGCAACATCGGCAAGATCGCCGGCAACGGCACGACCTTCTGTGCGGCCGGCGATGAGATCAACCTGTCCAATGGCCAGTTCTGCAACACGCTGACGGGCGGGGCAGAGGGCATCATCAATACGATCTCCAACTTCCGTATCGACCAGTGGAACTGGAAGGACAACTGGAACGACTGCAACGCCTACAGCATCCTCAATCGGCAGGGTTTCAACGGCAACGGCAATCTGACCGATCCAGGCAATGCGTCCAAGAACTGCAGTGCCTGGGGCAATCCGCTGGCGGAGATGTATGCCGAGGCGCTGCGCTACATCAAGGGTGAAACGAAGGGGATCTACAGTGCCACCGGTGATCTCAGCGGCCTGCCCAATTCGGTGGCGTGGAAAGATCCGTACCGCTCGCCGAACAACGGCGGCAACTCCTACTGCGCCACCTGCAACATCCTGGTGATGTCCTCGGGCCTGCCGTCCTTCGACAGCGACAACATCGGTACGGTCAACGGCCTGACCACGGCAGCGGCGGCCACCGATGCGATCGGCAACCTGGAGAAGATCACCGGTGGCAGCTACATGGCAGGCCGTGTGGGCCTGACCGAGCGCTATGCCTCGATCAATACCCATGAGGACATCTGCCGGGCGGCCAAGGTCACCGGTCTGTCGCTCGTGCGCGGCATCTGCCCGGACGTGCCGTCCACGGAAGGCAGTTATCTGATCTCGGGGTTGGCCAAAGCTGCTGCCGAGACTGATCTGCGCCCGGGCGTGCAGGACAAACCCAACACCTACAAGCTGACCGCCACCACCTACACCGTGGCCATGGCCGAAAGCCTGCCGAAGTTCGAGATTCCGGTGGGCAACGGCAAGATCACCCTGGCGCCCCTGTGCCAGGCCAACAACAGCGAAGGGGCCGGTATCAACAGTGGCGGCTGGCGCAGCTGCTTCCTCGGCTCGGTCGGCATTGGTACCAAGCGGTCAGCGGTATCGCCGAACTACGTCTATGGCCGTGACTATCGTGCCGATGGCAAGGCCGGCAGCTTCTCGCTGGTCTGGGAGGATTCGCTGTGGGGCAATGACCACGACAACGATGTGGTCTCCATGCTCAGCTACTGCGTAGGCAGCACCTGCAGCGACGGTGGCACGACGCCATTCCGCAACATCTGCTGGCGCTCCAACAGTGGTGAATGCAACAACAACGCCGTTCGCAACAAGGTCGGCGAAGACGAAGTGCTGGTCCGCATCGAGAACCTGTCCGCCTATGCAGGCAACGCGATGCTGACCGGCTACACGATCGTGGGCTCCAATGCGGCTGACAACGTGCAGCGGCTGGTGCTGCGTCCGGGTAACCGCAATGGTTCGGTGTTGAGCACCAGCGCCGATCCGCCGGCTACCTGGACCGGCGCGGTCGTGGTGCGCTACAAGCTGGGTACCGGTCAGGCCGGGCAGCTGGAAAGCCCGCTGTGGTACGCCGCCAAGTACGGCGTGCCGGAAGGCAAGAAGTGGGACAGCAAGGTGCCTGGTGTACCGGACAACTACTTCCTGGCACGCAATCCGGCCAAGCTGAAGTCCGCGCTGGAATCGATCTTCGACAGCGCTGCGGCTGGCGAGGCCCCGGTCGGTGGCAGCGGCACCGGCGCCCGTGTCAACGCCGGCTCCTTCACCGTGTCCGCGCACTACACGGTGCCGTCGGGCTCGAACGACTGGACCGGTGATGTCATCGCCAGCCAGACCACGAGCACCGGAGGCGCCGGCGCTGAACTGTGGCGTGCGTCGACCAAGATGAGCGCCTCCGGGCGGACCATCGTGATGTCGACCGCACCCACCTATGTGAACACGTCCAACCAACTGGTGCCGGTGGCAGCGGCCGATTTCACCGCCGACAACGTTCCCGGGCGTGATCGCGCCGAGAAGCTCGGCAACATGGGGCTCAACACGGTGCCGAACTGGTTCGGTTCGCACACCGTGGCGGATCTGGTCAGTTACCTGCGCGGCTCACCGGTGAGCGGTTTCCGCCCGCGCAGCTCACTGCTCGGCGATATCGTCAATTCCAGCGTGGAGATTGTGTCCAACAAGGACGACTACGGCTTCACCTCGTGGCAGGCGCAGGGGGGAGTGAGCTGGAAGACCACGCTCGGTTTGAGCTATCGGACCTACCTGGCGACCAAGGTCGCAAACGGTGGCCCACCTTCGATGGTCTACGTCGGTGCGAACGACGGCATGCTGCATGGCTTCAATGCCAGCACCGGCACCTCGGCGGGCAGCGAGCAGTTCGCCTTCATTCCATCGGCTTCGCTGCAGCACATGGCGGAGTTGGCCAACCCCACCTATGGACATCGCTACTACGTGGACGGCGGACTGACCTCGTCGGACGTCTACTACGGCGATGCATGGCGCACGGTACTGGTCGGTTCGACCGGCGGCGGCGGCGCGTCGCGCGGGCCGTCGGCCACGGCAGTGGGCAACGGTTCGGTGTTCGCCCTGGATATCAGCAATCCGACCGGGTTCACCGCCAGCAACGTGCTGTGGGAGATTTCCGGCAAGACCGAGTCGGACCTGGGCTTCGTCATGGGCAAGCCGGTCGTGGTGCCCGTCGCCGGCCCCAACGCGGACAGTCCGCCCCGGTTCGTCGCCCTGTTCGGCAACGGTGTCAATTCCAGCACCGGCCGACCGGTGCTCTATGTGGTCGACATCCGCACCGGCGAGATCCTCAAGCGCGTGTACCCCACGGCGGGCAAGTATGCAGTCGCCAATGGCCTCAACCATGTCACCGCGGTAGCGCTGCACAACAGCAGTGGCCTGGCCGATACCGTCTATGGCGGCGACATGCAGGGCAACATGTGGCGCTTCGACCTGCGTGGCGGTGATCCCAGCGCCTGGAATGTGGCCCTCAACGGCACGCCGCTGTTCACTGCGGTGCGCAGCGCTGTCGCTCAGCCGATCACCGGCGCGATCGAAGTCTCGGCGGGGCCGGGCGGTGGCGTCAGCCTGTTCTTCGGTACCGGTCGCTACTTCACCGCTGACGACAATGCAGTGACCCGTAATTCGCCGGTGCAGACGCTGTATGGGCTCTGGGACAACCTCTCCACTGCCATTTCCAGCCGTGATTCGCTGGTGGGGCAGACCGTCAGTGCCAATGGTGCCGGCTTCCGTGACGTGTCGGGCAACGGCGTGGACTACGCGAGCAAGCGCGGCTGGTACGTCGACCTGATCGTGGGTTCCGACGTGGAGGGTGAGCGCTTCTTCGGCTATCCGACGCTGCAGGGCGGCGCGGTGATGTTCACCACCTATGTGCCCGGGCAGGCGGTCTGCGGCACCGGCGGCGGCACCAACTGGCGCTATCGCCTGAACATGCTGACCGGCCAGCCGGCGATGAGCGGCTTGACCGACGAGGTCGGCGGAAACGCGCTGTGCGGCGCCAACTGCGGTGCCGGTGCGCTGACCCGAGGCGGAGACATCGCAACCGGTGCCCCCGTGCTGTCCACCAATGTCAACAGCACCACCTTGAAGGGCTGCGATCCCAGCGATCCGAAGTGCACGGTCGATGGATCGCTGGACCGCTGCATCGTGGCTCTGAACACGCCGGGCGCGGATACTGCGTATGGCCAGCGTGCCTGTGGTCGCCAGTCGTGGCGCCAGATCCGATGACTACCAGGAATACGGGAGCTGCCATGCGCACATCCAGCAGACAACAGCAGGTAACGGGCTTCACCCTGATCGAACTGATGATCACCGTTGCCGTCATCGCGGTGCTTGCGGCTGTGGCGTTGCCTTCCTACCAGCGACATGTGCTGAAGACACACCGCGCGATGGCCAAGGCTGACCTGGTCGAGATCGCGCAGCTGCTCGAGCGGCATCACACCGTGCAGAACAGCTACGACGGATTCTCGCTGCCGTTCAGCCAGTCGCCGCGGCAGGGCTCGGCCCGCTATGCCATATCGTTCGACGGCAAGGCGACCGCCGGGACCTATACCCTGCAGGCGGTTCCGGAAACCGGCCAGGACAAGGACGCGTGCGGCACGCTGACACTCGATCAGGCGGGCCGCAAGACGCCGGACAGCAAGACCAACCCGGAGTGCTGGTAAGACGGCAGCGGCGAGTGTGGAAGGGGCTTGCACCCCACTTCTGGAATTGGCTAGAATGCGCACCCCGCCCGAATAGCTCAGCCGGTTAGAGCACTTGACTGTTAATCAGGGGGTCGTTGGTTCGAGTCCAACTTCGGGCGCCAGTTTCGAGAAAGCCGCGAGCAATCGCGGCTTTTTTCGTTGGGGCAGGCCGCGCCGGATCAGCAGGGCGTAGGCACGCGTGGGCGCAGGCTCCGGATCCGTCCGGGGATGTTGATGATCACGCGGCTGTGTTCCAGGCCCTGCACGCACAGCACGATGGACTGGTTGGTGCCGGCGTTGCGCCCGTCAGCGCGGAATCGGATGTGGGCGCGATGGTCGCTCGCCCGCAGTTCCACATGGCGATGGCGGTTCTCCAGGGTGTGCAGCAGGGTGGTCATTCCCCCGCTGGCCACCCGCGGCTCAACCTGAACGCGCCAGCCCTGGCTCCAGCGGTTGTCGCAGCGGCTGCCGTCGCCGGAGCCGCACACGGTGACCGGGCGTCCCTCGGTGATGGCGGTGCTGCGCGCCAGCGACAGGCTGCCGACCAGCTGGGCACGCAGGGATTCGGCCTGCAGCTGGCGCATCGCGCGCTGCCAGGGGCGCCAGGCCACAGCCAGCAGTACGCACAGGATCATCAGGACCACCAGCATTTCAGGCAGGTGGAGCCCCCGGGCCTTGCGCGCGGGGTGTTTGCAGAGGGTCTGGAGCATGCCCCCAGCCTGCCGGCCCCGCCGGCCGGTCTCCATTGGAGGTTGGCGCGTCGGGGTGTCCGGCTTCCCCTCAGCCGGCCGTCACCGGATGCCCCGTATACTGGCCGTTCCCGGGATCTGGCAACATCATGAGCGACAGTTTTGAACTCGTCTCGCCGTATTCACCGGCGGGCGACCAGCCGAACGCCATCGCGAAGCTGACCAGCAATTTCGAGTCCGGCATCGCCAAGCAGACGCTGCTGGGTGTGACCGGCTCGGGCAAGACCTACACCATCGCCAATGTCATCCAGCAGATCCAGAAGCCGACGCTGATCATGGCGCCGAACAAGACGCTGGCCGCACAGTTGTACGGTGAATTCAAGGCATTCTTCCCGCACAACGCGGTGGAGTATTTCGTCAGCTACTACGACTACTACCAGCCCGAGGCCTATGTGCCGTCGTCGGACACCTTCATCGAGAAGGACAGTTCGATCAACGAGCACATCGAGCAGATGCGGCTGGCGGCGACCAAGACGCTGCTGTCGAGGCCCGATGCGATCGTGGTGGCCACCGTGTCGGCGATCTACGGCCTGGGTGCGCCTGAGGATTACCTGTCGCTGCGCCTGATCCTGTCCAAGGGCGAGCGCATCGACCAGCGCGACCTGATCAATCATCTGACGCAGCTGCAGTACACCCGCAACGAATACGAACTGCAGCGCGGCACC
Source organism: Stenotrophomonas genospecies 5 (assembly GCF_054473825.1). Taxonomy (NCBI): domain Bacteria; kingdom Pseudomonadati; phylum Pseudomonadota; class Gammaproteobacteria; order Lysobacterales; family Lysobacteraceae; genus Stenotrophomonas; species Stenotrophomonas genospecies 5. The sequence continues at coordinate 378,253 of NZ_JBTMUW010000001.1, forward strand.
TTCCGCGTGCGCGGCGAAGTGATCGACGTGTTCCCGGCGGAGTCGGACAGCGAGGCGCTGCGCATCGAGCTGTTCGATGGCGAGGTCGAGAAGATCACGATGTTCGATCCGCTCACCGGCGAAACCCTGCGCAACCTGATGCGCTTCACCGTCTACCCGAAGACGCACTATGCGACGACCCGCGAACGCGTGCTCGCGGCGATCGAGACCATCAAGGTGGAACTGAAGGAGCGGCTTGAGCAGCTCTACGCACAGAACAAGCTGGTCGAGGCGCAGCGCCTTGCCCAGCGCACCCAGTTCGACCTGGAGATGATGGCCGAGGTCGGCTACTGCAACGGCATCGAGAACTACTCGCGGCATCTCACCGGCAAGGGCCCGGGCGAGCCACCGCCGACCCTGTTCGATTACCTGCCGGCCGACGCGCTGCTGGTGATTGACGAATCGCACGTGACCATTCCGCAGATCGGCGCGATGTTCAAGGGCGACCGGTCGCGCAAGGAAACCCTGGTCGAATTCGGCTTCCGCCTGCCCTCGGCGCTGGACAACCGTCCGCTGCGTTTCGAAGAGTGGGAGGCGCGCTCGCCGCGCAGCATCTATGTGTCGGCCACGCCAGGCCCGTATGAAATGCGCGAGTCGGGCGACGAAGTGACCGAGCTGGTGGTGCGGCCGACCGGCCTGATCGACCCGATGGTGGAGATCCGCCCGGTCGCCACCCAGGTCGACGATCTGATGAGCGAGGCCAACGAGCGCATCAAGGCCGGCGACCGCGTGCTGGTCACCACGCTGACCAAGCGCATGGCCGAGAACCTGACCGAGTACCTCACCGAGCATGGCATCCGCGTGCGCTACCTGCATTCGGACGTCGACACCGTCGAGCGCGTGGAGATCATCCGTGACCTGCGCCTGGGCAAGTTCGACGTGCTGGTCGGCATCAACCTGCTGCGCGAGGGCTTGGACATGCCGGAGGTGTCGCTGGTGGCGATCCTGGACGCGGACAAGGAGGGATTCCTGCGCTCCACCGGTTCGCTGATCCAGACCATCGGCCGTGCGGCCCGCAATGTGCGTGGCAAGGCCATCCTGTATGCCGACAAGGTGACCCGTTCGATGCAGGCCGCGATCGACGAGACCGACCGCCGACGCGCCAAGCAGGTCGAGTACAACGAAGAGCACGGGATCATTCCGCGCTCGGTGGCGCGTCCGATCACCGACGTACTGGAAGGTGCCCGATCCGAAGCGGCCGAGAAGGAATCGCGCAAGGGAAAAGGCAAGGGCAGGCCTGGAGTGGCCGAGGATGTGGCCGACTACCGCGCGCTCGGGCCGGCGCAGCTGGCGGCGCGTCTCAAGGCTCTGGAACAGCAGATGTACCAGCACGCCAAGGACCTGGAATTCGAGGACGCGGCCCGCGTCCGCGACCAGATCCGACAGCTGAAGGAGGCCAGCCTGGGCTGAACGCGACAGTGCCGCACGTCTTCACAAAAGTGTTGCGCTTCCGGGCCGGCATCCGTAATATACGCGGCCTGCACCGACGCATTCGCGGACGTTCAGACCCCAAACGGGCGGTTAGCTCAGCGGTAGAGCACTACCTTGACATGGTAGGGGTCACAGGTTCGAACCCTGTACCGCCCACCACGACGTTCTCGAAAGAGGGCGGTCGTGAATTGAAAGCCCGGCCCTGGCGCCGGGTTTTTACGTAAAGAGGCCCGCTGGCGGGCCGCAGTAACACGATGGGCGGTTAGCTCAGCGGTAGAGCACTACCTTGACATGGTAGGGGTCACAGGTTCGAACCCTGTACCGCCCACCACCTGGCTCCCGGCCCTTCCGGTGCAGCGGTGGTAATACGAAAGGCCGGCCATCGCCGGCTTTTTTCATGGGCGCATGCAATGGCCGCGTGATGTCACGTCCGCGTGGCCCGGTGGTCAATGACGAGCGTCCGCCGTATCCGCCAGTGCCCATCGATACGCTCCCACAGCTGGATCATGCGTGCCTCGCCGACGATTTCGCGATGGCCATCGGCCTGTTCCTGCGACAGGCACTGCTGTCCCACCCGCAGCAGTCGATCCTGGCGCAGGTGGAAGAGCCGCAGGCTCGCAGGTTCCAGTTCGCGCTGCATGGCGGGCTGCGCCACCCTCGTCGATGATCCGGACTGTAGGGGCAGATCGACCAGCACGGGCTCGTCGGCACTGGTGGCGTGACCGAACGCGCCAGCGCACAGCAGCAACAGGGCAAGCATCGGCATGGCACGGTGCTCCAGCGGGAAAGTGCAGGCAGACTGGCACTTCGCCGCCGGGACCACAGCCGGCCTGCGACGAACGCCCGGATTGAGCCGCCAAACGCAGCCAGGCGCCGATGAATCCGCACCGGGCAGGCGTAGACTTGCGGCGCCCGCGCAATCGCGGCCATCACAAGGAGCAGCTGCAATGAGCGATCACGTTCCCGTTTCCAGGCCCAACCCGCTGCTCGAACTGTTGTTCGGCGGCAACATGCTGGCGGGCACGTTCAAGGCCGTGGTCTGGGTGGCCATCCTGTGTGCAGTGCTGGCCTGGACGACCTGCCGCTGATGGCGCACCTGCGTGCCGGCGTGCCGCACACTCGGACACGCGTGGCCCGCATCGGCTGCGGACGGGTGCCGTTCTGGGGGGCGGTCAGGCGCTGAAGGCCTGGCGCAGGCTGCGCAGTGTCGCCTGGCGGTGCTCCGTCGTGCAGGGCTCACCCATCTCCAGTTCCTGCAGGCGAAGGCCGATCAGGGTCATCGACAGGGCGTAGCCGCGTGCCGCGTCGGCTACCTTCGACAGGCCCACTGCACGACGGGTCAGTGCATCGACGTGGTCCAGGTCCGGCAGAAGGCCGAGATACGCGCGTTCGGCGCTGTCCAGATCGGGGGCGCGCAGGATCGCGTGCGCATCGGCTGCGGGGCTGGGTGAGGCCATGGGGATTCCTCGTCCGGGGAGCGCTCGGTCAGAACGAACGCATCAGGGAAATGAAGGCGGATGTCTGGCTGCCACGGCGCGCCATCGGGCTGTCCTTGACCGCATCGCCGAACCATTGGTTGGCCACCACGCCGGTTGCGCGCCATCTGCTGCCCAGTGGCGTGCTGACCGCGATCTGCACGCTCGGCGAGGTCGCGTTGCCGGGGCTGTAGGCGGCCAGGCCCGAACGCAGTGCTTCCTCGTTGCTGATGCCGTAGTAGTAATCGAGCAGGCGCGCACTGGAATGCACCACTCCGGCCCTCGGCACCCAGGTGAAACGACCGGCCTGCAGCGGATAGCTGTAGTACAGGCTTGATTCCAGGCCGCCACCATGGCCGCTGATCTCGCGCATCACACTGGCTTCGACGATACCCCAGTCGGCGCTGTATTCGGCATTGATGCCTCCCATCGCCGACATCTGCCGGCTGTGCAGGCGGCGCAGCTGTGGATCGTTCACGTCATCGGTCTTGAAGCGCAGCGTGTAGGGTGTGAGCGCCGCCGACAGGCGCAGGCCCTCGCCCTTGTACAGGTACATGCCCAGCGAGCCGGGGCTGGCGAAGAAGCGCTCGCCCTGCCAGGAGAGGGCGGGCACGACCAATGGCTTGACGTCGTAGTGCGCGTAGGCGCCCGATGTCGCGCCGACCGTGATCCCGGCCTTCACGCCGGGTGTCTGTTCCGCCGCCTGGGCCAGCAGCGGCATCGACAGCACGGCGGAGAACAGCATCGGGCGCAGCAGGGCAGAGGGCGACAAGGGCATCGATCGACAGCTTTGCAGGGGATGAGGCTGCATGCTGCGGTGTCAACATTGTCGCAACATTGCGTCGATGCATACGGAGCGCGACGGGGCCCTGGCTGGCACAATGATCCGAACCGTTTCCCGCAGCAGAGACCTCCATGCGCATTCTTCTGGTCGAAGATGATCCCGACCTCTCGCGGGCCCTGCAGTCCGGGCTGGAGCGGCAGGGCGTGGTCGCCGACGTGGTCGGCAGCCTCGCCGAAGCCGCCATCGCGTTGCGCGAACCGGTGCACCAGCTGATGCTGCTCGACCGCCAGCTGCCGGACGGCGATGGTGCCACCTTCGTCGCCACCGCACGCACGTTGCGGCCGAATCTGGCGGTGATCATGCTGACCGCCAAGGGCACGCTGTCGGACAAGGTCGAGGGCCTGGATGTCGGTGCCGATGACTATCTGGTCAAGCCGGTGGCGATCGAAGAACTGATGGCACGCATCCGCGCGGTATCGCGTCGGCCATCGGCGATGGTCACCCCCAGCCTGCGGCTTGGGCAGCTGGAATTCGACTTCGAATCGCTGCAGGCGCAGGTGCAGGGCCAGACACTGGCACTGCCGCGCCGCCAGGTGCTGGTGCTGCAGGCGCTGGCGATGAGGCAGGGGCGCACGGTCACGCGCAGCGCATTGGAGGCGGCGGTCTACGGTTTCGATGACGAGATCCAGTCCAACGCGCTGGATGCGCACATCTCCAAACTGCGCAAGGCGCTGCAACAGGCGGGCGCTGGCGTGGAGATCCATGTCATCCGCGGCGTCGGCTACCTGCTGGCGGAGGCCTGACATGGCGCGACCGATCCGATCGATCACCCTCGGCCTGGCCTGGCGGTTGTTTCTGGCGCAGGCGTTCACCGTGCTGTTCGCCGTGGTCGCACTGATCCTCACCTGGGGTGACAAGGATTCCTGGGGCATGGACATGTTCACCGCCGAGGCGGTGGCCAAGGCCGTGCACAGCCAGGATGGGGGCCTGGCGCTGGACGAGGCACGCTGGCAGAAGCTGGATGCGCGCGCCGGTGGCAACCTCTGGTTCGCCGCCGTCGATGACCGGGGAGCCTGGCTCGAGCGTGGCAAGGTACCGGCGATCCATGCGCCGCTGCTGGCGCGGCTGCCGACGCTGGGTGCCACCGAACTGGGTTCACTGGTGCCGCCCTATCTGGACGTGGCGCGGGTGATGATCCGCAACGAGGACGGGCGGCGCATCACGGTGATGGTGGGGGGCGCACCGAAGGGCGGCCTGCTGGATGGCGCGCTGATGGTGCTGCGCCTGATTGGCCTGTGGTTCTTCCTGCCGCTGATCGTGGTCACCCTGCTGGTGATGCCGACCGTGATCCACCGCGCGATGCGAGGTGTCCGACGCTCCGCGCAGCAGGCCAAGGAACTGGACATCGGCCAGCCGGGCGCGCGGCTGGACGCGCAGCTGGTCTCGACCGAGGTAGCACCGCTGGTGGAGGCGTTCAACGATGCCATCGACAAGGTGCAGCAGGGCTATGCGGCGCGTGACAAGTTTCTTGCTGATGCCGCGCATGAGCTGCGCGTGCCGATTGCCGTGGTGCAGGCGCGCCTGTCGCAGCTGCCGCAGGGCGAGTTGAAATCGCAGTTGCTGACCGACATTGCTCGCCTGGGCAACGTGGCCGAGCACCTGCTGGATCTGCAGCGGCTGGATCGCAACACCAGTGCGATGCAACGGTTGGATCTGGCCCTGGTGGTGCGCGAAGCGGCGGCCGAACTGGCTCCGCTGGTGGTGGGCGCCGGCTACGGTTTCGAGGTGGACGCACCAGAGACGCCGGTGTGGATCCACGGTGACAGCCTGGCGCTGGGGCGGGTCATCGCCAATCTGGTGCACAACGCCATCGTTCATGGCGGCGGGCGTGGCACGATCTGCGTACGTCTTGACCGGACCGGTCTGCTGGAAGTCAGCGACCAGGGCGCGGGCGTGCCGGTCGGCGACCGCGAGGCGATCTTCGAGCCCTTCCATCGACTGCGTGCGGCGGGCAGTGGCAGCGGGTTGGGCCTGCACCTGGTCAAGGAGATCGTCCAGCATCACGGTGGCTCGGTCAGTGTGGGTGAAGCCGTCGGCGGCGGCGCCAGCTTCCGGGTCAATTTCCATCGCGGCAGCGTGCGGCGCTGACCGCTGCGCGGGTCGTTGCCTGATAGGAGGACAGGGGCAGCACGCGGCAGGCTGATGCGATGGCCGCCGATACTCCGTTGCCCGCTCCCATTGGCGGGGTCTGCACTGCCGCGTTCGTCAGCGGCGCCCTGGCGTGCGTGCTGCTGCCCGCGTTGCCACCGCTCTGGAGCTGCGCGCTGGCGAGCACCGTGGCCGGCCTGGGGTGGGCGCTGCCGTGGCGCGGCCGCGCGGTTGCCGCGCTGCTGTTCGGCGCAGCGTGGGCGGCCCTGCATGGTCAATGGACGCTGCAGCAGCAACTGCCGCCGGCCATGCCGGTCCGCGATGCCGTGGTCAGCGGGCGCGTCGTCGATCTGCCGGTAACGGCGGGCGGCCATACCCGTTTCGTCCTGCAGGTCGGCGATGCACCGGGGCATCCCGCACTGGCGGGCAAGCGCCTGCAGATCACCTGGAGCGATCCATGGCCCGGAACCCGCACGCGCGTTGAGGGTGGGGGCCGTCATCAGGTCCGTGCGGGGGCGCAGTGGCGGTTGCCGTTGCGGCTGCGGGCGCCACGCTCGCGGATCAATCCTGGCGGCTTCGACGCGGAACGTCATGCCGTGCTGGCCGGCATTGCCGGTCACGGCACGGTGCGTGCAGCGGGCAGTGCGCGTGAACTGCAGGCGCCGGAGGGGCTGCTGGCCTGGCGCGAGCGCAGCAGCGATGCGATTGCAATGCAGGTTCCCAGCCCCGCATCGCGCTTCATCCGCGCGCTCGCGCTGGGCGATACCCGATGGCTGTCCGACACCGATTGGAATCAGTTGCGTGCGCTGGGGCTGACCCACCTGATCGCCATCTCGGGCTTCCACGTGGGCCTGGTGGGTGGCTGCGCGGCACTGCTGTGCAGCGCAGTGTGGTGGCTGTTGCCGTCGCTGGCCCGTCATTGGCCGCGTCCGCAGGCCGCTGCGTGTTCCGCCGCGCTGGCAGCGGCCGGCTATGCCCTGGTGGCCGGCGCGGAACTGCCGACCGTACGCACGGCGTTGATGATCGGGCTGATCGCCCTGGCACGCGGGGGGCGGCGACCTCCCGACGTGGTCCAGGCCGTGTCACTGGCGGCCCTGGTGCTGCTGTTGCCAGCACCACTGTCCGTGCTGTCGGCCGGCTTCTGGCTCAGCTTCGGTGGCGTGCTCTGGCTGCTGTGGTGCCTGCCGACGGCAAGCGCCGACAGTGTGGGGAGCCGCCTGCAGGCCTTCTTCGCGGCCCAGGGGGTGGCCAGTCTCGGCCTCCTGCCGCTGTGCGTGGCCCTGTTCGGAGGCGCCGCGCGCCTGGGGCCTCTGGTCAATCTGCCGGTCATCCCGTGGTGGAGCCTGCTGGTGGTGCCACTGGCACTGCTTGGCACCGCTCTGGATGCCCTGTACAGCGGGGCGGGACGATGGCCCTGGCGCGCAGCGTCCTGGCTGTTCGACCTCAGCTGGCAGGCCCTGCAGCCGCTGGCAGACCACCCGCAGGCGATGTGGTGGCTGGCCGAGGCTCCGGCGTGGACCGTGCCAGCGGCCTTGGCGGGCCTGTTCTGGTGGTTGCTGCCGCGCGGGGCCGGCGGCGTGCTGGCCGGCGCGCTGCTGTGCCTGCCGCTGTCATGGCCGTCACGTGACATACCGGCTGCCGGGGAGGTGCAGCTGCTGGTGCACGATGTCGGGCAGGGCACGGCGGTGCTGGTGCGCACGGCACGGCATGCATTGTGGTACGACGTCGGCCCTGCGATCGGTGGCGATGGCGACGAACGGGTCCTGCTGCCGGCCGTACGTGCGCTGGGTCAGGTGCCGCCCGGTCGCGTGGTGCTCAGTCATGACCATCTGGATCACACCGGCGCACTGCCGCGGCTGCGCAGGCAGCTGCCGCACCTGGAGCTGCTGGCACCCCCAGGCAGCAGCCTCGACGGTGCCGGCAGCTGCCATCGCGGCGTTCGCTGGCGATGGGACGGGGTGGACTTCGAGGTGCTGCATCCCGGGCCCGACGTGCCGACGGCCGGCAACGAGGACAGCTGCGTGCTGCGCATCGCCAGCGCACATGGCGTGATCCTGCTGGCCGGCGACATCGGCGCGGCGACCGAACGGCGCCTGGTGGAGCGGGCGCCCGGCGAGCTGCGCGCGGACGTGGTCCTGGTGCCGCATCATGGCAGCGGGGGGAGTTCGGATCCGGCCTGGGTGGCAGCGGTGGCTCCCCGGCTGGCCGTGATCTCGGCCGGGCACCAGAACCGTTTTGGCCACCCGAAACGTGACGTGGTGCAGCGCTGGCGCGCGGTGGGCGCCGAAGTGCTGGCCACGGCCGAATCCGGCGCGATCCGCATATGGCTTGGCGCACAAGGCCTGCAGCTGCGTGAACAGCGCATCCACGCGGCCCGGTGGTGGGATGCCGCTGGGCGGGCGCGGTCGGCTGCTATCCTATCGCCGATCGAACAGGCGGCCGCTGGGCCGGAGGGTTGAAACGTGTGGGAACTGGTCAAGGCCGGTGGCTGGCCGATGGTGCCGCTGCTGCTGTTGGGCGTACTGGCTTTGGCAATCGTCCTGGAGCGCTTCTGGTCCCTGCGGCGCGCTGAAGTGCTGCCACCGGGGCTGGGCCAGGAAGTGCGCAACTGGGCTGCGCGCGGCAAGCTCGACCCTGCCCATCTGCAGACGCTGCGTGCCAACTCGCCACTGGGAGCGCTGCTGGCCGCCGCGCTGGAAGCGCGCAATCGTCCGCGCGACCAGATCCGCGAGCGCATCGAGGACACCGGCCGCCACCTGGTACACCGCATGGAGCGGTTCCTCAACGCGCTCGGCACCATTGCCTCGGCCGGCCCGCTGCTGGGCCTGCTCGGCACGGTGATCGGCATGATCCAGATGTTCCTGGGCATCCTCGACCACGGCGTGGGCGATGTGAACCAGTTGGCCGGTGGCATCGGCAAGGCCCTGGTCTGCACGGCTACCGGCATGATCGTGGCGATTCCTGCACTGATGTTCCATCGCTATTTCAAGGGCCGGATCCACGGCTACGTAGTGGAGATGGAACAGGAAGCCAGCGCGTTGCTGGATACGCTCGATGGTCGTCCCGGCGTGATGGCGCCCGCACCGGCATCGGCTGCACGTGCCGCTGCGCCCGCCCCGGCGAAGGCCTGATCGATGCGTATCGGCAACGACCGATCCCAGGATGAGCCGCATATCGATCTGGTACCGCTGATCGATGTCATCCTGGTGCTGATCATCTTCTTCGTGGTCACCACCACCTTCGATGCGCGTTCGACGCTGCAGGTGCAGCTGCCCACCGCCAGCCAGCAGCACACCGATGAACCACCGCGTTCGTTGAGCGTGCTGATCAATGCCGATGGCCGCTATTTCATCAATGACCAGGAAGTGCTGCGCAGCGACGTCGAGTCGGTCAAGCAGACCATTGCCGCTGTGGCGGGCAGTGATCGCGAACAGACCGTGCTGCTGCGTGCCGACGCGCGTACTCCCTACCAGGCCGTCGTGACCGCGCAGGATGCGCTTGGTCAGCTCGGTTTCCGCCGTATTGCAATCGCCACTGCGCCAGAGGTGCGTCCATGAGTTCCAAACACGCGCCGGTGTGGCCGATCTACAAACGCCTGCTGGGCTATACCCGGGCCTATTGGGTGTTCATGGTGGCCGCGGTCATCGCGATGGTGGTCGAGGCACTGGCCGGCTATCACTTCACCAAGCTGATGGAGCCGCTGGTCAACCGGGGCTTCGTCAACCCGGAGCCGCGCATGGCGGTGATCCTTCCGCTGACCATCCTGGGCCTGTTCCTGATGCGCAGCCTGGCCACCTGGGTCAGCGACTACACGCTGGCCAAGACCGGGCGCAGCGTGGTCCGCGACCTGCGCGAGCAGGTTCTGCAGAAGTACCTGCACCTGCCGTCTTCGCACTTCGACAACGAGGCGACGCCGGTCATGGTCAGCCGCCTCAACTTCGACACCGAGCAGGTCACCCAGGCCAGCGCCGACGCACTGAAGACCGTGGTCGCCGACACCCTGACCATCATCGCCATGCTGGTGGTGATGCTGCAGATGAGCGTGAAGGTGACCCTGGCGATGCTGCTGGTGGTGCCGCTGATCGGCGGCATCGTGTCCTATGTCGGCAAGCGCTACCGCCGCATCAGCCGCGGCATCCAGGACGGCATGGGCACGATGGCGCAGACGGCGGAACAGTCGCTCGCCGCGCAGCAGGAAGTGAAGGTGCATGGCACGCAGGCGCATGAGATCGCCCGTTACTCGCGCCTGGCCAACCGCATGCTCGCGCTGAACATGAAAGTCGAAGTGACGCGTGCCGCCGCGTCCAGCGTGGTCCAGTTCCTCGCTGCGCTGGCCCTGGCGGTGATCGTCTGGGTGTCCACCCGCGAAGCACTGGCCGGCAAGCTCAATGCGGGCCAGTTCATGGGCCTGATGACCTCGATGATGGCGATCATCCCTTCGCTGCGGCGCCTGACCAGCGTGCAGACCTCGATCTCGCGTGGCGTCGCGGCGGCCGAGCGCCTGTTCGGCATCATCGACATGCCGGTCGAGCGCGACGACGGCACGCATGTCGTGCAGCGCGTACGCGGTGAACTGTCGTTCGAGCACGTGATGCTGCGTTATCGCGAAGACAGCGGCATCGCCCTGGATGACATCAGTTTCGTTGCCAGGCCCGGAACGGTCACCGCCATCGTTGGTCGTTCCGGCAGCGGCAAGACCAGCCTGATCCGGCTGGTGCCACGGTTCTACGAGCCCAATGGTGGCGTCATCCGGCTGGACGGCGTACCCCTGGATGACTATCCGCTGGCTGACCTGCGCCGGCAGGTGGCGATCGTCGGGCAGAAGGTCATGCTGTTCGACGACACCATCGCTGCCAACATCGCCTATGGCATGGATGCGACCGACGAGCAGATCCGTGCCGCGGCCGAAGCGGCCAATGCCTGGGAATTCATCGCACGCATGCCACAGCAGCTGCAGACGCCGGTGGGCGAGAACGGTGCGCTGCTGTCCGGTGGCCAGCGCCAGCGCCTGGCGATCGCCCGCGCGATCCTGCGTGATGCGCCGATCCTGATCCTGGATGAAGCCACCGCGGCGCTGGACAATGAATCCGAACGGCTGGTGCAGGACGCGCTGCAGCGACTGATGCCGGAGCGCACCACGCTGGTGATCGCCCACCGCCTGTCCACCATCGAACACGCCGACCAGGTGCTGGTGATGGATCACGGCCGCATCGTCGAACGTGGCACCCATCATGAGCTGCTTGCCATGGGTGGCCTGTACCAGCACCTGCACAGCATGCAGTTCCGCGAAAGGCAGGACTGATGGCAGGCAAGGGTACCCAGACCCCGCCGTACTGGTATGACGGCAGTTCGGTTCCATGGCCCATGCGCCTGCTGGCTCCGTTGTATGCCGGCGTCACCGCGCTGCGGCGACGCCTGTACCAGCGCGGTTGGCGCAAGCGCCACACGTTGCCGGTGCCGGTCATCGTGGTCGGCAACATCACCGCTGGCGGCACCGGCAAGACGCCGTTGACCATCGCCCTGGTCGAGCGGCTGCGCGCGGCCGGCTGGACGCCAGGCGTGGCGAGCCGTGGTTATGGCCGCGAGAACGCCGACAAGGCGCAGTGGGTAAAGGCCGATACGCCGGTTGCAACCGGCGGCGATGAGCCGGTGCTGATTGCCTGGAAGACCGGCGTGCCGGTGCGCGTCGATCGCGATCGGGTGGCGGCGGGCCGTGCGCTGATCGAGGCCGGTTGCGATGTGATCGTCTGCGACGACGGCCTGCAGCACTACCGGCTGGCCCGTGACATCGAAATCGAAGTGGTGGATGCGCAGCGCCGCTACGGCAACGGCCGGATGATCCCGGCCGGCCCGTTGCGCGAGCCGGTCAGCCGCGCTGCCGAGTGCGATTTCCGCGTGGTCAACCTGGGCCAGACGGATGAGGACGGCGCGGCGCAGGCCTGCGGATTCGGTCAATGGCCGATGGCCCTGCATATCGACACCGCACAGCCTCTCGCGGGTGGGCGTGCGCGCCCGCTGGGCTATTTCAAGGGCCAGCGCGTGCATGCCGTGGCGGGCATCGCCCATCCACAGCGCTTCTTCGACATGCTGCGCGCGCGCGGCATCGGCGTGGTGCCGCATGCCTTCGCCGATCACCATGCCTACCAGCCGCAGGAACTGTCCTTTGGTAGCCAGCTGCCGGTGTTGATGACCGAGAAGGACGCGGTGAAGTGCCGCGCGTTCGGCAATGACTGGCATTACGCCGTGCCGTTGCGCGCTGAACTGCCTGCCGCGTTCTGGGTGGCGCTGACCGATCGCCTGGACAAGCTGCGACCGAACTGAGCGGCCGGGCGACGCTTGCAATCAGGCGCCGCTGGCCACATTCCCGTTGTAACGAGCCTGCCGAGTACCGCCCGCATGACTGAATTCGTCGTTGCCATCCCCGCCCGCTATGCCGCCTCGCGGCTGCCGGGCAAGCCACTGCGCCTGCTCGGCGGCGAGCCGCTGGTGCTGCACGTGGCGCGCCGTGCGTTGTTGGCTGGCGCTCGCGAGGTATGGGTGGCCACCGACGATCAGCGGATCGCCGACGCACTGGCGGGCCTGGGCGAAGTGAAGGTGGCGATGACCGCCGCATCGCATGCATCCGGCACGGATCGCCTGGCCGAGTGCGCGCGCATCGCCGGCTGGGACGACGACACCGTGGTGGTGAACCTGCAGGGCGATGAGCCGTTCGCGCCGGCGGCCGGCATCCGCGCCGTGGCCGAGGCGCTGGTCGATGGCGCGGCGCCGATGTCGACCCTGGCTACGACGGTTGAGGACGCCGAGACCTTGTTCGATCCGAACGTGGTCAAGCTGGTGCGCAATGTGCGCAACGAGGCGCTGTACTTCAGCCGCGCCCCGATCGCCTGGCACCGGGACGGTTTCGCACGCAGCCGCGAGGCCCTGCCTGAAGGCCACCAGTGGCTTCGTCACATCGGCATCTACGGTTATCGCGCCGGCTTCCTGCAGCAGGTCGCGGCGATGCCGCCGGGCCGGCTGGAGCAGATCGAAGCGCTGGAGCAGCTGCGCGTGCTGGAAGCCGGCTTCCCGATCAGCGTCGCCATCTCGCCTGAAGCGTTTCCGCCTGGCATTGACACCCCGGAGGACCTGGAGCGGGCCGAGGCGGTGCTGCGGGCCATGACCCCGCAATGAAGCTGCTGGTCGTCTGCCTGGGCAACATCTGCCGCTCGCCGATGGCCGAGGGGGCATTGCGCGCGCGCCTGGAGGCATCCCCATTGGCCGGCCGTGTGCAGGTCGATTCGGCCGGCACGGGCGACTGGCACGTGGGCGAGCCGCCGGACCGGCGGGCGATCGCCTGCGCAGCCGGCCATGGCGTTGACATCAGCGGGCTGCGTGCCCGCCAGCTGCGCGCCGATGACTTCCAGCGCTTCGACTGGATTCTCTGCGCCGATGAGGCCAACCTGCGTGATGCCGGGCGGCTGGCCACCGCGCAGGAGCGCCAGCGCCTGGCCCTGTACCTGCCATGGTCAGGCGGGCAGGGCGCGGCCGCCATTCCGGATCCGTACACCGGTGGCAGCGATCATTTCGAGCAGGTCTGGACCCTGGTTGACCAAGCGGCAGAACGTGCGGTGGCACGACTGTTGCATGACGTCGACTCCGGCATAATCAGGGCATGAACGCCCAGCCTGTCCCGGACCTGCCCGAGTTCGCCACCTGGCTCAATGCCACCCCCTGCACCCTGGCGGAACTGCGCGGCCGGCCGGTCGCGCTGCTGTTCGTCAACGCTGCCTCTGCCTGGAGCGCACAACGCCTGGCCGAGTTCGGCCAATGGCTGTCGCGCCATCCGGGCAAGCTGCAGCCGCTGGTATTGCAGGTGCCGCGCTTCGACTTCGAGCGCGATGCCGATGCCGCGTTGAAACTGCTGCGCCGCCAGGGCCTGACCGCCCCGGTACTGCTGGATGCGGATTGGGACGGCTGGCGCCGTTTCGGTGTCACCGCGTGGCCGACCCTGATCCTTCTCGACGCGCAGGGACGCGAGCGGCAGCGGCTGGTCGGGCAGGGCTCTGCCGGCGAGCTCGAGCGCGCGCTGAACGCACTGTGCGAGGGTGCACCCTCGGCCCCGCCGCGCGGTGGCAACGAGCTGCACCCCGAGCCGCGGCATGCGTTGCGCTTTCCGCTGGGCCTGGCGGTCAGCACCGAGCGCCTGTACATCGCTGATAGCGGCCATCACCGCATTCTCGAATGCAGCCATGGCGGCCGCGTGCTTCGTCAGTTCGGGCTGGGGACCGCGGATTTCATGGATGGCAATCTGGCCGAGGCCGCCTTCCACAGGCCGCAGGCACTGGTGCTCGAGCGCGACGCCCTGTACGTCGCCGACACCGGCAACCACGCCATCCGCCGGATCAACCTGTTGACCGGTCTGGTCGACACCCTGTGCGGCAATGGGCGCCCGGGCGCGCCGGTGGAAGGGCCTGTCGCCCAGCCGCGACAGGTGCCGCTGGATCATCCGGTCGGCCTCGCCATCGCCGACAACCAGCTGCATATCGCCATGGCGGGTGACAACCGGATCTGGAGCTACCACCTCGGCCAGCGCAGCCTGCAATGGCGCGCAGGCAGTGGCGCGATCGACGAGCGTGACGGCAGTGGGCATCTGGCTGCCTTCGCGCAACCCACCGCGCTTGCCGTAGTACAACAGGTCCTGTACGTGGCCGACGCGCTGGGGTCTTCGATTCGCGCGCTGCAGCTGCGTGGGGATCTGGTGCAGACGCTGCTCGGGCAGGGCACATGGCGCTTCGGTGAAGCCGACGGCCCGCGTGCCCACGCCAGCCTGCAGTTCCCGCAGGCGATTGCACTGAGTCCGGGCGCACCGCTGCTGTGGATTGCCGATACCGGCAACGGTCGCCTGCGCACGCTGCGCCTGGGCGGCGGCGAACTGACCACACAACCGTTGCCACGGCGCCTGCATGGCCCGGCCGGCCTGGCCGTGGGCGCGGGCGCGGTGTGGATCGCCGAGACCGACGCGCACGCCGTGCTGCGTTTCGACCCTGACAGTGGTGTACTCAGCGAAGTACCGATCAGCGAATGACCGACGTTCCCGTCCCGGCCTTCGACGGCAAGGCCTTCGCGGCCCAACTCAGTACCGCCCCCGGGGTGTACCGCATGTACGCCGCCGACGACACCCTGCTGTACGTCGGCAAGGCACGCGCGCTTCGCAACCGCGTGGGCAGCTATTTCAATGGCAGCCCGAAGAACGCGCGGATCATGTCGATGATCTCGCAGATCACGCGGATGGATGTGACTGTCACGCGCTCGGAGGCCGAGGCGCTGCTGCTGGAAAACCAGCTGATCAAGTCGCTGGCACCGCGTTACAACGTCTCCCTGCGTGACGACAAGACCTACCCGCACGTGCTGCTGACCCGCGAGGAATGGCCACGCATCGCCCTGCACCGGGGGCCGCGTGCGATCCCCGGCCGCTATTTCGGGCCGTATCCGGGTGTCACCGCGGTGCGCGAGACGCTGAACCTGATGCACAAGCTGTTCAAGCTGCGCAGCTGCGAGGACAGCGTGTTCCGCAACCGCTCACGGCCGTGCCTGCAGTACCAGATCGGCCGCTGCAGTGCCCCCTGCGTCGAGCTGGTACCGGCAGGCGAGTATGCCGAGTCGGTGCGCCGCGCGGCGCTGTTCCTGGAAGGCAAGAGCGATGAGCTGACCCGGGAACTGGGTGAGCAGATGCAGGCTGCCAGTGAAGCACTGGAGTTCGAGCAGGCCGCGCGCCTGCGTGATCTGATTTCGTCGCTGCGCAGCATGCAGACCCGCCAGTACGTCGATGGCCGCGCCGCCGACCTGGACGTGCTGGCCGTGGCCATGCAGGGATCGCAGGCCTGCGTGCTGCTGCTGGCATTCCGCGATGGGCGCAACCTGGGTACCCGCCCGTTCTTCCCCCGCACCAATGGCGAGGACAGCCCGCAGGAAGTGCTGGCGGCGTTCGTCTCCCAGTACTACATCGAGTTCGAGCCACCGCGCGAGATCCTGCTGGATCGCGAGATTCCGGATGCCGATCTGCTGATGGCCGCGCTGTCTGCTTCGGCCGAGCGCAAGGTGCAGCTGAAGTGGAACGTGCGCGGCGAGCGCGCCGGTTATGTAGAGCTGGCCAGCCGCAACGCGCAGCTGACGCTGGCCACCGAGCTCAACAGCCGCAACGCGCAGCACGTGCGCAGCGAAGCCCTGCGCGAGATGCTGGGCCTGGCCGAGCCGGTCAAGCGCGTGGAGTGCTTCGACATCAGCCACACGCTGGGTGAGGCGACCGTGGCCTCCTGCGTGGTTTTCGATGCGGCCGGTCCGGTGCGTGCCCAATATCGCCGCTACAACATCAGCGGCATCGAGCCGGGCGACGACTATGCCGCCATGCGTCAGGCCATCGACCGCCGCTTCCGCCGTGCCGTGGAAGAGCAGGGCGTACTGCCCGACGTGCTGCTGATCGACGGTGGCGCCGGCCAGCTGGCGCAGGCGCAGGCAGCGCTGGCCGACCTGGGCGTGGAGGGCGTATTGCTGGTGGGCGTGGCCAAGGGCGTGGAGCGCCGCGCCGGTCATGAGGCGCTGGTCATGCCCGACGGCCGCGAGCTGCGCCCCGGTGCCGCCAATCCCGCCCTGCAGTTCATCCAGCAGGTGCGCGACGAGGCGCACCGCTTCGCCATCACCGGTCACCGCGGCCGCCGGCAGAAGGCGCGCATGACCAGCAGGCTGGAAGACATCCCGGGCATCGGCCCGCGTCGTCGTGCCAGCCTGCTGAAGCATTTCGGTGGGCTGGTCGGCCTGAAGGCGGCCGGTGAAGCGGAGATCGCCAAGGTGGAAGGCATCAATGATGCCCTCGCGGCCCGTATCTACGCTAACCTGCACGGGTTGGCCACGCCCGATGCGGCCGATTAGAGAGAGAAGCGCGCAAGCATGAAGTTGACCCTGCCCACCTGGCTGACGCTGTTGCGGATCGTGATGATCCCGGTGCTGGTGCTGGTGTTCTACCTGCCCTACACCTGGACCAACTTCGCTTCGGCGGCGATCTTCGGCTTGGCCGCGATCACCGATTGGCTCGATGGCTGGATCGCCCGCCGCTATCAGCTGGAATCGGCGTTCGGCGCCTTTCTCGACCCGGTGGCGGACAAGTTGATGGTGGCGGTGGCGCTGTTCCTGATCGTGCAGGGGCATCCGACGCCGTGGATGGCGTTCTGGGCCGCCGTCATCGTTGGCCGCGAAATCGCGGTATCGGCATTGCGCGAATGGATGGCCGAGCTTGGCCAGCGTGCCAAGGTGCGGGTGGCGATGATCGGCAAGGTGAAGACAACCGCGCAGATGGTTGCGCTCCTGTGCCTGCTGTACTCGGTCGCGCCCAGCGTGGCGGTCGAGGACATCTGGATGGGCTGGCCGATCTTCCACATCGGTGACTGGACGCTGGCCATCGCGGCGGTGCTGACGCTGTGGTCCGGCCTGCAGTATCTGCACGCGGCCTGGCCGAGCCTGCGCGAGGACGAGCGTGCCGCACGCGAGCGCTCACGACAGAAGAAGCTGGGCAACGGTTGATCGGCGGCACACGGGATGCCCGTCAGGTTGCGAAGCGCGCTGGTTGCTGGATGCGCGCGGTTGAAAAAAGGCCTTGACGCCCCTTCCAGAATGGGTAGAATTTCGCCTCCCAAGCGGGAATAGCTCAGTTGGTAGAGCGCAACCTTGCCAAGGTTGAGGTCGCGAGTTCGAGTCTCGTTTCCCGCTCCAGATTCTGAAAGAGAGGCCTCTGGCCTCTCTTTTTTTATGTTGTGCCGGCCCTGGATTGCCGGGCTTTCCGCTCATCCGAACCTGAACGGAAAACGGGAATCGCCGAGGAGATTTCTGTTGACGCATTGCTGCAATCTCGACACAATAGCGCTCCTTCGACGCAGGTCGAACGGAATCTGCGGGAATAGCTCAGTTGGTAGAGCGCAACCTTGCCAAGGTTGAGGTCGCGAGTTCGAGTCTCGTTTCCCGCTCCAGATTCAAAAAAGAACGCTCCCGCAAGGGGGCGTTTTTCGTTTCCGGTCAGGCCGGACCCTCCTGCCCGCCATTGCGGACCGGGCCGAATGGATATCATCCGCTGTAGTCGTCGGGGTGACGCAGGGAGCGGGGCAAGGGCTGGCAGATGGAGGCTGTGCACGAAACGAGGCAGGACGGTGGGCAGACCGCCTACCGGGCGTACCGTGATCGGATGCTGGAGGGTTGCCGGGGACGATCCGCGGGTGCGTTCCACGACGACATCGACGATGAGCGGACGGATGACCGGCCCGAAGCACCGCGCAACCGCATCCGTGGCTTCCGCATCGCAGTGGCCGATGCGCTGCGCGGGCAAGACCGGACTGTGGTCACCGAGGAAGACATGGCGCGCCGTGCGCTGGGCATTCCGGCGGACATCGCGCTGCATCCTGGCAAGGGCCGCGGGTGGCCGCTTCTGGTGCAGGTGTTCATGCCGTTCCCGTGGGTGCTCAGGTACGTGCGACACGCGCTGTCGCGGATCCGGACGTTCGAGGGCCGCCAGTACGTGTACTGCCAGTTCCACGCACGGCTGTTCCTGCATGCGGAAGCACGCATGTACAGCCGCAGCCTGGACATCGCCCTGCGCCGCTTCGAAGCCACGTCGTGGGAAGAACTGCGGGCGCTGCAGCTGCGGGATGCCGGCTGGCTCATCGCTGCCCATCGCCTGGGCCTCCGTCGGCTGACGGACCTCGACCGGTGTGCTGGACGGTCTGAAGCGCCTGGATGGTTTGCGCGGTGGATGGTGGATGAAGGCATCATCCAGCACAAGGAAGAGCTGCAGTGGCTGCAGTCCGCGCACACCGCGCACAGGGCATGGAGCGTCGGCTGGCGGCCGCGGCGAACGCAGCGCGAGCCGGTGCGTTCCGTTGTGCGCCAGCTGATGCTTGCGGGCGTTGCGCGGCCGCACCTGGCGCGCCTTCATGATGTCGACCTGGAAGAATCTGATGCGGCGCGTCTGGCCGCGAATCTGACACTGCTGGCCGGTGCCGGCATTGCGCCGGTGCACGAGGTATTCGATTCTGCACGTTATCTGTTGTGGCGCACGCCGACGAAGACGTGGGCCTGGGTGCTGGGGGCAGCCGGCGCATGCACACCGGCAGATATCCACACGCTGCGCGGCTACTTGGGGTTTCATGCTCCACCCCCTGACTGGATCGCCCATCATCTGATCGCACGTGGTGCAGGCCTTGATGCACTTGCCACTTGCTGTCGGTTGCTGGCCGAGCTGAGCGATGATGCCCCGGCCGAAGATGTGGAGGCCGCCATCGACCTTCTCCTGGCAGCACCTCATTGCCTCGACTTCACGCAGTTGGGCGCCTGCGGCCAGTATCTGCGACGGCCCGACCGGCTGGATCGATTCCTGCAGGTGCTGGTTCGCCATGATCTCGGTGCAGCGGGCCACGTTGTTGCGTTCCAGGCCTGCTATCGCGTCGGTGACGCCGATCGCCTGGACGCGTGGTTGACCCTCATTGCGGGGCGCACAGCGGGCATGGACGTCGATGTCCTGGTCGAATGGGTGGGTCGAATGCTTGCACAGGGGAGCCTGGACGCATTCCAGTACCTGCATTCGGCCATTGCGCCTGCTGATTTTGCAGAGCTGCGGAAGCTGGAAGTGCTGGCGTCCCTCGGTCCGGGACTGCTGCGTTACCTGGTTGAAGACAAAGGCCTGGATTCGGTAAAAGCGCTGCGCGACTGGTACTTCGCTACCCGGGGCCTGCACGGGGTGACCTGGTGGGGCGGCAGCGATCCCGAACTGTGTCGGCTGCTGGCGGATGACGCCTTCCAGCGCCACAACTTCGGCTTCATGATGCAGAACCATCGATGCGTCCTGGAGGTGGTCGAACGACGGGCACACCAGGTGGTTCCGCGCCCGCAGAGAAACGTCGATGCAGATGCCATGGCGCGCTACTACGATGCGCTGGCCACGCGGCGTCGCGAAGAGATGGCGCGCCTCCTGCCGCAGTTGCCCGCGATGCTGGAGGGAACCGGCGGACTTCTGCTCGCATCGGTCCTTCGCG
This sequence comes from Stenotrophomonas genospecies 5, assembly GCF_054473825.1. NCBI lineage: Bacteria > Pseudomonadati > Pseudomonadota > Gammaproteobacteria > Lysobacterales > Lysobacteraceae > Stenotrophomonas > Stenotrophomonas genospecies 5. Next base: position 398,181 of record NZ_JBTMUW010000001.1, read on the forward strand.
CAGGCGGAACGTCGATGAAAGCACTGCAGGACAGGCTGGCCCGGTTACAGCCCGCGGTCGAGCAGTTGCTGGCCGGGCAGGGAGCAACGTCAGCCGAGCTGGACGAGGTGGATGCGGAGCTCATTTCGATGGTCTACCGCACGTCCGTCGATGTCGTCCGTGGAAGTTGGGCGGCGGCACGCGGATTCCAGTCGCACCTGGATGGATGGAGGCTGGAGCCGTTCCATCCGATGGCCTGGCAACGCTCGATCAGAAAACGCACAGGCGTGCTGGAGCGCAGCAGCTTGCTGGCACTGAAACGCGCCAGCGAACATGCGACGCGGTTCCAGCACGGCCCGGATGAGGGGCCGCGAACGTTCCGTGACCTGCGATCGAAGCGGTTGCTGGATCCCGCGCGGGATCCGTGGTCGGTCTCCGCCCATCTCGGCCTGCTGCTGGCTGCCGCAGGCAATGATCCGGAGATCCTCCAGTGGCGGCGCAGCACCTTCAGCGAGGTCGCCAGCATGCCGGAGGACGGTGCGCAGACCAGCGCGTACCTGGAGCAGCTGGATCGGTTGTTCAACAGCGCATTGCCGGATGCCCTCGACGAACATGCTCAGCGTTTTCTGCATAGCCTCGCTCCCGATGACGCCAGGCAGCTGCTGCAGCGGCTGCTGCCGCCATCGCCGTCCGCTGACAGCACGGTACCGGTCATGTCACTGGATCAGGCCTTCGCGCAGATGCGCAAGAACGTTCTGGATGTGTGCGTGCGCTGGGTGAAGCGCGAGAAGGGCAGGTATGGCCGCCCGGACCCTTCCGGATCGTGCACGCATCTGCATGCGACGTTGACCAAGCACCCGGCGGCGTACTTCGCCAAGCATGCCGCCAATCTATGCTCACGCGATCGCGTTGCGATGTGGCAGGAGGCGCGCCACGCCCACCTGGTCGTATTCGATCCGAGGCAGCGACGATTGGCGGGCATGGCCATGGTGAACATCGAGGTCGTGCCGTCCCTGCACGCTTCCGGGAGCTGCCTCATCATCCGCGCGATCAATCCCATGGAAGACATGCTTGCGACGCATTGTCTCCGGTCCATCGTGGAGTCCTTCCTGGACATCGCCATCCAGATCGCAGAACGCAACGACCTGGTTGCGGTACTGATGCCCTGGCACAACGGGGCGCATCTGTTGTCGAACCTTCCCGGGATCGAGAAGTACCTCGAGAAGCAGTACCTGCAGAAGGCCCAGACGGCATCTGCCGACCGGTCTGGCGAGCTGATGGCCAGTGACGACCTGCGCCGCCGGCCCCGCAAGGTGAAGGCCAGATTCTCGGCATTCGAGCAGGGAATGGAGATCGTCGGAACGCTGTATGCGATCTGGCAGCGGGCCCCGGTGGACCAAGCCGCGCGTCGCACGCCATCGGAAGACGGTTGACGGCGTGAAGGAACTTCGACACAATGGCGCTCCTTCGACGCAGGTCGAAGAATCTGCGGGAATAGCTCAGTTGGTAGAGCGCAACCTTGCCAAGGTTGAGGTCGCGAGTTCGAGTCTCGTTTCCCGCTCCAGATTCTACAGGGCCCCGGTTGGGGCCTTGTTTTTCTCCCGCCCTTGGCAAGGCGGGGCCCGTTGAGCCACAAGGCTTTTCGCGCAGTCAGAAAAGTGAAATCAGGTGTGAAATCGCTGGTGTGAGTTCCGGGCTTCCGGTATCATGACAGCCTATGCGGGAATAGCTCAGTTGGTAGAGCGCAACCTTGCCAAGGTTGAGGTCGCGAGTTCGAGTCTCGTTTCCCGCTCCATGTTCCGACAGGCCCCATCGCGGGGTTTTGTCATGTCAGGGGCTCCATTCCTGGCGCGCAGTACGTTGGCCTCATGGCAGAGTGGCTATGCACCGGATTGCAAATCCGTTTACAGCGGTTCGATTCCGCTTGAGGCCTCCAATTGAAAAGCCCTGACTTCGGTCAGGGCTTTTTTTTTGCGCCGTCATCCTGCGCTGCCAAACGTGCCTGACGTCCCAGTCTCAGCCGCCTACGACATGGGAAGGGGGTATGGTCAGTGCAGAGGCCTTCGGGCGCGGCAATGGCAGGCAGGGAGACTATGGCGCGTGGCGGACAGGCGGTGGATCGGCAATGAGCAAACCCACAACGGAAGTACGCTGGCTGACATTCCGGCTGATGAACGGACAATCGATCGGACCGGAGCGCCTGCGCGATGGCTGGAGCACCGCTTCGGAAACCCGCCACTGCGGGGTCCGGCGCGAGGCCATCGAGGGGGCTGGTGTGGTCTACGCGCTGTACGGGCCTGCCAACCTGGCATCGCCGCGTCGTGCCGAGATGCGCATGCGTGAGTTCCTGATGAGCAGCGGCTACACCTTCACCATGGGTACGCTGGGCGGCTAGCGCATCGCGGCAGCCTTCAGGGCCGCGACCACCTGTTCTCTGGAGAAGCCACAGTGGCCCGTGCCTGCTGCGGGCAGTACGCGCGGCAACGGCGTCGCGCCCGCATGCGCGGCCAGTTGCGGGTAGCGCTCCTGCATGCGCGGTGCGATGGTGGGATCGTCGTTGTTGAACTGGATCACCAGCGGCCGCTTCAGCGCCCCGGTCAATCCGAGTGTTTCGCGCACACGCGCCTGTGCTGCGGGAACGGCAGCGATGCGCTGCACCCCTGCATTGAACGCGACGTCATCGCCGAATCCACGATAGACGACGCCGATGTTGCCGACTGGCATGCCGCCGCTGCGCTTGGCCAGTTCGTGCAGGACCAGGGCGTGCAGGCTGATCGTTCCGGGCAGCGCATCGGACGCGACCTGCAACTGTGTGGCCAGCAGCGCAGCGGAGTGCGGCGCGCGTTGCAGGGCGTTGGCGATGCCTTGGTACAGCTCGCCCTGTGGTACCGAAGCGGCTTCGCTGGATGCCAGGCCAGCAGCAGGCAGTCCTTCGGCATGCGGGAAGAAGTAGTCGAACGCGACCACGGTGGTGAGCAGGTCGCCGGCCAGCTGCTCGCCTGACAGGTTGGCGCCGCATAGCGAAACACCACCGGCGTAGTGGGCCGGATGCCGTTCGAGACTGGCTACGGTCACCGCACCGCCCATCGAAAAACCGAGCAGCCAGGTGTGGCGCACGCCCTTCAAACCGGCCAGCGTGTGCTGACGCAGGCGTTCCACATCGTTGATGGCATCGGCCACCGCCCACCCCTGGCTCGCGTAGGCGCTCTGTGCGACCGCGTAGCCGGCCGCCAGCAGAGGTGCGGTTGCCTCGTTGGCGGCCATCGGCGATTCGCGTGGCGTGCCCACCGGCTCGTAACCGTGCGCCAGCATCACCAGATCGCCGTTCCAGTCCGCAGGGATGTCCAGGCGCCACGGCGCACCCTGCAGCTCGCCACTGAGCATGCGTGGCGGGGCGGGCGGCGCCGCCAGCAGCGGAACGGAAGGCAACGCCAGGGCCAGTGCCAGGGTCAGTCGGAGAAGGGCGCGCATCGTGTTCATCCGGGCAGGTGATACGCCGAGCATAGAACCGGCCGCGGTGCCGTGCCCGCTGCAATGCGTCAGGTCAGGGGGCCATCACCGGCCCGCCGCAGGCGACGCGGTGCATCGGAAGATCCATGGCCTGTGCCGGATCGTCCTGTGCGATCTCGATACGTGCGTGCAGGCGCTGCCCAGTGATGCGGCGATAGGTGATCCGTTGCGGGAAATCATTGGCCGGATTCTCGAAGACGACCTCGTCGGCCTCCACCCGGACGGCACTGAAATCAGTAGCGTTGCGGCCGGAGGGCAGCGCGGTGAACACCAGCCGCCCATCGTCGTGCTGGCGCAGCTGCATGAACTCGAAACCCACGGTGCGCCCGTCGCGCAGGCTGCGGCTGCTGCCGAACATCGTTCCGCCGGCCACGGTGGACCACTGCTCACCGGCTCCAGGTGGCTGCCCGTCCAGCTGCCAGCAGCCGGAGAGCCAGCCGAGCTGTTCAATGTCTGCGGTTGCAGCGGCCTGCGCATGGGTGGCGAAAAGCAGCAGAGGCAACACGGCGCGGGCGATCCGGTTCGACATCGTGGGCTCCATGCGCGGGACGGTGGCCCCTGTATAGCGCCGCGCAGCGCCGGCGGCCAGCGCCGCACACAATGACGCCGAATTCGATACGATCTGCAGGTTCCTCCCCCTTCTGCTTGCCCTGGAGTCCGACATGGTGGATCGCCTCGCCGTCCTGCTTGAGCGTTTCGCGGTCACTGCGTCGGTCTTCCACGCCGGTGCACTGTGCGGCATCAACAGCCTGGAAGGGGAGGACGAAGCCGGCCAGCTGCATCTGGTACGGCGTGGACCGGTGCAGGTCAGCCATGGACAACAGACCGTGCAGGTCGAGGTGCCCAGCCTGCTGCTATACCCGAGGCCGATGCCCCACCGTTTCCAGACCGACCCGCACCTCGGCGCCGACATGGCCTGCGCCAACCTGCATTTCGAAGGCGGCCGGCTCAATCCGATCAGTGCCGCATTGCCTGATTTCATCTGCCTGCCACTGGCGGACCTGCACGGCAGCGATGCGGTGCTGGAAATGCTGTTCGAGGAGGCGTTCGAGCAGCGTTGTGGCCGTGCGGCAATGGTCAATCGTCTGTTCGAGGTGGTGATGATCCAGGTGCTGCGGCAGCTGATGGAAGGCGGTGAGATGCGCGGCGGTCTGTTTGCTGGCCTCGGTCATCCGCGCCTGCGTCTGGCATTGGTCGCGATGCACGAGGCGCCGTCGCAGGCATGGACGCTGGAAGACCTCGCCGACGTCGCAGGAATGTCGCGCAGCGTATTCGCGGCGAGCTTCCGTGAGGCGATGGGCACCACCCCCGGCCAGTACCTGCAGGGCTGGCGCGTAGGCCTGGCGCAGCAGGCCCTGCGCCAGGGCCGACCGCTGAAACGGATTGCCGACGAGGTGGGCTACGGCAGTGAAGCGGCGCTTTCGCGTGCGTTCAAGGCGCACACCGGGCAATCGCCCCGGCAGTGGCGGGGGCAGGTGCGGACCTCCGCGGCCTGAGCGTTCAGCCCAGCGCGAGGCGGGCCAGCTTCATGCCCACGAACAGGCCGGCCAGTCCCAGTGCGATCGATCCCCCTGCATACAGCGCGGCCAGTCCGTGCTGCCCCCGTTGCAGCAGCAGGCCGATCTCCAGCGAATAGGTGGAGAAGGTGGTGTAGCCCCCCAGGATGCCCGTGGTCAGCAGCAGCCGCAGCTGCGGCGATGCGCCGTTGCGCAGGGCGAAGGCCTCGACGACCGCCCCCATCAGCAGGGCGCCGCTGATGTTGACCAGGAAGGTGGACCAGGGCCATGGACTGCCGACGGCGAACCGCGTGCCGATCAGGTTGCAGGCATGGCGCAGGCAGGCGCCGGCGCCGCCTCCCAGGAAGACCAGGACGTAATTGTTCAGTGCTTGCATGGCGGGCCTCGAGTACGTGTTCGCAGATGCGGAGGCGAACGCGATGGCGGGCACGGCCTGCCATCGACGAACGCCCGGTTCGTCACAGCAGGAGCCATCAGCCATGCCTGGCGGTTATCGGGGGAGCCCCATCCCCATCGGTCCCCATGCTACCAGCGCCGACCCGGTCAGGGCAGGGAGGTCATCACCACGCGCGCCACCCTGCTGCGGCTGACGCCATCCATCAACAGTTCAAATGCCAGCAGATCCAGTGCCGCGTGGCGCCGGTGGTCGATCTCCAGGCCCTTCTCGGCGACCAGCACGCTCACCAGTTCATAGGCATCCTGCCAGACATCCAGGTGTGCTTCGCTGGGCATGTAATAGCTGGTGCGTTCGCCGACGCCCCGCCCATGGATGCCGTACAGCAGTTCGCGTGCATCCAGCTTGGCTGCGTCGGCGATCCGGAACAGCTGTTCGGCCTTCACATGTGAGGGGCTGACGTGGTCGTTGAGCCAGTTGCTGATGGTCGCCGTCGTTGAAGCGGCGGCGCGGGCCAGATCGGCCGGGCGTGGGTGCCCGGCTTTCTTCATGGCAATGGCGAGTCGTTGGCCGAGAGTATTCATCTATGCAAGCCAGCTTAACGCGTGGAAGCGAAAGAATCCTTGCCGCAAGAATAAGTCTGGTTAACGACAGGACCGACCATGACCGATTTCTGGAGCAAACGGCAGGTGCGCACGCGCCTGGGATTCCAGACCGACGCCGAGCTGGCGCAGTTCTTTGGCATAACGCGATCCGCTGTGTCGCAATGGCCCCAGGAAGCGCCCATTCCTCCATTGCGACAGTTCATCCTCCACCAGCGCCATCCCGACCTGTTCCCTTGGGCTGAGGCCTCTGAAGACGAATCAAGCTAGGTTGCGTCTGTAAATGTCGTATTTAGCATGCTTTGCGGTATGTGTTAAGCATGCTTATCAATATAGGGAAAATTGATCGAAACCCGCGTTGCGATTGATCGCGCCACGAAGCTGCCCTGGCGACGGAGGCACCACGGCGTCGGGATCGGCCCCTTCTTTTGCCTGTGCCGATCACAGACCGTTATGTGAACGATTAATAATTTCAATCGAAAAAGTCGCCGCATGTAATTGACCTGTCGTGAAATCTGTGACTAATTGAGGTCAACCGGTCGTGAAGCCCGGGAGTCTTTCAGCACGCAAGTGAGTCGGTAGACCGTCAACGATGCAGGACAAGTCCAACGGAGGTCGTATGGAATACGGCATGCATGGCTTGGCTGAACGGGTACGCCGCGAACTGGAAGCCAGCTATCACAAACACGGATGCGGCCCTGCCTTCTGGGACACGTACCAGCAGGTGCTGGACCGGCTTGTCCCGCAGGGGACCGAGCGCACGGAAGTGACCAATGAAATGGCGCTGATCATCGAGCAGCTCGGAATCGTACGGCGTGCCCAGCTGGTGCCTCCGCACGCCAACGGGTCGCGCTGATTCAGAGCAGGTGCCAGGCGCCAGCGCTCAGCAGCACCAGCAGCAACGATGCCAGGACCACGGTCCGCGGTCGCCACCCGCGCCGCGGCTGCCCTGCCATCGTCTGCGGGCTGCAGTAGCGGATCAGTCCCGGACCGAAACCGGCCCGGGACTGTTGCTGCTCGCAGGCATCCAGGCAGGCGCCGCAGGCCAGGCAGTCGGCCTGCGGGCCCTGGCGGATGTCGAGCTGCATCGGGCAGGCGTGGAGACAGGCCGCGCAATCGGTGCAGTCGCCGAGGCGGTCGGCGCTGAAGGTGGGCATGGGGCCGGCCAGCCATGGGTGCGCGGCGCGGAACACGTAGTCCTGCGCGGAGGTCGGATCGAGCAGCCCGCGACCGCGGCCGATCACGCCGCCAAGGCCAGCGGGCCGGGGCCCGCGGGGTTCGCCGCGGCGCGCGTCATACAGCATCCGGGGGGTCTGCGGGTCGACCAGCAACGGCTGTGCGCGCGCGAAGGGGCACAGCGAACGGCAGACCTGCTCCCGCAGGAAGCCGGCGTTGCCCCATGTGGCTGCCGTGTAGAACAGCACCCAGAAGGTTTCCCAGCCACTCCAGCCGCCCTGGACACTGGCGGTGACGAGGCCGGTGATCGGGCTGAACAATCCCACGAAGGTGATGCCGGTCCATAGCGACAGCAGTAACCATGCGGCCTGCGTGGCAGGACGCGCCAGGGCGCGTGGCAGGCGTTGGGCAAGAAAGCTGTCGATCAGGCTGAAGGCGTAGCTCCACACCGTCTGCGGGCAGGCATGGCCACACCAGATGCGGCCGGCGAGGTGGGTCAACAGCGCCAGTGCCATCGCCAGCGCCAGCAGCAGGCCCAGCAGCAGACCAACGTCGTCGGGCCACAGGGTCCAGCCGAACAGGTCGAAGCGACGTGCGTCCAGGTCCAGCAGCAGCGCCTGGCGGCCGTCCCAGCGCAACCAGGGCAGCCCAAGGAAGCCAACCAGCACACCGAGCCGCAGTGCGCCACGCCATCGCCACGGTGGGGAAGGGGGCCTTAGTGCGTTCATCCCAGAGGCAGCTCATCATCTGCGTCTGCCGGCATCGGCCGCAGCAGATATCCGGTGATCGCGCTGGACAGCGCCGTCACCGCCCAGAACATGAAGAAGCCGACCGTGTAGCCGAGTTCGCGACTGATCGCCGTGCCCGGAAAACTGATGGCCTGAAGGCGCAACGGGTCGACGAAAGCGAAGAACACCACGCTGGCCAGCCCGGCGGCGATGAAACTGGGCCAGAGGATGGCGCCCCAATGCTGGATCAGGCGCTGACGCGGGGACGAAGTGGGTGTATTCATGCGGTCGCGGGTCGGGAAGGGGGCGGCGCGTATACTCCGCCATGGCTGGCGCAGCATCCGCAGGGCATGTTTCCTGCAGGCATGTCAGCCTAGGCGCGCGCACGTGCGCCGACATTGATCTGGATCAACGGCGGTGCCGGCCGGTTGGCGCACTCTGCCGGCAATCGCCTGGTGCCTCTGATGAACGCTACGCCATCACTCGTCCCTCCTGTCGCCTCGCCCGCGCTGTGTACCGAAGAGGACGTGACCCGTCTGGTCCACGACTTCTATGCACGCGTGCGTGAGGAGGAGCGTCTGGGCCCCGTGTTCGACGCGCATGTGCACGATTGGCCCGGGCATCTGGCGCAACTGGTGGATTTCTGGTCCGCAATGCTCAGGGGAACGCGTCGCTTCAAGGGATCGCCCATGTCCAAGCACATGGCCATCGCCCTGGACAAGGACCTGTTCGACCGCTGGCTCGCGCTGTTCCGGCGCACCACCGCCGAATGCGGCAATCCACCGATGCAGGCGCTGGCCGATGATGTGGCCGCGCGCATTGCGGAAACGTTCTGGCGCCGGTACCAGATGCTGCGCTGGCCGCAGGTGGCGCTGCCGGTGCTGGGCGTTCCTGCGCGGGATTGATCTGGGTCAAGGCGGCACTGACTGTCCGGCGCGATGCTGGCGGCATGGACACGTTCTCTCCCGCTGCCGGCGGCCTGGCCTGGACCTTCGACCCCGATCTGCTGCGCCGGCATGACCGGCCCGGACCGCGCTACACCTCGTATCCGACCGCTCCGCACTTCCACGATGGTTTCGGCGCGCCCGCACTGCGCCAGGCGATCGCGGACAGCGACCTGCTGGCGCGCGCGCTGTCGCTGTACGTGCATGTCCCGTTCTGCTCCAGCCCGTGCTTCTACTGCGGCTGCAACCGGGTGATCACCCGTGATCGAAGCCGTGGCCACAGCTATGTCTCACGGGTCCTGGCCGAGGCCGATCTGCTGGCGCCGCAGTTCCAGAAAGGCCGTGAGGTGATCCAGCTGCACCTGGGGGGCGGAACGCCGAATTTCCTGGATGCCGAGGCAATGACCACGCTGATCGACGGCCTTCGCCGGCGTTTTGACTTCAGCTGCTCGGCCGAGCGCGATTTCTCGATCGAGCTTGATCCACGCTTCATCGAAACGCGTGACGTGGCGATGCTGGCACGGCTGGGCTTCAATCGCGCCAGCCTGGGCGTGCAGGACTTCGATCCCTCGGTCCAGGCGTCGATCAACCGTGTGCAGGGTGTACAGCAGACCCTGGACATCCTGCGTGCCTGTCGTGACAGCGGCATGCGCTCGGTCAACGTGGATCTCATCTACGGGCTGCCGGGACAAAGCCAGGAAGGATTCGGCCGCACTCTCGAGCAGGTGCTTGCACTGCGACCGGACCGACTGGCGGTGTATGGCTACGCGCACCTTCCGCATCTGTTCCGCGCGCAGCGGCAGATAGACGAGCGCGCGCTGCCCTCGCCGGAGGACAAGCTTGAGCTGCTGGGACTTGCCGTGCAGCAGCTGTCCGCAGCGGGCTACCAGTACATCGGCATGGATCATTTCGCGCTGCCGGAAGAGGATCTTTCGCGCGCCCAGCGCGCTGGCCAGCTGCATCGCAACTTCATGGGCTACACCACCCATGCCGATACCGACCTGCTGGGCCTCGGCGTCAGCGCGATCAGTCATATCGGTGCGACCTACAGCCAGAACCCACGCGACCTGCCGTCCTGGGAGAGTGCGGTCGATCAGGGCCAGCTGCCGGTCTGGCGTGGCGTGGCGCTCAGCGCCGACGATCAGCTGCGCGCAGACCTGATCCAGCAGCTGATGTGCCAGGGAGAGGTCGATGGACGCGCGCTCGGCGATCGCCACGGCATCGTGTTCGACGACTACTTCGCCGAGGACCTGTGCGCCGTTCGACGGCTGCAGGACGATGGCCTGGTCGAGTATCGCGATGGCGTGGTCCGTGCCAGCGAACGCGGCCGGCCGCTTCTGCGCCTGCTGGCGATGTGCTTCGATCCCCATCTGCGTGCAGCGCACGAGCAGCCGCGCTATTCGCGCGCGATCTGAGCGGTCGGGAGGTTCACGCCACTGCGTGTCGCATTCTGCCCGAAAGCCCTGGTGCCCGGAGCCGGAATCGAACCGGCATGACCTTGCGGTCGGCGGATTTTAAGTCCGCACAGAATTCCCTGTGCCACAAGGGTTTCAGGGTGATTTCCGCTCCGCAATGAGTGCAATCATGGCGCCTCGAAACCCTTGGCGCACAAGCGCGCCTATGCCGTTGCGGAGCGGAATTTCAGCGCGTCGGCGTGGACTTGTGGCCGCGGCGCTTGCGCGTGTAGTGCTCGGTCATCGATACCGTGGTGTGGCCCAGCTGCTGCTGTGCCTTGCGGATATCGCCTGACGACTCGGCCTTGTCGGTCGCCGCCTTCGCGCGCAGGTCGCGGAACTGGACGCCCTCAATCCCGGCAATCTCGCAGGCCTTCGCCCAGCGCCTGGACATGCTGGTCACGCTGACCGCTTCGCCGCGCTCGCTGACAATGAGCAGGGTGTTGCGCACGGCGTGGCCAGCCTTGCGTGCGCGCAGCCGCTCCAGCAGCACCGCCAGCTCGCCCTCGACTGCGATGCGCAGCTTTGCCTTTGTCTTCCCCTGTCGGATGTTGATGACCCCATCTCGCACATCCATCTCGGTCAGCGACAGCACGTCGGCCGGTCGCTGGCCGATCAGGTAGGCAAGATCCATGGCGTCCTGCACGACCACGTCGGCGGCCGCTCGGATCGCCTGGTACTGGTCGTCCTCGATGTAGACGTCACGCCCGGTTTCCTTGAAGCCCTTGATGCCGGCGCAGGGGTTGGGCAGGGAGGTGTAGCCCTTGTCGCGGGCGAAGTTCCAGATGTGCGAGAGCAGCGCCTTCTCGCGGTTGGCGCGCACCATGCCCTTGCCGCCCTTCGTGCGCCAGGTGAGATACTGCCGAACCGTCACGGGCTGGATGGCATCCAGCGGCGCCGGCGGGTCGTCGAAGTATTCCAGCAGCTTGGCCAGCTCATGGCCGTTGTCGATCTGGGTCCGGGGAGCCTTGCGGATGATGACCTCCTTTCGGTACGCATCGCTCACGTGGCGGAAGGTAATGACCGCCACGGCCTGGGCCTCGCGGGTGCCCTCCAGCTCGGCCCACTTCTTGATTGCCAGCGCGTAGTTGCTGCCCAGCGGCAGCTCCTTGCGCGGCTTCCCGCCCAGGTCGTAGTAGTAGTGCACCACGCCCGACTTCTGCTTGCGCGGCCGGAATCGCGGAATCGCGCCCGGTTTGTTCGGCTTGCGCCCCATCGTCATGCCACCTTGTTCGATTGCCAGCCAGCGACGGGCGTGACCTTCTCGGTCTCCACGTCGTCGCCCCCTTCGAGCGCGGCCCACAGCACGCGCGGCCACCCGTCCAAGCCTTTGTAGTGCGGGATCCCGTTCAGCACCAGGAACGCAAGCTGACGATCCTTGTACGGGGTGTCGCACAGTTCCCGCATCGTTTCCCGGGACAGGCACAGCGCCCCCGCGCCCGGGGCGGCCTTGTTCTTCTTGGCCATAGCTTTCTCCTTCAGTTTGCAGCCAGAGCCGCGCGCTGGTTCTTGGGTTTGCGATCATCCAGGCCGAGCTGGAACTGCAGGACGTTGTCGGCTCCAGCAGCCACTGCAGCCGGCCGCGCGCTGCGTGCCGGCCGGTTGAGCCGTCGCCACGCTGCGATGGCCTTGTCGGGATCAGCATGCTTGCTGGTCGACCTGCAGGCGCACTCGATCAGGTGACCACCGCCAGCGGAGGCGCAGCGCTTGTCGTGGATGTGGCGCGCGCGATGGCCGGCGGCGCAATTGGGCAAGCCTTCCGGGTGGCTGATGTGTTCCTGAGTCATGGCTTTTTGCACTCCTCGATATGGGCGACGAGCTTCTCCAGCAGGAAGGCGGCTTGCTCCGCCCGCCTGCGCCGTTCGTATTGATTGAGGGTGGGGTGGGCATCCCTGAGCCATTCCAACGGCTCGACCAGCCATTGCGGATCGAATGGGAGCAGGGTGCGCGGGTCGACCGGCTTGTCGGGCGGGAAGCAATCCGGGCCAGCCCAGTCCTCACTCTCGCCGCAGCGGACGCATACGCGCCGTTCGAAGTGGTGGATCTTCTCGGGCTGGATTACGCGCGGCGTCTCGAACAGAGCGCGCACGACGAGCCCGCGCTGGTGGCCGCCGTACACATGGCCAGCGTCGGCCTGCATCCAGCAGCCCGGGGCGTGGTCAGTCTTGTGGCGGTACTCCCAGCGCACCGGGGTGGCGGAGTACAGTTCGGTCATGAGCGTGTCGGCCCAGGTGCGCACCAGGTCAGCGGCCACGAGGCCGCCGGCTGGATCGATGCGGCGCATCTCGGCGATGACCGCGGCGACGGGCGACGACGCCTTGGTGGCTTCGACAGCGGAAGCCGGGGAGACTGGCAGGGGTGCGGTCATACGAACAGATCCAGTTGTGCCGGCGATGCTGGCGCGGCCGGCGGCGGAGCGAAGGATTCGGCGCGGCGCCGGGCACGCTGTGCGGAATTGAAGGCGAACCACCACCCGTGGGCGTTCCGGCGGGCACGGCATTCCGTGATGAAAACCCGCGCGGTGTGCTTGGCCTGTGCAGCGGTGAGCAGCTGGTCAGCCATGGGCAGCCGCCTCCTTGCCACCAGCCTGGATCGTCAGGACATCATCGACAGACAGCCCCTTGCGGTATGCCACTGCCCGCGCCTCAGCGGCGGCGACGAACTGGCGACCGTCGGCGGAGCCAAGCCAGTTGGCCAGGTGATCGAACACCTCAATCTCCAGCGCATCCCGGCAGACCGTCGGCTTCTCCCAATCCGCGCTGGTCAGGTAGTCGGATGACCGGAAGCCCCGGTTGCAAAACGAATGGCGGTGATTCTGCTCGTGCCATTTCCTGAGCACGCTGCGGTCATAGAAGAGAGGTTCCTTGGGTGTAGAACCCCTCACCCGCAGGTGCCAAATGATGGACCCGCCGACGTTGGTGCCCAGCCAGGTGATGAAGGTTGCAGCGATGCGCGAATGGCGGTCGGTCAGCAGCACCGGCATGTCGTGGAGGATTCTCCCCAAGGGGCCGGCGAGCTGTTCTTCATCGTCCAGATCCCAGTGGTCATCACACTGCGCCCGCACCAGTAGGTGCCACTGGTCCCGGTAGGCATGCTCGGCCGGGTGGTGTTCCCGTGAGCGCGTTGGAATCGACGGCTCGTGGGACAGAACTTCGCATGCGCCGATCATGCCGGCAGCTCCGGCTGGCCATTGCCGCCCGCCTGGCTGTCGAACGCGGCGAACGCCTCCTTGCAGCCCGGTTTCGTGCACCTTTGACGCTCCGAAATTTCTTCAGCCTCCGTTTCGCTCCACTCTGTGTGGAACGGGATACCGCAAGCGGGACCACGGTCTGCCCCCCACTTGTTGCCGGGGCGGTCCACGATGGCGTGCCACTTTGGCGGGCGCGGGTTATGCCCGTGGCCGCTCGGGCAGGCGTAGAACGACGCATCGCGCAGCCCGGCCTTCACGATTGCACCGCCTGGCTGTCGAACTGCTCCAGCTGCTGGGCGACGCGAATATCGGCGTCCCTCGTGCGCTCATCGCGGTACTTGGCGCAGTCCAGCCACGTGTCCATGTCGGCACGGCTGGGTCTGTATGCCTTGGTGAAGAAGGTGTAGCCACCGCAGCACTGATAGCCATGCCAGCCGCCGGCATGCGGTCCAAGGCGGATGGCGAGCGCGGACGAGCCTTCGCCGTATCGAACCAGGTCGCCCTCGCGCGGCCATTCCTCAGTAGTGCTAGCACCGGCGTCACCCGGCAGCGGCGTGTCGAAGTGCAGGGCGTTCTTTGCCTCCTGCTTTGCACGGATCTTCGCCATCACCTCCGGATGGCTGATGCGAGCAAGCTCGGCGTGGCCGTGCACATGCATGTCCAGCCCGGCCACCCAGCAGTAGCCGGCGAGTGTGACCATCACGCCGCCGACCTCCTGCGCCGGATCGCCGGCCGGGCGGCTGAACACGTAGTCGACCAGCGTGGGCACGCGTGCCGGATCGTAGCCATGAGCCTGCAGCAGCTCCAGCACTTCCTCCAGCAGGCGGTCGCCGCGCTCGGTCATGTTGCTGTAGAGCGACGGCAGGAAGCACTTGTCCATCCAGTCGGAGACGCCGGCCTGGAAGGTCTGCTCCAGGTTCACGGCCTGCGCGGGCTGGTACTCCTCCGCCGCCTCGATGGCATTCTGCCAGGGGCAGTTAGCGCTGCTGTGTTCGCCGATATCCACGCCAGTGATAGCCGCGATGTGACCGGCGAGGTCGTCTGCTACCTCGTGATAGCGGTCGCGCTGGTCGATGACACCTTCCAGGGCGCGATCCAAACTCTCCAGATATTCCTGATCGGCCTGCGCGGGCGGGGCGGCGTAGAGGGCGTGGATCGTCGGAAGTGGCCCGACATTGCAGGTACGCAGGAACGCTTCGGCATGATCCCTCTTCATCACGCGCGGGAACGTCCGGTCGCCTTCCCGACGAATCTCTACCCACATGGATTCCCCCACCGGCTGGCGGGCGTCATATCGACCGGCCAGATGGGCGCATGACAGGTCGTCGCCATCTACCGGCTGGAGGGCGGCAACGGTCAAGGAATTCTTTACGGTTGCGCCTTCCGGCTGGCGGGCGGCGAGGACTTCGCTCAGGATTGAAGGCAGCTCCGAGTCTTTCAGGAAGTACGTGCGGTTCTTCCCCGGCAGCTGCGCGCGAGCCAGCGCGGCCTTGAACGCCTGCACCATGTCATCCCTTACCGTCGCATCCTGACCACCCGGGGAGGGCTGGGCGGAGAGGGCGGCTTGCCATGCTTCCCACGCGAGTTGCACCTTGGGATGGCCGTATCGCTCGGGGACCGTGATTCCGCAATTGTTCTGCGCTGGAGACCTGCTGTAGTTGTGCTGCTCGCACCAAGCCTCAAACCGCGCCCGCTCGTCCTGCCCAGCCTCTCGCGGCCCCAGCAGAGCCGGCCCATCCCCGCGCAGCTCGCGCACGCGGTTGGCTACGTCCATCTTGCTCATGCCCGGCTGGTCGAAGAGCGCTTCGGCGATCTGTGCGTCGAGGCGCTGCTCTGCGCCGTCTGCCATCGTGGTGTTCATGCTTCGATCCTCTTGAAGGTGATGGCCCATACCCACGGGTTGCTGTCCCACGACGATTCGCCGTAGACCTGGTTCCACAACAGGTGGAATGCCCATTCCGGGTGGTCGCAGGGGCCGGGCAGCCATCCGCCGGCCTTGGTCTGCGTGAGCCCTTCCGCGATGGCATCGGCCTCGCTGATGGCCTGCAGCCGCTCCACGCGCACGTCTGTGATCTCCAGCACCAGGCGGCACATGGAACGCGGCATGTGTATCGAGGGACGCAGGCGCAGCTCCTCGGGCTCGACATCGGTGCAATCGTCAGGATCAGGGGCCAGTCCAGAGTTGAGGACAGTTCGGCCTTCCTCAGACTCCACGTACACCGGCCCAACGTATCCGTGATCCTCCACGTTGACCGTGGTCTCACGTACCCACAGCCGGTCGCCGGGCTGGCCGAATGGGCAGGCCAGAACGCGGTCGGTGTCCGGGCCAGCCGCCAGCGCCCACCACAGAGCGTTCTCGTCCTCCGCACCCCAGTTTCTCGGGTCGTGCTGGTCGTCTCCGGCACCGCCGATGAAGTCGAATGCGGGCGGAACCTTCACCACGCGACGGGTCTGTGTCTTTCGGCCGGCCAGGATCGCGCGCACCATGGCGCCGTTGAACAGAATGGGGCGTTCCTTCGTCATGCCTGCGGTTCCTTGTTACTGATGGCGCGCGCGCTGTGCGCGGCGAGGTGCTCCCAGCGTTCGGCTTCGCCCACGTAGTACTCGTGGCGCTCCTGCCGGACGGTGGCGGTGAACTGCACGTCGTGCAGTGCGCGCTCGGCGGCGGCGCGGTTGGCCGCTGCCATGCGGGCGGGGTCGTGATCGAAGATGTCGAGCTGGTTACGCACGCTGGACTCCTGGTATGGGTTGCCGGCTGGTGGAACCCGGCCGGCGCGGGTTCCCTGCGCTACAGGGGGCGAGCGCAGGGCAGGGGCTCAGTGCAGGTCGTCGGTGACCGGGTGGGGGTTCTGCTGCGCTTCGCGCCGCCGCCGCTCTGCGGCTCGCTCGCGGTCGGCGCGCATCAGGGGCCACACGCGTTTCGTGTCCTCGAACCCGCGCCAGGCGAAGAAGCCGATACCGATGGAGGCGCCGAGGGTGAAGCTGTCGGCACCGGTGCGCAGGGCGCACACGAGCAGGGCGAGCAGGAGGCCGACGACGAAGGCGCAGAAGAAGGGCAGGATGAGGTGGCGCATTACTCGGTCTCCGGTTCAGCGACGGGTTCGGCCGGCGCGGGCGCCGGGCCGACAGGCGGGGTGATGGGCGGGATGCCGACGGCCATGGCGGCGAAGAAGTCGTGATCGGTCATGGCTGCACCCCCGTGAAGCTGAAACCGCAGGCGCGCTGACAGTTGCCGTTCTTGGCTTCCCACCGCAGCGAGGCGATTTCTTCCTGATGCGGCGCCAGGGCGTCTTTGATCGCCTGGAACGACGGCAGGGTGAAGTCGCGGAAGGCAGACAGCTTCTCGGCCAACCAGATGGCGCGGTAGTGGGTCGGTAGGCCGCGCTGCACACACGCTCCGGTGGCCACGTGCGTGACCTGCCAGTCGCCCAGCTCGCCGGTGGTGCGGTCTCCCATCATGGTCGACTCGTCGTCGCTGTAGACGTGGTGGCAGAAGAATGGACCGATCACAAAACCGGTGAACTTGCTGGGCGGCGAGGCATCAGCGCGCTGCAGGTCCTCGCCACGCGGCAGGGTGAGGGTCTGCATGGCGGCCGGTACGCTGGGGATGGCGGTCATGCGGCACCGCCTTTGACGCGGGCGAGGGCTGCGGCAAGCGCGGCGCGTTCGTTGGCGTCCACGTTCCCGCTTAGACCAGCAGTCACGATGTGGAGATACTTGGCCGCCTCGATCAGCTCGGCGACTGCGGCGCGTGCTTGGCGCAGGTACGCGACATCGCCACCGCTGTGCTCAATGGAGGTTGCGGCAATGTCCATCACCGCCAGCACATCGACAGGGGCGCTCATGCAGCACCTGCCTGTGCGCGCGCCGCGCGGCGGACGGCGGCGACTGCGCCTGCAGCGCTCTGACCGTGCCGCAGGACGGCATTGGCGGCGATGCTGGCCGCGACGACGACCTGATAGGGGAGAAGGCCCCAGCGGCGCCCGGCGCGGGCGACGATGCCGGCGGCGGCAGCCGCGCGCTGGGTGGGGGAGTGGCAGACGATGACGGCGCTCACGCGGCCACCCCCTGCTGGAGAGCCAGCGGCTTGGAGCGGGCGATGGTGGCGACTTCGGTCGCGCCTTCGTCGATCGCGTCGGCGCAGACGGCCAGGTGTTCGGCCAGGTCACGCGCTTCGGCCGAGGTCAGGCTCATCAGGGCTTCATTGCCGACCTTGACGACAATGGTCCCGGCAGCAGGCCGCGCTTCGGCGCGGGCGGTGCCGCGGCTGGTGATGGTGAGTGCTGCCATGGGTCAGCACCCCTGCCCGAAGAGGCGCTGGCCGTAGCCAACGCCCGCGCCGAGGGCGAGGGCGCCGAGCGCATAGATGCTGAGGATGAGTGCCCACAGGGGCCGTTTGCGGCGCTGCATGGAGGTCTCCTGCCGCCGGCCCCGGGATGGGGCTTCATGGGCGGCGCGGAGACAGAATTACTAAACAGTAATGGTTAGTCAATACCAAAAGGTAATATTTCTACTCGAAATCATGAACGTGCTGGATTTCGTTCAGCGAGTGGCGGCTTAGCCGCAGGTAACTCGGGCGAGTTGTTTCCAGCGCTTGTTCCGCAGTGCCATGGCATCGAGCACCACAACGTGAGTTGCACCAACAAATCCGCCGGCGCGAAGCCAGGTGCACGCGCTGTCGGCCAGGGCGTCCCAGCCCTCACCGCCGGGAGGCACGGCAATCGTCAGGTCGCCATCTACCCATTCAACATTGCTGACCGGTCCGAGCTGGCGGATCTCTTTAACCGCGCGCTCCCGCACGGCTCGGTTCTCCGGTTGATCGGCTGCATTCAGAGCCTTGGGCCGCGCAGGCGAGGGAGTGTCGTCCGTTACTGATCGCCAGCACGACACGACAGCCCAGAGCATGATGATGCCGACGATCAGCGTCCCGCACCCATAGTGCTTCGGACTTCCTTTAGCGCCGCGTTTGAACGGGTGCGTCTGCTGCAATGGACATCCGCAGCCTGGGCAGGCGGCCGCTTGGCTGCTGACTTCCTTCCCACACTCCCCGCACCTTACCAATGCCATGTGATCGTCCTTGACGTTTGTGATTCAGAAGCTGCGAAGGCCAGCGTGGATCAAGGCTCGTCCCAGAATGCTAACTTCGCTCGGATCGGTTCGATACGGCGGAAAGTCGGGATTCGCGCTCACGACGTAGAGACCGTCGCCGCGCTTCTGCAGCATCTTGATCTGCGTTTCACCGCCGATGTTGATGAGGTAGTAGTCGTCGCCGTCGAAGTAGTCGCAAGCAGTGTCGATCCACACGATGTCGCCGTCCTCAATTTTCGGCTGCATCGAGCGGCCACGACCAGTGATCAGCCGGATTCGGCCCGCGGCCGGCAGGAAGCCCAGTTGGCGCCGGACAACCCACTCCGCGACCTCTAAGGTCCTGACGACCTCCGGGTAATCCTGATTGATCATCCCTGCACCCATCCCCGCGCCCCCCTCGAACAAGTCGAAGCGAACGTACCCGGATGTGGTCTCAGGCTCAGCGACTGGAGTGTCGTCGCTCGAGCTTCCCTCTTCGCTGAGGTAGCCAGCTGGCATGCCGGCGGCGGCTTCAAGGCTGGCAGCGCGCTTCTCGCCGAACGATTTGTTCTTAAGCAGCCCAGAGACCTCGCCCTGGTTGATACCCGAATCCGCAACGAAGGCGGCCTGGACGCCCTTGTAGCGCTCGTCGATCCATTGCTTCAGGCGGCGCCTGCGCAACGCCACTGTGGCGGTGTCTGTCTTCATCCGTGGAGTTTCAGTTACCGAAAGGTAATTTACCAAACGGTATTGACATGGCTTTACCATATGGTAATTTGGCCTGCATGGAGACCTTGCGCGCCTACCTGAAAACCCTCGTTCCGCTTGAACAAGCGGAATTCGCCCGTCGTGCAGGCACAACGATTGGCTACCTCCGGAAGGCGCTTAGCGCCGGTCAACGCTTTGACGGCGCGCTGGTTCGCCAGCTGCACCTCGAAAGCGCCGGCTCGGTGTCGTTGACCGACCTGCGGCCTGACATCTGGCCGGGAGACGAGCCGCAACCGACGGTGGCCGAACAGATCCGCAGCGAGGTGGACACCCGGATGAGCAAGCGCGCGCTGCGCGCGAAGCTCGGCCTGCAGTCTGACAAGCAGCTGGCCAAGGTGCTGGGCCTGCCCCTGGAGCAGGTGGAGGGCTGGCCGGAGGAGAGCGTCTTGCCGGCGCTGCCGGAGATCCAGCGCCTGCTGGGCGTCCAGGAACCACCGCAGGCGCCGAGCGCGCCGCAGGACCCGGACGAGAACCGAATCATCCCCGTGGAGGCTGCCTGATATGCGCTCTTTGCCCGATAAGTGGAATCCGCGCCTGTGGCTGCGGAACTGGATCAATCGTCCGTCGCTGGAAGAACTGGAAGCGCGTGCCCGTGGTGAGCGCGCTTCCCGGGAGTTCTTCGAAGAACTCTCGAAGAACTCCCGGGCCGAAGTGGTTACCCGTAGATGAGGTTCTTGACCGACTCGGTGAGCAGTTCGCGTTGCCGGTCGTCTGCGGCGAATGCGCTCAGGCGCTTCAACTCCGCCTTTGCCGTCGCAATGAACTCGTCGTCGTGATTCAGCCGGGTGGCCAGAGCCGTAACGACCACCTTCAGTGCCAGAACGTCCGTGTGCAGTTCCTTGATATCGATCATGTCGCCCTCCCTGCGGGCTGTTCGTGTGGAAACGCCAGCGTAGCGCAAGGAGGGCGACGCCCGTCGTCCGTGAGTTGTTGATCTCCATGGCGCACATGATGCGCCGCCGCAATTCTCTGAAAAACCTTGAAACACCAGTCATCCCAAGGTGACCCATGACTTGCCGAACCTCCTCATTGAACTGGCTGGACGTGCTCTACAACTCCGTGCGCAAGACGCCCGGCGGTGTGGCCGACGCGGCTGCCTACCTGGCCGACCGCCGCGGCAAGTCGATGCACCCGGAGACGCTGCGCGCGAAGCTGCGCGGCCTGGAGGGCGAATCGCTGACGATCGAACACGCCGAACTGCTGACCGAGTGGATGCAGGAGAAGGCGGGCGGCTGCGAGTACGCACTAGAGTGGATGCAGGCGCTGGCCGGCCAGTTCGGCATGGCCGTCGACGCGGTTCCGCCGCCGCCGGAGGGTGGCTGGTCGGATGAGATCGGCGCCATCCAGACGAAGCTGCTGGAGATCACTTCTCGCGTTGGCCGTCTGTCGGGGACTGCCGTCGAGGCGATGCTGGACCGCCGGATCGATAGCGACGAAGCCGAGCTGATGGTGAGCGAGGTGCGGGCTCTGCGCACGATGGCGCACCGGTTGGAGCGGAACGTCGCTCGCGCGGCCTCGAAGGGTCGGAAGGGGAGGGGCCGCTGATGTCTAACCCCGGTCCAATTCGAGCCAGTTACGCGACAAACGAAGCGTTCTCTGTCCTCATCATCGACAGCCTCTTCCTCGAGGCTAGCCAATGAACACCCCTGCTCGCTCCACCGATATCGAGACCAGCCACGCCGCCGCTGCATACGTGGTAAGGAGCGGCCTGCAGGCCGCCCAGCAGGACCAGGCTGCCGGCGCGGTCACTGCCCATCCTGGCATGACCAGCAACGAGCTGTCTCAGGCCACGAGCCTTGACCGCTACATGCTCGCCCGCCGCTTGCCGGAGCTGATGAAAGAGGGGCGCGTCTGGCGCGGCCCGAACAAGCCGTACTCGGTCAGTGGCCGCACTGCGTGCACCTGGTGGCCGGTGGCTCCGGGTCAGAACCTTCAGCTGGCGGTATGAGATGAGCTTCGAAGCGTTCGCCTGGGCCGCACGTCAGAAGGTGACCAGCACCCAGAAGCTGGTGCTGCTGATGTTGGCCGAGCGCCACAACAAGGACACGGGGCATTGCCGACCGAGCCACGACAAGCTGGCTGAGGACTGCGGGCTTTCCCGACGTTCGGTGATTGACCAGATCCAGAAGCTGGCCGAGGCCGGTTACATCACGATCCTGGCGCGAGCCAACGGCAACGTGCGGCTGGCGAATCAGTACCTGCTCAACTTCCACTTTGGCGTGCAAGCCCAGCCGAAGGAGCCAGAGAACGACCCCTATCTGGTGGTGAAGGACGTTCACCACGGGGTAGTGAAGGACGTTCCTCCGGTGGTGAACGAGGTGCACCAGGGTAGTGCACCAGCTGCACACGAACCAGGAATAGAACCAGGAAAGGAACCTAAGAAGCAAAAGCGGCGCGCAAGCGCGTCTGCCGCCAGCGCCGCGCCGCTGGACTTCACCACCTGGCCGTCCGAGCCGTCGCCGCAGGTTCTGGCCGACTGGCTGCACCACCGTCGGACCTGCCGCGCGTCGGTGACCCCGACGGTGCTGGCCAACTTCGGCCGCGAACTGCATCGGGCAGCCGCCATGGGGTTCACCGTCGACGACTGCCTCAGCAAGTGCTGCACCCGCGGCTGGCGAGGCTTCGAGGCGTCTTGGCTTCAACGCGATCTGTCGACCACAACCCGCAACTCCGGAGCAACCCATGCAAGCCCTCAACACGGTTCTGCCGACCGCACCGAGCAGCTCGAGCAGCAGTTCTACGCCCAACGCGGAGACGGTGGCCACGGTGGCGGCGCTGGGTTCGGGTCAGGCGATGTTGTCGACGCCGAGTTCGCTGTCGTCGGCTGAGCCGTTGAGCGAGCAGCAGTCGGCCTACCTGTGGGAGTTCTGGAAGCAGATGACGGCCATGTTCCCGGGGAAGTGGGAGCGCGAGAACGGCGCGGCGCCGTTCAAGAAGGACGGCAGCCTGACCATCGCCGCTGGTACGTGGTTCCAGGTGTTGAAGGGCCGCAGCCGGGCACAGCACGCGCGTGGCATGGCCTGCTGCCTGACCGAGGGCCGCGAGTGGCCGCCTAACCCGCCGAGGTTCCTGACGATGTGTCTGGACATTCCGGTCATGGCGGCCGTGGAGCGGGAGATGGCGCCGGGCCGGCCGCAGAGCGGCTTCACCGTGCTGGTGCGTTCGCTGCTGGACCTGCACGTCTACGCATCGGCCGACCACGGATCGCAGCAGCGGCGGATGCTGGAGGAGGCCTACACGCGCGCTGTGCAGCACGTCGTGGATGGCAAGCCGGTGCCGGAACCGGTGCTGGCTATCGAGCAGGAGAAGCACGGCGTGCGGCCGGTGCGTGATCGGGAATCGGCGCGCGCTGCGATGGAGCGGGCTGCGGCAGAGCTGAACTTCGATGGTGACTGAGGCGGAGCTGGCCCAGGCCGAGCAGGCCGGCCGCTGGGCGCGGTGCGCCTGCCGCGGCCGGGAGTCAGCACCACGGTACGAGATGGGGATCGATGGCCTGACGCGGCGGCGCCGCTGGCAGGCCGGGTGGGACAAGCAGGACCGGGAACTGAGCGCGGCACGCCGCAGCACGACGAGGAACAGACGCTGATGGACTTTTCCAACTACAGCACGCGCAGCAGGTTCGCTAGGGAGATCAACGCCGGTTACTCCGCGCGGCTCAACGGTCAGCGCCTGAGCGACAACCCGCACCTGGTCTGGCATGACCAGCCGGAGGGTGGGCTGGCCAAGCAGATCGGTCACTTCACCGAAAAGGCCGAGGCATGGCAGCACGGCTGGCGCATGGCCGACCAAGGCGAGAAAGGCGCGCGCTGATGTGGTCGAAGGCACCGCCACCGACGAGGGAAGAGAGCGCCCGCATCGAGTTGGCCAAGACCGGCCCGTGCATGGCCTGCCTGGCGCTGCAGATGCAGGGGCTGCTGGAGCCGGAGCTGGTGGTTTACGGCTGCGACTACAACCACGCCAAAAGCGGGAACGTGCGGCGCGGCCACATGGAGGGCTACGGCCTCTGCAAGTGGCACCACATGCGGCATCCGATGGAGGGCAACACCTTCGCGACGATGCGCCAGATCTACGGCCCGAGCCTGATGGATGGCTCGCGGACCTTCCACGAGACGTACGGCTCCGACGACGAGCTGATCGCGAATCAGACCTACGTGAACGAACTGAGGGCATGACGATGATGGACAGGAGCAAGACATACGCCGGCCGCTCCAGAGCGCTGTTCGAAGCCGCTCCCGGCCTGCAGATCACCGGAGTCCAGGTGGCCGACCGTCTGGGCGTGGTGGGCCACGTTGAGCGGGGCAAGGTCCGCCGCACGCTGCTGGATCTGGTCGACGCGGGCTACCTGCGCAAGATCGGGGAGGGAAGGACCGGGGTCTATGAGCGCACCGGCGCCGAGATGCGGCGACTGCCAATGAGCCCGGAGCGGCGAAGGGAGCGGGATCGGGAGATCGCCAAGGCGTACAAGGAGCGGCTGCGGGCCGCCGAGTCCGCTGGGCCGCGAGCGCCGGACAAGATGACCATCAACCGAGCGCGTGTGGCGCTCCTTGCGGACCTGGCCCCGGCGAAGCCGTGGGGGAAGGAGAAGGCGGGCCAGCGGCCGGCCGAGACGGTGGAGCAGTTCGTCGCGCGCGGCGGGCAGGTGCAGCGCCTGACGGCCAGCTGGGAGCAGCGAGTATGACCGGTTCCGCGCTGAAGCCTTGCCCGTTCTGCGGCTCCGCTCGCGTCCACATTGTCGACTTCTTGGACGGCGAGGGTGACCGCGTGGTTGCAGTCGGCTGCGAAGGGTGCGGCTGCAACGGAGCCCCTCACCTCCCGCTGATGGACGATCCTCGACCTGCAGCGAGCGCCTCGTGGAACCAGCGCGCCACGTCCGGTATCGACTGGAGACCCATCGCCGAGGCACGGCTGGGCGGCAAGCGGCTGATGCTGTGGGATTCGGTAAGCAAGCGACCGGTGTTCGGAAGCTGGCGGGGTGGCAACCCCAAGATCACGCACTATGCGGCCGAGCCGGCCGGACCGGTGGTGCCCTAATGGAAAACGCACTGGTGAATGAGGCGCGCTGGCTCGCGGAAGAGGCACATGCCACCCAAACGGACAAGGCCGGCCGGCCATACATCGAGCATGTGCGTCGGGTGGCGGCTGCGGTCGCCGGCGATGACGTCGCTGAAATGGTGGCTTGGCTCCACGACGTACTAGAGGACCAGCCGGCCTTCGCGACTCAGGTCCTGCTGTTCCCGCAGGCAGTGGTGGAGGCTGTGTTCGATCTGACGCGCGGCGTGAACAAGAGCGAGGCGTTCTACTACTGGAACATTCGACACAACCCGTTGTCGCTCAAGGTGAAGCTGGCAGATATCGCCGACAACAGCGACGAGTCGCGATTGGCTCTGTTGGACCCGGAGACAGCGGCTCGCCTGCGTTCGAAGTATGCCAAGGCGCGCGCTGCGCTGGGGGTGAAGTGATGGACGCCATCGAGAAGCGGGCGCGGGAGCTGCTGGCCAGTTGCCTGGACGAGTGGGGTCACCACCAGGAAGCCGAGAACGTTCGGGAGGGTGAGGACCTGGAGAGCTACGAGCTTGAGCTGCGCATCATCGGGCAGCTGCTGCGCTTCGGCTTTGAAACCGGAAGCGGTCGCGAAGCTGCGGCCCTGCCGCCGCCCGAGGGCTACGTGCTGGTGCCGGTGCATCTGTCGAGTTCGATGGCGAAAGCCGCCTGGGCGACTTTGGCCGCCGACGGATCCTTTGCGGAGATATGGACGGCCATGCTCGCCGCTCGCCCGGAGGTGCCATGAACCGCCAGCCAGCTGATCACCACCACAACCGCGAGCCCGGTTGGCCGGAATGGGGCAGACAGAACATCACGCTTACTGCCGCGCTGCGGATGGTCCGCATGTACGGCGACCGCCTCCCGTCGATTGCCCAGCTTAGGGCGGACTTCGGGATCAGCCGGGCAACGGCGTTTCGCTGGCGAGCCGCATTTCGGGAATCACTACAGATGCAGGGCCAGGCCGGGGTGAGCGCGTGAGCCGAGATCAGCCATATACCTACACCCAGCGGCAGCCAGGTAACTTGGACGCGTGGCGAATCGGTGAGGCTTGCTCAACAGCGTCGAAGGCGTCGGCTGGGGACCACATCGATCGTGGCCTTGTCCTGCTGAGGGAGCTGGAGAGCAGGGGGTTTGCCATCCTCCCACTGGACCCGAACCGAAATGGCTACTGAAGCACGCGCGCTGGAGTTGGCGCTGCCTTGGCCAAGCAAGGATCTGTCGCCGAACGCGCGCGTCCACTTCCGCGTGAAGGCCCGGGCGACGAAGCACGCCCGACAGACGGCGGTGGTGCTGGCGCACGAGGCTGGGTGGCGCGCGCTGCAGTTGCCGCCCGGCAAGTTGCACCTGTGGATCGACTGCTACCAGGCGCCGGGCAAGAAGCTGCCGGACGACGACAACATGACGGGACGGTGCAAGCCGTACCGGGACGGGATCGCCCAGCTGCTTGGCATCAACGACGGGCGATTCCAGGCGCACCTGTTCGTGCATGACGAGCGCCGCCCAGGCGGCCAGGTGGTGGTGCGGATTACGGGCGGGCCGGCGGCGGCCGGCCAATCAACAACAGGGGAACGGGCATGAATCCACGAGAGACGATGGCGCGGCTGGGGCCGAGCACGGTGAAGTTCGACATCGGCCGGGGCGGCGGGAAGCCCGACCTGACGAACCAGGACATTGCCGCGGCGCTGGGGATGGTGCCTGCCGGCCTTGGCCGGGAGCTGCTGGAGGCGTGCTGGTGGCCGGATGGCGCGGCACTCAGGCAGGGCGCTTTGAGGGACGCCATCCTTTCGCTCGTCATGCCCGAGCTTGCGAGACAGGCCCGGAAGCTGACGGAGGTGCACCTGGATCTTCAGCTGGCCGAGGCAGCCGTGTCATTCGCTGGCAGGTCGCCGACCACGGCTCAGCGGAACGAAGTGGCCCGTTGTCGTTCGGAGCTGGCCATGGCACGGGCAGCGACTTGGCCCAAGAACACTGCTGACCATCTACCAGCCATCGCTCGGGCAGCCATCGTTGAGCTATCGGGCGGCAACAAGTGCATGGCCTGTGGCGGACGGCAATACAGCATGGAAGAGGCAAAGGTTACGATGTGCAAGGAGTGCCGTGGCACTGGGCTTGAACCGAACCCCGACAGGCGCCGTGCCCTGGCAATCGGCTGCGACCCATCGGACTATCCGCGCAGGTGGCGCGTGGTGTATGAATGGATTCTCGTGAAGATGAGCGATGCGATGGCGGGTGCTGAGAGGCAGTTTGTGATGACTCTTTCAAGGGATGCGGCGTGATGAACCCGCTGCACGTGAATTTCTCGGTGCAACCGAATCCGGGGTGGCGGAAGAAGCCTGACTCTACGTGCGATGTGTACATCGTCATGGCGCGTGATGGCTCAGGGCCTATGTACGTAAAGGTTGGGATGAGCAGCCATCCTGAGTCGAGGCTGGTTTCCATCCAGACGGCCTGTCCGCTGCCGCTGCTGCGAGCAATGGCCTTCACCTGCCGTTCAACAGCTCTGGCCCGGGCGGCTGAGGGGGCGATGCATCTGCACCTGCGCGAGTACTCGACAGTCGGCGAGTGGTTCCGATTCGAATGGGGCGAGGAAAGCAAGGGGGTGCTTGAGACGGCTATGAACGACTTGATTGAACAGGTCGACGGCAGAAACCTGCGCCAGATCGATCTGTCTACCGTCTCTCGCTCGGTCCTGGAAAGGAGAAGGGAGGCCGAGCAGGCGCGCGCCAGACAGCTCGCCGCGGCGATTGAGAAGCATCGAGTAGCTGTGGAGTTGCGCGCTCCACATAAACGGCCGTAAATTCCTACCATCGCACGCGACCATGCCCGGCCCCTGAGCCGGGCTTTCTGTTTCCGGACCAGCCATGATTCTGACCGCCTCGACAATCCAGCAGGCGGTCGGCTGCAGCGCCGCCGTCGCCGCCCAATGGGCCCAGCCCCTGACCGACGCCTGCACGGCGTTCGGCATCAGCACCCCGAAGCGGGTGGCAGCGTTCCTGGCGCAGGTAGGTCACGAATCGGCCAGCCTGACGCGGACCGTCGAGAACCTGAACTACGGTGCGCAGGGCATGGCCGACACCTGGCCCAGCCGCTACGCAGTCAACCCCAAGGCCAAGCCGAGGAAGCCGAACGAACTGGCGCGCGCGCTGGAGCGGAAGCCGGTCGCGATCGGCAACAACGCGTATGCCAACCGCCTGGGCAACGGCTCTGAGGCGAGTGGCGATGGCTACCGTTATCGTGGTCGAGGCCCTATCCAGAACACCGGCCGAGCCAACTACGCGGCCATCCGCGACGCTTTGCGGGCGAAGGGCATCAAGGGCGTGCCAGACTTTGAAGCGCAACCCGAGGCGCTGGAGCAGCCGAAATGGGGCGCTCTAGCGGCGGGTGCATTCTGGGATGCCCGATCCCTGAACAAGCTGGCGGACGCTAGCCGCTTCGATGAGATCACGGAGCGAGTCAACGGTGGGCAGATCGGTGCCGCCGACAGAAGGGCCCGCTACGCACGCGCGCTGAAGGCTCTGTCCGCATGACCTCGAAGAAGAAGGCCGCCCGGCTCTCGCCGGTCAGTCAGCTGCAGGGTGTGCTGGTGGTGCTGGAGAACCAAAAGGCCAAGAGCCCGACCGCCGAGCTGCTGCTGGCGATCCGCGAGATGGTCAGCGATGCGTTGGCGGTGTTGCAGGAGCCAGACCCGACCAAGCAGCGCATTGCGTTCGTGCTGCTCGCTGTGCAGCAGTCCACCCAGGTGGCCGTCAAGGTCGTGCGCGGCAAGCGCCTGACCCGCGTGACCATCATCGACCAGCAGCTCTACCACTGGGCGCTGGAGGAAATCCATTCACTGGCAGGCGCTGCATGACCTTCGCGACTCGCAACATCGGCGCTGCGCGCGTCGGCATCGCCGTGCTAGTGCTGTTTCTGCTGGGCATGGCCATGGCCGCGCTGATTGCGGTGGCCATCCCGCCGGAGAACAAGGACTCGTTCGGCATGCTGATCGGTGGGCTGAACAACGCTACCGGCATGGTCATTGGCTACTTCTTCGGCATGACCCGCAAGGGTCCAGGGGCCTGACGTGAACCGCAACGCCATCTATCTGCTGGTGTTTGTCGCCTGGTCCGCCGGCATGTTCGGTGTCGGCTGGGCCTGGCGCGGTGACCGGGCCGAGACCAAGGAAGCCCGGCAGGCGGCAGGGGCCAGTGCCGGGCAGGTCAAGCAGCTCACCGAGACCCGTGCCATCGAGCACAGCCAGGCCGAAGCGCTGTCCAGCATCGGAGCCAAGTATGAAGAAGACCGCACCACGGCCACGGCCGTCCCTGCTGCTGTTGCTGCTGGCGTGCGTGATGGCAGCCTCCAGCTGCGCGACGACCTCGCCACCTGCAGTACCAGCCTCCTGTCCCAAGCCGTCGCCGGCGCCGTCGAACGTGATGCGCACGCCCAACTACGAGCAGAGGTCGCGGGCGCTCTTGTTCAAATCGGACGAGACGCCGACGACCACGTCCGTGCCTGCCAAGCGGTGATCGAGGCGGACCGAAGCCCCGGACCAGGCTGATGCCACGCCGCGCGCCGAAGCACAACGCCATGCCACGGCAGGCGGCGGTGCACGTGCCGCCAGAGGCAGTGAGGCAGACCACGGCTGAGCGAGGCTATGGCAGCCGATGGCAGCGCGCCCGCGCGACGTTCCTGCTCAGGCACCCGCTCTGCGCTGAGTGCCAGCGGTCGGGCCACGTAACTGTCGCGGCGGTGGTCGACCACATCACCCCGCACAAGGGCAACCAGGCGCTGTTCTGGGACACGGACAACTGGCAGCCCCTCTGCAAGACCTGCCACGACCGCAAGACCGCGACCGACGATGGCGGGTTCGGCAACTGGCACCGAGGCGCCAAGCCGACTCCGAAATGCGCGCGTAGACGCGAATGAATCGCAACAACCGTAGAAGGGTCGGGGGGAGGGTCAAAAGTTGGGGCGGTACGCCTCCCTGACCGTGCGCCCAACGTTTTTTTCGCACCGTCAAAATTGAGATTTGAAAAATGAGAGGACGGAAGCCGACCGCTCCGGCCCTCAAGGTGATTGCCGGAACCGCCCGGCCGGACCGTGAGGCGCCGGACGCTCCCGAGTTCGACCTGATCGACGTGTTCCCCGACCCGCCGCAGCACCTGAACGTCAACGGGGCTGCAATGTGGAATGACCTGGGACCCCAGCTGGTGGCAGCCAAGGTTCTCCAGACCGTGGACCTGTATGCACTGCAGCAGCTCTGCTACGCCTGGCAGGTCCAAGTCGCCAAGCAGATGGCAGGGGTGGATATCACAGCCGCTGAACAGACCGCGCTGAAGGCGCTGATGTCCGAGTTCGGGATGACGCCGGCGAGCAGACGCAAGGTGAGTTCTGGTGGTGTCGAGAAAAAGCCCGGCAACAAGTTCGGCGCCCTCGCGACGCCCGGCAAGTAGGAAGAAGCCGGCGAAGCCTACCGCGGCCGCGCGCCCTCGGCGTCGGCCAAGGCCGGACCCGTCTGACTACGTTGCGGTGGCCATCGACTATGCACAGGAGGCAGTGGAGGACCGAAAGGGTAAAGCGTTCGGGCTGCTGATTCGTCAAGCAGCCAAGCGGTTTCTGGATGACCTGAACCGAGCTAAGAAGCGAGGCGCTCCGTTCACGTTTTCATCGGAGCATGCAGCCCATGCCTGCGGCTTCATTGAGCTGCTGCCTCACGTAGAGGGATCGTGGGAGACGGCAGAGATCCGGTTGCACAGGTCGCATGTCTTCTTCGTGGTCCAGCTATTCGGTTTCAGGAAGCTTGATGGCACGCGACGCTTCACGTCGGCGCTGTTCGCGGTGGCACGAAAGAATGCCAAGTCCACCCTGGCATCGGCGATTCTCCTGTACTGCCAGTGCTGCGAGAACGAGGAAGGCGCCCAGGTCATTTCGGCCGCTACGACCTTTCCGCAGGCGTCGATCATCTTCAACGTTGCCAAGCGGATGGTGGAGAAGACGCCGGACCTTCGGGAGGCCTATGGCCTTGAGACCTGGGCCAAGTCGATCAGCCGCATGGAGATTGGCGCCAGCTTCAAGCCTATCCACGCGAAGGCAAGCACGCAGGACGGATTGAACCCATCCCACGTTGGACTGGACGAGATCCACGCTCACAAGACGCCGGACCTGCTGAACGTTCTCCAGTCTGCAGCGGGTGCACGCCGCAATCCGCTTTGGCTGTTCACCACTACTGAGGGCTACACCAATCCCGGCCCTTGGGCAGAGATCAGGCAGTTCGTGAAGCAGCTGCTCGCCGGCGTGTTCAAGCACACCGCCGATCACTATCTGGCTGTCTTCTACGCGGTCGACGAAGAGGACGAGGATTTCGACGAGGCGAGTTGGCGAAAGGCCAACCCTCTGATCGAGGTAAATCCTCACCTCTTGGGCGCGATCCGAAAGGAGGCGGTCGAGGCCAAGGCCATGCCTTCCAAGCTGGCTGAGTTCCAGATCAAGCGGCTGAATCGGCCGGCCTCCGCGGCAAATGGCTGGGTGGCGCTCCGCAAGTGGGCGGCCTGCACTGGAGTTGTCGACCTAGAGGCGCTGAAGGACGTTCCATGCTGGGGCGGCCTGGACTTGGCCAGCACCAGCGACCTGACATCGTTCCGGCTGGTCTGGCGCGTGGATGGAAAGATCATCACCTGGGGCCGTCGCTGGGTTCCAGAGGAGGCGGTTAAGCAGCGGACTGAGCGAGGAACTGTCCCCTACGCGGGCTGGGTCGCCTCGGGGCACCTTGAAACCACTGAGGGAGAGGTCACCGATTACGCTCACATCGAAAGGTCGATCCTGGACGTTGTTGCTCGCTTCAACGTGCAGTCGATCGCCTTCGATAGCTGGAACGCGACAGAGGTTGTCGGCCGGCTGCTAGCCGCCGGTGTTCCGATGGTCCAGTTCATTCAGGGGCCGAAGTCATACCACCCAGCCATGCAGGAGCTTGAGCGCGCCTATGTGAGCAAGCGCCTGGTCCATGACGGAGACCCGGTTCTGACCTGGTGTGCGTCGAACCTGGTGGCGCGGCGGGACCAGAACATGAATATGGCTCCCGACAAGAAGCGATCGAGCGAAAAGATCGACGACATGACCGCGCTGCTGATGGCGATTGGCTTATCCATTACTCCTGAAGATGGCCAGGGCGACCTGGACGGCTTCTTCTCAAATCCAATCGTGGTGTGAAGATGACGAAGGACGCAAAGCAGAAGGGTCCCGGCAAGATCAAGTCATCGGTTCTCCGGTGGCTCGGGGTGCCTACCGGCCTCGCCGATGAAGCGTTCTGGGCTGCATGGTCCGGCGGTGGTTCAAGCGCTGGAAAGACCGTGAACCAGCGCACGGTTCTGCAGCTGTCTGCGGCCATGGCATGTGTGCGGCTACTTGCCCAGGTCATTGCAACACTTCCGGTTGGGTTCTTTGAACGAAAGCCCGACGGCACCAGGGTGGCAGCCAACAACCACCCCCTCTACGAGATCCTGCACAACCAGCCAAATGCTGACATGACAGCTGTGCAGTTCTGGGAGGTCGTCATGGTGAGCCTGCTACTTTGGGGAAATGCTTACGCAGAGAAGACGCTCAGCTCCGGACGCTTGGTGAATCTGGAGTTTCTGCAGCCACAGCGAATGGCTGTTAGGCGACTTTCAACCGGTGAGCTTGAGTATCGGTACTCGGGCACCGATGGTCGTCAGCGCGTGATCTCCGAAGAAAGAATGTGGCACATCCGTGGTTTCAGTACGGACGGGTCGATGGGGATCTCTTCCATCCAAGCCGGCGCCCAAGTTTTCGGCGCGGCCATGGCCGCAGACGAGGCGTCGTCGAAGGTGTTCGCCAACGGGATGAACGTTGGGGGCGTGCTGACCACCGATCAGATCCTAAGCGAAAAGAACAGGGCCACCTTCCGCGAGAACATGCAAGCCGAGTTTGCGGGGGCGATGAATGCCGGTAAGACCATGCTGCTTGAGGCTGGCATGAAGTACCAGCAGGTTCCCATGAATCCGGAAGATGCTCAGCTACTGGCTACCCGGGCGTTCAACGTTGAGGAAATCTGCAGGTGGTTTGGCGTTCCCCCGTTCATGGTAGGGCACGCGGAGAAATCCACCAGCTGGGGCACTGGAATCGAGCAACAGATGATCGGGTTCTTGACCTTCTCCCTTGCGCCGTGGCTGCGGCGCATCGAACAGTCGATTCGCAAGGATCTGATGGCTCCTGTCGAACGAGCCAAGTACTTCGCCGAGTTCGCGGTGGAGGGCCTCCTGCGGGCCGATAGTGCGGCCAGGGCCTCCTTCTACAGCACGATGGTACAGAACGGCATCTACTCGCGAGACGACTGTCGTGAGCGCGAGAACCTCGAGCGTAAGGGTGGCAAGGCCGCTGAACTGACTGTGCAATCCAACCTTCTGCCCATCGACATGCTGGGCTCCAACACAGGTGACCAGCAGGCCCGATCGGCACTGATGGCTTGGCTGCAATCTGACGACGGGAAGACGACATGAATCGAAAAAGCGCAGCCCTGAAGATCAGGGACTTTGATCTCTCCGTGAAGGCCGTCAGCGATGGCGGCCTTTTCTCTGGCTACGGCTCGGTGTTCGGCACGGTCGATTCCTACCGCGAGGTGGTTGCGCCTGGAGCATTCAGCGAGAGCTTGGCAGAGATCAAATCCAAGGGCCGGCCAGTGCCGGTGCTGTGGCAGCACCGCAGCGGTGAGCCAATCGGGGTGTACACCGGCCTGGTGGAGGATGCGCACGGGCTCAAGGTCGAGGGCCAGCTCATCATCGACGGGGTGGCTCGCGCCAAGGAGGCGCACGCGCTGATGAAGGCCGGCGCGGTGTCGGGCCTGTCCATCGGCTACTACGTCCGTGAGGACAGCTGGGATGAAAAGGAGCGCGTCCGCACGCTCAAGAAGGTTGATCTGGTGGAAATCAGCCTGGTCACCTTCCCGGCAAACGATGACGCCCGCATCGATGCCATCAAGTCGAAGCTGGCACATGGGTCGCTGCCGACCATGCCTGAGTTTGAGCAGATCCTGCGTGAGGCAGGGTTCTCGAAAAGCCAATCTGCGGTGATCGCCAACCGCGGGTTGAAGCATCTGCTGGACCGGAGCGAGTCCGGGAGCAAGGCGACTGAAGACTACACGGCTGTCCCAGTTCTGGGGCGGCTCACCCTCCCGACTTTCTGAGGAACACACATATGTCCCGCTACACCGCACTGGCCAACTCGATTGGCCGCGAAATGAAGAACGCCCAGACCCTGGACGACACGCTTGAACTGAAGGGCCTCATCAACCAGCTGAACGAACGCGACAACGAGATCAAGGTGTTTGCCGAGAAGGCCAGCAACGAGATCAAGGAGCACGGCAAGATCCTGGACGACACCAAGGGCGTGCTGGAACTGCTTTCCAAGGGTGGCATCGAGATCAATGCTCGCCTGCTCGAAGTGGAACAGAAGCTGGCGCGTCGCTTCTCGGCCAACGATCCCGTTGACCTCAAGAGCATCGGTGAGCAGTTCACCGAGCAGGAGGGCTTCAACGACCTGGTTGCCAAGGGGCGTGGCATCGCCCGTATGAACCTGAAGGCGGTAACCGCGATCACCAGCGCCACCACTGGCACCGGTGGCGTGGGCGCCGCCATTCAGCCGACGCGGGTTCCGGGAATCATTGCCGGCCCGGATCGTCCCTTCACCATCCGCGACCTCATCATGCCGGGTCGCACGGGCTCCAACGCGATCGAGTTCGTGCAGGAATCGGGCTTCCAGAACATGGCGGCACCGGTGGCGGAAACCGCGCTGAAGCCGCAGTCCGACCTGTCGTTCGAGCTGAAGACCACCACGGTCAAGACCCTGGCCCACTGGTTCCTGGCTTCCAAGCAGGTTCTGGCCGATGTTCCGCTGCTGCAGAGCTACATCAACGGCCGCGCCATCTACGGCCTGAAGTACGTGGAAGAAGCCCAGCTGCTGGCAGGCGACGGCACCGGCCAGAACCTGCTCGGCTTGATCCCCCAGGCGACGGCGTTCAACGAGGCACTGCGCAAGGCCGGCGACACCAAGATTGACATCCTGCGTCGCGCGATCCTGCAGGTCCGCGTGGCGGAGTACCGCGCCAGCGGTATCGCCTTGAACCCGGTGGACTGGGCGGACATCGAGCTGCAGAAGGACGAGCAGGGCCGCTACATCTGGGTGAACGTGGTGGAGGGTGGTCAGCCGCGCATGTGGAAGCTTCCGGTGGTGGACTCCACCGCAGTGCCGGAGGGCGAATTCCTGGTTGGTGCGTTCGATATCGCAGCCCAGGTCTTCGACCGTGAGGATGCTGCCGTCGAAGTCTCCACCGAGGACGGCGACAACTTCCGCAAGAACATGGTGACCATCCGCGCTGAGGAGCGCCTGGCCTTGGCTGTCTATCGCCCGGAATCCTTCGTGCACGGCACCTTCGAAGATCCGACCCCGTAAATAGGGCACCTCTGCTGGTGCAAGTAAGTGGCGGGTCTTCGGGCCCGCCACAGGAGAATTCCATGAAGTACATCGCCAAGAAGGGGTTCAATGACCCCAACGCCGAGGGGGGATACCAGAAGCGCGGTAAGCCCTGGACCGGGCCGGATACGCGTGCGAAGGAGCTGCTGATACTGGGCTTGATCGCTCCGCAAGGAGCCGAAGGGAAGGCCGCACCGCTGCCGTCGAACAAGATGGCTCCCGCGCCGGCCAACAAGGTGGCTCCGACGGCACCTGAACCTGGCGCAGCCCTGGTGCGGCAGAAGGTCGAGAAGGTCATCGCCGCGCTGGCCGGTGTCACGGATCGTGCCACCCTCGAAGCCGCGCTCGCTGCTGAGCGGGCCAAAGGCGAGAAGGCCCGTGCCACCGTGATTGATGCCATCGAAACCGCCATCAAGGCGGCGACGCCAGCCCAGGCCTGAGCCATGCAGCTGATCACCATCGAGCAGGCCCGGCAGCACTGCCGGGCCGATAGCGCCGACGACGCAATGCTGGAGCTATACGGCGGCGCGGCCGAGGAGGCGGCGCAGGAGTTCATGAACCGGAAGGTGTTCCCTGACGCCGCCAGCATGGCGGCCGCTGTTCTGGCCGGTACGGCCGGTTGTGAGCCCATGGTGGTGAACGACTCCATTCGTGCGGCGATCCTGCTCACGCTCGGCCATCTCTACGCCAACCGAGAAAGCGTCATCACCGGGACGATCGTCTCCGAGATGAAGGATGGTCCCCGGAGCCTGCTGTGGCCGTACCGGGTCGGGCTCGGCGTCTGAAGTGGCCTGCTCCGGCTGCGCGCGGCGTCGCGCCTGGCTCATGAAATGGATGCGAGAAGCGAATGAACGAGCAAAGCGAATTGCTGGCCGCGCTGCGAGCCCAGACCGAGGCGACGCACCAGCTGGTGGCGGCGCTGCAGGAAAAGACCAAGGCCGACATGGAGAACGCCATGGCGGTTAACCGGCTGGTGGACTACCTCTGCGACAGTGAGGGCGCCGAGGCGGAACAGGCGGGCTCGGGCAACTACCTGAGCGGGAAGCCGCGATGATCGCCGCCGGCCGGCTGCGCCACCGGGTGCAGCTGCAGCGTCAGGTCTACGGGCAGTCGCCTGCGACCGGCGCGCAGACCGTCAGCTGGGAGTTGCTGGCCGATGTGTGGGCGGAAGTGTCGCCGCTGTCGGCCCGCGAATTCGTGGCAGGGAAGGCGGTCGAGAGCGAGGTCACGTTGCGGGTGACCATCCGCCACCGCAATGACGTGACCGACAAGTGCCGGGTGCTGTTCCGGGGCAAGATACTGAACATCCATGGTGTGTTGCCCGACCCGGTCAGTGGCCTGGAGTACCTCACGCTTCCGTGCAGCGAGGGTGTCAACGATGGCTGATGGCATCCGATTCGACGTGAGCGGCCTGGACGGCATCCGCAACAAGATGGCGCAGGTGAAGCGAGAGGTGAACTACAAAGGCGGCCGCGCCGCCCTGCGCCGCGCTGCCAACGTGCTTCGCGACCAGGCGCAGAGCAACGCCCGACGCGTGGATGACCACGAGACCGAGACCGCCATCTGGAAGAACGTCGCGGTGCGCTGGAATGCACGCGCGTTCAAGCAGGACGGTGTGCTGGCGTTCCGTGTCGGCGTTCTGGGCGGCGCACAGGCTGGGCGCGCCGCTCAGCAGGGAACGAGCAACCCCGGCGGCATCACCTGGTACTGGCGCCTGCTGGAGTTCGGCACCTCGAAGATGGCTGCGCAGCCGATCTTCAGGCCGGTGCCGTATCAGGCCGGCCAGAAGGCCGTCGACGTGTTCGCGCGGAGCTTCAACCAGGCGCTGGACCGCGTGCTGGCGAAGCAGGGGGCGGCATGATCCCCCCCATCTTTCCGCTGTGCATCGCCTCCACAGCGGTGCGGCTGGCATTTGGGGACGCACCGACCCGTGTCTACCCGTTCGGCCTGATCGAAAAGCCGCCTGCGCTGCCCTATGCGGTTTGGCAGACGGTAGGCGGTAGCCCCGAGAACTACTTGGCCCAGCGCCCTGACGTGGACGCGCTGACCACGCAGGTCGACGTGTATGCGAAGGACGAAGCATCACTGGTCGAGGGCGCTACCGCCCTGCGCGATGCCTTCGAACCTCGCGGGTACATCACCCGCTGGGGCAGCCAGGTGCTTGACCCCGAAACTAAGCTGTTGCGCCTGTCATTCGATGTGGACTGGCTGGTCCCTCGGTAACGCCCGCTACATCCCCACCCACGCCCCGCACTGCGGGGCTTTTTATTGCCCGCAGGAGAAACGATGAGCATCCTGACCCAAGGAACCCAGCTGTACGGCCTGATCAACGGCACTGTCCGTGAGATCGAGTGCATCACGGCCTTCAACCCCGGCACCGCGCCGGCGGACCAGATCGACGACACCTGCCTGTCCGAGACCAACACGCGCACCTACAAGAAGGGCCTGCGCACGCCTGGCCAGGCGTCGGTGACCATCAACGCCGATCCGAAGAACGAGAGCCACTACCTGTTCTGGCAGCTGGCCGAGCAGGTGGACGGCGGCGACCCGATCCAGTGGGCCATCGGCTGGTCCGATGGGGTGGACATCGAACCCACCGTTCAGCAGGTCGGCAGCATCTCGACCATCGAAGTGACCAACGGCGGCACCGGTTACACGTCGGCACCGACCGTGACCATCACCGGTGGTGGCGGCAGCGGTGCAACGGCCACGGCCATTGTCGATTCGGGCTCGGTGATCGGCGTCAACATCACCAACCCCGGCACCGGTTATACCAGTGTCCCCACTGTTGCATTCAGCGGCGGCGCTGGCACGGGCGCCGCGGCCACGGCGGAGCGCTCCACCGTGGCCGAACTGGTCCTGCCTAACACCCGCACCTGGTACACCTTCCAGGCCTACGTGAGCGACTTCCCGTTCGACTTCCAGGGCAATGCGGTGGTCACCACCGCGGCGACCATGCAGCGAAGCGGCTCGGGCGTCTGGCTGCGTAAGGCCGAAACGCCGTGAGCCGGGGAGCCAAGAAGCCGGCCGCCGCACGCACTGTCAACCTGAGCGTGGCCGGCCTGCAGAAGGTCGGCGCGTTCACCGGCCGCCCGGTGGAGAAGGAAATCCGCTGGAAACAGGGCGACGAGGAACTGACCGCCACGGTGTACGTGCGCCCGCTGGGTTTCCAGGCGGCCGTGTCGGACGTGCTGTCGGCCACGAACAAGCACGACGGCGTGGCCGGCCGCATCGCGGCCAGCATCTGCGACCAGGACGGCAAGGCAGTGTTCACCGTTGCCGATATCACCGGAGAGGCCGATCCGGAGCGCGGTGCCCTGGACGGCAACCTGTCGGTGGCGCTGTTGATGGCCATCGGCGAGGTGAACAACCTGGGAAAAGCTACGAGCTGACCCCGGAGGATGAGCTGTGGTGCGAGCTGGTCCTGAACGGGATTGGCGGCCGCAGCATCGGGGAGGCGAAGGAGCGCCTCTCCATCCGGGAGTTCCAGCTCTGGAGCGTTTATCGAGCCCGGCGCGGCAGCCTGAACCTGGGCAGCCGGATGGATGCAGCGACAGGGATGATGGCGGCGCTGTTCGCCAACTCGAACCGCAAGCCAGGCAGCGCTGCATTCAAGCCCACTGACTTCATGCCCCACGTGGATGCCGAGCCCATCAGCCTCGAGGAGGCGATGAAGCAGTGGTAGCCACGCCATCGGGTGCGCATCAACCTGGCTGGCCGCCGGCCAGCCCCTGCAGCAGAGAGAGCTATGTCCCGGTCCCTTGGTACGCTGACCATCGACGTGATCGCCGAGGTCGGCGGCTTTGCGTCCGGCCTGGACAAGTCCGAGCGCCGGGCAGAGAAGTGGCGCAAGAAGGTCGAAGCAGAGGCGAAGCTCGCTGGTGTTGCGCTGGGCACGGCGATCGCAGCGGCGGTCGTGATGATCGGCCGCAATACCATTGCGGCCGAGCGAGAAGTGGCACAGCTTGACGCCATCATCCGTTCTACGGGAGGGGCGGCCGGATACACCCGCCAGCAGTTGCTGGACATGGCTGATACCTTGTCCAGCAAGTCCACGTTCAGTGGTGGCGAGATCGTGGAGGCTCAGACCCGCCTGTTGTCCTACTCGGGCATCCTGGCTTCCAACATCCCCCGCGCCATGCAGGCGGTCATCGATCAGTCAGCACGACTTGGCATCAGCGTCACCCAGTCCGCCGAGACCATCGGCCGCGCGCTGGAATCGCCCAGCAAGGCCGCCGCCGCGCTGGCGCAGCAGGGGTTCGGCGCGGCCTTCACGAAGGAAGTGCGCGGCACGATCGACGAGCTGGTGAAGGCCGGCAAGGAAGGCGAGGCCCAGGTGATGATCCTGGAGATCCTCGAAGAGTCCTACGCTGGCGCCGCGCAGGCCGCTCGGGACACCTTCGGAGGCGCACTGCAGGCGCTGGGGAATACCCTCAACGACATCACTACTGCCGGCGACGGCAGTCTCCGTGGCGCAACCGATGCGGTCAACGAGCTGATCGCCACGCTGAACGATCCCGCCACGAGGGAGGGGTTCAACAACCTGATCTCCGGTGCGGTCGAGGCAATCGGAACGCTGGCGCAGTTCGCAGCCACCACCGGCAATGTGGCGAAATTCGTCGCCGAAGAGCTGGCGGCCCGCTTTAATGGCCCCGACGCCACCGATGTGATTCGCGTTCAGGAGCGTATCGAGCGCCTGCAACGGACGATCGATGCCGTGCAGAACGGGCGGCGAACGCTTGGCCTGTCGACGCTCAACGCCAGTGAGCTGATCCCATCGGACCTCTTGTCGCGTCCAGAGACGGTGATTCAGCGCCTGCGTGGCGAGATTGAGGCGGAGCAGAGGAAGCTGGCCGAGGGCCAGCGAATGATGGAGCAGGCCGCTAAAATAGCTACTGCTGCTGCGTCTGTTCCGGATGGAGTCACCGGCGATGCCGCCGCTCGCGCTGCGGCCACTGCGGCCGCAGCCGACGCTGAGAACGCGAAGAAGCGTCTTGCCGCTGAGAAGCAGCTGCAGCAGGCCTATGAATCAACCGGGTTGCAGTTGCGGCGTCAGATCGAGCTGTTCGATACCAGTGCAGATCGTTCGGGGCGGGC
This sequence comes from Stenotrophomonas genospecies 5, assembly GCF_054473825.1. Classification (NCBI taxonomy): domain Bacteria; kingdom Pseudomonadati; phylum Pseudomonadota; class Gammaproteobacteria; order Lysobacterales; family Lysobacteraceae; genus Stenotrophomonas; species Stenotrophomonas genospecies 5. The sequence continues at coordinate 438,114 of NZ_JBTMUW010000001.1, forward strand.
CACCGAGCTGCAGCGCCTGAACTTTGAAATGGTCCAGGGCAGCCTCCAGGGCCTGAACGCTGCCCAGCAGGGGCGACTGCGCGCGCTGGCGACGGAGATCGATAGGCTGGCAGGGGTGAAGTCAGCGAACGAGGAAGCTGCTAAGGCAACTGAGGCGTTCGTCAAGCTGAAGGAAGAGCTCAACAAGAAGGATTCCTTGGGCGTTGAGTTGGCGCGCGACAGACTGAAGGTTCTCCAGGCTGCCGCTGCCGTGGGCGCCGCAAACGACCCGGAGTTCGCGAAGGTAGCCGGGAAGGCGATCGAGCAGGTGGGCGGATCGGTGGGTAGCGAGTACCGCGGCCCGGACGCTCTGTACGGTGGCGCCAGCGGTGAGTTCTCCAAGATCGACAAGGCTGTCGAGGAGGAGAACAAGCGTTACGCTGCGCAGCTTGAGGCCCTGGATGAGTACAGGAAGGCCCGTGCTGATCTGAATGATCAATGGGACAGCCAAGAGGCGGCGTTGGCTGCCACGCATCAGGCAAGGCTGGACGAACTGGACAAGGCTAGGTGGCAGGTTGGCCTGACAGCTGCGGAGCAGGGTTTGTCTGCCGTCGCGGGTGTGATGCGCGCTGGCTTCGGCGAGCAGTCTGGCATCTACCGAGCTGCTTTCGCGATCAGCAAGGCGTTCTCGGTGGCCAAGGCTGCCCTCGCCGCAAAGGATGCTGTCAGCTCGGCGCTTTCGAGCGGCCTCCCGTTCCCCGCAAACCTGGCTGCAATGGCCGCCGCAGCTGCGGCTGTTGCCAATCTCGTCGGTGAGGTATCTGCCGTGGGTATGGCTCACGACGGTATTGATAGCGTGCCCGAGACAGGCACCTGGTTGTTGCAGAAGGGCGAGCGGGTTACCACCGCAGCAACCAGCGCGAAGCTGGATGCGACCTTGGATCGGGTGTCGCGAGATTCAGTCAGTGGCGGGCGCGGCGACAACTACGAGTTCAACTTCAATGTGAACGGCTCCATCAGCGAGCGGGAGAGGCTGATGCAGGAGCAGACAGTAACCCGGGCGGTGATGCTGGCGCGTCAGGACCGCGTTGCCGACACCACGTCCGGCACAGGTCCCCAGTCACGGGCGATGCGGTCGAACTGGAACGTCAGAAGGAAGGTCGGCTAATGGCGTTGATCATGCAGCCGAAGTGGTTGCCGGAGCCTTTGCGCGAGGGGTACGGCCTGCGCCACGTGTCTCCACTGATCCGATCAACCTTTGTGAGCGGGCGCTCGCTGCCGCGGCGCGCGTACACTGCGACGCCAAGCCAGGCCGAAGTGCGCTGGTTACTCAACGACCAGCAGGCGGCTCTGTTCGAGAAGTGGTTTCAGGAACAGCTGTCAGATGGTGTCGCGTGGTTCGCGTGCCGGCTTCGCAGTCCTCTGGGCATGGATTACTACAAAGCCCGGTTCACTGACATCTACGACGGGCCCACGCTGACCAACGGCAACCTCTGGATGTTCACCGCACCGCTCGAGCTGTACCTGCGTCCACTTCTTGCGGACGGGTGGACGGAGTTCCCGGACGGATTCCTGCGGGCCAGCGTGATCGATCTGGCAGCAAACAGGGAGTGGCCACAGCCATGAGCATTCTGGAACGGCTGTATGCCTCCGGGGGCATCGAGATCGAGCACGAGACTCTGGCCATCTCGGCGGGCAGCGATACCTACTACCTGACAAAGGGCTGGGAGGATCTGCGGGCGGTGCTGGAGACAGGCGAGACGGTCACGTTCAAGGCCTGCGGCATGGACGTGGCAAAGCCTGCCCGAAACGCGGACGGCGTTCAGGATCTGCGTTTTGCGCTGACCAACATCGACGGTGTGGTGAGCAGCAGGATCCGTGCAGCACTGGCGTCGAAGCAAGCGATGACAGTCACCCTGCGGGTTTACCTGAGCAGCGATCTGCTGGCCCCCATCAAGCGGCCTCTGTCCATGGTCATCAAGGGTGGGCAGTGGTCGGCCACGGAGGTCCAGGTGACCGCCGGGTTCATGAACATCCTGGACACCGCGTGGCCTCGCGATCGCTTCAACCTGTCCCAACATCCTGGGCTTCGCTACATCTCATGAGCATCGATCTGGAAAAGTACCTGGATGTGGTCTGGGTCAGCGGTGGCCGCGTGTTTCCCGAGCTGGACTGCTATGGCGTGGTCAACGAGGTCCGGCGCGACCTTGGCCTCCCGGCCTGGGACGAGCATCCCGGCGCGACCCGTGAGGACCTGCCCGAGCTGGCGCAGCAGGCCGTCCTGCAGCACGCCGGCAGCGACCTTGTGGAGGGCGCTGTGGCGTTCTGCTACGAAGGCAGCATGGTGACGCATGTGGCCGTGCTGGTGGAGGTTGAGGGCCGAATGTGCACGCTGGAGTGCAACGATGGCCGGAACGTGACCGTGCTGCCGGTGGCGCGCTTCGAACGCCGGTTCAACCGGGTGGAGTATTACGCGTGATCCGGGTGTTCCCTTCGCGGATGCCCGGCGAGGCGCTGGAAACGCACCAGCACGGCCGGGTAACCGTCGACAGCTGGCTGCGGTCAAAGGTGCGCGGATACACCGGCGATGGTGAGCAGCCAATCGAGGTGGAAGTTTACGGTGCCACCGTACCCGTAGAGGCATGGGGCTCGACATGGATCGATGCGGATGCAGATGTCCGCATCTACCCAGTGCCTCACTACGAGGGTGCCGCCGCAGTGGTGTACTGGGTCGTGGTGGCCGTCGTGGCGGCCTACGCCATCTACATGGCGTCAAACCTGCCATCAGGAAGCCGGTTCGGGCAAGGCGACAGCCTCAGCCTCGACACGGCGCGGGCGAATTCCGCGCGGTTGGGTAGCCCCATCCGCGAGGTGATGGGTCGTTGCCGGGTGTGGGCCGACTATCTGGTGCAGCCGGTCTCCCGGTTCGTCGGCGGCAACACCTACCGAACCCACATGTTCGTCTGCGTCGGCAAGGGCAGCCACATCATCCCGGTGGGATCAGCGCGGCTGGGGAACACGCCGATCAGCTCCTTCGGGAGCGATGTCGAGATGACCATCTATCCACCGGGCGCCGACGTGGGCGGAGACGTTCGCTCTGAGAACTGGGTCAACTCCACCGAGGTTGGCGCGACGGCTTCGGGAACGGCGGGTCTGGATCTGAGCGACACAGCGGACGTGGCCACGGGTATCAACGCGGACTCGGTAACGGTGTCCGGCAATGTGATCACTCTGAACAACGCGACCGTCACCGACGCGGACGGGAAGGAGCGCCCTGCGACGTCCGTGCCTGCCAGCTGGACGGTTGGCGCGGTGCTGACCCTGAAGGTGGCTGCCACGTTTACGGCAACCACAAGCGGCCTGTATTCGATCATCGCCGGCAGTGCGGTGGATGAGCTGGCTCCCTACGTGGGGATGCCGGTGCTGCTGACCTACAACAGCGCGGACTATGCGCTGTTCGTAGCGAGCTACGTTCCCGGGTCTCCGGCGGTTCCCGGTGAAGGTGGCAGCCCGGCGCGGGTGACAGGATCTGCGGCAGCCAGCAGCTTCGATTTCAGCGGTTCTCCTGTCACCTTCGGAATCACCTGGCGCGGTACGACCTACAGCATCGCCCTGGTGGCCGACTACATCACCATCGGCGTGCTGCTGACTGCAATCAACGACCAGCTCGTGGACAGCGGCCTGGTGGCAACCCAGTCTGGCGGTGTGGTGACCATTGCCGAGGCGTCGAGCCCCTATGTCGGTGGGAGCATCACCTACAGCGGCCTGCCGGCGGCCGTGTTTGGCAGCAGCCCGACCGCCACGTCTGGCGAGGCAACCACGGGCGGGACACCGGCAACGTTCCCGCGGGTGACGCTGGCGTATGACAGCGCCGCCGGCACCGCGTTCGGTGGTCTGCCTCCGGGCACTGTGTCTTTGGCAATGTCGCGGGGTCAGAGTGAGTACCGCATCGACTCAGTGTCCGGCCTCACCTTGACAGTGCAGCGCCTGACCGAGGGGGGCGTAATCGATACCGGCTGGCCGGGCTGGACCACCCGCACGGCAACCGACTACCGGGCGACCGGATTCCAGGAGGGAGAGGAATGGCTCGGGCCGTTCCTGGTGTGCCCGAGTGGGGAGACCACCGACGCGTTTGAGTACGACTTCAACTTTCCGGGCGGCCTGATCTGGTACACGGACAAGGGCAACAAGCGCACGTTCACCGTGACGGTGCGGGTGGCCTGGCGGGTGTTCGGATCTGGCGACGCATGGTCTGTGCGCACTCACGTCTACACGGCCACGTCCGAGGACGCGCTGGGCTTCACTGAGCGGATCGAACTGGTGACGCCGGGGCAGATCGAGGTGCGCGTGCGGCGCGTCACCGAGCGTGGTGGCAACTCGGCCCGGGACGCGTGCTTCTGGCAGGGGCTGCGCGCGCGGCTCTCGCAGCGGCCGACACGCTACGACGACCTGACCACCATTGGCCTTACGGTGACCACCGGCACGAAGCTGGCTGCCCAGACGGACAGGCGGTTCAACGTGGAGGCAACGCGCCTGTACGACGAAGGCGCCGCGCGCAGCATCAGTGGCGCGATGATTCATGTGATGCGCTCCCTGGGCCTGCCGAGTGACCAGATCGACATGGACACGCTGCAGCACCTGGAGGAAACCTACTGGACGCCGCGGGGAGAGTTCTTCGACTTGAGCGCGGAGAAGTCCGGGACCAGCGCTCTGGACATGCTGCAGCTGGCAGCGCAGGCCGGCATGGGCTACTTCCTGCTGATCGACTCGATGTGCTCGGCGGGCAGGGAAGGGGTCAAGGCCTGGCGCGGCGGTATCTCGCCGCAGCGCCAGCTGGAGCCGCTGACCACGTCTTTCATCGCGCCTGGGCCGGATGACTATGACGGCGTGGACGTGACCTACATCGATGAGGTGACGTGGGCGGCCGAGACGGTGCAATGCCGGCTGCCCGGTGTGACTGAGCCGTGGAAGGTGGAGACCTACGAGCTGCAGGGCGTTGGAACACGCGATCGCGCGTATCGGATCGGTATGCGGCGCCTGATGAAGCACCAAGGTCAGCGTCTCACGTACAAGACCAAGACGGAAATGATGGGCCTGGTCTATCAGTACGGCGATCGCGTGAAGCTGTTCGACGACATTCCGGGATCGAGCACCATCAGCGCCATGATCGAATCGGCACGGCTCGAGGGAACCCAACTGCTGATCGAGGTGGGCGAATACCTGGACTGGAGCCTGCCGGCCCCGCGGTGCCTGGTGCGCTTCCAGGACGGCACGCTGTCGAATGTGATCGTCCCGACGCGCGTGGATGACCACCGCCTCACCATCGCCGCCTCCGCTTTGCCAGGTGAACACGCGTTCAACACCTGGATCATGGACGACCCGACGATTGACCCGCCGGAGCTGATCTTCTGCGACAGCACGCGCGCTGGGTACGACGCCGTTCTGGCCGACCTCACGCCCGGCGAGGACGGCTCGGTAGAGCTGACCGCCCTGCAGTACGACCCCGCCTTCTACCAATACGACGACGCCACCGCGCCGTAGCACTCCTGGAGACGCACCCAGATGACCAAGTACAACACCGGCAATCCGGTGGGCTCGCCCTCGCCCCTGGATTTGTACGACAACGCCGAGAACCTGGATGCCGGCATCAACGGATCAGCTCGGACGTGGGTTGACCGTCGGGGCGTGACCCGCCGCAGCTGGAACGGGATTGAGGCGGATTTCAATGAGTTCCTGGCCAACGGCAGCACCATCGAGTTCCCCACCTGGGCTGCGGCCAGCGCTGCGGCGGGAGCGGGCAGCATCCCCCTGAACCGCCAGGTAGCGGTGATCGGTGACACCGGCAGCCACACCGACCCCGTATCGGGCCAGGAGGTGCCGAACAGCGGCCGCTACATCATGGTCGAGGCTGGGCTGCAGTGGGTTTCTGAGGATGTACTGACGCAAAAGGCTGACAAACAGGAAGTTGCTGAGGTTGCCGGACGGCTCGTGTCTACCATCACAGGGGGATACATCGAGATCGATAGCGATATGGCTGGCAACGTCGCCTTTGCCGTGCATGCCGATGGCACCCGGGAATTTCTGCGAACGAAGGTGGGCGGCATGACGGTGGCAATGGTGGACTCCAGCACCGCGGCGGTGGACGGTCGCATCGACTGGCACGGGAACTACCAGGAGTGGGCGCAGGGGCTTGCGGGCTCCCTGGAGAACGCGCTGCTGGTGGAGATCGACAGCGTAGGGCGAGTGGGCCGGATTCTCTGGGCCGACGGGTCGCAGTGGCCGAGCGGAACGCCCGAGCCGACGCAGTTCGTGCTGGTGGACCAGACATCGCTTCCCAACGGCGCGCACGGCGAGAATCCCAGCGGCGGTTGGACCTGCACCGGCTTGGATGTGATCAGCACGGGGAAGTGGCTGGGCTGCAGGCTGGTCGGCAACGACGGTCGCGCCTATGAGGGAAGCTCGGGTGGCCAGACGGCGCCGTTCCTGTGCTCGATCGTGTGCACCTCGCCGGACATGCGGCGGATCCTCTGGGAGCTTCCCTGCAACACGGCTGCCTTCCCGGGCATCGAGTCGATTCAGGGCGTGGCCTGGGACACCTCGGACGACACGATCTGGTTTGCCGACAAGACGAACAAGATCATCCGCCACATCACCCTGGCGGGCGTGAAGCTGCTGGACGAGATCGTGGTGTCGCACACCCTCAACGGCATCGCCTACCGGCCCGACCTGGATGCGATCTACACCCCGGACGAGGGCACCAGCACGATCCGGCTGGTGTCGTGCGCGGACGGCTCGGTGCTTCGCACCCAGACGGGCATCCACCCGCAGGCCGACCAGCTGCACTACGAACAGGGGCGAAATCGCCTGTGGGCCACGGTGGGCGCCAACGGCGTCGACGGCCAGGCCTTGGTCTATGACGCCGACACGATGGCCCTGCTGGAAACGCACACGCTGAAGGGATCTCAGGCAATTGAGGGCATTTGGTACGACCCAGACGCCAGGAGCCTACTGACCGTCAACGACGGCGGCTTCCACCTTTCCGCCAACCCGCCGCTGGCCCTGGCCTGCAAGTACAACTATCTGTGAGGACGACCCAATGCCCACCATCATTCGCCAGTACGCCGCGCCCGCTTCGTTCCCGGACACGATCATCCTCGACCTGGAACCGCCGATCGATTGGGGTGGCGTGGTGCCGGACGGCCACTTCCGTCTGGCCAAGACGCTGAACTTCGCACTGAACAACCGCATCGCGGCAGGGCTGGATGCGCAGCTCTCGAACGGGGGTTCCTACGAGGTCGACTCGCAATCAGTCTCGGTGGCCACCGGCACCGCGCTGTACGTGCCTGCGGCCGCCAACCTGCCGCTGTCGTTCATGTCGGTGTTCCGGCAGACCGCTGGCGGCGTGAACCAGACGCTGATGGGCAACGCCAACACTTCGGGCGGTGACTCCGCCGGCATCGGTGTCAGCAGCGGCGGGAACCTGGTCGCCCTGGCGCGCGCCGGCAGCACCAACTACGCGGCCAGCCTGCCCAAGGATGGCGGTGACCGCTGGGAAATGGTGGTCGGCACCTTCGACAACCGTCCCGGTGCAGGTGCCAGCATCCTGCGGCTGTACCGGCCGCGCACGGGCAGCATGGCGGAGGTGACCAACGCCACCCTGCCGGCCAGCATCGCCACGCACCGAATCTTGGGCGCTTCGGCGGGCACGTTGAACCAGAGCGTGCGCGGCGCGCTGTCGGCGTACTGGTTCGACCGGGTGCTGGCGCAGGTCACGATCCAGAACATGTACGCCTCGGTCAAGGCATCGCTCGCGACCAGCGGGATCGAAATCTAGTTTGAGATCGTTCGCGCAATTGTCTCAGCGGTGTAGGCCACTAGCATTTCGTGGCCTCCATCGAAGACTGTCAAAGAAACGCCTGGCACCGTGCGACGGAGGTGGATGTCTCGATCCCCAATTAAATCTTCTGATTCGACTTCTGATGCCAAGGTGGTAATTGCGGCCATCTGCTCCGCGTTGACGAGATCGCTCTCACTGGCACCATAGTGCTTGGCTAGTCGGTTGTAGAAAAGAATTGAGTGCGACGTAGGAACCGAGCCGTTGAATCCATCATGAAGTCCAGCAAACAGATGCAGCTGGGGGTACTTGCGTCCTTCAACCAGTGGTATGTTCATTGGTGAACGACGCCTTGCCTCATCCAATGAGTATGCACCAGCAACCGCTGCGCATGCCTCAATATCTGCCAAATACTTCTGGTTACGTTTGGCGGATTGGTTCCTCCAAGCGGCTAAGTCCGTAATTGGCACCCAGGCAAAATAAGCTTTTGCAGGAATTTTGCTTTTCAGCATCGATCCTAGGGCGGTATACGCGCCGCCTGACACGCCTACGACTACGACGTTGGAAACATCTACATCCATGTTGCCAATCGCCCAGTCGTATGCATCTTCAATGTCAGCCAGAACGGCGTCACTCAGGCAAGCCCCGGGATGATTGTTGGGCCCTTGCACCTGAGGGTGAACATAGTTCCAGCCGTTAGCGGCTGCGTAAGGCGCGAGCTGATCATGTTGATCATAGCTGCCTGACCAAGTGTGAAGGCTTATGACCAAAGGACGCTTTCCTAACTCCTTTGGTGCGTGAGCAAAGAGCTTCTGACCTTTACTGGTTGTTTGGACAACGAACTCGGCTGGCCATTCCTTCGCTACGGTATTGTCCCACTGGTCGCGGGCACTTTTTGCCTTTGAGATTATCGCTGGCGCGGCAATGCCGCCGGATACGCCAATGCAAAGCGCAACAGCACTGCTGATGAGAACCTTCACTTCCTTGTCCCCGTGTCTAGGTGTTATGGGTTCGTGAAAATACGAAGACTATCATGCATATTGGCCCGTGAGAAAAGGAACGAGTCTCAGGAGGTGCAGAGGTTCCCCCCGATTTGGCTAAGCGACCTGCTGTAGCAGGTCCTCACGGTTGTTCCTGGGAGTGTTCACTTCACGGCTGACGCGGTACGCCTCCATGGATGGGGGCTCGCTGGCCAGTAGCATCGCCATCGCATTGTCGGGACTGGCGGCCATCCACTCATCGATCTGGCTGGCCGGCAGCCACACCGGCATGCGGTCGTGGATGTCGGCCGACACGCCGCTGCTGTTCCCGGTGATGACGGTGAAGGTTCCCAGGTTGCCGTCGGGCAGCAGCGGGCTGCTGTCCTCCCACAGGCCGGCAGCCAGCAGCGGCTCGGTCGCGTGGATGAACCATGGATCCTTTTTCCCATCGATCGGGCTGACCGACCACTCGTAGTAGCCGGCCATCGGGATGACGCATCGGCGCTTCTTGAACGCCGTGCGGAAGGCCGGCTTGGTGGCCACGGTCTCGATGCGGGCGTTGATGGTCGAGCCCTGCAGGCCCTTGGCCTTGGCCCAGAACGGCAGCAGGCCCCACGCCAGCCGGGTGACCTGCCGGCCTTCGCCGCGGTCCAGGATCACCGACGCCCGCTGCGTCGGGGCGAGGTTGTAGGTGGGCTGGATCTCGGCCAGGCCCGGGGCAAGGTCAGCCAGCTCGGCCTGGCCGAAGTTGACGACGGGGAGCTGGACGAATCGGCCGCACATGGCCGGAGCGTAGCCCGGCCGGTCGTGCTCATGGCGTGCAGAGCTTCCAGCGCCGGCGTTACGGTCTCGTCCTGTGCGCATAACACTGCTGGTATGGTTGTGTTACAAGCTATTGAAAAATATAGCGAAATAATAGATTTTTCGTTGACTCGCGAGTCCGCTAGGTCTACGTTCTGCGCTCCCAACAACGGAGCATGCAGATGATCGAAAAGTTCGAAATCCACAGTCGCGAAATCGCTGACGAGTTCCTGGCAAGCCTGGTCGCGGACGAGGCCCGGTTGGCAGATGCCAGCTTCCATGCCGCTGACAAGATCCATGACCCTTCCGTCCGCGAATACTTCTTGGACCGGGCGCGACAGGTGCTGCAAGCCTGAGCCGCGCAAGCAGTGACGGATTACGGAGAGGGCCGAACCTTGCTCGGCCCTGCAGTTCGGGGAAATTGACGATTTCGTCAAACTGCCGATGCAGGCCTTAACAATTGGCAGCCCGAACGATTCAGGCAGATGTCGGCCGCGTTCGCAGAATCTGCGACCACCGGTCGTATCCTTGCGGCCATGCTTCCCTCGCACGGCCACCATGGTTTCCGCACCGCCCCAATCCCGTGCGGATGGGTCCAGACAGGTGAGCGCTGGGCGCTCTGGTACAACGGCCGGGAAACGGCCGGCGTTGCCCCCGATGGCGGTGCTGGCGTGCGCCTGTGGATGGAAGGCCAAAAGATGTGGCAGGTGAAGGAAGTGCGCGCCGCGAGCGTCCGCCAGGCGAAGCGGTACGCCGAGCGCTGGTGCGCGGCCAGGCTCTATCCCGATCTGCCTCTGCGCGAGGCCGTCGCCCGGTTGACGGACAGCACTCCGATCCAACTGCCGCCGCCATTGCCTGGCCTGCCGCCAACGCGTGCGCAGCAGCAACAGGCGCGCCGCCTGGCTGAGTCTGGGGCGCTGGATCTGACACGGATCAAGGAAGCGCTGGAGCCGCGCAAGCCGCCGGCAGCGATCAAGCCCAGGGCGAGGGATCCTCAGAAGGCGCGGGTGAGGGCGGCGCTGCAGCAGCTGCGGCGGGGTGTCTGATCTACCCGCGACATCCAGACGCATGCGTCATGCGTTGGTCGATTGGCATCATGCGGTTTGAGCTGATTGCGGAGCGACGAAAAAATTGCGGAGCGAAATGGAGGCCACCGAATGTCGCGAAAGCCTTGGTGCCCGGAGCCGGAATCGAACCGGCATGACCTTGCGGTCGGCGGATTTTAAGTCCGATGCGTCTACCAGTTTCGCCATCCGGGCCTGCAGTGCGGCGCCGATTGTAGCCCAGCGGGGGCTCCAGCACCGGCGGCCGGGCATCGCACGGCGTGCTTAACTGTATCGCCCATTCATGCCATAGTCCCGACCATCGTCCCCAGGGGGGGAGCCACCTGATGTCGCTCTACGCGATCGCCTACGTCAGCGATGCCCGCGCCGATCTGCGGACATCCGATCTTGACCGCCTGCTGGCCGATGCCACGGCGTTCAATCGCGTGGCTGGCGTCACCGGGGTGCTGATGTTCGACGGTGCACGCTTCCTGCAGTATCTCGAAGGTCCGGAGGATGGTATCGATTCGGTGTTCCCGCGCATCCTCAATGCCCGCAGCCATACCCAGCTGAAGGTGCTGTGCCGGGCGCCCGTGCCGCAGCGGGCGTTCCCCCGCTGGAACATGGGGACGCGACGCATCGAGGCGGAGCTGCTGGCACAGATCGTCGGTGAGGCGTGGCCGGGGTTGACGCTGGGCAGCGTGGGGTTCGAGCACCTGCTGCAGGCCTGGACCGGGGCCGATGGCGAGCTGGAGCCTGCCGCGGTCGCACTGGGCTCCTGACCTTGGCGACAAGGTCCTGACACCGTTACGCTGTAGCCCTCTTGCGAAGACTTCCCGGAGTGGGCAGCGAATGAGCGTGATGGCCGAAGCGGCGGCAGTGGGCGATCCGCCGCTGCCGGCATGGCGGGTGCATTGATGAGCGTGCCGGTGTCGGCGGCGGAAGCGCCCCGGTTCGCGGTGATCGGCCTGGGTTACGTGGGCCTGCCACTGGCCGTGGCATTCGGCCGGGAACAGCCGACGCTCGGCTTCGACATCGACCCCGAACGCATCGCCGAGCTGCGCGCGGGCCAGGACCACACGCTGGAGGTGGAGGCCGGGGAACTCGCCGCTGCACGCCAGCTGGAGTACAGCAGCGACCCTGCGCGGCTGGACGAGTGCAACGTGTACATCGTCACCGTGCCGACGCCCATCGATGCCTACGAGCAGCCCGATCTGGAACCCCTGCGCTCGGCGACGCGGTTGATCGCCAGCCATCTGCGCGCCGGCGATCTGGTGATCTACGAGTCCACGGTCTATCCCGGCACGACCGAGGAAGTCTGCGTGCCCTTGCTGGAGCAGGGTTCGGGCCTGCGATTCAACGAAGATTTCTACTGCGGCTACAGTCCGGAGCGGGTCAGCCCGGGGGACCGCCAGCGCCGTCTGGCCGACATCCGCAAGATCACCTCGGGTTCGACACCGGAGGTGGCGTCGGTGGTCGATGGGCTGTACCGCCGCATCATCGACGCAGGCACCTTCCCGGCGCCATCGATGCGCGTGGCCGAAGCGGCCAAGGTGGTCGAGAACATCCAGCGCGACGTCAACATCGCCCTGGTCAACGAGCTGGCGCTGATTTTCGACCGTCTCGGCATCGATACCCAGGACGTGCTGGACGCCGCGGGCAGCAAGTGGAATTTCCTGCCGTTCCGTCCCGGTCTGGTCGGTGGCCACTGCATCGGCGTGGATCCCTACTACCTGCTGCACAAGTCGGAAAGTGTGGGTTACCACCCGGACCTCATCCACACCGCGCGGCAGGTCAACAACCGTGTCGGCGAGCACGTGGCCATGCGCGTCCTGGCCATGTTGGCCGAGCGCGGGCGGACCGCGGCCCAGGCGCGCGTGCTGGTGCTGGGCGTCACCTTCAAGGAAGACTGCCCCGATCTGCGCAACAGTCGTGCGCTGGAGCTGGCGCAGCGCCTGGCAGACGCAGGCGCCCAGGTCGATGTCAGCGATCCATGGGTGGGCCCGGCGGCCTTGGCCGATGCCGGTGTGCGGTGGCTGGCCGAGCCGAAGGCCGGCTGTTACGACGCGGTCGTATTGGCAGTGGCGCATGCCAGTTTCAAGGCGATGGATGAAGCCCGCATCCGCGGCCTGCTGGCGCCCGGCGGCCTGGTGTATGACGTGAAATCGGCCTGGCCGCGCAGCGTGGTCGACGATCGCCTGTAGGCGTTGATGATGGCGGGCGCGGTAGACTCGGCTGCAGTTGCAACCAAGGAACGCCATGCACCGGTATATCGTCTACCTGCTCGCCATCCTGATGTTCCCCGTCTGCCTGTGGCTGGCCACGATATGGCCTGCCTGGTACTGGGGCGTCGGTCTGACCGCCGCGATGGTGGCGCTGGGGACCTGGGATCTGCTGCAGAAGCGCAGCACCCTGCGCCGCAACTATCCGGTCATGGCGCACTTCAGATACGGGCTGGAATCGATCGGCCCGGAGATCCGCCAGTATTTCGTGCAGAGTGATCTGGAAGACGTGCCCTTCTCGCGCCAGCAGCGTGCACTGATCTACCAGCGTGCCAAGAACGAGATGGATACGGTGCCGTTCGGCACGCTGCGTAGTGCATATGCGGTGGACTACGAATGGATCAACCATTCGCTGGCACCGACCACCATCGCCCGGCACGATTTCCGTGTGCTGATCGGCGCAGGCTGCGCCAAGCCCTATTCGGCCAGTGTGTTCAACATCTCGGCGATGAGCTTCGGCTCGCTGTCGGCCAACGCGATCCGCGCGCTCAACGAAGGCGCACGCCGTGGCGGCTTCTATCACGATACGGGCGAAGGCTCGATCTCGCCGTACCACCGTGAGATGGGCGGCGATCTGGTCTGGGAGATCGGCTCGGGCTACTTCGGTTGCCGCGACGAGAAGGGCGGTTTCAGCGAAGAGCGGTTCGTCGCCAACGCCACCCATGACCAGGTGAAGATGATCGAGATCAAGCTGTCCCAGGGGGCCAAGCCCGGTCATGGCGGCGTATTGCCCGCGCCGAAGGTGACGGCCGAGATCTCCGTGACCCGTGGCGTGCCGATGGGGGTGGACTGTGTATCTCCGTCGCGGCACTCGGCGTTTTCCACGCCGGTCGAACTGCTGCAGTTCGTCGCCCGCCTGCGCGAACTGTCCGGTGGCAAACCGGTCGGCTTCAAGCTGGCCATCGGCCATCCCTGGGAGTGGTTCGGCATCGCCAAGGCGATGCAGGAGACCGGCCTGTTGCCGGACTTCATCGTTGTCGATGGCGCCGAGGGCGGCACGGGCGCGGCACCGGCCGAGTTCGTTGATCATGTGGGCGTGCCGATGCACGAGGCGCTGCTGCTGGTCCACAACACCCTGGTCGGGCTGGACCTGCGCGAGCGCATCCGCATCGGTGCGGCCGGCAAGATCACCAGCGCATTCGACATTGCCCGGACCATCGCGCTCGGCGCGGACTGGTGCAATGCCGGTCGTGGCTTCATGTTCGCACTGGGGTGCATCCAGTCGTTGAGCTGCCACACCGACAAGTGCCCGACCGGCATCGCCACGCAGGACCCGGCGCGCTGGAAGCACCTCGACGCGCCTGACAAGGCCACGCGCGTGCACAGCTACCACGAGCACACGCTGCATGCCCTGAAGGAGCTGTTGTGCGCGGCCGGCCTGAATGATCCGGCCGAACTGGGGCCGGAGCACATCCTGCGCCGCGTGTCGCCGGTGGAGATCCGCTCGCTGGCGACGCTGTATCGCTATCTGGAGCCGGGAGAACTGCTGCGGCGGGTGCCGGATCACGCGGTATTCCATGCGTTCTGGGCAGACGCGCGCAGTGATTCATTCCAGCCGCCGGCGCGGATCCAGGCGCTGAGGGCCAGCAAGTCGCGGTAATGAAGTTCCATACGGAGGTTGCATGCAGTTCAGGACCGGTACGATCGACGATGTCGCGCCGCTGTGGGCCCTGCGCACGCGGTGCGTGCGCGAGACCTGCAGCAGTCACTATCCGCCGGAGGTGATCGCACCCTGGGCGGCGTCGCTGCCGCCGGCGCAGTATCCGCGGCTGCTGTCGCAGGGCGGCTGTGTGGTGGCCGAAGGCGGGCAGGGCGAGCTGCTCGGCTTTGGCGTGCTGGATATCGATGGCAATGAGGTGGATGCGCTGTTCGTCGATCCGGATCGTGGCGGACAGGGTATCGGCCAGGCGCTGATGCAGCGTCTGCTGGCGCTGGCCGATCCGGGGCGCGAGGTGGTGCTGTCGGCCTCGCTCAATGCCGTGTCCTTCTATCAGCGGCAGGGTTTCATCCGCGAACGCGAGGAAAGCTATCCCCATCCCAGCGGGGTACCACTCGCCTCTGTACGCATGCGAAGGCCGTGGTGAGGCGCTGCTTCCGGTAGCGCCGAGCCACGCCCGCTGCTACCGCAGGCGATTCAGCGTGTGGCTAACCACTGGATCACGCCTTCGGCGGCGCGCTGGCCACTGGCATAGCAGGCCGTCAGCAGGTAGCCGCCGGTCGGCGCTTCCCAGTCCAGCATTTCGCCAGCGCAGAACACGCCGGGCAGGGCACGCAGCATCAGCCCTGCATCGAGCGCGTCCAGCCTTACCCCTCCGGCCGTGCTGATCACCTCGGCCATCGGCCGCGGGCGCAGCAGTTTCAGCGGCAGGCGCTTGAGCGTCGCTGCGACCGCAGCAAGATCGTGGCCCGCATCCTTGCCGAGGTGCTCGAACACGAGTGCCGCTTTCACTGCGTCCACCCCGGCCTGGCGGCGCAGGTGTTCACCGAAGCTGCGGCCCTTGCGTGGACGCGACAGATCGGCCAGCAGGCGTGCTTCATCGCGGCCCGGTGCCAGGTCCAGCCACAATGGCGCACAACCCTCGCGGTTGATGGTTTCGCGCAGGTCGGCCGACAGCGCGTAGATCAGGCTGCCTTCGATGCCATAGTCGCTGGCGACGCATTCGCCCTGCAGTGACCGTGGTTGGCCTGTCAGGTCGATCCAATGCGCCACCACTGGTTTCAAAGGGGCACCGGCATTGCGCTGGGCGAACAGGGGCGTCCAGTCGACGTCGAACCCGCAGTTGGCGGCCTGTAACGGCGCGATGTCCACGCCGCGCGCCTGCAGCGGTGCCACCCAGGCACCGTCGCTGCCGAGATGCGGCCAACTGCCGCCGCCCAGCGCCAGCACGGTGGCATCAGCGTGCACGTCGAGGTGGCCGTCTTCGGTGTTGAAGCGCAGCGCGCCGTCGCTGGCCCATCCGCACCAGCGGTGATTCACGTGCAGGCGTACGCCCTGCTCCTTCAAGCGGCGCACCCAGCCGCGCAGCAGGGGCGCAGCCTTGCGATCAAATGGGAACACGCGGCCCGAACTGCCGACATAGGTCTCCACGCCGAGATCGGCGGCCCAGTCGCGCAGTGCCTGCGCGTCGAACCCGTCCAGCCATCCGCCGACTTCACCGGCCTGCTCGCGATAGCGGCTGTCGAACAGCGGGCGCTCATCGGAGTGGGTCAGGTTGAGCCCGCCCTTGCCGGCGATCAGGAACTTGCGACCTGGGGAACCCTTGGCTTCATAGAGGTCCACCTCCAGGCCGGCGGCGCGCAGGCGCTCGGCAGCGAACAGCCCTGCCGGGCCGCCACCGACGACAGCCACGCGGCGCGGCGCATGTCGATCAGGGTTGGACATCGAGTAGCTCGACATCGAACACCAGCGAGGAGCCCGGCGGGATCGGGCCGGCGCGACGGCTGCCGTAGCCCAGGTCCGGGGGGATCATCAGGGTGCGCTTGCCGCCGACCTTCATGCCGGCCACACCTTCATCCCAGCCGCGGATGACCTGGCCGGCACCGAGCACGAAGGTGAACGGCTGGCCGCGTCCGACCGAGCTGTCGAATGTCTTGCCATGCTTGCTCTCGGTGCGGTTGTCGTAGATCCAGCCGGTGTAGTGCACGGTGACCTTCCGGCCCGCCACCGCTTCGGCCCCGGTACCGGGCTGGGTGTCGATGCGCTCGAAGGTGGTCAGCGTGCCTCCCGGTGGTGGGCCGGACGGCTCCATCGAGCAGCCGGCAGCAGCAAGGGACAGCAACAGGGGAAGCAGCAGTCGGCGCATCGGGCATCTCCGTCGGGCGCAGGGCGAGGGCGGCAAGGGTAGCGCATCGGCGCCGGGTATCATGGCGCCATGGCCAAACTCCTGCTCAATCTGCGCAATGTCGGCGATGACGAATACGCCGACGTCTGCACGCTCCTGGATCGCCACGGCATCGCCTGGTACCGCACCGAGCCCAGTCCCTGGGGCATTTCCAATGGCGGGCTGTGGCTCCGCGAGGACGGCGATCATGCGCGCGCCAAGGCATTGATGGCCGAGTACCAGGCCGAGCGCGCGCCACGCATCCGGGCCGAGCGTGAGCAGGCCCTGCGTGATGGCACGGCCGAGACCTTCGGCAGCCTGCTGCGGCGCCGGCCGCTGTATGTCGTGCTGGTACTGCTGGCGATGCTGGGCGCTGCTGCCCTGGTGCTGCTGCCGTTCATGCTGCTGCGGGGGTAGGGCGCTCCAGCCGCCGATCATCGACCCCGGGTCCTGACCCGATGGCGGCCAGGCGCTAAAATGCGCGGATGATCGCCAATACCGCCGCCTATCATTTCACTGCCATCGACGCCCCCGAGGTTCTGTGCGACCAACTGCTGGCGCGTGCCGAAGCGGCTGGGCTGCGCGGCACGATCCTGGTGGCGGGCGAGGGCCTGAATCTGTTCCTGGCGGGCGCCCCGCCCGCCATCGAGGGCTTCTACGCGGCACTGCGTGAGGATCCGCGTCTGGCCGGAATGCGGGTCAAGACCAGCTTCAGCGAGCATCAGCCCTTCGCGCGGCTCAAGGCCAGAGTGAAGCCGGAGATCATCAGTTTCCGCCGCGATGACGGCCAGCCGCTGGCCTATCCACGCGCGCCGGCGGTCGATCCGGCCACCGTACAGCGTTGGCTGCGGCAGGGCCACGACGATGCGGGAAAGCCGGTGGTGATGCTCGATACCCGGAATCTGCAGGAGGTGGAGTACGGCACGTTCAAGGACGCGCTGGTGCTGCCGATCCACAAGTTCACCGATCTGCCGGAGGCCCTGGCGCCGCACCGCGACGCATTGAAGGACAGCACCGTGGTCAGCTTCTGCACGGGCGGCATCCGCTGCGAGAAGGCCGCACTGTGGATGCTCAATGACGGCATGGACAACGTGCTGCAGCTCGATGGCGGCATTCTCGGCTACTTCGAAGAGGTGGGCGGCGAGGGCTACGACGGGCGCTGTTTCGTGTTCGACGAACGGGTGGCGCTGGATGCGGAGCTCAGGCCGCTGGTGGATGAGCCGCTGCCGGAACCACGCCCCAGCGCCTTCTGAGCGGCTGTCCCGGGCGCCGGTCGTGCACGGCTGTCCGGTCCACCTGGGGAGCTGACCCGCCCGGCAGGAATCAGCGTCCCGCCACCGGCACTGGCCGCCGTGCCGGGCCGACCCCATGCAGAGGGGATCTTTTGACGGAAACCGCCTGATGATCCCGTTGTCGATCCTCGACCTGGCCCCGGTCTGCGAGGGCAGCGATACCACCGCCGCCTTCTCCAACATGCTGGAACTGGCCCAGCATGCCGATGCGCTGGGCTACCGCCGCTACTGGCTGGCCGAACACCACAACATGCCCGGTATCGCCAGCGCGGCCACCGCCGTGCTGATCGGGCACGTTGCCGGTGGCACGCAGCGCATCCGTGTCGGTGCAGGCGGCATCATGCTGCCCAACCATGCGCCGCTGCAGGTGGCCGAGCAGTTCGGCACGCTGGCCTCGCTCTATCCGGACCGCATCGATCTGGGGCTGGGGCGGGCGCCCGGCACCGACCAGCCGACCGCCCGCGCGCTGCGGCGCTATTTCGACAGCGCTGACCAGTTCCCGCAGGATGTGCGTGAGCTGCTGCATTACTTCGAGCCGGTCCAGCCCGGTCAGGCGGTGCAGGCCGTGCCTGGCGGCGGCCTGCGGGTGCCGACGTGGATCCTGGGTTCCAGCCTGTTCGGTGCGCGCATGGCGGCATCGATGGGGCTGCCGTACGCCTTCGCCTCGCACTTCGCCCCGGACGCGATGGATGAGGCGCTGGCAGTCTACCGCCGCGAATTCCGTCCTTCGGCCACGTTGAAGCAACCGCACGCGATGCTGGCATTGAACGTGGTGGCCAGCGACAGCGAAGCCGAATCGCGCCGCCTGTTCACCAGCCAGCAGCAGAGCTTCGTCAATCTGCGCCGGGGGCGTCCCGGAAAGATCCCGGCACCGATCGACGACATCGAATCGTTCTGGGAGCCGCACGAGAAACTGGGTGTCGAGCGGGCATTGGCGTGCACGGTGCTGGGTGATCCACAGCAGGTGGCCGAGGGTATCGCCGCGTTCGTCGAACGCCATCGACCTGACGAACTGATGCTCACCGCCAATCTGTATGACCATCGCGCGAGGCTGCGCTCGTTCGAGCTGACCATGCGGGCGTGGCACGATCGCCACGCGGGCTGAACGATTGCATCACGGCGCATTGCAGACCTTCCGCGTCTGATGGGGGCTCCCTACCCTTGGAGCTCCCCATGTCGGATTCCCGCGCAGAACACATCGCCCAACTGGCCGAACTGATCAAGGACGTGGAGGTGGCGATGTTCACCACGGTCGGTGTCGATGGTCGCCTGTACAGCCGTCCGCTTGGTACCCAGCAGGTCGCCTTCGATGGTGACCTCTGGTTCGCTACCGCAGCCGACAGCCCGAAGGTGGCGGAGATCGCACTCAATCCGCGGGTCAACGTGGCCTACGCCTCGACGTCGAAGAACACCTATGTGTCGGTGGCGGGCAATGCGCGCATCGTCGACGATCGAGCCAAGGTGGAAGCGCTGTGGTCGCCAGCGATGAAGCTGTTCTTCCCCGGCGGCAAGGACGATCCGAACCTTCGGCTCATCCACGTGCAGGCTGAATCGGCCGAGTACTGGGATGGACCGGGCACGCTGCTGGGCAGGGCGCTGACGTTCGTGCTGTCTGCGGTACAGGATGAGCCAGGCCAGCTTGCCGACAACGGTTTCGTCGACCTGCGTTGATGGGCCCGGTTCAGAACCAGCGCTGGAACAGTTCGACGGTGTAGCTCACGAGTTGGCCGGAACTGAAACCAAAGAACGCGATTGCCGCCAATGATCCGATCCAGTTGACCAGCATCAGCGCGCCGTCGCGCTCGAGCAGGGCCAGCGAGAACAACAGCAGCTGGAAGCCGAACAGATAGTTGGTGAACGGGATCGGCAGCGACAGCAGGATGCCCAGCAGGACCAGCAGTGCGCCGGTGAACGCGTGGGCCGGCAGCGGCTTGAGCAGCTGTGGCAGGCGTGGCTTGAGCATGCGGTCCAAGCGCCGCAGCGGGCGGTCGATGCGGTCCAGGAACCGGTGCATGGTGCCGCGCTTCGGCCCGCGGCGGGCAATGAAGCCCGGCAGCCAGGGGCGCCGCATGCAGCACAGCATCTGCAGGCCGATCAGGATCACCAGGGGGCCACTGACCGCACCGCCCAGCCCCGGAATCGGGATGAACGACGGCAGGATCGCCACGAACAGGAAAACGCCGAAGGCGCTCTGCTGCAGATCCTGCAGGATCTGGCCCAGCTTCATGTGCTGGGCCGGATCACCCCAGGCGAACATTTCCAGCAGCGTGCGGATGCCTTCGTTGCGATAGGCAGGTGCTGCGTCGCGCGGGCCGGACTCAGGCGGTGAGCTCATCGGCCTGCTCGTCCGACAGCGTGCGCAGCAGCAGCTTGTCCACACGTGCACCGTCCAGGTCGACGATCTCGAAGCGCCAGCCGGCCCAGTCGAAGTACTCGCCCGCGTGCGGGATGCGGCCGAAGTAGTGGATGCACATGCCGGCCAGGGTGTAGTAGTCGCCCTCTTCGGCGTCGGGAAGCTCGTTGCTGCCGATCAGCTCGCGGAGGTCGTCCACCGGCAGCGAGCCGTCCACCAGCAGCGAGCCGTCCTCACGGGTCACCACCAGTGCGTCCTCGTCGGCATTCTCCACCGCCTGCAGGCGGCCGACCACTGCGCCCATCAGGTCGCTGATGGTGACCAGTCCCTGGATCTCGCCGTATTCGTCGACGACCAGCGCCATCGACTGCTGTTCTTCCCGGAAGATCTCCAGCAGCTTCATCGCATGGGTGGACTCGGAAACGTACAACGGCTCGCGCAGGGTCTGGAACAGCGCGTTGTCGCCGCGTGCCATGCGGGTCGCCAGCGATTTCAGTTCAAGCACACCAACCACATCCATGTCGTTGTCGCGATAGACCGGATAGCGGGAGAACTCATGCTCGGCCATGATTTCCAGGTTGCGGTCCAGGCCGGCCTGCGTGTCCAGCCAGGCGATCCGGTTGCGCGGCGTCATCAGGCTGTCGGCGGTGCGATCGCCCAGCCGCATCACGCGGTTCATCATGTCGCGCTCATGGGTGTCGATCACACCTGCCTCGTGGCTTTCGGCCACCAGCATGCGGATCTCCTCTTCGGTCACCGAGGCGGCTTCGTCCTTGCCCAGGCCAAGTGCCTTCAGCACCAGCTGGGTCGTCCTGGACAGCAGCCAGACGAAGGGCAAGGCCAGTTTGGCCAGCCAGCTCATCGGCATGGCCACCAGGCTGGCAATGGCCTCGGAGCGGGTCAGGGCCAGCCGCTTGGGCACCAGCTCACCAAAGATCAGGGTCACGAAGGTGATGAGGGTCACGGCCAGCGTGGTGCCGACCTGGGAGGCGTAGGTGAAGCCGGGCATCAGGCCCTGCAGCCAGCCGGCAATGGCGTCGCCGATGGCGTCGCCGCCCAGGTAGCCGGTCAGCACGCCGATGACGGTGATGCCGATCTGGACCGTGGACAGGAAGCTCTCGGGCTTTTCGGACAGCTCCAGGGCCTTGGCGGCGCGCTTGGAGCTGCCGGCCATCTGCTTGAGACGGCTCTTGCGCGAGGTCATGACCGACATCTCGGACATGGCGAAGAAGCCGTTCAACAGAACCAGCGCGAAGACAATCAGGATCATTTCAAACACGGGCGTCGTCCCCGGTTGGTGGCAGGGAGGGCGGGTGCTTGCGATGGCGGCAGGCGCTCAGGAGCAGAGTCCGGCGCGGCGCTGGGGGATAAGGGTCGTCGTCCATAAGGTGCGCCCGAGGGCGCGGTGGCATCTTAGCAAAGGGCCGTGGCAAGGTGGCAACTGCCTGTTCAGGTTGGCGGGTTCCACCCCCGGAAAGGGGGCGGGGATACCCGAGATGGTCATCTAGCCGTCATAATTCCGTCCGGTGCCGTCCTTCCCGCGACGGCTGACAGGTTTCTCAATGTTCTCTCTGCAGACCATTTTCGGTTCCGGCAAACAGTTCTACACCCTGCTCGATGAGGCTGCCGTCGCGGCCTCCGACGCCGCCAAGGCGCTGCATTCCATGCTGCGCGAGGCCGACCGCCAGCCCGCGCTGGACGCCTTCAAGCTGGCCCGCCTGCGCGAGCGCGCGGCGTCGGACAAGATCAGCCAGGCGCTGGTGGACAGCTTCATGACGCCGATCGAGCGTGAAGACATCGAAGCGCTGGGGTCGGCGCTGTACAAGATCCCCAAGCAGATCGAGAAGTTCGCCGATCGCTATTCGCTGGCCACGACCCACCTGGAGCACATCGACTTCGCGCCGCGCGCGGCGATGCTGGAGCAAGCCGCCGGCGTGGTGGTGGAGATGGTGGCCGACCTGCGCCACATGAACCTGGACCGGATGACCGCGCTCAACGAGAAGCTGCGCTCGCTGGAGAACGAGGCCGACCGGCTGATGCTGGAGCTGTACCGTGACATCTATTCCGGGCGCCTGGACAACCTGCAGATGTTCCTGCTCAAGGAATTCTTCGAGATCCTGGAAAAAGCCATCGACCGTTGCCGCGAGGCCGGCGTGGTGGCGTACCAGATCGTGCTGAAGAACAGCTGACGGACGCCGCCGCATGTTGACCCTCGTCCTGGTGGTGATCCTGGCTGCGCTCGTCTTCGAGTTCATCAACGGCTTCCACGACACCGCCAACTCCATCGCCACCGTGGTGGCGACCAAGGTGCTCTCGCCCGGCTGGGCGGTGATGCTCGCCGCCTTCATGAACCTGATCGGTGCCCTGACCGGTACCGCGGTCGCGCTGACCATTGCGTCGGGCCTGCTCAACACCAACGTGGTCGATGTCACCCCGCAGGTGATCCTGTGCGCCCTGCTGGGCGGCATCATCTGGAACCTGATCACCTGGTGGAAGGGACTGCCGTCCTCGTCCTCGCACGCCCTGATCGGTGGCCTGTGCGGCGCCGGCCTGGCGGCCGCCCACAACAACTGGGATGCGCTGATCTGGTCCGAGCGGCTCGGCAGCTGGGCGCAGAACAAGGGCCTGCTGTGGAAGGTGTTCGTGCCGATGATCACCTCGCCGATTGCCGGCTTCCTGCTGGGCATCGTGGTGATGGTGCTGTTGTGGGGCCTGATTGCGGGTCTGGCCAGGATCGGTGGTGCGATTGGCCGCCTGGCCCGTCCGCGCTGGGTCAATGCCTTCTTCGGCAAGGCGCAGATCGTCTCGGCCGCCTACATGGGCTTCGCACACGGGCACAACGACGCACAGAAGACCATGGGCATCATCGCCATGACCCTGATCGGTGCCGAAGCCACCGGTGCACTGGACAACCTGCCGTCCTGGCTGGCCTTCATGCACCCGGATGCGCAGGCCGGTGACGGCATCGCGATGTGGATCGTGCTGACCTGTGCGGTGGTGATGGCCGCCGGTACGGCTTCGGGTGGCTGGAAGATCATCAAGACGCTGGGCCACAAGATGGTCAAGCTGCATCCGATCCACGGCTTCGCGGCGGAGACCAGCTCGGCCACCATCCTGACCCTGGCCGCCCATTTCGGCATGCCGGTCTCGACCACGCACAGCATCTCCACCGCGATCATGGGCGTGGGCTTTGCCAAGAATCCGCGTTCGCTGAAGTTCGGCGTGATCGAGCGCATCGTCTGGGCCTGGATCCTGACCATCCCGGCGGCAGGCGGCTGTGCGTACCTGATCCTGAAGCTGTTCGAGCTGTTCGGCTGGACCTGATGCCAGCAACCCTGGGGTCAGAGCCCTTTCCCTGCAGATAGGGATCTGACCCCGGAAATGAAAAAGCCCGCCGGATTCCGGCGGGCTTTTTTCATGGGCAGATCGTTTTTCCGTATCCAGCGTGTCGACCAAGGTCGACACCCACCAACAGCAGCAGGAACCTCGCCAGCCCACGGAAACCCGGCTTTTGCCGTTGCCGTTGCCGTCAGCGGGCGCCGGGCCGCGACCCGGCCGAACCCCTCAGTTGCGCTGGAACAGTGCCTGCACATCCTTGCGGAATGCCGCCTGGCTGTCGGCACGGCTGTAGAACATGTGCCCGCCCGGGTAGCTGCGCACCTGCACGCGGTCCGGGTTGCTGCCCATCGCCGGCATCTGGTCCACGGTCAGGATCGAGCCCATGAACGGGCATGACAGGTCATTCCAGCCGTGCGCGATCAGCACCTGCAGATTCGGATCGATCGCCACCGCCTGGCGCAGCTGGGTCACCGCACCCTGGCGCAGGTCGCCGTTGCGGTCCCACAGCCGGTTCACCTCGTAGTTCAATGCCTGGTAGCGCGCATCGACCTTCCAGCCCACCACGCGGGTGACGAAGTCGACCATCGCGGTGGTGGTCGGCGCGATGATGCTGTCGAGCAGGGGATCGTTGGCGCGCTGTTCCGGATCGTTCGGGAACGGATCAAACGCCGTCACGTTCGAGTCGTAGCGGCTGCCCAGCGTGCCCTTGTCGCGGAACACTTCGCGCAGATAGGCCTGGGTTTCCAGGCGGCCGCCGGCACGACGCACGAACTGCGGGTCCAGCCCGGTCAGCTCGGTGACCCGGCGCAGCATCGCTTCGGTGGCCTGCGGATCGCTGCGGCCCTTCATCAGGGCGGTGGCGTAATCGCCGCGGGTGTACTCGATCACCTCACGCATCGCCGCGTCGGTCAGGCGGCCCTGGCGCTCCAGGTGCGCCGCTGCGATCGACGGCAGCGTCTGCATCCACGCCATCGGCGAGACGTCGGCGTTGTCTTCCAGGGTCGGGCTCAGGTACGGCGAGACCAGCACCAGGCCGTTCATCGCAACGCCCAGCCGCGTCTGCAGGTAGTGGGTGATGCGTGGGCCGCGGTAGCCACCGTAGCTCTCACCGGTGAGATACTTGCGCGACGCCATGCGCTGGTTGCGCAGCAACCAGTCGTAGATCGATCGCGACAGGTACTCGATGTCGGCACTGGGGTTGTACAGCGCCTTCTTGGCTTCGTCATCGCCGATGCGGGCACGGCTGAAGCCGGTGCCGACCGGGTCGATGAAGACCAGGTCGGTGAAGTCCAGCCACGTTCCCGGATTGTCGTGCAGCGTGGCCGGCGCCGACGCGCTGTCGCCCTCCGAGCCGAAGGTCACGACCTTCGGGCCGATGGCGCCCAGATTGAGATACACCGAGGACGCGCCGGGCCCGCCGTTGAGCGCGAAGGTCACCGGCCGGTCCTTGCCGGGCATCGTGTAGGCGGTGAACACCACATCGGCGATCACCTTGCCCTTCTCGTCACGTACCGGCAGGGTCCCCACGGTGGCGGTGTAGTCGAGCGTGCGGCCCGCCAGGCGGATGCTCTGGCGGGTGGAGGCGTCGGCCGGCAGCGCAGGTGCTTCGATCTTGTCGTCCCTGGCGTCGGGCTTGGATTCGGCGGCGGGGGCGGCCAGCACGCTGGCAGGAGCAATGAGCAGGCCGACGCAGAGCGCGGCAGTGTGCAGCAGGGACTTCATGGCACCGGATCGGCAGCGGAAGGGGGTTTCGATGCTAGGCCTCCAGGGTGCCGCGCCGTATGTGTCCAAAGCCATGGCCGGGCGTTGTCGTCGGTTGCGGCCAGATTGGGTCAAGTGGGCAGGGCGCTCGCGGCTTCGTCATCGGCCAGCAGCCCGTACACAGCCGAGTCGGCCAACTCGCCCTGGATGCGCCAGCGTTGGCGCAGGAGGCCCTCACGATGGAAGCCGAGGCGTTCAAGCACGTGCGCGGAGGCCGCATTGCGCGGATCGATCTCGGCTTCGACGCGATGCAGGCGCAGCGTCCGGAACAGGTAGGCCAGCACCTGCTGCAACGCCTCATGCATGTAGCCCCGGCCCTGGACCTCAGGTGCCAGCAGATAGCCGATCTCGGCACGCGCAGCATCGCGATCGACGGCAAACACCACGCAGATGCCCAGCAACGGCCCTTCCAGCGATTCGCGCACGGCCAGCTTGAGCTGGGTGCCGATGGCGTGTGCGGCGAGGTCGTCGTCGATCTGTTCGCGGGCTTCGCCCGGCCGTGTCCAGGCAGGATGGTTCCACCAGCGCATCACCGCCGGGTTGGATTGCAGCGTGAACAACGCAGCAGCGTCATCACGACGGATCGGGCTCAGGACCAGCCGCGTGCTGTGCAGCGGCAGGCCGGGGAACAGCAGCGAGTGGCTGGGCAATGCGGTGGTCCACGCGGATGAGCGCGCATTATGGACCCGCAGGGTTTGCCGATGGGGGTGTAATGCCCCGGTGGGCGGCCTGAAGCGGTACTGCCAGGCCATGCAGCCAGAGCCGTTTCCCGACAGGAAACGGCCCCGGCCCGCGCTGGGGTCAGACTTCCAGCGACGCCAGATCGCCCTTGGTCTCCAGCCAGCCCTTGCGGTCAGACGCCCGCTTCTTGGCCAGCAGCATGTCCATCAGCGAACGGGTCTGCTCGCGATCGTCCACGGTCAGCTGCACCAGGCGACGGGTGTCCGGGTGGATGGTGGACTCACGCAGCTGCGACGGGTTCATCTCGCCCAGGCCCTTGAACCGGGTCACATTGACCGCGCCCTTGATCTTCTCGCGCTCGATCTTGTCCAGCATGGAGCGCTTTTCTTCCTCGTCCAGTGCGTAGAAGACCTGCTTGCCCACGTCGATGCGGAACAGCGGTGGCATTGCCACGAACACGTGGCCAGCGTCGACAAGCGCCGGGAAGTGCTTCAGGAACAGCGCCGTCAACAGGGTGGCGATGTGCAGGCCGTCCGAGTCGGCGTCGGCCAGGATCACCACCTTGCCGTAGCGCAGGCCGCTGATGTCATCCTTGCCCGGATCGCAGCCGATGGCGATGGCCAGGTTGTGCACTTCTTCCGAGGCCAGCACGCTGTTGGAGGAGACTTCCCAGGTGTTCAGGATCTTGCCGCGCAGCGGCATGATCGCCTGGAAATCCTTGTCGCGTGCCTGCTTGGCGCTGCCGCCTGCCGAATCACCTTCCACCAGGAACAGTTCGGTACGCGACAGGTCCTGGCTGATGCAGTCGGCCAGCTTGCCCGGCAGGGCAGGGCCCTGGGTGACCTTCTTGCGGACCACCAGCTTTTCGGTCTTCAGGCGTGCGCTGGCGCGCTCGATGGCGATCTGCGCGATCTTCTCGCCCAGTTCCACGTTCTGGTTCAGCAGCAGGCTGAATGCATCGTGCGCGGCACCTTCCACGAAACCGGCGGCCTGCCGCGAGGACAGGCGTTCCTTGGTCTGCCCGCTGAACTGCGGATCGGTCATTTTCAGCGACAGCACGAACGACACGCGGTCCCACACGTCTTCCGGCGCCAGCTTCACGCCACGCGGCAGCAGGTTGCGGAAGTCGCAGAACTCGCGGAGCGCCTCGGTCAGGCCGGTGCGCAGGCCGTTGACGTGGGTACCGTGCTGGGCAGTCGGGATCAGGTTGACGTAGCTTTCCTGGACCAGCTCGCCTTCCGGCAGCCAGGCCACGGCCCAGTCCACCACTTCGGTGTCCTTCTTCAGGTTGCCGACGAACAGGTCGGCCGGCAGCATTTCGCGCTCGCCCAGCTCCAGCTTCAGGTAGTCGCGCAGGCCGTCCTCGTAGTACCAGGTGTCGACTTCGCCGGTGGCTTCGTCGGTCAGCTTCACGGTCAGGCCCGGGCACAACACCGCTTTGGCGCGCAGCAGATGCTTGAGCGCGCGCACCGCGAACTTCGGCGTATCGAAGTACTTCGGGTCGGGCCAGAAGCGCACGCGGGTGCCCGTGTTCTTCTTGCCGACCGTGCCCACCACTTCCAGCGGCGTGGCGCGGTCACCGTTACGGAAGGTGATGCGGTGTTCGGCACCTTCACGCTTGATGTGCACCTCCACCAGGGTCGACAGCGCGTTGACCACGCTGACGCCGACGCCGTGCAGGCCGCCGGAGAAGGTGTAGTTGTTGTTGCTGAACTTGCCGCCCGCGTGCAGGCGGGTCAGGATCAGCTCGACACCCGGGATCTTCTCTTCCGGATGGATGTCCACCGGCATGCCACGGCCGTCATCGCTGACCTCCACGCTGCCGTCCTTGTACAGGGTGATCTCGATCGAGCGGGCGTGGCCGGCGAGGGCCTCGTCCACCGAGTTGTCGATCACTTCCTGCGCCAGGTGGTTGGGGCGCGCGGTGTCGGTATACATGCCGGGACGGCGCTTGACCGGGTCAAGGCCGGACAGGACTTCAATATCGGCGGCGTTATAGCGGGCGTTCATCTATGTTCTAAAGCGCGGAGCGACGCGCAAGTGTGCGGTCTGGGCGGCGAATTTGCACGCCTGCGGTTCAGCCTCGCCACCGGGGAGGGGGTAAAATGGCAGCCGCTGGAATCCGGACGCCAGCGTCCCCATGTCCCAGCCATACCGCGAGGAGGACTCCATGAAGAAGTTGCTGACCATTGCGATCCTGGCCGCTGCCGCCGTTGCGGTGCCGCTGGTGATGGCGCAGAACGCCGGCCAGCCGGCCCCGCAGCAGGGTGACCAGGCCGACAAGGCACAGGCCGAAGCCGACGCCAAGGCCAAGCGCCGCGCGCAGGCCAATGCGGAGCTGAAGGCCAAGGGCCAGCCGGTTCCGCAGCAGGAAGAAGAGGAAGAGGCGCGCAAGAAGCGCTGAGCGCACGCGCACCCTCCCTTTCCCACGGAAGCCCTGTAGAAGCGGGCTTCTGGCGACGCCACGCCCCCGCAAGGGGGCGTTTTTCGTTCGGTCGGCCTGCACAAGCCTCTTGGGTTGGCGGCCATCTATCTGTAAACTATGGCTTTCCGGGAGTAGTGCGTGTCCACCATTTGCGAATGGGCTGGCACGGCCATGCGTGGCCTCCAGCAATGCGGGTCGCAGGTGACGGTCGATGTGACCGGCGCGGTTGCCCCGACCTCGCGCGATGGTTACCGTCTGGCGCCAGCCGCCGCACGGATCGGCACCTCCCTCGCTGCCCCAGCGAACCGGAAAACCCCCTTCAAGCGCCATGTCCGCCCCCAGGGCGTGCGTGGCGCTGTCGTTTTCCATTTCCAGACAGGATGCTTGCAGCCATGACTCCCTTGATTTTCGTAACCGGCGGCGTGGTGTCCTCGCTCGGCAAAGGCATTGCCGCTGCGTCGCTGGCCGCCATTCTCGAAGCCCGTGGCCTGAAGGTCACGATGATGAAGCTCGACCCCTACATCAACGTTGATCCGGGCACCATGAGCCCGTTCCAGCACGGCGAGGTCTATGTCACCGACGACGGTGCCGAGACCGATCTCGATCTGGGCCACTACGAGCGGTTCGTGCGGACGCGCCTGAGCCGCAAGAATTCGGTCACCACCGGTCGCATCTACGAGAACGTGATCCGCAAGGAGCGTCGCGGCGATTACCTTGGCGCGACCGTGCAGGTCATTCCGCACATTACCGACGAGATCCGTCGTTGCATCGACGAAGCCACCGAAGGCTATGACGTCGCCCTGGTCGAGATCGGCGGCACCGTCGGCGACATCGAATCGCTGCCGTTCCTGGAGGCGATCCGCCAGGTGCGTACCGAGCGTGGTCCGGAGAAGGCGCTGTTCATGCACCTCACCCTGGTGCCGTACATCGGCGCGGCCGGCGAACTGAAGACCAAGCCGACCCAGCACTCGGTGAAGGAGCTGCGTTCGATCGGCATCCAGCCGGATGTGCTGTTGTGCCGTTCGGAGCAGGCCGTGCCCGATTCGGAGCGTCGCAAGATCGCCCAGTTCACCAACGTTTCCGAACGCGCCGTGATCAGCGTGCCGGACGTGGATGTGCTGTATCGCATCCCTTCGGGACTGCATGCGCAGGGCCTGGATGAGATTGTCGTCAACCAGCTGAAGCTCGCTGACAAGGCCGGTCCTGTCGATCTGTCGGTGTGGGAGGACGCGGTCGACGCCACGCTGCATCCGCTCGACGAGGTGACCATCGCCGTGGTCGGCAAGTACGTCGACCACCAGGATGCATACAAGTCGGTCGGCGAAGCACTCAAGCATGGTGGCCTGCGCCAGCGCACCCGGGTCAATCTGAAGTGGCTGGAAGCGCAGGACCTGGAAGGCACAGACATGGCTGCGCTGGCCGATGTCGATGGCATCCTGGTGCCGGGCGGATTCGGCGACCGTGGTTTCGAAGGCAAGGTGCTGACCTCGAAGTTCGCCCGCGAGAACCAGGTGCCGTACTTCGGCATCTGCTACGGCATGCAGGCGGCCGTGGTCGATTACGCGCGCAACGTGGTCGGCCTCGAAGGTGCCAACAGCACCGAGAATGATCGCCAGTCGCCAAATCCGGTGATCGGCCTGATCACCGAGTGGCGCACCGCTGCCGGTGACGTCGAGAAGCGCGACGACAAGAGCGACCTGGGCGGCACCATGCGTCTGGGCCTGCAGGAGCAGCGCCTGAAGCCGGGCACGCTGGCGCGTGAGCTGTACGGCAAGGACGTGGTGGCCGAGCGCCACCGCCACCGGTATGAGTTCAACAACCGTTACCGCACCCAGCTGGAAGACGCCGGCCTGGTGATCGCCGGCAAGTCGATGGACGACACCCTGGTGGAAGTGGTCGAGCTGCCGCGCGATGCGCATCCCTGGTTCCTGGCCTGCCAGGCGCATCCGGAGTTCCTGTCCACGCCGCGTGACGGCCACCCGCTGTTCATCGGCTTCATCCGCGCGGCACGCGAGCGCAAGGCCGGTGGCCAGTTGTTGCAGGAAGCGCGCGCCTGACTTGCGATGGGGCCCGCCAGGCCCCATCTTGCTCGCTTGAACCAAGTGCATCGGCCCGTTCGATGTAGCGGACAACTCTAAGGAAACGCCATGAAACTGTGTGGATTCGAAGTGGGGCTGGACCAGCCCCTGTTCCTGATCGCCGGCCCCTGCGTGATCGAGTCGATGCAGTTGCAGCTCGATACCGCCGGCAAGCTGAAGGAGATCACCGGCAAGCTCGGTGTGAACTTCATCTTCAAGTCCAGCTTCGACAAGGCCAACCGCACGTCTGGTACCGCTTTCCGCGGCCCGGGCATGGAGGAGGGGCTGAAAGTCCTGGCCGAGGTCAAGAAGCAGATCGGCGTGCCGGTGCTGACCGACGTCCATGAGTACACCCCGATGGACGAAGTGGCTTCGGTCGTGGATGTGCTGCAGACCCCGGCATTCCTTGTTCGCCAGACCGACTTCATCCGCAAGGTGTGCTCGGCCGGGAAGCCGGTCAACATCAAGAAGGGCCAGTTCCTGGCGCCCTGGGACATGAAGCCGGTCGTGGAGAAGGCCAAGGCGACCGGTAACGATCAGATCATGGTCTGCGAACGCGGTGCCAGCTTCGGCTACAACAATCTGGTGAGCGACATGCGTTCGCTGGCGGTGATGCGCGAGACCGGGTGCCCGGTGGTGTTCGACGCCACCCATTCGGTGCAGCTGCCGGGTGGGCAGGGCACCAGCTCCGGCGGCCAGCGCGAACATGTGCCGGTGTTGGCCCGGGCCGCGGTGGCGGTGGGTATCTCCGGTCTGTTCGCCGAGACCCATCCTGACCCGTCCAAGGCCCTCTCCGACGGTCCCAACGCATGGCCGCTGGACCAGATGGAAGCACTGCTCGAAACGCTGATGGAGCTCGATGCGGTGACCAAGAAGCACGGTTTCTCACGCTTCGCGTGAAGTCTGACCCATGGACGGCGCTGGAAACCCAGCGTCGCCGCCGGCACTGGAAACAGTGGCCGTGGGGCCTGATCGCACTGGGCCTGGCGGGGTTGTTCACGGTGGGCGTGTTCGGTCTGGTGCTGATCGGCGCAGCGTCCGTGCGGTCACCGGGTGATGGCAGCAGCGTGCTCAATCTGCGGGCGTACTTCATGGCGCTGCTGGCCGGCGAGCTGTTGACTGCCGGCGGCTGCATCGCTGCCGCCGTGCTGGCTTGGCGCCTGAATCGCGGCAGGGTGGCCGCCGGGCTGGCGGTTGTCCTGCTTTCGCTGTGGCTCGGTGCGCTGTCCTACGGGGTGCTCTGATGAATGTGAGCACGTCTGCACGCGATTGGCCCTGGGGCCTGATCGCGCTCAGGCTGGCGGCGCAGGCATGGCGCCGTCTGTCCGGCCATGGCCGCTGCTTTGCGGGTGCTCCTGGTATCGCTGCTGCTGCCGGGGCGGGGGCCAGCCGGGGCTGACGCCGTTCACGCCATTTGGCAACGGGCGGGCAGCCGGGGATAATCACGCGGCATTCGTTTTGTCGCCCCCTCTCCATACAGGTAACCGGCCCGACCATGAGTACGATCCGCAGCATCCACGCCCGTGAAATCCTCGACAGCCGTGGCAACCCCACGCTGGAAGCCGAAGTCACCCTGGAGGACGGTTCGTTCGGTCGTGCCGCGGTTCCCTCCGGCGCCTCGACAGGCACCAAGGAAGCGGTCGAGCTGCGTGACGGCGACAAGACCCGCTACCTGGGCAAGGGCGTGCGCAAGGCCGTCGACAACGTCAACACGACCATCGCTGCCGCGCTGAAGGGCTTCGAGGCCACCGACCAGTCAGGCCTGGACCGCCGCCTGATCGACCTTGATGGCACCGAGAACAAGGGCCGTCTGGGCGCCAACGCGCTGCTCGGTGTCTCAATGGCGGCCGCGCACGCCGCCGCAGCATCCAGTAAGCAGGCGCTGTGGCAGTACCTGGCCGGCAGGACCGGCGTGACCCCGTCGCTGCCGGTGCCGATGATGAACATCATCAACGGCGGCGCGCATGCCGACAACAACGTCGATTTCCAGGAGTTCATGGTGCTGCCGGTCGGCTTCACCTCGTTCTCCGAAGCGCTGCGCGCCGGCACCGAGATCTTCCACTCGCTGAAGTCGGTGCTGAAGGGGCATGGCCTGAGCACCGCGGTCGGTGACGAAGGCGGCTTCGCACCTGACTTCCGCAGCAACGTCGAGGCGCTGGACACCATTCTCGAAGCGATCGGCAAGGCCGGCTACACCGCGGGCGAGGACGTGCTGCTGGGTCTGGACGTGGCCTCCAGCGAGTTCTTCGAGAACGGCAAGTACAACCTGGTCGGCGAGAACAAGCGCCTGACCTCCGAGCAGTTCGTCGACTTCCTTGCCGACTGGGCCGCGCAGTACCCGATCATCACCATCGAAGACGGCCTGGCCGAGAACGACTGGGCGGGCTGGAAGCTGCTGACCGATCGCATCGGCAAGAAGGTGCAGCTGGTGGGCGATGACCTGTTCGTGACCAATCCGAAGATCTTCCAGGAGGGCATCGACTCCGGTACTGCCAATGCCATCCTGATCAAGGTCAACCAGATCGGCACCCTGAGTGAAACCCTGGAAGCGATTGCGATGGCTGACCGCGCAGGTTACGCCGCTGTCGTGTCGCACCGTTCGGGTGAAACCGAAGACACCACCATCGCCGACATCGCCGTGGCGACCACTGCCACCCAGATCAAGACCGGCTCGCTGTGCCGCAGCGATCGCGTGGCCAAGTACAACCAGCTGCTGCGCATCGAGGAAGCCCTCGGTGCCGGCGCGCGTTACGCCGGTCGTGACGCGTTCGTTTCGCTGAAGCGCTGAGGCCATGCGCGATTGGCGCTGGCTGCTGCTGGTGCTGGCCCTGCTGCTGGCATGGCTGCAGTACCGTTTCTGGTTCGGCCCGGGCAATTCGGGGGAAGTGATGATGCTCGAAGCCCAGGTTGCCGGCCAGGAACGGGACAACGAAGGTCTGCAGCAGCGTAATGATGCGCTGGCTGCGGAAGTGAAGGACCTCAAGGAAGGCCAGTCCGCCATCGAAGAGCGCGCACGCAGTGAGCTGGGCATGATCAAGCCCGGCGAGAAGTTCTACCGGGTGGTCGACGACGCGCCGGTTCGTCCGGCGCAGCCGCCGGTGCCGATGCCCGAACAGGCGGGCGACCACCCGGCGGACGTGCCATGAGCGCGGCGATCTGGGTGGTCGTTCCCGCTGCCGGTCGTGGCGCCCGCTTCGGTGCGCCACTGCCCAAGCAGTATCTGCAGGCGGGCGGGCAGATGCTGCTGGCCCACACCCTGCAGGCACTGCTGGCCCACCCGGCCGTTGCCGGCGCGATGGTGGTGATCGGCGAGGATGACGCGGATTGGCCGGGCTGGAGCGAATGGGCCGGCAAGCCGGTGCTGACCTGCACGGGGGGGGCGACCCGCGCCGCCTCCGTGCTGGCCGGCCTGCTTGCGCTGCCGGAGAGCGTCCGCGCCGATGAGTTCGTGCTGGTGCACGATGCCGCGCGGCCCAATCTGTCGCTGGCCGACCTGGGTCGCCTGCTGGAGGTTGGCCGTACCGATCCGGTCGGGGCCATTCTTGCCGCGCCGGTACGCGACACCCTGAAGCGGGCCGGTGACGATGGTGGCATCGACGGCACCGAGCCCCGCGAGCGCCTGTGGCGCGCGCTGACCCCGCAGCTGTTCCGCCGCCATCAGTTGATCCGTGCGCTGACCGACGCCGCTGCGTCCGGCGTGGACGTCACCGACGAAGCCATGGCCATGGAACGCCAGGGCCAGCGCCCGCTGCTGGTTGAAGGCAGCGAGGACAACTTCAAGGTCACCACGCCCGCCGACCTGGACCGCTTCGAATTCGTACTTTCCCGCCGCGCTGGCTGAACGCCCGCGCGGCCCTGCTGCAAGGGTTGCATCCATGAGCACTGCTCCGTTCCCGCCCGTCCGCATCGGCCAGGGCTACGACGTCCACGCCTTTGGTGAGGGTGACCACATCATGCTGGGAGGCGTGCGCGTGCCGCACAGCCACGGTGTGCTCGCGCACAGCGATGGCGACGTGATCCTGCACGCGCTGTGTGACGCCATGCTCGGCGCGCTGGCGCTGGGCGACATCGGCCAGCACTTTCCGCCCAGCGATGATCGCTGGAAGGGAGCCGACAGCAGCGACTTCGTCCGCCACTGCGACGCTCTCCTGCGTGAGCGTGGCTGGTGCGTCGGCAACAGCGATGTCACCGTGATCTGTGAACGACCGAAGGTCGGGCCGCATGCGCTGGCAATGCGTGAATGCATCGCGGCACTGTTGCAGCTGCCACTGGATGCGGTCA
This sequence comes from Stenotrophomonas genospecies 5, assembly GCF_054473825.1. NCBI lineage: Bacteria > Pseudomonadati > Pseudomonadota > Gammaproteobacteria > Lysobacterales > Lysobacteraceae > Stenotrophomonas > Stenotrophomonas genospecies 5. The sequence goes on from NZ_JBTMUW010000001.1 coordinate 473,064, forward strand.
GCGTAAAGGCCACCACGTCGGAGAAGCTTGGCTTCACCGGTCGCGGTGAAGGCATCGCGGCACAGGCTGTGGTCCTGCTGGTGGCGGCATGATTCCGCTGCCGCTCGCGTTCGGTGCGCCGCTGCTGCAGGCGCGCATCCGCACCACGCCGGAGGATTTCCAGGTCGACGAGCTGCCGGCCTTTGAGGCCACGGGCGAGGGCGAGCATCTGCTGCTGCATGTCCGCAAGCGCGGTGCCAACACCGTGCATGTGGCCAAGGTGCTGGCCAAGTGGGCTGGCTTGCCGGAGATGGCGGTCAGCTATGCCGGGATGAAGGATCGCCACGCGGTCACCACCCAGCGCTTCAGTGTGCATCTGCCCAAGCGCGTCGCGCCGGATCTGGCGCTGCTGGCCAGCGATGATATCGAAGTGCTCGATGCAACCTGGCACAACCGCAAGCTGCAGCGTGGCGCGCTGGCCGGCAATCGTTTCAGGCTGGTGCTGCGCCAGGTACACGGCGATGCGGTCGCAATCAGCGAACGCCTGCAGCAGATTGCCGATCGTGGTTTGCCGAACTGGTTCGGCGAGCAGCGTTTCGGCCGCGATGGCGGCAACGTTCCGGCAGCGCTGGCGATGTTCGGTGGCCGCCGCATGCGCAAGGACCAGCGCTCGCTGCTGCTGTCGGCTGCGCGTTCGGCACTGTTCAATCGCGTGCTTGCCGCACGCGTGGAGCAGGGTGTCTGGGACCAGCCGCTGGACGGTGAGGTGTGGATGCTGGATGGCAGCCGCAGCGTGTTTGGTCCGGAGCCTTACACCGATGCACTGGCAGCGCGGCTGGCCGGGTTCGATATCCATCCCAGCGCGCCGTTGTGGGGAGAGGGCGAGCTGCGCAGTACCGGCGCCGCCCGCGAGCTCGAACTGCGCGCGCTCGACGACGAGGAATCGAAGGCGCTGCGTGCCGGACTGGAAGAGGCACGGCTGAAGCAGGAGCGCCGCGCGTTGCGCCTGCGTCCTGCGCTGCTGCAGCACCAGTGGCTGGCGGAAGATGTGCTTGAGCTGTCGTTCGCGCTGCCGCCGGGCTGCTACGCCACCGCGGTCCTGCACGAGCTCGGGCCGGTCGAGGACGCGGCGCAGTCCTGAGCGGATTGCATCAGCGCCGGGACAGCAGCACCAGTACGGCACCCGTTCCGCCCTGGCTGGTCGGCGCCGAATGGAAGGCAAGCACATCATTGCGCAGGCGCAGCAGCCGGTCGACCAGATTCTTCAGGACCGGCGCACCACCGTCGGATTGCAGTCCCTTGCCGTGGATGATGCGCACGCAGCCATACTCATGTGCGTGCGCCTCCAGCAGGAACTGGCGCAGCATGGCCTCGGCCTGCGCTGCGGTCGCGCCATGCAGATCCAGCTCGTCCTGCACCGAGTACTGGCCGCGCTTGAGACGCTGGAACAGCCGCGGCGGAAGGGCGTCGCGCCGGTAGCTGGCCACATCCCCGGCTTCCAGCGGTGCGCTGTCGCGCAACAGCCGGGCGAACTCGCCGGCGGCCTCGGCCTCGTCGCGTTCGGCCATGCGCGCGCGCGGCTTCGGCCGGGCAGCGGCCGGCGCGGGTTCGGCCTCTTTGCGCAGCGGCGTCACTTCGCCGATGGCCGCGCGGAAGAGCGCGGCAGGGTCTTCGTCTTCTGGATGCGACATGCGCACAGGGTAAACCGGTGACGCGGGCCTGCCTATCGCAATGCGAGGCCAGTCGTGACCGCCGGCAGGGTAGGACCTGCGGCTCGCATGCGGCACAATAGACGATGCCCCTGCAGGGTCGTCGGCTTCCGCAGGGAAGCACGACGGTCCCGCCAACACCGCACGGTGACGGAATCGAATTCTTGGAAAATCAAGCGGTTAAATCGAAGATGCGAATTCTGGTCAGTAACGACGATGGCGTCGACGCCGCAGGTATCCGGATGCTTGCCTCGGTACTGCGTGACGCCGGCCACGAAGTGACGGTGGTCGCACCCGACCGCGATCGCTCAGGCGCCAGCAATTCACTGACCCTGGACCTGCCCATCCGGCTCAAGCGCATCGATCACTACACCGTGTCGGTGGCCGGCACGCCCACCGACTGCGTGCATCTGGCGCTGACCGGCCTGCTGGAGTTCGAACCCGACATTGTCGTGTCGGGCATCAACAACGCCGCCAACCTGGGTGACGACGTGATCTATTCCGGAACCGTCTCGGCGGCGATGGAGGGGCGCTTCCTCGGCCTGCCCGCGGTGGCGGTGTCCCTGGTGACCCGCAATCACGATCCCCGTCACTTCGAGACCGCGGCGCGTGCCGCCGTGGAAATCGTCGCCCGCCTCAAGGCCGACCCGCTGCCGGCGGACACCATCCTCAACGTCAACGTGCCCGACCTGCCGTGGACCGAGGTCAAGGGTTTCGAAGTCACCCGGCTGGGCAACCGCCATCGCGCCGAAGGCTGCATCCCGCAGAAGGATCCACGCGGCAACGAGGTGTACTGGATCGGTCCGGCGGGCCGCGAGCAGGACTCCGGCCCCGGCACCGACTTCCACGCGGTGCGTACCGGGCATATCTCGATCACCCCGATCCAGGTGGATCTGACCCGCTATCAGGCGCTTGAGAAAGTGGCCAGCTGGGTCGGCGGTCTCAGCGCCGCGCTGGACCAGCCGGCATGAGCCCACGCCTGCGCCTGCAACCGGAAGCCGTCGGCATCGGCATGACGTCACAGCGCGTCCGCGATCGTCTGGTCGATCGCCTGCGCGAAGCCGGCATCGTCGACGAATCCACGCTGAACGCGATCCGGGTGGTGCCCCGCCATCTGTTCATCGACGAGGCCCTGGCCTCGCGGGCCTATGAAGACACCGCGCTGCCGATCGGCCACGGCCAGACCATCTCGCAACCCTGGGTGGTGGCCCGGATGACCGAAGCGGTCGTGCAGGTGGCGCCCAAGCGGGTGCTGGAAGTGGGGACGGGCTCCGGCTACCAGGCCGCCGTGCTTGGTGCACTGGGTCTGGAGGTCTACACCGTGGAGCGCATCGGCGACCTGCTGCGGCAGGCCCGCAAGCGGTTCCGCGCACTCGGCATGAACATCCGCACCAAGCACGATGACGGCCGTGTCGGCTGGGCCGAGCACGGCCCGTTTGATGCCATCGTCGTCACAGCTGCGGCCCCGGCGCTGGTCGACGCACTGATCGAGCAGCTGGCCGAAGGTGGCCGGCTGGTGGCGCCGGTCGGCGGTGCCAGTGCACAGTCGCTGGTGCAGCTGGACCGCAGGGCCGACGGCAGCGTCGAACAGCGCGTGCTGGCACCGGTCACCTTCGTGCCGCTGCTGTCTGGCATGCTGGATTGAATCCACGGAGCAGGGTTGCATGAAGATTTTCGGACCGCTGTACGAGCGGGCGATGAAGTGGGCGGCGCACGAACGCGCGCCGACCTACCTGACGGTGCTGAGTTTTTTCGAGGCGATCATCTTTCCGGTGATGCCGGAAGTGATGCTGGCGCCGATGTGCGTGGCTCAACCCCGGCGCGGCTGGTGGTTCGCGACCCTCAGCCTGGCCGGTTCGATGGTCGGTGCCGTGGTCGGCTATGCGCTGGGTCACTTCGCATTCGAGGCGATCAAGCCATTGTTCGAAGTGCTGGGCATGTTGCCGGCAATCGAACAGGGCATCACCACCGTGCAGGAGAAGATGGCCGAATCGCCGTGGGCGGTGTTCACGTTCCTGGTCCTGGGCGGCTTCATGCCGATCCCGATGAAGGTCTTCACGTGGGCATCGGGTATCGTCGGCGTACCGATGCCACAGTACCTGCTGAGCATGCTGATCGGACGCGGCAAGCGCGTGTATGTGCTCGCTGCCGTGATCCGCATCGGTGGAGCGCGCGCCGAAGCGGCGCTGCGTCGCTGGATTGAACCGCTGGGCTGGATCGCCACCGCGTTGGTGGTGGTGCTGATCGCCTGGCTTGTATGGAGGTCGAAGTTCGCATGAGTGCTGATCGTCTGAGCAAGGGAGTGCGCGTCGGCGCGCTGGTGCTGCTGGTTTCCGGCCTGGCTGCCTGTGGCACTGCCACGGTGGTGCGGCCCAATGGCAGTGGTGGCGGGGCGGCGGTCACTACGCCCAAGACTTCGGTGGCCAAGCCGGGGCAGACCGTGGTCGTGCGCAAGGGCGACACGATCTACGCGCTGGCCCGCATCCACGACATCACCCCGGCCGATCTGATCGCGTGGAACAGCCTGGACAACCCGTCGACGATCTATCCGGGGCAGGTCATCCGCCTGTATCCGCCGGGGGCCAGCAGCGGCCGCGCACCGACCACCGTGGTCACCGCGCCGCGCAGCGGCGGCAGCACGGCACCGGCCACGGCACCGGCCGGTCCGGTGAAGAGCAACATCGCCTGGCGCTGGCCAGCCGATGGCGCGATCGTGGGCCGCTACGTGGCAGGCGACGCAACCAAGCAGGGCGTCGACATTGCCGGCACCAGCGGGCAGGCCGTCAAGGCCACCGCCAACGGTGTGGTGGTGTACTCGGGCGCCGGACTGGTCGGCTATGGCGAGCTGATCATCATCAAGCACAGCGACCAGTGGCTGTCGGCCTACGGCCACAACCGCAAGCGCCTGGTCAACGAGGGACAGAGCGTGAAGGCGGGTGAGCAGATTGCCGAGATGGGGCGCACCGGCGCGAATCGCGACATGCTGCACTTTGAAATCCGCTACAACGGCAAGCCGGTCGATCCGCAGCAGTACCTGCCAGCGCGCTAGCGCAGGCAGGTACGGTAGCGCCGGGCCATGCCCGGCGTACGTGCATCAAGGTAGCGCCGGGCCATGCCCGGCGTATGCGCATCAAGGTAGCGCCGGGCCATGCCCGGCGTATGCGCATCAAGGTAGCGCCGGGCCATGCCCGGCGGTGGTCCTCAACCTTCCAGGATGAACGCGGCCGCCACCTTGCGGCCTTCGCCGGCAAGGATGTTGAAGGTGCGCGCCGCGGCAGGGTTGTTCATCACTTCCAGGCCGATCCCGCGCGACAGGCAGGCGGCCATCACCGCAGCCGACGGAAACACCTGCCGCTCGCCGGTTCCCAGCACGATCAATGCAGGACTCAGTGCCAGCACCGGTTCCAGGTCGGCCACCGTCAGCGCCGCCGCATCGGCGACAGGCCAATGTTCGACCAGCTGGTCCGGCGTCAGCAGAAAGCTGCTGGCCAGCACCGTGTCATTGACCTTGGCCGAGCGGCCATCGGCAGCGCGCAGGCTGTAGGCGTAATCGGGCGGCTCGTGGTTCAGCTGCATGGCGGTAGCGCGATCAGCCGCGCGGCAGCACGATCTGGCGCTGCTCCCTGCTCGGGCGATACAGCACGGCAACGTGACCGATGCGCTGCACCAGCGCACTGTCGGTGGCTTCGACGATCTCGCCGATCATCGCGTCCCGGGCCTCGCGGTCCTCGGCTGCGACCTTGACCTTGACCAGCTCGTGGCGCTCCAGCACTTCGTTCAGCTCCGCGATGAAGGCCGGGGTCACTCCCTTGCCGCCGGTCTGCAGCAGGGCCTTCAGGTCGTGGGCTTGGCCGCGCAGGAAACGGGTCTGGGAGGCGGTCAGGGCGATGGACATGCAGGAAAAGACGGTTGAATGGGGGGATCAGGGTATCATGACGGCCCCATCAGCCCCTATTTCCAATGGCAACCCGCAGCAAAAGCAGCCAGCGCTGGCTCAAGGAACACTTCTCCGACCCCTTCGTGAAGAAGGCGCAGGCCGAAGGCATGCGCTCGCGGGCGGCCTACAAGCTTGAAGAGTTGCTTGAACGTGACCGCCTGCTGAAGCGGAACATGGTCGTGGTGGACCTCGGTGCCGCCCCTGGCGGATGGTCTCAGCAGGTTCGGAGACAGATGGGAGACACCGGCCGCGTGCTGGCGCTGGACATCCTGGAGATGCCGCCGCTGGCGGGTGTGGAGTTCCTTCACGGTGACTTCAGGGAAGAAGCCGTCCTATCTCAGTTCGAAGCCATGCTCGGGGACGAGCCGGTGGACCTTGTGCTGTCGGACATGGCCCCCAATAAAAGTGGCATGGACGCGGTCGACCAGCCGCGGATGATGCATCTGGCGGAGCTGGCGCTGGACTTCGCCGACAACCACCTGAAGACCGGCGGGGCGTTCCTGATCAAGCTGTTCCAGGGTGTGGGCTTTGACGACTACGTGCGTGAAATGCGCCGTCGCTACGACAAGGTCTCCATCCGCAAGCCGGAAGCGTCGCGCAAACGCTCTCCCGAGGTGTACGCCTTGGGTCAGGGCAAACGCGCCCACATGAAGTAAGCTCGCAACGTAAGTTTCAACCCCAACGCAACGCCCGCACTGAGAGGAACACCGGAGCCAATGAGGATGAACGACTTGACCAAGAACCTCCTGCTATGGGTGGTCGTCGCCGTCGTGCTGATGGTGGTCTTCCAGAGCTTCTCGCCCAAGTCCTCCGGGGCCGGTGCGCAGGGTGCGTCCTATTCGCAGTTCCTGGACCAGGTGGACAGCGGCAACGTGCAGAAGGTCGCCTTCGGCGGCGACATGCGCGGCGGCACCAGCCAGATCACCTACACCACCCGGGGTGGACAGTCGTCCACCATCACCGCGCCGTTCGATCGCGACCTGATCAACGTGCTGCGCACCAAGAACGTCGAGATCGTGCAGGAGGAGCCCTCCAGCGGCATCTCCCTGGGCGCGATCCTGATGAATTTCCTGCCGGTCATCCTGATCATCGGCTTCTGGCTGTTCATCATGCGCCAGATGCAGGGCGGCGGCGGCGGCGCCAAGGGCGCGATGTCCTTCGGCAAATCGCGCGCCAAGCTGCAGGGCGAGGACCAGATCAAGGTCACCTTCGCCGATGTCGCCGGCTGCGACGAGGCCAAGGAGGAAGTGGGCGAACTGGTCGACTTCCTGCGCGACCCGTCCAAGTTCACCAAGCTGGGCGGCAAGATTCCGCGTGGCGTGCTGATGGTCGGCCCGCCGGGTACCGGCAAGACGCTGCTGGCCAAGGCCATCGCCGGTGAGGCGAAGGTGCCGTTCTTCTCGATCTCCGGTTCGGACTTCGTGGAAATGTTCGTCGGTGTCGGCGCCAGCCGCGTGCGTGACATGTTCGAGCAGGCCAAGAAGCACGCCCCGTGCATCATCTTCATCGACGAGATCGATGCCGTCGGCCGCCACCGTGGTGCCGGCCTGGGCGGCGGTCACGACGAGCGCGAGCAGACCCTGAACCAGCTGCTGGTCGAGATGGATGGCTTCGAGGGTGGCGAAGGCGTGATCGTGATCGCCGCGACCAACCGTCCGGACGTGCTGGACCCGGCGCTGCTGCGCCCGGGTCGCTTCGATCGCCAGGTGGTGGTCGGTCTGCCCGACGTGAAGGGCCGCGAGCACATCCTGAAGGTGCACATGCGCAAGCTGCCGCTGGCCGACGACGTCGAGCCGCTGGTGATCGCGCGCGGTACCCCGGGCTTCTCCGGCGCGGACCTGGCCAACCTCTGCAACGAGGCAGCCCTGTTTGCTGCGCGTGGCAACGAGAAGGAAGTCCGCATGGACCACTTCGACCGTGCCCGCGACAAGATCCTGATGGGTGCCGAGCGCCGTTCGATGGCCATGAGCGAGGAGGAGAAGACCCTCACCGCCTACCACGAAGCCGGCCATGCCATCGTCGGCCGCCTGGTGCCCGAGCACGACCCGGTCTACAAGGTCACGATCATTCCGCGCGGCCGCGCCCTGGGTGTGACCATGTACCTGCCTGAGGGCGACAAGTACTCGATGAACCGCGTGGCGATCCAGTCGCAGCTGTGCTCGCTGTACGGCGGCCGCGTCGCCGAAGAGCTGATCTTCGGCACCGACAAGGTCACCACGGGTGCGTCCAACGACATCGAGCGCGCCACCAAGATGGCCCGCAACATGGTCACCAAGTGGGGCCTGTCCGAAGAACTCGGTCCGATCGCCTATGGCGAGGAGGACGACGAAGTCTTCCTGGGCCGCTCGGTGACGCAGCACAAGAGCGTGTCCAACGACACCGCGCGCCGCATCGACGAGGAAGTGCGCAACATCCTCGACAAGGCCTACGCCCGCACCACCCAGCTGCTGACCGACAACATCGACAAGCTGCACACGATGTCGCAGCTGCTGCTGCAGTACGAGACCATCGACGCGCCGCAGATCGACGCCATCATGGAAGGTCGCGAGCCGCCGCCGCCGGCGGGCTGGAACAAGTCGAACAAGGACGGTGGCAGCAACGACAAGGGCGGTGATGCCCGTCCGCTGCCGCCGATCGCCGGTCCGGCCGAATCGCACTGACGGCCCCGCCGCACGTGACATCAGACGAGGCCGGGGCAACCCGGCTTTGTCGTTTCCGGGCCCTCGGCCCACCCCGAAGAACCGATCTGACGCTGGAGCCCGCATGTCCGCCCCGAAGCCCGAACCGATTTCCCACACCGTCGAGATGGTCATCGCCACCGTGGTCGGCGTGGGTGTGGGCCTGGGGGCCGACAATCTGCTGCTGGGCTGCGTGGTGGGTATTGCGATCGGCATCGTCCTGAGCATTGCCAGGACCCTGTACGTGGACCGCAAGCGCCGCCGCCGTTGAGGGGTTTCCGCAGGGCTGACGCCCTGCAACCGGACCGGCCCCGCCTTTCATCAGCAAACCAGCTGTTGCTCTGGCTGTTGTTGTCGCCCTGGCCTCTGCGGGTGCAGGGCGCAGCCCTGCCGAACTAAACTACCCGCCGTTGTCCCTGCAGGATTGCCCATGTTCGATACCTCGCCCCAGCTCGACTGCGCCGGTCGCATCCTGCGCCTGGACCGTGCCCGGGTCATGGGCATCGTCAACGTCACCCCGGATTCGTTCTCTGACGGGGGGCACCATGACACCACGGAGGCCGCAGTCGCGCATGGCCTGAAGCTGGTGGAAGAGGGCGCCGACCTGCTCGACATCGGGGGTGAATCGACCCGTCCCGGCGCTGTACCGGTATCGGTGGAGGAAGAGCTCCGCCGCATCGTTCCGGTCATCGAGCAGCTTGCAGCGCGTACCTCCGTGCCGATCAGCATCGATACCTTCAAGCCTGAGGTGATGCGCGCGGCGGTGGCCGCCGGCGCCGGCATGATCAACGACATCTTCGGCCTGCGCCAGGACGGCGCGCTGGAAGCGGCCGCTGCGGCCAACGTGCCGGTGGTGCTGATGCACATGCAGGGCGAGCCGGGCAACATGCAGGCCGATCCGCACTACGACGACGTCGTTGCCGAAGTCCACGGGTTTCTCGTGCAGCGCCTGTTCGCCGCCGAGATGGCCGGCATCGCGAAGAAGCATCTGGTCATCGATCCGGGTTTCGGCTTCGGCAAGAACACCGCGCACAACATGACCCTGTTGGCGCGTTCGGAGCGTTTTCTGGAACTGGGTGTGCCGATGCTGGCGGGCCTGTCGCGCAAGCGCAGCCTTGGCGAGCTGACCGGGCGTGACGCGCCGGCCGAGCGGGTGGCGGCGTCGGTGGCCGCGCACCTGATTGCCGTGCAGCGCGGTGCGCGTATCGTGCGTGTGCATGACGTCGCCGCCACCGTCGATGCACTGAAGATCTGGCAGGCGGTGGACGCCGTGCCGGCGCCACGCGATGACACCCGGCCGACGATCAGCTGGCCGGACGAAGACTGATGGGGGTTGACCGGCGGCCGCTGGCGATTGCCGTGATGGGGCCCACCGCCAGTGGCAAGACGGCCACCGCGATCGCCCTGGCCCGGCAGCTGGATGGCGAGATCGTCAGCGTTGACTCGGCGCTGGTCTATCGCCATCTGGATATCGGTTCGGCCAAGCCCGACGTTTCCGAGCGCGCACAGGCGCCGCATCACCTGCTGGACCTGCGTGATCCGTGGCAGACCTACTCAGCGGCGGAGTTCGCCGCCGACGCCGGCCGCGTCGTCGCCGACATCGTTGCGCGTGGACGGATGCCGATCCTGGCCGGGGGCACCGGCCTGTACTTCCGCGCCCTGCTGCAGGGACTGTCGCCCATGCCGGAGGCCGACCCGGCCCTGCGCGCCACGCTGGCAGCCGAGGCCGCCGAGCGCGGTTGGGCCGCGTTGCATGCCGAACTGGCGAAGGTGGACCCCGCCGCTGCTGCCCGCATCCATGCGACAGACCCACAGCGGATCCAGCGGGCGCTGGAGGTCTATCGGCTGACGGGAACGCCGATCAGCGAGTGGCAGCGCCGGCCCGGCGTGGCGCCGCTGCCGGTACGCACCCTGAAGCTGGTCCTGGCGCCGCACGACCGGGCAATCCTGCACCGGCGGATCGAGGCCCGCTTCGATGCCATGCTGGCCCAGGGCTTCCTCGACGAAGTGCGCGATCTGCGCGCGATGCCGGAAATGGCCGCTGTCGCGGCACCGCTGGACCTGCCGGCGGTGCGTGCGGTCGGGTACCGCCAGGCTTGGGAGCATCTGGACGGCCGGATCGATGCCGGCGGCTTCCGCGACAAGGCGATCTTCGCCACCCGCCAGCTGGCCAAGCGGCAGCTGACCTGGCTGCGCGGTGAGCTTGACGCGCGCTGGTTCGACCCCCATATCGACCACGAGCGGCTGGCCGACGCAGTGTCGACCTTCGTCGCACGCTGAACCGCCGCCAGCCGTGTAACATCACTGTCCGGCGGGCGGCTCGGGGGCCGCGGCGGCCGCCGGCAACCCAATAAGAACAATAATCAGGAGTGAGCAATGTCCAAGGGGCAATCGCTGCAGGATCCTTTCTTGAATGCACTGCGGCGCGAGCGCGTGCCGGTTTCGGTGTACCTGGTCAACGGCATCAAGCTGCAGGGCACGATCGAGTCGTTCGATCAGTTCGTGGTCCTGCTGCGCAATACGGTCAGCCAGATGGTCTACAAGCATGCGATCTCCACCGTGGTGCCGGCACGCAATGTGAAGGTTGGGCCGGGCGGTGGTTATGTGCAGTCGGGTGAAGGTGGTCAGGCAGGTGATGAAGCAGACGAGTAAGACCGGAGCGGTGAATGTTTGACCGCTCGAAAAAGGGTGAACATGCCCTGCTGATCCAGCCGCACTTCGGCAAGCTGGAAGACGACGTGCTGGAAGAGTTCGGTGATCTGGCCCGCTCGGCAGGGGCCAGCATCGCTGCCACGATCACCGCGCGCCTGGACCGTCCCAATCCCTCGACCCTGATCGGCAGCGGCAAGCTGGATGAGATCAAGGCAGCAGCCGACGCCACCGGCGCCGATCTGGTGCTGGTCAACCATGCGCTGAGCCCCGGCCAGGAACGCAACCTGGAACGCTTCCTGGAGCGCCGGGTGATCGACCGTACCGGGCTGATCCTGGACATCTTCGCGCAGCGCGCTCACAGCCACGAAGGCAAGCTGCAGGTCGAGCTGGCGCAGCTGCGTCACCTTGCGACGCGGCTGGTGCGCGGCTGGACCCATCTGGAGCGCCAGCGCGGTGGTTCGATCGGCCTGCGCGGCCCGGGTGAAACCCAGCTGGAAACCGACCGCCGTCTGCTGCAGAAGCGGGTGGAGCAGTTGCAGAAGCGGCTGGAGAAGGTCGAAGTCCAGCGCACCCAGATGCGCCGTGCGCGCGTGCGCAGCGAACTGCCGCGTGTGGCCCTGGTCGGTTACACCAATGCCGGCAAGTCGACCCTGTTCAACGCGATGACCGGCGCCGAGGCCTATGCGGCCGACCAGCTGTTCGCGACCCTGGACCCGACGGTGCGCCGCATCGCTGTGCCGGGTGGAAACGTCGTGCTGGCCGACACCGTCGGCTTCGTCCGTGACCTGCCGCACGACCTGGTGGCCGCGTTCCGCTCGACCCTGTCCGAGGCCCGCGAGGCCGATTTCCTGCTGCACGTGGTCGATGCGGCCGATCCGCACCGCGAGGAGCGCATCGCCCAGGTCGACGAGGTGCTGGCTGCGGTCGGTGCGGGTGATCTGCCGCAGCTGCTGGTGTTCAACAAGATCGACCGTATCGAGGGCGCCGAAGTGCGCCACGATGGTCAGGATGGCGTGCCGGACGAGTCGCGCCGCGAGCGGGTCTGGATCTCCGCGCGTGACGGGCAGGGCCTGGAGCTGTTGCAGACGGTGCTGGGCAAGCGCCTGGGGTTGCAGCATGTGACCGGGGAGCTGCGCCTGCCGCCGGATGCGGGCCGCCTGCGCGCGCGCCTGCATCAGCTGGAAGTGATCCGCAGCGAGCAGGCAGACGAGGAGGGCTGGCTGCTGCAGGTCGATCTTCCGATTGCCGAAGCCGAAAAACTCGCGGCGGGCATTGATGGCGGGCCGATCCGTGCCCTGCTGCCGGAAAAGCTGCCGGAATGGTGAGATAGCGCCGCACAATCCCGGTGCGCGCCGCTGCGTAGTCGGGCGCGTACCGGCCGGGACGCGACACGCGTCTGCGATCTGCGGTACAACAGGCGGGTTCTTCACCCCACTGTCATCTCGATGTCCATCCCTACCGACGCCGACCTCAACGCCCAAGCTGCCGCACTCGGGCAGCGCCTGCAGCAGGCCTCGCTGCAGCTTGTGACGGCTGAAAGCTGCAGTGGCGGCTGGATCGCCAAGACCATGACCGACATTGCCGGTTCCTCGGCGTTTTTCGACTGCGGCATGGTGGTCTACAGCTACGAAGCCAAGCAGCGCCTGCTGGGGGTACGTGCGCAGACGCTGGAGCAGTTCGGTGCGGTGAGCCGCGAAACGGTGCTGGAGATGGTGTCCGGCGCCCTGATCAACTCTGGTGCCGGCATCGCGGTGGCGGTTACCGGCATTGCCGGTCCTGGTGGCGGCAGCCCGGACAAGCCGGTCGGCAGCGTCTGGATCGGCTGGAAGCGCCGCGGCGGATACGCCCGGGCGGAACTGTTCCAGTTCGATGGCGACCGCGAAGCCATCCGCAGGCAAACCGTCGCTGCGGCATTGCACGGTATCGACGCCCAGCTGTGACATGCTGCTGCGGTAATCGTCCGGAGCACGCATGATGTGGGAAACGCTGGGCACCGTCCGTGACCTGGGGAGGCTGCAGGAAATTGCAGCGGTCCTGATCCGTTATGGCTTCGGCGACGTGGTGCGCCGGATCGGCCTGGCCACGGTGCTGGAGCGTGCCGGGCGCCTGCTGCACTGGAACGAGGACCGCCAGCATCTGCTGCGGATGACCGCGCCGGTGCGGGTGCGCAGCGCCCTGCAGGACCTCGGTCCGACGTTCGTCAAACTCGGACAGGTGCTGGCGACCCGTGTCGATCTGCTGCCGCCGGAGTGGATCGCCGAGCTTTCCGAACTCCAGAATGCGGTATCGGCCCTTCCTTATGCGCAGATCCGCGCGCAGCTGGAGGCCGATCTGGGCGCGCCTCCGCAGCAGGTATTCGCCTTCCTCGACGAAACACCGATGGCGGCGGCCTCGCTGGCGCAGGCCCATCGCGCGCGCCTGCTGGACGGCCGCGAAGTGGTGCTGAAAGTGCGTCGTCCCGGCATCCGTGACGTGGTCGAAGCCGACCTGCGCCTGCTGGCACGGCTGGCCGAAATCGTCGAGGCGCGTCTTCCGGATCTGCGCCGTTACCGGCCGGCAGAGGTGGTGCAGCAGTTCACCGTATCGCTGCGGCGCGAACTCGATTTCGCGGCCGAATGCCGCAACGCGGAGCGCATCGCACGCAACTTTGAAGGTCGCGACGACATCCTTGTTCCCGGCGTGCATTGGCAGTGGACCTGTGAAAGCCTGAACGTGCAGGACTTCGTGGACGGCATTCCGGGCCGCGATCTTGCCGGCGTGGACGCAGCAGGGCTGGACCGTCGCGAACTGGCGCGGCGCGGTGCCAACATCGTATTGAAGATGGTGCTGGAGGACGGCAGCTTCCACGCCGATCCACACCCGGGCAACATCATCTATCTGCGTGACGGCCGCATCGGCGTGATCGACTTCGGCATGGTCGGGGCACTGTCCGAAGTGCGTCGCTTCCAGGTTGCGCAACTGCTGCACGGGCTGGTCGAACAGGACCCGCAGGGGGTGGCCGACGTCCTGCTGGACTGGGCCGGGGGCGTGGAGGTGGATGAGAACCGGCTGCAGCACGACATCAGCCAGTTCGTTGACCAGTACCGTGGCGTGCCGCTGAAGGATCTGCGCATCGGCCTGATGCTGGGCGACATCACCCAGTTGCTGCGCAGCTACAGCCTGACCCTGCCGGCCGACCTCGCACTGATGATCAAGGCGTTCCTCACCCTGGAAGGCATGGGCCGGCAGCTCGACCCGGACTTCGACATGGCCAGTGCCGCACGCCCCTTCCTGGAGCGGGTGGTACTGCAGCGCTACGCGCCGCGGGCATTGCTCAAACGCGGCCGGCGCAGCCTGTTGGGAATGATCGACTTCGCCGGCGATCTGCCGCGCGATCTGCGCAAGCTGGTGCAGGCGGCGCGCCGTGGGCGCCTGCAGCTGAAGGTCGAGACCAGTGCGCTGCAGGGCTTTGGCGAGCAGGTGAACCGTGCGGCCAATCGCATGGTGATGGGCATCGTGACTGCAGCGCTGATCATCGGCTCATCGATCGTCATGCACAGCGTCGGTGGGGTTTCCAGCCGCTGGCTGCTGGCACTCGGGGTCTCCGGATTCGTCGGGGCCGGTATCTGCGGCGTCTGGATCCTGTTTTCCATCTGGAGAAGTGGCAGGCACGACTGAGTGTCGTTCGCCGCGGTATCGCCCGGCATGCTTTGCCCTGTCGTGTCCGGCACTTGCAGTTCCCGCGGTTAGTAGTAATACTACTAACCATGGACCTGACCGACACCCAGCAGGCGATCCTGCAGTTGATCGCCGAGCGTATCGAGAGCGAAGGCGCGCCGCCGTCGCAGACTGAAATCGCACGTGCGTTCGGCTTCAAGGGCGTACGCGCGGCCCAGTACCACCTGGAGGCGCTGGAGCAGGCGGGAGCGATCCGCCGCATTCCCGGCCAGGCCCGGGGCATCCGCCTGGTGCAGGCTCCCCCCGTGGAGACCCTGGCCGAGCCCGGGCTGCCCGACAGCGTGCTGCGGCTGCCAGTACTGGGGCGGGTCGCCGCCGGCCTCCCTATCGGCGCGGATATCGGCTCGGACGATTTCGTGGTGCTGGACCGGGTGTTCTTTTCGCCCGCGCCGGATTACCTGCTGAAGGTGCAGGGTGACTCGATGATCGACGAAGGCATCTTCGATGGTGACCTGATCGGCGTGCACCGCACCCGAGACGCCCATTCGGGGCAGATCGTGGTGGCGCGCATCGATGATGAGATCACCGTCAAGCTGCTGAAGATCGCGAAGGACCGTATCCGGCTGTTGCCCCGGAACCCCGATTACAAGCCGATCGAAGTGCTTCCCGACCAGGACTTTTCGATCGAAGGCCTGTACTGCGGCCTGTTGCGGCCGAATCGCTGAAGTGTTCGAAGGTGCGTTACCCCGCGGTCTTTTGTGGCGATTCTCTGGTTCCACCGAGGTTGGTACGGATGTCCGATAATTCTTTTCAAAGCGCCGGGCAGAATCTCAGCCTGTGCGATACGTCCGCTTTAAAGTGAACCCATGGCAAAGAAGACCCCCAAAGACAGCACCCCCAACGAAATGACCTCTGCAAGGACCAATACGATGGACGAGAACAAGAAGCGCGCATTGGCTGCTGCTCTGGGCCAGATCGAAAAGCAGTTCGGCAAGGGCTCGGTGATGCGCATGGGCGACCGTGTGGTCGAGCCCGTCGAAGCCATCCCGACCGGTTCGCTGATGCTCGACATCGCATTGGGCATCGGGGGGCTGCCGAAGGGCCGCGTGGTGGAAATCTATGGACCGGAGTCCTCGGGCAAGACCACGCTGACGCTGCAGGCCATCGCCGAGTGCCAGAAGATGGGAGGCACCGCTGCCTTCATCGATGCCGAGCACGCTCTCGACCCGATCTATGCCGCCAAGCTTGGCGTGAACGTGGACGACCTGCTGCTGTCGCAGCCCGATACCGGTGAACAGGCATTGGAAATCGCCGACATGCTGGTCCGTTCCGGCTCGGTGGACATCCTGGTGATCGACTCGGTCGCGGCATTGACCCCGAAGGCCGAGATCGAGGGCGAGATGGGCGACCAGTTGCCGGGTCTGCAGGCCCGCCTGATGAGCCAGGCGCTGCGTAAGCTGACCGGCAACATCAAGCGCTCGAACACGCTGGTGATCTTCATCAACCAGCTGCGCATGAAGATCGGCGTGATGATGCCGGGCCAGAGCCCGGAGACCACCACGGGTGGCAACGCGCTGAAGTTCTATGCCTCGGTCCGCCTGGACATCCGCCGCATCGGTGCGATCAAAAAGGGCGATGAAATCATCGGTAACCAGACCAAGATCAAGGTCGTCAAGAACAAGCTGGCCCCGCCGTTCAAGCAGGTAATCACCGAGATCCTGTATGGCGAAGGCATCAGCCGTGAAGGTGAACTGATCGACATGGGCGTGGATGCCAAGCTGGTCGAGAAGGCCGGTGCCTGGTACAGCTATGGCGAAGAGCGCATCGGCCAGGGCAAGGACAACGCCCGCGGTTATCTGCGTGACAACCCGACCGTCGCCGCCAAGCTCGAAGCCGAGCTGCGCGAGAAATTCCAGCCGTCCGAGGCCGTCCGCGAGGAAGGCGACGACGAAGGCGACGACGAGTAAGTCTTGCTGTGGGGTAGGGTGACGCCGTCAGTGACGTCGCTCTACCCCGCAGGTTCGAACCGCCCAGGATGGGCAGGGTGCCAGGGACGGCGCCACCCCTGGAGGGATTGATGTCCGACAGCGACGAACCTACCTCGACAGGCCGAAAGCGCCGGCCTCGCGAGCAGACTCCGGTGCAGCGGGCACTGGGCCTGCTGGTCCGCCGGGAGCATTCACGCAAGGAATTGACCCGCAAACTGACTGCGCGGGGTATCGAAGACGAAGCCGCGCAGGCAGCGGTCGCCAAGCTGACCGAGGCGGGGTGGCAGGACGACACCCGGTTTGCCGAGAACCTGGTACGCATGCGGGCCAACACCGGTTACGGCCCCATCCATGTGCGTGCCGAACTGGGGACCCATGGGCTGGACAGTGCCGCGATTGCCGCAGCGATGGACAGCTACGAGGGCGACTGGCAGGAGAACGCCCGTGATCTGGTCCGCCGCCGCTTTGGCGAGGCCGGCCCACAGGACCTGGCGCAGCGCCGCAAAGCGGCAGATCTGCTGGCGCGGCGGGGCTTCGACGGTGACAGCATCCGCCGTGCGACCCGCTACGACCCTGACGATTGAGACTGGCGGCGCCGGGCCTGATACCCTTTAGGTTTTCGGCGGTCCGTCGCGACCCTGGCCCAGGCGGCCGGTGGTCCGGGTCCGCCGGCCCGCAGACTGCCAGCCCCCAATGAACGCACCCGCCAAATTCACGACCTCCCAGATCCGCAGCGATTTCCTTGAATTCTTCAAGGGCAAAGGCCATACCATCGTGCCGTCGGCACCGCTGGTGCCTGGCAACGATCCGACCCTGCTGTTCACCAACTCCGGCATGGTGCAGTTCAAGGACGTGTTCCTCGGTGCCGAGAAGCGCAGCTACGTGCGCGCGGCCGATGTCCAGCGCTGCCTGCGCGCGGGTGGCAAGCACAACGATCTTGACCAGGTCGGCTACACCGCCCGCCATCACACCTTCTTTGAAATGCTGGGCAACTGGTCGTTTGGTGACTACTTCAAGAAGGACGCGATTGCGTGGGCGTGGGAGCTGCTGACCCAGGTCTGGAAGCTGCCTGCCGAGCGCCTGCTGGTGACTGTCTACCAGACCGACGACGAAGCCTACGAACTGTGGCGCGACATGGTGGGGGTGCCGGAAGAGCGCATCGTGCGGATCGGCGACAACAAGGGCGCGCCGTTCGCTTCGGACAACTTCTGGCAGATGGCCGACACCGGCCCGTGTGGTCCGTGCACCGAGATTTTCTACGACCACGGCGACCACATTGCCGGCGGTCCTCCGGGGTCGCCGGATGAGGATGGCGACCGCTTCATCGAGATCTGGAATCTGGTGTTCATGCAGTTCGACCGCCAGCCGGACGGCACTCTGGTGCCGCTGCCGGCGCCGTGCGTGGATACCGGTATGGGCCTGGAACGTCTTGCGGCGATCCTGCAGCATGTCCACACGAACTACGAGATCGACCTGTTCCAGGCTCTGATCCGCAAGGCCGCCGAGCTGACCGGTACCTCCGACCTGGAGAACAAGTCGCTGCGCGTGATTGCCGACCACATCCGCGCCTGCTCGTTCCTGATCGTCGATGGCGTCCTGCCTTCCAACGAAGGACGGGGCTATGTGCTGCGCCGTATCATCCGCCGCGCGCTGCGCCATGGTTGGATGCTGGGTGTGCGCCAGCCGTTCTTCAGCAAGCTGGTGCCGACGCTGGTTGCACAGATGGGCGAGGCCTATCCGGAGCTGCCGGCGGCAGCGGACACCGTGACCCGCGCGCTGCAGGCTGAGGAGGAGCGGTTCGCCGAGACGCTCGACGCCGGCATGAAAATCTTCGAAGACGTTGCGGCGAGGGCCGGCAATGGCGTGATCCCGGGTAGTGACGCCTTCCGCCTTTACGACACCTATGGCTTCCCCCTGGACCTGACCCAGGACATCGCCCGCGAGCGTGACCTGACGGTCGATATCGCCGGGTTCGATGCGGCGATGGAACAGCAGCGCGAGACCGCGCGTGCCGCGGGCAAGTTCGGCGGTGGCGTGACCCTGCCGGCCGAGCTGGTGGCGACGCTCACCCCGACCGTGTTCCTGGGCTACGACCGCCTGCAGGCCAGTGACCTGACCGTGCTGGCGCTGCTCAAGGAGGGGCGTCCGGTACAGTCGGCCAGTGCCGGCGATGCCGTCATCGTCATCACCAACCAGACGCCGTTCTATGCCGAGTCCGGCGGCCAGGTCGGCGATACCGGCGTAATGACCGGCAACGGCTTGCGGCTGGCGGTGGAAGACACCCAGAAGTTCGCGGGCCAGTTCCACGGCCATGTCGGTACCCTGACCGAAGGCGACCTGAAGGTGGGCGATGTGCTGGCTGGCGAGGTCGACGGTGAGCGCCGCGGCGCCACCATCCTCAACCACTCGGCCACCCACCTGCTGCACGCGGCCCTGCGCGAAGTGCTGGGTACGCACGTGCAGCAGAAGGGCTCGCTGGTGGCGCCGGACCGCCTGCGTTTCGATTTCTCGCATTTCCAGCCGATCAGTGCCGAAGAACTGGCCGTGATCGAGCGCAAGGTCAATCAGCAGGTGCGTGCCAACAATGTTGCCGAAGTGCACTCCATGGGCATGCAGGAAGCACTCGATTTCGGCGCAATGGCACTGTTCGGAGAGAAGTACGGCGAACAGGTCCGGGTACTGAAAATGGGCGACTATTCCACCGAACTGTGTGGTGGCACCCACGTCAAGCGCACCGGTGATATCGGCCTGTTCAAGATCACCTCGGAAGGCGGTGTCTCCGCGGGCGTGCGTCGCATCGAAGCGGTCACCGGTCAGGGCGCCCTGGATTACGTCGATGCCGAAGAGGCGCGGTTGTCCGAGGCGGCCGAGCTGCTGGGTGGCAGTGCTGCCGACGTGGTCGAGAAGATCCGGGCGCTTGGCCAGCGCCAGAAGCAGCTGGAACGTGAACTGGAAGCGGTGAAGGCCAAGGTTGCCGCGGGTGCGACCGCCGACCTTTCCAGCCAGGCGGTCGAGGTCGCGGGCGTGAAGGTACTGGCGGCCCGCCTGGAGGGCTTCGACGCCAAGGCGCTGCGCGATGCCGTGGACCGCCTGAAGCAGCAGCTGGGAGACGCGGTGATCGTGCTGGCAGGTGCCCAGGACGGCAAGGCCGCCCTGGTCGCCGGCGTGAACGGCAGTGCAACGGGCCGGGTCAAGGCCGGGGAACTGTTGTCGCATATCGCCGGTCAGATCGGGGGCAAGGGCGGCGGACGCCCGGACCTCGCCCAGGGTGGTGGCGAGGACGGGCCCGCCCTTGCCACTGCACTGGCTGCCGTCGTCGAATGGGTCAGCCCCCGCCTGTGATGAAGCCTGCCGTCCCCCTTCTTGTAGGAGCGGGACGGCTGACGGTACCATTGCGAATCTTTTCCCTTTGTCGTGGTAGCGCTTCTTGACGAAGCGTCAAGCCGGTGGGGGATACCCTTCCACACGGTTCCATGGAGACTTACAAAAATGTTGATCCTGACTCGCCGCGTCGGCGAAACCTTGATGATCGGTGACTCGGTGA
Source organism: Stenotrophomonas genospecies 5 (assembly GCF_054473825.1). NCBI lineage: Bacteria > Pseudomonadati > Pseudomonadota > Gammaproteobacteria > Lysobacterales > Lysobacteraceae > Stenotrophomonas > Stenotrophomonas genospecies 5. The sequence continues at coordinate 493,208 of NZ_JBTMUW010000001.1, forward strand.
GCGTCACCGTGCTCGGCGTCAAGGGTAACCAGGTACGTATCGGCATCACTGCGCCGAAGGACGTCGCTGTGCATCGCGAAGAGATCTACCAGCGCATCCAGCGTGGTGACGAAGCCGGCAGCGCCGGTGGTGAAAATTCTGCGGAATAAGGCTTTACCTTCGCGCGTGATTAACGTTATGATTCACGCCCCGCTGAGGTGCGACGCACCCCTGCGGTGAAATCCCCGGAGTGATGCCCGAGTGGCCGAAGGGGCTCCCCTGCTAAGGGAGTATAGGGTCAAAAGCTCTATCGAGGGTTCGAATCCCTCTCACTCCGCCAGATACTCAGAAAAGCCCCTGGAGACAGGGGCTTTTTTGTGGCCGGAATTCTCCCGTGCAGCACGTTGCCCATCACCCGCAGGAATCGAGTCTGCGCTGATTGCTGGACTTGGATTGCAGGTTCTGATGTGCTGAGCCGGTACGCCGACGGATCGGCGATCGATGGGACGGGAAGTGCGGATGCAGATTTCCTTGAAGCGCGCTCTGATCGTGGGCGGCGTGGCAGCTGTCGTGTTGACCGGCGGTTATGTCCTGTGGGGCCGCGCGGATTCCATGCCGCAGGCGATTGCGGCGCACGCGCCTCACACGCCTCACACGCAAGGCCGCACTGACGTCGCACCCGTGCCTTCAAAGCAGAGTCGTGCCGCTGCGCGAACGGGTCCGCAGCCGCCGAATCCCCAGGTCTTCCGCCGGGTAGGTCCGAAGGCATACGAGATTGCCGGCAACCGTGAGCGGCGGCCGCCGGGCGATGCGCTTGAGTACATGAGGGTGATGAAGCGGCGTTCCGACGCCGGTGATGCGGATGCGAGCTATCTGATGGAGTTGACGGTGCGCGAGTGCAGGAACCTGATCAAGCACGATCCGGTCGCGTCATTCGATTTCCTTCGTAATGCGGGCATGACGCCGGATCCTGCCTCGTTGGTCAATGATGAGCGTCGTCTGGGCGAGTGTGCGTCTTTGGTAGCTGCGCCTGCCTTCTATCATGGAGCATGGCTTGCCAGGGCCGCCTCGCAGGGTTCAATCGAAGCCAAGCTGCTTTACGCGGCCGATCCCGAGACCGTCATCGGCCCTCCGTCGGAGTGGCTTGCGAATCCGGAATCCCTGGTCAGATGGCGGGAGAGTGCGATGCGCCATCTCCATGATGCTGCGGCAACGGGAAGCCTCGATGCGGTCAGTCACCTGTCCAGCGCGTACGACAAGGGAAGAATCACCGCCTACGATGGCGTGAATGCCTATGCATATGCCTTGGCCGCTGCCAAGGCAAATCCGGCACATATGCCGGCGAGGAGCCTGCAGGAGTTGCAGGCGAAGTTGAGCCCCGCACAGCGCGAGGCTGCGCGCGAGCGGGCGACGCAGGTGTACGCGGACTGCTGCATCGCAGATCAATGACGCGCAGTCCCGATTCCGTCGGTTTCGATGGGGCAGGACGCGGCCTGCCGGGTTTCGTCCTCGACCTCAATCGTGCTGGAACCGCAAGGGTTCACTGCCCATCGCCGGATCGCTGGTGCCGGGGCGGCCATCCTCGACGCGCCCTGCCAGGCGCAGCGCACCGCTTCCAGCGCTGACATGCAGGTCGTACCACCCTGCGGTGGGGGCTGCATCCCAGGCCAGCGATGTTTCCGAGCGCGCGGGGATGTCCAGCGTCTGGTCGGGCATGTGCCCGGCATAGGCGCCTCCCTGCACGCGGACCCGGCAGGGTTCATTGCCCGGGTTACGCAGACGCAGGCGAAGCTGACCATCGGCGCGCTCCACATCCGCCAGCAACATCGGGGAGGTGGCATCGCCGCGGAAGTGGCGATGGAATCCATTGGGGCCCAGCAGCCACAGGTCGAAGCGGCCATCGGCAGCAAGCGGCCAGCGCGCCTGCACGGGCGTGCCCGGCACCAGCGTGTAACGCCTCGGAATCGCGTCCAGGCGCAGCCGGTCGTAGACATGCAGTACCGCTGCCGCTCCTTCGCAGGCCAGCTGCAGATCGATGCTTCCGGCGGCCAATGCGGTGATCCGGGCCTGCGGCCGATAGGGCAGGGCGCGTGCCGGTCTTACCCCGGCTTCCTGGCGTGCAGGGTGCAACCCCTCCGGCAGGGCAGGCACGGTCCGGCCCGGCAGGGCCGCCGCGCGCGCGGCCACCGCATCGACGTCAGGCAACGCTTGCACGAAGGGGCGGGTATCGCGCTGGGCGAAATCGAACGCGTGGGTCAGATCGCCACAGACCGCGCGCCGCCACGGTGAGATGCCCGGTGCGGGCACACCGAAGCGGCGTTCGATCAGACGCAGGACCGAGGTGTGGTCATACACCTGCGAATCGACCCAGCCGCCCCGGCTCCAGGGCGAGATCACATACAACGGCACGCGTGGGCCCAGTCCATAGGGGCGGCCACGCAGCTCGGCGGCGTCGTACTTCTCGTCGCCAGGCGCAGGATGCCGATGGTATTCGCCTTCGGTGCCGACCGACGATGCGCCGGCCCAGCCATCCGCCAGCGGTGAAGGCGGGGCGGGCGGCGGCACGTGGTCGAAGAAGCCGTCGTTCTCGTCGAACATCAACAGCAGGGCGGTACGACTCCAGACCTCCGGGTCGGCGGTCAGCGCGTCGAGCACGCGCGCGGTGTAGGCCGCGCCCTGCGCCGGGCTGGAGGGGCCGGGATGTTCGCTGCCGGCAGCGTCGGCGATGATGAAGCTGACCTGTGGCAACTGCCCGTCGACCACATCCTGGCGCAGCTGTGCCAGCCCGCGCGTGCTGACCCCGCGGGCGCGAAGCTGTGGATCGTGGCCCGGTGCAGCGCGGTACGCCTGCCGGAAGGTCTCGAATCCGGCCAGCGGGTTGTCGGTGAAGTTGTCGGCCATGTCCTGGTAGATCTGCCAGGACACCCCTGCCTGCTGCAGCTGCTCGACGTAGCTGGTCCACTGGTAGGACGCCGGATGGCCGCCGTGCTCCGGGAAGTTGTCGTGGGAGTTGGCGATCACCGGGCCGCCGGCGCGGGCAAAGGGATCGTTGTGGCCGGTCCACAGGAACACCCGGTTCGGGTTGGTGCCGGCCTGGATCGCGCAGTGATAGGCATCGCAGACGGTGAAGGCATCGGCGAGTGCGAACTGGAAGGGCAGGTCGCTGCGCTGGAAGTAGCCCATGGAGTGATTCTGCTTGGCCTTGGGCCACTGCCCCATGCGCCCATGGTCCCAGGCACGCTGCGCGTCAGGCCAGGTGTGCGGCGTGCCTTCGACGCGCATGTAGCCGAAGTGCGCGGCGGTATCCAGCGGGAACGGTGCGATCGCGCGGCTGCCGCTGGCATCGGGTTGCAGCCACAGGGTGCGCGCAGCGCCACCGCCCGCCAGGGGGGCGGCGGGGGCCACGAAACGATCACCGAATCCGCGCACGCCCGGCAGGGTGCCGAAGTAGTGATCGAACGAGCGGTTCTCCTGCATGAACACCACGATGTGCTGCAGGTCCTGCAGGCTCCGGGTGCGTGCATCGGGGGCGATCGCGGCGGCCCGGGCGATGCTCGGCAGCAGCGGTGAAAGGCCGGCGGCAAGGCCGGCCTGCAACAGTCGGCGACGGCCGATATCGGTCACGGGTTCACTCACAGGTCCACGCGGAAGGAGATGCCGACGGTGCGCGGAGCGCCGATGAAGGCGCTGTCGCGGCCGTCGACACCTGCAAGATACCGCTTGTCGGTGAGATTGCTCACCACCAGGTTCGCACCCATGCCCTTCAGGCGTGGCGACAGGCCCTGCAGATCAAAGCCGATGTTGGCATTGAACACCGTGGCCGAGGGGAGGCTGCTGGCGTTGGCGGCATCGAGGTAGCGCGTTCCCAGATAGCGACCTGACAGGCCGAAGTTCCAGTTCTCGCCCTGCCAGTCAGCCGAGACCACCAGGATCTGCTCGGGCTGGCCGATCACCTTGGCGCCATCGACGATGCCCAGCTGGGCGTCACGCGCGGAATCGCCGCTGCCGAGGTACTTCGAGCGGTTGTAGGTATAGGCCGCGTTGATCCGCCAGCCGTTGTCCCAGCCGTATCCGAGCGCCGCTTCCAGGCCATTGCTCTCCACGCCCCCGAAGTTCTCGTAGACGCCGTCGGTCTCGCCCAGGTAATCGATGCCGCTGACGAAACCGGCCGGCAGGTAGACGATGCGGTTGTCGAACTTGATGTTGTACAGGGTGACCGAGGCGGTCAACGGCCAGCGGCTGATGCGCATGCCGAGTTCGATGTTGTCGGCGGTCTCCGGCTCGACGTTGCGGAAGCGCTGCGGATCGGTCTCGCCCAGTACGCCGGAGGGGATGGCCGCGAAGTTCTGCGAGAAGCCTGCGAACAGTTCCATGCCCTGAACACCGGGTGCCCAGGTGAAGCCGGTGGACAGCAGCGGATCGGACTTTGAATCGGACGTGACGTTCTCGGCGGCGCCGATCACACGCCGGCGGGACTGGTCCACGAAGAACTGCTTCACGCCCAGGCGCGCGCTGAAGGGGCCGAAGCGGGCCACGTCCTCGATGTAGTACATCTGCTCATCGACCTTGTACCGGTCTTCGAACTGGACCCAGTACGGCTGGTGATCGAAGGCGATGTCCTGCCCGACGTTGAGCAGCCGGTGCCAGTCGCGGCGTGCGGAGCGGTCCAGCTTTTCCACCCACAGGCCACCGCGGACCGTGTTGTCGATGCTGCCGAAGGTCTGCCGCCACTCGACGTCGGCAGTGACGCCCATGCGGTCGTTGTCGTAGTGGGTGTGGCGGTAGGACTGGGCGCCGAGCACATTTCCGGCGTAGCAGCCCGGATCATACTCGGCCGTGAAGCCCAGCCGCGGCGTGCAGGTGGCCAGACGCTGGGCGGCGCTGCCATCGGGATTGACGAAGTAGATCTGGCCCCGGTTGCTGCCGCCGTACACGGTGCTGCCGCCGGTGTACTCCGACTCGGGGCGACCGCTGCCATCGTCGCTGACCTGCGCCAGGTACGGCGGCAGCCAGTCGCCGCGACCCTGCATGCGATGACCGTAGGCCGCCATCGAGGCCTTGAAGCCGTTGCCACCGTCAAAGGCCGCGCGCAGGTAACCGAAGGTGTTCTCGCGCAGGGCACGGGAACCGGAACGGAAGTTCTGGTCCAGATAGGGAATGCCGGTCAGGGTGCCGACCAGGTTGTCGCGGTCCGGATTGGTGGCGAATCCCTGTGGCGAAACGCTGGTGTACTCCGGTTCGTCGGCATCGTTGTAGGACAGATAGCCGGTGAGTGTCCAGCGGTCCAGTTCGGTGACGAACTTGCCGGCGATATGGTCGTTGCGGGTGCGGCCGCTGCCGTCGATCCAATCGTGCACGCGCGCCGAGGATGCACTGACCCAGGCACGGGTGTGGCCGCCAAGCACGCCGGTGTCATAGCGCACGTAGTACTTGCGCGCTTCATTGTCACCGGCACCGACGACGAAGCGCAGCCGGCTGTCCTGCAGCGGATCGCCGGTGAGGAAGTTCAGGGTGCCGCCCAGCGCCTCGTTCGAGCGCGAGGAGATGTCAGCCGTGCCCTGGCTGACCTCCACCGTTTCCAGGTCCAGGGTGTCGATGTAGCGATTGGCCAGGGAGCCACCGCCGTAGCCCGAGCCACCATTGGGCAGGCCATCGATGGTGGTGCCGATCTGCTGCGTATCGCGGTTGGTGACGAAGCCGCGCATGCTGATCTGCGTGCCCCACACCGACGAACCGGTGGCATCGGCCTCGCTGACGACCACGCCGGGCACTTCGTTGAGCGCGTCGTTGACGCTGCTCATCACCAGCTGCCGGTTCAGTGTTTCCGTGCGCACCGCAGTCTTGGCGTAACTGGTTGCCTGGCCGATCACCTGGACCTGGTCCAGCGTGCGGGCGTCGCTGCGACGTGTCGTGTCACCCTCTCCCTGCGGTGCTTCGGCGAGGGCGTCCAGTGTGGGCGCGATCAGCAGGGCAAGCAACGAGATACGGGGAATACGCGCATGCGTTGGCATCGAAACCAGACCTTCACGAGTGGGGGAAGCCCCGGAGTGTCGGCAGCGGCAGTGACGTGACGGTGACGTGCAGATGCAGCCTTCATTGCACCCGCGGCGCGGGAGGCGCCCTGCACCAAGCTGAATCGATGCTGCGCTGTCATCAAGCCGTCATCGAGCCGCGATAGATGGCAAGCGCGGTGCCCGCTAGGCTGCCACGCTGTCGCATTTCTTCCTTGATCGCCCATGAAGCGCCCGCTGCTGCTGTTGCTGGCGTGCGCCGGCCTGTGGCTGGCTGCATGCTCTTCCTCGATGAATGCCGCATCCACCTCGCTCGCCGACCGCCTGGTCGCGCCGGGCGGCGTGTCGACGCTGCTTGACCAGCCGCGCATCGCTGCGGCCATTGCCGGGATTCCCAATCGCCATGGTTTCGCGCCGGGCCGTGATGGCGTGCCGATCTTCTGGCGCGTTTTCGATCCGGGCAACTACGGCGCCCGCTATCGCTATCTGCCGCAGCGGCATGAGAATGGCCTGCCGCTGGACACCGGACTCAGCCTGTCGGTGCCGCAGCCGTTCCGGGCACAGGCGCCGCGTGGCACCGTGGTGCTCCTGCACGGCTGGATGATGAACGGCGATTCGATGCTGCCGTGGTCATTGCAGCTGGCCGGATCGGGCTATCGCGTGGTCACGCTCGACCTGCGCAACCACGGTCAGTCCGGGGCTGGACCCTCCGGCTATGGCACCTACGAATCGGACGACGTGGTCGATGTGATCGCTGAGCTGCGCGCACGCGGCGAAGTCACCGGGCCCCTGTATCTGTTCGGCGTGTCCTATGGCGCGGCGACGGCGGTGTTCACCGCTGAAAAGCTCGGTGACCAGGTTGCCGGCGTCGTCGCGATGGAGTCGTTCGCCAATGCCGGCGTAGCCATCCGCACGATGATTCCGCACCTGATGGCGCTGCAGCCGGAAGGGTGGAAAGCACAGGCCGTGGCCTCATATGCGCGGTGGCGCTATGGCGGACAGGACATCGACCAGGTGATTGCTGCGGCCAGCCGCCGCATCGATGTCGATCTTGACCATGTGGATGTGGCCCGTGCGCTGGCCGACACGCGCGCCTGTGTGCTGCTGCTGCACGGGCAGGGCGACCAGCACATTCCTGTGAGCCAGGGGCGCGAACTCGCGCAGGCCAACCCGCGGGCGCACTACATCGAGATGCGCGGCGAGGACCATATCACCCTGCCGCTGCGGCTGGATCTGTTGGCCGGTGTGGTCGACGACTGGATGGCGCGCGACGAACGGCACCCCCCGTCCACCTGCCCGGCGCCGCAGCTGCCGGCACAGGCCGAGTGGCTGGTGCACGATGTGCCGGCAGCGGAGCCGGCACGCGGTTGATGCATCGTCAGGACAGCCGGCGCGCCAGTGCGGGCGCCGACAGCGCGACACCGATCAGCAGTGCCGCCACGCAGAGGAACGCGAAGCCCAGGCTGCTGGCATGGGCCAGTGCGCCGATCGCGGCCGGGCCGGCGAGAATGCCGGCATAGCCCAGTGTGGTGACAGCCGTGATGGCGATGTTCTCGGGCATCGCGCGCTGCTGGCCAGCCATCGAGAACAGTGCCGGCACGATGTTGGCGCAGCCCAGGCCGACCAGCGCATGGCCGGCAAGGGCAACCGGCAACGATGGCACCAGGGTGGCCACGGCAAAGCCGGCCGCAGCGGTGATGCCGCCGATGACAAGGGTGCGGGTGCGGCCGAGACGCTCGACGATGCCATCGCCGAACAGGCGCATGGCTGTCATCGCCAGAGTGAACACCGCGAAGCCCGCGCCGGCCTGGTCGCGAGGCACCTGCCGTACCTCGGCCAGGAACACGGCGCTCCAGTCCAGCATCGAGCCTTCGGCGAGAAACACCACGAATGCCAGCACGCCGATGAACAGCACCACGCCATGTGGCAGTGCCAGCAAGGGGCCTTCGTGCAGGATCCGTTGCGGACGCCAGTGCGGTGCCGACAGCACAGCTACCAGCAGCAGTGCCGCCGCCGCGAGCAGCGCGGCCAGCCAGAGCGGTGTGCCCAGGATCAGCAGACCGGTCATGCAGCCGGCGCCGACAAAGCCACCGATGCTGTAGAAGGCGTGGAAGCCGGACATCATCACCCGGCCGGCTTCGCGTTCGACGGCCACTGCCTGCATGTTCATCGTGCAGTCCATCGCACCCACGCCCGCGCCGAACACGAACAGGGCCGCACCGAGCACGAAGGGCGAAGGCGGCACCGCCAGCAGCGGCAGTGCCAGCAGCACGAGTGCACAGGTGACCACCAGCAGCCGACGGCAGCCGAAGCGACCGGTCAGCGCACCGGCCAGCGGCATGGCCAGCAGCGAGCCCAGCCCGAGGCACAGCAGCACGGCGCCCAGACCGGCGTCGGACAGCCCTGCCTGGCCTTGGCGAAGGGCACCATCGGTGCCCACGCGGCGGTGGCGAAACCGGGAATGAAGAAGGCGGCGCGGGTGGCGTGCTGCTGGGCACGTGGGGAAGAAGGCGTCATGCGCGGTAGGAAGCTCCAGTGAACCGACATGGAAGCGATTTCATGGCGGTTCGGCAAGTGCCAACGGAGGGGGGCCGACATGCATACGATTGCAGCGCGACAAGGGCGAGGCGGCATCGAACCCCGCCCCGCACCGCGACGGTGATCTGTGGCCGCGTATGGACAGACCCCACGAGAGCTTCTGTTCAGAACCCGCAGATGATGGCCGATCGGATCCAGCCCCGGCGTCTTCTGCAACTGGATGCGAGCCATGCATCGCTGGCGTCGAGACCGGCCGAGGTGACTGCGTTGATTCTGGAGGCCTGCGCCGCCGTCGGCGGTTGAGGCCAGAGGTCGCCCGCGGTACCGGTCGGCACCGCGGGCGTGACTTCACAGCGGCAGGTCGAACACCAGCACTTCGGCGTCGTTGCCGTTCTCCAGCGTCAGCTGCGCTTCGTCGCTGATCTGCAGCGCATCACCGGCTTCCAGGGTGATGCCGTTGACCTGCAGCTGGCCACGGGCGACCTGCACATAGGCACCGCGTCCGCTGCCCAGGGCGTGGTGCAGCTTGTGGCTGCCGTCGAGCAGGGTGGCGAAGATGCGGGCATCCTGGTGGATGCGCAGCGAACCATCTGCACCGTCGGGCGAGGCGATCAGGCGCAGCTGGTTGCGCTTGCTGTCCGGCGTGAAGTGGGTTTCCTCATACGACGGGGTGATGTTCTCCGTGTACGGGAAGATCCAGATCTGCAGGAAATGCACGGGTTCGGTGGCCGAGTGGTTGAACTCGCTGTGGCTGACGCCGCTGCCGGCGCTCATGCGCTGCACATCGCCGTAGCGCAGTACCGAACCGGTGCCCATCGAGTCCTTGTGTTCCAGTGCGCCGCCCAGCACGTAGGAGACGATCTCCATGTTGCTGTGGCTGTGGGTACCGAAGCCCTGGCCGCCGATCACCTTGTCCTCGTTGATCACCCGCAGCGGACCGAAGCTGACATAGCGCGGATCGTAGTAGTTGGCGAACGAGAAGGTGTGGCGCGAGGACAGCCAGCCATGTTCGGCCAGGCCACGGGTAGCACTCTTGCGGATCTGCAGCATGGGATATCTCCTTGTTCGATGTTTTCGATGGGGCGGGGCAGGGCATTGATCGCCGTGTTTCCCTGTTGGAGAGAAGTATCCGCTTGCGCCGGTGCTTTGAAAAACGGATAGTTTTGAAAGCCATCATCGAAAAATTCGAATGCTCAAGCTCAGCCTCGAAGCCCTGCAGATCCTGGACGCCATCGATCGCCGTGGTTCGTTTGCGGGCGCCGGCAAGGCCCTGCACAAGGTGCCGTCCACCATTTCCTACACCGTGGCCAAGCTGGAAGAGGATCTTGGCGTGCAGCTGTTCGACCGGGTGGGCCCGCGTGCGGAGCCGACCGAGGCCGGTCGCGCGCTGCTGGATGAGGGCCGGCATCTGCTCCGTGCGGCCCGCGAACTGGAACTGCGGGTGCGCCGGGTGGCCTCCGGCTGGGAAACCGAACTGACCTTGGCAGTGGATTCGGTGTTTCCCACCTGGCTGCTGGGTCCGGACATCGCCGCATTTCGCGGCGCTGAGGCGCCGACCCGCCTGCGCTTGATCGGCGAGGCGCTGTCCGGCACCTGGGAGGCGCTGCTGGACCGGCGTGCCGATCTGCTGGTGGGCGCGCCGGGCGAGGGGCCGAGCGGTGGTGGCTACGTGGTCGAGCCGTTGGGTACGGTCGAGTTTGTGTTCGCGGTTGCCCCGGATCATCCCTTGGCGGCAGTGCCGGGCGTGCTGGGACGTGAGCAGCTGGTCGAGCACTGTGCGATCGCGGTGTCCGATTCGGCGCGGCGCCTGCTGCCCCGTACGGTTGGCCTGCTGATGGGGCAGGAGATGCTGACAGTGCCCGACATGGCCAGCAAGCTGAAACTGCAATGCGAGGGCGTGGGCTTCGGCTTTCTGCCCGAGCCGTGCGCGCGCGCGGCCGTGGCACGAGGCGAACTGGTGATCCGTGAGGTCGAGGAACACAAGCCGGAGGAGACCTTCTGGTTGGCCTGGCGGACCGGTGAGGATGGCGCGGCATTGCGCTGGTGGCGCGAGCGCCTGCGCAGGCCGGAGCTGCTGTCGCAGTGGTGGCAGGCAATGGCCGGGGGGTAGGTGTGCGACAGGGCTGCGCCCTGCACCCGCTACGGGCGGGAACACGGCAACAGCAACAGCTGAAGCGGGCTTGCCGGGGCAGGACGGGGTGGGTCCGGTTGCGGGAGACGCCGTAAACCCGTCCCTGGGGGCTTGGCCGCGGCATCCATGCCGCGGACACTCCCGCAACCGGACCCACCCCACCATCCCACGGAACGCGCGCTGTTGCTGTTGCTCCGGCTTTGGCTTCGGCGGGTGCAGGGCGCAGCCCTGCCGAAGAACACACATAAAAAAACAGCAGGCCGAGGCCTGCTGTTTCGGTGTAATGGTGCGCCCGGAGAGATTCGAACTCCCGACCGCCTGGTTCGTAGCCAGGTACTCTATCCAACTGAGCTACGGGCGCCA
>NZ_JBTMUW010000001.1:504327-1387132 GCF_054473825.1 Stenotrophomonas genospecies 5
GGTGCGCCCGGAGAGATTCGAACTCCCGACCGCCTGGTTCGTAGCCAGGTACTCTATCCAACTGAGCTACGGGCGCCCTGCGACAGGAGCGGAATTATGCGGATGTCGGCGCGTACCGTCAACCGTTTTTGTGAAGATTTTCATCCAGCTGAATGAAAAATTGGTGGGCGACCGCCTGTGGCGCCTTCATCCACGCGAAGTGGTCGGCACGCGTGCCCAGTTCCCCGTCGGACAGCACATGCAGGTGTGATGCCACATTCGGTAGTTTGTCCAGCAACGCCTGCATCGAACCGATCGGTGCCAGCCAGTCGTGTTCCATCACCACGGCCTGCGCGCTGCCATGCACGCGTGCCATCTGCGCATCGAGATCCTCGGTCATTCCCGCGGCTGCGTAATGGTTGCTCAGGCCCACCCGCGACCAGTCGGCAATCAGGCCGCGTGCTTCGGTGCCCCCAAAGCCCAGGCGCCGGCCGTGCAGCACGCCCTGGCGGCGGGCGATCCAGGGCAGGAAGCGGTACACCAGCGGCAGAAGCCATCCGCGCGGAGGCGGAAACGTACGCCAGAACGGCGTGCCACTGGCGGCCAGCCACAGGTGCTCGAAGTGCTGCGGTTGCCGTCCTGCATGCACGCAGGCCAGCTGCCCACCCAGGCTGTGCCCACCGATGATCCAGGGCAGCACGCCTTCGCCGGCATCGGCGTTGGCGAGCAAAGCCTGGCTGGCAGGCAGGTCCTGCTCGAGCACTTCACGATAGCCCCAGTCCTGCGTGCGCGAAGGGCGCAGTGAACTGCTGCCGTTGCCACGCCACTCGTGCAGGTAGACCGCGATGCCTTTCGCAGCCAGGGCCTGTGCCAGTGGCAGGTAGTGGCGCGCGGCCACGCCCAGTGCGGGGAGCCATAGCAGCCGCGCCAGCGGCTGCTCGGGTACGCAGGCCATCACCTCGAAGCGATGGCCGTCGCCGCATTCCACGGCCAGTGTCCGTGATGGCAGGCTCATGCGTGGGGCGCTGCGCCGAAATGATCCAGCACGCGCACATCGCTGCGCCCCGGCATGTAGCCCAGTTGCAGCCCGCGTGCCACGTAGTCGATCGATGCTTCGCAGGCGTTGGCCAGGCTCAGGCCATTGCACAGTTGCGCGGCGATGGCCGAGGCCAGTGTGCAGCCGGTGCCGTGCGCATCCAGCGGCAGGCGCGCGTGACTGAATTCCTCGCTGCTGACGCCATCGAAGTAGCGATCGATCACCCGGTTGCCCTCGTGCAGGTGGCCGCCCTTGAGCAGCACCGCGCCGGCCCCGAGATCCAGCAGTGCCGACGCAGCCCGCTCGGCGTCGTCTCCATCGCCGATCGTGCGGCCCACCAGCAGTTCTGCCTCCGGTGTGTTGGGAGTGACCAGCGTGGCCAGCGGAAGCAGACGCTCGCGCATTGCCTGCAGCGCGCTGTCTTCCAGCAGGCGCGCACCACTGGTGGCGACCATCACCGGATCCAGCACCACATGTGCGGGCCGGTGACGCTGCAGCGCATCGGCCACGGCGTGGATCACCTCGGCATTGGCCAGCATGCCCAGCTTCACCGCGTGGATGTCGAAATCATCGAAGCACGCGTCGAGCTGCGCGCGCAGGAATTCGATTGGCGGCACATGCACGGCGGTGACACCGCGGGTGTTCTGCGCGGTCAGTGCGGCGATCGCGGAGAGGCCATGCACGCGGTGTGCGGCGAAGGCCTTCAGGTCGGCCTGGATGCCGGCGCCTCCGCCGGAGTCGGAGCCGGCGATGGTGAGGGCGGAAACGGGAGTGGTCGGGCTCATGCGGCGATTGTGCCGTGGTCACCGGGATGGGGGTAGTGCCGGCTACGGGCTGCCGGCAGGGGCGGACGCCTCATGCTGCGCGTGCGTGCGGCGACGCTCAGTACCGCCAGCGTACCCATTGCTGGTACAGCACATAGACCAGCCCGGTCGCGCCGGTCAGCAGCGCGGGGGCAAGCAGGGCATCGTACTGCCAGCGCAGGAACAGCCACGCACCCATCACGCCACCGGCCAGGAAGCCGCTGATGATCAGGCCGCTGAGCGTCAGCCGCCGCACCTGCAGCGGCAGCCCGCGCAACAGATGGCCCAGGCCGATGCCAAGATCGGTGAACATGCCGCTGAGGTGGGTGGTCCGTATCACCGCGCCGCTGAAGGTGGTGGCCATCGCGTTCTGCAACCCGCAGGCCATCGCTGCCGACAACGCGCCCCAGATCTGCTGCTGCTTGAACAAGGGAATGGCGGCCAGCAACAGCGCCGATTCCAGTGCCAGAGCGACGCCATAGCGCCGGCCGAGCTGCAGTGCGCTGTCCTGGATCAGCAGCCCGCTGAGCATCGCACCCAGCGAAAAAGCGATCAGCAGGCCCCACAGGTGCCCGACCGCGCGCCAGTCGCCCTGCGCCAGTGCCATGCCGAGCTGGCTGGTACTACCGGTCATGTGGCTGACGGCCTGATGCTCGAAGCCCAGAAAGCCGACCACGTTGACCATGCCGGCCACGCACGACAGCGCTACGGCACCGATCCAGACCCAGGTGGGAAGGCGTATGCCCATCGGCGCGACCCTCAGGGACCGCCGAGACCGCCGTTGAACTGCAGCTCGCTGAACGCACCGGTGGCCGGGTCGAACACCGCGCCCCAGAACTGCTTGCCACCATCGCAGACGCGGATGGCCTCGCGCGCCGGCTTGATGCCGCTGTCGTCAGGCAGGCGGAACGCATTGATGTAGATCAGGCGCTTGCCGGCGCTTTCGATGCCGACGTACTGGCGGTCGAAGTCCAGTACGTCGGGCACCTGCGCCTGCAGCGAAGGCAGTGCGGCTTCCAGCTGGTCCACCTGTTGCCGGCTGGGGGCCCAGTAGCCGGTGACGCGGCCGGCATCCCGGCCCGGGCTGTGCCGCGAGCAGGTGTCGAGCACCTGCGCGGCGACGATCGGCCGGGTGACCACCCACGACTGGCCGGTGCGTTCGGCGGTCGGCACGCTGGCCGGCCCGCGGGTGGTGGTGCAGGCACCAAGGACGGCTGCGAGGGTGATCGCAGCCGTCGGCAGCAGCAGGCGGGCAGAACGGTTCACAGCACCTCCGAAGCGTAATCGGCCAGCCGCGAGCGTTCGCCACGGCGCAGGGTGATGTGCGCACTGTGCGGCCAGTTCTTGAAGCGGTCCACCGCGTAAGTCAGGCCGGATGTCGTCTCGGTCAGGTACGGGGTGTCGATCTGCTCGACGTTGCCCAGGCAGACGATCTTGGTGCCGGGACCGGCACGGGTGATCAGCGTCTTCATCTGCTTAGGGGTGAGGTTCTGCGCCTCGTCCAGGATCAGATAGCGCGACAGGAAGGTGCGGCCGCGCATGAAGTTCATCGAGCGGATCTTGATGCGGCTGGCCAGCAGATCGTTGGTTGCCTGGCGTCCCCAGGTTCCGCCTTCCTGGTTGTGCGTGAGCACTTCCAGGTTGTCGGTCAGCGCGCCCATCCACGGTGTCATCTTCTCTTCCTCGGTGCCCGGCAGGAAGCCGATGTCCTCGCCGACGCTGACGGTGGCCCGGGTCATGATGATCTCGCGGTAGCGCTGCTGGTCCATCGTCTGTGCCAGCCCCGCGGCCAGTGCCAGCAGGGTCTTGCCGGTGCCGGCGGTGCCGAGCAGGGTGACGAAGTCGATCTCCGGATCCATCAGTGCATTGAGCGCGAAGTTCTGTTCGCGGTTGCGCGCGCTGATGCCCCACACGGCATGGCTGCCGTGGCGGAAATCATCAACCAGCGACAGCACCACCTTGCCATCGCCGACCACGCGGCTGACGCGAAGCTCCACCTCGTCCTCGCCCGGCAGGTAGACGTACTGGTTCGGGTACCATTCCTCGTCGTCCCTGGCCAGGATCTCGTAATGGGTGCGGCCCTTGTCGCTCCAGCTGCGCAGGTCGTCGCCATGGAGCTTCCAGAAATCCTCCGGCAGCTCGGTGGCGCCGGTGTAGAGCAGGCTGAAATCGTCCAGTGCGCGGTCGTTTTCGTAATCTTCCGAAACGATGCCGGCGATGGCCGCCTTGATCCGCAGGTTGATGTCCTTGGAGACGAACACCACCGGGATCTCCGGGGTCTGCTCCTTCAGCGCCAGGATGGCACCGAGGATGGCATTGTCCGGGATGACCTTGCCGAAGCTCTTGCCGGCGTCGAAATGACTGGTCTGGAAACGCAGCTTGCCGGCGCTGTGCTTGCCACGCAGCTGCAGGCCCTGTGGGCGCTGCAGCGGAATGCCGTCGGCCAGATTGTCCAGGCCGGAGGCCTGCACCAGCTCGTTGAGGAAGCGGCTGACCTGGCGGGCGTTGCGGCTTGCCTCGGACGTGCCCTTCTTGCCGTTGTCCAGCTCCTCGATCACCTGCATCGGCAGGTAGACGTCATGCTCCTCGAATTTGAACAGCGCGGTCGGATCGTGCATCAGCACGTTGGTATCCAGCACGTAGATGCGCTTGCCTCGGGTCATCGTCGATTCCTGGTTACGGACAGGGAAAAACCACCACGACCTGCGGGGCAGGGTGATGGCGGACAAAGTGGGCGATGGGAATCACTTGGATTGGGCGGCCTTCAGTTCGGCAAGCACGGCGTCGGCATGGCCGGCGACCTTGACCTTGCGCCAGGACTGCGCGATGCGGCTGTCGGGAGAAATCAGGAAGGTGCTGCGCTCGATGCCACGTACCTGCTTGCCGTACATGTTCTTCATCCGGATCACATCGAAGGCGTTGCACAGCGCTTCGTCGCCATCGCTGACCAGCGGGAACGCGAAGCCCTGTTTGGCACAGAAGTTGTCGTGTGATTTCACCGAGTCACGGGAGACGCCGAGTACGGTGGCGCCGGCCTTGTGGAACTCCGGCAGCAGCGCGTTGAAGTCGATGCCTTCGGTGGTGCACCCCGGGGTGCTGTCCTTGGGGTAGAAGTACAGCACCAGCCATTGGCCCGCGAGGTCGCCGAGGGTGGTGTGTTCGCCGCCTGACAGGGCCAGCGGGAGCGAGAGGGTGGTGCGGTCCAGGGTATCGCCGTTGTTCATGAGGTCCTTGGTTCCGGAGCCTGGGGTATTTCTACGACAGTTGCATGAAACGCCGCGCGCCCGTGACGAACGCGCGAAAAATCAGAACTTCATCGGATCCATGATCGCGTCCAGGTTCAGGTGGTCGCAGAATTCGAGGAAATCATCGCGCAGGGCGGCGATGTGCATGTTGGCCGGCACGCCGATGGTGACCTGCGCGCTGAACATTTCCGCACCGGTCTGCATGGCGCGATAGCGCGTGCTCTGCAGGGTCTCGATGGTGATGCCCTGGCGGTCGAAGAAGTCGGCCAGCTGGAACAGGATGCCCGGCTTGTCAGCGGCGATCACTTCAACGATGTACGGCAGCAGATTGGACTGGGCCTGCTTGGCCTCGGTGCGGTACCAGACCAGTTTCAGGCCTTCCTCGCGCTCGAGCCGGGTCAGCATCGCTTCCAGCTTGGCGACCGAGTCCCACGACCCGGTGGCCAGCGCGGTGACCGATACGTCGCGGCCAACCGTGGCCAGGCGCGCGTCCACCAGATTGCAGCCGCTGTCGGCAATGCGTCGGGTGACGGACAGCAGTGGGGACTCCGGATGCGTCGTATAGGCGTTGATCAGGAGGTGGTTTTCGCTCGGCGCGGGGCGCGGGGTGGTGTCGGTCAAGGCGATTCCGGGTAATGCATGCGTGAGTCTGAATGCCCGCCAGAGGCGGGGATCCACCGGAGTGCAGCATACTTGCCCGTGCTTTCGCGCCGCAAGTAACATTCAAGTCGCCCCCGCCCTTTCGTGGCGGGCGTTTTCCCTTCCCAGCCAAGAGCAGCACGTCCTTGTCCCTTTCCGGCCTCATCACCGCGCTGGCGACCCCGTTCCGGGCCGACGGTGCCCTCGATCCCGACGGTTGGCAGCGCCTGCTGCATCTGCAACTGGAAGGTGGCGTCCATGGCGTTGTCGTCGCCGGCTCGACCGGCGAAGCGGCGACGCTGTCCGATGCCGAGTACGACCAGCTGCTGGCCAGTGCGGTCGAACGCATCGGCGGACGCATTCCGGTCCTGGCCGGTACCGGCCTGTCCGGCACCGCCAAGACCATCGAACAGACCCGTCGCGCTGCCGCGCAGGGTGCCAGTCACGCTCTGGTGGTGACACCGCCTTACGTGCGTCCGACACAGGCCGGGCTGATCGCGCACTACCGGGCCGTGGCCGACCACGGCGGGTTGCCCGTGGTGCTGTACAACGTACCCGGGCGCACCGGATGCGACATGCTGCCGGAGACCGTGGCCGAGCTGGCGGATCATCCGAACATTGTCGGCATCAAGGAGGCCGTCGGCGACATCGGACGCGTGAAGGCCCTGCTGGCGCTGCGCAGTTCCAGGTTCGCCGTGCTCAGTGGCGACGACGGCACGGCTGCGCGCTCGATCCAGGCCGGCATCGACGGGCTGATCTCGGTCGGCTCCAACGCGCTGCCTGGTGCGTACCGCCGGATGTGCGAGCTGGCTGCCGCCCACGACCATGACGCCACCGCATCCTGGGACGCGCGCCTGCAGCCGTACCACGATTTCTGCGGTATCGAATCCAACCCGATTCCGGTCAAGGCGCTGCTGCGCCGCATCGGCATCGGCCACGACCTGCGCCTGCCGCTGCTGCCGCTGTCGGCAGCGCATCATCCGGCAGCCGATCATCTGGCCGGCGACATCGCCGCGCTTGAAGCCCTTTCCAGCCACTGACCTTCCGTCTTGGTCTGATCCAGGAGATCCACATGCGTCAATCCGTTTCCGCCGTCCGCGTGCTGTCCTTCGCGCTCATCGCCCTCACCACGGTCGTGACCACCACCGGCTGCTTCAAGCGCGGTGCCAAGGGCGACTACGCCCTGGCCCCGGAGATGCGTCCGCTGGAAGTGCCGCCGGACCTGAACCTGCCGTCCGCGTCGGGCGAGAACCAGGTGCCGAGGCTGGCCTCGACCACCGCCCCGGCTGCTGTGGCCGCTCCGGCTGCCCCGGCCGTGGGCAATACCGGTTTCACCATTCCGGGCAGCAAGGACGAGGCGTTCGCCAAGGTCGGCACCGCGCTGGAAGGCGTGCAGGGCGTGACCATCGCCAGCCGTGCCCAGCTGCTGGGCTCCTACGACGTGGCCTATGAAGGCAGCAACTTCCTGGTGCGCGTGGTGGCCGTCGATGCCGGCGCTTATGTCTCTGCGGTCGATCCGCGTGGTCTGCCGGCGACCGCCGAGGCCCCGGTGAAGCTGATTGCCGCACTGAAGGCCGCGCTGGCGAAGTAAGGAACCGCCGGCAGCTGCGGACCGGGCCACGCGCCCGGGTTCGGCCGGGCAGGGTCTGGCGTTGCCGGAACAGGAAAAGGGCGCCCATGGCGCCCTTTTTCATGGCGGCGGGTGCTGGCGCCTCAGCGCTCGAGCAGCTTCAGTTTGTCCGGTTTGCCATCCCACTCACCGGCGTCCGCCGGCGGGTCCTTGCGCACGGTCAGTACCGGCCAGGCCTTGGCCAGTTCGGCATTGAGGGCGACGAAGCCCTCCTGTCCGGCGGGGACATCGTCCTCGGGGAAGATCGCGTTGACCGGGCACTCCGGCTCGCAGAGGGTGCAGTCGATGCACTCATCCGGGTCGATCACCAGGAAGTTCGGGCCTTCGTGGAAGCAGTCCACGGGGCACACTTCCACGCAATCGGTGTGCTTGCACTTGATGCAGTTTTCGGTGACGACAAAGGGCATGGGCTTGGGGGTGGATCGATTCCTGAACCCGCCAATTCTAGAACAGGTTGCCCCCCGGTGTCGGCGCGGGCCTGAAAAGGGGGATCTGCCGGGCTCGAGGGCACGGCCCATTGGCGATGGGGCGGCGCCTGTGCGAGGCTGCGCGCTGCTGGCTGCCGTGGCAGCCGGACCGTCCTCCCTCCTGGAATGCCCATGTCCCCAGCTCAGCCTGCCGCCGCCGATGGTGGAGAGAACACCGCGTTCATCGTCCTGATCAGCTGCGTGGCCACCTTGGGAGGCTTCCTGTTCGGATTCGACAGTGGCGTAATCAACGGCACGGTTGATGGCCTGCGGCAGGCCTTCAACTCCAGCGAGGCGGCCCTGGGCTTCGAGGTTGCCTCGATGCTGCTGGGCTGCGCGATCGGCGCGTTTCTCGCCGGCTGGCTGGGCGACCGCCTGGGCCGACGCGGCGTGCTGATCGTGGCGGCGGTGCTGTTCCTGCTGTCGGCGCTGGGTGCGGGCGCCGCGCACGCCTCCTGGCTGTTCGTGACCGCTCGCGTGCTGGGCGGCTTCGCCGTCGGTGCGGCCAGCGTGATGTCGCCGGCCTACATCGCCGAGGTCGCTTCCGCACGCTACCGGGGCCGCCTGGCGACGGTGCAGCAGATGGCGATCATCTGCGGCCTGTTCGCCGCTTTCCTCAGCAACTACCTGCTGGCCCGTGCGGCAGGCACCTCCACCGAGCCCCTGTGGTTCGGGCAGGAGGCCTGGCGCTGGATGTTCTGGATGCAGGCGCTGCCGTCGGCGCTGTTCCTGTTGCTGCTGCTGGTGATTCCGGAAAGCCCGCGCTTCCTGGTGGTGAAGGGGCGCCAGGCGCAGGCCAGGGCGGTTCTGTCGCGGCTGTACGGCGACGCCGCGGCGGCCGCCAAACAGGCGGAGATCGAGGCCAGCCTGGACCAGGACCAGCACAAGCCGCGCTTCGGCGACCTGCTGGACAAGGGCACCGGCAGGCTTCGCCCGATCATCTGGGTGGGCATCGGCCTGGCGATGTTCCAGCAGCTGGTCGGCATCAACGTGGTGTTCTACTACGGCGCGGTCCTGTGGCAGGCCGTCGGCTTCTCGGAAAGCGATGCGCTGCTGATCAACGTTCTTTCCGGTGCGCTGAGCATCGGCGCCTGCCTGTTGACGGTGATGCTGATCGATCGGATCGGGCGCAAGCCGCTGTTGTGGGTCGGTTCGGTCGGCATGTCGGTTGCCCTGGTGCTGATGGTGGTGGCATTCGCCAGCGGCAGCCTGGTCGAAGGGCGCCTGCACCTGTCCGATGGCATGGGCCGGCTGGCGCTGGTGGCGGCCAACGTCTATGTGGTGTTCTTCAACATGTCCTGGGGCCCGGTGATGTGGGTCATGCTGGGCGAGATGTTCCCGAACCAGATCCGCGGCCCGGCGCTCGCGGTGGCCGGTGCGGCGCAGTGGACGTCGAACTTCGCCATCACCGTGACCTTCCCGCTGCTGCTGGCGGGTATCGGCCTGGCCGGTGCCTATGGCATCTACACGGTTGCAGCGATCCTCTCGATCTTCTTCGTCGTCCGCTACGTCCGCGAGACCAAGGGCAAGGAGCTGGAGCAGATGGAAGGCTGATGGCGCCGCCCTGGTTTCCAGCGCCTTCCTGTTCCGTGGCGGCGGCAGGCCAGCCGCTCCAGGACAGGCAGGGGCGGCTCGCCCCCGAGGCGACCCGCTCGACGCAACAGGCAAACCCCGGGAAACAGAAAAGCCCGCACGAGGCGGGCTTTTTCGGTTCCTGCTGTGGCGACTGGCGCTCCCTAGGGGACTCGAACCCCTGTTTTAGCCTTGAGAGGGCCACGTCCTAACCACTAGACGAAGGGAGCGTATATGTGTCGCTGCCGAGGCAGGAGCGCTAGTATATGCACCTCGATGCCATTGGGCAATCCCGAAACTTCAACCGGAAGCGCCAACATCATTTCTCCTGCTCCATCACCGTTCAGCCTGCGCGTCATCCCGCGCGACCAGCACACCATTTCCCGCAAGGACATCAGCCCGAACGCCCTGCGCGTGCTTTATCGCCTGCGCGATGCCGGCTTCGGCGCCTACCTTGTCGGCGGCGCGGTGCGCGACCTGCTGGTCAATGGCCAACCCAAGGATTTCGACGTGGCCACCGATGCCACGCCCGAACAGGTCAAACAGCTGTTCCGCAACTGCCGCCTGATCGGCCGCCGATTCCGCCTGGCCCATGTGGTGTTCGGCCGCGAGATCATCGAAGTCGCCACCTTCCGCGCCAACGTCGATGACGGCAGCGGCGACCGCGAAATGGAAAACGGCATGCTCGTGCGCGACAACGTGTACGGCAGCATCGAAGACGACGCGGTGCGCCGCGACTTCACCTGCAATGCCCTGTACTACGCGATCGAGGATTTCTCGGTGCGCGACTACGTCGGCGGTTTCGAAGACGTCCAGGCGCGCCTGATGAAGCTGATCGGCGACCCCGAACAGCGCTATCGCGAGGACCCGGTGCGCATGCTGCGCGCGGTGCGCCTGGCGGCCAAGCTCGGCTTCCAGATCGAAGAGGGCACCGCCGCGCCGATCCCGCACCTGGCAGGCCTGCTGAACGAAGCCGCGCCCGCGCGGCTGTTCGAGGAAGTGCTGAAGCTGTTCCTGTCCGGCCACGGTGTTGCCAGTTTCGAAGGCCTGGAGCGCTACGGCCTGCTCGACGTCCTGTTCCCTGAAAGTGGCAGGGCGCTGAAGGCGAACCGCACCGGTGCACTGCGCCGCATGCTGGTCGAGGGCCTGGCCAATACCGATGCTCGCGTGGCCAACGATGAGCCTGTCTCGCCCGCGTTCCTGTTCGCGCTGCTGCTGTGGCCGGCGTTCTGCCGGGCGCAGGCCACCCTGCTCAAGCAGGGCGTGGCGCCGGAAGAAGCGCAGCGTCGTGCTGCCGACCGCGTGACGGTGCAGCAGCTGAGCACCATCGCGCTGCCGCGCCGTTTCTCGCTGCCGATGCAGGAGATCTGGCTGTTGCAGTCGCGTTTCGGCTCGCGCCAGCGCAAGCGCGTGTTCCGCACGCTCACCCACCCGCGCTTCCGTGCAGCGTTCGATTTCCTGACGCTGCGCCAGGTCGCGTCGGCCGAACACGAGGCAGATGTGGCGTTCTGGCGTGAGGCGCAGGTGCAACCGGGCCGCGAGCTGGAATCGGCGCTGGATGCGATGCATGCCGAACCGGGCGACGAGGAAGAGGGCGCACCGCGCAAGCGCCGGCGCCGCCGTCGGCGCTCCGGTGCCACGGCCGGCAGCGCTGGCGAGTAAGCCATGACGCTGGCCTGGATCGGCCTGGGCGCCAATCTTGGCGACGCGGCCGCGACCGTCCGTGCGGCGATTGCCGCACTGGACGCGCTTCCTGACACGCGGCGCTGCCAGGCGTCGCGCCTGTATGCCACGCCGGCCTGGGGCAACGAGGATCAGCCGCCGTTCGTCAACGCGGTGGCGTCGGTGGAAACGCGCCTGCCGGCCTCCGGATTGCTGCGGGCGATGCTGGAGCTGGAGCGGCATTTCGGTCGCGTGCGCGATCCAGCCGTGCACTGGGGACCGCGGGCACTGGATCTGGACCTGCTGCTGTATGGCGCGCAGGTACTGGATGAACCGGGTCTGCAGGTGCCGCATCCCTACCTGCACGAGCGTGCCTTCGTGTTGGTGCCGCTGGCCGAGATCGCGCCGGATCTGGCCATTCCCGGCCATGGTCGCGTGCGGGATGCAGTGATGCGGGTGGATGCCTGCGGGATTGCGCCGATAGGGTGATAATGCCCGGGTTATCTCCCCCGGTTATCAGCACATGAGCACCCACGCAGACAGCAAGCCCTGGACCGTTCCCGCCTTGGCCGAGGCCAAGCGGAATGGCCAGAAGCTGGTCATGTTGACCGCCTACGACGCTGGCTTCGCCCGCACCTTCGACGCCAACGGCGTCGACCTGATCCTGATCGGTGATTCGCTGGGCATGGTCGTGCAGGGGCACGATTCCACCCTGCCGGTGACCGTGGCCGACATGGTCTATCACACCCGCGCCGTGGCCCGCGTGCTGCAGCGCGCGCTGCTGGTTGCCGATCTGCCGTTCGGTGCCGATGCAACCCCGGAACGCGCGCTCGATGCGTCGCTGCAGCTGCTGCAGGCAGGCGCGGAGATGGTCAAGATCGAGGGGGCCGGCTTCAAGGTCGATATCGTCCGTTACCTGGTCGAACGCGAGATTCCGGTCTGCTCGCATCTGGGCCTGACCCCGCAGTCGGTGCTGCGCCTGGGCGGGTTCAAGATCCAGGGCCGTGGCGATGCGGCCCGGCAGCTGGTGGAGGACGCCAGGGCCGTGGCCGACGCGGGCGCCAGCATCATCGTGCTGGAATGCGTGCCGACCCCGGTCGCGGCCGAGGTCACCGCTGCAGTGCCGGTGCCCACCATCGGCATCGGTGCCGGTCCGCAGTGCGATGGCCAGGTGCTGGTCCTGCATGACTTCCTGGGCCTGGACAGCGGCCATCGCCGACCGAAATTCGTCAAGGATTTCCTTGCCGAAGGGGGCTCGGTGGCCGGAGCCACCCGCGCCTACGCCGACGCCGTGCGTGACGGCAGCTTCCCCGACGAACAGCACGCTTACGCCCAATGATCCAGACCTTCAATGAGCTCGGCGCGTTGCGCGGGCAGATCGCCCAGTGGAAGCGCGAAGGCCTGCGCGTCGCGCTGGTGCCGACCATGGGCAACCTGCACGGTGGCCATCACGCGCTGGTGAGCCTGGCCCGCCAGTACGCCGACAGGGTGGTGGCCAGCATCTTCGTCAATCCGACCCAGTTCGGGCCCAACGAGGATTTCAGCCGGTATCCGCGCACGCCCGAGGCCGACGTCGCGGGGCTGGAGCAGGTCGGCTGCGATGCGGTGTGGCTGCCGAGCGTCGAGGCGATGTATCCGCTGGGCGTGGACAAGACCACGCGCATGCACGCGCCCGGCATCAGCGAGGTGCTGGAAGGTGCCAGCCGTCCGGGCCATTTCGATGGCGTCTGCACGGTGGTCGCCCGCCTGTTCCTGCAGGTGCAGCCGGACGTGGCTGTGTTCGGCCGCAAGGACTACCAGCAACTGGCGGTGATCCGCCAGATGGTGGCCGAGCTGTCGTTCCCGGTCCAGATCGTCGGTGCGGAGATCGTCCGTGATGACGATGGGCTGGCCAAGAGTTCGCGCAACCAGTATCTGAGCCCGGAACAGCGCCCCGTCGCGACGACCCTTCATCGGACCCTGCTGGCCATGCGCGAAGGCTATGTGGCTGGCCAGCCGCGCGAGCGCATCGAGGCCGATGCCACCGCCGCGCTGCAGGCGGCTGGTTTCCAGGTCGACTACGCCGTGCTGCGCACGCTCGAGCTGGCCGAGCCGGCATTCGAGGGTGGCGGCCGGGTGGCGCTGATCGCCGCGCGGCTGGGCACGACCCGGCTGATCGACAACCTGGAGTTCTGAGTTCCGCTGTGATGGTGGCGCCGGGCCATGCCCGGCGCTACCTGAACGGTTTGCCGGTCGTGATGCCCCGCGTTGTGCGGGTGCTAGAATCCACGCTTTCCTCTGCGTTGTACCGTGCCATGCACCTGTCCCTGCTCAAGACCAAGATCCACCGCGCCACCGTCACCCACTCCGAGCTGAACTACGAAGGCTCGATCGCCATCGATGACAACCTGCTGGCTGCCACCGGTATCCGCGAGTTCGAGCAGGTCCACATCTGGGACGTGACCAACGGTGCGCGCTTCTCGACCTATGCGATCCGCGCCGAAGCCGGCAGCGGCATCGTCTCGCTCAATGGTGGCGCCGCGCGCCACGTGCAGGTCGGCGACATCATCATCATCGCCGCCTTCGCCAGCATGACCGAGCAGGAAGCGGACAGCTTCAAGCCGAAGCTGGTGTACGTGGATGGCAGCAACCAGATCACCCACACCAACGACACGATCCCGACCCAGGCCGCATGACAACGAACAACGGATTCGACTCGCTGCATTCCCACGCCCAGCGCCTGAAGGGCGCAAGCATCCCCAGCCTGCTCGCCGCCGAACCTGGCCGTGTGCAGGAGCTGGCGCTGCGGGTCGGTCCGTTGTACGTGAACTTTGCCCGGCAGAAGTACGACGCCGCGGCGCTGCAGGCGCTGCTGGCGCTGGCAGCAGAACGCGATGTCGGGGGCGCCATCAACCGCCTGATGCGCGGCGAGCAGGTCAACCTGACCGAAGGCCGCGCGGCGCTGCACACGGCGCTGCGTGGTGACGTGGTCGACGCGCCGGTGGCCGCCGATGCCCATGCCACTGCACGCGAAATCCGTCAGCGCATGGGAGTCCTCGTGCGTGCGCTGGAAGACAGCGGCGTGACCGACGTGGTGAGCGTCGGCATCGGGGGATCCGATCTTGGCCCGCGGCTGGTCGCCGATGCGCTGCGCCCGGTCAGCGGCGCGCGCCTGCGCGTGCATTTCGTATCGAACGTGGACGGCGCGGCCATGCAGCGCACGCTGGCCACGCTTGACCCGGCGCGCACCGCCGGCATCCTGATCTCCAAGACCTTCGGCACCCAGGAAACCCTGCTCAACGGCCAGATCCTGCACGACTGGCTGGGTGGCAGTGAACGCCTGTATGCCGTCAGCGCCAATCCCGAGCGCGCAGCGAAGGCCTTCGCCATCGCCGCAGAGCGCGTGCTGCCGATGTGGGACTGGGTCGGTGGCCGTTACTCGCTGTGGTCGGCGGTCGGCTTCCCGATTGCGCTGGCGATCGGCTTCGAGCGTTTCGAACAGCTGCTGGAGGGCGCGGCGGAGATGGACGCGCACGCACTGGATGCACCGCTCGAGCGCAATCTGCCGGTGCTGCATGGCCTGACCGACATCTGGAACCGCAACCTGCTGGGCTGCGCCACCCATGCGGTGATGACCTACGACCAGCGCTTGGCGTTGCTGCCGGCCTATCTGCAGCAGCTGGTGATGGAAAGCCTGGGCAAGCGCGTGCAGCGTGATGGCCAGCCGGTGACCACCGATACCGTGCCGGTGTGGTGGGGCGGTGCGGGCACCGATGTGCAGCACAGTTTCTTCCAGGCGCTGCACCAGGGCACCAGCATCGTCCCGGCTGACTTCATCGGCTGTGTGCACAACGACGATCCCTATACCGTCAATCATCAGGCGCTGCTGGCCAACCTGCTGGCGCAGACCGAAGCGCTGGCCAACGGTCAGGGCAGCGACGATCCGCACCGCGACTACCCGGGCGGTCGTCCGAGTACGCTGATCCTGCTCGATGCACTGACGCCGCAGGCGCTGGGTGCGCTGATCGCCATGTACGAGCACGCGGTGTACGTGCAGTCGGTGATCTGGAACATCAACGCCTTCGACCAGTTCGGGGTCGAGCTGGGCAAGCAGCTGGCCAACCAGTTGCTGCCGGCATTGCAGGGCGAGGGCGTGGCGATCGCCGACCCGATGACCCGCGAGATCCTGGCGCAGCTGAAGGGCTGAGCCAGGTCGGGGATGTGTCGCCGGGTATTGGCCCGGCGTGCCGGGCTCAACGGCTCGGATCGCGTTCCGGGCTTGGCCGCTTGGCCAGTTTGCGCTGCAGCGACCGTCGGTGCATGCCGAGCAGGCGGGCGGCAGCGGACACGTTGCCGCCCGTCTCGTGCATCGCCTGCTGGATGTGTTCCCACTGCAGGCGACTGATCGGCGTCATCGCGTCGGGGACTTCCATCTCGCCGTCGTCGGCCGGGCCGTCGTCCTCTTCGCCCAGCGCGCGCAGGATCATCGGTACCGTTGCCGGCTTGGGCAGATAATCGTCTGCGCCCAGCTTGATGGCTTCCACGGCTGTGGCGATGCTGGCATAACCGGTGACCAGCAGGATCCGCATGTCCGCACGCAGGGCACGCAGGGGCTGGATCAGGGCCAGGCCGGAATCACTGCCGAGCTTGAGGTCGATCAGCGCGAAGGCCGGTGGATGCTGGCGGGCCAGCATCAGCGCAGTGGCCGCGTCCTGCGCGGTCTGCGTTTCCAGTCCCTTGCGCGCCAGGCTGCGCTGCAGGGTGCGCAGGTACAGCTCGTCGTCGTCGACCAGCAGGCCCTGGGTGGAGTGGTGCAGGCTCATGGGGTGTCCTCGCGTGGGGCCAGCGGCAGGCGGAAGCCGACGCGACTGCCGGCCCCCTGGGCCGGGCGCATCCACATCTCGCCGTCGAGGCGTTCGATGGTGGCATGGGACAGGGCCAGGCCGACGCCCATGCCCTCGCTCTTGCTGCTGCCGAACAGCGTGCCCGGCAGCACGGCGGCGCGGGCATCGAAGCCGTGGCCGTAGTCGCGGACTTCGCCGATCAGGTCGTCGCCGTCGATGCGCAGGCTCAGGTCCACGCGCGGGCGCCCGGCCTGCTCTCCGGCATCGGCCGCGTTGTTGAGCAGGACCATCAGCAGGTGGCCCACGCCGGGGTCCAGCGGCAGCCGCAGCGGCGCATCGTCGTTGCGGTGCAGGTCGATGGTCGGCCGCACCAGCCGCCATTGTTCCAGCACCTGCTGGGCGCTGGAGCGGCTGCGTCCGGGCATATCGGCCGATGCCGGCGCGGCCAGTGCCAGCACCCGTTCGCGGCACTGCACGAGCAGTTCGCGCAGGGTTTCCATGTCCTCGCGTACTTCCGGCTCCTCGCTGCGCTCGGCAACGTCGTCGGCCAGCAGGGTCATGGTCGCCAGCGGCGTGTTCAGTTCATGCGCCACCGAGGCGGCGTGGGTGGCCAGGGCGACAATGCCCTCGTTGCGGGCGAAGCGTTCACGCAGTGCCGAGAGCTCCAGTTCCCGTTGCCGCAGGGCCAGGGCCAGGCGCGTGGAGAACGTCAGCACGACAGTGGCGGAGATCAGGAAATTGGCGACTACGCCCCAGCGGTTCAGGTCCTGCGCACGGAAGTAGCCGTCCGGCAGCGGCTGGCCGAACAGTCCGCTGGCGGCGTAGCCGAGCAGGCAGGCCAGGGCCACCGCCAACGCCCAGCGCAGGGGCAGGGCGAAGGCGGCCAACGCAATCAGGATCAGGA
The DNA here is from genome assembly GCF_054473825.1 of Stenotrophomonas genospecies 5. Classification (NCBI taxonomy): domain Bacteria; kingdom Pseudomonadati; phylum Pseudomonadota; class Gammaproteobacteria; order Lysobacterales; family Lysobacteraceae; genus Stenotrophomonas; species Stenotrophomonas genospecies 5. The sequence continues at coordinate 521,088 of NZ_JBTMUW010000001.1, forward strand.
ACAGGGAGCTGAACGGATTGGCCATGCCGCCGCTCCAGCTGATCATCCAGGTCAGGATGATCACGTCCACCAGGATGTGGCCGAAGGCTGTCAGTGGCGCGGTATCGGCCCCTTCCGGCCGCAGCTGGGTGTAGACATTGAACAGCGCGAGCACGGCGACGCCGGCCCACAGCGGCAGTGGCGGCAGCGGCAGGCCCAGCACCCAGGTGGCGACCAGGATGGTGGCGGCCTGGCCGGCCACGGCCAGCCATCGCAGGCTGCACAGGGTGCGGAGAAACGGGGCGTCGGGACCGGTCATTCGCGCCCATCGTATGCGTTCGCGGGCGGGTGTGCCTGCGACAATCGGCCGCAGCCGTGCCGGCGGCTGAATGCGAGTCACCCGGAAACCGGAGGCGGGCGCTAGAATGCCCGCATGCACGACGCCGTTACCCGCCCGACCCCGCCTTCCGAGCCCACCGCCTGGTCCCGTCGCCAGACCCACGCCGTCCAGATCGGCGGAGTCACCGTCGGCGGCGGCAGGCCGGTGGTGGTGCAGTCGATGACGAATACCGACACCTCCGACGTGGCTTCCAGCGTGAAGCAGGTCGCCGAGCTCTGGCGGGCCGGTTCGGAAATGGTGCGCTTGACCGTCAACACCGTCGAGGCCGCGGCCGCGATCCCGCGCATCGTCGACAAGCTGGCGATGATGGGCATCGACGTGCCGCTGATCGGTGATTTCCACTACAACGGCCATCAGTTGCTGACCGCCGAACCGGCGTGTGCCGAAGCACTGGCCAAGTACCGCATCAATCCGGGCAATGTGGGCTTCGGCAAGAAGAAGGACCTGCAGTTCGCGCAGTTGATCGAGTTCGCCATCCGCTACAACAAGCCGGTGCGCATCGGCGCCAACTGGGGCTCGCTGGACCAGGCGCTGGCGGCCAGGCTGATGGATGAGAACAACGAGCGCGAGCAGCCCTGGGACGCCGGACGTGTCCTGCGCGAGGCACTGATCCGGTCAGCGCTGGATTCGGCCGAACAGGCCGTGGAGCTGGGCCTGCCGCGCGACCGCATCGTGCTGTCGGCCAAGGTCAGTGGCGTGCAGGAGCTGATCGCGGTCTACCGTGACCTGGCACAGCGTTCGGAGTTCGCGCTGCATCTGGGCCTGACCGAAGCCGGCATCGGCAGCAAGGGCATCGTTGCGTCGGCAGCGGCGCTGAGCGTGCTGCTGCAGGAAGGTATCGGCGACACCATCCGCATCTCGCTGACGCCCGAGCCGGGCCAGTCGCGGACGCAGGAAGTGATCGTCGCCCAGGAGCTGCTGCAGACCACCGGCCAGCGCGCGTTCACGCCGCTGGTGACGGCCTGCCCGGGATGCGGCCGCACCACCTCCGAGTTCTTCCAGGAGCTGGCCAAGGTGGTGCAGAACCACGTGCGCGAGAAGATGCCGCTGTGGAAAGTGCAGCACCCGGGGGCGGAAAACATGACCTTGGCGGTGATGGGCTGCGTGGTCAACGGCCCGGGAGAATCGCGGCACGCCAACATCGGCATCTCGCTGCCGGGAACCGGGGAGGCGCCGTCGGCGCCGGTGTTCGTCGATGGCGAGAAGAAGGTGACCCTGCGTGGCGAGAACATCGCCCAGGAATTCGTCGCCCTGATCGACGATTACGTCGAACGAACCTATGTCCGAAGCGCAGGATAAGCCCGCGATCCTTGCCGCGCCGGAGCCGGCCTCCGGCTTCCGTCACTGGATGGCGCGCAATGCGTGGCGCCTGGTCCTGCTGTTCGCCGGCGTGCTGTTGCCGCTGGCCGGCTTCGTCGCGCTGGCCGACGAGGTGCATGAGTTTGAATCGTTCCATTTCGACGCGCCGCTGCTGTGGCAGATGCACGGCCTGCATTCGCCGTGGCTGGACCGGTTCTTCGTGCTGCTGTCCCGGCTGGGTTACGAGTGGTTCCTGATTCCCGCCGATGTGCTGATCGTCGCGGCACTGCTGGGCTACCGCCGCTGGCGCGAGGCCACCTTCGTGGCCGTCAGTTTCCTCGGATCGGCACTGTTGAACATGGGCAGCAAGCGGTTCTTCCAGCGGGACCGCCCCAGCCTGTGGGAGTCCATCGCACCGGAATCGACGTTCAGTTTCCCCAGTGGTCACGCCATGGGGTCGATGACCCTGGCGGCAACCCTGGTACTTCTGGCCTGGAATACCCGCTGGCGCTGGCCGGTGCTGGTGCTGGCCCCTGCGTTCAGCTTGCTGGTCAGCGTGTCCCGGGTCTATCTCGGGGTCCATTACCCGTCGGATATCCTGGCCGGATGGTGTGCAGCACTGGTTTGGGTGGTAGGGTGCTACCTGGTCATGTTCAGTCGTCGGCATCCCTGGCGACGCCGCGATTCGCCGCCATCGACGGCCAGCGAAGCATCAACACAGGGGGAGTGACGTGGATGGCTCTTCGCGGGCGTCTACGTGATAGATGAGCTGTTTCGTTGCAGTGGGTTCTGCAAGACAGGGGGTAAGCACAATGCGTGAGACTGTGATCAACCCGGCACTCTTGCCCGGTATGCACTTCGACCGCGCTTGCGAGGGTTCGGCACCCTGCCTAGCTTGACCCGCAATGGCCGCATTCGAAGAGGTACGTGAATGACGATTCGAGTCTACCTGGTGGACGACCACGCACTGGTCCGCACCGGGATGAAGATGATCCTGTCGGGTGAGACCGACATCGAGGTGGTGGGCGAGGCCGAGACCGGCGAGGACGCGCTGCGCGAGATCCGCCAGCGGCAGCCGGACGTGGTGCTGTGCGACCTGCACCTGCCGGGTGTCAGCGGCATGGAAGTGACCGAGCGCATCGTGCGCGGCCATCGCAGCACGCGCGTGGTGATCGTGTCCGTCCTGGAGGATGGCCCGCTGCCGAAGCGGCTGCTGGAAGCCGGCGCGGCCGGGTACATCGGCAAGGGCTGCGACGCCCAGGAACTGCTGCGCGCGGTGCGCGACGTGGCAGGCGGGCGCCGCTACCTGGGCACCAGCATCGCGCAGAATCTGGCGCTGTCGACGGTGGAGGGGAATGGTTCGCCGTTCGACACCCTGTCTCCGCGCGAGCTGGAAGTGGCGCTGCTGCTGACCCAGGGATTGCGCCAGGAAGACATCGCGCGCCGCCTCAGCCTCAGCGCCAAGACCGTCAACACGCACAAGGCGCGCCTGTTCGAGAAGATGGGTATCCACGACAACATCGCGCTGGCGCGTATGGCCAGCCAGTACGGGCTGGTGGATCCGGCACGGCCGCTGTGAGGGTTTCAGCCAACGGCTGAGGTGCGTCGCGCGCCCGGAATCTGTCTTCCAGTTCCGGCCCGCGGTCGCGGGGCCAAGCGTCGGCCCCGCGCTCACCCATCGGGCGCTCAGGTGCCGCGCACGCGCTTGACGATGGCCGCCGCCTGCGCGGCGCTGGCGCGCACCTTGTCCCAGTCGCCGTCCGCAATCCAGTTGCCGGGCACCATCCATGAGCCACCGATGCAGACGACGTTCTTCTGCTCGAGGTACTCGGCGGCGGTGTTTTCCGTGATGCCGCCGGTCGGGCACAGCTTCAGATCGGCAATTGGACCGGCCACGCCCTTGATCATCGCCAGGCCGCCGACCGCCGTGGCCGGGAACAGCTTGCATACCCGGAATCCGCGCGCATGCAGCGACAGCAGCTCGGTCGGCGTCGCCGCACCGGGCACCACCGGCAGCGGCGCAGCGGCCAGCGCATCGGCCAGCGCGGGCGGCGTACCCGGGGTCACCAGGAAGTCCGCGCCGGCATCAATCGACTGCTGCATCTGCTCAACGGTCAGCACCGTACCGGCACCCACCACCACGTCCGGCAGTTCGCGCTTGAGCATGGCCAGCGCCTCCATCGCCACCGGCGTGCGCAACGTCAGCTCGATCGCCGGCAGACCGCCTTCCAGCAGCGCCGCACTCACCGCACGGGCCTGGTCCAGCGTATGAATCGTCACCACCGGCAGGATGCCCGCCGCATGCAACAGCTCCGCCGCCTTCAGCTGATGTTGTTCGATACCCATAGCTCTGCTTCTGCCTTTGCTTCCGAATTTGATTTTCAGTGATCACTTCGCGGCGTTGATGCGCTGGAAAGTGTGACGCCGCCACCAGCACACTCGCCGCCGCAACACACCCGCAGCGCTCTTCAACCCTCAGGCGTCCTTCGCCTCATGCGGCGCTGCCGCAGCCGCCGCATCGTGTCCCAGTTCGTACTCGGCGTCGTAATCCCACGGCCCGCCATCGGCCGCTGCCGGCCCGCACGAAATCGAAATGGCGCCCTGATCGGCCGGCCCGACCACACGACGGTTGATCGCGAACAGGTTGCGGCCCAGATCATTCGCCGCGGGCGCGGTGTTCGGAGCCTGCGTGCGTGCGGCCCATTCCGCAGCGTCCACGAGGACCTCCAGCGTGCCCGCCTCGCCATCCAGGCGGATGATGTCGCCTTCGCGGACTTTCGCCAGCGGACCCCCACGCGCGGCTTCCGGCGTGACATGGATCGCCGCCGGGATCTTGCCCGACGCCCCGGACAGCCGGCCATCGGTGACCAGCGCAACGCGTCGGCCCTGGTTCTGCAGAAGGCCCAGCAGCGGCGCCAGCGAATGCAGCTCCGGCATGCCGTTCGCGCGCGGGCCCTGGTAGCGCACCACCGCCACGAAATCCTGGGGAAGCAGCCCGGCAGCATGCAGCTTGTTGAGCACCTGGGGCGCATCAACGACAACGGCCGGTGCTTCGATCGAACGGTATTGCGGCTTCACCGCCGACAGTTTGATCAACGACCGGCCCAGGTTGCCGCGCAGCAGGCGCAGGCCACCCTGGCTCTCGAACGAAGCGTCGACGCCGCGCACCACCTCCTCGTCGGCACTGCGCTCCAGCCCGGGCAGATAGACCAGGGTGCCGTCACGTAGCTGCGGTTCGCGGGCGTAATCGGCCATGCCGCCGCGCGCCACACTGACCAGGTCGCCGTGCATCAGCCCGGCCCTGATCAATTCTCCGAACACGAAAGCCGGGCCGCCGGCCGCCGCGAAGCGGTTCACGTCGGCGTCGCCGTTCGGATAGACGCGGGCCAGCAGGGGAATCAGCTGCGACAGCTCGTCGAAGTCGTCCCAGGTCAGCACGATGCCGGCGGCACGTGCGACCGCGATCCAGTGGATGGTGTGGTTGGTCGAGCCGCCGGTGGCCATCAGGGCGATGACGGCGTTGATGATCGCGCGCTCGTCGATGATCCGGCCGAGCGGACGGAAATCCTCGCCCAGCGCGGTGATCTCCAGCGCACGCTCGGTGGCCTCGCGGGTGAGCGCATCGCGCAGCGCAGTGCCCGGGTTGACGAAGGATGCGCCTGGCAGCTGCACGCCCATCGCTTCCAGCAGTACCTGGTTGGAGTTGGCGGTACCGTAGAAGGTGCAGGTGCCTGCGCCATGGTAGGAGGCCGACTCGGCCTCCAGCAGTTCTTCGCGGGTGGCTTCGCCGGCCGCATAGCGTTCGCGCACCTCGGCCTTCTGCTTGTTCGGAATGCCCGGTGTCATCGGGCCGGCCGGAATGAACACCGCCGGCAGGTGGCCGAACGCGAGCGCGCCGATCAGCAGGCCGGGCACGATCTTGTCGCACACGCCAAGGTAGACCGTGGTATCGAACATGTCATGGCTGAGGCCGATCGCGGTGGCCTGCGCGATCACATCGCGCGAGAACAGCGACAGTTCCATGCCGCCGCGGCCCTGGGTGACGCCGTCGCACATCGCCGGCACACCGCCGGCCACCTGCGCGGTGGCGCCCAGTTCACGGGCGATCCCGCGGATCTGCTCCGGATAGGTCTCGAACGGCTGGTGGGCCGACAACATGTCGTTATAGGCGGTGATGATGCCCAGGTTCGGCGTCACCCCGCCGCGCAGGCGGCTCTTGTCGGTGCCGCCGCAGGCAGCGAAACCATGGGCGAGATTGCCGCAGCTCAGGCGGCTGCGGAAGGGGCCTTCGCGCAGGGCGGCGTCGACAGCGGCCAGGTAGGCCGCGCGCGAGGCAGCGCTGCGACGGATGACGCGGTCGGTGATGGCTTGCAGTTGCGGATGGAGGCTCATTGGCTACCGGCGTTCGAGGTGGCGAGAGGTGGGCGGCGGCGATATGCCGCCACCGACATCAATCTGCCCAGTGGACGCGCAGGCGCGCGCCTTCCAGGTGGATTGCGTTGAGGATCGGGTACTGCTGGGCATTGTTGCTGTCCAGCGCCTGCCGCAGCACCTGCAGCTTCTGCTTGCCGCGCAGCAGCAGCAGGCGCTGGCGGCACTGGCGCAGGCCGTGCGGGGTCAGCGTGATCCGCAGCGGCCACTGGTTGGCGCCCGGGCAGCCGGTCGCATCCAGTGCGGCATAGGGCAGGGGGCTTTCCAGCGCGCGGGCCAGGTCCTTCGAGCCGGGGAACAACGAGGCCGTGTGGCCATCATTGCCCATGCCGAGCGCGACCAGGCTGGGCGGCTGGCTGTGCTGTGCCTGCAGATTGGCGGTGTACACGCATTCCGGAAGCGGCTTGCCGATGCGCACCAGCGGGTCGAAATGTGCACCTTCGGCGCGCTTGAGCAGGTGCTCGCGTACCAGCCAGGCATTGCTGTCGCGATCCTGCGGCGACAGCCAGCGCTCATCGGCCAGGCTCACTTCCACGCGGTCCCAGTGCACTTCCATTTCTGCCAGCGCCTGGTACACCGGCGCCGGCGTGGTGCCACCGGACAGCAGGATGCGTGCGCGGCCGACTTCGTTGATGTCACGGTTGATGGTCTGTGCCATTTCGGTGGCCACCGCTTCGATCCAGCCATCGGCATCGCCGTGACTGACAAAATCGATGCGGTCGTCCTGGAAGACAGGGCTCATGCGGCAACTCCCGGAGCGTCACGTTCGGCATCGGCTGCATAGGCGGCAGCGCCCAGCAGGCCGGGGCAGGGGTGCATGATCGCCAGCGAAGGCACCCGCGCCATGATCGAGGAAAACCGGCCCTTGTGCTCGAAGCGCTGGCGGAAGCCGGAGTGCTGCAGCGAATCCAGCATTTTGGGCACCAGGCCGCCGGTCAGGAACACGCCATCCCAGGCACCCTGGATCAGCACCAGGTCGCCGGCGATGGCGCCGAACACTGCGCAGAACACATCCACGGTGCGCATCGCCTGCGGATCGCCGAGGGCGGCACGGGCGGTGACGTCGGCCGGCTGCAGATGGCCCGGGTCGACACCGGCCATCTCACAGACCGCACGATGGATGTTGACCAGGCCGGGACCGCAGATGAGACGCTCGTTGGACACGCGGCCGAACTGCTCGGACAGGATCTCCAGGATCCGCACTTCTTCCGGCGTGCCCGGCGGGAAGCTGACGTGACCGCCTTCGGTTTCCAGCGGGTAGCTGCGGCCGTGGCGCACCACCAGGCCACCGACGCCGAGGCCCGTGCCAGGGCCGATCACTCCGTAGTTGCGTGGCTGGCCCGGTGCGGCTGGCGTCCAGTGCGCACCGCCGATCTGCACCACATCCTGCGGTTGCAGCAGGGCGACGGCCATCGCCTGTGCGGCGAAGTCGTTGATCAGGTGCAGCTCGTCGAAGCCGAGCATCGCTGCGGTGCGGCTGCGCGAGATCACCCACGGATGGTTGGTGATGCGTGCCTCGTCGCCATCGACGCGGCCGGCCACGGCAAACACGCCGCGGCGCGCGCTGGCCCCGGCCTGCTCAAGGTAGTGGCGGGCGGCATCGCCCAGCGACGGGAACTCGGCGACTGCGAACTCGCGGATGCTGTCCTTCTGCAGGGGCGCATCCAGCGAAGTGTCGGCCAGTGCGAAGCGGGCATTGGTGCCGCCGATGTCGGCGACCAGAACCGGCTGCGAGCTGCCACTCATGCCGAAGCTCCGGTGTCCGGCGCATCCACGCCCTGTGGCAGGAAGTCGCTGGCATCCGCCGGACCCCACTGGCCAGCAGGGTAAGGCTGGAGCGGCAGGCCGGCTGCCTTCCAGGCATCGGCGACGCTGTCGATCCACGCCCAGGCGGCGCGCACTTCGTCGTCGCGCACGAACAGCGCATGGTTGCCGTTGAAGGCGTCCAGGAAAAGGCGCTCGTAAGCGATGCGGCGGTGCAGTCCCGTCGGCACCGACAGCTCCAGTTCCAGCGGATGCAGTTCCAGCGCGCCCCATTCCGGACCGGCCAGGCTGCTCATCAGGCCCAGCTCGATGTTTTCCTGCGGCTGCAGCTGGAACACCAGGCGATTGGGTGCGGCCTGCGCGCGCTGCGGGCGCTCGAACAGCCAATGGGTGACCGGCTTGAGGGTCACCACCACGCGGGTGGTGCGCTCGGGCAGGCGCTTGCCGGTGACCAGATGGAAGGGAACGCCGGACCAGCGCCAGTTGTCGATGTGCGCGGTGACGCCGGCGAAGGTTTCCACGTCGCTGCCTTCCGGCGGCTGATAGGCCTGTGCCGGCTGGCCGTTGATGGTGCCGGCGGTATAGCGGCCGCGCACGCTGTCGCGGGCGGCATGCTGGGCGTCGAGGGGGCGCAGGGCGCGCAGCACCTTGACCTTCTCGTCGCGGATGCGGTCGGCTTCGAGCGACGCCGGCGGTTCCATCGCCACCAGGCACAGCAGCTGCAGGATATGGCTCTGCACCATGTCACGCAGGGCGCCGGAGCGTGCGTAGTACGCGTCGCGGCCGTCCACGCCTTCGCTCTCTGCGACCAGGATGTGCACCGACTCGATGTAGTTGCGGTTCCACACCGCCTCCAGCAGGGTGTTGCCGAAGCGCAGGGCGATCAGGTTCTGCACCGCAGCCTTGCCCAGATAGTGATCCAGGCGGAACACGCGGTCTTCGTCGATCCACTGGCCGATGGTGCTGATGATTTCCTCGGCACTTTCGCTGTCGCTGCCGATCGGCTTCTCCAGCATCAGCCGGGCCGGTGCGGCGAGGGCGCCCCCCTTGGCCAGGCCTTCGCAGGTGGAGATGTACAGGCCCGGCGGAATGGCCAGGTAGCTCACGCACCGGCGGTCCACCAGGTCTGAGACGGCGGCGGCGACCGAGTCGACATCGCGCAGGTCCACCGAGCGGTAGTCGATGCGGCGCAGCAGCGCGGCGATGTCGTCCTGCGAGGCCATCGGCATGGCCTGCTGCAGGCGCGGACGCAGGATGTCATGGAAGGCCTCGGTGTCATGGCCGGACAGGGCCAGCGCACGGATGCGGAAATCCTCCGGCAGCAGACCATCGCCAAGCAGGCGCAGCAGCGAAGGGAACAGGTAGCGCTGGGCCAGATCACCTGTGGCACCGAACAGGAAGAGGGTGTCGTGCATCGCTCGAGTTTCAGATCCGGGTGACATCGTTGTCAATCGCTTCATGGCTGGGTTCGGGGGACATCCGCGCAACTGCCTGTCCGAGGTTCGCGGAACGCGATCTGCTGGGGATACCGGCAGGCCGTTCCATGCGAAACCACCGCACCGGCGAACGTTCCATTGTCCGCCGACGCAGGTCGGTGCGCACCGACCATCGGATAGTGCCACGTGAAAACGTTTACATGGCAGAATGGGCAACTGTATTCGATTGCAGTGCTCGCCGTCATGCGGCAGTCGCGCAATCATTGCTGCCATCGGGAGGGCCGAGGCAGTCCCAAAAGACAGCCCGGCGTCGGGCAGACCGGATCAGGTGATATGGCAAAAGTGCAGTTGCAGGGTGTGCGCAAGGTCTACGACAACGGCCAGGTTGCGGTGAAGGACGCCACTTTCGAGGTCGCCGATGGCGAACTGATGGTGCTGGTCGGTCCTTCCGGCTGTGGTAAGTCGACCCTGCTGCGGATGGTGGCAGGCCTGGAGGAGATCAGCGGTGGCACGCTGAGCATCGGTGACCGCGTGGTCAACGATGTGGCACCGAAGGATCGCGACATCGCCATGGTGTTCCAGAGTTATGCGCTTTACCCGCACATGACCGTGGCCGAGAACCTGGCGTTCGGCCTGAAGCTGCGTGGCCACGACAAGGCCACCATCGACAGGCGGATTGCCGAAGCGGCGCAGACGCTGGGCTTGACCGAGATGATGGACAAGCTGCCCAAGGCGATGTCAGGTGGCCAGCGCCAGCGTGTTGCGCTGGGGCGTGCGCTGGTGCGCGAACCTGCGGTGTTCCTGCTCGACGAGCCGCTGTCCAATCTCGATGCCAAGCTGCGCCACAGCGTGCGTACCGAGATCGCGCAGCTGCACCGCAAGCTGGGCACGACCATGATCTATGTCACGCACGACCAGGTCGAAGCGATGACGCTGGGCCAGCGCATCGTGGTGCTCAAGGACGGCATCATCCAGCAGATCGATACGCCGATGGCGCTGTATGACCGCCCGGCCAACCTGTTCGTGGCCGGTTTCCTCGGCAGCCCGGCGATGAACGTGCTGCGCGGGACATTGCAGGGCGATGCGGGCGGCGTGACGGTGGTCGAGGGTGAGTGGCGCGCGCCGCTGGGCCAGGCCACGATCGACCCCGCGTGGCTGCAGAAGCCGATCAACGTCGGCGTGCGCCCGGAGCACCTGCAGCCGGCGACGGGAGATGACGCGCATGCGTTCACTGCGCGCATCGAGGGCATCGAGCCGGTCGGCAACGAGATCTTCGTCAACCTCAGCAGCGGCCAGCATGCACTGACCATGCGGGTGGCGCCGCAGGCGCTGCCGGCCGTGGGCGAGGACATCCGCGTTTCGATCCATCCGCAGGGCCTGCACTTCTTCAACGCGGAAACCGGCGAGCGCCTGTAAGACTCGGTGGCGCCGGGCCATGCCCGGCGTCATCGGCAGATCCCCGCCCTGCGTGGATGGGGCGCAGCCTCAGCGCGCCAGGCCATCCAGCAGTGGAATCCGCTGCGCGGGCGCATCGCCGACCTGCAGCGCAGCGTCGCTCGTTTCAAGCGGCAGCACCGCCAGCGCGAGATCGCCGGCCACGCTGGCGATCGTGCCCAGTGCCGCGCCGTCCTGCTGCACGCCGTCACCGGCCTGCGCCGGCGCATGGGTGTGCAGCAGCTGCACCGCGCGCTTGGCCTTGCCGAGGAAGTGGGTGCGGGCGACGATTTCCTGGCCCGGGTAGCAGCCTTTCTTCACGCTGTAGCCGTTCAGACGGTCCAGCCCCAACTGCTGCGGCGTCCACACCTCGCGCTGGCTCTGCTCCAGCCGGGGCAGGCCATACCGCAGGTCAGCCTGGCGCCAGGCCAATGCAAAGGCCGCGTCGTCGTCCGGCCCACCGGCCGGGAAGGTGTCAGCGGCACCGATGCGCAGCGCGCGCGGCAGCGCGTCGCTGCCCAGGTCCAGCTCCCAACCGCCTGCATTGGCGGCGATCGCCGCGCCGGTAGCCGCTTCCGGTGCGGTGAACGCGCCGGCCACGGCCAGATCGTCGCGCAGCTGCACCTTGACCTTGCGGCGGAACACGAAACGCTGCAGTTGCGACGCAGTCGCATCCGCGTCGCCATCGGCGAACACCAGCATCACGTGATCCTCAGCCAGCCGGAGCAGCTGGAACACCGCCAGGGTGCGGCCCTTGGCACTCAGCCAGGCGCTCCACTGCCAGTGCTGCTGGGGCAGAGCGAGGACATCGCTGCTGAACTGGGCATGGGCGAAGGCAGCTGCGTCCACGCCCTGCAGGCTCACCAGCTGGTGGCCCGGAAGGCGTGGATATCCGACGAAAGCAGGGGGCAGGTTGTCAGGCACGTGAACGAGGTCTAAAATTTGTGCGTTGCGAGACCGACCATGATAGGCCAAACAACCCCCACTCCCGACGACGAAACTGAAGCCCCGCTGGTCCCTGCGGCACCCGTGCCCGTGGAACAGGAAAAGGCAGAGGAATTCGGCGGCCGCGGCGGACTCGATCCGGTGCGGTATGGCGATTGGGAGAAAAACGGACGCTGCATCGATTTCTGATCAGCATTGAGCCAACGCGGCCGCGTGCCGCCCAGCCGAGACAACGAGCCCAGCGAATGGCGACCAGACAACGCCCACTTTCCCCGCACCTTCAGGTGTATCGCTGGCAGATTCAGATGGCCACCTCGATCCTGCATCGAGCCACTGGCGTCTTTCTGTCTGTTGGTGCCCTCATCATCGCTGCGGGCCTGCTGGCCCTGATGATGGGGCCCGATTCGTGGAACTGCTTCACCGGCCATGCCGGGGCCTGGTATGGCCGCGTGTTCCTGTTCGCGTGGACATGGTCGTTCGCCTATCACCTGTGCAATGGCATCCGCCATGTGGTGCAGGACTTCGCCATCGGCTTCAGCATCCCCGCCTTCATCCGCAGCAGCTGGCTGTCGGTCATCGGCAGCCTGGTGATCACCCTGCTGGTGTGGGCCTACGTGATGTTTGGAGGTGCCGCGTGAGCAAGTTCCGTACTCCGCTGAAGAACGTGCGTGGCCTGGGTTCGGCCAAGACCGGCACCGAGCACTTCGTGCACCAGCGCCTGACCGCCGCCGCCCTGGTGGTGCTGGGGATCTGGTTCCTGGTCTTCGTGCTGGGCCTGCTGGGTTCCGACTACGCGACCGCCACTGCTGCCATCGCCAAGCCGTGGAACGCGGTGCCGCTGATCGGCCTGCTGATCGCCATGTTCTGGCACGCACAGCTCGGCATGCAGGTCGTGCTGGAAGATTACATCCACGAATCGCTGCTGGCCCTGGTGCTGCAGACCGCGGTGAAGTTCGTCGCCGTGCTCGGCATGATCGTCAGTGTGTTCGCGGTGGGCCGCATCGCCCTCGGCGTTGCCTGAGCCCAGGCACCTACACAGGAATCCAGACTAGATGTCCGCTTACAAGATCACCGAACACAAGTACGACATGGTCGTGGTGGGCGCCGGCGGCGCCGGCCTGCGTGCCACGTTCGGCCTGGCCGCCAAGGGCCTGCAGACCGTGTGCCTGACCAAGGTCTTCCCGACCCGTTCGCACACCGTCGCCGCCCAGGGCGGTATCTCCGCCGCGCTCGGCAACATGGGTGAGGACGACTGGCGTTACCACTTCTTCGACACCATCAAGGGGTCGGACTGGCTGGGCGACCAGGACGCCATCGAATACATGTGCCGTGAGGCCATTCCGGCCATCATCGAGCTCGAGCACTACGGCGTGCCGTTCTCGCGTACCGCCGAAGGCAAGATCTACCAGCGCCCGTTCGGTGGCATGACCACCAAGTACGGCGAAGGCCCGGCGGCGCAGCGCACCTGCGCGGCGGCCGACCGTACCGGCCACGCGATGCTGCATACGCTGTACCAGCAGTCGCTGAAGCACGACGCGCGCTTCATGATCGAGTACTTCGCGCTCGACCTGATCTTCGACGACGAAGGCGTCTGCCGCGGTGTGCTGGCCCTGGACATGTCCGACGGCACGCTGCACCTGTTCCGCGCCCAGGGCGTGGTACTGGCCACCGGCGGTTACGGCCGAGCCTATTTCAGCGCAACTTCCGCGCATACCTGCACCGGCGACGGTGGCGGCCTGGCCATGCGTGCCGGCATCGCCATGCAGGACATGGAGTTCGTGCAGTTCCACCCGACCGGCATCTACGGCGCCGGCTGCCTGATCACCGAGGGTGTCCGCGGTGAAGGTGGCATCCTGCGCAACAGCAGCGGCGAGCGCTTCATGGAGCGCTATGCACCGCATTACAAGGATCTGGCATCGCGCGACGTGGTCAGCCGTTCGATGACCATCGAGATCCGCGAAGGCCGCGGTGTCGGCGAGCACAAGGATCACATCCTGCTCGACCTGACCCACCTGGGCCCGGGCGTGATCGATGACAAGCTGCCGGGCATCGCCGAGAGCGCCCGCATCTTCGCCGGCGTCGACGTGCACAAGCAGCCGATCCCGGTCATCCCGACCGTGCACTACAACATGGGTGGCATCCCGACCAACTACCACGGTGAAGTGGTGCGCAAGGTCGGCGACAACCCCGATGCCGTGGTGCCGGGCCTGTACGCCATCGGCGAAGCCGCCTGCGTGTCCGTGCACGGCGCCAACCGCCTGGGCTCCAACTCGCTGCTGGATCTGGTGGTGTTCGGCCGCGCGGTGGCCAACCGCTGTGCCGAGACCATCAAGCCGGGCGCGGCGCACAAGCCGCTGCCGGCCGATGCCTGCGACAAGGCGCTGGGCCTGCTGGACAAGCTGCGCCACGCCAACGGCGATACCCCGACCTCGGTCATCCGCGACCGCATGCAGCGCACCATGCAGGCCGACGCGGCCGTCTTCCGCACCAGCCAGACGCTGAAGGAAGGCTGCGAGAAGATGGACAAGATCTTCGATTCGTTCCAGGACGTGAAGGTCTCGGACCGTTCGCTGGTGTGGAACTCGGACCTGATCGAGACCTACGAGCTGAACAACCTGCTGCTCAACGCGGTGGCGACGATCAACTCGGCCGAACAGCGCAAGGAAAGCCGCGGCGCGCATGCGCACGAGGACTTCCCGGACCGCGACGACGTCAACTGGCAGAAGCACACCCTGGTCAGCGTCGACGAGAAGGGCAAGTGCAGCTTCGACTACCGTCCGGTGCACATGTACACGTTGACCGATGACGTGTCCGTGGTGCCGCCGAAGCCGCGCGTGTACTGATCCGACCCCGCCTACCATGCAATCCGCGCCTTGAGGGCGCGGGCCGCCTGAGCCAACGAGAGCAGCCATGGCCGAGTTTTCACTCCCCAAGAATTCCAAGATCACGAAGGGCCAGCACTTCCCCGTCAAGAACGGCGGCAAGAACGTGCGTACCTTCAAGATCTACCGCTGGAGTCCGGATGACGACAGCAATCCGCGCACCGATACCTATGAGGTCGATCTGGACGCCTGCGGCCCGATGGTCCTGGACGCGCTGATCAAGATCAAGAACGAGATCGACCCGACCCTGACCTTCCGTCGCTCCTGCCGCGAAGGCATCTGCGGTTCGTGCGCGATGAACATCGACGGCACCAACACGCTGGCCTGCACCCGCGCCATCGCGGACTGCGGCAAGAAGGAAGTGCCGATCTACCCGCTGCCGCACATGAACGTGGTCAAGGATCTGGTTCCGGACCTGACCCACTTCTACGCGCAGTACGCCTCGATCAAGCCGTGGATCCGCACGCAGACCCCGGCGCCGCCGGATCGCGAGCGCCTGCAGTCGCCGGAAGACCGCAAGAAGCTCGATGGCCTGTACGAGTGCATCCTGTGCGCCTGCTGCTCGACCAGCTGCCCGAGCTACTGGTGGAACGGCGAGCGTTACCTGGGGCCGGCGATCCTGCTGCAGGCCTACCGCTGGATCATCGACTCGCGCGATGAGGACACCGGTGCGCGCCTGGACGATCTGGAAGATCCGTTCAAGCTGTACCGCTGCCACACCATCATGAACTGCGCCCGCACCTGCCCGAAGGGCCTGAACCCGGCGCTGGCGATTGCGGAGATCAAGAAGCTCATGATGGAGCGTCGCGCCTGATCCATCCCGCATGCGGCCGCATCGACGGCGGCCGCACGCACCCCAGCCGAGCCACGCCATGCGTGGCTTCGCTGTATCTGGAGGCCTGCAATGGATGAAGAAACCCTGCTGAAGAAGCTGCGCTGGCGCTGCCGGCGTGGCATGCGCGAGCTGGACCAGCTGTTCGAGCGTTATCTCGACCGCGAATGGAGCACTGCGCCGACCGAAGAGCGCGAGGTTTTCCTGTTCCTGCTCGACTGTGAGGACGATAAATTGTGGCGCTGGTTCATGGGCTACGAGGTCTGCCCGCATGCGCACGCCATCCCGCTCATGGACCGGATCCGCGCCCTCAAGCCTTGAGTGGCGCCCTTCACGGCTGCAGGCGGGTGCCCATCTGGCGGTACTGCTCGCCGCCCCCTGGCTGCTGCGCGCTTCGGATCTGCCCCGAGACGCCCTGGTTCCCGTCGTACTGCTGGTCTGGGCGCTGGGCCTGGCCGAGCTCTTCTGGCGCCTGCGCCGGCCGAAGGTGAGGGTGTGCCTGCCGGCGTTGCCCGCTCCGCTGCAGGTGGCGGGGCAGGCGCTGGACGCTCCACAGCTGGTGATCCGCGGCCCGTGGCTGTTGCTGCATGGGCGCCAGGGGCGGCGGCAGCGGCGCCTGCTGTTCTGGCCGGATGTGCTCGATGCCGGGCAGCGACGTGAACTGCGACTGGCCGTCGCCGCACGCGCCGTTTCCCGTCGAGCCCGGTCGATGGCACCATAGGCTGAATCGTCCGGCGTGCCTGCATGTTCAAACCCATTCCCGTGGCCATCGGCCTGCGCTACCTGCGCGCCAAACGCCGCAACGGCTTCATCTCCTTCATTTCGATGGCATCGATCCTGGGCATCGCGCTCGGCGTTACGGTGCTGATCACCACCCTGGCGGTGATGAGCGGCTTCCAGAAGGAAATCCGCAGCCGCCTGCTGCAGATGACGGCGCACACCACCATCAGTCGCGACGGCGAGCCCATGCCGGACTGGATGCGCGTGGTGGACGTGGCCAACAAGGACCCGCGCGTGGCAGGCGCCGCACCCTATATCGAGATCCAGTCGATGATCAGCGGCCCGCGCGTGCAGGGTGCGATCATCCAGGGCATCGATCCGGCGCTGGAGCCGAAGGTGTCGGTGATCGACCAGAAGGTGGTCAAGGGCAGCTACGACAGCCTGAAGCCCGGCAGTTTCAATCTGCTGCTGGGCAAGGAACTGGCGATCTGGCTGGGCGTCGATGTCGGCGACCAGGTGCTGGTGACCTTCGCCGAAGTGCAGGGCACACCTGCAGGCGCCGTTCCGCGGATGAAACGCTTCACCGTCAGCGGTATTTTCGAGGCCGGCTACAACGAGGTCGACCGCGGCGTCGGCTTCGCCAACATGAAGGATCTCGAGCGCGTACTGCGCGCCGATGGCGCGACCGGCGTGCGCCTGAAGCTGCACGACATGGACCGCTCGCTGGAAGTCGGCGTGGACCTTGCGCAGAATCTCGGCGGCGCCTATCGCGTGAGTGACTGGACCCAGCAGAACGCCAATCTCTACCACTCGCTGCGCATGGAGAAAGTGGTGATGGGCATCCTGCTGTCGCTGATCATCGCCATGGGCGCGTTCAATCTGGTGTCCTCGCAGGTGATGCTGGTCACCGACAAGCAGGCGGACATCGCCATCCTGCGCACGCTTGGCCTGACCCCGGCCGGGGTGATGCAGGTGTTCATGGTGCAGGGCTCGTTGATCGGCATCTTCGGCACGCTGGCCGGACTGATCGGCGGCATCACCCTGACCTTCAACCTGGAACGCATCCTCGGTGCCATCGAGCGCGTGTTCAACGTCAAGCTGCTGCCGGAAGACGTGTACTACATCACCGGCCTGCCGACGGACATGCAGACCGGCGACGTGGTGGTGATCACCGTGGTCGCACTGCTGATGAGCTTCCTGGCCACCCTGTATCCCGCCTGGCGGGCGGCACGCACCCAGCCGGCGGAGGCCCTGCGCTATGAATGAAGCCTTTGACCGCGGCCAGGAGGTGATCCGCGCCGAGCACCTCGGCAAGATCTATGCCGAAGGGCGCATGCAGACCCCGGTATTCGACGGCCTGAACCTGACCGTCACCGCGGGTGAAACCGTGGCCATCATCGGCGCGTCCGGTGCAGGCAAGAGCACGCTGCTGCACCTGCTGGGGGGACTGGACGTACCCAGTGCCGGCGAGGTGTACGTGGCCGGTCAACGCATGTCGGCGCTGTCGGATACCGCGCGTGGCCTGCTGCGCAACCAGGCGCTGGGCTTTGTCTACCAGTTCCATCACCTGCTGCCGGAATTCACTGCGCTGGAAAACGTGATGATGCCGCTGCTGCTGTCCCGCTCGCATTCGCCGATGTCACAGCGGGCGATGTTCGCCGGCCTGGGCGTGGTGGGGACGGCGCTGGCCAGCATCGTCAACGGGGCCACCGCCTTCGTCCGTGGTCGTCCTGAAGTGGAGGAGGCGGCCGCGCGCGCAACCTTGCTGCTGGAGTCGGTCGGGCTGGGCCATCGCCTGGACCACAAACCGGGTGAGCTTTCCGGTGGCGAGCGCCAGCGTGCGGCGGTGGCGCGCGCGCTGGTGAATCATCCGGCCTGCGTGCTGGGCGACGAGCCGACCGGAAACCTGGACGATCGCACGGCCGGCACCGTGTTCGACCTGATGCTCGAACTCAATCGTGCCCGCCATACCAGCCTGGTGCTGGTCACCCACGACCGCGGTCTGGCGCGGCGCCTGGACCGGGTGCTGGAACTGCGCGAAGGGCGCCTGCACGAGCTGGCCCACGCCGGCGTCTGAGCGGCCGGCAACGTGCACCTCCCGGCGCCTGAACGGTGGCGCCGGGATTCTCGCCGCCCATACCCGGGCAGGCGCATGATGGCCCCGGTTCCCCGTGGAGATCGACATGAAGACCCCGCTTGTGATCGCAGGGCTCTGCCTTGCCCTGGCCGCGTGTGCGACCACCGGCCGCCTGAGCAGTGCCGAGCGGCTGGACCTGTACCGGGCGCACGCCGGCGCACCGCAGAATGACATGCAGTTCTTCGGCAGCCTCAACGGCTGGACCGAACTGGGCGACAGTGCACTGGCGGTATGGACCCGGCCCAGCGAGGCCTACCTGCTGGAATTGAACGGCCCCTGCCAGGATCTGTCGTTTGCGACCGCCATTGGCCTGACCAGCCGCATGAACCGCGTGTCGGCCCGCTTCGACAAGGTGCTGGTCCGGGACCCGACCGGAGGCCCGCGCCTGCCGTGCTTCATCAGCAGCATCCGCAAGCTTGACGTGAAGGCGCTGCGTGCTTCGGAACAGGAGCTGCGGCAGGCGCAGGTGCAGGAGCGCGAGGAGCCGGCGAACTAGGCCGGCGCCATCTCCGGATCAGGCTTCCGGGACGAAGCCGGCGGGCTTCTCCGCGTCCTTCTCGAACAGGAACTTGACCAGTTCCCCTTCCAGGAACGCGCGATGCTTCGGGTCGCGCGGTGACAGGCGGTTCTCGTTGATCAGCATGGTCTGGTGCGCCAGCCATGCCGCCCAGGCCTGTTTGCCGATGTGGTTGAAGATGCGCTGGCCCAGTTCGCCCGGATAGGGCACGAAGTCCAGGCCCTCGGCATCGCGTTGTTCGTACTGGCAGAAGACGGTTCGGGGCATGGCACTCACTCGTGGTTGCGGGGTTTCTTGGATCTGCGTCGTGGCGGTTTGATCGCAGTGCCATCGAGCAGCTTGCGGATGGGAGCCGGCAAGCCCAGCGCCGGCAGTTCGTCGGCGGTGACCCAGCGCAGCGAGGATTCTTCCACGCGCAGGCCGCGTACCTGTCGCGACAGGATCTGCAGGTGCAGCCTGTAGTGGCTGAAGGTGTGCTGCAGCACCGGCAGCTCGTCGGCATCTTCCAGCGAGCCGTCCACGTGTGCATCGAACCAGTCCTGCAGCGCTTCACCGGCGTCGGCCTGCGGCAGGGTCCACAGTTGCGCCCAGATGCCGGTCTCCGGTCGCTTCTGCAGCAGCACGCGCTGCTGGGCATCGCGCAGCAGCAGGGCCACGGCTTCGCGTTCGGGCAGGGCCTTGCCGGGCTTCGGCGTGGGCAGCTCGGCGGTCCGGCCTTCGCGGCGCGCCACGCAGTCCTGCTGCTGCGGGCAGATCACGCAGGCGGGCCTGGCGCGGCTGCACACGGTGGCACCGAGGTCCATCTGCGCCTGCGTGTAGTCGGCCATCCGGCCATCCGGCACCTGGGCCGCGTGCGCTTCGGCGATGGCCCACAACTGCCTTTCGATGGCTGGCAGGCCGGGGAAGCCTTCGATGCCGTGATACCGGCTGAGCACGCGCTTGACGTTGCCGTCGAGGATCGGAAACCGGTCGTTCCAGGCCTGGCTGAGGATCGCGCCTGCGGTGCTGCGGCCGATGCCGGGCAGCGCATGCAGCGCGTCGAAATCACGCGGCAGTTCGCCGTCATGCAGTTCCACGCAGCGCTGGGCCGCCGCATGCAGGTTGCGCGCACGGGCGTAGTAGCCCAGCCCGGCCCACTGCGCCATCACTGCATCGTTGCTGGCCGCGGCCAGCGCGGGCAGGGTCGGGAAATGCTGCAGGAACCGCTGGAAGTAGGGGATGACCGTGGCCACCTGGGTCTGCTGCAGCATGATCTCCGACAACCAGACCCTATAGGGGCTGCGCGGATGCTGCCAGGGCAGGTCGTGGCGGCCGTGGTCGTCGAACCAGTGCAGCAGGCGGGCGACGAACGGGTCGCCCGCGGGCACGACGGTGGCCTCAGGCACTGCCAAGCGCTTCGGGCAGCAGCGCGTCGACGAAGGCTTCCGGATCGAATTCACGCAGATCTTCCGGGCGTTCACCGATGCCGGCGAAACGGATCGGAATGCCGAACTCGCGGGCCAGTGCGAACACCACGCCGCCCTTTGCGGTGCCGTCCAGCTTGGTCACCACCAGGCCGGTCACGTTCACCGCGGCGTTGAACTGGCGCAGCTGCGACAGCGCGTTCTGGCCGGTGGTGCCGTCGATCACCATCAGCACCTCGTGCGGCGCAGCGGGATCGATCTTGCCGAGCACACGACGGATCTTGCCCAGCTCGTTCATCAGGCCGGACTGGGTATGCAGGCGGCCGGCGGTATCGGCAATCAGCACCGACGTGCCGCGCGCCTTGCCGGCCTGCAGCGCGTCGTAGGCCACCGAGGCGGCGTCGGCGTTCTGGCCCTGGGCCACCACGGCCACGCCGTTGCGCTCGCCCCAGGCCTGCAGCTGGGCCACGGCAGCGGCACGGAAGGTATCGCCGGCGGCCAGCATCAGGCTGTGCCCGTCGTCCTTGAAGCGCTTGGCCAGCTTGCCGATGGTGGTGGTCTTGCCGACACCGTTGACGCCAACGGTCAGCACCACGAAGGGCCTGGCGTTGCGATCGATCACCAGTGGCCTGGCGACCGGCTGCAGGATCGCGATCAGGTCGGCACGCAGTGCGCCCAGCAGTGCGTTGGCATCGGCGAACTCACGTGCCTTCATGCGTCTGCGCAGGCCTTCGACCAGCTCGGTGGTCGCACCGACGCCGACATCGGCGGTGATCAGCGCGGTTTCCAGTTCGTCCAGCAGGTCATCGTCGAGCTTGGGATTGCGCGAGAACAGGCCGCCAAAGCTGCGCGCGATGACGCTGTTGCGCAGGCGTTCGCGCCAGCCGGACTTGCCGGCGGGGGCCGGGGCGGCATCCACCAGCACCGGCAGGTCGGCGGCCGGTGCGGAGGGCTGCTGTGCGGGGATCACCGGAGCCAGCGGGGCGAGCACGGCTGCGGCGGCACGTGCCTCGGCCTCGAAGTCTTCCGGTGCCAGGACGCGTTCGGTCGCTGCCGGCGGCGGCGGGGACGCCGGGGCAGCGGCGGGCGGCGCCGGGACGGGCACCGCCTCAGCCGGAGCCACGGCTGGCGGGGCGTCGGCTACGACCGTGGTGTCCTCGACGGGCGCGGCCGACGGGAATGCCGCCGCCAGCTCTTCAGCCGAGTAGTGCTGGGTCTTGGGCGCGTCCGGTGTGGCGGCGTCCTGGGGCTTCTTGCGGCGGAAAAAACTGAGCATTGGCAAAAGGCGCTGAAATCAGAGGGATATGCTACCACCCGGGCCCGTCTGCCCGATGTGGACTCAAGGTCGCGGCCGGGCAGCCGCTAATGGCTTCGGAGGGCTGCACCGACTGGCCTGGAGACCGCCATGGACAACGTGATGGCAACGGCCTGGAGCGGCATGCGGGCAGCAGGGCAAGGCGTGCAGGTGGCCGCGCACAACGTGGCCAACCTGGCGACAGCCGATGCACCGCGCCTGCAGTTGCAGCGCGCGGCGGTGGAGCAGGGTGGGGTGCAGACCCGGGTGACCGCTGCCGGCGCCGATCCCGCCGCGCCGCTGGCTGATCTGCTGGCGGCAAACGCGGAGGTGGTGGCCTTCGCCGCCAACGCTTCGCTGGTCCGCCGCCAGGACCAGATGCTGGGGTCGCTGCTGGATCGCCGGGCCTGAGCAGCCCGGCCTGGTAGATGACAGCCAGCGCCGGGCAGCGCCGGGCCATGCCCGGCGACCACCCAGCGTGTCAGGCCGACAGTTCCAGCAGCAGCTTGTTCAGGCGCGCAACGTAGGCGCCCGGGTCCTTCAGGCTGTCGCCGGCCGCGAGCGCGGCCTGGTCGAACAGCACGCGGCCGAGATCATCGAAACGATCACCATCGGCCTCGCCATCGAGCTTGGCGATCAACGGGTGCCCCGGATTGATCTCCAGCACCGGCTTGCTGTCAGGCACCTTCTGGCCGCTGGCTTCCAGGATCTGGCGCATCTGCAGCCCCAGATCCTGTTCGCCGATGGCCAGCACCGCTGGCGAATCGGTCAGCCGGTGCGACACGCGGACTTCGGCCACGTCGTCGCCGAGCACCGCCTTCAGCCGCTCGATCAGGGCCTGCTTGTCCTTGGCCGCCGCTTCCTGTTCCTGCTTGTCCGACTCGGTCTCCAGCGCGCCGAGGTCGAGGTCGCCACGGGCGATGTCGACAAAGCCCTTGCCGTCGAAGTCGGTCAGGTAACCCATCAGCCATTCGTCGATGCGGTCGGTCAGCAGCAGCACTTCCACGCCCTTCTTGCGGAACACTTCCAGGTGCGGGCTGTTGCGGACCTGGCTGTAGCTCTCGCCGGTCAGGTAGTAGATCTTGTCCTGGCCTTCGGCCATGCGACCGATGTAGTCGGCCAGCGAGACGGTCTGGGCATCGCCCTCGCCACGGGTGGAGGCGAAGCGCAGCAGGCCGGCCACCTTCTCGCGGTTGTTGTAGTCCTCGGCCGGTCCTTCCTTCAGCACCTGGCCGAATTCCTTCCAGAACGTGGCGTACTGCTCGGGCTTGTCGGTTGCCAGCTTCTCCAGCATGTCCAGCGAGCGCTTGGTCAGCGCGGCCTTCATCGAATCGATGACCGGGCCGGACTGCAGGATCTCGCGCGAGACGTTCAGCGACAGGTCGTTGGAATCGACCACGCCCTTGATGAAGCGCAGGTACAGCGGCAGGAACTGCTCGGCCTGGTCCATCACGAACACGCGCTGGACATACAGCTTCAGGCCCTTGGGCGCATCGCGGTGATACAGATCGAATGGTGCACGGCCCGGCACGTACAGCAGCGAGGTGTACTCCAGCTTGCCTTCGACCTTGTTGTGGCTCCACGCCAGCGGATCGCTGTGGTCGTGTGCCACGTGCTTGTAGAACTCGCTGTACTCGGCGTCGCTGATCTCGGTGCGCGGACGGGTCCACAGCGCGCTGGCACGGTTGACGGTTTCCCATTCGACCGCCGCGCCCTCTTCACCCCCTTCCTTCGGCATCTGGATCGGCAGGCCGATGTGGTCGGAGTACTTCTTGAGGATGCTGCGCAGGCGCCAGCCATCGGCAAAGTCGTGTTCGCCGTCCTTCAGGTGCAGCACGATGCGGGTGCCGCGCTCGGGCTTGTCGAGGGTCGCGACATCGAAGTCGCCTTCGCCGCGCGAGGTCCAGCGCACGCCTTCGCTGCTGGCCAGGCCGGCCCGCCGCGAGGTGACTTCGACTTCGTCGGCGACGATGAACGCGCTGTAGAAGCCGACACCGAACTGGCCGATCAGCTGCGAGTCCTTCTTCTGGTCGCCGGACAGCTGGCGCAGGAAGTCGCCGGTGCCGGACTTGGCAATGGTGCCGAGGTGGGCGATGGCCTCGGCGCGGCTCATGCCGATGCCGTTGTCCTCGATGGTGATGGTGTGGGCGGCCGGGTCGAAACTGACGCGCACGCGCAGGTCGCTGTCGTCTTCCAGCAGGGACGGCTGGGTCAGCGCCTCGAAGCGCAGCTTGTCGGCCGCGTCGGCGGCATTGGACACCAGCTCGCGCAGGAAGATCTCCTTGTTGGAGTACAGCGAGTGGATCATCAGCTGCAGCAGCTGCTTGACTTCGGTCTGGAAGCCAAGGGTTTCGGTCTGGGTCGTCTCGGTCATCGATAGGGCTCCGTGTGCAATGCCGCGCCAGCGCGTGCGGCCTCGCCAAGGGGTAGGGGTGATTGTCCCGAAATCAAGGGGGTTGGTCGGGCAGGGCGGCGCCCTGCACCCGCAGAGGCCAGAGCCAAAGCAAGAGCGGGCACTCCGTGGGATGGCGGGGCACTGTGGGTTCGCGGGGGCGCCGTGAATCCGTCCATGGAGGCTTGGTCGCCGCATCCATGCGGCTCACACCCCGCGAACCCACAGTGCCCCGCCTTCGACAGTTGGCCGGTGGCCAGTAGATCCACGCCGTGCGTGGATGAAATCTCTCAGATCTCGAGATCCAAGCCAGGGTCAGATCCGTTTTCCACAGGAAAACGGATCTGACCCCAAGAGCCGTTCCGACAGATCGCAGGAAACGGTCGAAGGTGGGGTGGATCAGGTTGTGGGGGCGTCCGCGGCATGGATGCCGCGGCCAAGCCCCCAGGGATGGGTTCACGGCGTCCCCCACAACCTGACCCACCCCGCCAACCCCCAGGAAACCAGCCTTTGCCGTTGCTCCAGCCGCTGCTCTGGCTTCTGCGGGTGCCGGGCGCCGCCCGGCCGAACTACAATCCCGCTCATGCTGAAATTCTCGAACACCCTTCGCCGGTGGCCCCGATGAGCGGCCGTGGAGGCAATGACGGCCAGGTTCGCATCATCGGCGGGCGCTGGCGCAATACCCGCCTGCCGGTGCCGAACCTGCCGGGCCTGCGGCCCAGCAGTGACCGTGTGCGCGAGACCCTGTTCAACTGGCTGATGCCCCGACTGGCCGGGGCCCGCGTGCTGGACCTGTTTGCCGGCAGCGGCGCGCTGGGTCTGGAAGCCGTCTCGCGCGGTGCCGCTCACGCCACCCTGGTCGAGCGCGATGCCCAGCTCGGCCGCAATCTGTCGGCCGCCGTCGCCAAGCTGCAGGCCAGCGCGCAGATCACCGTGGTCCAGGCCGATGCCCTGCGCTGGTTGCAGGGCGCTCCCGCGCAGCAGGCGGATCTGGTGTTCATCGACCCGCCGTTCGCCGATGGCCTCTGGCAGGACGTGCTGGCCCAGCTGCCGCGGCATCTGGCAGCCGACGCCTGGCTCTACCTGGAGTCGCCGGCCGGTCACGTCCCGGTGCTGCCGCCGGACTGGCTGCTGCACCGCGAGGGCGGCACCCGTGAGGTGCGCTTTGCCCTGTACCGCCGCGCCGCTGCTACACTTTGACTTCATCTGAACATCTGCAACCGCCCATGACCGTGGCCAACCGCCGCATTGCCGTCTACCCCGGCACGTTCGATCCGATCACCAACGGTCATATCGACCTGGTGAACCGGGCCGCACCGCTGTTTGAAAAGGTCGTGGTCGGCGTGGCGCAGAGCCCGTCCAAGGGGCCGACCCTGCCGCTGGAACTGCGCGTGCAGCTGGCCCGGGATGCCCTGGGCCACCATGGCAACGTCGAGGTCTGCGGGTTCGATACCCTGCTGGCCCATTTCGTACGCTCCGTCCAGGGCGGGGTCCTGCTGCGCGGCCTGCGCGCGGTGTCGGACTTTGAATACGAGTTCCAGATGGCGAGCATGAACCGCCACCTGATCCCGGAAGTCGAGACCCTGTTCCTGACGCCGGCCGAGCAGCACAGCTTCATTTCGTCTTCGCTGGTCCGCGAGATCGCGCGCCTGGGCGGCGACGTGTCCGGCTTCGTGCCGGCCGCGGTGCTTGAAGCCCTGCGCAGGGTCCGCGAGGCGAAATCGACCCAGTCATAAGCCCCGCCGTACCCGCACCCCTTACGTACAACACCACGCACCATTCCGGGAGGAAACCATGAACACCACCATGCGCGCGATGCTGATCGCCTCGTTGGCCCTGGCCTTCACCGCCTGCAAGAAGGAAGAGGCCGCTCCGGTCGACGAAGCCAAGCAGGCGCTGGTCGCCCCGTCCAAGGACGACGACGCAGGCTGGAAGAAGTACCTGCAGGAAGTCGCCATCCAGAACATGGGCAATATCTCCAACAGCCCGTTCCTGTACTACCTCTCGCCGGAATCGGACCCGGACTTCCAGGCCAAGTACGAGCGCCAGACCGAGAGCGCGACCCAGGCCGTGGCCCGTGGCGTGCAGCCGGGCAACATGCTGGCCTTCGGTTCGTCGGCCTCGGGCAAGATGGCGGACATGATCCAGGCCGTGTTCAAGGACGTGTCGCCGGATTCGATGAAGGGCGTGCGCGTCGTCTTCATCGGCCAGTCGGCCGACAACGCCCGCGTGCAGGCGGCCGTGCAGCCGACCGGTGCCGAGTACATTTTCGTCGAAGCCAAGTAAGACCGAGCCGTGGCGGCCACGTTGCAACGTGGCCCGGGTGGCGCCTGTAGCGGGCGCCACCGATGACCTGACCGGCCCGCGCGCCCGCGCTGGCCGGTCCTTTGTCCCAAGGCGCGGGCGAGGAGTATCGCCATGTCGCTGAAAATCAATGAGCTCTGCGTCAACTGCGACGTCTGCGAGCCGGCCTGCCCGAACCAGGCCATTGCGATGGGTGAAACCATCTACGTGATCGACCCCGCCCGTTGTACCGAGTGCGTGGGCCATTTCGACGAGCCACAGTGCGTGGTCGTCTGCCCGGTCGAATGCATCGATCCGGACCCGGAGATCGTGGAAACGGAAGACCAGCTGCTGGCCAAACTGCGCCGGCTGCAGCACGATCATCCCGAACTCTACGCGGAGCCCCCATCCGAATGAAGACGCTGCTCGCCCGTCCCGTGTTGCTGCTCGGCCTGTTGCTGAGCCCGCTTGCCTGGGCCGATGCGCCGGCCCGTGCCGAACGTCCCGATGGCGCTGCCATTGCCAGCGGCCACGCGCTGGCCACCCAGGCCGGCGTGGACATCCTTGCGCAGGGAGGCAACGCGTTCGACGCCGCGGTGGCGGTGTCCTCGACGCTGGCGGTGGTCGAGCCGATCAGTTCCGGCCTGGGCGGTGGCGGCTTCTTCCTGCTGCATGACGCGGCCACCGGCAAGGACGTGATGCTGGATGCGCGCGAGACCGCGCCGGCTGCTGCCACGCCGCAGGCCTTCCTCGACGGGAAGGGCAACCTGGACCGCGACCGCTCGGTCAACGGCGCCTGGTCGGCGGGTATCCCCGGCCTGCCTGCGGCGCTGGTGGAGCTTTCGGCCCGGCACGGCAGGCTGCCCCTGGCGGTTTCGCTGCAACCGGCCATCCGCATCGCCCGCGAGGGCTTCCCGGTGTACGAGCGGATGGCCAAGGGCTATGCCTCGCGCCGCGAGGTGATGGAGCGTTACCCCGGGACCCGCGAGGTGTACCTGCGCAACGGCAGGCCGATCGCCACCGGTGATGTGTTCCGGCAGCCGGAACTGGCGCAGACGCTGGAGCGGCTGGCGGCGGGTGGCTTCGATGGCTTCTACAAGGGCCAGACCGGCAAGCTGCTGCTGGCCGGGGTGAAGCAGGCCGGTGGCCGCTGGACCGCCGAGGAGCTGGCCGGCTACCGGGTGAAGCAGCGCGAGCCGATCGTCTTCGACTACAACGGCTGGAAGATCACCACGGCGCCGCCGCCGTCGTCCGGTGGCATCGCCCTGGCCAGCATGCTGCAGATCCTGGAAGGCTGGGACATCAAGCAGATGGATCCGGCGCACCGCGCCCATCTGGTAGTCGAATCGATGCGGCGTGCCTACCGCGACCGCACGTTCTTCCTGGGCGATCCGGACTTCGTGCAGATCCCGCAGAAAGTGCTGACCAGCAAGGATTACGCGCAGGGCCTGCGTGCCACCATCCATCCGGAGAAGGCCACGCCCAGCGACCTGCTGTCGGGCAATCCGACGCCACTGGAGGACGACGAGACCACCCATTTCTCGATCATCGACCGTGATGGCAACCGCGTCGGCGCCACCCAGACCGTCAACCTGCTGTACGGCTCGGGCCTGATACCCAAGGGCACCGGTGTGCTGCTGAACAACGAGATGGATGATTTCGCGCTGAAGCCGGGCACGCCCAATGCGTTCGGCGTGATGGGCTACGAGGCCAACGCACCGAAGCCGGGCAAGCGCATGCTCAGCTCGATGACGCCGACCTTCATGGAGAACGCCGACAAGGTCGTGGTGCTGGGCACCCCCGGCGGCAGCCGCATCATCACCATGGTGCTGCTGGGCATCCTTGGTTACGACGCCGGCCTGGACGCGCAGCAGGTCGCGGCGCTGCCGCGCTACCACCACCAGTGGCTGCCGGACCTGATCGAGGCCGAAGACAACGCGTTCGACGCGGCCACCGTGAAGCAGCTGCAGGCGATGGGCCACAAGATCGATCTGCCGGGGAATGTCGCCGCCGGTGGTCGCGGCTCCAGCCACGTCTGGGGCAATCTGCAGACGGTGGAATGGGATCGCAGCAGCAACCGGTTGTTCGGCGGCAGCGATCCGCGCAACCCGGTCGGCAGCGCCCAGGTGGTGCCCGGCAGGTAACGGCCGGGCTCGCCGGTCCCATCCGGCCGACGGTGAACCGCAGCGTCCTGCCCGCAACGGCAGGGCGCTGCAGTTTCGTTCTAGCGATTATTTAACGGCCTGCCGACGATAATCGGCGCATGAAACTCTGGTCGATTCGTGGTAACTCGCAGCGCCTCGACGGCGGTGCGATGTTCGGCAACGCGCCCCGTGCGTTGTGGGAAAAATGGGCGGCACCGGATGAGCTGAACCGTATCGAGCTGGCATGCCGCGCGCTGTTGGCCAGCCCGCTGGAAGGCAAGACGGTCCTGTTTGAAACCGGTATCGGCGCGTTCTTCGATCCGCGCATGCGCGAGCGCTATGGCGTGCAGGAAAGCCAGCATGTGCTGATCGATTCGCTGCGTGAGGCGGGCTTCGAACACGAGGACATCGACGTGGTGGTCCTCAGCCACCTGCACTTCGACCACGCCGGCGGCCTGCTGGCAGCATGGAGCGAGGGGCGCGAGCCCGAACTGCTGTTTCCCAATGCCACCTATGTGGTCGGTGCACAGCACTGGCAGCGCGCACTTCAGCCGCACCCGCGCGACCGCGCCAGTTTCATCCCGGAGCTGCCCGGGCTGCTGCAGGCCAGTGGGCGCCTGGAAGTGGTCGACGGCGAGTTCTCCCGGGCGCTGGGGAGCAGCGTGCGTTTCAGCTACAGCGATGGGCATACGCCGGGGCTGATGCTGGCCGAGATCGTCGGCCATGAGCATGCAGGCGAGGTCGCGCGCGGTGGTGTGGTGTTCTGCGCTGACCTGATTCCGGGGCGCTCGTGGGTGCACGTGCCGATCACCATGGGATATGACCGCAACGCGGAACTGCTGATCGACGAGAAGCGGCAGTTCCTGGAGGACAAGCTGGCGCGCAACGTGCATCTGTTCTTTACCCACGACCCGCAGGTCGCACTGGCCCAGCTGGGGCGCGACGACAAGGGGCGTTTCGTGACCCTGCACGAGCAGGGTGAACTGAAGGCGCGCGCGCTGGGGTGAGTGCCGGGGTCGGAGCCCTTTCTGCGAAAGGGATCTGACCCCGTCGCACCGGTCAGCCGACGCGGGTGCCGAAGATGCGGTCGCCCGCGTCGCCGAGGCCCGGCAGGATGTAGCCCTTTTCGTTGAGCTGGGCGTCGATTGCCGCCGTGTAGATCTCCACATCCGGATGCGCTGCCTTGACCGCGTCGATGCCCTCCGGAGCGGCGACCAGGAAAATGCCCTTGATGCGTCGCGCACCGGCCCGCTTGAGCATGTCGATGGTGGCGATCAGGGTGCCGCCCGTGGCCAGCATCGGGTCCAGGATCAGCGCATCGCGCTCTTCCAGGCGCCCGGTGAGGCGCTCGAAGTACGGCACCGGCTGCAGGGTTTCCTCATCGCGCTGCAGGCCGACCACACTCACGCGGGCGGCAGGGATCAGCGACAGTACGCCGCTGAGCATGCCCAGGCCGGCCCGCAGGATCGGCACTACGGTGATCTTGGCGCCAGCGATGCGCTGCACGGTCACCGGACCGGCCCAGCCGGGCAGGGTGTGCGGCTCGGTGTCCAGGTCAGCGGTGGCCTCATAGGCCAGCAGCGTGCCCAGCTCGTTGGCCAGTTCGCGGAAATCCTTGGTGCTGAGCGCGGCGTTGCGCATCAGGCCGATCTTGTGCTGCACCAGCGGGTGGCGCACTTCGACGATCTTCATGGTCGGAAAGGGGGGAAGGGAGAGGCGATCATTCTGCCGGATCGGGGTACGGAACCCCAAACGGAGCGCAGCCAGCGGGCGCGGAGCGAGGGCGTCTGTCATGGCCATGCAACCTTGCGGACATACCGTCCAGACCCATTCTTAACAGGAATGGGGATTCCCAGTGCATATCAAGACTCCGTTGGCCGTTGCCATCACGCTGACCCTGGCGATGGGGGCCAGCGCTCCGCTGCAGGCCGCCGCCCAGCAGACGGTCGCCGCCACGGGGGCAGCGGCCGTCGATGCGATCGACCTGGACCGCGTCGAGGTGCGTGCGCAGCTCGAATCGCAGATCCGCGCGGTCGATCTGAAGCGCAGCAGCGACGCGATTGAAGATGCCGTGTCTTCCGACGCCCTCGGCCAGTATCCGGACAAGAACGTGGCCGAATCGCTGCAGCGTCTACCCGGCATCAGCGTCACCCGCGACCAGGGCGAAGGCCGTTTCGTGGTCATCCGGGGCCTGGACGCCAACCTCAACAGCGTCAGCGTCGATGGAATCGCCGTGGGTACGCCGGAGGACTCCAGCCGCGCTGCACCGCTGGATGTCATTCCCTCCGACTCCACCGAGCGGCTGCGCGTAGTCAAGTCGCCGACCCCGGACATGCCCGGCGACGCGATCGGCGGTGCGGTCCTGGTCGAATCGGCCTCGGCATTCGATCGCGACGGGCGCAGCCTGCGTGCCAAGATCGAGGGCAGCCACCAGCAGCTCTCGGGCGAAACCAGCCCGAAGGCCGCCTTCAACTACAGCGAAGTGTTCGCCGATACGTTCGGCATCGCGCTGGGCGTGAACTACCAGAAGCGCAGGTTTGAATCGGACAACACCGAAGTGGAGTACGACGGCGAGGATGATGCTGCACCGGGGGATGTCACCGCGATCAACCTGCAGCACCGCAAGTACGAGATCGAGCGCAAGCGCATCGGCGCCAACCTCAACCTGGACTGGCGCCCGAATGAAGACAGCAAGTACTACCTGCGCACGTTGTACAGCCAGTTCGACGATGCCGAGACCCGCCAGCGGGTGATCTTCAATTTCGACGATGCCGACATGGTGCGCACCGGCACCGACCAGTACCGGCTGGATGACATGCCGGGCGATGCGATCGACAAGCGCATGCGTTACCGCACCAAGAAAGAGAACACCTTCGCAGCCAGCCTCGGTGGCGAGAACCGGCTGACCAGCGCGGTGGTCGATTACCGTATCGGCTACACCCGCACCGAGGAGCGGGTGAACGACGAGATGGAGGCGCGGTTCACACTGGATGGTGATGACTTCAACGGCACCCTGGACCAGCGCAGCCGGCTGCCGACCTACAGTTTCGACAACCCGCAGTGGCTGGACAACGGCAACTACGCCTTCGACCGCATCGTGCTTTCGCCCAAGCAGGTCAACGACAAGGAGCACAGCGCGCAGGTCAACGTACGCTTCGACGGCGACAGCAGCAGCCTGAAGTTCGGCCTGCTGGGCCGCTGGCGCGACCGCGATGTCAATACCGACGAGCGTGAGCTGCGGGTGGGCCCGAAGGTGGCACTGTCGAGCTGGACCACGTCGGCCCCCGAGCATCGCCATGGCAACCTGGGCGATGGCATGGATTCGGCGGCGATGCGGGCCTACTGGGCGGCCAATGGCAGCCAGTACAGCGCCCGGCCGCAGGATGCCGGC
This sequence comes from Stenotrophomonas genospecies 5, assembly GCF_054473825.1. NCBI lineage: Bacteria > Pseudomonadati > Pseudomonadota > Gammaproteobacteria > Lysobacterales > Lysobacteraceae > Stenotrophomonas > Stenotrophomonas genospecies 5. The sequence goes on from NZ_JBTMUW010000001.1 coordinate 552,771, forward strand.
GCCAATGCCCTGGCATCGCTGGAAGAGGACTATGTGGCCAGCGAAGACATCTTCGCCAGCTATGCGATGGGGACCTGGGATATCGGCGCGCTGCGCATCATCGGCGGCGCACGCGTGGAGAACACCCGTTTCAGGGCGGTGGGCAACCAGGTCGAGGTGGCGGCCAACGGGCGCAGCTTCACCGTCACCCCGCGCGTGGCCAACACCAGCTACACCAATGTGCTGCCGGGCCTGCATCTGCGCTACGACGCAGCCGATGACTGGGTGCTACGCGCCTCGGCCAACAAGACCGTCTCGCGCCCGTCCTTCGGCGACGTTTCGCCCCGTGTGGGCTACAGCCGCGGCGACGAGGAAGTGCGGCTGGGCAATCCCGAGCTGGATCCGTACGAGTCGAAGAACATCGACCTGTCGTTGGAAAAGTACATCGGCAGCACCGGCATCGTTTCGCTTGGCCTGTTCCACAAGTCCATCGACGGCTATATCGTGGAAACCGTGCGTACGAATGATCCGGACTACGACGGCTTCGACGTGACCCAGCCGATCAATGGCCGCAAGGCCACGGTACGCGGCGCCGAGTTCAACTGGCAGCAGCAGCTGGCCTTCCTGCCGGCAGGCTTCGACGGTCTTCTGGTCGGGGCCAGCGGCACCTGGCTGGATACCGAATTCGATGCCGGCATCGCGGACCGTGCCGGCGAGGACTTCACGCTGCCGCGTGCCTCCAAGCACGTGTACAGCGCGCACGTCGGCTACGAGAAATATGGCCTGAGCACCCGCTTGGCTGCGGTGTACCGCAGCGAATATCTGGACAGCATCGGCAAGGGCCGTGCATTCGACATCTACGTGGCACCCAACACGCAGCTCGACTTCTCGCTGGATTATCGCTTCAGCCCGCGCGTCAGCCTGTACTTCGAGGCGCAGAACCTGCTGGACAAGCCGTTGGAGCTGTACCAGGGCACGCGCTCGCGCACGCTGCAGATGGAAGAATATGGCCGCACCTATGCGTTGGGCCTGAAGGTGGCGCTGTGATGGGGCGGCACGTTCCGGTGCTCGTGGCAGCGATCGCAACCGCGCTGGTCGTGGGCTGCACGCCAGCGGCCGACCGCGCGCCGGCGGCACATGCGGCGTCGCCGACGCCTCCGGCGCGCACGGTGGCCACCGTTGCCGAGGCGTTCGTCTCGCCACTCACGCCCGCCGACAACATCGATTCGCCCGCAACCTGGCGCACGCCGGACGGGCAGATCTGGCTGATCGCCACCGCCAAGGCCACCGACAAACTGGTGGTGTATGACGGCAGCACCGGCCGTCACCTGCGCAACGTCGGTGCCACCGGTACCGGCCTGGGACAGTTCGATCGCCCCAATGGCATCGCCGTGACCGACGACCTGCTGTGGATCGTGGAACGCGACAATCACCGGGTCCAGGTCCTGTCCCTGCCGGACTTCATACCACTGGCGACGTTCGCTGCCGAAGATCTGCGCAAGCCCTATGGGCTGTGGGTCGATCGCAGGGCGGACGGCTACAGCGTCTACGTCACGGACTCCTGGGACAACGGCGAGGACGCACAGGGCCGCGACATCCTGCCGCCGCTGGCGGAACTGGACAAGCGCGTGCGCCAGTACCACGTTTCCCGCGACGGCGCGAAGATCGACGCGAAGCGCATCGCCGACATCGGCGACACCAGTGAGGCCGGTGCGCTGCGCGTGGTCGAATCGATCTGGGGCGATCCGGACAACGACCGTCTGCTGATTGCCGAAGAGGATGAGAGCTACGCCAGCGAGTTCAAGGTCTATACGCTGGCAGGCCGCTTCACCGGCACCACCTTCGGCCGTGACGTGTTCAAGGCGCAGGCCGAAGGGGTGACCCTGCGGACCTGCGGCAAGGACGGCTGGTGGATCACCACCGAGCAGGGCAAGCAGCGCAGCGTGTTCCATCTGTTCGATCGGCACACGCTGAAGCCGGTCGGTGCCTTCCAGGGCAATACCGTGGCCAATACCGATGGCATCTGGCTGATGCAGCAGCCCAGCACGCGGTTCCCGCACGGTGCGCTGTATGCGGTGCATGACGATCAGGGCGTGGTCGCCTTTGACTGGGAAAGCATTGCCAGGCAGCTGGCGCTGCCGCTGGAGTGTGGCGCATGAGGCGGCACAGCACGCGCGCGTTCGTCGCCAGCCTGCTGCTGGCCCTGCCTCTGCTGGTCACCGCGGCGGTCGAACCCAACACGCAGGTGCCGGCGGGCAGCCGCCACTATGCGGCATCGCCACTGCCGGATCGTATCGTTGCCTCGCCCTCGGCCGACCCCAGCCACGGATTCGCCGTGGCCTGGCGCACGGATGGCAGCGTACAGGCGCCACTGCTGGAGATCGCGCGTGCCGGCGATTCGCCGGCCATCGAAGGCATTCGCGCGCTGCGCGCGACCACGCGGGCGCTGCAGACCGAGAACGGCCTGTCGCACCATCACCGCGTTGACATCGATGGCCTGCAGCCGGATACCGCATACATCTACCGTGTGCAGGGCAGGGCAGGCTGGAGTGCATGGAACCAGCTGCGCACGCTGGCCACCGCCGGGCAGCCGCTGACGCTGCTGTACTTCGGCGATACCCAGAACAAGAATCTCAGTCACGTCAGCCGCGTGGTCCGGGCCGCGCAGAAGGCGGCACCGGACGCTCGCCTGAGCCTGTTCGCGGGTGACCTGGTCAGCGGCGGCGACGGTGTGGACGACAGTGAATGGGGTGAATGGTTCGCCGCCGCCGGCTGGCTGGCGCAGGAAACACTGGTGGCGCCTGCCATCGGAAATCACGAGTATTTCGAGGAGTTCGAGGACACCCCGCAGGAACGCCGCGTACTGGGCCGGCACTGGCCGGTGACCTTCGCACTGCCGGGCAATGGCGCCCCTGCCGCGCAGCAGACCAGCTACTGGTTCGATGCGCAGGGCGTGCGCGTGGCCGTGCTTGATGGAACCTCGGCACTCGATCTCGGCACCGCCCAGGCCCAGGCACACTGGCTGGACAAGGTGCTGTCCGGCAATCCGCAGCCGTGGACCATCGTAATGCTGCACCAGCCGTTCTACTCGCCGCGCGAAGGCCGCGAGAACGCCGCATTGCGTGACGTGCTGCTGCCGGTGGTGCGTCGTCACCAGGTGGATCTGGTGCTGCAGGGGCACGACCACACCTATGGCCGCCGTGGCGAAGGACAGGCCGCCACACCACAGTACGTGGTGACCGTGGCGGGACCGAAGCAGTACCGTCTTTCCGATGAAGCCCGAAGGACGATGGCCCCGGTGGCCGAGGACACCCAGCTGTTCCAGGTGCTGCGCATCGATCCGCAGCACCTGCGCTATGAGGCGCGCACGGTGACCGGGCAGCTGTACGATGCTTTCGAGCTGCGCCGCGACGCCAGCGGGCGCAAGCAGCGCACGGAGCTGACCGACGGCCGCATCACGCCACGCGACTGCCCGCGCGCGCAGACTGCCAAGGGTCGCGCCGACCGTTGCTGGGAATAAGGAGACGCCGATGACCATGCCCCGACGCATCGTTCCTCTTGCTGCCATCGGTGCCGCTCTGCTGTTGCTGGCCGGTGCGGTGGCCGCCGCTGATGCGGTGCTGCATCCGTTCCTGGCGGCCCAGCCGCAGCAGGCACCGCAGGAGGTGAACCTGGCCGTGGAAATTCCCGCTGGCAGCTTCACCAAGTATGAGATCAAGGACGACGGGCTGGTCCACGTCGACCGCTTCCAGTCGATGCCGGTGGCCTATCCGGCCAACTATGGTTCGATGCCGCGCACGCTGGCGGGTGACAACGATCCACTGGACGCGCTGGTACTGACCCGTGAACCCCTGCACCCCGGCGTGATCATCCGCTTCCGCCCGATCGGCTATCTGAAGATGATCGATGGCGGCGAACATGACGAGAAGGTCATCGGCGTGCCGACCGACAAGGTTGATCCGAGCTATGCAGGCGTCCGCGATCTGGCCGATCTGCCGGAGATCGAGCGGCAGCGCATCGAGGCGTTCTTCCGCGTGTACAAGGATCTGCCAGCCGGACGCAACCCGGTGCAGCTGCAGGGCTGGGGCAACGCGGCCGAGGCGCGTACGCTGATCCGCGAAGCCATGCAGCGTTTCGACGCCGGGAAATAGTCCGGCTGCGGACGGCGTTGCGCCCCTGCGCGGTCTTCACCTGTGCTGGCTATCATGGCCGCCTTCCACAGCAAAGGCGGTGCACGTGTCGGTAGCGTTGGTCTGGTTCCGTCGCGACCTGCGGCTGCAGGACAATCCGGCCCTGCAGGCCGCACTGGATGCGGGGCACGATGTGGTCCCTGTGTACATCCACGCGCCGCACGAAGAAGGCGAGTGGGCGCCGGGAGCGGCATCCAACGCGTGGAGTCATCGCTCGCTCGCCGCGCTGGATGCGGATCTGCGTGGCCGCGGTTCTTCCCTGGTGCTGCAGATCGGCGACAGCCTGCCGGTGCTGCAGGCACTGATCGCACGGACCGGTGCCACGGCGGTGTACTGGAACCGCAAGTACGAGCCCGCCACCCAGCCACGTGATGCCTCCATCAAGCGCACGCTGCGCGAGCAGGGCATCGATGCGCAGAGCTGCAACGGCAGTCTGCTGTTCGAGCCCTGGGATATCGCCACCCAGCAGGGGCAGCCGTACAAGGTGTTCACCCCCTACTGGCGCAACGTGCTCAGTCGCTGGCGCCTGCCCGGGCTGCAGGCGGCGCCCGCGGCACTGGCAGCGCATGCCGTCGAAGGCGAGTCGCTGCAGGCGCTCGGGCTGGCACCGGCGCTCGGCTGGGACGAGGGCTTCTGGGAGCACTGGCAGCCGGGAGAGGCCGGCGCGCTGGAGGCGCTTTCGGTGTTCGAGGACGGCGCGCTGCGAGGCTATCGCGCGCAGCGCGACCTGCCGGACCGGGTCGGCACCTCGCGGCTGTCACCGCACCTGCACTTCGGCGAGATCGCGCCCTGGCGCATCGCCCATGCGCTGGAAGGGCTGCGCAGCGCCGGTACCGACGCCGACATCGATGGCTACCTGCGGCAACTGGGCTGGCGTGACTTCGCCTACCACCTGCTGCATCACTTTCCGGAGACCCCCACCGGCAACCTCAACCCGCGCTTCGACCGCTTTCCGTGGGCCACGCCCAGCGCCGGCCAGCTGCATGACTGGCAGCGCGGCAACACCGGTGTACCGATCGTGGATGCCGGCCTGCGCGAGCTGTGGCATACCGGCTACATGCACAACCGGGTGCGGATGATCGTCGCCAGCTACCTGTGCAAGCACCTGCGCGCGCACTGGCTGCATGGCGCACGCTGGTTCTGGGACACACTGGTCGATGCCGACCTGGCCAACAACACGATGGGCTGGCAGTGGGTGGCCGGTACCGGTGCGGATGCAGCGCCTTACTTCCGGGTGTTCAATCCGATCACCCAGGCCGAAAAGTTCGATCCTCAGGCGCGCTACATCACCCGCTGGGTACCGGAACTGGCGGCGCTGCCGGTGAAGGCGCGCTTCGCGCCGTGGCAGCATCCGCAGTGGCTGGCCGAGCACGCGCCGGAGTATCCGCGCAGCCCCCTGGTGGATCTGGCCGCCGGCCGGGATGCAGCGCTCGCCGCCTACCGCCAGTCGGGAGCGGGGTAAAGCGCCGTCGCGGGGTTCCAGACAGCTAGCTGAACAAGGGCCTGTCGAGCGGCGTGTTCATCATCCCGGCATCGCGTCCTGCTGTTTATCCTCTGGGCGGCCCGCAAGCCGCCGGCCCGACCGGAAACCAAGGAGACCATCATGATCCGCAACACCACCCGCAATGTCGCACTGGCCCTGATGAGCGCGGCCGTCCTGTCGGCCTGCGCCACCGGCGGTTCCTACGTGCAGAGCGATCAGTACGGCAACCCGACCGAGCAGCAGAACCGGACCGGTCGCAACGCGCTGATCGGTACCGCCATTGGCGTGGCCGCCGGCCTGCTCAGCGGCGACAGTGCGACCGAGCGCCGCCAGCACGCGCTGATCGGTGCAGGCATCGGCGCGCTCAGTGGCGCGGCCGTGGGCCAGTACCAGGATCGCCAGGAACGCGCGCTGCGCGAGCGCACTGCCAACACCGGCATCGATGTGCAGCGCCAGGGCGACAACATCATGCTGAACCTGCCCGACGGCATCACCTTCGATTTCGGCAAGTCGGCACTGAAGCCGCAGTTCTACGGCGCGCTCAACGGCGTGGCCGGCACCCTGCGTGATTACAACCAGACCATGATCGAAGTGGTCGGCCATACCGACAGCATCGGCAGCGATGCGGTCAACAACCGCCTGTCCAAGGAGCGCGCCGATTCGGTCGCCCAGTACCTGATCGGGCAGGGCGTGCAGAGCGTGCGTATCGAAACGCTGGGCGCCGGCAAGGCGTACCCGATTGCCGACAACAGCACCGATGCCGGCCGTGCCAAGAACCGCCGTGTTGAAATCCGCGTGATTCCGTTGCAGCAGTAACGCGCGGCGCGTGCGTGCAGGTCCGGCGCAGCCGGAACGGGAATGCCGCCCTTGCAGGCGGCATTTTCGTTGGGCGAGATGCGCGGCGCCTAGCGCAGGAACGGCGGCCGGGTCATGCTGCGGCCGTCGGCCGCACCACGATCTCGTTCACGTCCACGTCGTCGGGCTGCTCGATGGCGAACCGCACCGCGCGCCCGATCGCATCCGGCTGCAGGGCGATGGCGCGATAGCCGACCATCATTTCGGCGGCGACCGGGTCGGTGATGCTGTCCGCAAGCTCGCTTTCCACCACGCCGGGGTGGATGCAGGTGACCCGCAGCTCGCGGTGTTCCTGGCGCAGGCCCTCCGAGATGGCGCGTACCGCGTGCTTGGTGGCGCAGTAGACCGCAGCGGTCGGTACGACCGACAGCGCGCCGATGGACGCGATGTTGATGATCTGTCCGCGGCCGCGTGCGCACATATGGGGCAACACGGCTGCGATCCCGTGCAGTACACCGCGGATGTTGACGTCGATCATCCGGTCCCATTCGTCCACCTTCAGTGATGCCATCGGCGACAGTGGCATCACACCGGCATTGTTGACGATCACATCAAGGGCGCCGAATTCCTCCAGGGCTGAAGTGGCGAACGCCTCGACCTGCGCGCGCTGGGTCACGTCCAGCGCATGCACGCGTACGTCGGCGCCGTGCTGGCGCAGTTCATCCGCCAGCGCCTGCAACCGTTCGAGGCGGCGCGCGCCCAGCACCAGGCGGGCACCCGGCTGCGCCAGCGAGCGGGCGATGCCGGCGCCGATGCCGCTGGAGGCACCGGTGATCAGGATGGTTCGGGAATGGCTCATGGCAGGTCTCCGGAAGGGCTAGGGGGAAATGCCGGGTCGTGCCCGGTGCAGTCACGGTAGACGGCCTGCCTCGTCGCGATAAGATGGCGACTGCTGACTACCTTGTATAGATCCGCTAACCAATGTCCGTCGATCTCAATGCCCTCGCGGTGTTCCAGCGGGTAGCCGACTGCAGCAGCTTCACCGCGGCGGCCCAGCAACTGGGCGTGACCCGGTCGGCCGTCAGCCAGACCATCGCCCGGTTGGAACAGTCGCTCGGTGTCGCTCTGGTGCTGCGCACCACCCGCAACGTCAACCTCACCGATGCCGGCCAGGCGCTGCTTGCGGCGGTCAGACCCGCCCTGGCTGAGCTGGGCAGCGCCGTGGAGTCCACGCTACGTCGCGGCAGCACCCTCAAGGGCCAGCTGCGCCTGGCCGTGTCCTCCATTGCCGAGCATTTCCTGGCCGGTCCCCTGCTGGCCAGCTTCGCCGCCCGGCACCCGGAGCTGCAGCTGGACATCACGGTGACCGATGAGGAGTTCGACATCGTCGAGGCGGGTTTCGACGCGGGCGTGCGTCTGGGCGAGGTGATCGCCCAGGACATGGTGGCGATTCCGGTGTCCGGCCGGCAGCGGCAGGTGGTGGTGTGCACTCCGCGGTATGGGCAGCAGCACGGCATGCCCAGGCACCCGCGCGAGCTGCCCGGGCACCGTTGCATCGGCTGGCGCGCCGCACCACGCAAGGCGCCCTATCGCTGGGAATTCGAAGAGCGCGGACGCGAGTTCAGCGTCGATGTACAGCCGGAGATCACCAGCAATGACATGGCCACGATGACCCGCCTGGCATTGGCGGGCGCCGGGCTGGCCTTCGGCATGGAGGACACATGGCGCCCGTGGCTGCAGCGTGGGGAACTGGTCAGCGTGCTGGAGCCGTACTGTCCGTGGTTCGCAGGGTTCTTCCTGTATTACCCCAGCCGGCGCCAGGCCGAGCCGAAGCTGCGGGCACTGATCGAGCATCTGCTGGAACAGCGCGCCGCATGACGCCGGGCAGGCCCCGCTTCACGCCGCCGGCGCGGCCACCTTCTCCAGGATCCGCTTGCCGCTGATCTCAAGCGCGGCATCTTCCTGCTCCTGCTGCTGCCGCGCCAGCTTCGCGCCAGGGCACTGCGCCAGCATGTAATTGGCGTCGAAGTTGAGCTTCTCCACCAGGAAGTCGACGAATGCGCGCACCTTCGGCGAGACCAGGCGGCCGCCGGCAAAGACCGCGTTGAAATCCACCTCCGGACCTGTCCACCCGGCAAGCACGCGACGGACCATGCCTGACTCGACGAACGGCTTGGCCATCACATCGCCGGTCAGCAGCAGGCCTTCACCGCACACCAGCGCGCCGTTGAGCGCGGACATGTCGTTGGCCGTCATCAGCGGCGTCACCGGGAAGTCACGCAGTTCCCCTCCGTTCTCGCCCAGCTGCCAGGTAAAGCGCGGTGAATTGCCAGTGTGGTAGGGCTTGCGCATGGCCAGGATGCGATGGAACTGAAGCTCTTCCGGGTGCAGCGGTTCGCCGTAGCGCTCGATGTAGGCTGGGCTGGCGAACACCTGCGTGCGCAGGCTGCCGAGCTTGCGTGCGACCAGGTTGGAATCGGGCAGGGCGCCGACGCGCAGGGCCAGATCGGCTTCACCGGCGATCAGGTCGAGCTTCTCGTTGCCCATGTGCATGTCCAGGCGGATTTCCGGGTACTGCGCATGGAACTGGCCCAGCAACGGCGCGATCCAGGTGATGCCGATGGAGTAGGGCACAGTGAAACGCAGCCAGCCGCGTGGGCCGGACTGCAGCTGGCTGACCGCGCTCTCGGCTTCTTCCAGCTCGCGCGCGATGCGCTGGCAGTGCTCGTGGTAGATCGAGCCCGCCTCGGTCAGGCCAAGACGGCGCGTGGTCCGGTGCAGCAGGCGCGCGCCCAGCCGTGTCTCCAGCTCCTGCACCTTGCGGCTGACAGTGGTCTTGGGCAGGCCGAGCGCTTTGGCAGCTGCGATGAAGCTGCCCTGCTCGACCACTTTGACGAAGATCAGCGTTTCATTGAGATCGTGGGACATGGTCGGGAGTCCTGGACGTCGGGGGTGGGACAATCGTGACAGATCGATTGGACCGGGAACGGGATGATTATTCCCCTTAATCAGGACTAATCAAGTAAAGGTTTGAGGTCTATCGTGGCGCCATTCGTGAAATGGAGTCCCCCCGCCATGAGCCTGCGCAACATTCTTGCCCGTTTCCGGCATGCCGGCCAGAACGCCCTGGATCTGGCGATGACCGTTGAGATCCGCCCGAGTTCCTTGGTGCACAAGGATTTCCGTGAGTTTACCGCGCCCATGCGGCAGCAGCGTGGCGGTGCCATCCGCTTGGCGCCGCAGAAGAGCGATCGACTGCGCCGAATCGGGACTATCCCGGATTTGGGAGGAAATGTCCCGTGAATGGGATTCTGATGCCCGAAGTCCTGGTCCTCGGCGGAACCGGTGCGGTCGGCCAGGGCGTGGTCGGTGCGCTGCTGGAAGCCGGCAGCCCGGTGCTGGTGGTCGGCCGCGATCCAGGACGGCTGGCGTCGCTGGAAGCGCAGTTCGCCGATGAGCCCGGCCTGCAGACCATGCTGGGTTCACTGGCAGACGACGGTTCGGCGCAGGTCCTGGCCGAGCGCGTCGCGCAACGCCCTCGGCCGTTGGCGGCGGTGATCGCGGCCATGGGCGGTCCTTACAACCGTGGCCGGGTGATGGACCGCAAGGGCGACGAACTGCTCGGCGCACTGCAGGCCGACCTGATGCCCCATGTGCATGCGGTACGCCACCTGCTGCCGCTGCTGCGTGACAACGTGCATGCGCGGCGCTACGTGATGATCGGCAGCCCTGCCGGTCTCAAGCCCTGGGCCGGCTACGGCGAGACCTCGATCACCACCGCCGCCCTGCGCATGTACGCGCAGGTGGTGCACCAGGAAGCACAGGCGGTCGGTGTCCGTGCGCAGATGCTGGAGGTGTGCAGCCCGGTGTGTACGCCGGCCAACGCCGCCAACGCCTGCATCGAGTGGCCGAGCTCGCTGCTGGTCGGCCGGCGCGTGGTGTCGCTGCTTGATGGCTGCCGCGACAACCGCGCCATCGTTCGCTGCGACAGCAGCGATGCGGAACTGCCGCGGGGCCTGCTGCGACTGGAAGTTCCACCACCGTGGCGCGACGCCGTCGGTGTCGCTTGACCTTGACCTTGGTTTAGGTTGCAGCATACGCCGCACTTTCTGATAGCCATTCTCATTAGCTGTACCACCCCTCCGTACGGATGCATGCCATGACTTCCCCCAAAACCACCCCACATCGTTTCGGCCATCGCATTGCGATGGTCGGCGTGTCGATCCTCGCCGCGGCGGTGCTCGCTGCCTGCAGTGGCGGCCATGCCGAAGAAGCCGGTGCACCGCCCCCGCCGCAGGTCAGCGCAGCCCCGGTGCTGGTCAAGCAGATCAGCCAATGGGACGAGTTCAGCGGCCGCATCGAGGCGGTGCAGAGCGTTGAACTGCGTCCGCGCGTGTCCGGCTACATCGACAAGGTCAACTACGTCGAAGGCCAGGAAGTGAAGAAGGGCGATGTGCTCTTCACCATCGACGCACGCAGCTACCAGGCCGAGTACGATCGCGCCGCCGCTGAACTGGCCCGCGCCCGCACCCAGGCAACCCTGGCCCGCAGTGAATCGGAGCGGGCCAAGCGCCTGGCCGAGCAGCAGGCGATCTCCACCGAGACCGCCGAGCAGCGTCGCGCTGCGGCAGACCAGTCCGGCGCAGCCGTGCAGGCCGCGCAGGCGGCACTGGATGCTGCCCGGCTCAACCTGGAGTTCACCAAGGTGCGTGCGCCGATCGACGGCCGTGCCGGCCGCGCGATGGTCACCGCAGGCAACCTGGTCACCGCCGGCGACAGCGCCAGCGTGCTGACCACGCTGGTCTCGCTGGACACCGTGTTCGTCTACTTCGATGCCGACGAAAGCACTTTCCTGCGTTACGCGCAGATGGCACGCAAGGGCGAGCGCCCGAGCGAGCGCGACAGCGACCTGCCGGTGAAGGTTGGCCTGTCGGGTGAAGAAGGCTACCCGCACGCGGGCAAGGTCGACTTCCTCGACAACCAGGTTGCACGCAGCACCGGCACCATCCGCGTGCGTGCGCTGCTGGACAATGCCGACCGGCAGTTCACCCCGGGGCTGTTCGCCCGTGTGCAGCTGCTGGGCAGTGGCCAGTTCCAGGCGATGCTGATCGACGACAAGGCCGTGCTGACCGACCAGGACCGCAAGTACGTGTACGTGGTCGACAAGGATGGCAAGGCCCAGCGCCGCGACATCCGCCTTGGCCGCACGGCGGAAGGCCTGCGCATCGTCGAGCAGGGCCTGTCCGCAGGCGACAAGGTCATCATCGATGGCGTGCAGAAGGTCTTCATGCCGGGCATGCCGGTGCAGGCCAAGGCGGTGGCGATGCAGCCGGCTGCGGCCGCCGCACCAGGCCGTGATGCCACTGCTGCGCTGAACCGCTGATCCGCCGTCTCCTGATCCGAGTTTCCGCTTAGCTGCCGGCGCCAGCGGCGGCCTTCCCTGCCTTCGTCATATCGGCGAGGGGCAGGGTGGCTGTTGCCCGCCGGCGGCATTTCCCAGGAATTCCTCCATGGACTTTTCCCGTTTCTTCATCGACAGGCCGATCTTCGCGGCGGTACTGTCGATCGTGATCTTCGCCGCAGGCCTGATCACGATTCCGATCCTGCCGATCAGCGAGTACCCGGAAGTGGTGCCGCCGTCGGTGGTCGTGCGCACGGTCTATCCGGGCGCCAATCCCAAGGTCATCGCCGAAACCGTCGCCACGCCGCTTGAAGAGGCGATCAACGGCGTCGAGGGCATGATGTACCTCAAGTCGGTCGCCGGTTCCGACGGCGTGCTGCAGATGACCGTCACCTTCCGCCCGGGCACTGATCCGGACGCGGCGGCGGTGAAGGTGCAGAACCGTGTGGCGCAGGCGCAGGCACGCCTGCCCGAGGACGTACGCCGGCAGGGCGTGACCACGCAGAAGCAGTCGCCCACCTTCCTGATGGTCGTGCATCTGACGTCGCCCAATGGCAAGTACGACACCCTGTACCTGCGCAACTACGCCCGCCTGCACGTCAAGGACGCGCTGGCACGCATTCCCGGCGTGGGCGACGCGCAGATCTTCGGTGGTGGTGACTACGCCATGCGCGCATGGCTGGACCCGGACAAGGTTGCTTCGCGCGGCCTGACGGCCAGCGACGTGGTGCGTGCCATGCGTGAGCAGAACGTGCAGGTCTCCGCGGGTCAGCTCGGCGCCGAGCCGCTGCCGAACAGCCAGTTCCTGACCCTGATCAATGCCCAGGGCCGCCTGCGCAGCGAGCAGGAGTTCGGCGACATCGTGCTCAAGAGCGGTGTCGACGGCGAGATCGTGCGCCTGTCCGACGTTGCCCGCCTGGAACTGGGCGCTGGCGACTACACCCTGCGCTCGCAGCTCGACGGCAAGAATGCGGTGGGTATCGGCATCTTCCAGTCGCCCGGTGCGAATGCACTGGAGATTCGCGACAAGGTCATCGCCACGATGGACGAGATGCAGAAGACCATGCCCGCCGACGTGAAGTACGAAGCGGTATACGACACCACCATCTTCGTGCGTGATTCGATCAAGGCGGTGGTCTCGACCCTGCTTGAAGCGATCGCCCTGGTGGTGCTGGTGGTGATCCTGTTCCTGCAGACCTGGCGCGCGTCGATCATTCCGCTGATCGCGGTTCCGGTGTCGGTGGTCGGTACCTTCGCAGCGCTGTACGTACTGGGCTTCTCGATCAACACGCTGAGCCTGTTCGGCCTGGTGCTGGCGATCGGCATCGTGGTCGACGACGCGATCGTGGTGGTGGAGAACGTTGAACGCAACATCGAAGAAGGTCTGTCGCCGACCGCAGCCGCCCACCAGGCCATGCGTGAGGTGTCCGGCCCGATCGTTGCGATCGCACTGGTGCTGTGCGCGGTGTTCGTGCCGATGGCGTTCCTGTCGGGCGTCACCGGTCAGTTCTACAAGCAGTTCGCTGTCACCATCGCCATTTCCACGGTGATCTCGGCGATCAACTCGCTGACCCTGTCGCCGGCCCTGGCCGCCCGCCTGCTGAAGGCCCATGGCGCTCCGAAGGATGGCCCGAGCCGTCTGATTGATCGCCTGTTCGGCTGGGTGTTCCGCCCGTTCAACCGCTTCTTCAAGTCCAGCTCGGAGAAGTACGAGCGCGGCGTGGCGCGCATCCTCGGCCGTCGCGGCGCTGTGTTCGTGGTCTACGCGATCCTGCTGGTCGGTACCGGTGTGATCTTCAAGCTGGTGCCGCCGGGCTTCATCCCGACCCAGGACAAGCTGTACCTGATCGCGGGCGTGAAGCTGCCGGAAGGTTCGTCGATCGCACGTACCGATGAAATGCTGCGCAAGGTCGCCAAGATCGCCCAGGAAACCGACGGCGTGGCGCATACCATTTCGTTCCCGGGCCTGAACGCGCTGCAGTTCACCAACACCCCGAACACCGGTGTGGCGTTCATTCCGCTCAAGCCGTTCAACGAGCGTCATGGCCGGACGGCGGCGGAGATCAACGCCGAGATCAACCAGAAGATCGCAGGCCTGCAGGAGGGCTTCGCGTTCGCGATGATGCCGCCGCCGATCCTGGGCCTGGGCAACGGCAATGGCTACCAGATGTTCATCGAGGACCGCGGCAACCTGGGCTACGGCGCGCTGCAGAATGCCGTGCAGGCGATGCAGGGGACCGTTGCACAGACTCCGGGCATGGCCTTCCCGATCAGCAGCTACCAGGCCAACGTGCCGCAGCTGGATGCGGAAGTGGACCGTGTGAAAGCGAAGGCGCAGGGCGTGCAGCTGACCGAGCTGTTCGACACGCTGCAGACCTACCTGGGTTCGGCGTACGTCAACGACTTCAACCAGTTCGGCCGCACCTGGCAGGTGATCGCCCAGGCGGACGGCCCGTTCCGTGAGAGCGTCGAGGACATCGCCAAGCTGCGCACCCGCAACGACCGCGGCGAGATGGTGCCGATCGGTTCGATGGTGACCATCAAGCAGACGTTCGGCCCGGACCCGGTGCTGCGTTTCAACGGCTACCCGGCAGCGGACCTGGCCGGCGAGGCCGACCCGCGCCTGCTGTCCTCGGCGGAAGCGATGAACAAGCTGACCGAGATCGCCGGGCAGGTGCTGCCGGTCGGCATGGCCACCGAATGGACCGACCTGAGCTACCAGCAGGCCACCCAGGGCAAGGCCGCGTTCATCGTGTTCCCGGTGGCGATCATGCTGGCCTTCCTCGTGCTGGCCGCGCTCTACGAGAGCTGGTCGCTGCCGCTGGCGGTGATCCTGATCGTGCCGATGACCCTGCTGTCGGCTCTGTTCGGCGTATGGCTGACCGGCGGCGACAACAACGTGTTCGTGCAGGTGGGCCTGGTGGTGTTGATGGGCCTGGCATGCAAGAACGCGATCCTGATCGTCGAGTTCGCCCGTGAGCTGGAGATGGGCGGCAAGGGCATCGTCGAGGCCGCGCTGGAAGCCTGCCGCCTGCGCCTGCGCCCGATCGTGATGACCTCCATCGCGTTCATCGCCGGCACCGTGCCGCTGGTGCTTTCGCACGGTGCGGGTGCCGAGGTGCGCTCGGTGACCGGTATCACGGTGTTCGCCGGCATGCTGGGCGTCACCCTGTTCGGCCTGTTCCTGACCCCGGTGTTCTACGTTGCCCTGCGCAAGTTCGTCACCCGCAACGGCGGTGGCCAGCTGGTGCAGCACGGCGAGCCCACCATTCATCACTGATACGGAACCCCGTCGCCGCCGGTCGATGATCGGCGGCGGCTTCTCCCTCCAAAGGCATGAATCCATGAACACCCATCAGAACAAGATCGCGCTGGTTACCGGCGCTACCCTTGGCATCGGTGCCGAGACCGTGCGTCAGCTGGCGAAGGAAGGCGTGCACACGTTGCTGGCCGGCCGCAAGCGTGAGACGGCGGTGGAGCAGGCACTGAAGCTGCAGGCGGAAGGCCTGCCGGTGGAAGCGCTGCAGCTGGACGTTACCGACGCTGCGAGCATCGCCGACGCGGTCGAGCAGGTGCGCCAGCGTCACGGCCGGCTGGACATCCTGGTCAACAACGCCGGCATCATGATCGAGAACCCGGCACAGGCACCGTCGGAGCAGTCGCTGGATACGTGGCGTCGCACCTTCGACACCAATGTATATGCACTGGTGGCGGTGACCCAGGCGTTCCTGCCGCTGCTGAAGCAGGCCAAGGCCGGGCGCATCGTCAACGTGTCCAGCATCCTCGGCTCGCAGACCCTTCACGCCGACCCGGGTTCGGGCATCTATGACTTCAAGATTCCGGCCTACAACGCCTCCAAGGCGGCGGTGAACAGCTGGACGCTGGCCCTGGCATACGAGCTCCGCAGCTCGCCGATCAAGGTGAACACCGTGCACCCGGGCTACGTCAAGACCGACATGAATGGTGGCCACGGCGAGATCGAGATCGCCGAAGGTGCGCGTTCCAGCGTGCAGATGGCGCTGATCGGCCCTGAAGGCCCGAGTGGCAGCTTCACCTATCTGGGCGAGGTGCTGCCATGGTGATCCGCACCCTGGCGGTGGCCGTTTCCAGCCTCGTGCTGGCCGGCTGTGTCACCGTCGGTCCCAATTACAAGGCGCCCCAGCAGGAGCCTGTCGTCCTGCAGGGCGCGGAGCAGCCGGTGTTCAGCACCACATCGCCCGTTGCCAGCTGGTGGGCGCAGTTCGATGACCCGGTGCTGGAAGAGCTGGTGCACGGCGCACTGTCGAGCAATCTTGACCTGCGCGTGGCCGTGGCGCGTGTCAGCCAGGCGCGGGCGGTGTTCGTCGAAAGCCGCTTCGACCAGGCACCGCACGTGACCGCAGGCGGCAGTTACGACCGCCGCAAGCAACCCGATCCGCAGCTGGGTGGGCAGCGGGTGTTCAGTGAAAGCTACCAGCTCGGGTTCGATGCGGGCTGGGAGCTGGATCTGTTCGGCCGCAAGCGCCGTGCTGCCGAAGCGGCACGCGCCGATCTGGGGGCCGAGCAGGCCAACCTGGCCGATGCGCAGGTACTGGTTGCCGCCGAAGTGGCACGCAACTACTTCGAGCTGCGCGGCACGCAGAAGCGCATCGCCGTGGCCCAGCACACACTGGTCAATCTGCGTGATACGCAGAAGCTGACCGAGGCGCGCTGGGAACTGGGTGCCGGCAGCGAGCTGGATGTGCAGAGCAGCCGTGCCCGGCTGAAGGCGATCGAGGCCGATATTCCCCTGCTGGAAGTGGCCGAGACGCTGTCCCGCAATCGCCTGGCGGTGCTGCTGGGCCAGCGCCCGGAAGTACTGGCCGACATGCTCGCGCCGCATGAGGTGCCGGCGTTCGCCAAGCCGTTGCCGCTGGGCGATACCCGCGAGCTGCTGCGCCAGCGTGCCGACGTGCGTGCGGCCGAGCGGCGGCTGGCAGCCGCCACGGCACGGGTGGGGGTGGCAACGGCCGATCTGTTCCCGCGGTTGTCGCTTTCCGGTTTCGTCGGCTTCCTCGGCGGCGACGCCAATGGCCTGGTCAACGGCAGCAACAAGGCCTGGTCGCTGACGCCGTCGTTGAGCTGGGCAGCCTTCGATTTCGGAACCGTGCGCGCACGTCTGCGTGCCAGCAAGGCCGAGGCCGAGGGCGTTGCCGCGCAGTACGAGCAGACGGTGCTGCTGGCACTGGAAGACACCGAGAACGCGCTGACACGCTACTCCAAGCAGCAGGCACGGCTGGCGATCGTGGTGGAGCAGGCGCAGGCCGCACGACGAGCCGAGTCGCTGGCGCAGATCCGCTATCGCGAGGGCTCGGAAGACTTCCTGACCCTGCTCGACGCGCAGCGCACCCAGCTGGCCGCCGATGATGCACTGGCGGCCGCCGAGGCGGAGGTCAACGTCAGCGTAGTCGGCGTATACAAGGCGCTGGGTGGTTGGGGCCAGTCCCCGCAGGCGCCGAGCGTGGCACAGGTGAATTGACCGGACGGGGACGGAGGCAGTGGCCTCCGTCCCCGTTTCCGGTCAGGGCCACCGATGGGCGGGCGCCTGCCGCCCTGCCATGCCGTCCTCCACACTTTGCGAACTCAGGCAGGGCAGCGCGGCGTGAGCCGTGGACACCGTCACATTCGTGACGCTTCTGACTCTCCCGGAAGCGCCTTCTGCCGTGTAACAAGTGGGGCGGGCCATCAGAGGACAGGCGATGACGGACGGCAAGCGGGATACCCAACGAATGTTGTTCGGCGATCCGGGACCACCCGGTGCAGGACTGTCCGTCGCGGTGGTCGTTCTGCTGGTGCTGGCGATGCTGGCCGCGGCCATCGGCTTCGTGCGGCTGCCGGACTCCATGCTGGGCCTGGGCCTGATCGGCGTGGCCGTGCTGCTGGCCATCGGCGCTCGCATCTGCCAGGCGCGCGATCAGCACCAGGCGCTGTATCGCCTGTTGGCGCGGCAGCCGCCGCGGTGAACGCGGCGGCAACCCGACTCAGGGCCGGGGCCAGTCCAGCTCGACCACCAGCGGGAAGTGATCCGAGGGCAGCACGCCGTTGATGCGACGGTCATCGGTCAGGAAGCTGCGCGCACGGAAGCCTCTCACCAGTACCCAGTCCAGCTGCGTGGTGGCCTTGCCGGTGAAATCATGGAAGGTCAGGCGCGGCCCCTGGGGAGACGCCACCTGGGTGCGTGCGTCCTGCAGAACGCGGGTGAGCGTCGCGTAGGTTCCGCCCCCGGGTTCACTGTTGAAGTCGCCCGTCAGCACCACCGGCAGATCCGGCGGCAGCGTCGCCACCCGCCTGCCGATCAGCTCGGCTCCCTTGACCCGGCGCGGTTCGTCTTCGTCGCGATAGGGCAGGTGGGTGTCCATGAAGTAGAAGCGGCGGCCATCGTCAAGGCGACGGAACAGGGCCCAGGTCACCATGCGCGGGTACAGGTTGCCCCAGGTGATGCTGCCGGCGACCTCCGGTGTATCGGACAGCCAGAAGTTGCCTGATTCCTCCACGGCCAGCACCCGCGTGTCGTAGAACACGCCCATGTGCTCATCGCCGCTGCCACCGCGCCGTCCTTCACCGAACCACGCGTAGCCGGGCAGGTGGCCGGCGAGATAGTCGGCCTGTTCCTGTACCAGCTCCTGGGTGCCGATGACGGCCGGGCGGGCATCCAGGATGACCTTGACCATCGCATCGCGGCGATCCGGCCAGCGCTTGCCTGGCGCGGTGTCGGCCGGGGTGCGGACATTGAAGGACATCACCTTCAGCGGCGCAGGGGCCGCCGCCCAGGCGATGGCGGGAAGAGCGAAGGCCAGCAGCGCACACAGCGCAGGGCGACGGAAACGCGACAGCATCGTGGAATCCCTCCATTCCATGTAAACGATTCCATGAAGGATGGCACGGATTGGCAGGGGAGGGTATGCCGGGATGGGTCATTGGCCTGGCGGCTGCACGGGGGCACGCTCAGTCTTCGATCTCGCCGCGTCGCGCGGCCGCGCGCACGGCCTGCGCCGTCGTCGCAACGCCCAGGCGCTGGCGCGCGCGGCGCAGGTGGTTCTCCACGGTGCGCGCGGACAACCCCAGCGTGGCGGCGATCTCCGCCTGGCGCCGGCCGGCTGCGACCCAGCGCAGAACCTCGCGTTCCCGCGTGCTCAGTTCGCCCAGGGGGCGTTCGGCCGGTGCTTCGGCCAGCCGGCGGGCAGCGCGGAATGCTGCTGTGCCGGCAGACTCCAGCAGCAGCCGGGCAGGCGCGGAAGCGTCGATGATCGTTCCGGCGAAACTGATTGCCCCTTCCAGCCCCGTGGTTCCGAACACGGGTACCTGCAGGCCATGCAGGCCGTCGCCGCGGGGCTGCCTGACCACCTGGTAGCGGGCCCCCCTTGCGCCGTCGCGCTTGCTCCAGAAGAACGGGGCATCGCTGTCGAGCACGTGGCGGTTGACCGGGCAGGCATGCAGGTAGCGGGCAAGATCGGTCTCACGCCCTTCGCCCAGCCAGTCGCCCTCGACCCAGTACACGCGTTGTGCGCCGCGTTCCACCCCGGTGCCGGCCGCAAACACCAGCACGCGATCGTAGCCGAGGGGCGCGGCGATCGAGCGAAGCAGCGCGCCGATCCCGGCGATCGAACGCGCCTGCTCCAGTTCCAGCAGCATCGGCACCAGCGCGGCCACGGTGTTCAGGGACCTGCCAGCGCGTCCAGCAGGGTGCGTGCGGCCAACTGGCCGAGTGCATTGCCGGCCAACGGACTATCGCCTGTCAGCAGCAGGCGATCCTGCAGCACGCTGCCGTCAATACCCTCGTTGACGATCTGCACGCCCTGCTGCGCGAGCTTTTCACCGAAGAACCACGGCAGTTGCCCGGGCATGTAGCCGATGTCCGGCGTCTGCCGGTCCATCGCATCGGGGAAGGCGCAGATGCGGTAGCCACGGAACAGCGAATCACCGCCCGCTTCATCGATCCCGGCAGCCAACAGCGCTGCAGGGCCGTGGCAGAGCGTGATGATGTAGCGCTGCTGTGCCATCGCCCAGTGCAGCGCCTTGCTGACCGCGCGGCTCTCCGGCAGGCCGATCAGTGCACCATGCCCGCCCGGAATGAAGATGGCTGCATAGTCCGACGCCGCGTCCAGCGAGGCCACGATGTCGTCCAGCACCTTCGGCTGGCGGAACCGCGCCTGGTAACGTTCGTACAGACCGCCGATGTCGCGGTCCTCGCCGGGGAACGCCCACCATTCGAACTTCACGGCGTTGCCGGACAGGGTTGCCACATCGAAGTCGAAGCCGGCCTTGTCCAGGTGATACATCGGCAACAGCGTTTCGACCGGGTGATTGCCGGTGGAGAACAGGTGGCCGTTGGCGGTCGGCAGGTAGCGCTCATCGGCGCCGATCATCAGTATCTTCCAGCGGCCATCCCGGCGTGCGTCGGCATAGTCCGCGCCGGACAGATTGCTGGTGGGTGACGTGAACTGCGAGAGCGACCAGGGCGAGGGAAAGAAGGCATCGCGCTCGGCCGGATCGGGACGGGGTTGGCGGCTGAGGTCCTGGGTGTTCATGTGGCTGGCCTGCTGTCGGGGAGGTGCGGCCAGCATAGGAGGCACTGTGCGTACGTGCGATGAGGGATTTCCCGCAACGGCTGACCCGCCGTCTCCGCCGGTGGCGAAACGGCGATCAGCCTGCGCTATTCATCGCGCCGGTCGTGTGCCTGCATGTCTTCATGCAGGATGCGCCTGAGCTCGACGATGGCGGGCGTGGCTTCCTGCACGCTGTGACCGGACACGATCACCTTCTCCGATTCGGCGCCCGGCAGATGCGAACTCCAGTACGGCACCAGTCCGTCGCTGGTCTGCTCCAGCGGTCCATCGGCCTTGGCGCGCGCGATGATGGAGTGGTAGCGCACGCTCGGAGACATCGGCAGATCGGCGACGGCCTTGACGAAGGGGTCATCCTTGTCGAGATTCTGGATGCTGTTCATCTGGTAGCCGTGCTTGCCGTCGTCGCGGTCGACGTGGCCGTCGTTGGCGATCGTCGCCACGTCCTCCAGCACGGTCAGTGGCAGCCGTACCAGACGGCCGATCCAGCGCCCGAGGCGGGTACCGGCGACGTCGGTGCCGCGATGCGGCGTGGCAATGAATACCACCCGTGAGATCTCCGGTTCCGGCTTGAACGTGAGCACCGGCGCGCCGCGGGTGCGCAGCAGCTCGCGCTGTGCCGGCGTCATCTGCGCGGTTGCCAGCAGGGTCTCGACCAGATGGTCGCCGGACGAAGACACCATCAGCCGCGAGATCACTCCGCCCATGCTGTGCCCGACCAGCACCATGTCATGCGAGGCCGCCGCCTTTCCAGTGGGATCGAAGTGCTGCAGCACGTCGGCCAGCATGTGGCGGATCGCATCGTGGCTCATCGCGATGGGCATATTGGTCGGGTAGTAGAACTGCCACACCTGGAAGTCCCGGCGGATCTCATCGTCGCGCATCAGCTCGTTGGCGACGTTGACCCATGCCTCCGGGCTGCTTGCCAGGCCGTGGATCATCAACAGCACGCGGCGCTTCGGGTCGTAGGGCTGCATCATGTACAGATGCGGGGTATCGATGCCGCCCTTGCTGCCGAACAGCGAGCGCAGCGATTGCCGGCTGAAGTTGGAGCGTGCGAGCCACAGCGCGTAGCCTGCCGTGAAGTTCGCCGCCAGTGGCACCTGCTGGCCATGCAGGGTGACTTCCGAAACCTGGTAGGGATCGTGGATCTCCACCTCCGGCTCGTCGTCGTGCAGCACTTCCCACAGGTTGTCGCCGGAGAACCGCAGCAGCACTGACATCGAGGGTGAAGGCATTTCGCTCCAGCTGCGCTGTACCGGCGCAGCGGCGCTGGCCTCGGCAGCAGGCGTGTCCACGTCGCTGCCGGGATCATCCATCACCGCCACCAGCTCGGCGCCGAAGCCATCCCGGCGATGCACGCTGCGCAGGGTGCCGGTGAACGAGAGCGCTGCGGCGGGAACCAGCTCCCTCGGCGTACGCTCGTCCAATGGCGAGCCGTCGTCCGATGGCGCCAGCACAAAGGTCCATCGACCCAGCTGGAAGCGGCTGGTGTCGCTGTGCACCCGGCCGGTAGCGTAGGCCTCGAACAGCTGCACGGAGGCTTCCTGCACGGCCAGGTTGTAGTAGTCCCGCACCTGCGTCTGGCGATCCTCGAAACCCCGCTGGTTGGCGGTGCGCTCGGTGAAGAACAGATAGGCGTAGGCCTGCCTTGCAACCTGCATCCACGCATCCAGACGCGGCTGGAACCCGGCGTCCAGTTCGGTGACCACGGCCTTGGCGCGGCCTTCCGCGGAGTACTCGCGCTTGGGGGCGGGCAGGGTCAATGCGTACTGCAGCCAGAGTTCGGCCAGGGCCGAGCGCTTGTCTTCCTCGCGCACGACGATGCTGGCCTCCATTGCATCGATGCAGGGCGGACCGGGCCTGGCGCAGACACCCTCGTCCAGCCCGGCCACGCGCAGGGTTTCCAGGGTGGCCGAGCTGAGCTTGCCGGTGGTGAGGATGTCACCGCGCTTGAGCGCGATGTACTGGCCGGGGGTAACCGAGGCGACCTGCACCGAGGGCCCGAACTGGCGCAGGGTGGCGCAGCCGCTCAGCGCCAGCAGCAGGGTGAAGACGAGAGCCGTGCGGCCGACGATGCCCATTCCCGTGGTTGCCATACGATCCTCCTGCGCGGTCGCGCCACTCTAGCGGGAGGTATGTCAAGGCGGAAGCGGCGTGCGCCGGTTCCTTCAGCGGCCGGTCGTCAATCGTCCAGATCGCTGTTGCGGATTGCCAGGACCACCGCAGCAGTACATGCCAGGACACCGAGCAGGAAGCCGATGGCCATACCGTCGAACCAGTTCATGGGTTTCGTGCCGGGAGTGTGGGAGAAGGTGGCCTGTGGATCTGACCGGCGGGCAACGCATGGCGCAGCGGCTGTGGCGGGCCGCTGCGCCCGGGCCTCAGTTGCTGGCCTCCCTGACAGCTTCTGCGGCGTCGATGATGCCCGGACCGCACCCCCCCGGGCAGTTGGCCGCCGCGATCGGATGGGCGGTGCGGCGCAGGATGTCCTTGACCTGGCTGGTGGTCTTCGGCACCGGTGCCACCGCCTGCATCAGCGCGACGACGCCGGCCACGTGCGGTGCCGCCATCGAGGTGCCGGACATGAAGTCAAAGGCATTGTTGCCCACCGTGGACAGAACGCCCTGCGCCGGATGCTGGCGGGTCGGTGCGCAGTTGGTCGAGTTCGGCGGTGTGGCCAGGGGCAGGAACTCGCCCACCGAGGCGCGGCACGACCACGTCTCGCCACCGGGCGCGGTGATATGGATGCCTGCACCGTAGTTGGAGTAGAACGCGCGGCGCCCGCCCTGGTCGTTCGCGGCTACCGCGATCACGCCGTTGCAGTTCGCCGGTGCGAACTCGGACACATCGAGGTTGCTGTTGCCCGCCGCGACCACCACGAGGGTGCCGGTGGCCGTGATGTCGTCGATCGCATCCTGCTCGGCCGGCGAGCAGGGCCGACGGCCGCCCAGGCTGAGATTGATGACCTCGGCCGGGTTGGCATTGGCGGGAACACCCGGCACGGCGATGCCAGCGCTCCAGAGCATGCCGTCGATGATGTCATCCGAGCCGCCATTGCCCTGGTTGCCCAGCACGCGTACCGGTACGACCTTCGCGTTGTAGGCCACGCCTGCCACGCCGATCTGGTTGTTGGTTACCGCCGCGACGGTTCCCGCAACGTGGGTGCCGTGCGCGATGCCCGAGGCATCGAAGGCATCCGCATCGCGGCCATCCCCATCGTCGGAACCGCCACAACCGGGATTCAGCCCGCCCAGGATGCACTGCAGATTGCTGAACGGCCGGGTGGAGGAAATCATGTCGTAGCCTGGCAGCAGGTTCGGCTGCAGGTCGTTGTTGTCGAGATAGCCCGAATCGATCACCGCCACCACGACCCCTTGGCCGGTGGAGCGATCCCATGCCGCCGGCACGCGTGCGCCACTGACGGGATTGCTGTAGTGCCACTGTTCGGCGTAACGCGGATCGTTGGGCGTGGCGAACGCACTCATCATGAAGTTCGGCTGCACGTATTCGACGTCCGGGTCGTCGGCGATGCGCTGCATCAGGATCTCGGCCTCCGGACGATCCAGTGCCTTGTCTGTCCTGATCACATCGGCGCCGCCACCCATGCGGCGCTGATGCGCCACCGCCGCAGCCTGCGCCGCACCCACCGAGCGCTTGCTGCGCTGCTGCACGCCCAGGCGCTGTTTCAGCGCATCCTGGGCGGTGTCGGCAGAGACGCGTTTGCGGCTGCCATCGCGGTACTTGACGATGAAACTGCTGTACTGCTGGTTGTTGTCCATGCCCCGTGTCCACACCCGTTCGGTGGATTGGGCGAAGGCAGGGGCACTGGCCAGGACCAGGGTGACGGCACTGGCAAGGGAAACCCGAAGCGACGTACGCATGAATACAGTTCCTTTGTGAAAGGTGCGATGAGCCGGTCGTGCCCTGGGGGCTCGACTCGAGATGAAGGGGGTATGTCCGCGCGGTCTCCTTTCTGATGGCGACCTTGAACGAACGGCTTCGCAGACCGTTCTCCCCCAGTGCGGGGGTAGGAAATTTCTGAACTGATTTACCGATGTCGAGATCGACACGCGCGGCGAGCGGTGTATACCGCAGGCAATAAAAAAGCCCGGAGATCCCCTTCTGGCGGGAATGTCCGGGCTTCTCCGGTCCTTGAAGGACCGCTCGTTGGTGGAGGTGGGCGGAATTGAACCGCCGTCCGAAGGCACTCCATCCCCAGCACTACATGCTTAGCTCGCCGTTGAATCTCGTCCCCGAACAGCACGGCGTGCAAAGCGCATCCGGGAACCAGCCTGTTGTGTTCTAGTGCCGGACTGACAGGCAGCCGTCCAGCGCGATTCCATGATAGTGACTCTACACCGCGAGCATGGACACAAGCGGTTTCGAGGCTTAGGCCTTAAGCGGCCAGAGCGTAGTTGTCGTCGTTGGCAACTAGAGTTTTGCAGCTGGATTTACGAGGAAAGCTACCCCCTCGGCATGCGCCAGGCGACTTCACAACCCCCGTCGAAACCAATGCACCCCCGGTTTCTACAGTGCTGCAAGGTACAGGGCCGATTCCGTGTCACCACGGGCAGGGCCTGCCCAACGGTTGTCATGCTACGGCAAAACAGCTGAACAGTCACCTCGCGCGGCCGGTCAATCCGCAACATGTTGTACTGCCTGTGTCATAGCGGATTGCTAACGTCTCCGGCACGGATTTGCGACACACTGGTCGTGACCATCCAGGGCAGGACAGAAACGGGAGACTGTGGGTGACCGACGCGATGCAACAGCGCAGCCTGCGCCAGCTGGTGGGCCCGGTCGGGGCGGACTATCAGCGACGGGCGTTGCCTCCCGGTTGGGTCTGGGCGCTGCTGGCGGTGCTGCTGGCGGCGACCTGGCTGACCGAACTGCCGGCCACCGCAGCGGTGGCGCTGGTCGCCAGCGCAGTGGTGGTGCATTGGCCGCAGCGTGGGCGCACCCATTGGCTGGGCTGGCGGCTGCCGGCGCTGGCGGTACTGGCGGCGTTGCTGTGGGGGCCGGACGTGCTGGCGCAGTGGTTCGAGCACGGCCTGGCGCTGACCTTGATGACATTGGCCAGCCTCAGCATCGGCGTTCACGTGTGGCAGTCGCGGCAGCTGGCGCGCCAGCTGCAGGGTGCAGCCGATGCCCTCGACGATACGCAGCTGCTGGCCCTGCTGCCGGCCGATGCAGCCCAGCTCGCCCAGCAGTGGCGGGCGGGCGATGATCGCCACGCGCCGGAACTGGCGGTGGTGATGCACCTGGCCGTGATGCACGCGGCCCTGGCGCCGCGCGCGCGCGGGCAGGGCACGCTGGCGGGTTGATGGCCCGGGCCGCCGGGCATCGCCCGGCGCCACAAGGCGGCGGGGCCTGCCTCAGGCGTCGCGGTTGCCGCGCCGCATCACCCGCTGCTTCTCGATCGCCCAGTCGCGATCCTTGGCCGCATCGCGCTTGTCGTGGTTCTGCTTGCCCTTGGCCAGCGCGATCTCCAGCTTGATCTTGTTCTTGCTCCAGTACATCGCGGTCGGCACGATCGTATAGCCATCACGCTCGACCTTGCCGATCAGCTTGTCGATCTCGTTCCGGTGCAGCAGCAGCTTGCGCTCGCGCCGATCCTCGGCCACCACGTGGGTGGAGGCCTGGATCAACGGAGTGATCTGTGCGCCGATCAGGTAGATCTCGCCACGCTTCACGTAAGCGTAGGCGTCGATGATGTTGCCGCGCCCCGCCCGGATCGACTTGACCTCCCAGCCCTGCAGGGCGAGCCCGGCCTCGAAGCGCTCTTCGATGTGGTACTCGTGGCGGGCACGCTTGTTCAGCGCGATGGTTTTGTTGGCCGTCGCGCTCTTTGCTTTATCCTTGCCGCTGTTCTTGCTCATTTCCGTATTGTCTCCGATTCGGGCCCGCCCGGTCGATTGCCGAAACGTCCCGTATACATGCCTACTATCCGCCGCAGCGCCCTGGTCGAACATTCGGCCGCGCGCATGTTCGACCTGGTCAACGACGTCCAGGCTTATCCGCGCCGCTTCCGCTGGTGCTCCGATGCCCGCATCCTGGAGCAGGGCGAGGACCGGCTGGTGGCGCGTCTGGACCTGGGCCTGGGTTCGTTCAGTACCTGGTTCCAGACCGAGAACACCCTGCAGCGCCCGCACAGCATCGACATGCAGCTGCGCGACGGTCCCTTCAAGCAGCTTCATGGCCGTTGGGAATTCCACGCGCTGGCCGAAGACGCCTGCAAGGTGACGCTGACCCTGGAATTCGAACCCAGCTCACGGCTGCTGGGCCCGGCGCTGGCGATCGGCTTCCAGGGTCTGGCCGATCGCATGGTCAACGATTTCGTCCGGGTTGCCGACGAGGACTGAGCGATGATCGAGGTCGAGGTGGTGCTTGCCTGGCCGCAGCGGGTGCTGTCACGCCGGTTGCAGCTGGAAGAGGGCGCCACGGTTGCCGATGCGATCGCCGCTGCCGCTCTTGAGGGCAGTGCCGGCTGCCCGGCTGCCGCCGTGCATGGTGTGCTGGCCCGCCCGCAGCAGGCACTGCTGGATGGGGACCGGGTCGAACTGCTGCGCCCACTGCAGGCCGATCCCAAGGACAACCGCCGGCGTCGCGCGCTCGGCGGTTGAGGGCCAGGGCCCGTCCGTCGGAACGGGCCGGCGGCCTCAGCGGCCCTTCTTCTTCTTGTCCTTCGGCAGGTTGCGGCCGAACTGGCGGACGGTCTGCTGGGCCAGCGCCTTGTCGTTGGCCGGGAAATAGTCACCCTCCCAGCGCGTCACGGCGTCGTTCTCGAAATACACGGTGAAGTTCTTCACTTCCGTGCGGCCGAGACGGTCGACCCGCTGGCTGGAGGTGTAGTCCCAGCGCTGGGCATGGAACGGGTCCGGCACGGAGGGCGTGCCCAGCAGCGCGTTCACCTGCTGCTTGCTTTGCCCGACCTGCAGCTTGGCCACGGCATCTTCCCGGATCAGGTTGCCCTGATAGATGGGTTGCTTGTAGATGATGCCGCACCCGGTGGTGGACAGGGCGACGGCGGCGACCAACAGGAGATTGCGCATCGGGACTGGCGGTTGGGGAAATCGAACCGATGATACACTCCCGGCGTGCCACCGCGACCCAATCCGAGGCAGCTGGCGCTAAATCGCCAATGAACGGAGACCTATGGAAACCCACGACCTGCGTAAAGTCGGCCTGAAGGTAACCCATCCACGGATGCGGATCCTGGCGCTGCTCGAGCAGCGCACTGCCCAGCACCACATGACCGCCGAAGACATCTACCGCCAGCTGCTGGAGCATGGTGACGAGATCGGCCTGGCCACGGTGTACCGGGTACTGACCCAGTTCGAGGCTGCCGGCCTCGTGCTCAAGCACAATTTCGAAGGCGGCCAGGCCGTCTATGAACTGGACCGCGGCGGCCATCACGATCACATGGTCGATGTGGACAGCGGCAAGATCATCGAGTTCGAAAGTACCGAGATCGAGGAACTGCAGCGCAAGATCGCGGCCGATCACGGCTATGAGCTGGAAGAACACTCGCTGGTGCTGTACGTGCGCAAGAAGCGCAGATAGGCCCCCCCTGCGTGCCGGTTGCGACGAGACCCCGGGCTGGCCCCGGGGTTTTTCGTCAGCGCGGCGGAGTGACCGCCGGGTGCGATGGCGGCATCAGCATCCGCAGATCCACGGCCTCGGCCATGGCCCGGTTGCCGGCATCGCCCGGATGCAGATGGTCGTCTGAATCGTAGGCGGCGGCCATCCGTGAGGGATCGGCGGGGTCGCGCAGCACTGCATCCAGGTCGATCACCGCATCGAATGGGCTGTCCTGCCGCAGCCAGGCATTGAGCTGCTGGCGCAGTGCGTCCTTGTCCGGCTGGTAGTAGTCGTCCAGCGGGGTGCCGGGCAGGGCACCGGCGAACGGCGGCAGGGTTGCGCCGACAATGCGCAGTCCATGGCGATGGGCCTGTCCGGCCAGGCTGCGATAGCCGGCCTGCAGTTCGGCGAGCCCGGGCCGGTCCTGGCCGCGCGCGAACGCTGTGCCCGGCCAGCTGATGTCGTTGATGCCGATCAGCACGATCACACTGGCGACACCGGGCTGGTCGAGGACATCGCGCGGGAAGCGGGCCAGGGCGGATTCCCCCATGCCGTCGCGCAGCAGGCGTCCGCCGGAGATGCCGGCGTTGACCACTGCGATTCCCTGCGGTGCCAGCCGTGCGGCGAGATGGTCGGTCCAGCGCTGGTCCTGGTCGAGGCTGGCCGTTGCGCCATCGGTGATCGAGTCGCCGATCACCACCACGCTGCGCGCGCGGGCTGCGGTTTCGACGTCGATGCCGGACAGCAGCAGGCGGGCCGTGGTACTGCGGGCCCCGTCCAGGTCCGCAGCCAGGCTCTGGTCACCCGGCGCGATCCAACTGGTCTGCCGGCCCTCCCAGTGGAACGTCCGCAGCGGCGTGGGCTGTGGCAGATGGATGCTGACCTGCAGCGACTGCGGGTTGCGCGTGGGCAGTGGCAGCGCGTCGCTGAGCCGGTCCTGGCCAGGCGCGATCAGCACGCCGGGCTGGCCATCGAAGGTCAGCGCCTGCGGCACCTCGCCCGGATGTGCCGCCAGGGTGGCCCGGCCCACCCGCAGTGGCTGTGTCCCGTAGGCGTTGCTCAAGCGGACACGCAGGCGCGAGCCGCCCAGGCTGATGCGGACGGTCTGGCGGAAGGTCTGGTCGGCCAGCTCTGCGGGGATCAGCGTCGGAAACAGGAAGTCTGCCTGCCAAACCGGTTGTGGACTGGCTTGCCAGCTGGCCACCCAGTGCCGGGGAGGGGCGGCCGTGGCGCTGGCTGCTGCGGACAGGGTGAGCAGGGCAGCGGTGGTCAACGTGCTCAGGCGGTTCATCGGAAGGGTCCGTCGGAAGGAGGGGCCATGGTGTCCCTGCCGCTTTCTGTGAACTAGACTGCGCCTGGATAATTATCTGTGAACTGGATTCATCACCATGGCGCGACCCGACATCAATCGCTCCGGCGAGCTGGAAGTGTTCGTGAGGGTGATCGAAACCGGCGGATTCTCCGCGGCGGCCCGCAGCCTGGACATGACGCCCTCGGCGGTCAGCAAGCTGGTGGCGCGGCTGGAGCAGCGGCTGGGCACGCGCCTGCTGCAGCGATCCACCCGCCAGCTGCAGCTGACCCCGGAGGGCTGCGCCTTCTACGAGCGCGGGCTGCGCGTGCTTGCTGACCTGGAAGAGGCCGAGCGCTGTGCGAGCGCGCATGCCGAACCGCGCGGGCGGCTGCGGGTGAATGCCAACGTGCCCTTCGGCCAGCATTTCCTGCTGCCATTGCTGCCCATGTTCCTGCAGCAGCACCCGCAGGTGGGGGTGGACCTGACCCTGACCGATGAAGTGATCGATCTGCTCGAGCAGCGCACCGATGTGGCCGTGCGGGCCGGTCCGCTGAAGAGTTCCAGCCTGGTGGCACGACGGTTGGGGGCGACGCGGATGATGATCGTGGCCTCACCCGGCTATGCGCAGCGACACGGTCTGCCTGGCAACGTCGACGACCTGCAGACGCACAACCGGCTGGACATCGGCCATGCGCGGGCGATGCAGGGGTGGCCGCTGCTGCAGGGCGGCCAGGTGCTGCGCGTGCCCACCAGCGGCAATGCGCGCGCCAGCAACGGCGATGCCCTGCGGCAGCTGGTGCTGGGAGGGCTCGGGCTGGCCCGGCTGGCCGCGTTCCAGGTCAGGGACGACATAGCGGCCGGGCGGCTGCTGCCGGTGCTGGAAGAGGCCAATCCCGGCGATCTGGAAGAGGTGCACGCGGTATTCCTGGGGCAGGGTGGCTATCTGCCGCTGCGGGTGCGTGCGTTCCTGGATTTCCTGGTGGAAACGGTGGATCTGGCGCGGCCGCTGGGGTGAACCTGCGGTGGGACGGACCGGGCGTCGCTCGACGCCGCCGGCGTCAGACCTGCAGCAGCTTGCGGGCGGCCGCGCGCGCTTCCTTGCTCACTTCGACGCCACCGAGCATGCGTGCCAGTTCTTCCTCGCGTGCCTTGAGGTCCAGCTTCTCCACCGCACTCTGGGTCATGCCTTCCACCGGTGCCTTGCTGACCCGGTAGTGGGCATGGCCCTTGGACGCGACCTGCGGCAGGTGGGTCACGCACAGCACCTGGCGCTTCTCGCCAAGGGCGCGCAGTTTCTGGCCGACGATGTCGGCCACCGCGCCACCGATGCCCGAGTCGACTTCGTCGAACACCATGGTCGGCACGGCGTCCAGGTCGAGCGCGGCCACTTCGATTGCCAGCGAGATGCGCGACAGTTCGCCACCCGAGGCCACCTTGCGCAGGGCGCGTGGTGGTTGACCGGCATTGGCCGCGACCAGGAACTCCACGCGTTCGGCGCCCTGCGGGTCGGGCTTGCCGCCGTCCTGGGGTTCCAGCTCGATCAGGAACTGGCCACCGCCCATGCCCAGCTCGGCGATGATGCCGGTGGTGGTGGTCGACAGCGCGGCCGCCGCACTGCGCCGGCTTGCGGTCAGTGCTTCGGCCTGCACCCGCCAAGCGGCCGCGGCCTTGTCGATCTCGCCGGCCAGGCGCTGCAGCCGTTCGTCGGCGCCGCGCAGCTGCTCCACTTCGGCATGCATGCGCTCGCGCTGCGCGCCCAGTTCGTCCATCGGCACGCGATGCTTGCGCGCAAGGTCGTGCAGGCGGCCGAGACGGCGCTCGTTCTCCTCGAACTGCTCGGGGTCGGCATCCAGGTCGTCGTGCACGCGGTCGAGCAGGGACAGGGCTTCGTGCAGCTGGATCGACGCGTTTTCGATCAGGCTGTCCACCTCGCCCAGGCGCGGGTCGTGTTCGATCAGCCGGGCCAGTTCGTGCCGCACCTGCTGCAGCTGATCCAGTGCCGAGCTGCCCTCGTCGCCGTTGAGCTGGTTGCTGGCGGCCTGGCAGGCGGTCAGCAGCGCGCTGGCATGGGCCTGGCGCCGATGGCTGGCGCCCAGCGCGAGGATCGATTCGGGCTCCAGATCCTCACGGTCCAGTTCGCGCAGCTGATGCTCGAGGAAACCGATACGGTCACTGACGTCGCCCTGTTGCGACAGCGCCAGGGATTCATCGACCAGTGCCTGCCAGGCGGCTGCGGCGCGGCGGACCTGACGGCGCTCTTCCTCGTTGCCGGCATAGGCATCGAGCAGGGCCAGCTGGGAAGGACGCGCCAGCAGGGCCTGCTGTTCATGCTGGCCGTGGATTTCCACCAGCAGCGCGGCCAGTTCGCCCAGCTGGGCGAGGGTGACCGGGCGGCCGTTGATCCAGGCCCGCGAACCGCCGTCGGCGCGGATCACGCGGCGCAGCTGGCACTGGTCCTCATCGTCCAGCTCGTTGTCGGCCAGCCACTGGCGTGCGGCCTGCAGATGCTCCAGCGCGAACTCGGCCGACAGCTCGGCACGGGCGGCACCGTGGCGGACCACGCCGCTGTCGGCGCGCAGGCCGGACAGGAAGCCCAGCGCGTCGACCATCAGCGACTTGCCGGCGCCGGTCTCGCCTGAAACCACGGTCATGCCAGGCCCGAATTCAAGTTCGGTAGCGCGGACGACGGCGAAATCCTTGATCGATAGGTGTCTGAGCATGGGTCTGGGGGTATCTGAGCCGCGCAACGCTAGCACGCGCACGCGGGCGGTCCAATGGCTTGCCAAGGTGATCCGGCGCCATTATCTAGTCTCCGTGTCTCACAGGTTGATTCCATGCACGGTTCCGCCGACCAACTCGCCCCGCGCGCGCGCCATCTGCTGCGCACGCTGATCGCGCGCCACATCCAGGATGGTGAGCCCGTGGGCTCGCAGACGCTGGCGCGCGTGGCCGGGCTGGAAGTCAGCCCGGCCACCATCCGCAACATCCTCGGCGACCTGGAGGACCTGGGCCTGCTGGCGTCGCCGCATACCTCCGCCGGGCGGATCCCGACCGCGCATGGCTACCGGGTGTTTGTCGACAGCCTGCTGCAGATGCAGCCGCCGGGCGAGGGCGAGCTGGCCCGCTTGCGCCAGGAACTGGCCGGTGGCGGCAGCACCCAGGCCCTGCTCGGCAGTGCCTCCGAGCTGCTGTCGGCGATGAGCCACTTCGTCGGCGTGGTCAGCGCGCCGCGGCGCGAGCAGTTCGCCTTCCGCCAGATCGATTTCGTGGCGCTGGACGGCCGCCGGGTGCTGGCGATCCTGGTGTTCGCCGACAACGAGGTCCAGAACCGGGTGATCGAAACCCGCCAGGACTTCGCCCCGGGCCAGCTGGAGCAGGTCGCCAATTACCTCAACGCCCATTTCGCCGGGCTGCCGCTGGCGGAGATCCGGACGCGCCTGCTGCTGGAACTGCGCGATGCCCGTTCCGAGCTGGAGCAGCTGCTGGCGCACAGCATCGAACTGGCCGAGCAGGCCCTGCAGCCCGCGGCCGACGACATGCTGGTGGCGGGCCAGACCCGCCTGATGGGGGTCCAGGACCTGTCCGACCTGGAGCGCCTGCGTGAACTGTTCGAGCTCTTTTCCAGCAAGCGCGAGATCCTGCAGCTGCTGGAGCGGACCATCCAGGCCCCGGGCGTGCGCATCTTCATCGGCGAAGAGACCGGGATGATGCCGCTGCAGGGCGTTTCGCTGGTGACCGCCCCGTATGCGGCCAATGGGCAGGTGCTGGGCGTGCTGGGGGTGATCGGGCCGAAGCGGATGGCCTACGACCGCATGATCCCGCTGGTACAGGCCACCGCCGACGTGCTGGGCGCGGCCTTTTCACCGACCGGGCGCGGATCCGGTGCCGCGGACGCTTGAAACGCAGCATCCCGCCCACACTAGGGTGGGTGGAGGCGGGGAGTGACCGCCAGGGACCCAGACATGAACCACGAACATCCAGATTTCGAATCCCAGCAGAGCGCCGCCGACGCGGCCGCCGCAGCAGGCGTCAATGACGAAGTGGAGCGCCTGCGCGCGGAAGTCGAGCAGGTCAGGGCCGATGCGCTGCGTGAGCGCGCCGACCTGGAGAACCAGCGCAAGCGCGTGGCCCGCGACATCGAGCAGGCCCGCAAGTTCGCCAACGAGAAGCTGCTGGGCGAACTGCTGCCCGTGTTCGACAGCCTGGATGCCGGCCTGAAGGCCGCCGGCGACGACCCGCACCCGCTGCGCGAGGGCCTGGAGCTGACCTACAAGCAGCTGCTGAAGGTCGCCGCCGACAACGGCCTGGTCCTGATTGACCCGACCGGCCAGCCGTTCAACCCGGAGCACCACCAGGCGATCAGCCAGGTGCCGGCCCCGGACGCCGCCCCGGGCAGCGTGGTGACCGTGTTCCAGAAGGGCTATCTGCTCAACGAGCGCCTGCTGCGGCCGGCGCTGGTGGTGGTGGCCGCCGACTGAGCGGTCGATCCGGGAGCGGCCGCCGGGCATGGCCCGGTGCTACCCCCGGATCGTCATCGCCGGGCCATGCCCGGCGAACCTTGAACGGCTGAACACAGCGTTCGGGAGATGGCTTGAATGTTCCACGAGCCTCCCCCACATCCCATTCATCCACCGGCCGAGCGGCCGGACTGACATCCACACAGCATTTCTCAGGAGTCTCCCCCATGGGCAAGATCATTGGTATCGACCTCGGCACCACCAACTCGTGCGTGGCGATCATGGACGGCGGCAAGGCCCGCGTCATCGAGAATTCGGAAGGCGATCGCACCACCCCGTCGATCGTCGCCTACACCAAGGACGGCGAAGTCCTGGTCGGTGCCTCGGCCAAGCGCCAGGCGGTGACCAACCCGAAGAACACCTTCTACGCGGTGAAGCGCCTGATCGGCCGCAAGTTCACCGACGCCGAGGTGCAGAAGGACATCGCCCACGTCCCGTACAGCATCCTCGCCCATGACAATGGTGATGCGTGGGTGGCCACCAGCGACGCCAAGAAGATGGCGCCGCAGGAAATCTCGGCCAAGGTACTGGAGAAGATGAAGAAGACCGCCGAGGACTTCCTCGGTGAGAAGGTCACCGAAGCGGTCATCACCGTGCCGGCCTACTTCAACGACAGCCAGCGCCAGGCCACCAAGGATGCTGGCCGCATCGCGGGCCTGGACGTCAAGCGCATCATCAACGAGCCGACCGCGGCCGCGCTGGCCTATGGCCTGGACAAGGGCGACAACAAGGATCGCAAGATCGTTGTGTACGACCTGGGCGGCGGTACCTTCGACGTCTCGGTGATCGAGATCGCCAACGTCGACGGCGAGAAGCAGTTCGAAGTGCTGGCCACCAACGGCGACACCTTCCTGGGCGGCGAAGACTTCGACAACCGCGTCATCGAGTACCTGGTGGAAGAGTTCAACAAGGACCAGGGCATCGACCTGCGCAAGGATCCGCTGGCCCTGCAGCGCCTGAAGGACGCTGCCGAGCGTGCCAAGATCGAGCTGTCCAGCGCCCAGCAGACCGAAGTGAACCTGCCGTACGTCACCGCTGACGCGTCGGGTCCGAAGCACCTGAACATCAAGCTGACCCGCGCCAAGCTGGAAGCGCTGGTGGAAGACCTGATCAAGAAGTCGATCGAGCCGTGCCGCGTCGCCCTGAACGATGCCGGCCTGCGTTCGAGCGACATCAGCGAAGTGATCCTGGTCGGCGGCCAGACCCGCATGCCGAAGGTGCAGCAGGCGGTGACCGAGTTCTTCGGCAAGGAGCCGCGCAAGGACGTCAACCCGGACGAAGCCGTGGCACTGGGTGCGGCGATCCAGGGTGGCGTGCTGGGCGGCGACGTCAAGGACGTGCTGCTGCTGGACGTGACCCCGCTGTCGCTGGGCATCGAAACCATGGGCGGCGTGTTCACCAAGATCATCGAGAAGAACACCACCATCCCGACCAAGGCCTCGCAGGTGTTCTCCACCGCCGAGGACAACCAGTCGGCTGTGACCGTGCACGTGCTGCAGGGTGAGCGCGAACAGGCCCGCTTCAACAAGTCGCTGGCCAAGTTCGACCTGTCCGGCATCGAGCCGGCGCCGCGTGGCCTGCCGCAGGTGGAAGTGTCCTTCGACATCGACGCCAACGGCATCCTGCATGTGTCGGCCAAGGACAAGAAGACCAACAAGGAACAGAAGGTCGAGATCAAGGCCGGCTCGGGCCTGTCCGAGGAAGAGATCGCGCGCATGGTCGCCGACGCGGAAGCCAACCGCGAAGAAGACAAGAAGTTCCAGGAGCTGGTGCAGGCCCGCAACCAGGCCGATGCCCTGATCCACGGCACCCGCAGCGCCATCACCGAGCACGGCAGCAAGGTCGGCGGCGATGTCATCGGCAAGGTTGAAGCGGCTCTGGCCGATCTTGAAACCGCGATGAAGGGCGACGACAAGGCACAGATCGAAGCCAAGTCGAAGGTGCTGGAGGAAGCCGGCCAGTCGCTGTTCGCCGCAGCGTCGGCAGAGCAGGGCGGTGCCCCGGGCGCCGATGCCGGCAATGCGGGCAAGGGCAACGACGACGTGGTGGACGCCGAGTTCACCGAAGTCAAGGACGACAAGAAGTCCTGATCCGGACCGACGCGGGACGCTGCCTGGCAGCGTCCCGTTGTCGCATCAGGGTCCTGACCGCCTCCGGCGCGTCGGGGCGCCCGACGCAAGAGCGGACCTGGTTCCGCTCTTCCGCTTTGACGAATCCCGACATTCCGGAAGCCGATTCACGATATGAGCAAGCGCGATTACTACGAAGTGCTGGGCGTGGCCCGCACCGCCAACGAAGAAGAGCTGAAGAAGGCTTACCGCCGCTGCGCGATGAAGTTCCATCCGGACCGAAATCCGGGTGATGCGGCTGCCGAAGCCTCCTTCAAGGAGTGCAAGGAAGCCTACGAGGTCCTGTCCGACGGCAACAAGCGCCGGATGTATGACAGCCACGGCCATGCCGCGTTCGAGCACGGCATGGGCGGGGGCGGTCCGGGTGGTCCGGACATGAACGATATCTTCGGCGACATCTTCGGCAACATCTTCGGTGGTGCCGGCGGCGGTCCGCGCCAGGCACGCCGCGGTGCCGACATCGGTTACGTGATGGAGCTGGACCTGGAAGAAGCGGTGCGTGGCGTCGAGCGCCGCATCGAGATCCCGACCCTGGCCGAATGCGGCGATTGCGATGGCAGCGGCTCGGAAGATGGCAAGGTGGAGACCTGCAACGTCTGCCACGGCCGCGGCCAGGTGCGCATCCAGCGCGGTATCTTCGCCATGCAGCAGGCCTGCCACAACTGCGGCGGCCGCGGCCAGATCATCGCCAAGCCCTGCAAGACCTGCCACGGCAATGGCCGTGTCGAGGAAGACAAGGTGCTGTCGGTGAAGGTGCCGGCGGGCGTCGACACCGGCGATCGCATCCGCCTGGCTGGCGAGGGCGAAGCGGGGCCGGCCGGCACGCCGCCGGGCGACCTGTACGTGGAAGTGCGCGTGCGCGAGCACCCCATCTTCCAGCGCGATGGCGACGATCTGCATTGTGAAGTGCCGATCCGCATCTCGCAGGCGGCGCTCGGCGATACCGTGCGCGTGGCGACGCTGGGTGGCGAAGCGGAGATCCGCATTCCGGCAGAGACCCAGACCGGGAAACTGTTCCGCCTGCGCGGCAAGGGCGTGCGTTCGGTGCGCAGCCGCAGCGAGGGCGATCTGTATTGCCGCGTGGTGGTCGAGACGCCGGTCAACCTGACCAACGACCAGCGCAGGCTGCTGGAGCAGTTCGAGGCCACCTTCGTCGGTGAGGAAGCGCGCAAGCACTCGCCGAAGTCCGCCACCTTCATGGACGGCGTGAAGGGCTTCTGGGACCGGATGACGTCCTGAATTTTCAACGCAAGCGTTGAACGGTAGCGCCGGGCCATGCCCGGCGTTTCTGTGCCTCGGGTCAGCGGAAGAACGCCGCCGGGGTCTGCCCCAGCTGGCGCTTGAACATGCTGGTGAACGCGCTGGGGCTGTCGTAGCCCATCGCCAGTGCGACATCGATGACCTTCTCGCCGGTCGCCAGCCGTTCCATTGCCGCCAGCAGCCGCGCCTGCTGCCGCCACTGGCCGAAGGTCATGCCCAGTTCGTTGGCGAAGTGGCGCTGGATGGTTTTCACATCCACTTCCAGTGCCTGCGCCCAGTCCTGCAGCGTGGCGTCATCGCCGGGGTGCTTCTGCAGGTGCTGGCAGATCCGCTGCAGGCGCGGATCGGTAGGCGCGGGCAGGTGCAGCGGCAATACGTCCATGCGATGCAGCTCGTCCAGCAGAAGGCGCACCACGCGGCCATCGCGGCTGTCTTCGATGTGCTCGCCCTTGATCAGGGTGGCTGCCTGCAGCAGTTCGCGCAGCAGCGGTGCCACCTGTACCGCGAACGGTTCGGCCGGCAGTTGCGGGGCGAATGACGGGTCGATGTACAGGCTGCGCATGTGCACGGCGGCAATGCAGTCCACCGCATGCACCATGCCGGCCGGCATCCAGATCGCACGGGTGGAGGGCACGACCCAGCGACCGACTTCCGAGCGCACCACCATCAGCCCGGAGATGGCATAGACCAGCTGGTGGCGCTGGTGCTTGTGGCCTGCGATATGGGTGCCGGCCGGGTACTGGGTAACCCGGTAGGTGACCGGGCGATGCAGCGGCACATCGCGCCACGGCGCAGCCGGATCGACGTCACCGCCAATGTCCTTTTTGCGATAGGCCATGACCCGAACGCGGCAGAAGGGAGGGGAAGGCAACCGTAGCATGCGGAACCGCCCTCAAATCTGACTGCGTCCATGTCGACTCTGGCTTCCCCTGCAACGACCTCCCGCCCGGTGGCGCCCGGCGTACTGGCCGCCATCTCCACCTCGCATGTCGTCAACGACATGATGCAGTCGTTGATCCTGGCGATCTATCCAGTCATCAAGGGCGGCTTCAATCTCAGCTTCACCCAGATCGGACTGATCACGCTGACCTACCAGCTCACCGCGTCGATCTTCCAACCGCTGGTGGGGATGCAGACCGACCGCCATCCAGCGCCGTACTCGTTGCCGATCGGCATGGCCTCGACGCTGTGCGGGATGCTGCTGCTCGGCTTCGCGCCGAACTATGCGATGGTCCTGATGGCCGCCGCGCTGGTCGGCATCGGATCGGCGATCTTCCACCCGGAAGCGTCGCGCATCGCACGGCTGGCGTCTGGCGGGCGCCATGGCTTCGCACAGTCGGTGTTCCAGGTCGGCGGCAACTTCGGTACCGCGCTGGGGCCGCTGATTGCCGCCGCCGTGATCGTGCCGTACGGCCAGCATGCGGCCTCATGGTTTGCCGGTGCTGCGCTGGTCGGCATCGCCCTGCTGACCTAAGTGAGCCGCTGGTATGCGCTGCACCTGGGCGCACCCCGCCCGGCCGGCGTGGCGGCGGTGGCGTCGCGGCATCCTCCGCGCACCGTGGCCAAGGTGCTGGCGATCCTGCTGGTGCTGATCTTCAGCAAGTACTTCTACATGGCCAGCATCGGCAGCTACTTCACCTTCTACCTGATCCACCATTTCGGCATTCCGGTGGCGCAGGCGCAGCTGCACCTGTTCGCGTTCCTGGTGGCTTCGGCGGCGGGTGGCTTCCTGGGCGGTCCCCTGGGCGATCGCATCGGCCGCAAGCCGATCATCTGGACCTCGATCCTGGGTGTGGCGCCGTTCGCACTGGCGTTGCCGCATGCGGATCTGCTGTGGACCACGGTGCTGGCGGTGCTGATCGGTTTCGTGTTGTCGTCTGCCTTCTCTGCCATCGTGGTCTATGCGCAGGAGATGATGCCGCACCGGATCGGCATGGTGTCGGGCCTGTTCTTCGGTTTTGCGTTCGGCATGGGCGGCCTGGGCGCGGCGGTGCTGGGCCTGCTGGCGGACAGGACCAGCATCGAATACGTCTATCACCTGACGGCGTTCCTGCCGCTGCTCGGCATCGTGGCGGCATGGCTGCCGCCGTCGCGGCCTGCTGCTCACTGAGGGAGGGTGGGTTTGCAGGGCTTGCAGCCCTGCACCTGCAGAGGCAACGGCAACAACCGAAGCGCGCTATCCGTGGATTGGCGGGGTGGGTCCGGTTGGCGGGGGACGCTGCAAGTACGTCCATGTAAGCTCGGTCGCCGCATCCATGCGGCTCACGCCCCCGCAACCGGACCCACCCCGCCTTCGGTGGTTTTCCGCGATCTGTCGGAACAGCACTCTGCTCTGGTAGGTGTCGACCTTGGTCGACACGGTAGATCCACGCCATGCGTGGATGAATTCATTCGATATCTGACAGATGTGTCGACCAAGGTCGACACCTACCAACAGCCGCGCGGAACAACAGCCGCAGTTACCAACAGCCGCGTGAACCTGTCGAAGGTGGGGCGGTGTGGGTGGTCAGGACCGTTGGCGCCATGGATGGCGCCATCGAGCCCCCATGGATGGGTTTACGGCGTGTCCTGACCACCCACACCGCCCCGCCACCCCACGGAATGCCGCTTTGGCTTTGGCTTCGGCCGTTGCCGTTGCATTGAGCAGGTGCAGGGCTGCAAGCCCTGCCGAAAACCCCCTTGGGCGTAGAATGCGGATATGAGCGAATCCCTTGATACCCATCTGGTCCACGGTCGCCGCCAGCGGCCGGATGGGCCGTCGCCGGTCGATGTCATTTCGGTCCAGTCGCAGCTTGTCTACGGCCATGCCGGCAACAGTGCCGCCATGCCGCCGATGCGCGCGCTCGGTGTGCGCGTGGCCGACATCCCGACCACGCTGCTGAGCAACGCGCCGTTCTACGAGACCACCCGCGGCCGCGTACTGCCCAGTGACTGGTTCGCCGATCTGCTGCTGGGCACCCACGAGCGTGGCTTGCCGCAGCGGGCCAGGATGCTGGTTTCCGGCTACTTCGGCAGCACCGCCAATGGTGCGGCGTTCGCCGACTGGCTCGATCAGGTCCTGCCCGCGTGCCCGCAGCTGCGCTACTGCCTGGATCCGGTGATCGGCGATACCCATACCGGCCCCTATGTGGAGCCGGGTCTGGAGGCGATCTTCGCCGAACGGCTGCTGCCGCATGCCTGGCTGGTCACCCCGAATGCATTCGAGCTGGCCCGTCTGACCGGCATGCCGGCACTGGCCGAGGCCGACGCCATCGCCGCCGCGCGTACGCTGCTGGCGCGTGGTCCGCACTGGGTGATCGCGCACAGCGTGGGTGGCACGCCGGGCGAGCTGGTGACGCTGGCGGTGGGACGCGACGAGACCTGGCGCTGGACCTCGCCGCTGCTGCCGGTGGACGTGGCCGGGACCGGCGACGTACTGATGTCGCTGGTGGTGTCGTTCCTGCTGCGGGGAGAGTCGATGCAGCAGGCGATCTCGCGTGCCATCGCGGGTACCCATGCCGCCCTGGAGGCCACGCTGGCCAATGGTTTCGAGGAGTTCGACGTGATTGCCGCGGCGCCCGCCGCACTGGCCGAAGGCACGCGCTTCCGCGCTGAACGCGTGGCATGACGGCAGTGCAGCACTTTGCGCCGCGCACGATCGGCATCGTCGGCAGTGCCGGCGCCTACGGGCGCTGGCTGGGCCGCTTCTTCGAGCAGCAGATGCGACTGCAGGTGATCGGCCACGATCCGGCCGATGCTGCTTCGCATACACCGGAGCAGTTGCTGGCCGAGGCCGATGTACTGGTGTTCTCCGCACCGATCCGGCATACGCCGGAACTGATCGCCGAATACGTGCGCCGCTCGGCGGGTCGTGAACGCGGGCGCCTGTGGCTCGATGTCACCTCGGTCAAGGACGCGCCGGTACAGGCGATGCTTGCCTCACAGGCCGAAGTGGTCGGCCTGCACCCGATGACCGCGCCGCCGAAAGCCCCCACGTTGAAGGGCAGGGTGATGGTGGTCTGCGAAGCGCGACTGCAGCACTGTCGGCCTTGGCTGGATGCGCTGTGCGTGGCGCTGCAGGCCGAGTGTGTGCGCGCCACGCCACAGCACCATGACCAGATGATGGCGCTGGTGCAGGCGATGGTGCATGCCACGCATCTGGCCCAGGCCGGCGTGCTGCGGGAATATCAGCCGCAACTGGGGACACTGGAAGCGATGCTTCCCTATCGCTCGGCGTCGTTCGAACTGGATACCGCGATCATCTCGCGCATCCTCTCGCTGAATCCGGCGATCTATGAGGACATCCAGTTCGGCAATCCGCATGTCGCGCCGATGCTGGAACGCCTGGTCGGCCAGCTGCGCATGCTGCAGGCCCAGGTGGACCAAGGCGACGACATGGCGCGCGGTGCGTTCCGCGAGCAGATGCTGGCGGCGAACCAGGCCGCCTTCGGCGCGCCTGCACTGGCCTCGGGAAACTATACCTTCGAGCGGGTGGGCTACCTGCTGGCCGATCTGACCGAGCGCAACGCCGTGTCGGTCCACCTGCCGGAAGATCGCCCGGGCTCACTGCGTGAACTGCTGAGCATCTTCGAGCAGCACGGCATCAGCCTGGCTTCCATCCATTCCTCGCGCACGCCGGGCGGGGAAGTGCATTTCCGCATCGGCTTCGTCGCCGGCAGTGATCCCCGTGCCCTGGCCGACGCAGCGGCCGCCGTGGATGCCAGCGGAATCGGACGGGTACTGGCGTAGTGCATTCATCCACAGGGGATGTGGATGAATTCTGCGCAAACATGTGGATAACACTGCTCATGCCTTGCCAGCACAGGCTGTCAAGATCTGTGGCGAAAAACTGACCAGGGTGCTGCCGGTGGGGCCGGGCTACGCCCGGCGGCCCTGCGATTGACCCGCGCGACGCTAGATGGTCAGCCGCAGTTCGCCGCCACTGGTGCTGAACTCGCGGCCATTGCGCACCAGATGACGCCCGTCGTCGAGCTCGTAGCGCGGGGTGGCTTCGGAATGATGCCCGCTGCCATTGGCCTCGGGCTTGAACTCGATGATGATATGGCTCTCGCCATTGCTGTCGACTGCGGGAAACTGACGGAACGACATCGTCCACCTCCTTCAGCGGATGCTGCTTCTGCGCGGCCAGCTTGGCGACAGAGGTGTTAGCCGACCGTCATCAATCGATGAACTGCAGTCGCGCCAGCTCCGCGTACAGACCCCCTTCAGCCAACAACTGTGCGTGCGTGCCTTCGGCGACGATGCGCCCCTGGTCCATGACCACGATGCGGTCGGCCTTGAGCACCGTTGCCAGACGGTGTGCGATGACCAGCGTGGTGCGGCCCGCCATCAGGCGCTCCAGCGCCTGCTGTACACCGTACTCGCTCTGCGCGTCGAGCGCGCTGGTGGCTTCGTCCAGCAGCAGGATCGGCGCATCCTTCAGCAGCGCGCGGGCGATCGCCACGCGCTGCTGCTGCCCGCCGGACAGGCGCGCGCCGCGCTCGCCCAGCTCACTGTCATAGCCCTGCGGCAACGCACGCAGGAAGCCATCGGCCTCAGCGGCACGAGCCGCTTCCTCGACTTCGGCATCGCTGGCCTGCAGGCGGCCGTAGCGGATGTTGTCGCGGGCGCTGGCGGCGAACAGCGTCGGTTGCTGCGGCACCAGGGCCAGCTGGGCGCGCAGGTCGGCGGGATCGACCTCGCGCACATCGATGCCGTCCACGCAGATGCGGCCGGTGGCCGGGTCATGGAAGCGCAGCAGCATCGACAGCACCGTGCTCTTGCCGGCGCCCGATGGGCCGACCAGGGCCACGGTCTCGCCGGGGCGCACATGCAGGCTGAAGTGGTCGAGCGCGGCCTGGTCCGGTCGCTGCGGGTAGTGGAACACCACGTCGTCGAACTGGATCTCGCCTTGCAGCGGCTGCGGCAGCGCGCGTGGATGCGCGGGCGCGCGGATCTCGACATCCTCCTGCAGCAGTTCGCCGATCCGGCCCATGCCGCCGGCAGCGCGCTGGAGCTCGTTCCAGACTTCGGCCAGAGCGCCCACCGAACCACCGCCGATCAGCGCATACAGCACGAACTGGCCCAGGGTGCCGGCACTGAGGCGGCCCTCGATGACATCGTGGGCGCCCAGCCACAGCACGCCGACAATGGCACCGAAGATCAGCAGGATGGCACTGGCGGTGACCAGCGACTGTGCGCCGATGCGCCGGCGTGCGGCCCGGATCGCATCGCCCAGCGCCAGGTCGAAGCGGCCGCGCTCGTAAGGCTCGCGCGCATGTGCCTGCACCGTGCGGACGGCACCGAGGGTCTCGCTGGCCAGGCTGTTGGCGTCGGCAATGCGGTCCTGGCTGCTGCGCGCGACCGTGCGCAGCTTGCGTGCGCCGATGATGATGGGCAGTACCGCCAGCGGGATGCCGAGCAGCGACCACGCCGCCAGGCGCGGACTGGTCACGAACAGCATGGCCAGGCTGCCGACCACCGTCACGCTGCTGCGCAATGCGACTGACATGGTCGAGCCCACCACGCTGCGCAGCAGCTCGCTGTCGGCGGTCAGGCGCGAGACCAGTTCGCCGCTGCGGCTGCGGTCATGGAAACCGGCACCCAACTGGATCAGGTGCCCGTACAGACGGCTGCGCAGGTCGGCCACTACCTTCTCGCCGAGCAGCGACACGAAGTAGAAGCGTGCGGAGGTGGCGATCGCCAGCACTACCGCCACCAGCATCAGCAGGGCAAAAGCCCGGTTGATCTGGCCGCCGCTGCTGAAGCCGTGGTCGATCATCTGCTTGACGGCCGGAGGCAGGCTGAGGGTGGCGGCCGAGGAGACGGCCAGCGCCAGCAGCCAGGCGGCGAACAGGCCACTGTGCCGGCGCACGAATGGCCACAGCGTTCGCAGGCTGCCGAGGCGGCGCAATGGCGGGGTCGCGGCGGCCGCGTCGTCCTTGTCAGTCATCCTGGTCGTCATCTCGGATACGGATACGGTCACGGGTGGCGTCTCGCAGGCGGATTTTCAATGCGTCGGCCTGGTCGGCGGGTAATTCGATCCGAAGGCGCACGCCTTCAGCGTCG
This sequence comes from Stenotrophomonas genospecies 5, assembly GCF_054473825.1. Lineage (NCBI taxonomy): Bacteria > Pseudomonadati > Pseudomonadota > Gammaproteobacteria > Lysobacterales > Lysobacteraceae > Stenotrophomonas > Stenotrophomonas genospecies 5. The sequence goes on from NZ_JBTMUW010000001.1 coordinate 597,029, forward strand.
AACTGTTCATCCTGCTTCTCGGCGGAGAACGCGGGCAGGGCCGCATGCAGGGTACCCAGGTCCTCGAAGCCGGCCAGCAGCTGCAGCCGTGCCATCGCCACCAGCGGCAGCCGCGGTGCCGTGCGCAGACACTCGGCGGCGGTACCGCCGTAGGCGCGGACCAGACCGCCGGCGCCGAGCTTGATACCCCCGTACCAGCGGATCACCACCACCATGACCCGGTCGAAGCCCTGGCCATCGATGGCGGCCAGGATCGGCCGGCCGGCAGTCCCCGCCGGCTCGCCATCATCGCTGGAGCGATACTCCTGTCCATGCCGGTAGGCCCAGCAGTTGTGCGTGGCGTCGGCCACCATCACCCGCTGCAGGAACGACATCGCCGCCGCCGCGCCATCGATGGGCGCGGCATGGGCGATGAAGCGGCTGTGCTTGACTTCCAGCGTGTGGCTGACGGGCTGGGCGAGGGTATCGGGCATTCCCTTCATTCTACGGGGTTGCCGCCCCCATGCTTCAGTCGTCCAGCAGAGGACGCAGGTCGCGTGGCAGCCGCGACTCCGGATACTGCTGCACGTAGCGCTCGAGGCTGGCACGGGCGATGTCGCGCTGGCCTTCGTCGCGACGTTCGCGGATCTTCTGCAGCCACTGCCGGCGGGGCAGCTGGGCGTCGGCGGCCACTTCGGCCTGCACGGCCGTAGCGCTGAGCGCGGCATCGCTGCCGCGACGCATCACGCCCGGTGCGCTGCGGAGCGGTGCGGCCCGCTTGAGCGTCGTGGTGTCACCGCGCTGTCCCGCGCTGGCCGGGGCGGCCTCCATCGCGCCGGACAGGGGGGCAACGGCGTCGCGCGCTTCCAGCGACGGCGGCGCAGGCGCCGCAGCGGGCAGCGGTGCCGAATAGGCCACAGCGGCCGGAGGTTCCGCAGCCGGCGGCGGAGCTGCGGTATCGGCGGCGGCGCGCTCGGTGGCCTGAGCCGCCGCCTTCGCTCGTGCCGCCACCGTCGGTGCCGGTGTCTGCGGTGCAGAGGATCGGGCCGGCGCGGCGGGCCTGGGTGCCGCGACCGGCGCCGGTGGTGCCGGCGGCGCACTTGCGATGGCCGACTCGGCAGGGGAAGGCCGGGTGGGGTCCTCGGCAGGCTGCGCGGCCACTTCGGCAGCGACCTCGCCGGCGACGCGCGGCGCAGTGATCTGTGCATCGTGCGCCGGGACCGCGGGCGGTTCCGGGCGCAGCTGCCAGGCGATTCCGATGGCGAATACCATCGATGCAGCAACGCCGAACACCGCAGGCCAGTGCCGGCGCGGCCGCCGTGCACGCACGCTGCCCGCGTCGGCCGCGTCGGCCGGTGGCGCCTGCACCGCCGCACGGGCGGCCGCCAGGATCGTGGCATCCAGCGCCGCCGGAGGCGCCTGTTCGACACGACGGCCGAGCAGGCGCGCCAGCTCGCGCTCTTCAGGCGTCAGGGGTTCGTCTCGGTTCATGCGTTCAGTCCCGCACGCAGCTTGTCCATCGCATAGCGCAGCCGCGATTTCACGGTTTCCCGGCCTACGCCGGTGATCTGGCCGATCTCCTCCAGGCTCAGTTCCTGATCCAGCCGCAGCTGCAGCACTTCGCGCTGCTCCAGCGGCAGTTCTTCCATCGCGCGCTGGATGCGGCGACGTTGCTCGAATTCTGAAAGCTCTGCTTCCGGGGTCTGCCCGTCTTCCAGCGCGGCCAGACGCAGCTCGGCATCGGCCGGCGCCGCCGGGCGGTGGCGTGCGGCGCGCCAGTGATCGTTGAGCCGGTTGTGCGCGATGCGGAACAGCCAGGTGCTGAAGGCGGCATCCGGCTGCCAGCCGGACCGTGCGCTGATGACCCGTTGCCAGACGTCCTGGAAGATCTCCTCGGCCAGGGCGGTATCGCGCAGCTGGCGCAGCAGGAAGCCGAACAGGCGCTTGCGATGGCGCGCATACAGGCTCTCGAACGCGTGCAGGTCGCCGCCGGCCCAGGCGAGCATCAAGGCTTCATCGGTTGGCAGGGCGCTGGCTTCCACGCGGTACAGGTTAAGGCCTGCCGACGATGGCGCATAGCGGGGTGCGGGGGCGGACAGGGCGAGGTTCATGGCTCGGAACGGGGTGCGGACGCCAGGAATAACGAACGGGCGCACGATTCGGGGTTGCCGGGCTTCCATTGCCCCCCCGGTGGCGCGCTATGCTCGGCGGCTCAGGGGAGGCGACGCACAGACGGCGCCAAGAGATTGTCATTTGTCCACGCACGCTGAACCTGCGCAAACGCCATCACACGAGGCCGTGCTGAGTACGGAACTCGTGCGCGCGCTGCATGCGCTGCTGCCGGAATCGGCGGTGGTCCGGGTCGGCTGGGACGATCCCCAGCTGGGGCGCGGTGACGCCATCTGGCCGATACCCCCGGTCGCGGCCGACAGCGGGGCACCGGCTGCCGGCGATGGCCGCCACGGTTGGGATCATGATGGTGCCCGCCTGTACCTGGTGGTGGAAGGCGCGGCGCCTTCGTCCGCATGGTGGGGTCTGGCGCGGCAGGCCATGGAACTGGCCCTGCAGCGGGGCCGCCAGGCGGGACAGATCAAGGCGCTGGAAGAGGCCGAGCGGCTGCAGCAGGCGCTGTTCCAGATTGCCGATCTTGCCGGCGCCGACCTGGAGATGGGGCAGATGCTGCGCCGCGTGCACGACGTGCTGGGCACGCTGATGTACGCGGAAAACTGTTACATCGTCGAATACGATGACCTGCACGACCAGATCAGGTTCCTGTACTTCGCCGACCAGGTGGATGATTTCGTCGCCGATCCGGCGCAGAGCTTCGACGCCAGTGGAATGCCGCGCAGCCTGACGGTGGCGTTGCTGCACCATGGCAGGCCCCTGAGCGGACCTTCGCGGGAACTGTTGGCCCGCGAGGTCGGGCAGGAGCATGACCCGCTTCGCGGCCCCGAAAGCCTGGACTGGCTGGGTGTGCCGATGCTGCGCGATGGCCGGGTGTGCGGTGCCATCGTGGTGCAGAGCTACGAGCAGGCAGACCGCTATGGCGAGGCCGAGCGTGCACTGCTGGGTTTCGTTGCCCAGCACGTACAGACCGCGATGGACCGGCGCCAGGCCCAGGTGCGGCTCGAGCAGCAGGTGGAACTGCGCACGCAGGAGCTGCAGCGCGCCAACCACAGCCTGCAGGACGAAGTGGCCGAGCGTCGTCGTGCCGAGCAGCTGCAGATCGCGCTGTACGACATTGCAGAGATGGCGATGTCCGCCGAGAGCCTGGAGCAGTTCTACGGCCAGGTGCATGGCGTGGTCGGCCGACTGCTCGACGCGCGCAATTTCTACATCGCGCTGGTCAACGAGGCGGGTGATGGACTGGATTTCGTCTACTCGGTGGATGAACGCCACGCCAGCCGCGCCTCCCGTGCGTTCAGTCGTGGCCTGACCGAATACGTGGTGCGCAACCGCCAGCCGCTGTTGGCCTCCCGCGCGCAGATCGACTCGCTGCGCGCCAGTGGCGAGGTGCGCGAGTCCGGCGCGCGCTCGCTGTGCTGGCTGGGCGTGCCGCTGCTGCGCGATGACGAAGTGGTTGGCGCGATCGTGGTGCAGAGTTACAGCGAGCAGCGTGCCTTCAGCATCCACGACCAGCGCTTGCTGACCTTCGTCGCGCAGAACATCGGCACCGGACTGGCCCGCCAGCGCGACCAGCAGCGCCTGCGTTCGGCGCATGCCGAACTGGAAAAGCGCGTGGACGAACGCACGCGCGAACTGGCTGAGGTCAATGAAAAGCTGTTGGGCCAGATCGGCGAGCGCCTGCGTGCCGAGCAGCGGCTGACCCACCAGGCCATGCACGACGCGCTGACCGGGTTGCCCAACCGCCTGCACCTGCTGGACCGGCTGCAGGATGCGCTGGTACTGGCCAGGCAGGAGGACGGTCCGGTGTTCGCGGTGCTGTTCCTGGATCTGGACCGTTTCAAGCTGGTCAACGACAGCATCGGCCACGCGGCCGGCGATCACATGCTGGTGGAAGTGGCCAAGCGCATCGTGTCGATGGCGGGTCCCGACGACGTGGTGGCGCGCCTGGGCGGTGATGAGTTCGCGGTGCTGCTGCAGTGCCCGCTGGGCCTGGCGCAGGCCCTGGATTTCGGTCAGCGCCTGCTGTTGGCATTGCAGGAGTCGATGTGGATCGCCGGGCGCGAGCTGTTCCCGTCCGGCAGCCTCGGCATCGCGCTGTGGAATCCGCGTTACCGGACCGGAGAAGAGCTGCTGCGCGATGCCGACGCCGCCATGTACCGGGCCAAGGCGCAGGGCCATGATCGCTGTGCGATCTTCGACGAGGACATGCGCGAGCAGGCCATGCGCAGCCTCGATCTGGAAGCCGATCTGCGGCGGGCGATCAACAACCGGGATTTCGTGCCGTTCTACCAGCCGATCGTGCGCCTGTCCGACGGGGAAGTGGTGGGCCACGAAGCGCTGCTGCGCTGGCAGCACGAACGGCGTGGCCTGCTGTTGCCGGGCGCGTTCCTGGAGCTGGGAGAGGAGAGCGGGTTGATCGAACAGGTCGACTGGCTGATCTACGAACAGGTCATCGCCGGCCTGGCCGCGGGCGGGCAGGGCTATGTGTCGGTGAACGTGTCGCCGCGGCATTTCCGTTCGGCCGGTTTCAGTGCGCGCCTGTTCGGCCTGCTCGACGCCTGCGGGGCCGATCCGCGCCGGTTGCGCCTGGAGATCACCGAGGTCGCGCTGCTGGATGACGGCCCGCACACGCTGCATATCCTGCAGGGACTGCGCGAGCGCGGCATCCAGGTGCAGCTGGACGACTTCGGCACCGGCTTCTCGGCGTTGTCGTACCTGCACCGCTTCCCGATCAGCACGCTGAAGATCGACCAGAGCTTCATTGCCGGCCTGCATGGACCGGAAGTGCAGAGCACCCGCGCGCTGGTACAGGGCGTGCTGTCGCTGGCGCGCACGCTGGGCATCGAAACCATCGGCGAAGGCATCGAAACCGAAGCCCAGCGGCAGACACTGCGCGAACTGGGCTGCGATTACGGCCAGGGCTACCTGCTGGGGCGACCGGCTCCCTGGGCCGACGTGGCGCCCTGAGACGCCACGCGGCGGACGATCAACGCAGGGCGGCGCGGCGCTTCTCGTCGATCCACTTGGAGGCCTGTGCCGGCTGGTAGTTCTTCATCCACTCCAGCATCTGCTCGATGTCCGAGCCGTACCACAGGTCCTGGCGCTGGTCCGGGTGCAGGAAGCGCTCATCCACCATGCGATCGATCATGCCGATCAGCGGCGCGTAGAAGCCGTCCACGTCCAGGAATGCACAGGGCTTGTTGCCGATGCCCAGCTGGCGCCAGGTCAGCATCTCGAAGATCTCCTCCATGGTGCCGAAGCCGCCGGGCAGGGCGACGAAGCCGTCGGCCAGGTCGAACATGCGCGACTTGCGTTCGTGCATCGAGCCGACGATCTCCAGCTCGGTCAGGCCACGATGGGCCACTTCCCAGTCGGCCAGCTGGCGGGGAATCACGCCGGTGACCTCGCCGCCGGCCGCGAGCACGGCATTGGCCACGGTTCCCATCAGGCCGACGTTGCCGCCGCCATACACCAGGCGCAGGCCGTCGCGGGCGATGCGGTCGCCCAGTGCAATGGCGCGTTCGGTATAGGCCGGCTTGCTGCCAGCGTTGGAACCACAGTACACACAGATCGATTTCATGGATCTTCCTGTCTCTTGGCCGGAAACGAAAACGCCCCGTCGCCGACCGCAGGGCGGTCAGGGACGGGGTGTCCAAGGATTATGAGGCCTTGAGAGGCCTTCTGTAGAGCCGAGCCATGCTCGGCTGCTCTTCGTTCAGATCGCGGCAATGCCCTAGCCGAGCATGGGCTATGCCGGTCGTCCTGACCGGCACCCTTCGGGCCGTCGCCAGCGACGTTGGCAGCGGCTCCTGCCGCTGCCTTCGGCTCTACAAAAAGCGGGGGCTTACGCCGCCGCAGCCTGCTCGCGTCGCGGGCCTTCACGCAGGGCGCGGCCGACCATGCCCACCAGCAGATCCAGCTCTTCGCTGTCCATGCCGAAGTGGGGCGTGAAGCGCAGCGAGTTCTCGCCGCCATGGATCACATTGATGCCATGCCGGCGCAGCCATTCTTCGGTGGAACCACTGCCGTAGCACTTGAACTGCGGCGCCAGCTCGCACGAGAACAGCAGGCCGGTACCCTGCACCTTGGTGATCAGCCCGCCAAGCTCGCCCTTGAGCTGTTCCAGCTTGCGCACGGCTTCGGCGCCGCGCTCGGCAATGTTGGCGCGCACCTGCGGGGTCAGCTGTGCCAGCGTCGCGCAGGCCACGTCCAGCGCACGCGGGTTGCTGGTCATGGTGTTGCCGTAGATGCCCTTGCGGTACAGCTGTGCGGCATGCTCGGTCACCGCCAGCACCGACAGCGGGTACTGGGCCGCGTTCAGGGCCTTCGAGTAGGTTTCCATGTCCGGCGGATCCAGGCCTTCGAAGCCCGGGTAGTCAACCACCGACAGCACGCCGTGCGCGCGCAGGCCGGCCTGGATCGAATCGAGCAGCAGCAGGCTGCCGTGCGCGCGCGTCAATTCGCGGGCCAGGGCATAGAACGACGGCGGCACCGAGCGGCCCGGATCGCCTTCGCCCATGACCGGCTCCAGGAACACCGCCTCGATGAACCACTTGTTGCGGGCGGCGTCCTCGAACACCGCGCGCAGGCCGGCTTCGTCGTACGGCGCCACGGTGATCACCGAATCCTCGCCACGGTAGCTGGCCAGATGCTGCATGTAGCTCTTGCGGCTGGAATCGGAGTACAGCGCCGGCCGGTCGGTGCGGCCATGGAAGCTGCCCTTGACCACCACGCGCTTGATCGCGGCGCCGGCGTGGCGCGCACCCGGGTCGGTCTGCAGCTTGGCGTTGACGTCGGCGATGCGTGCGGCCAGCCCGACCGCTTCCGAGCCGGAGTTCAGGCACATGAAACGGGCGAACGGGCAGCCGCCACGACGGTGGCCGATCTCGGCGCGAAGGGCGGTGATGAAGCGCTGCTGTGACAGGCTGGGGGTCATGATGTTGGCCATCACCTGCGGTCGGGCCATCGCCTCCAGCACCGTGTCGGGGGTATGACCGAAGCCGAGCATGCCGTAGCCGCCAGCGTCATACAGCACCGCCCCCTTCAGGGTGACCACCCACGGGCCGCGCGCGGCCAGCGCCACATAGGGCGTAACGGCGTCGTCGGCGTAGAAATTGACGAACCCGTCCTGCATGGCATCGATCTGCACCTGTTCGTCCTGCCCCAGCAACGGCCCCAGTTCGCCCTGCACACGGGCGAACTCCGCGGCGGCGGCCTCGACCGCAGCCACCAGCTGCGGATGGTGGGCGGACAGGGTGGTCAGGGTGGCGTCGTCCAGGCCGGTGGTGAGGCGGGTGCCGGGCTGGCTGCGCAGGGGGGCGAGGCGTTCGATGAAGCTCATTGCAGATCTCCTGAAACAATGGGGCGCACGGGCCATCAAAAAGCAAAACGCGCGTCATCACGCGCGCTGGGCGGCCTCGTGCAGCGGACTTCCATCTCGATGCTAGCACTTGTTTTTTTGCGCGATAACCCCGCAGAAACCTGTTGCATAGCAGCATTTTGCGCGACGTTCGCCGCGGACCACGCCGGCTCGCAGACGCTGGCCGTACAATGCGCGCCATTGTCGACCTGTTGCCGCCCACTGCCTTGAAGAAGTCCGATTTCCACTACGACCTGCCGGCTGAACTGATCGCGCAGGCGCCGCTGGCCGAACGTTCCGCCAGCCGCCTGCTGCTGGTGCCTCCGGCCCCTGCCGCCTTCACCGACCTGCAGGTGCGTGATCTGCCCTCGCTGCTGCAGCCGGGCGACCTGCTGGTATTCAACGATACGCGCGTGATTCCGGCGCGCCTGTTCGGGCAGAAGGCCAGCGGTGGGCGGGTCGAGATCCTGATCGAGCGCCTGCTCGGCGGCCAGCAGGCGCGCGCCCAGGTCGGCGCCAGCAAGTCGCCCAAGGCCGGCAGCCGCATCGCGCTCGATGCCGGTGGCGAAGCCGAAGTGCTGGGCCGCGACGGCGAGTTCTATGTGCTGCAGTTCCATGTGCCTGAGTCACTGGAGCAGTGGCTGCTGCACGCCGGACGCCTGCCGCTGCCCCCCTACATCCAGCGCGAGCCGGGCGTGGACGACCGCGAGCGCTACCAGACCGTGTTCGCGCGGGAGGTGGGAGCGGTGGCGGCACCGACCGCCGGCCTGCATTTCGATGAACCGCTGTTGGCCGCGCTGAAGGACAAGGGCGTGGAGTTCGGCCACGTCACCCTGCACGTGGGGGCAGGCACCTTCCAGCCGGTGCGAGCCGATGACCTGAAGGACCACGTGATGCACCGCGAGTGGCTGAACGTGGGCGCCGAGCTGGTGCAGCAGGTGCGTCGGACCCGCGCTGCGGGCGGGCGCGTGATCGGTGTCGGCACCACCGTGGTGCGCGCGCTGGAAAGTGCGATGCGTGACGGCGAGCTGTTGCCGTTCGCCGGCGAGACGCAGATCTTCATCACCCCGGGCTATCGGATCCGCAGCGTTGACGCGATGGTGACCAATTTCCATCTGCCGGAAAGCACCCTGTTGATGATGATTTCGGCCTTTGCCGGCAAGGAGCGGGTGTTCGAGGCCTATCAGCACGCGATCCAGCAGCGCTATCGCTTCTTCAGTTACGGCGACGCGATGCTGCTGTTCCCGCAGGGACGATAACGGTAGCGCCGGGCCACGCCCGGCGGCGAGGGGGGGCGGTGCGACGGTCGCCGGGCATGGCCCGGCGCTACCTGCAGCGGCCTTCTTGGGAGACAATAGGCGACTATTTGCCTGAACGACCGCTCCATGTCCCGACTGCAGTTCCAGCTCAAGACCCGCGACGGCCGTGCCCGTCGCGGCCGCCTGACCTTCCCGCGCGGCACGGTGGAAACGCCGGCCTTCATGCCGGTGGGAACCTATGGCTCGGTCAAGGGCATCCTGCCGGACCAGGTGCGCGCGCTGGCGGCCGAGATCATCCTTGGCAACACCTTCCATCTGTACCTGCGTCCGGGCCTGGACATCATCGCCGACCACGGCGGACTGCATGGCTTCTGCCGCTGGGACGGCCCGATCCTGACCGATTCCGGCGGTTTCCAGGTGTTCTCGCTGGCCCACCGCCGCAAGATCACCGAACAAGGCGTGACCTTCGCTTCGCCGACCGACGGGGCCCGGGTGTTCCTCGGCCCGGAAGAGAGCATGAAGATCCAGAAGGTGCTCGATTCGGACGTGGTGATGATCTTCGACGAGTGCACCCCGTACCCGGCCACCGAGGACGTCGCCCGCCGGTCGATGGAGCTGAGCCTGCGCTGGGCCCAGCGCAGCCGCAACGCCCATGACGAGCTCGGCAACGATGCGGCCCTGTTCGGGATCGTCCAGGGGGGGGTGCATACCGACCTGCGCAGCCGCTCGGCCGAGGCCCTGCAGGCGATCGGCTTCGATGGCTATGCCATCGGTGGCCTGGCCGTGGGCGAGCCGGAGCACGAGCGCAACGCCATGCTCGACCACCTGGATCCGGAGCTGCCGGGCGACCGCCCGCGCTACCTGATGGGCGTGGGCCGGCCGGAAGACCTGGTCGAGGGTGTCGCACGCGGCGTCGATATGTTCGACTGCGTGATGCCGACCCGCAACGCGCGCAACGGGCATTACTTCACCTCGTTCGGTACCGTCCGCATCCGCAATTCGCAGTATGCGCGGGACATGGACCCGATCGAACCGGGCTGCGGCTGCGTGGCCTGTACCGGCGGCTACACCCGCTCGTACCTGCGCCACCTGGACCGCTGCAACGAGATGCTGGCGCCGATGCTGGGCACCCTGCACAACCTGTTCTACTACGAGAAGCTGATGGCCGACATCCGGGCGGCGATCGAGGCGGGAACCTTCCAGGCCTTCCGCGAGTCCTTCTATGCGGCACGCGGAGCGGTTCCGCCGCCGCTGTAACCCGGCGCCCCCCTGCCGAACGGCCCGGGGACGAACGTCCGGGGCCATGGCATACTTCAAGGCTGACCCAGATCCGCGGTCGACACCCCGCGCCCGTGAAAGGGCCGGAGCGCCGCCCAACCAAAGGACCAAAGATGAACCTGCTTGCCTTCCTGATTCCCGCCGCCCACGCCCAGGCCGCCGGTGGCCAACCGCAGGGCATGGGCCTGACCACGCTGCTGTTCCCGATCATCCTGATCGCCATCATGTACTTCCTGATGATCCGCCCGCAGATGAAGCGGCAGAAGGAGCACAAGGCCATGCTGGAGAAGATCAAGCGTGGCGACGAAGTGCTGACCAACGGTGGCATCGCCGGCGTGGTCACCGACATCGGCGACAACTTCGTCACCCTGGAAGTGGCCGAGAACGTGCGCATCCGCGTGCAGAAGGGCGCTGTCGGCAACGTGCTGCCGGCCGGTACCCTGAAGTCGGCCCAGTAAGCCACTCCCTTTCCGATGCACAACCGCGGCGCCGGGGATGGCGCCGCGCGGGACCCAAGCAATGCTCGAATTTCCACGCTGGAAGTACGTCGTCATCCTGATCGTACTTGCGCTCAGTACGCTGTATGCGCTGCCCAACATCTACCAGAAGGACGCGGCCGTCCAGATCACCGCCAACCGTGGCGGACAGGTCGACGACGCCCTCCGCGACCGCGTGGTGGCTGACCTGAAGAAGGCCGGCATCGCCAGCCTCGGCGCCGAGAAGGAAGGCGAGAGCCTGATCGTCCGCCTGCCGGACCTCAAGACCCAGGCCGCGGCAAGCGACCTGCTGCGCGACAGCGTGGGTGAGAACTACACGGTCGCGCTGAACCTGGCATCCACCGTTCCGGACTGGCTGGCCAATCTTGGCGGTCGCCCGATGACGCTCGGCCTGGACCTGCAGGGCGGCGTGCACTTCGTGCTGCAGGTGGACCAGAAGGCTGCGCTGGACAAGCGCCTGGATGCCTATACCGAAGACGTGCGCAGCACCCTGCGCGACGCACGCATTCCGTACCAGTCGGTCGAGCGTCGCGCCGACAACAGCATCGTGGCCAACCTGAGCCCGTCCGCCGGTGACGACGCCGCGCAGCGCGCCCGCACGGCCCTGCTCAAGGCGCAGCCGACCCTCGGTTATGACGTCAGCGGCAGCCGCATCACGGTGACCGTGCCGGAGGCCGAGATCTCGCAGATCGCCAACGGCGCCATCGAGCAGAACATCAATACCCTGCGCAACCGCGTGAACCAGCTGGGCGTGGCCGAGCCGATCATCCAGCGCCAGGGCGCCGACCGCGTCGTGGTGCAGCTGCCCGGCGTGCAGGACACGGCCGAAGCCAAGCGCATGATCGGTGCGACCGCCACCCTGGAATACCGTGCGGTGGTCGAGGGCAACGCCCAGGACGCCATCAACGCCGGCCGCATCCCGCCGGAAGCCAAGGTCTACCAGCAGCGTGACGGCCGCGGCCCGATCCTGCTGAACAAGCGCGTGATCGTCACCGGCGACCAGATGGTGGCTGCGCAGGCGGTGACCGACGCCAACAGCGGTGCCCCGGCGGTCAGCGTGACGCTGAACAACGTCGGTGGCCAGCGCATGTTCGACTTCACCAGCGCCAACGTGAACAAGCCGATGGCGGTGGTGTACACCGAACGCGTGCCGACCGTGACCGTGGTCGACGGCCAGGAAGTGCGCGGCTTCAAGGTCAACGAGGAAGTGATCTCGGTGGCCAACATCAATGGCGTGTTCGGCAAGAACTTCCAGACCACCGGCCTGCAGAAGAAGGAAGCCGAAGATCTGGCCAAGCTGCTGAAGTCCGGCTCGCTGGCCGCGCCGATGGACTTCGTCGAAGAGCGCGTGGTCGGCCCGAGCCTGGGTGCCGAGAACGTCAAGAACGGCATGCGCGCCGTGGTCTTCGCCTTCCTGTTCACCCTGGTGTTCTTCAGCATCTACTACCGCATGTTCGGCATCATCACGTCGGTGGCGATGCTGTTCAACCTGCTGATCGTGGTGGCGGTGATGTCGTTGTTCGGCGCGACCATGACCCTGCCGGGCTTCGCCGGCCTGGCGCTGTCGGTCGGCCTGTCGGTCGACGCCAACGTGCTGATCAACGAGCGTATCCGTGAAGAGCTGCGGGCCGGTGTTCCGGGCAAGACCGCGATCGTGACCGGTTACGAGCGCGCTTCCGGCACCATCCTCGACGCCAACCTGACCGGCCTGATCGTCGGCGTGGCACTGTTCGCATTCGGTACCGGTCCGCTGAAGGGCTTCGCGCTGACCATGATCATCGGTATTTTCGCCTCCATGTTCACCGCGATCACCGTGTCGCGTGCGCTGGCGACGCTGATCTACGGCCGCCGCAAGAAGCTCCAGAACGTGGCCATCTGACGGGACGACACGCACATGAAACTGTTTCCGCTGCACATCCTCCCGAACGACACCAAGATCGATTTCATGCGGTGGCGCCATGTCGCCATGGTCGTCACGATCATCGTGTTCCTGGCATCGATCGCCATCATCGGCTTCAAGGGCTTCAACTATGCCCTGGACTTCACCGGTGGCACCCTGATCGAGGCCCGCTTCGAGCGCCCGGTGGACGTCGAGCAGGTCCGCACCAAGCTCGAGCAGAGCGGCTTCGACGGCGCCCAGGTGCAGAGCGTCGGTGGCAGTACCGACCTGCTGATCCGCCTGGCGCCGCACGGTGAGCATGCCCCGGGTACCGGCGATTCCGCCGCCGAGGACAAGGCCACCGCGGCGGCCGTGGTCAAGGCGCTGTCCTCGGCCGACAACCAGGCGACGGTGCTGCGCAATGAGTTCGTCGGCCCGCAGATCGGCAAGGATCTGGCGATGAACGGCCTGTACGCCACCATCTTCATGCTGGCCGGCTTCCTGATCTACATCGCCGTCCGCTTTGAATGGAAGTTCGCGGTCACCGCCAGCATCGTGGCCATGTTCGACCTGATCGTGACGGTGGCTTACGTGTCCCTGCTGGGCCGCGAGTTCGACCTGACGGTGCTGGCCGGCCTGCTGTCGGTGATGGGCTTTGCGATCAACGACATCATCGTGGTGTTCGACCGCGTCCGCGAGAACTTCCGCAGCCTGCGCGTGGAGCCGATGGAAGTGCTGAACCGTTCGATCAACCAGACGCTGTCGCGTACGGTGATCACCGCGGTGATGTTCTTCCTGTCCGCACTGGCCCTGTACCTGTACGGTGGCAGCTCGATGGAAGGCCTGGCCGAAACGCACATGATCGGTGCGGTGATCGTGGTCATGTCGTCGATCCTGGTCGCGGTGCCGATGCTCACGATCGGCTTCCTGCGCGTGAGCAAGCAGGACCTGCTGCCGAAGGCCAAGGACATCGAGGCTCTGGCCCGCCGTCCGTAAGCGTTCGCGCTGCACGCAACGCACAGAGAACCCCGCGCAAGCGGGGTTTTTTGTTGGCAGGGCGTGCAGTCCTGCGGCTGACACCCCGCACTCTGACACCGCCCCACCTTCGACAGATTCCGGCGGCTGATCGAAATGAATCCGGGGTCAGATCCGTTTTCCTGTGGAAAACGGATCTGACCCCAAGAGCATTTCCGACAGATCGCAGAAAACTGTCGAAGGCGGGGTGGGTCCGGTTGCGGGGGCGTGAGCGCCATGGATGGCGCGACCGAGCCTACATGGACGTACTTGCGGCGTCCCCCGCAACCGGACCTGCCCCGCCATCCCGCAGATAGCTCGCTTCTGACGTTGACGTTGACGTTGACGTTGACGTTGATTCGGCAGGTGCAGGGTGCAACCCTGCAAAACAAACACCACCCTACGGCAGCGTCGGTTGTGCATTCGGCTCTCGCGCACTACGATCCTGCGGTTCGCGCGCGCAGGCGCGCCCTCCGATTCCTGCTGAGCGCCCTGCGCGCCGCATCTGCCAACCCGAGGTATCCATGGTCATCAAACCGCGCGTCCGCGGCTTCATCTGCGTCACCACCCATCCGACCGGCTGCGACGCCGCCGTCAAGCAGCAGATCGACTACATCCGCGCCCGCCCGCCGATCCAGAACGGTCCCAAGCGCGTGCTGGTGATCGGCGCCTCGACCGGCTACGGCCTGGCCGCCCGCATCACTGCCGCGTTCGGCAGCGGTGCGGCGACCCTGGGCGTGTTCTTCGAGCGTCCCGGCAGCGAGACCAAGCCGGGCACGGCGGGCTGGTACAACTCGGCGGCGTTCCACCGCTATGCCGATGAGGCCGGCCTGTATGCCAAGAGCATCAATGGTGATGCGTTCTCGGATGAAGTGAAGGCGCGCACCATCGAGATGATCAAGGCCGATCTCGGCCAGGTCGACCAGGTCGTCTACAGCCTGGCTGCGCCGCGCCGCAAGCACCCAAAGACCGGTGAAGTGATCAGTTCCACGCTGAAGCCGATCGGTGAGCCGATTACGCTGCGTGGCCTGGATACCGACAAGGAAGTGATCACCGAGACCACTTTGCAGCCGGCGACGCCGGAGGAAATCGCAGGGACCGTCGCAGTGATGGGCGGTGAAGACTGGCAGATGTGGATCGACGCACTGGCCGATGCCGGCGTGCTGGCCAACGGCTGCACCACCACCGCCTTCACCTACGTTGGCGAAGAAATCACCCAGGCCATCTACTGGAATGGCTCGATCGGCGCTGCCAAGAAGGATCTCGACACCAAGGTGCTGGGCCTGCGCGAGAAGCTGGCGAAGATCGGCGGTGATGCCCGCGTGTCGGTGCTCAAGGCCGTGGTCACTCAGGCCAGCTCGGCCATTCCGACGATGCCGCTCTACCTGTCGCTGCTGTTCAAGGTGATGAAGGAGAAGGGCACCCACGAAGGCTGCATCGAGCAGCTGGACGTGCTCTACGACATCCTCTACGGCGGCAAGGCCGACGGCGTGGCGATCGACCGCCTGCGCCACGATCTGGTCGATGGCGATGGCCACACCGTCGCGCTGGTCGATGAAGAAGGCCGTCTGCGTGCGGACTACAAGGAAATGGCGGCAGACGTGCAGGGCAAGGTGGTTGCGCTGTGGCCGCAGGTGACCAACGAAAACCTGTACGAGATCAGCGACCTGGCCGGCTACAAGGCGGACTTCCTGCGCCTGTTCGGTTTCGGCGTCGAAGGCGTCGACTACGAGGCCGACGTCGATCCGGATGTGAAGATCAACAATCTGGTCGATATGACCTGATCGAAAAGGCCGGCGAAAGCCGGCCTTTTCACATAGGGCGCGCCGCTGTGCTCGCCGGGCATGGCCCGGCGCTAGCAGGCTCGTCGTGCATGGGCCGGCGTTACCCCGGCGCCCCTTGGTAGCGCCGGGCCATGCCCGGCGATGCGGGATCACCCGAAGTCGAAACTCATCGTCGGCAGCGCCGGACCGACGAAGTCGCCCTGCACGTAGTCCACGCCTGCACTGAACAGCAGCGTCATGGAGTTGGCATCGCTGACGAACTCGGCGATGGTGCGGATACCGGCCTCCTGCGCGCGCGCCGTGATCTGGCTGATGCGGTCGATGTTCTCGCGGGTCGCCGCCAGGTCGCTGGTGAATCCACGGTCCAGCTTGAGGAACTGCGGCTGGAAGTGGGCCAGCAGCTGGAACGAATCCAGGCCGGACCCGAACTGTTCCAGGCCGATGCGGCAGCCCAGCGGGGCCACGGCGGCCAGGAACTGCTGGGCGCTGCGCAGGTGGGTGAACACCTTCGCTTCCGGCGCATGCAGCCACAGGCGCTCGCCCGGAACCCCGTGCGCTTTCAGTTCACCACGCAGGGTGGCAATCATCTGCGGGTCGTCGAACGATTCGGGGGTGACCTTCACCAGCATCTGGGTGGCGCTGCCTTCGCGCGCGCGCTGCCCCAGCACCGTGATGGCCTTGGACACCACCCAGCGGTTGATCTCGGCCAGCAGCCCGTGTTCCTCGGCGATGCCAAGGAAAGCGGTGGGACTGAGCAGTTCACCGTTGTGCTCCAGTCGCAGATAGGCTTCGTACAGCTCCAGTGGCTCGCCCTGCAGGTTCAGTACCGGCTGGTAATGCAGCTGGAAGCCGTCGCCGTCCAGGGCTTCGCGGATGCGGCCGACCCATCGCTGCACACGTTCTTCCTCGACCCGATCGACCGCGGCCGGATCGAAGATGCGACAGGTGTTGCCCAGCTCGGCGGCCGCCTGCGTGCACTCGCTGGCACGCGCCAGGACCTGGCCGATACTGGCGATCTTCTCGCCGACCTGGACACCGCCGATGCTCACGGTGACCGTGGCCGAACGCGCGCCGATGCTGAACACATGGGCGGCATATGCCTCACGGATGCGTTCGGCCAGTGCCACGGTCTGCGCATAGGGGCCGGCCTGCAGCACGGCGAAGCTGTGTTCGCCGAAGCGCGCCAGCTGTGCGTCCTCACCCACGATATCGGCCAGCAGGGAGGCCAGCGCGCCGATGAGGGTATCAGCCGAGGCCAGCCCGATGTCCGGCATCAGCCGCGCATAGTGGTCGGGCTCGACCAGCAGCAGGCCGAACTGGCCCTCGCTGCGGCCAGCCTGGGCGACCGCACTTTCGACCTGCAGCATGAAGGTCGGCCGGTTCAGCAGGCCGGTCACCTGGTCGCGCTGGCGAAGATCCTCGACCTCTCGGGCCAGTTCCGGGTCGAACTCGATCCGGCGGCGGAACACGACCTGCAGGCAGGATTCGCCCTCATAGGTGGCTGCGGTGAATTCCATCGTTGCCGGAAACGCACTGCCATCCTGGTGGCGTGCATCGAGCTGGTACTGCGGTGGTGGCGCTTCGCCGCGGCTGAGGCTCTTCAGCAGCTGCTTGAAGTCATCAACATGCTGGGCGGCCACCATGTCCAGCAGCGAGATGCCCTCGATGTCGTCGAAATGCTCGTAGCCGAACATGTCCAGATAGGCATCGTTGGCGCGGATGTGCATGCCTTCGTGCACATAGGCGATGGGTTCGCGGGAGGAGGCAATCAGCGCGTCGCAACGGCGCTCGGTCTCGCGCATCTGTGCCTCGATGCGGCGCAGCCCGCGGCGCGCCTGCAGGTCGACCCACTGGTCGCGGACCACCGCCAGCAGATGCTCCGGCCGTTGACGGAGGGCAAGGGCGCGGATGCCATGGCTGCTGGCCTGGACCAGCTCATCCTCGTCGATGCGCTCGGCCAGCAGCACCAGCGGAATGTCCTTGCCACTGGCCGCGATGTGCTGGGCCACCAGCGGCAGCGGGATGCCCTGCGAGGGCGAGGCCAGCACCAGATCGATGGCCTGGTTGGCCAGCACCTGCGACAGCTCGGCCGAATCCTGCGGGCGCCAGGGGCGCACGGCGATGCCGCTGTTGCGCAGCGTGCTGACGATGGCTTCCGCATTCTCGCCGCTGTCGTCGACGATCAGCAGGCGGATGGTGATGTCGTTCGCGTTCTGCATGCACTGCTCCCCAATCTGCGGATCTTGATACACGATGCACGGCGAGCCGTCCATGCGTGCAGGCATCCCGCACCCCGAACGGCGATGCGGTTCACACCACGCTGCCGGCGGCGTGGCCGCTGGCCCAGGCCCACTGGAAGTTGTAGCCGCCAAGCCAGCCAGTGACGTCCAGCACTTCGCCGACGAAATGCAGGCCCGGCACGCGCTTGGATTCCATCGT
Organism: Stenotrophomonas genospecies 5; assembly: GCF_054473825.1. NCBI lineage: Bacteria > Pseudomonadati > Pseudomonadota > Gammaproteobacteria > Lysobacterales > Lysobacteraceae > Stenotrophomonas > Stenotrophomonas genospecies 5. The sequence goes on from NZ_JBTMUW010000001.1 coordinate 614,644, forward strand.
GGAGGACGAAACGTCGGCGGTGTCCACGCCGCCCAGCGTGACCTCGGCGGTGCGGTAGCCTTCGGTGCCACTGGCCACCAGCGGGAACGCACCCAGCAACTGCGCAGCCTGGCGCAGCTGGGGCTCATCCAGCTGCCGTACCGGGCGGTCCGGCAGCCAGTGTTCGCACAGGCGCTGGGCCAGGCGCTTGGGCAGGACCTCGGCCAGCACCGTGCGCAGTTCGGCGGCTGGCCGCTCCTGCTTCATCCGTCGCAGCCACTGGCCGGCATCCTGGCCGGGCAGCAGATCCAGTTCCAGTGCGTCGCCGGGTTGCCAGAAGGAAGAGATCTGCAGGATCGCCGGGCCGCTGACGCCACGATGGGTGAGCAACATGGAATTCTGGAACTGCATGCCGTTGCAGCGCGCCTCGATCGGCAGGGCGACACCGCTCAGGTCGGCCAGGCGCTCCTGGTGCCTGCCGCTGAGGGTCAGCGGCACGAGTCCGGCGCGGGTCGGCAGCACGGCATGCCCGAACTGGCGTGCAATCTCGTAGCCGAAGCCTGTTGCGCCCAGGCTGGGGATGGACAGGCCACCGGTGGCGACCACCAGCGAGGCGCAGTGGAACATCCCCTGCGTGGTGTGCACACGGAAGCCATCCGCCCCGTGCTCGATGCGCTCGACGCTGCAGTGGGTACGGATGTGCGCACCCGCTGCCTGGCACTCGTCCACCAGCATCTTCACGATCTGCTTGGACGAAACGTCGCAGAACAGCTGCCCCAGCTCCTTCTCGTGATAGGCGATGGCATGGCGCTCGACCATCTCGATGAAGTGCCAAGGCGTATAGCGGGCCAGCGCCGATTTGCAGAAGTGCGGATTGGCCGACAGGAAGTTGGCCGGGGTGGTGCCGGTGTTGGTGAAGTTGCAGCGGCCACCGCCGGACATCAGGATTTTCTTGCCGATCTTGTTGGCGTGATCGATCACCTGCACCTGGCGGCCGCGCCGGCCGGCGGTGATCGCGGTCATCAGGCCGGCGGCACCGGCACCGATCACCACGACGTCGCAGCGCGTCGTACTCATGCCTTGGCGCGCTTGCGCCAGGTGGGGATGATGTCGAGCTGGATCTGGTCGTTGAGGATCTGCACCTCGCCGTCCTGGATCAGCACGCTGAAGCGCATGGCACGCTGGATCTGCTGGCCCCACTGCTCGACGAAGGTGCCATCGAGGTCGATCACCGACAGGTTGTCGAAGCGCGCCAGGCCCTTGCCCTGCTTGCCCCACCAGATGTCGGACGCATTGCCGCCGTAGTTGACCACCTGCACCTGGCGGCTGCGATTGCTGGCCTTGCGGATACGGGATTCATCGGGGTGGCCGAGGTCGATCCACTGCAGGATGTCGCCGGTGTAGTCGTGCTGCCACAGGTCCGGCTCGTCATCCGTACTCAGGCCCCGGCCGAATTCCAGGCGGTCGTCGGCGTTGAGGGCGAAGGTGAGCAGGCGCACCATCAGGCGCTCGTCGGTTTCCGACGGATGCTGGGCCAGGGTCAGGTTGTGGGTCGCGTAGTAGCCGCGATCCATGTCGCTGATCTGCAACTCGGCCTTGCGGATGGTGGCGGTGAGGGCCATGGGGGATCCGTCGACTAAAGAGGACAATGATAGAGGTTTGCTGCAGGGGTGTCCGTGGCCGGGGTGTCTGCCGCGCGTCAACGGTGGCACGCTTGCGGTTCCTGTTGCCGCCGGAGCGGACGCGATGACCCTGCCCAGCCGGCTGCAGCTGCCACCCGGCCATTGGCCGACCCTGCTCGACGGCCTGTGCGCACGCTTTCCGCGCATCGACCGCAGCCAGTGGCAGGACCGGTTCGCGCGCGGACGGGTACAGGATGCGCAGGGCAGGGCGCTGGCGGCGGACCAGCCGTGGCAGGTGGGGCTGGAAATCCTGTATTTCCGCGAGGTCAGCCACGAGCCGCGCATTCCGTTCAACGAGACGATCCTCTACCAGGACGAGCATCTGCTGGTGGTCGACAAGCCGCACTTCCTGCCGGTGACCCCGGCGGGTGCCCATGTCCGCGAAACCCTGCTGGCGCGGCTGGTGGCGCGGACCGGCAACGCGCAGCTGGCACCGCTGCACCGCCTGGACCGGCTCACCGCTGGGCTGGTCCTGTTCTCGCTGCGACCGGAGTCGCGCGATGCCTACCAGCGCCTGTTCCGCGAGCGCCGCATCGACAAGACCTACGAAGCGCTGGCCCCGGCGCTGCCGGCGCTGGACTTCCCGTTCGAGCGCCACAGCCGCATCGGCCCGGCACAGCCGTTCTTCCGCATGGGCGAAATGGAGGGCGAGCCGAATGCGAGTACCCGCATCGAGGTGATCGACGCGACAGGTCCGGTCTGGCGCTACCGCCTGCAGCCCAGAACCGGTCGCAAGCACCAGTTGCGCGTGCACATGGCGGCGCTGGGCGCGCCCATCATCGGAGACGACCTGTATCCGCAGCTGCGTCCGGCCGCGAGCGGGGCGCAGGCGCCGCTGCAACTGCTGGCGCGGGCGTTGTCCTTCGACGATCCCCTGAATGGGGAACGACGGGTGTTCAGCAGCCAGCGTCAGCTGGGCCTGGAGCTGGGCCCAGTGGTGGCGTGAGCCGGGCCCCGCCTCATCGCGCCACGCGGATGCGGGCCAGCCAGCGGTCCAGCGCGCTGCCGAACGCCTGGCGGTCGCGCGCATGCAGGGGAGGCGGGCCCCCGGTCTGGACGCCGGCGCCGCGCAGCTCTTCCATGAAATTGCGTACCGACAGGCGCTGGGCGATGGTGTCGGCGGTGAACAGCTCCCCGCGCGGATGCAGGGCCAGCGCGCCTCGTTCGAGCACCAGCGCGGCCAATGGAATGTCCTGGGTGACAACCAGATCGCCGGCGGCGACCCGTTCGACGATGGCGCTGTCAGCAACGTCCAGGCCCTGCGGCACCTGGAGGGAGCGGATCCAGCGCGAGGGCGGGGTGCGGATCCACTGGTTGGCGACCAGGGTCAACTCCAGGCCGACCCGCTCGGCGGCCCGGAACAGGATGTCGCGGATGACAACGGGGCAGGCGTCTGCGTCCACCCAGATGCGGGGACGGGGCAGTTCAGCCGGGGTTTCAGCTTCAGTCATTTACCCAGTGTAGGGTAGGAAAAACCTGAATGGGTCCCCGGATCCGGGCCCGACCGACTGCCAGCCCTTGCCACGCCTAGCGGGGGCGGGGTGGCGATGAATGCCGGGGCTATCGCTTTTTGGGGAAAACACGCGTATCGTGCGACCCACTGTGTTTGCTAGGGTCACCGTGAATCGTGGCCTGGTGCAGTTGATCTCACGATCCACTCATCGATCCGCTTTACCAACGCCTGCAACTCAGTCTCGGCCCCGATACCCGGTGGCTGCGATTTTTTTCAACATGTGTTTCAGGAGTTAGTAAATATGTCTGAACGTCAGACCGGCACCGTCAAGTGGTTCAACGACGCCAAGGGCTTCGGCTTCATCACCCCGGAAAGCGGCCCGGACCTGTTCGTGCACTTCCGCGCCATCCAGGGCACCGGCTTCAAGACCCTGCAGGAAGGCCAGAAGGTCACCTTCATCGCCGTCCAGGGCCAGAAGGGTATGCAGGCTGACCAGGTGCAGGCGGTCTAATCCGTCTGCTGCCCTCGGGTAGCCAGAACGCCGGAAGCGCAAGCTTCCGGCGTTTTTTTTGCCTCGGCGGGAGCAGGCACGGATCGAATCCACAGGCGCATGCGTGCAGGCGCGTTACGATGCTTGCACCCCTCTGGAGTTCCTTCATGCGCATCGTCCATCACCTCGAGAATTCCCGTTCGCTGCGCGTGCTGTGGATGCTGGAGGAGCTGGGGCTGGACTACGAACTGCGCCGTTACCCGCGCGACCCCAGAACGCTGCTGGCACCGCCGGCACTGCGCCAGGTACATCCGCTGGGGAAATCACCGGTGCTGCAGGACGGCGAGCAGGTGCTGGCCGAATCCGGCGCCATTCTTGATTACCTGGCTGACCGCTACGACACGCTGCGGCAGGTGTCGCCGTCGCCGATACCCGCCGAAGGTGCCGAGCGCATGGCCTATCGCTACTGGCTGCACTACGCCGAAGGCTCGGCGATGCCGCCGCTGCTGCTGACGCTGGTGATGAGCCGCATCCGCAACGCGCCGGTGCCGTTCTTCGTGCGCCCGATTGCCCGCAGCATCGCCGACAAGGCCGAGCAGAGCTTCGTCGGCCCGCAGCGCCGCCTGCACCTGGACTGGATGGAGCGCCGCCTGGCCGAGAGCCCGTGGTTCGCGGGTGAGCGTTTCACCGCGGCCGATATCCAGATGAGCTTCCCGATCCAGGCCGCAGCGGCGCGCGGAGGCGGACTGGACGACAAGCCGGCGCTGCGCGCGTTTCTCCAGCGCATCGGTGAACGCCCGGCCTACCAGCGCGCTGAAGCGCACGGCGGATCGCTGCAGGCGCTGCGCGGCGATTGAGGTCGGCGGCGTCCATCCCCATGTCAGGGCCATGGACAGCCCCTTCCCGCGATTCGACAACCGTCTGCTGACCGTCCTGCCGGGCGACCCGGAAGCCGGGCCCCGCCGGCGTGAAGTCCGAGAGGCGGCCTGGTCGTCGGTGATGCCGACGCCGGTCGCCGCGCCGACCCTGCTGGCCTGGTCGCCGGAGGTCGCCGCTCTGCTCGGCATCGATGTGGCTGAAGTGTCGAGCGGCACGTTTGCCCAGGTATTCGCTGGCAACGCGTTGTATCCGGGCATGCAGCCGTGGGCCGCCAATTACGGCGGGCACCAGTTCGGTCACTGGGCGGGCCAGCTTGGCGATGGGCGGGCGATCTCGCTGGGCGAGCTGGTTGCGCCGGATGGCCGGCACTGGGAACTGCAGCTGAAGGGTGCAGGCCCGACCCCGTACTCCCGTGGCGCCGACGGTCGCGCGGTGCTGCGCTCGTCGATCCGTGAATTCCTGTGCAGTGAGGCCATGCACCACCTCGGTGTACCGACCACGCGTGCGCTGTCGCTGGTCGGTACCGGCGAGCACGTGGTGCGCGACATGTTCTATGACGGCCGTCCGCGAGCCGAGCCCGGCGCGATCGTATGCCGTGTGTCGCCCTCGTTCCTGCGTTTCGGTTCGTTCGAACTGCCGGCCTCGCGCGGTGAGACGTCACTGCTGCAGCAACTGGTGGATGCCTGCATCGCCCGTGATTTCCCCGAACTGGCAGGGCAGGGTGAGGCGCTGTACGGTGACTGGTTCGCGCAGATCGCGGTGCGCACCGCCGAGATGATCGCGCATTGGATGCGTGTCGGTTTCGTGCATGGGGTAATGAACACCGACAACCTTTCCGTGCTCGGCCTCACTCTCGACTATGGCCCCTATGGCTGGGTCGAGGACTTCGATCCGGACTGGACCCCGAACACGACTGACGCACAGGGCCGTCGCTACCGCTTCGGAACGCAGCCGCAGGTGGCGTACTGGAATCTGGGGCGGCTTGCGCAGGCGCTGTCGCCCTTGTTTGCCGACGTCGCGGCGTTGCAGGCGGGCCTTGCTGCCTATCAGGCCACCTTTGCCGCCTGCACGCGTCGCGATGCGGCGGCCAAGCTTGGCCTGGCAGCTGCCGATGATGCCGATCTGCAGCTCTACCAGCGCTGGCAGCAGCTGCTGCAGGACGGTGGCATGGACATGACCCTGTCCTGGCGCGCCTTGATGCGGATCGATCCGGCATCGCCCGATCCGGCGGCACTGGCTGAGGTCTATTACGACCGGGAGCGGCAGGAGGCCGTGCAGGTGCCGCTGCGGCAGTGGCTGCAGGACTACGCCGCGCGATTGCGGGCGGATCCTCTTCCGGCCGCCGAGCGCCTGGCGAAGATGGGCGCGGCCAATCCGCTGTACGTGCTGCGCAACTGGTTGGCGCAGGAAGCGATCGACCGTGCGGAACGAGGGGACATGGGCGGCGTACACGCCTTGCAGGACGTGCTGCGCGATCCGTACACCCAACGCGCCGGACGTGAGCATTTCGCCAGCAGGCGCCCGGCCTGGGCCGACGACCGCGCCGGCTGCTCGATGCTGTCCTGCAGTTCCTGACCGGTGCTACGGCGCAGCCGTGCGCTTCGCCTGGCAAGTGCCAGTGCAGCCTTCCCTACAACGATGGTCGTACCCATTCAGTGCGATATTCGCACGCGTAGTCGATTACCGCACTTGAATGGTGCAGTGCGATAAACCTAATTTCACTTCCGCAGATTCAAAGCAGTCCAAGCGATCCACCCCTGGCGGGGCGAGGGCAGCACCCGACCCGGTGCTGAAGCCAGGTGCAGGGGAAGACCGCAGGATTTCCCTTCACCTGTGCGGAGTGATCGCATGCGCCGTCGCTTGTCCATTGTTTCTCTGTTCCTGCTCGCCCAGTTGCCGACCCTGGCGTTGGCCTACCAGGCCGAACCGCCGCGCGGGCCCCTGCAGGTGCTGCGCGTGGACCGCTACGCCGACGACACCCGTCCCGGCTCCCTGCGCTGGGCGATCACCACCGCCAACACTGCGCCGGGTCGCTATCGCATCGAGATCGACGCGGTGGGTACCGCGCCCCATGTGATCAAGCCGACCTCGCCGCTGCCGGAGATCAAGGGGCCGGTGCAGATCATCGGCACGTCCTGGGACCGCGATGGCCAGTTCGTCGCCATCGACGGTTCGGCCTACGTCACCGGCACCGGCACCGACGCCTGTCCGGGCGCCGAACCGGGCCAGTCGGGCACCAACGTGCGCACCACCACGCTGCCGGGGCTGGTCCTGCGGGATACCCAAGGCGTTGAACTGGCCGGTCTGGAGATCCGCAATTTCTGCATCGGTGTGCTGGTCAACCGCTCCAGCCACAACGAGATCCACGACAACCGCATCGTCGCCAACAAGGGCGGCGCCGGCATCATGCTCACCGGGGACGACGGCACAGGGCAGTCCACTGCCACCACCACCGTGCACAACCGCATCGTGCGCAATGAATTCCTCGACAACGGCGATGGACTTGAGCTGACCCGTGGCGCGGCCTGGAACCTGGTGGCCGGCAACCTGTTCCAGTCCACCCAGGCCAACCCGGAACCGTCGCAGGGCATCGAAATCCTCTGGGGCAACGACAACAGCGTGGTACACAACCGCTTCGTCGATTACTCCGATGGCCTGCAGATCAACTGGGGCAACCGCAACTACATCGCCGCCAACACCTTCACCGGCAATTCGCTGGGCCTGAGCATCACCGGCAGCGGCAACGTGGTCGATGGCAACATCATCACCGGCAATGGCATCGGCATCGGCGTGCGCCCGCAGCCGGTCAGTGCGCCGAACCGCTTCACCGCCAACCGCATCTTCGGCAACGGCCTGCCGATCGAGCGCTGCGAGGCCGGCGGCGCCTGCGTGAAGGGCCAACCGCGCGGCGCCATCGTGTTCGGCGTGCCGGGCCTGGAACACGCCAGCTTCGTCGGTTCCCGTGGTCGTGGTGTCGACAATGATCCGTCCAAGCGTGCGCGCATCTGCTCCGCTGCCGGCCAGACCGACTGCCAGCCGCTGCCGAACCTGGGCCAGGTGGCACCGCAGCTGACTGTCGTGCAGGGCAAGGGTACGCAGCGCCAGTTGATCGGTCGTTTCCAGGGCACGCCCGACAGCCGTTACCAGGTCGAAGTGTTCGGCAACCGCGCCGCCAGCGGCAGCGAGGCCGAGTGGGTGCTGGGCAGCGTGCAGGCGCGCACCGATGCGCAGGGGCAGGGCCGTTTCACCTTCCCGCTCGGCGCCGCGGCAGATGCTGCGGCTGCCGGCAGCCTGACCGCCACGGTCACCTCGGCGCAGGGCGCCACCTCCCCCCTGAGCGCGCCGCTGTCGCTGCGCTGATCATCTCCACTAGACCGCGATCATGAACCTTGCGAACCCTGTTTCCCTGGCCGTCCTGGCCACCGCACTGCTGCCCTGCATCGCCAGCGCGCAATCGAGCAACCGCTATGAAGGCAGGACGCTTACTGGTGACTGGGGCGGCACCCGCACCGATCTGTTCGAGCGTGGCATCGCCTTCCGCGGCGACTACGTGGGTGAAGCCATGGGCGTGGTCGATGGAGGCTACGGCGAAACCGGTGCGCGCTATGCGCAGCAGGTGCGCGTTGGCGTGGACCTGGACATGGGCACGCTGGCCGGCTGGAACGGCGGTGCCTTCCACTTCACCCTCAACGACCGTCGCGGCCGCAGCACCTCGGTGGACTTCGTCGGCAACCGCTTCCCCATCCAGGAAGCGTACGGCGGCCAGTACACGCGGCTGACCGAACTGAGCTACGACCAGACCTTCAACGCGGGGCAGTCGTACTACAAGCTGGGCTATTACGCGATGGGCAACCAGTTCGGCCTGCACAGCCTGCTGACCCACTTCGTCAATGCGGCGTTCTGCGCGCACCCGCTGGCGATGTCGGGCAACAGCGGCTGGTACAACTACCCCGTGGCACGCTGGGGCGGTGAGTTCGCCCAGCAGGTCAGCCCGGCCGTCAACGTTCGCACCGGCTGGTTCCAGGTGAATCCGAACCTGGGTGGCAACATCGAACGCAACGCGTTCCGTCCGCTCGCTTCCGGTACCACCGGTTCGCTGTTCCCGGTGGAAGTGACCTGGACCCCGGCCAAGGGTAGCCGCTACGCGGGCGTCTACAAGTTCGGCGGTTACTACGACACCTCACGCGTGGACAAGCGCGGTCTGGATGCTTCGCCGACGACCGGGCGCCACGGCGCCTACGTGCTCGCCGAGCAGCGTCTGACCCGGGAATCGGCCGATCCCAGCCGCGGCCTGACTGCGTTCGCGCAGTACATGGTGTCCGACACCGACACCGCGCAGATCAAACGCTGGTATGCGCTGGGCGGGGTTTACCAGGGCATTGGCTCGCGCGCCCAGGACAGCATCGCGCTGGGCTACGTAGGCGCCGACATCAACAACCGGCTGGTCGATGCGCGCCGGGCCACGCTGGCCGCCGGTGGCGTGCCTGGCGATTCGCCGCTGTACAACCTCAGCCAGGCCGAGGAGCTGTTCGAACTGTCCTACAGCGTCCAGGTAAACCCGTGGCTGATGATCCGCCCGGATGTGCAGTACATCGTCAACCCGGGCACGTTCAACTACAGCGGTACCGACAACGCCTGGGCCGTGGGCGTACAGGCCAAGGTGACCTTCTGATGGCCATGCGCTCCTTCCATGCTCTGGTGACCGCCATGAAGTTTCCGCTCGCTCCGGTTGTGCTGGCCGGTGCACTGTGCGCCGTCCCGGCGCTGGCCCTGGCCGCACCGCCGCCGGCGGTACTGCAGGTCGGCCAGTTGCGTATCGGCGAGGGCCATCCCCGCACCATCGTGCCGATCACTGGCGCCACCGCTGACGTGGCCCTGCAGCAGGCGGCGGCCATCGCTGCCAGCAAGGCCACCGACATCGCCGAGTGGCGCATCGACTACCTGGACATCGCCACCGATGGCAAGGCGCTGGTCGCGCTGGGCAAGCGCATCCAGGCCACGCTGGGCGGCAAGCCGGTCATCGTGACGTTCCGCACCAAGGCCGAGGGCGGCGCCAAGCCGATCAGCGATGCCGACTACGGCGCGCTCTACGCCACGCTGCTGCGCGGCGGCGTGGCCCAGCTGATCGACGTGGAGATGTTCCGTGATCCGAAGGTGGTGCAGGCGCTGGTGGCGCAGGCGCACAAGGCCGGCGTGAAGGTGGTGATGTCCAACCATGACTTCCACGCAACGCCGCCCCGCGATGAGATCGTCGCGCGCCTGCTCAGGCAGCAGGCGCTGGGGGCGGACGTGCTGAAGATCGCGGTGATGCCGCGCGACGCAGGCGACGTGCTGGCCCTGCTCGATGCCACCTGGCACGTGCGCCAGCAGAGCGACAGGCCGCTGCTGACCATGTCGATGGGGGGCACCGGTGTGGTCTCGCGCCTGGCTGGTGAAACCTTCGGCCAGGCGCTCACCTTCGGCATGATCGGCACTCCGTCGGCACCGGGCCAGGTCGAAGTCGATCGCCTGCAGGACGTCCTGCAGGTCATCCATGCATCCAGCCAGGCCGGTCACTGAGACCTTCCCCGCCGGACGTTCCACCGCATCACGCTGTTGCAGGAAACCGCCCCATGAGCCACGCCGCCCCCGCACCCTCGCTTGTCCTGGAACGGATGAGTCCCTTCCAGTGGACCGCCATCGCCATCTGCGTGCTATTGAACATGCTCGATGGCTTCGATGTGATGGTCATGGCCTTTACCGCGCCGCATGTGTCGGCGGACTGGGAGCTGTCGGGCAAGGTGCTGGGGATGATGCTCAGCGCCGGCCTGGTCGGCATGGCGCTGGGCTCGTTCCTGCTGGCGCCGCTGGCCGATCGCTGGGGCCGGCGGCCGATGATCGTGTGCTGCCTGCTGATCCTGACCAGCGGAATGGCGCTGTCGGCGCTGGCTGCCAACGCCTGGCAGCTGGGCGCGCTGCGCGTGTACACCGGCATCGGCATCGGCGGCATGCTGGCCGGCGTGGGCGTGATCACCGCCGAGTACGCCAATGCCAAGTGGCGCAGTACGGCGGTCGCGCTGCAGGCCACCGGCTATCCGATAGGCGCCACCGCCGGCGGTCTGCTGGCGGCGTGGATGCTGGAACACTGGTCCTGGCACAGCGTGTTCCTGATCGGCGCCGCGGCGTCGCTGGTGTGCATTCCGCTGGTGCTCAGGTGCCTGCCCGAATCGCTGGATTTCCTGGTTGCGCGTCGCCCGGCCGATGCGCTGCCGCGCCTGAACGCACTGCTCTCGCGCATGCGCATGCCGCAGCTGAAGGCGCTGCCGCCGGCGCCGCTGCGTGATGGCCAGCGGCAGGGCTATGCGGCGCTGTTCGTGGGTGACCTGCGGCGCGTCGCGCTGCTGATCGCGTTGGCCTTCTTCCTGCACATGTTCGCCTTCTACTTCGTGCTGAGCTGGACGCCGAAGCTGCTGGTCTCTGCCGGTGTCTCCGCCCAGCAGGGCATCACCGGAGGCGTGCTGTTGAACCTGGGCGGCATCGTCGGCGGCAGCCTGTTCGGCTGGCTGGCCTCGCGCTGGTCGCTGTCGAAGCTGACCGCCGGTGCGCTGCTGCTGGCGATGGTGTCGATGCTGGGCTTTGCCGCCTTCAACACGCAGCTGGGCATGGCCTTCCCGTTGGCGTTCGTGATCGGTGCAGCACTGTTCGCCGCGATGGCGGGCCTGTATGCCGCGGCGCCGGTGGTGTTCGCCGCGCAAGTGCGAACCACCGGTCTGGGCTGGGCCATCGGCATCGGCCGCGTCGGTGCGATCCTCTCGCCGCTCACGGTGGGTGTGCTGGTGGATGGCCACTGGCGGCCCTCCGCGTTGTATGTGCTGTGCGCGCTGCCGCTGCTGCTGGCGGCCTGGGCGTGCCTGGGTCTGCGCGTGGGCGTGGGCCGGAACCAGCGTTGAACCGCGAGGGAGTCGTCGACTCAATGTGCGATTATCGAATCAGGAGTGCGAATATCGCATTGACCGGACGGGGTGCCATGGCGACCATGTCGAGGCCGTGTTTTCCCTTCGCAGTGGCTCTGAAGCGAGGCGGTGATGACCGCTGGCGCGCAGGGCAAGGAGCAATGCAGTGATCGACAAGACCGTGGCCAGCGTGGAAGCAGCGGTGGCCGATATCCATGATGGCGCCACCGTGATGATCGGCGGCTTTGGCACGGCGGGCATGCCCGACGAGCTGATCGACGCGCTCATCGCACAGGGTGCGCGCGAGCTGTGCATCATCAACAACAACGCCGGCAACGGCGATACCGGCCTGGCCGCGCTGATCAGGCACAAGCGCGTGCGTCGCATCGTCTGCTCGTTTCCGCGCCAGGCCGATTCGCAGCATTTCGACGCCGCCTACCGCGCCGGTGAGATCGAACTGGAGCTGGTGCCGCAGGGCAATCTGGCCGCGCGCATCCACGCGGCGGGTTCCGGCCTGGGCGCGATCTTCACCCCGACCGGCTACGGCACCGAGCTGGCGCAGGGCAAGGAGACGCGTGAGATCGACGGGCGTCACTTCGTGCTTGAGTACCCGCTGCACGCTGATTTCGCGCTGATCAAGGCCGACCGCGGCGACCGTTGGGGCAACCTGGTGTACCGCAAGACCGCACGCAACTTCGGCCCGCTGATGGCGATGGCCGCGCGCTGCGCCATCGTGCAGGTGCGTGAGGTGGTGCCGCTGGGTGAACTGGACCCGGAGGCCGTAGTGACCCCGGGCATCTTCGTGCAGCGCGTGGTGCCGGTGGCCGCAGCGGGGGTGCAGGCATGAACAAGCTCAGTCGCGAACAGATGGCCGCGCGTGTGGCGCGTGACATTCCCGAAGGTGCCTACGTCAACCTGGGCATTGGCCTGCCGACCACGGTGGCCAATTTCCTGCCGGCCGACAAGGAGATCTTCCTGCAGTCGGAGAATGGCCTGCTGGGCATGGGACCGGCGCCGGCGCCTGGCCGGGAGGATCCGGATCTGATCAATGCCGGCAAGCAGCCGGTCAGCCTGCTGACCGGGGGCTGCTATTTCCACCATGCCGATTCGTTCGCGATGATGCGTGGCGGCCACCTGGATATCTGCGTGCTGGGTGCCTTCCAGGTCTCGGTGCAGGGCGACCTCGCCAACTGGAGCACCGGGGCCCCCGATGCGATTCCGGCCGTGGGCGGCGCGATGGACCTGGCCATCGGTGCCAAGCAGGTGTTCGTGATGATGGACCTGTTCACCAAGAAGGGCGAGAGCAAGCTGGTGACCGAGTGCAGCTACCCGTTGACCGGGCTGCGCTGCGTGTCGCGCGTGTACACCGATGTGGCGGTGTTCGATCTGGGGGCTGATGGCGCGACCGTGCTGGAGATGGTGGAAGGGATGGATATCGGACAACTGCGTGAACTGACCGGCCTGCCGCTGGCACTGGCCGAGGGAGCCTGAGATGAGCCTGCACGAGACCTACATCGTCGATGGCATCCGTACCCCGATCGGTCGCTATGGTGGAGCGCTGTCCGGCGTGCGCGCCGACGACCTCGGCGCGATTCCGCTGAAGGCACTGCTGGCGCGCCACCCGCAGCTGGATCCGGCGCTGGTCGAGGACGTCTACCTCGGCTGTGCCAACCAGGCCGGCGAAGACAACCGGAACGTTGCGCGCATGAGCCTGCTGCTGGCCGGCCTGCCGGTGACGGTGCCGGGCAGCACGATCAACCGCCTGTGCGGGTCGGGCCTGGATGCGATCGGCACGGTGGCCCGTGGGATCGCCACGGGCGAGCTGGGTCTGGCCATTGCCGGTGGTGTCGAGTCGATGTCACGCGCGCCATTCGTGATGGGCAAGGCGACCTCGCCGTTCGCCCGCGACCAGCAGATTGAAGACACCACCATGGGCTGGCGCTTCATCAACTCCCGCCTGCGCGAGCTGCATGGCGTGGAGACCATGGGCCAGACCGCCGAGAACGTGGCCGAGCGCTACGCCATCAGCCGCGAGGACCAGGATGCGTTCGCGCTGCGCAGCCAGCAACGCACCGCCGTCGCGCAGGCGCGTGGATTCTTCGATGGCGAAATCGAGGCGGTGGAGGTGCCGGGCCGCAGGCGCGGCGAGACCGTGATTGTCGACCGCGATGAACATCCGCGCGGCGATACCGCCGCAGACGCCCTGGCTGGACTGAAGCCGCTGTTCCGGCAACCCGGAACGGTGACCGCAGGCAATGCCTCGGGCATCAATGATGGTGCCGCGGCGTTGCTGCTGGCGTCCGGTGCGCAGGTCAAGGCGCTGGGCCTCACCCCGCGCGCACGCATTCTCGGCTTTGCCAGCGCCGGCGTGGAGCCGGCAATCATGGGCATGGGCCCGGTGCCGGCCAGCCAGAAGCTGATGACGCGCCTGGGCCTGACCATTGCCGATTTCGATGCCATCGAACTGAACGAAGCCTTCGCCTCGCAGAGCCTGGCCTGCATGCGCCAGCTGGGCCTGGCCGATGATGCCGCGCACGTGAACCCCAACGGCGGCGCCATCGCACTGGGGCACCCGCTGGGCATGAGCGGTGCGCGCCTGGCCCTGACCCTGCTGCGCCAGCTGGAAGCCACCGGGGGCCGGCGTGGCCTGGCCACGATGTGCATCGGCGTGGGGCAGGGTGTAGCCCTGGCCATTGAGCGCGTGTGAGCCCCAACGAACCCATGATCTGCACGACAGCCGCGGCCTGCGGGCCGCTCGCCAACAGGAGTACGCCATGAGCGATCCCACTCAACTGCGCGGCTACCGCACGCCGTATCCCGGCAGCCAGCCGCCGCGCATCCACCTGCCGTATGCCTCCACCGCGCTGCGTGGCCCGGGTACCGATCCGATCGCCATCCCGGTGACGCTCTCGGAAGTGACCGGCCCGAGCATCAACCGCATCACCCTGGGTGAGCACGCCGCGGACCTGACCGCAGGTTTCCCCGGCCAGCCGCAGGGCGAGCGCATCATCGTCAGCGGCCGCGTGCTGGACGAGAATGGCCGCCCGGTGCGCAACACCGTGGTCGAGGTATGGCAGTGCAACGCTGCTGGCCGTTACCTGCACAAGGGTGACCAGCACGATGCACCGCTGGATCCCAACTTCAAGGGCACCGGCCAGGTGCTGACCGACAGCGAAGGCCGTTATCGCTTCACCACCATCAAGCCCGGCGCCTACCCGTGGCGTAACCACTACAACGCCTGGCGCCCGGCGCACATCCATTTCTCCCTGCATGGCGATGGCATCGGCCAGCGGCTGGTCACGCAGATGTACTTCCCCAACGACCCACTGCTGGCGTTCGATCCCATCTACAACTGCGTGGACGATGCCAACGCGCGCGAGCGCATGGTGTCCTCGTTCGATTGGGAAACCACTACCAACGAATTCGCGCTGGGTTACCGTTTCGACATCGTGCTGCGCGGTCGCAAGATGACCGTCTGGGAGTAAGACCATGAGTTTCCAATCCACTCCGTGGCAGACCGTCGGCCCGTACTACCGCCTGGGCCTGGAACCGCTGTACCGCACCGACATCGCCCCGGCCACCGCGCAGGGCGAACGCGTGCACGTGCAGGGCCAGGTGTTCGATGGCAATGGCGTGCCGGTGTCCGATGCCGTGCTGGAAATCTGGCAGGCCGACGCACAGGGCATCTATGCCCATGGCGAAGACCCGCGCCGCGACGACCACGACCCGGCCTTCGATGGCTGGGGCCGCGTGCCGACCGATGAGCAGGGGCGGTTTGCCTTCAGCACCGTCAAGCCGGGCCGCGTGCCGGGCCTGCGCGGCGAGCCGCAGGCACCGCACCTGATCGTGCTGGTGTTCATGCGTGGCCTGCTGCAGGCTGTGCGGGGCCGCATCTACTTCAGTGACGAGACCAGCAATGGCGAGGACGGCATCCTCGCGCTGGTACCGCCCGAGCGCCGTCACACGCTGGTTGCGCAGGCGCAGGGCAAGGGTCTGTACCGGTGGGACGTGCGCATGCAGGGCCCGGATGAGACGGTCTTCTTCGCCTACTGATCGCGGCGCGCGCGACGCGCCTTCCGGCCACTCCACGCCCGCACGCAGCGGGCGCGGGTAAGCTGTGGCCACCCAGGATGGACTGCACCGATGAGCCTCTCCCCAACGCTGCTGGGCGGTCTGTTCGGCGATTCTGCCGTCGACGCCGTGTTCAGTGATCAAGCGCGCCTGCAGGCGATGCTGGACGTCGAGCGCGCGCTGGCACGCGCGCAGGTGCGGTGCGGGGTGATTCCCGCCACTGCACTGGCCCCGATCGAAGCGGCCTGCCGCGCCGATCTGTATGCGCTGCCGGCGCTGTCGGCCGCCACCGCGCAGGCCGGCAACCCGGCCATTCCATTGGTCAAGGCGCTCACTGCGCAGGTCAAGGCGAATGATGCCGAAGCCGCGCGCTGGGTGCACTGGGGCGCCACCAGCCAGGACATCATCGACACCGGCGCCGTGTTGCAGCTGCGCACGGCGGTCGGTCAGGTGCAGGCGCGACTGCAGGTGCTGTGCACGGCGTTGGCGCGGCTGGCCGAGGCCGAGCGCGGCACCGGTCTGCCGGGACGCACGCTGCTGCAGCAGGCCGTGCCGGTAACCTTCGGGTTGAAGGCCGCCGGTTGGCTTGATGCCCTGCAGCGCAGCCAGCGGCGCCTGGATGCGCTGGCCGAAGACACTCTGGTGCTGCAGTTCGGTGGCGCCGCGGGCACGCTGGCCTCGCTGCAGACGCGCGGGTTGGACGTGGCCGAAGCCCTGGCTGCCGAGCTGCAGTTGCCGCTGCCGGCGCTGCCCTGGCACACCGCACGTGATCGTATCGCCGAACTGGGCAGCGTGTTCGCGCTGCTGACCGGCAGCCTCGGCAAGATCGCCAGCGATATCGTGCTGCTGATGCAGTCCGAGGTGGCGGAGGCCTTCGAGCCGGCCGGGGAGGGCAAGGGGGGCTCCTCGGCGATGCCGCACAAGCGCAATCCGGTGGGCTGCGTGGCGGCCATCGCCGCCGCCACGCGCGTGCCGGGCCTGCTGTCCACGTTGTTCAGCGCCATGCCGCAGCCGCACGAGCGCGCGGCCGGGCAGTGGCATGCCGAGTGGGAGACCGTGCCGGAGATCGTCCGCCTGTGTGCGGGCAGCCTGGCCCAGGTGGACATGGTGGTGCAGGGCCTGCAACTGGACCGCGCACGCATGCGCCAGCATCTGGACAGCCATGGCGGCCTGCTCTACGCCGAGGCCGTGGCGGTCACCCTGGGCGAGCGTATCGGCAAGTCGGCCGCGCACGCCCTGGTGGAGCAGGCCGCGAAGCAGGCGCTGGCGCAATCGGAGCATCTGCGCGACGTGCTGGCGCAGACGCCGGAAGTCACCTCGCAGCTTTCCGCTGCACAACTGGATGCCCTGTTCGCTGCCGACAGCTGGCGCGGCATGGCCGATACCTGGATCGACCGCGTGCTCGCGCGCGGCTGATCCCACGTTCACCGCTGGAGCACGCATGCCCTTCCTCGACCTTCCGCAGCACCGCCTGCATTACCAGACCGAGGGCCGTGCCGACGCGCCATGGCTGACGTTCTGCAATTCGCTCGGTACCGACCTGGGCATGTGGCAGCCGCAGGTGGATGCGCTGGCCTCGCAGTATCGAATCCTGCGTTATGACCGTCGGGGCCACGGCCAGTCCAGCGCTCCGCCCGGCTTGTACACCGTGGCCGAACTGGGCGCCGACGTGCTGGCCCTGTGGGATCACGTGGGCGTCGAGCGCAGCCATTTCTGCGGTCTTTCGATCGGTGGTCTGACCGGGCAGTGGCTGGGCGTGCATGCGGGCAACCGGCTGCGCACGCTCACCGTGGCCGCCACCGCGGCGAAGATCGGCACGCTGGAGAGCTGGCAGGCGCGTATGGCCCAGGTCCAGCACGATGGCTTGTTGCCCCTCGTGGATGGCACCCGCGAACGCTGGTTCACCGCTGCCTTCGCACAGACCCATGCCAGCCAGGTGGAAGAGATCCTGCAGGTATTCCTGGCGACCCGCGTCGACGGTTACGTCGGCTGCTGCAACGCTGTGGCAACGGCCGACTTCCGCGATGTGCTGGGCCGCATCGGCGTGCCGCTGCTGGCCATTGCCGGTGATGATGATCCGGTGTGCGTGCCGACCGATCTGCAGGCAATCGCCGAGGGCGTGGCCCATGGCCACTACGCCGCTGTCCCGGGCCGCCACATCTGCAATCTGGAGTCGCCGCAGGCATTCACTTCCGCACTGGCTGCGCATCTTTCCGCGCAGCACTGACCCCCGCATAACAGGTAGACCACGATGGACGAACAGGAACGCTACGAAGCCGGCCTTGCGGTGCGCCGCCAGGTGCTGGGCGAGGCACACGTTGAACGCTCGCTGCAGGCGCGCACCGATTTCACCACCGAATTCCAGGACTTCATCACCCGCACAGCGTGGGGCACGGTGTGGACGCGCGAGGGGCTGCCGCGGCATACGCGCTCGCTGCTGACCATCGTGATGATGGTGGCGCTGGGCCACGACGAGGAGTTCAAGCTGCACATCCGTGCCGCCCGCAACAACGGCGTCACGCCGGAGCAGATCAAGGAAGTGCTGCTGCAGGCTGCGATCTACTGTGGCGTGCCTGCGGCCAACCACGCCTTCGCGCTGGCTAAGCCGATTCTGGAAGAGCAGGACGCCGAGGGCTGATGCCGGTTCCGCCGGGCGTGGCCCGGCGCTACCGGGCCGCGTTGTGGTAGCGCCGGGCCATGCCCGGCGAGCGCAGCGGCCGACGATGACGCAGGGCCATGCCCGTCGGCGTGCCTCAATTCAACAACGTGCCCAATCGCTGCGCCGCTTCACGCAGGCGCGGCAGCAGCTGGGTCTGCATCACGCCCAGACCGATACGGCCCGCCTGGGTGCCGATGTTCAACGCACCAATCACGTCACCGCTGCGCGAACGCACAGGCACTGCGATCGAGCGCAGGCCGATCTCCAGTTCCTGGTCGACCAGGGACACACCTTCGCGGCGCACCTTCTCCAGCGTGTCCAGGAAATCATCCATGCGGGTGATGGTGCGCTCGGTGCGCGGCCGCAGCGGATTGCGTTCCAGATAGCCTTCCAGCGTGTCGCGCGGCAACGCCGCGAGCAACACGCGGCCCATCGATGTGCAGTAGGCAGGCAGACGGCTGCCCGCGCGCAGTCCAATCGACATGATGCGTACGGTTTCCGCACGTGCCACGTACAGGATGTCGTCGCCGTCCAGCACGCCCAGCGAGCAGGATTCATGCACGTCGTCGCGCAGGGCATCGAGCACCGGCTGCGCTGCGGCGGTCATCGACGACGACGCCACATAGGCACCGCCCATGCCCAGCACTCGCGGCAGCAGCACGTAGCCACGGCCCTGTTCGCCGACATAGCCCAGCTTTTCCAGCGTATACAGCACGCGCCGCACCGCGGCACGCGAGATGCCGGTATCGGTGCTGATCTGTGACATGGTCACTTCGCGCGGGTGCTGCGAGAACACGCTCAGCACGGCCAGGCCGCGACCGAGCGATGTCATGAAGTCCGGATCGCCCTGGTTGTCCTGGATCTGCTGCATCAGCTCATGGGCCAGGCCACGGTCCTGCGGCGGGACAGGAGCGCGCTTGGGGCGACGGCTGGGAGGAACGGCGGCAGGCATGGCAGCAGCTTTCATCGGGTTCGACCTTGCATGGTAAGCGCTCGCACCAGCAACCGGTACCCGGGTAGCGCCGCCCGGCAGGCGACGCTACGGGGCAGGGTTCACCTGCGCTCGGGCAGCGCGTAGGCAATCACGTAATCGCCGCGGTCCGGCGACTGGCGGGCGCCACCGGCGGAGATCACCACGTACTGACGGCCGGTCTTTGGCGAGACATAGGTCATCGGCGTGCCCTGGCTGCCCACCGGCATGCGTGCTTTCCACAGCTCATCGCCGGTACGGCTGTCGTAGGCACGCAGGTAGTAATCCTGCGTGCCCGCGAAGAACAGCAGGCCTGACTGGGTGGCCAGCGAACCGCCCAGGGTCGGCATGCCGATCGGGATCGACAGGCCCATCTTGATGCCCATCGGACCGGTGTCCTTCACCGTGCCCACCGGTACCTGCCAGACCAGTTTGCGGGTCGCCAGGTTGATCGCCGACATCGTGCCGAACGGGGGCTTCTGGCAGGGAATGCCAAGCTTGGACAGGAATCGGTCGCGCAGCGAACCATAGGGCGTGCCGGTCTGCGAGGCCGCGCCCATTTCCACGCCGCCGTCGCCGCTGCTCATCTGCGCGCGCGGAATCAGCTTGGTCCACAGGCCCAGGCGCATGTCATTGACGAACAGATAGCCGGTGGTCGGGTCGACCGAGGCGCTGCCCCAGTTCATGCCGCCCAGCGAACCCGGCCATTGCAGCGCCAGGTCTTCGCCCGGCGGCGTGTACATGCCGTCGTAGCGGAACTGCTTGAACTGGATGCGGCACAGCATCTGGTCGATCGGGGTGGCTCCCCACATGTCCGACTCGGTCAGCGTTTCCGCGCCGATCTGCGGCAGGCCCACCGACAGCGGCTGGGTGGCGGCGTAGCGCTCGCCCTCGGCGTTGCCCTGCGGCGCCGGAATGTCGCGCACTTCGCTGATCGGCACGCCGGTCTGCCGGTTGAGCATGAAGATCTGCCCGGCCTTGGTGACCTGCAGCAGCGCCGGCAATGTGCCGCCCTTGCCGTCGGGTACATCGATCAGGGTCGGCTGTGCGGGCAGATCGTAGTCCCACAGATCGTGGTGTACGGTCTGGTACACCCAGCGTTCCTTGCCGGTGGCGACGTCGAGCGCGACCACGGCAGAGCTGTACTTGTCGTCCTGCGGCGTGCGTTCGCCGGCCCACTGATCCGGCGTGGTGTTGCCGGTGGGCAGGTAGACCAGGCCCAGTTGCGGGTCGTAGGCCATCGACGTCCACACATTCGGCGTCGCACGGGTGTAGTGGATCGACGGATCCAGCGGCACGTCCGGGGTCTCCTTTGAAAGATCCCAGATCCAGACCAGCGCACCGGTGCGCACGTTGTACGCACGCACCACGCCGGACGGTTCACCCACTTCGATGTTGTCGGCCACCCGACCGCCGACCACGATCAGCTCGCCCGCCACCAGCGGCGCGGCGGTGAGGGTGTAGAAACCGGGCTTGATCTCGCCCATGCCGACCTTCAGGTCGACCACCCCGTTGCTGCCAAAGTCCGGGCAAAGGGCACCGGTGTTCGCATCCAGCGCGAACAGGCGGGCGTCGATGGAGGTCATCAGGATGCGCTTCCCGCACAGCGCCGGGCCGGTGCTCGCCACGTCAGTGGCCGGCACTGGTGCCGGTGCCGGTGTAGCCGTCGTCGCGGCGGCCGGTGCGGTAGTCGCATCGAAATAGCCCAGGCCCCGGCAACGCTGCCAGTTCGGTGCGGTGGCCTTGGGATCGAAGGCCCAGCGCTGCTTGCCCGAATCGGCATCAACGGCGATCACCTGGTTGTGCGGGGTGCACAGGTACAGGGTGTCGCCGATCTGCAGCGGGGTGTTCTGGTCTTCGGCGCCGAAGCCGTTGCTTTCCGGTACATCGCCGGTGCGCGCGGTCCAGGCCACCTGCAGCTCTTTCACATTGGCCGGGGTGATCTGGTCCAGTGCGGCAAAGCGGGTACCGGCGGTGGTATTGCCCCAGTGCATCCAGTCGCGCTGTTCAGCGCCCTTGGCCACGGGCACTACGGGGGGTGTGGTGCCCTGCGCCGCCTGCACGGGACGCGGCTGGAACGCTGCGAATGCAGTACCCAGCAGACCCACCAGCAGCACTGCAGCCACGCCATAGGCGCCGCGACCGGCCACCTGGCCGCGGCTGCGGCGCAGCACCGGCCAGGCCAAGGCGACCAGCAGGGCGAGCACGGCGGGCATCACCAGGCGCGAAACCAGCGGCCAGAAATTCCAGCCGGCATCCACCAGCGCCCACAGCAGCGTGGCCACGAACGCCAGGCCGTACAGCAGCGCACCATTCGGCCGGCGCATCACCAGCAGCACGCCGGCCACGGCAGACGCCACACCCATCAGCAGGAAGTACCAGCTGCCCCCCAGCTGCACCAGGCGTACGCCGCCGACCAGCAGAGCCAGGCCGAACAGCGTCACCAGGATGCCGAGCAGGATCACTAGCACACGGCACAGGGCCGGAACCTTCGTCGTCTCGTCCACGTTGCATGAACCTCATTGCAGGAACCCGCGCGGAGGCGGGGAAGCCCCGCACGCGCCAGGCGTGGCGGGGGCCGACGGCATCCAGGGCGGCTGCGGGCCGTGACGGCGTGCAGGCGTCGATCTGCTTATGACGCAAGGCGGGTGAATTACCGATCACGGCGATTATCGCACGCGTGTGCGATTTTTGCGTGATGCTGTGGCGCCATTGATGGAACGCAGCGGCGCGAAGATGCCGGGAACGGGCAGCGTACGGACGAACCGGTTACCCTATGCCGCCATACAAGCTGGTAGCTGCAATGACCGACGCCACCGTGGCCGTCCCCGCGTGGGCCTCGCGCCTGCGCGACATCGCCGATTTCCCCAAGCCCGGCATCCTGTTCAAGGACATCATGCCGCTGCTCGCGCACGGCGAGGACTTCCGTGATGCCATCCGCGCGATGGCCGACCGCTGGCGCGACCAGAAGCTGGACGCGGTGGTGGGTATCGAATCGCGTGGTTTCATCCTGGGCGCCGCGATGGCACTGGAACTGGGCGTCGGCTTCGTGCCGGTGCGCAAGCCGGGCAAGCTGCCCGGCCAGGTGCTGCGCGAGGAATACACACTGGAGTACCGCAGCGACTGCATCGAAGTGCATGCCGATGCGCTGGCGGCCGGCGCGCGCGTGGCGATCATCGATGACGTGCTGGCGACCGGCGGCACGCTGGTGGCCGCATTGTCGCTGGTGCGCCGGCTGGGCGTGGACGTGGTCGGTGCTGGCGTCCTGGTCGAGCTGGATGGCCTGGGTGGCCGCGCCCGTTGGCAGGCGGACCTGCCGCTGCACACCGAGCTGGTGTTCTGAGACTGCCGCCGGGCATGGCCCGGCGCTACCGGCTTTGGAACTGTCGCCGGGCATGGCCCGGCGCTACCGGCTTTGGAACTGTCGCCGGGCATGGCCCGGCGCTACCTGTCGCTGGGCCTTACATCATCCGTACGCGGAAGCGGCGGCCCTTGATCTTGCCGGCCTCCAGTTTCGCCAGGGCCTTGCTGGCCTGCTCGCGCGCAATCGCCACGTAGGAGCGGGTCGGGAAGATCGCGATCTTGCCGATGAACTTGCCCGACAGTCCTGCGTCGCCGGTCAAGGCGCCGAGGATGTCGCCCGGGCGAAGCTTGTCTGTCTTGCCACCGTCGATGCGCAGGGTGCGCATCGCTGCCTGCGGCAACTCGGCGGGACGTGACGTCGCCAGCGGCGTTTTCTGCCAGTCCAGCGCGTGCCCCATCTGTGCTTCGATCGCTTCGGCGCGGGTCTTTTCGCGGCCCGCCACCAGGCTGATGGCCAGGCCGCTGGCGCCTGCACGGCCGGTACGTCCAACGCGGTGCTGGTAGCTTTCGACATCGGTCGGCAGCTCGTAGTTGATCACCGCCGCCAGCTCTTCCACGTCCAGACCGCGCGCGGCGACGTCGCTTGCGACCAGCACGTTGCAGCTGCGGTTGGCCAGGAGCAGCAGCACTTCCTCACGGTCACGCTGCTCCATGTCACCGTGCAGGGCCAGCGCCGAGAAGCCGAACTGCTGCAGCGAATGGGCGACCTCATCCACGTCCTTGCGGGTATTGCAGAACACCACTGCCGATTCGGGCGTGTACTTGAGCAGCAGGCCGGCCAGCGCCTTCTGCCGATGGGCCGGCTCGACCTCGCAGAACAGGTGGCGGATGGCCGGCGCCTGGTCAGCGCCTTCCACCGTGACTTCAACGGCATCGCGCAGCAGGTCACGGGCAATGGCACGGATGCTGTCGGGGAAGGTGGCCGAGAACAGCAGGCTCTGCCGGTCCTTGTGGGTGCGTCCGGCGATCTCGCGGATGGGCTCTTCAAAGCCCATGTCGAGCATGCGATCGGCTTCGTCCAGCACCAGCGTGCGCACCGCGCCAAGATTCAGCGCGCGCTTGCGTGCCAGCTCCTGCACGCGGCCAGGGGTGCCGACCACCACGTGCGGGTCGTGGCCTTCCAGCGAAGCCAGCTGCGGTCCCAGCGGCACGCCGCCGACCAGCAGCAGCAGCTTCAGGTTGGGGATGCCGGTGGCCAGCTTGCGGATCTGCTTGCCGACCTGGTCGGCCAGTTCGCGGGTCGGGCACAGCACCAGCGCCTGTACGCGGATCAGGCTCGGATCGATCGCCTGCAGCAGCCCCAGGCCGAACGCAGCGGTCTTGCCGCTGCCGGTCGGAGCCTGCGCGATCACGTCGCGGCCATCGAGGATGGCGGGCAGGCTCTGGGCCTGCACAGGGGTCAGGGTGGTGTAGCCGAGGGCATCCAGGCCGGGCTGCAGGGCCGGGCTCAGCGGCAGGGTCGAGAAATCAGTCATGGCGCATTGTACCTGCGCGCGCGGCCGTCCCCGTCTCCCGGGGCAGCGGCCGTATCGGCAGACCTGCGCTCAGTGCAGCATCGCCAGCACGCCCTGGTGGATCGCCAGGCCACCGAACAGCAGCCAGGCGAACAGGAGCAGCGCCAGCAGCAGCGGCTTCAGGCCCGCCTGGCGCAGCGCGGAGACATGGGTGGTCACGCCCAGCGCCGCCATCGCCATCGCCAGCAGCACCGTGTCCAGCTGCACCAGCGCTGCGTGAAGTCCGGCGGGCAGCAGCTGCAGCGAGTTCATGCCGGCCACGGCGACGAAACCGAACGCGAACCACGGCACAACGATGCGGGCCTTGCTGCCCTCGGGCGTTGCCTTGCTGCCGCGTGCCAGCCAGAGCGACAGCACGACCAGGAAGGGCGCAAGCAGCATCACCCGGACCATCTTGGTGATGACGGCGGTATCGGCAGCCGCCTCACCCACGGCACGGCCGGCAGCCACCACCTGCGCCACTTCGTGCACGGTCGCCCCGGTGAACAGGCCGTACTGCCGCGCGTCCATCGCCAGCCAGCCGTGCGACTGCAGCAACGCATACAGCGCCGGATACAGGAACATGGCAAGCGTACCGAACACCACCACGGTCGATACCGCCACTGTTACCTGTGCCGCACGACCACGCACCACCGGCTCGGCCGCCATCACTGCCGCCGCGCCACAGATGGCACTGCCGGCGCCGATCAGCATCGCCGCCTCACGCTCCATCCTGAACACGCGCGTGCCCAGCCAACAGGCCAGGCCAAATGTGCTGGCGACCACCAGCACGTCCATCAGCACGCCGGCGATGCCGACATGGCCGATGTCCTGGAACGTCAGGCGCAGGCCATACAGCACAATGCCGGCACGCAGCAGCCAGTGCTTGGCGAAGCCGATGCCTGCCGCGCTGCGCGGCGCCAGCCGCGGGTAGAGGGTATTGCCGACCGCGATACCGGCGACGATCGCCACGGTCAGCGCGCTCAGGCCATGCGCCTGCAGCCATGGCAGGTCCGCCAGATGAAGCGATGCCGCAGCGAGCAGGGCTGCCAGCAGCAGCCCGGGCAGGCGCGGCTGCCAGCGCTGCCGCAGAACGGGCAGGGACCAGGCGGAGGGGGCGGAGGTGCTCATGGCGGGACCGGTGTGGGGAACGATGAAAAGCGTGCGCCTGCGCCAATGACCTGTAAAACGAATAATATAAGTAGAATCTACCTGCTTTATAGGTAAATGCCATGCGCCTGACTCTGCGCCAGCTACAGGTCTTCGTCGCCATTGCCGACCACGGAAGTACCTCCGCGGCCGGCCAGGCCATCGCGCTCTCGCAGTCGGCCAGCAGTGCCGCCCTGCAGGAGCTGGAGGCGCACTTCGGCACGCCCCTGTTCGACCGTGTCGGTCGCCGCTTGGTGCTGAACGGCCATGGCCGCGCGCTGCTGGAACCGGCCCGCGCGCTGCTGGTCAATGCCGTTGATCTCGAGCGCCAGCTCGCTGCCGGCGGGGACCCCGCGCAGGGGGCACCGTTGCGGCTGGTGCTGGCGGCCAGCACCACCATCGGCAACTACCTGCTGCCGGCGCGCATCGCCGACCTGTTGCGGCAGGCGCCACAGGCGGAAGTCGATCTGCGCATCGACAACAGCGCCGGCGTGGTCGCCGCCGTCCAGCGGCTGGATGTGGATGCCGGCCTGATCGAGGGGCCATGCCACGAGCGGGGTTTGCAGGTGACCGCGTGGCAGCAGGATCCGCTGGTGATCGTTGCCGCCGCCGACGCGGCGGCGCGCTGGTCGCTGGAGGATCTGCGCGCGGCGCGCTGGCTGCTGCGCGAACCCGGGTCCGGCACCCGCGAGGCCGTGGAGCAGGCGCTTCTGCCGCATCTGCGCGGCTTCGCGCAGACCCTGCAGCTGGGCAACACCGAGGCGATCAAGCAAGCCGCGATCGCCGGCCTCGGCGTGGCCTGCCTGTCACGTCACGCATTGGAGGAGCCGCTGGCACTGGGTCGCCTGCGTGTGCTGGATACACCACTACCCGCGCTGCAGCGCACGCTGTGGCTGGTGCGCCACCCTGGCAAGCAATGGTTGCCGGGTCTGCAGGCGTTGCTGGGGGAGGTGGGCTGATCGATCTCCGGGAGCAGCCCGGCCGGCGCCCCCAACCCGTACAATATCCGGATGCCTCTGATTACTCTGCAGAACGTCGACTTCAGCGTCGGCGGCCCGTTGTTGCTGGAAAAAGCCGAACTGTCGATCGAGCCGGGTGAACGCATCGCCCTGATCGGCCGCAACGGCGCCGGCAAATCCACCCTGCTCAAGCTGCTGTCCGGCGACCACAAGCCCGATGATGGCGAAGTACGCGTCCAGCAGGGCGTCCGTGTGACCCGCCTGGAACAGGAAGTGCCGCACGGCGCGGCCGGCTCGGTGTTCGACGTGGTGGCCGATGGCCTGGGTGAGCTGGGCCAGTGGCTGGCCGAGTTCCACCACCTCAGCCATGCCGACGAGTTCGACGGCGATGCGCTCGGCCGGGTGCAGGCCAAGATCGACGCGGCCAATGGCTGGGGTCTGGACCAGCGCGTGGCCGAGACACTGACCAAGCTCGACCTGGATGGCGATGCGGAGTTCGCGCGCCTGTCCGGTGGCATGAAGCGCCGCGTCCTGTTGGGCCGCGCGCTGGTCTCCAGCCCGGACCTGCTGCTGCTGGACGAGCCGACCAACCACCTGGACATCGAAGCCATCGACTGGCTGGAAGCATTCCTGAAGGGCTGGAGCGGCAGCGTGGTGTTCGTCACCCATGACCGCCGCTTCCTGCGTGCGCTGGCCACCCGCATCGTCGAGATCGATCGCGGCCAGGTCACCAGCTGGCCCGGCGACTGGGCCAACTACGAACGCCGCCGCGAAGAGCGCCTCAACGCGCAGGCGCAGGAGAACGCGCGCTTCGACAAGCTGCTGGCACAGGAAGAAGTGTGGATCCGGCAGGGCATCAAGGCGCGCCGCACCCGCGATGAAGGTCGCGTGCGCCGGCTGAAAGCGATGCGCACCGAACGGTCGCAGCGACGCGAGCTGAGCGGCAATGTCCGGATGGAAGCGGCACAGGGCGTGAGCTCCGGCAAGAAGGTCATCGACGTCAAGGACATTTCGTTCGCGTTCGGCGACCGCACCATGGTCCGCGACTTCACCACCACCATCCTGCGCGGCGACCGGATCGGCCTGATCGGCCCCAACGGCAGCGGCAAGACCACTCTGTTGAAGCTGCTGCTGGGTGAACTGCAGCCGCAGAAGGGCGAGGTCAACGCCGGCACCAACCTGCAGGTGGCCTATTTCGACCAGTATCGTGCCGTGTTGCGCGAAGACTGGAGCGCCATCGAGAACGTGGCCGAAGGCCGTGATTTCCTCGAGTTCAACGGCAAGCGCAAGCACGTGCATGCCTATCTGCAGGACTTCATGTTCACGCCCGAGCGCGCGCGCGCGCCGATCACCCGGCTGTCCGGTGGGGAGCGCAACCGCCTGCTGCTGGCCAAGCTGTTCGCGCAGCCGTCCAACCTGCTGGTGATGGACGAACCTACCAACGACCTGGACGTGGAAACGCTTGAACTGCTGGAAGAGCTGCTCGGCGAGTACACCGGCACGCTGCTGCTGGTCAGCCACGATCGTGATTTCATCGACAACGTGGTGACGTCCACGCTGGTGATGGAGGGCGACGGCGTGATCGGCGAGTACGTTGGAGGCTATACCGACTGGCAGCGCTACGCGGCCAGTACCGCAGTGGCAGCAGTGCCCGCCGCTGCCAGGCCGGCGGCAGCGGCTGCGCCTGTGGCTGCCGCGGAACCTGCCGCGGCCAAGCGCAAGCTCAGCTACAAGGAAGCGCGCGAACTGGAGCAGCTGCCGAAGACGATCGAGAAGCTGGAAGGTGACGTCGAAGGCCTCACCTCAGCGATGAATGATCCCTCGTTCTACACCCGCAGCAGCGCCGAGGTGACGGCACACACGCAGCAGCTGGCCAAGGTGCAGGCCGAACTGGACGCCGCGTACGCGCGCTGGGAAGAGCTGGAAGGCTGATCGTTGACCGACGCTGGCGGTGCGAGGGTAGCGCGGGGCCATGCCCCGCGGGCGCACAGCGCGGGCTTCTGGCGTTCCGCCGGGCATGGCCCGGCGCCAGGGATGCAAGGGCGCCACGGCGCCCTGATCCTATTTGACCCCGTGCAGATCCCGCAGCTGGCTTGGCCGGCTGCCGAAGTACGCCGCCAGGTCGGCGATGTCCTGATCGCTCAGGTCCGTCGCCTGCGGCGTCATCAACGCGTGCTGGCGGTCGCCGGAACGGTAGGCCTGCAGCGCATGCGCGAGGTAATCACCGTACTGCCCACCCAGTTTCGGGTAGGTCGGATCGATCGGGGCGTTGCCGTCGGCACCATGGCAATCGATGCAGCTCTGGTTGGTGGCCTTGCCCTTCACCTTGGCCCGGGCTTCACCGGCAGCCTCACGGCCGGTGGGCAGGCCTGCCGACGATGAAGAGCCGTGCTCGCCGCTGGCATGGCCCGGATCGGCGGCGGATTTCTCGCTGTTCTCCACCTGTGACTGCGAGCAGGCCGCCAGCAGCAGGGCGACGGACAGGGCGATGGCATGACGCAGTGGATGCGCGGCTTTCGACATGGGCGGGCCTTACTTGACGGTGGACAGGTAAACAGAGAGATCGGCGATCTCCTGTTCGCTGAAACTCATCGACTGGGCCTGCATCGTCGGATGCCGGCGCTTGCCCTGGCGGTACTCGGTCAGGGCCTGGGTCAGGTACTGCTGGGTCTGGCCACCGATCTTCGGTACCCGGTAACTCGGGTAGGCGTTCTTGTAACCGGTGATGCCATGGCACCCCTGGCAGGTGTAGGCCAGCACCCGGCCATTGTCGTAATTGCCGGCAGGTGCGGCGGCGGCAGCAGCGGCGGGTGCCGGGGCTGGGGCGGGTGCTGCGGTCGTGGTAGCTGGAGCGGGCTGTGCGGCGGCCCCGAGGGGCAGGAGGACGGCCAGAGCGAGACAAGCGGCGAGCGGCTGCGGGCGCATGATGTCGTTTCCGGGGATTCGGGTCTGGTCGTTCCGGCGTGGGGTACGGAACGACCCGAGTATAGCCTCAGGTTTCATCTAGCTGAAATGGGGGTGGGCCGACCAGCGGCGTGAAGACACCATGACCTTTGGGATATGGTGTTGCCGTGAAGTGGTGCATTACTTTGCTACCACACCTGCCCACGCATCCTCCAGGGACCTGACGATGTCGCACCCAATCTTCCTGCATGGTCGCCGCAGCGGACTCTGCGCCGCCGCCCTGCTGATCTCCACCACGCTGATGCTGGGCGGTTGCGCCGCGGGCCCCAACAGCGAGGCCAAGGCCGCCGAAACCAAGGATGAGAAAAAAGTCGAGTCCGTGCCGGTCGAGGTCGCGGTGGCCAGCCGCCGCGCGGTGGCGGCCAGCTACACCGGCACCGCCGCGCTGGAGCCGCGCGCCGAGTCGCAGGTGGTTGCCAAGACCTCTGGCGTGGCGCTGGCGGTGCTGGTCGAGGAAGGCCAGCGGGTCAGCGCGGGGCAGCCGCTGGTGCGGCTCGATCCGGACCGCGCACGCCTGGCGGTTGCCCAGAGCGAGGCACAGATGCGCAAGCTCGAGAACAACTACCAGCGCGCACAGAAGCTGGTCGGCCAGCAGATGGTCAGTGCCGCCGACGTCGACCAGCTGCGCTTCGATCTGGAAAACGTGCGCGCGCAGTATCGCCTGGCCACGCTGGAGCTGTCGTACACCACGGTGGTCGCACCGATCTCCGGCGTGATCGCCTCGCGCTCGATCAAGACCGGCAACTTCGTGCAGATCAACACGCCGATCTTCCGCATCGTCGACAACTCGCGCCTGGAAGCCACCCTCAACGTTCCCGAACGCGAGCTGGCAACGCTGCGTGCCGGCCAGCCGGTGACCCTGTCGGCGGATGCACTGCCGGGCCAGAGCTTCACCGGCATCGTTGATCGCATCGCACCGGTGGTGGATTCGGGCAGCGGCACGTTCCGTGTTGTCAGTGCCTTCGACGGCACTGCCCATTCCCTGCAGCC
Source organism: Stenotrophomonas genospecies 5 (assembly GCF_054473825.1). Lineage (NCBI taxonomy): Bacteria > Pseudomonadati > Pseudomonadota > Gammaproteobacteria > Lysobacterales > Lysobacteraceae > Stenotrophomonas > Stenotrophomonas genospecies 5. Next base: position 644,677 of record NZ_JBTMUW010000001.1, read on the forward strand.
GGGCATGTTCGGCCGGATCCGCATCGATTACGACCAGCGTGCCGACGCCCTGGTCGTGCCGCGCCTGGCGCTGCTCGACGATGGTGAGCCGGCGGTGTTCCGGGTGCGCGACGGCAAGGTCGCGCGCGTTCCGGTCAAGCTGGGTTACGCCGAGGGGCCATGGGTGGAGATCCGTGATGGCCTGGCGGCCGGAGACCAGGTGGTCACCGCGGGCAAGGTCGCGCTGCGCGACGGCACCGCCGTGCAGGTGATCGCTGATCCGAAGGCGAAGACGGCGACGGCCTCGGCCAAGCCGGCAGACAAGGCCGGGAGCCGGCAATGAGCCATCCTGACCACGACCACGGTGCTTCGCCCCACGGCGAAAGCGCCGCCGCCGGCATGCGCGGCGGCCTGGTGGAGTTCGCTACCCGCCGCCGCGTCACCATTGCCATGTGCACGGTCACCCTGCTGCTGTTCGGCCTGATTGCGCTGGGCAGCCTCAAGGTCAACCTGCTGCCGGACCTGAGCTACCCGACGCTGACGGTACGCACCGAATACACCGGTGCGGCACCGACCGAGATCGAAACCCTGATCACCCAGCCGGTGGAAGAAGCCGTGGGCGTGGTCAAGAACCTGCGCAAGCTGAAGTCGGTCTCGCGCACCGGCCAGAGCGATGTGGTGCTGGAGTTCGCCTGGGGCACCAACATGGACCAGGCCAGCCTGGAAGTGCGCGACAAGATGGAAGCGCTGAACCTGCCGCTGGAGGCGAAAGCCCCGGTGCTGCTGCGCTTCAATCCGTCCACCGAGCCGATCATGCGCCTGGTGCTGTCCAGCAAGGCGGCCCCGTCCAGCGATGCCGACGCCATCCGCGAGCTGACCATCCTGCGCCGCTACGCCGACGAGGATCTGAAGAAGAAGCTGGAACCGGTCACCGGCGTGGCGGCGGTCAAGGTCGGCGGCGGCCTGGAGGACGAGATCCAGGTCGACATCGACCAGCAGAAGCTCGCGCAGCTGAATCTGCCGATCGATACCGTCATCAAGCGCCTGAAGGACGAGAACATCAACATCTCCGGCGGTCGGCTGGAAGAGGGCTCGCAGCGCTTCCTGGTGCGTACCGTCAACCAGTTCGCCGACCTGGAGGAGATCCGCAACCTGCTGGTCACCACCCAGGCGTCCAATGGCAGCGCGGCAGACTCCGCGCTGCAGCAGATGTTCAACATTGCCGCCTCCACCGGTTCCGCTGCGGCCATCGCCGCAGCCTCGGCCGCACAGAGCGCATCGTCCGGCGGTGGCTCCAGCGTGGTTGCCAATGGCATTCCCGTCCGATTGAAGGACGTGGCCACCGTGCGCCAGGGCTACAAGGAGCGTGAAGCGATCATCCGCCTCGGCGGCAAGGAATCGGTCGAGCTGGCGATCTACAAGGAAGGCGACGCCAACACCGTCGCCACCGCCGAAGCGCTGCGCAAGCGTCTGGAGCAGATCAAGGGCACGTTCCCCGGCGATGCCGAACTGACCACCATCGAGGACCAGTCGCGCTTCATCGAGCATGCGATCAGCGACGTCAAGAAGGATGCGGTGATCGGCGGCCTGCTGGCGATCCTGATCATCTTCCTGTTCCTCCGCGATGGCTGGAGCACGTTCGTCATCAGCCTGTCGCTGCCGGTGTCGATCATCGCCACGTTCTTCTTCATGGGCCAGCTGGGTCTCAGCCTGAATGTCATGTCGCTGGGCGGCCTGGCGCTGGCGACGGGCCTGGTGGTGGACGATTCGATCGTGGTGCTGGAGAGCATCGCCAAGGCGCGCGAGCGCGGGCTGGGCATCCTGCAGGCCGCGATCGAAGGCACCCGCGAAGTGAGCATGGCAGTGGTCGCCTCCACCCTGACCACCATCGCGGTGTTCCTGCCACTGGTGTTCGTCGACGGTATCGCCGGCCAGCTGTTCCGCGACCAGGCGCTGACCGTGGCGATCGCCATCGCCATTTCGCTGCTGGTATCGATGACACTGATTCCGATGCTCAGCTCGCTGAAGGGGCGGCCGCCGCTGGCGTTCCCCGAAGAGCCCGCCAGCGAGGCGTGGCAGCCGCAGCGTCGCTGGCAGAAGCCCGTTGCAGCCGGCCGTCGTGGCTTCGTCGCTGCGGTGCGCTGGACCTTCTATGCGCTGGCCTGGCTGGTGGTGCGTGCCTGCCGCGGCGTTGCCGCCGTGATCGGTCCGGTCATGCGCAAGGCCAGCGATATCGCGATGAAGCCCTATGCGGGGGCCGAACGTGGCTACCTGCGGCTGTTGCCGAGCGCGCTGGCGCACCCCGGCAAGGTGCTGGGCCTGGCCGCGCTGGCGTTTGCAGCCACCATGGCGCTGGTGCCGATGCTGGGCGCCGACCTCATCCCGCAGCTGGCGCAGGACCGCTTCGAGATGACCGTCAAGCTGCCGGCCGGCACGCCGTTGAAGCAGACCGATGCACTGGTCCGCGAACTGCAGCTGGCGCACGGCAAGGGCGATGGCGTGGCCTCGCTGTACGGCGTCAGTGGCAGCGGTACCCGGCTGGACGCAAGCCCGACCGAGAGCGGTGAGAACATCGGCAAGCTGACCGTGGTGATGGAAGGCGGTGGGGATGCGCGCACCGAAGCGGCCATCACCGAGCGCCTGCGTGGCACCATGGCCGGGCACCCCGGCGCGCAGGTCGACTTCGCGCGGCCGGCACTGTTCAGCTTCTCCACCCCGCTGGAAATCGAACTGCGTGGTCAGGACATGGCCACGCTGGAGCAGGCTGGCCAGCGGCTGGCTGCCCTGCTGCGCGGCAATGCGCACTACGCCGACGTGAAGTCGACGGTGGAGGAGGGCTTCCCGGAGATCCAGATCCGCTTCGACCAGGAGCGCGCCGGTGCACTGGGACTGACCACCCGCCAGATCGCCGACGTCGTGGTGAAGAAGGTGCGCGGCGATGTGGCCACCCGCTACAGCTTCCGCGACCGCAAGATCGACGTGCTGGTACGGGCACAGGAAGGCGACCGGGCCAGCGTGGAGAGCATCCGCCGCTTGATCGTCAACCCGGGCAGTACCCGTCCGGTCACCCTGGACGCCGTGGCCGACGTGGTGGCCACCACCGGTCCGAGCGAGATCCACCGTGCCGATCAGACCCGTGTCGCGGTGGTCTCGGCCAACCTGCGTGACATCGATCTGGGCGCGGCCATGCGCGAAGTGCAGCAGATGGTCGCCGAACAGCCGCTTGGTGCGGGCGTCGGCCTGCATATCGGTGGCCAGGGCGAGGAACTGGCGCAGGCGGCAACGTCGCTGATCTTCGCCTTCGGACTGGCGATCTTCCTGGTCTATCTGGTGATGGCGTCGCAGTTCGAATCGCTGCTGCATCCGTTCGTGATCCTGTTCACCATCCCGCTGGCGCTGGTCGGCGCGATCCTGGCGCTGATGCTGACCGGCAAGCCGATCTCGGTGGTGGTGTTCATCGGCCTGATCCTGCTGGTGGGACTGGTCACCAAGAACGCGATCATCCTGATCGACAAGGTCAACCAGCTGCGCGAGGCCGGCGTGGCCAAGCACGAGGCGCTGGTGGAAGGCGCGCGCTCGCGCCTGCGTCCGATCATCATGACCACCCTGTGCACGCTGTTCGGCTTCCTGCCACTGGCGGTGGCGATGGGCGAGGGCGCTGAAGTACGTGCGCCGATGGCGATCACCGTGATCGGCGGCCTGCTGGTCTCCACCCTGCTGACCCTGCTGGTGATCCCGGTGGTCTACGACCTGATGGATCGCCGCGGCGACGCCTACTACCGCGAACGCGGCCGCAAGCACGCCGGCGACGGACTGCGGATCGCAGAAGGTGGCCGCGTCGGCGGCGAGGAGCCGGCATGAGTGTCGCCGAGTTCTCCATCCGCCGTCCGGTCACCACCATCATGTGCTTCGTATCGCTGGTGGTGATCGGCCTGATCGCTTCATTCCGGCTGCCACTGGAGGCTCTGCCGGACATCTCCGCGCCGTTCCTGTTCGTGCAGATTCCGTACACGGGCTCGACACCGGAAGAAGTGGAGCGGACCATCATCCGGCCGGTGGAAGAGTCATTGGCAACGATGACCGGGATCAAGCGCATGCGCTCCTCGGCCACGTCCGAAGCGGCGCTGATCTTCATCGAGTTCAGCGACTGGGACCGTGACATCGCCATCGCCGCTTCGGACGCGCGCGAACGTATCGATGCGATCCGCAGCGACCTGCCTGACGACCTGCAGCGCTACAACGTGTTCAAGTGGTCCAGCAGCGACCAGCCGGTGCTGAAGGTGCGCCTGGCCAGCACCACCGACCTGACGACCGCCTATGACATGCTCGACCGCGAGTTCAAGCGGCGCATCGAGCGCATTCCGGGCGTTGCGCGCGTGGACATCACCGGTGCACCGCCGAATGAAGTCGAGATCGCGATCGATCCCAACCGGCTCAACGCGCACGGGCTGAGCATCAACGAGCTGAGCGAACGGTTGCGCACGCTGAACTTTTCGATCTCGGCCGGGCAGATCGATGACAACGGCCAGCGTGTGCGCGTGCAACCGGTCGGCGAGATCACCGACCTGCAGGAACTGCGCGATCTGGTGATCAACGCCAAGGGCCTGCGGCTGGGTGACATCGCCGATGTGCGGCTGAAGCCGGCGCGGATGAACTATGGCCGCCGCCTGGATGGCAACCCGGCAGTGGGCCTGGATATCTTCAAGGAGCGCAGCGCCAATCTGGTCGACGTCTCGCGCGCGGCGCTGGCCGAAGTCGAAGCGATCCGCGCACAGGCCTCGATGCGCGATGTGCAGATCAAGGTCATCGACAACCAGGGCAAGGCGGTGACCTCCTCGCTGCTGGAGCTGGCCGAAGCCGGTGCGGTGGGCCTGATCCTGTCGGTGACGGTGCTGTTCTTCTTCCTGCGCCACTGGCCGTCCACGCTGATGGTGACGCTGGCCATCCCGATCTGCTTCACCATCACCCTGGGCTTCATGTACTTCGTCGGGGTGACGCTGAACATCCTGACCATGATGGGCCTGCTGCTGGCGGTGGGCATGCTGGTGGACAACGCCGTGGTGGTGGTGGAGAGCATCTACCAGGAGCGCGAGCGCATGCCGGGACAGCCACGGCTGGCCTCGATCATCGGCACCCGCAACGTCGCCATCGCGCTCAGCGCCGGCACTCTGTGCCATTGCATCGTGTTCGTGCCGAACCTGTTCGGCGAGACCAACAACATCAGCATCTTCATGGCACAGATCGCGATCACCATTTCGGTATCGCTGCTGGCGTCTTGGCTGGTTGCGGTCAGCCTGATTCCGATGCTGTCCGCGCGCATGGCCACGCCCAAGCTCGTGCACTCGCAGACCGGCCTGATCGCGCGCCTGCAGCGGCGCTACGCGCAGGTGCTGGACTGGTCGCTGCACCATCGTGGCTGGAGCCTGCTGGGCATCGTGCTGGTGGTGGCCGTCAGCCTGGTGCCGATGAAACTGACCAAGGTGGACATGTTCGGTGGTGAAGGTGGCAAGGACATCTTCATCGGTTACATGTGGAAGGGGGCCTACACCTACCGGCAGATGTCCGAGGAAGTGGCGCGGGTGGAGAACTGGATCGACGAGAACCGTGAGCGCCTGCACGTCAAGCAGGTGTACTCCTGGTACAGCGAGCAGGAAGGCAGCTCGACGGTCGTCACCCTGGACGAGAAGTACGCCAAGGACATCAAGTCACTGCAGGAGGAGCTGCGCAAGGGCCTGCCGAAGTCCGCGCGTACCGACTACTTCGTCGGCAACCAGGGCGGTGATGGTGGTGGCGGCAACCAGGGCGTGCAGGTGCAGTTGATCGGCGATTCCAGCAGCATGCTGCAGGAAATCGGCCAGGAAGTGCTGCCCCTGCTGGCCCAGCGTGCGGAGCTGCGCGACGTGCGCATCGACAATGGCGAGAAGGGCGGTGAACTCAAGGTGCGCGTCGATCGCGAGCGTGCCGCCGCCTTCGGCTTCAATGCCGAGCAGGTGGCCAGCTTTGTCGGCCTGGCATTGCGCGGTGCACCGATGCGCGAGTTCCGTCGCGGCGACAACGAGGTGCCGGTCTGGGTGCGCTTCGCCGGAGCCGAGCAGAGCAGCCCGGAAGACCTGGCCGGCTTCAGCGTGCGTACCGGCGACGGCCGCAGCGTGCCACTGCTGAGTCTGGTCAGCGTCGATGTCGGTTCGTCCGCCACCCAGATCGGCCGAACCAACCGGCAGACCACGCTGACGATCAAGGCCAACCTGGCCGAGAAGATCACCGCACCGGACGGACGCAAGGCGATCGAGGCCGTACTCAAGCCGATGAGCTTCCCGGCCGGCTATGGCTACACCTTCGATGGCGGCGACTATGGCAACGATGACGAGGCGATGCAGCAGATGGTGTTCAACCTGCTCATCGCGTTGGTGATGATCTACGTGGTGATGGCGGCGGTGTTCGAATCGCTGCTGTTCCCGGCGGCGATCATGAGCGGCGTGCTGTTCTCGATCTTCGGCGTGTTCTGGCTGTTCTGGATCACCGGCACCTCGTTCGGAATCATGTCCTTCATCGGCATCCTGGTGCTGATGGGCGTGGTGGTGAACAACGGCATCGTGATGATCGAGCACATCAACAACCTCCGGCGCAGCGGCATGGGGCGTACCCAGGCCCTGGTGGAGGGCTCACGCGAGCGCCTGCGCCCGATCATGATGACCATGGGAACGGCGATCCTGGCGATGGTGCCGATTTCGCTGACCAACACGCAGATGTTCGGCGACGGCCCGGAGTACGCGCCGATGGCCCGTGCCATCGCCGGTGGACTGGCGTTCTCGACCGTGGTCAGCCTGCTGTTCCTGCCGACGATCTACGCGGTGCTGGACGACCTGCGCAATGCCGTGACGCGGCTGATCCGCCGCGCGCGCGGCCTGGAAAAGGTGGCGGCAACGGCCGCCTAGCGTCGAGCTTGCCCGACTACGGGGAACGACAACGTGTTGTGGTGTGGGGAGGCCGGTCGTAGTGGGGCGGCCTCCCTTTTTTTTCGCCGGGCATGGCCCGGCGCTACCATCACCGCCACACGGTATCGCCGGGCCATGCCCGGCGGGGCGTTGCAATCAACCTGCGACCTTGCCCCACACCTGGAAGCCGGTCAGCCACAGGCCGAGCATGCTGCCGAGATTGGTCAGCATGAACGTCAGCACCACGCGGGTGACCCGATTGCGGTACCAGCCCTTCAACGACTGTGCATCGTCGCGCAGCTGCAGGAAATCCTGGTACGCCGGCTTGCGCAGGCGTGCCTCGACCAGCGCCGAGAACGCGCCGGTGGGAATGCTGAGCCGGAACGGCTTGAACGGGGCGACCACGATCGCCGTGAGAATGCTCAGCGGGTGACTGCCGGCCAGCAGACAGCCGAGGCCGGCCAGGCCGCCGGTGTACATCGCCCAGGTGGCCAGCAGTTCGGTGCCCACGCCCAGGCCTCCGCGGTAGAAGCCGACGGCGATGCCGGTGATGACGATGGCAAGGATGCCCAGCGTGAACCACGGGATGTTGCGCTTCTTCGGCACGGCTTCGAGTTCGGCGCGCAACGGTGCCGGTGCATCGGTATCCGTTTCGAGGTATCGCGCCAGGCCTGCCAGATGGCCGGCGCCGACCACCGCCAGGACTTCGCGCTGCCGCGGGTCGTGTTCTTCGCGCAGGCGCGTGGCCATGTAGCGGTCGCGCTCGCCGATGATGGTTTCGTACAGCGCGGGATTCTCGGTCGCGAACTCGCCGAAGCTCGACTCCAGCATGTCGCCCTGCTTGAGCTTCTCGATTTCGTTTTCGCCCACCTCTTCCGATGAGAACAGGCCGGCGCCCAGGCCCGCAACCAGCTTCAGCTTGCCGAAGAAGCCCAGCCGCTGCGAGGCGCGGCGGAAGGTCAGGCCCACCTCGCGGTCGATCAGGTGGACGGGCAGGCCGCGCTCACGCCCCAGTTCGACGGCGCGCTTCAGTTCCGCACCCGGCTCGATGCCGAGCTGTTCGGCCAGACGACGCTGGTAGGCGGAAAGCGCCAGGTTGGCGGCGAACAGGGCAACGCGACCCTTGCGGATCACCTCGACCAGGTCCAGCTTGGCCAACGTGTCCGGATCGCTCAGGGCCTGCAGGCGCTGGGGGTCCAGTTCGACCGCGACGGCATCGAAGCGGCCGCTGTTGATTGCTTTCTCCACCGCCTCGACGCTGGCGTGGGAAACGTGGGCGGTGCCCAGCAGGGTGTAGCGCACGCCGTCGCGTTCAACGACGCGCACCGGCTGGCCGGCGAACAGATCGTCGCCGGTCTCGGGAAGGATTTCTGTCATGGAGTCATTCATTGGAAGGTGCGGTGTCGGCGCCGTCGCCGAGCGCGCGTTGCATCTGCACGGTGTCCAGCCAGCGGCCGTGCTTGCGGCCGAGGCCGCGGAACACGCCGACCAGCTCGAAGCCGAAACGCTCGTGCAGCCTGATCGAAGCGGTATTGGTCGGTTCGCCGATCACCGCCACCATCTGCCGGAAGCCACGTGCGACGCATGCGTCGATCAGCGCCTGCAACAGGCCGGTGCCGACGCCCTGGCCTTGGAACCGTGCATCGACATAGACCGAGTTCTCCACGGTCCACTGGTAGGCAATGCGCGTGCGGTAGGTGTTGGCGTAGGCGTAGCCGGCGACCTGGCCGTCGATCTCGGCGACCAGATAGGGAAAACCGCGGTCGATGATGTCGCGCATGCGGCGCAGCATCTCGGCCTGGTCCGGTATGTCGTACTCGTACGTGTTGACGAAGTCGGTCACTTCGACCGCGTAGATCGCGGTGATCGCGGCGATGTCGGCCGGGCCGGCATCACGGATGAGGACGGCCATGCGCGGCTCCGGTTCAGTCGATGTAGCGCTTGAGCAGATCGCCGTAGGCATCGATGCGGCGATCGCGCAGGAACGGCCAGATGCGGCGCACGTGCTCGCTGCGCTGCAGGTCGACGTCGCATACCAGCACAGCGGCATCGGTGCCGGCTTCGGCCAGGAACTCGCCCTGCGGGCCGAGCACGTGGCTGTTGCCCCAGAACTGGATGCCCGACGCGCCCAGCGGCGAGGCCTCATGGCCGACGCGGTTGCAGCTCAGCACCGGCAGGCCGTTGGCGACGGCATGGCCACGGTGGCTCAGTACCCAGGCATCGCGCTGGCGGGTCTTCTCGTCCTGCACGTCGTCCGGGTCCCAGCCGATCGCAGTCGGGTACAGCAGCAGCTCGGCGCCGGCAAGCGCCATCAGGCGCGCCGCCTCCGGATACCACTGGTCCCAGCACACCAGCACGCCCAGGCGGCCCACCGAGGTGTCGATCGGGGTGAAGCCGATGTCGCCCGGGGTGAAGTAGAACTTCTCGTAGAAACCCGGATCGTCCGGGATGTGCATCTTGCGGTACTTGCCGAGCAGGGTGCCGTCCTTCTCGAACACCACCGCGGTGTTGTGGTACAGGCCGGCGGCGCGGCGCTCGAACAGCGAACCGACCAGCACCACGCCATGCTTCTTCGCCAGCGCACCCAGGCGCTCGGTGCTCGGGCCCGGGATCGGTTCGGCCAGATCGAACTCGTCAACCGACTCGTGCTGGCAGAAGTAGGGGCCGTTGTGCAGTTCCTGCAGCAGCACCAGCTTGGCGCCCTGCGCTGCCGCTTCGGCCACGCGTGCCTCGATCACCGCCAGATTGGCGGCGGCATCGCCGTGGTTGCGCTCCTGGATCAGGGCGACGGTAAGCGGGCTGCGCGAGTTCATGCGGGTGTTCCTGCGGGGGAAAACCCGCATGTTAGCGCGTATGCGATGCCGCAGCGTGTCGGCCGCTGAACAGGTGCACGCAGCCGGTATCGCCGGGCCATGCCCGGCGTACGAACCGAATGCCGCTGTGCTCGCCGGGCGTGGCCCGGCGCTACCGCATCGTGCTACGCCTTCAGCAGGCCTTCCGGCAGCTGCATGGTGATGCAGTGCAGGCTGCCGTTCTGCCAGATCAGCGAGCGGCAGGGCACCTGGACGATCTCGCGGCCCGGATGGGCCTTGGCCAGCACGTCGCGGGCCAGATCGTCGGCCGGATCACCGTACGCCGGCATCAGCACCGCGCCGTTGACGATCAGGTAGTTGGCGTACGAGGCCGCCAGGCGGCGGCCTTCGTCGATCACCGGCTGTGCCCACGGCAGCGGGAACAGGCGGTATGGCTGACCGTCACGGGTGCGCAGCGCAGCCAGTTCCCTGCCCATCGCCTGCAGCTCGGCGTAGTGCGAGTCGTTCTCGTCGTCGCAGGCCTGGTAGACGATGCTGTCCGCCGAGGCGAAGCGGGCGAGGGTATCGATGTGGGCATCGGTATCGTCGCCTTCCAGGTAGCCGTGGTCGAGCCACAGCACGCGCTCCTGCTGCAGCCAGTCGGCGAGGTCGGCGCTCAGGCTGGCGCGGTCACGATCCGGGTGGCGTTCGTGCAGGCACTTCCAGGTGGTCAGCAGGGTACCTTCACCGTCGGTTTCGATGGCGCCGCCTTCCAGCGCGAACGGGATGCTGCGCACCGGCGCGTCGTTGAAAACGCCGGCCTGGTCGAGCGCGCCCACCAGCTGATCGTCGAGGGTGGCATCGAACTTGCCGCCCCAGCCGGTGAAGCGGAAGTCCAGCAGCTGGAAACCGCCGTCGGCACGTCGCAGGGTGATCGGGCCCGAGTCGCGCAGCCAGGTGTCGTCGTAGGCCGCCGTGGTGAAGTGCACCCTGTCCATGTCGATGCGGTTGGAGCGCAGCCGCATTTCGGCATAGGTCTCCACATCGTCATCGGCCACGCAGATCAGCACCGGCTGGAAGCGGGTGATCGCTGCAACCAGTGCGATATAGGTTTCCTCCACCTGTCCCAGGCGGTCGGCCCAGTCGGTATCGGCGGTGGGCCAGGCAATCAGGACGCCGCTCTGGGCTTCCCACTCGGCAGGAAAACGAAGGGTCTGGTTCATGGTCTCGCTACACAGGCCCGCCCGGGGCGGGTAAAGGGGTCAACGGATCGGCGGTTTCGGGCCGATTTCGTTCGGGTCCGCCTGGTTGGCCACCACGTCGATCACCTTCTGCTTCTCGAAGTAGACAGTGAACTGTGGGTACACCCAGCGGTTGATGGTCGGCCATTGCCGCTTCTGCCCGCCGCGCGGCTGCAGCTGCTCGCTGGGCGCACCGAACTGGCTCTGCACCTGCTGCATGGACTGGCCACGAAGGGGCAGGGCGCCGGCCGGCTTCTCGCGGGCGCGGTCGACAAGCAGAGTGTCGGCCAGGGCCGGCGTGGCGGCAGCCAGAGTGGCCAGCACGGCCAGGGTGGACAGGTAACGCTTCATCTCGATCTACTCCCCAGTGGTCAAGAAAGGCGATTACAGCAAAATCGGCAGGAAAAAGCCGCATAAACAAAAAACCGCCCGAAGGCGGCTTTTTGCATCGGGTCGGTCCCGCGCGGGACCAGCCGCAGCCACGAAGGCTGTTGGGCTCAGCGCTGACGCGCCTTGAAACGCGGGTTCGACTTGCAGATCACGAAGATCTTGCCACGGCGACGGACGACCTTGCAGTCACGGTGACGGGCCTTCGCCGACTTCAGGGAGGACAGGACTTTCATGGCATACCTCGGCGTAAACAGTAGTTGTTCGGGTGGAGCGTGGCCGCGATATGCGAAAGACAATCGGCAGTTGACGCTCGTTCAAGCCCGCCATTCTACCGGGCTTTTCCTCATGGTTTCAAGTGGTTGCACAAAAGATCCGTCGCGGGGTGTCTGGCAGGGGCTAGAATGCCCCCTTCACACGTACTGGGACCCCCATGAATCCACTCGCTCCCGTCCTGACCATCGACGGCCCATCAGGGGCCGGCAAGGGTACCATCAGCCGCATCGTGGCGCGCCGGATGGGCTGGCATTACCTGGATTCAGGCGCCCTGTACCGGGCGGTGGGCGTGGCCGCCAGCTGGGCCGACATCGATACCTCCGACGCCTCGGCACTGGTGCGGTGCACGTTCGATACCCATGTTCAGTTTGTTGAACAGGGTGACGCGATGCGGGTCCTGGTCAATGGCAGCGATGCCACCGACGAACTGCGGCTGGAGACCACCGGCGCGCTGGCGTCGGCCATCGCGGCCATTCCCGAAGTCCGGGCGGCCCTGAAGGAGCGGCAGCGCGCATTCAGGGAGCTGCCGGGCCTGGTCGCGGACGGTCGCGACATGGGTACGGTGATCTTCCCGGATGCCCCCTACAAGGTGTTCCTGACCGCCAGTGCCGAAGAGCGCGCCGAGCGCCGGCATAAGCAGTTGAAAGACAAGGGGGTTTCTGTTAACTTTGATGACCTCCTGCGCGAGATCATGGCCCGCGACGCCCGTGATGCTCAGCGTACCGTGGCGCCCCTGAAGCCGGCAGACGATGCCGTCCTCATCGACACCACAGGCATCGGCATCGCAGATGTCGTTGCCCGAGTGATGGATCTGCTTCCGGTTCCGGCTGCCTGATCCGTTCGCGCGGGAGCACTGCCAGCCGCATCGGTGGTGGTCGCGCAATAGCAGTGCTGTACAAGCTCCGTCGCGCAATGATGCGTGGCGGTTTTCCTACTTCACACACGACCTGCTTTTCCGGGGTCGACCAACAGGCGGGCGGTCGCCCATCCCCGAAGGGACGCCACCGACCCATGTGTCCAACAGAGTAAATCTAATGACCGAATCATTTGCCGAACTGTTTGAAGCCAGCCAGGCCAATCTGGCCAAGCTGAAGCCGGGCGCCATCGTCAGCGGTACCGTTGTTGAAGTCCGCGGCGACGTCGTGGTGATCAACGCTGGCCTGAAGTCCGAAGGCATCGTGCCGATCGAACAGTTCCGTAACGACGCTGGCGAGATCGATGTCGCCGAAGGCGATATCGTCAAGGTCGCCCTCGACTCCATCGAGAACGGCTTCGGCGAAACCGTCCTGTCGCGCGAGAAGGCCAAGCGCGCGATGGTGTGGGACGAGCTGGAAGAAGCGTTGGAAAAGAACGAAACCATCACCGGCCGCATCAGTGGCAAGGTCAAGGGTGGTTTCACCGTGGACATCAAGGATGTCCGCGCCTTCCTGCCGGGTTCCCTGGTCGATGTGCGCCCGGTGCGCGATCCGGCCTACCTGGAAGGCAAGGAGCTGGAATTCAAGCTCATCAAGCTGGACCGCAAGCGTAACAACGTCGTGGTCTCGCGCCGCGCTGTCGTCGAAAGCGAGCACTCGGAAGAGCGCGAGCAGCTGATGGACAAGCTGCAGGAAGGCGCGATCCTGAAGGGTGTCGTCAAGAACCTGACCGACTACGGCGCGTTCGTGGACCTGGGCGGTATCGACGGCCTGCTGCACATCACCGACATGGCATGGAAGCGCGTGCGCCATCCGTCCGAAGTCGTGAACGTCGGCGACGAGCTGGACGTGCGCGTGCTGAAGTTCGACCGCGAGCGCAACCGCGTTTCGCTGGGCCTGAAGCAGCTGGGCGAAGATCCGTGGGACAACATCGCCCGTCGTTACCCGGCCAACAGCCGCGTCTTCGGCAAGGTCTCCAACGTCACCGATTACGGCGCGTTCGTCGAGATCGAGCCGGGCGTCGAAGGCCTGGTGCACGTCTCCGAGATGGATTGGACCAACAAGAACGTCAACCCGTCCAAGGTCGTGCAGGTCGGTGACGAAGTCGAAGTGATGGTGCTGGACGTCGATGAAGAGCGTCGCCGCATCTCGCTGGGCATGAAGCAGGTTGCCGCCAATCCGTGGGAAACCTTCGCTGCCACCCACAAGAAGGGTGACAAGGTGTCCGGCCAGATCAAGTCGATCACCGACTTCGGCATCTTCATCGGCCTGGACGGTGGCATCGATGGTCTGGTCCACCTGTCCGACATCAGCTGGAACACCACCGGCGAAGACGTCGTTCGCAACTTCAAGAAGGGCGATACCCTGGACGCCGTCGTCCTGGCCGTCGACCCGGAGCGCGAGCGCATCTCCCTGGGCGTGAAGCAGCTGGAGCAGGATCCGTTCGGCCAGTACATGGCGGCCAATCCGAAGGGCTCCAAGGTCGAAGGCGTGGTGAAGGAAGTCGACGCCAAGGGCGCCGTGATCGAACTGGCCGACGGCATCGAAGGCTACGTTTCGGCTCGCGACATCGCCAACGAGCGCGTTGACGACGCCACCCAGCACCTGAAGGTCGGCGACAAGGTCGAAGCCAAGTTCGTGGGCATGGACCGCAAGGGCCGTACCCTGCAGCTGTCGATCAAGGCCAAGGACGACGCGGAAATGCGCGAAGTGCTGGAGGAATACCAGTCCGCTTCGGGTGGCACCACCCAGCTCGGCGCGCTGCTGCGTGCCCAGCTGAACGGTAGCAAGTCCGAGTAATCGGGCCCGTTGTTCGTTGTTTCCTGGACGGCCCGGGCACTGCCCGGGCCGTTTCAGGCTGAAATGCCCCTGATGTGAGCCGGTGATGACCAAATCCGAACTGATCGAAATCCTTGCGCGCCGTCAGGCGCACCTGAAGGCCGATGATGTCGATCTGGCGGTGAAGTCGTTGCTGGAAATGATGGGCGGTTCCCTCTCTGTCGGGGATCGCATCGAAATCCGCGGTTTTGGCAGCTTCTCGCTGCACTACCGCCCGCCGCGCCTGGGTCGCAACCCCAAGACCGGCGAATCGGTTGCCCTGCCGGGCAAGCACGTTCCCCATTTCAAGCCGGGCAAGGAACTGCGCGAGCGGGTCAGCAGCGTGCTGCCGCTGGACGCCGATCCCGCCTGAGCGTCCCGTCGCGCCACCGCGTGCGAATCCAGCCGCGAGTCGGATAAGCTACGGTCTCCCGCCCCTGGAGCTGTCGCATGAAGGTCTTTCGTCTGCTGGTCCTGCTGGCGGTGCTGATCCTTGGATTGATCATCGGTGCGGTCAACATGACCGCGATGTCGATCAACCTGCTGTTCACCGAGCTGCATACCTCCGTCGGCGTGGCATTGATCGCCGCCCTGCTGGTGGGCGTGGTGGTCGGCGCCGGCCTGGTGCTGGTGAGCGTGGTCGTTCCGCTCTACAGCCAGCTGCGCCGCGCCAACAAGTCCGCTGCCGCGACGCCGGCACCGGCCGCTTCCCCCCAATCTTTTGACGGACGTTGATCGAAGATGGATTTCGTCACCGAGTGGTTCTGGTTTTTCCTGTTCGTGCCGCTGGCCGCCCTGGCCGGCTGGGTGATCGGACGGCGTGGCGGTCAGCGCCACGGTGACAACCAGGTCAGCCGACTGTCCAGCACCTACTTCCGTGGCCTGAACTACCTGCTCAACGAGCAGCCGGACAAGGCCATCGAGCTGTTCCTGCACATCGCCGAGCTCGACAAGGAAACCTTCGAGACCCAGGTCGCGCTGGGCCATCTGTTCCGTCGCCGCGGCGAAGTGGACCGCGCCATCCGCCTGCACCAGGGCCTGGTCAACCGCAACGATCTGAGCGATGCGCAGCGCGTGCAGGCGCTGCTGGCGCTGGGCGAGGACTACATGAAGTCCGGCCTGCTGGACCGCGCCGAAACCGTGTTCACCGAGCTGGCCCAGCTGGACCAGCGTGCGCCGCAGGCGCTCAAGCACCTGATCGGGATCTACCAGGCCGAGCGCGACTGGGAGAAGGCGATCGACAACGCCACCCGCTTCGAGGACGTCACCGGCGAGCCGATGGGCAAGCTGATCGGGCAGTTCGAGTGCGAGCTGGCCGAACGCTTCCGTGGCGCCGGCAAGCTGGAAGAGGCGAGGGCGGCCATTGCCCGTGCCTACCAGGCCGATGCGATGTCGGTGCGCGCCGGCATCATCGAAGGACGCCTGGAGAGCGATGCCGGCAATCCCGAAGCGGCGGTGCGAGCCTTCGAGCGTGCTGCGCGCAATGACCCGGAGTATCTGCCGGAACTGCTGCCGGCGCTGATGCAGAACTACCGCAAGGTCGGCGACCTGGGCGGCGCCCGCGCCTTCCTTTCGGAAATGACCGAGCACTACCGCGGTATCGCGCCGGTGCTGGCGCTGACCCGGCTGATGGAGGAACAGGAAGGTGTCGCCCCTGCGCGCGCCTATCTGGGCCGCCAGCTCAAGGACCGCCCCTCGGTGCGCGGCGAATCGGCGTTGATCGACCTGACCCTCGCCGAAGGTGCCGATTCCACCGCCACCCTGCACGATCTCAAGCACATCACCGACCAGCTGCTGGTGCGCAATCCGGCCTACCGCTGCACACGCTGCGGCTTCGGTGCGCGCACCCACCACTGGCAGTGCCCGAGCTGCAAGGAATGGGGTACGGTCAAGCCGCTGCTGAACTACGCGGTGCTCTGAATCATGCCCTGGCTCGTGATGGGCGCGCTGCTGGCGTTGGCCCTGCTGAGCGCCGCCCTGACCTGGGCGGCGCGCGGCTACGCGCTGCGCCGGCAGCTGATGGACCACCCCGGGGAACGCCGCAGCCATAGCGTCGCCACGCCACGCGGCGGCGGCATCGCCATTGTCATCAGCCTGCTGGCCACCGCAGCCGTGGCCATGTGGGCGTGGCCGCAGGCCATGCCGAGCCTGCTGGTCGCCGCTGCCGGCCTGCTGCTGGTCGCGGGCATCGGCTGGTGGGACGACCATCGCCCGCTGCCGGCCATGCGCAGGCTGCTTGTTCATTTCATTGCTGCGGGCCTGCTGGCCGGGCTGGTGAAGATCCACGGCGGCAGCTGGCTGCTGGCCCTGCTGGTGCTGTTCTTCACCGCCTCGTTGATCAACATCTGGAACTTCATGGATGGCATCAACGGCATTGCCAGCAGCCAGGCCATCGTGGTCGCGCTGGGGTTCGCTCCGGTGCTGCCCTGGCCGTGGTCATTGCTGGCCATCGCCCTCGGGCTGGCCTGCGTGGGTTTCCTGCCCTTCAACTTTCCGCGCGCACGCATCTTCCTCGGGGATGTCGGCAGCGGAGCGCTGGGCTACGCGGTGGCGGCCGTCGTGGCCGTGGCCAGCCTGCGCACGGACATCAACTGGATCCTCCTGCTGGTGCCGCTGTCACCGTTCCTCGTGGACGCGGGCTTCACACTGCTGGCGCGCATCATTTCCGGGCAACGCTGGATGGAACCCCACACCCAGCACGTCTATCAGCGCGCTGTGCAGGCAGGAGCCAGCCACGCCCTGGTGACAGGGATGTACTTTGTTTTGGGCCTATTCAGTATTACAGTGTTCAATGTCAGTTCGAATCTGCAGCCGAGGTGGGAGGCTGTCGTGGCAATTGCTTGGTTCATCACGCTGAGCATGCTGTGGCTCCTCCTGCGCAATGGAATGCGCCTCCGACAAGGAACTCCTTGAAATATGTCTTCACCCTGGCGGGATAGAATCCTCGGCCTGTTGCCGCGTACGGCCATTGTCTGCCACGACCTGTTCATGGTCTGGGCATGCTGGCAGCTGCTCCATGCCGGTCGTTACTCGATCCTGCCGGACGCGCCTGCGCTGCCGTTGTGGAATGTCGATACCACCCTGGTCCTGCTGCTGCAGGGACTGGTGTTCTGGCGCGTGGGCCTGTATCGCGGCCTGTGGCGGTTTGCCAGTGTCAGCGACCTGCTGAACATCTTCAAAGCCAGCTTCATCGGCATGGTCGCCATCGTCCTGGTGCTGATGTGGAAGCGCTTCAACGGCGTGCCGATGTCGGTGCTGGTGATCTATCCCTTCGCGCTGTCGGCCCTGCTGGGTGCCCCGCGCCTGCTGTATCGCGCATGGAAGGACTACCAGGCGCTGCAGTCCGATTCGAGCGCGCGCCGGGTGCTGATCCTGGGCGCCGGCCAGGCCGCTGAAACGCTGGTCCGCGATCTGCGCCGTTCCGGCAATTTCGAGCCGGTCGGCCTGCTCGATGACGCCCCGCACCTGCGCGGCGCGAAACTGCAGGGCCTGCCGATCCTGGGCACGCTGGACGATGCGCCGGCCGTGGCCCGCGAAACCGCAGCCAAGCTGCTGGTCATCGCCATTCCGTCGCTGGATGCCGCCGGCATGCAGCGCGTGGTCGCCATCTGCGAGAGCACCGGGGTTCCGTTCCGCACCGTGCCCAAGCTCAGTGACATCCTGCAGGGGCAGTCGCTGCCGGGCCAGCTGAAGGAAGTGGCGATCGAGGATCTGCTGGGCCGCAAGCCGATCATGCCGGACTGGAACCTGATCCGTGGCTGGCTGGGCGGGCGCACCGTGATGGTGACCGGTGCCGGTGGTTCGATCGGTTCAGAACTCTGCCGCCAGTGCGCGCGCCACGGTGCAGGCCGCATCGTCCTGCTGGAGATCAGCGAACTGCTGCTGTTGACCATCGAAGGCGAGCTGCGCCGCAGTTTTCCCGACATCGAGATCGAAGCCGTGCTGGGTGACTGCGGTGACCCCGCAGTGATCCGCCATGCGCTGTCGCTGCACCCGGTCGATACGGCCTTCCATGCTGCCGCCTACAAGCATGTGCCGGTACTGGAACGGCAGCTGCGCGAGGCGGTGCGCAACAACATCCTGGCCACGGAGAACGTCGCCCGTGCCTGCCTGGAGGCACACGTCGAGCACTTCGTGTTCATCTCCACCGACAAGGCGGTCGATCCGGTCAATGCGCTGGGTGCCAGCAAGCGCTACGCCGAGATGATCTGCCAGAGCCTGGACCAGAAGTCCACGCATACCCGCTTCGTCACCGTGCGCTTCGGCAACGTGCTGGCGTCGGCGGGCAGCGTCGTGCCGTTGTTCCGCGAGCAGATCCTCAAGGGCGGGCCGGTCACGGTCACCGACCCGGAGGTCAGCCGCTATTTCATGACGATCCCCGAGGCCTGCCAGCTCATCCTGCAGGCGGCCGCCTCGGCGTCGCATGGCGCCATCTACACGCTCGACATGGGTGAGCCGGTGCCGATCCGGGTGCTGGCCGAGCAGATGATCCGGCTGGCCGGCAAGCAGCCGTACAAGGATATTCCGATCATCTACACCGGGCTGCGCCCGGGTGAGAAGCTGCACGAGACGCTGTTCTATTCCGACGAGGACTATCGTTCGACCGCGCACCCCAAGATCCTCGAAGCCGGCGTGCGCGCGTTCTCGCGTGACATGGTGCTCGGCAACGTTCCGAAGCTGCGCGAAGCGATCAGCAGCTACGACATCGACACCATCCAGGAGATCCTGTTCGCGACGATGCCGGAGTTTTCTCCAATCGAACAGGATGCTTACATCTCATCCGCTAAAGTCGTGCCGTTTCCGACACGCGAGGCCAACAGGCACTAATGAGCAAGCGAATTCGTAAAGCAGTTTTTCCCGTGGCAGGGCTCGGGACGCGCTTCCTGCCGGCGACCAAGACGGTGCCGAAAGAAATGCTGCCGATCATCGATCGTCCGCTTATCCAGTACGCTGTTGATGAGGCCATAGAAGCCGGCTGTGACACGCTGGTGTTCATCACCAACCGCTACAAGCACGCCGTCGCCGACTATTTCGACAAGGCGTATGAGCTGGAACAGAAGCTCGAGCGCGCCGGCAAGCAGGAACAGCTGGAGATGATCCGCCACGTGCTGCCCAACGGCGTGCGTGCGGTCTTCGTGACGCAGGCCGAAGCGTTGGGCCTGGGCCACGCGGTGCTGTGTGCCAAGGCCGTGATCGGTGACGAGCCGTTCGCCGTGCTGCTGCCGGACGATCTGATCTGGAACCGCGGCGACGGTGCGTTGAAGCAGATGGCCGATCTCAATGAGGCCAGCGGTGCCAGCGTGATCGCGGTCGAGGACGTGCCGCACGACAAGACCGCCAGTTACGGCATTGTGGCCACCGAGGCCTTCGATGGCCGCAAGGGCAGTATCTCGCAGATCGTGGAGAAGCCGAAGCCGGAGGACGCCCCCAGCGATCTGGCGGTGGTCGGCCGCTATGTGCTGAGCCCGAAGATCTTCGATCTGCTGGAGCAGACCGGCAGTGGTGCCGGTGGCGAGATCCAGCTGACCGATGCGATCGCGCAACTGCTGAAGACCGAGCAGGTCGATGCCTACCGTTTCGAGGGCACCCGTTTCGACTGCGGCACGCACCTGGGGCTGGTCGAGGCGACGATCCGCTTCGCGCTGGACAACCCGAAGCTGGCGGGCCCGGCGCGCGAGAAGCTGGCGGCGATGCTGGCGGAATAAGGTTTATCAAGCGCTCCGTTCGCGGCGCCTTGATTGATACGTGGTGGGCGGTACGGGTGGGCCTTTGCAGGACACGCCGTAAACCCATCCATGGGGGCTCGATGGCGCCATCCATGGCGCCAACGGTCCTGCAAAGGCCCACCCGTACCGCCTGTCAGATTTCCTGCGGGCGCGGACGGGAAGGGCGGAATCAAAGACAAGAGCAAAAGCAAAAAGGCAGCCATCGGCTGCCTTTTTGCTTGTTGGGGTCAGATCCCTTTGCGGAGCAAAGGGATCTGACCCCAGCTCCTGCTCATCCCTCCGCCGCGCGGAATGCTGGATGGCGCGGGTGGGTGAGGCTGACCGGGACTGTCAGCGGCATGGATGCCGCTGCCAAGCCTACAGGGATGTACTTGCGGCGTGTCCCGGGCAGCCTCACCCACCCGCGCCCCACCATCAGCAATCAGCCGGCAACGCTTTGAACCTTACAGCGCCTCGAAAATACCCGCCGCGCCCATGCCGGTGCCGATGCACATAGTCACCATGCCGTACTTCTGCTGGCGACGACGCAGGCCGTGCAGCAGGGTCGCGGTACGGATCGCACCGGTGGCACCCAGCGGGTGGCCCAGGGCGATCGCACCACCCAGCGGGTTCACCTTGTCCGGGTCCAGGCCGCAGTCACGGATCACCGCCAGCGACTGCGCGGCGAAGGCTTCATTGAGCTCGATCCAGTCCAGCTGATCCTGGTTCAGGCCAGCCTGCTTGAGTGCCTTCGGGATCGCGGCGATCGGGCCGATGCCCATCACTTCCGGGCGCACGCCGGCCACCGAGAAGCTGACGAAGCGCGCCAGCGGGGTCAGGCCGTAGTCCTTGATCGCCTGTTCCGACGCCAGCAGCACGGCACCGGCGCCGTCGCTCATCTGCGACGAGTTGCCGGCAGTGACGGTGCCACCGAACTGGCCATTGCGGAATACCGGGCGCAGCTTGGCCAGGCCTTCGGCCGAGGAATCCGGGCGCGGGCCTTCGTCGGTATCGGCAACCTTGTTGCGGGTAATGATGCGCTGGCCATCGGCCAGGTCCGGCAGGTGCGAGACGATCTCGTACGGGCTGATCTCGTCCTTGAACTCGCCCTTCTGGATCGCAGCCATCGCCTTCTGGTGCGAGGCCAGGGCGAAGGCATCCTGCTCTTCGCGCGAGACCTTCCACTCTTC
Source organism: Stenotrophomonas genospecies 5 (assembly GCF_054473825.1). NCBI lineage: Bacteria > Pseudomonadati > Pseudomonadota > Gammaproteobacteria > Lysobacterales > Lysobacteraceae > Stenotrophomonas > Stenotrophomonas genospecies 5. The sequence continues at coordinate 665,914 of NZ_JBTMUW010000001.1, forward strand.
GGCCACCTTCTCGGCGGTGATGCCCATGCCGTAGGCGATGGCCACATGGTCGTTGTCGAACACGCTCGGTGCCATCGCGATCTTGTTGCCCATCATCGGCACCATCGACATCGACTCGGTGCCGCCGGCCAGCATCAGGTCGGCGTTGCCCAGGCGGATCGCATCGGCGGCCTGCGCAACGGCCTGCAGGCCGGAGGAGCAGAAGCGATTGACGGTCTGCGCCGCGATGGTGTTCGGCAGGCCGGCCAGCAGCACGCCGATGCGCGCCACGTTCATGCCCTGCTCGGCTTCCGGCATCGCGCAGCCGATGATCGCATCATCGATGCGGTTGACGTCCACGCCCGGCGCCTGCGCGACAACGCTGCGCAGCACGTGGGCAAGCATGTCGTCGGGGCGGGTATTGCGGAACATGCCCTTGGGCGCCTTGCCCACCGGGGTACGGGTGGCGGCGACGATGTAGGCGTCCTGGATTTGCTTGGTCATTGCAGTGATCTCTCGAATAGGTTTTGTAGAGTCGAGCCATGCTCGACTGCCACAGCAGGTGATGCCGGCCCGGGGGCCGGCACCCGCCATCAATCAGTTGCGCAGCGGCTTGCCGGTCTTGAGCATGTGCGCGATGCGGGCCTGGGTCTTTTCCTGCTGGGCCAGTTCGACGAAGTGCTTGCGCTCCAGGGTCAGCAGCCACTCTTCATCGACCAGGGTGCCGCGATCGACCTTGCCGCCGCACAGCACGGTGGCGATGCGCTCTGCAATCTCGTAGTCGTACGGGCTGATGAAGCGACCTTCCAGCATGTTGACCAGCATCATCTTGAAGGTGGCGATGCCGACGTCGCCGGCCACCTGGATGCGGCGTGCCGGCAGCGGCGGACGGTAGCCGGCTTCGGCCAACGCGCGGGCTTCGGCCTTGGCGATGTACAGCGCCTCATAGCTGTTGAACACCACCTTGTCGGTGCTGCGCAGCAGACCCAGCTCCTTGGCATTGACCGCCGAGTTGGACACCTTGGCCATGGCCACGGTCTCGAAGGTCTTCTTCAGTTCGGCAAACACGTCGCCGCCCGGGCCGGCCGCCTGCGAGGCGCGCACGGCCAGTTCCTTCAGGCCGCCACCGGCCGGCAGCAGGCCGACGCCGGCTTCCACCAGGCCGATATAGCTTTCCAGGAAGGCCACGGTCTTGGCGCTGTGCATCTGGAACTCGCAGCCACCGCCCAGGGCCAGGCCGCGCACGGCAGCCACCACCGGCACCAGCGAGTACTTGATGCGCTGGCTGGTGCGCTGGAAGTTGGCGACCATCTGCTCGAACTGGTCGACCTTGCCGGCCTGCAGCAGGCCCAGGGCGCCGGCCAGATCGGCACCGGCGGAGAACGGTTCCTTCTGCTGCCAGATCACCAGGCCCTGGAAGTCCTTCTCGGCGCGCGAGACGCATTCCTGCAGGCCATCGAGCACCTGGTCGGAGACGGTGTTCATCTTGGTCTTGAAGCTGACCACGGCGATACCGTCGCCGTCGTGCCACATGCGCAGGCCATCGTTCTCGAACACGGTCTCGCCCGGCGCGAACGTTTCGCCCAGCAGCGGATCCGGGAAGCGCTGGCGCTGGTACACCGGCAGCGACGAGCGCGGCAGCTTGGCGTTGCGCGACGGGCTGTAGCTGCCCTCGGCGGCGTGCACGCCGTCGCGGCCATCGAAGACCCAGTCCGGCAGCGGGGCGTTGCTCATGCTCTTGCCGGCGACGATGTCATCGGCGATCCACTGCGCGACCTGCTTCCAGCCCGCGGCCTGCCAGGTCTCGAACGGGCCCAGCGACCAGCCGTAGCCCCAGCGGATCGCGAGATCGACGTCGCGCGCGGTCTCGGCGATGTCGGCCAGGTGGTAGGCGCTGTAGTGGAACAGATCGCGGAAGGTCGCCCACAGGAACTGTGCCTGCGGATGCTGGCTCTCGCGCAGCTTGGCGAACTTCTCGGCCGGGTTCCTGATCTTCAGGATCTCGACCACCTCCGGTGCGGCGCTGCGGTCGGCCGGACGGTAGTCCTGCTTTTCCAGATCGAGCACGACGATGTCCTTGCCGACCTTGCGGAAGATGCCGGCTCCGGTCTTCTGGCCCAGTGCGCCCTTGGAAATCAGCGCGTCCAGCCACTTGGGCGACTTGAAGAATTCATGCCACGGGTCGTTCGGCAGGGTGTCGCCCATCGTCTTGATCACGTGCGCCATGGTGTCCAGGCCGACCACGTCGGAGGTGCGGTAGGTCGCCGACTTCGGGCGCCCGACCAGCGGCCCGGTCAGGCCATCGACTTCATCGAAGCCCAGGCCGAACTGCTGGGTGTGGTGGATGGTCGAGAGGATCGAGAACACGCCGATGCGGTTGCCGATGAAGTTCGGGGTGTCCTTGGCGTAGACCACGCCCTTGCCCAGCGTGGTGACCAGGAACTCTTCCAGGCCTTCCAGCACGGCGGCATCGGTGGTCGAGGCCGGGATCAGCTCGGCCAGGTGCATGTAGCGCGGCGGATTGAAGAAGTGCACGCCGCAGAAGCGGTGGCGCAGCTGTTCCGGCAGCACGTCGGCCAGCTTGTTGATGCCCAGGCCGGACGTGTTGGACGCCAGCACGGCGTGATCGGCCACGAACGGAGCGATCTTCTTGTAGAGGTCCTGCTTCCAGTCCATGCGCTCGGCAATGGCCTCGATGATCAGGTCGCAGTCCTTCAGCTGCTCCAGCCCCGACTCGTAGTTGGCCGGGGTGATCGCTTCGGTCAGCGACTTGCTGGCCAGCGGCGCCGGGCTGAGCTTGCCCAGGTTGGCGATTGCCTTCAGCACGATGCCATCGGCCGGACCTTCCTTGGCGGGCAGGTCGAACAGCACGGTGTCGACGCCGGCGTTGGTGAGGTGGGCGGCGATCTGGGCACCCATGACGCCGGCACCCAGCACGGCGGCGCGGCGGACTAGCAGGGAATTGGACATGGTGTAAGGGCCTTTGTTGGTCAGCAGTTACTGGGTGGAATCAGGCGGAGGCGGGCAGGGCGCTGCCGCTGCGTGCGGCGGCGCGGAACCCGGCTTCGGCGAAATGGATGAGCTCGTGGGCTGCCTGGGCACGATGCGCCGCTTCGGTGACACCGGCGGGACGCTTGATCAGCCCGAAATCGGCCATGGCGTAGGTGAGCGAGCCGGCCAGGAAATCCAGCCGCCAGTACAGCTCTTCCTTGCTCAGGTCGGGCACGCACTCGGCGATGGCCTTGCCGAACGCGCGCAGCACGTGGCCGTAGTGGTCGGACAGGAACTTGCGCAGGTTGTCGTTTTTCTCGGCGTAGGCGCGGGCGATCACGCGGACGAAGGCGCCGCCGCTCTGGCGGTCCTGGGCCAGCGCCAGCGCCGGCTCCACGAAGGCGGCCAGCACCGGGCGCAGTTCACCAGGGTGTTCGCTGCGGGCGCGTTCGAGCTGGGCCATGCGGGCGCCGGTCATCTCGTCCATGCGACGGCGGAACACCTCGTTGACCAGGTTTTCCTTGGAACCGAAGTGGTAGTTGACGGCGGCGATGTTGACGTCGGCCTGGCTGGTGACCTGGCGCAGCGACGTGCCGGCAAAGCCGTGCAGGGCGAACAGCTCCTCCGCGGCACCGAGGATCCGGTCCTTGGTCGAGAAGTGGGCGGGCTTGGCCATCGGGCAGGCGGACCTTAATCAAACGATTGTTTGATACTAGAACCAGACGGCAGCGTATGGCATTTTGCAGTGCAGCAAAACTGCCGGGCCAGTCAGAGGGCATTCACCCCCGGGTGCGGGGCCGGATCCCCGAAGGGGCTCCGACCCCTGTCGGGCTGGGGGATGGGGTCAGGGCCCCTGCGGGGGCCTGACCCCGGCCGGCATGAGGCCTGCCAGCCATGGGCTGGCACTACTTAATGGGATCTCTTACAATTCGCCTACGTTTATCAGGCTAAGCCCGCGTTCCGACGCGGGTTTTTTTCATGTACCCTTCGGGCCATCAGCGGCCCGATTCCATTGGAGACATCCCATGGCGCTGGAGCGCACCCTTTCGATCATCAAGCCGGACGCCGTTGCCAAGAACGTCATCGGCGAAATCTACGCCCGCTTTGAAAAGGCCGGCCTGAAGGTCGTCGCCGCCAAGTACAAGCAGCTGTCGCGCCGTGAAGCCGAAGGCTTCTACGCCGTGCACCGCGAGCGTCCGTTCTTCAACGCTCTGGTCGAGTTCATGATCTCCGGCCCGGTGATGATCCAGGCCCTGGAAGGCGAGAACGCCGTGCTGGCCCACCGCGACCTGCTGGGCGCCACCAATCCGAAGGAAGCCGCGCCGGGCACCATCCGCGCCGACTTCGCTGAATCCATCGATGCCAATGCCGCCCACGGCTCGGACTCGGTCGAGAATGCCGCGATCGAAATCGCCTACTTCTTCGCCGCGACCGAAGTCGTCTCGCGCTGAGAGTGATGCCGTGAACGAGGTCGTACAGACACCCGCCATCCAGCCGCTGCCGAAGTCGGCACCCACGGCCGGCAAGCAGAACCTGCTCGACCTCGATCGCGCGGGCCTGGAGACGTTTTTCGTCGAGGTTCTCGGCGAGAAGAAGTTCCGTGCCCACCAGGTGATGAAGTGGATCCACCACCGCTACGTCACCGACTTCGATGAGATGACCGATCTCGGCAAGGTCCTGCGCGCCAAGCTGCAGGATCATGCCGAGGTCGTCGTTCCCAACATCGTGTTCGACAAGCCCTCCGCCGACGGCACCCACAAGTGGCTGCTGGCGATGGGCGTGGATGGCAAGAACGCCATCGAGACCGTGTACATCCCGGACAAGACCCGCGGCACGCTGTGCGTGTCCTCGCAGGTCGGCTGCGGGCTGAACTGCACGTTCTGCTCCACCGCCACCCAGGGCTTCAACCGCAACCTGACCACCGCCGAGATCATCGGCCAGGTGTGGGTGGCTGCGCGCCACCTGGGCAACGTGCCGCACCAGATGCGCCGTCTCACCAACGTGGTGATGATGGGCATGGGCGAGCCGCTGATGAATTTCGACAACGTCGTGCGTGCCATGAGCGTGATGCGCGACGATCTGGGCTACGGCCTGGCGAACAAGCGCGTGACACTGTCCACGTCCGGCCTGGTGCCGCAGATCGACCGCCTGTCCAGCGAGAGTGATGTCTCCCTGGCGGTGTCGCTGCACGCACCGAACGACGAGCTGCGCGAGACGCTGGTGCCGCTCAACAAGAAGTACCCGATCGCCGAGCTGATGGCCTCGTGCGCGCGCTACCTGCGCGCCAACAAGCGTCGCGAGTCGGTGACCTTCGAATACACCCTGATGAAGGGCATCAACGACCAGCCCGAGCATGCCCGGCAGCTGGCCCGGCTGATGCGCCAGTTCGACAACGCGGTGCAGGCCAAGGACTCGGGCAAGGTCAACCTGATCCCGTTCAATCCGTTCCCGGGCACCCGTTACGAGCGTTCCGAGGAAGCCGACATCCGCGCGTTCCAGAAGATCCTGCTCGACAGCAACGTGCTGACGATGGTCCGCCGCACGCGCGGCGACGACATCGACGCCGCCTGTGGCCAGCTCAAGGGCCAGGTGATGGACCGCACCCGCCGCCAGGCGGAGTTCAACAAGACGCTGCAGGCGGGGAAGGGGAGCGATGCGGCCGCCTGACCGCTTCCGGCTGGCGCTGCTTGCGGGCGTGCTGGCCATGGCGGTCGGTGCCTGCTCCTCCACGCCCAAGGGCCGGCTCGGTCCCAGCGAAGCGCCGGTCTATTCGGTGCGTGACCCGGACGGCGTGCGTCGCCAGGTGCGCGTGAACGACCTGCTGGTGCTGGCCTCGCGCGACATGCAGCTGGGCAATCTGGACGGTGCCGAGAGCAAGGCCCGCCAGGTGCTGAAGCTGCAGCCCGACGAGCCTGACGCACTGGTCCTGCTGGCCGGCATCGATGACCGCCGCGGCCGCACCCGGCAGGCGGGCGAGGGCTTCCGCAGGGCCGCAGAGCTGGCCCCGCAGCGCGGTGACGTACTCAACAACTATGGCGCCTGGCTGTGCCAGCAGGGGCAGGCGGCCGAGTCGCTGGTGTGGTTCGATCGTGCGCTGCAGGCGCCGGGCTATGCCACGCCGGCCGAGGCGCAGGCCAACGCGGGGGGCTGTGCGCTTGACGCGGGGCAGCCCGAACGGGCCGAGCGCGACCTGCGTGCCGCACTCGCGGTGGCTCCGGCCAACCCGGTCGCCCTGGAGGCGATGGCCCAGCTGAGCTTCCGCCAGGGCCGCTACATGGAGGCCCGGGCCTTCGCCGAGCGCAGGATTTCGGCTGCACCCGCAACACGTTCCGTGTTACAACTTGCGTCTCAAATCGAGGCGCGGCTGGGCGATCACGCAGCATCCGATCGCTATCTGCAGCGGATTCGACAGGAATTTCCGCAGGATGCGGGCTCCTAACTCCAGGGTTGATGCATTGTGATTGATGACCAGACTGTGAGCGCTCTCGAGACTGCGGCCGGCTGTGGCACCCGCCTTCGCCAGGCCCGCGAGGCGGCCGGACTGACCCTTGACGACGTCGGACAGCGGCTGCGCATGCCGGTCCAGGTAGTCAGGTCGCTGGAAGAAGAACAGTGGCAGAAGCTCGGTGCGCCGGTGTTCGTCCGCGGCCAGCTGCGCAGCTATGCGCGCCTGCTGAATGTGGATGTGAGCGAACTGCTGGAGCAGGCCCAGGTGGGCCCGGTGGTCCCGCCGACCCTGGTCAGCCATACCCATACCCCGCGTGCGCGCCGGATCGCCGAGAACCTCGGCCGGCGCGCGCTGTATGTCGGCATCACCGCGGTGCTGGCCGTGCCGGTGTGGTTCGCCACGCGCGGCCATTTCGATGGCGGCACGCCGTCGCCGAACACCGCCTCGCTGGACGTGATCCCGGCGACCGTGCCGGTCACCCCCGCCGCCGACGGCGCCGAGCCGGTGGCATCGACGGAGACCTCGGTGGCGTCCACCGCCAAGCCGGCCGCGACCCCGTACGTCGCCTCGCTGGCGCCGGTCCCGCGTCCGGCCGCCACTGCGGCGGGTGCCGGCACCACGCTGGAGATGCAGTTCAACGGAGACAGCTGGGTCGACATCGGCGGCCCCGATGGCAGCACCGTCGAGAAGGCGCTGATCCGGTCCGGCGAGAGCCGCAGCTTCACCCCGGGCCAGGTGACCCGGGTCACTCTGGGCAACGCCTCGGCGGTCCAGGTTCAGCAGAACGGCGCTATCGTCGATCTGGCGCCCTACCAGCGAGCCAACGTGGCACGCTTTCAGGTATCCTCTGAAGGCTCCGTGGTCCCGGTTTCGCACTGAGGCGCGGTTTCACCACCTTCGATAATCCCAATGGTCCCTCCCGATGGGCGGGGCGAGAGTACGCATGGCGATCGACGATCTGCTCGACGAGCACGAACAAAGTGAACGCGTCCGCAGCTGGCTGCGGAAGAATGGCGCCAGCATCATCGGTGGCGTGGCCATCGCCATCGGCGCCATCGCCGGCTGGCAGTGGTGGCAGACGCAGCAGGGCGGCAAGCTGGCCTCGGCCAATGTCGAATACCAGAAGGCACTGGTGGGTCTGCAGCAGAACAAGCTCGACGACGCCGCCAAGGCGGTGAAGGCGCTCGAAGCCGGTCCCTCCAGCATCTACGGCGACCTCGCGGCGCTGCAGCTGGCCAAGGCCCAGGTCGACGCCGGCAAGAATGAAGAAGCCCTGGCGACGCTGCGCAGCGTGAAGGTCGAAGGTGACCTGCAGCGCGTGGTCGACCAGCGCGTGGCCCGCCTGCTGGTCGCTACCGGCAAGGCCGACGAGGCCATCTCCCTGCTGGGCAGCGCCACCGACAGCGGCAGCCTGGAGATCCACGGCGATGCGCTGATGGCCCAGGGCAAGCGCGATGCCGCCCGCGAACAGTACGAGAAGGCGTTGAAGACGCTGGACGTGGCGGCGCCGCAGCGGCGCCTGCTGGAAACCAAGGTTATGGACGCCGGCGGCACCGTCGCCGCCCCTGCGGAGTCGGTTTGATGAGTCAGAAGGTCATGATCACCCGCGTCGCCACCGTGCTGCTGCTCGGCGTGGCGCTGTCCGGCTGCAGCACCATGAAGGGCTGGTTCGCCGGCAAGGACGCGGAAGCGAAGAAGGCGCAGGAGCCGGCCGAACTGGTCAAGTTCGAGCCGACCCTGAAGGTCAACAAGGCCTGGTCGGTCAATCTGGGCAAGGGTGAGCGTCGCATCGGCGTGCGCCAGGGCCCGGCGGTGGCCAACGGTCACGTGTTCGCTGCGGCGATCACCGGTGGCGTGCACGCCATCGACCTGCAGACCGGCAAGAAGGTCTGGACCTGGGAGCCGAAGAAGGAAAAGAAGAAGGACAAGCTGCGCCTGTCCGGTGGCCCGGGTGTTGGCGAGAACCTCGTCGTGATCGGCACGCTCGACGGCCAGGTCATCGCGCTGGACATCAATGACGGCAGCGAGAAGTGGCGCGCCCGCGTGCCCGGCGAAGTGATCGCCGCGCCGGCGGTGGCCCAGGGCATGGTGTTCGTGCGCAGCAACGACGGCCGCATCACCGCCTTCGACGTGGGCAACGGCACCCAGCGCTGGTTCAACCCGAGCGAACTGCCGGCGCTGACCGTGCGTGGCAATGCGCCGGTGGTGACCGGTCCGGGCGTGCTGTTCATCGGCAGGGATGACGGCGCCATCGCCGCGCTGGCCATGCAGGATGGCCGCACCCTGTGGGAACAGAACGTGGGCAGCGCTGAAGGGCGCACCGAGCTGGAGCGCATGGCCGACATCGACGGTGCGCCGGTGCTCGATGGCAACACGCTGTTCGTGAGCAGCTTCAAGAACCAGACGATGGCCATCGAAGGCCCGACCGGTCGCCCGCTGTGGGCGCGCGACCACGGCGGTGCCGGTGGCGTGGCGGTCTCGTCGGGCAATGTGTTCGTCACCGACAACAAGGGTGGCGTGTTTGGCCTGGACAAGGCCAGTGGCGCGGCGATGTGGTCGCAGACCGGGCTCGCCCGGCGCCTGCTGACCGGCCCGGCACTGCACGGCGACTACGTGGTGGTCGGCGACTACAAGGGATACGTGCACTGGCTGCAGACGTCCGATGGCGCGATGGCGGCGCGGGCCAAGAGCGGCGGTGAAGCTCTGCTGGCCCAGCCGATCGTCGTCGACGGGGTGCTGCTGGTGCAGAACGTGGATGGCAAGCTGACCGCCTTCCGGTTGGCAAATTAATACGGAGTAATCGCGATGCTGCCTTTGGTCGCCCTGGTTGGACGGCCGAATGTCGGCAAGTCGACCATTTTCAATGCGTTGACCCGCACCCGTGACGCCCTGGTCCATGACCAGCCCGGCGTCACCCGTGATCGCAACTACGGCGTCTGCCGCCTCGACGAGGACAATCATTTCCTCGTCGTGGACACCGGCGGTATCGCCGGGGAAGACGAGGGCCTGGCGGGCGCTACCACGCGTCAGGCCCGGGCCGCTGCCGCCGAAGCCGACCTGATCCTGTTCGTCGTCGATGCCCGCGAGGGCACGTCGGCGCTGGATGACGAGATCCTGTCGTGGCTGCGCAAGCTGTCGCGTCCGACCCTGCTGCTCATCAACAAGATCGACGGCACCGACGAGATGGCCGTGCGCTCGGAATTCGCGCGCTACGGTTTCAGCGAGATGCTGACGGTTTCGGCCGCGCATCGTCAGGGCCTGGACGATCTGCTCGATGAAGTGATCCAGCGTCTGCCGGAAGAGGGCAGTGGCGAAGAGCTGGACAACGATCCGAACCGTGTGCGCATCGCCTTTGTCGGCCGCCCCAACGTGGGCAAGTCGACCCTGGTCAACCGCATCCTCGGCGAGGAGCGCATGATCGCCTCCGACGTGCCCGGCACCACCCGCGATTCGATCGCGGTGGACCTGGAACGCGATGGCCGCGAATATCGCCTGATCGACACCGCCGGCCTGCGTCGCCGCTCGCGGGTGGACGAGGTGGTCGAGAAGTTCTCGGTGGTCAAGACCATGCAGTCCATCGAGCAGTGCCAGGTGGCCGTGCTCATGCTGGACGCCACCGAAGGCGTGACCGACCAGGACGCCACCGTGCTGGGGGCCGTACTCGACGCCGGCCGCGCCCTGGTGATCGCCATCAACAAGTGGGATGGCCTGACCGAGTACCAGCGCGAGCAGGCCGAAACCATGCTGTCGCTGAAGCTGGGCTTCGTGCCGTGGGCGGAATCGGTACGCATCTCGGCCAAGCATGGCTCGGGCCTGCGTGAGCTGTTCCGTGCGGTGCACCGCGCCCACGAATCGGCGAACAAGACGTTCACCACCAGCGAAGTGAACAAGGCGCTGGAAGTGGCCTACGAGACCAACCCGCCGCCGACCATCCGCGGCCACGTCTCCAAGCTGCGTTACGTGCACCCGGCCGGGGCCAACCCGCCCACCTTCATCGTGCATGGCACGCGCCTGAAGGAGCTGCAGGAGTCGTACAAGCGCTACTTGGAGAACTTCTTCCGCAAGCGCTTCAAGCTGATCGGCACGCCGGTGGTGTTCCTGTTCCGCGAAGGTGCCAACCCGTACGAGGGCAAGAAGAACGTGCTGACCGAACGGCAGATCAAGGCCAAGCGGCGCTTGATGAAACACGTCAAGGGCAAGTAACCGGAAAGGCGGCCGCAGGGCCGCCTTTTTCGTTTGACGGGGAATGGGGTCAGATCCCTTTTCCTTCGGAACAGGGATCTGACCCCTGGGACGCTCGGCGGGCAGGGCCTGCGCGATAATGGCGCCATGAGCATCCGAGAGCTTTCCCCCGCGCAGGCGCATGACCGCCTGGCCCATGGCGCCGTGCTGATCGACGTGCGGGAGGCGCACGAGCGCGCCGGTGGCATGGCCGAAGGCGCCCGCGGTGTGGCCAGGGCGGAACTGCAGGCCGACCCGGCCGCGCACCTGCCACGCCCGGAACAGGAAATCCTGCTGATCTGCCAGACCGGCAAGCGTTCGGCCGACGCCGCGCAGGCCCTGCTCGATGCCGGCTACGCAAACGTGGCGTCGGTCGCCGGGGGCACCGTGGCCTGGCGCGAGCAGGCGCTGCCGCTGGTGCAGCCCGTGGCCAGCGCTGCCGACCGCGATTTCTTCGATCGCTACTCGCGCCACCTGCTTCTGCCGCAGATCGGCGAGGCGGGCCAGCGTCGCCTGCAGCAGTCGCGTGTGCTGGTGCTGGGCGCGGGCGGGCTGGGCGCACCGGCCGGCTTCTACCTGGCCGCCGCCGGGGTCGGGCACCTGCGCTTCGCCGACCACGACCGGGTCGAACGCAGCAACCTGCACCGCCAGATCGTGCATACCGAAGCCAGTGTCGGCCAGCTCAAGGTCGACTCCACACGCGAGCGCCTGCTGGCGCTGAATCCCGCGATCGACATTGAAGCCGTGCCGCAGCGGGTCACCTCCGACAACGTCGACGCGCTGCTGGACGGGGTGGACGTGGTGCTGGATGGCTCGGACAACTTCCCGCTGCGCTATCTGCTCAACGATGCCTGCATCAAGCACCGGCTGCCGCTGGTGTATGCGGCAATCGAGCGCTTCGACGGCCAGGTGAGCGTGTTCGACGCCGGCCGCCAGCGCGGCGTCGCGCCCTGCTACCGCTGCCTGTTCCCGGAGCCGCCGCCGCCAGAGTTCGCGCCGAACTGTTCCGAGGCCGGCGTGCTGGGCGTGCTGCCAGGGTTGGCCGGCGTGCTGCAGGCCACCGAGGTGTTGAAACTGCTGCTGGGCATCGGCGAGCCCCTGGTGGGGCGTCTGCTGCGTTTCGATGCACTGGGCATGCGCTTCCGCGAAACCGGCATCGGCCCGGACCCGCAATGCCCGGTCTGCGGGCCGGGCGTGCCGTTCCCGGGCTATATCGATTACGCCGCCTTCTGCCAAGGCGGGTGATTCCGGTAGCGCCGGGCCATGCCCGGCGAGCGCAGCGGGGCGCGCAGGCACATCCGCCGGGCATGGCCCGGCACCGTTGATCGTTTCAGAATGATCTAAGGGGTGGCTGCCGGCATCGTTCCACCTCCAAGACAATCCGGCGCAACATGCGTGCTATTGCCGTCATCCACATTGCTCTATCGTGGTGAGCGATTCTGGATTCCGGGGAAAGCACCGCATGGCGGTAGAAGCAGCGACCAGCGAGCTGGTCAAGGTGGTTGCCCTGCTGGGCGCGGCGGTGGTGATGGTGCCCTTGTTCCGGCGGCTGGGCCTGGGGTCGGTGCTGGGCTACTTCGCCGCCGGCCTGGCGATCGGACCGTTCGGGCTGGGCTGGTTCTCCGATCCGCAGGCCATCCTGCATACCGCCGAACTCGGCGTGGTGATGTTCCTGTTCGTGATCGGCCTGGAGATGCGGCCCTCGCACCTGTGGAGCCTGCGCAAGGAAATCTTCGGGCTGGGCACGCTGCAGATCGTCACCTGCGCGCTGGTGCTGACCAGCATCGCCAAGCTGTTCGGCTTCCCGTGGCAGGTGGCCTTCATCGGTGCCACCGGCTTCGTGCTGACGTCCACCGCCGTGGTGATGCAGCTGCTGGCCGAGCGCGGTGATATCGCGCTGCCTTCGGGGCAGAAGATCGTCTCCATCCTGCTGTTCGAAGACCTGCTGATCGTGCCGCTGCTGGCCCTGGTGGCGTGGATGGCGCCCAGCGCGGGCAGCGCCGATGGCGAGGGCTCGCGCTGGCTGTCGGTGGCGATCGGTGTCGGTGCCATCGTCGGCCTGGTGCTGGTCGGCCGCTTCCTGCTCAACCCGCTGTTCCGCCTGCTGGCCGAATCGAAGGCACGCGAGGTGATGACCGCCGCCGCGTTGCTGGTGGTGCTGGGCGCGGCACTGCTGATGCAGCTGTCCGGCCTGTCGATGGCGATGGGCGCGTTCCTGGCCGGCGTGCTGCTGAGCGAATCGACCTTCCGCCACCAGATTGAAGCCGATATCGAACCGTTCCGCGGCATCCTGCTCGGCCTGTTCTTCCTCAGCGTCGGCATGGCGCTGGACCTGGGCGTGGTGGCCTCGCACTGGCAGCTGATCGCAGGCCTGGTGCTGGCGCTGATGGCGGCCAAGGCACTGTGCATCTATGTCGTTGCGCGTCTGATGGGCAGTGACCACGCGCAGGCGCTGGACCGTGGCGTGCTGATGGCGCAGGGCGGCGAGTTCGCCTTCGTGCTGTTCTCCGCAGCGGCGGCCGCTGGCGTGATCGACGTGGACATCAATGCCAACTTCACCGCCGTGGTGGTGCTGTCGATGGCGCTGACCCCGCTGGTGGTGCTGGTCTACAAGCGCGTGGCGCCGAAGCCGACGGTGAACCTGGAGGGCGTGGACGAGGCCGACGGCCTGTCCGGCAGCGTGCTGCTGATCGGCTTCGGCCGCTTCGGCCAGGTGGCCAGCCAGTCGCTGCTGGCGCGCGACGTGGACGTGACCATCATCGACAACGATGTGGAGATGATCCAGAGCGCGGCGCGGTTCGGCTTCAAGATCTATTACGGCGACGGCACCCGCCTGGACGTGCTGCATGCTTCCGGCGCGGCGACCGCGCGCGCGATCGCGGTGTGCGTGGACAAGGCCGACGCCGCCGACCGCATCGTCGAGCTGGTCGCGCACGAATTCCCGCAGGCCAAGCTGATGGTGCGCTCGTTCGACCGCGAGCATTCACTGCGGCTGATCCATGCCGGCGTCGATTTCCAGATCCGCGAGACCTTTGAATCGGCCGTGCTGTTCGGTCAGGCCGCCCTGATCGAGCTGGGCGCCGACGAGGACGACGCGATCGAGATCGCCGAGCAGATCCGTCGCCGCGACGCCGAGCGTTTCGAGCTGGAAATCGCCGGTGGCGGCCTGAACGCCGGCGCCAAGATGGTGTTTGGCAACTCCGGCCAGGGCGTACCGACGCCGACCCCGTTCACCGCGCCGAAGCGGGCAAGCAAGACCTTGAACCCGCAGGACGTGCCCGAAGAGGAAGAATGAGTCGCTGATAGTGCCGGCCGCTGGCCGGCAACTAAGGTAACGGAAAGGAGACTACCTCTGTTCTTGCCTTCACTCTCGCTGCAGGCTCAGCGTTTTGGCACCCTTTTCCCGCCCTTCTTTCCAAAGCGACGGCGGTGTATGTAGTCCTGGGCCAGGGGGAGTCGCCTGTTAACGAAGGGCTCCGGCAGCTGATCGACTGGTAGGCACGACAGAACGTCGATTCCGAAATGATGGAAGGTGTCGACGCCGACGCGGCTGGAGGCCAAGGAGATGATTTCCTCAAGAAGCGGATACATCTGCGCTCTCGTGTCGGACTCTTCTTCCGTCAGTTTGAGGATGAACGCCCTCATGACCTCCAATGCCAGGCGGGCTTGCGCCACATGAATGGTATTGCGCTTGCTTGGAAGGCTGTGGATGTTGCAGAGACGGCTGCGTAGGCAATCGAAGGGATGCATCACGTGTAGTGACGATCCCGAGAAGTAGAGATCGGTGATCTCGATCGCTCTATCCTTCAATCGATCTTCGTCCTTCCCTACATAGCCGATGATGTGGCTGAGGTAGTCAATCTCCGCAGCAATCCCCGATGCGCGGAAGATGGTGATCTTCGCACTGTTGGGTGTGTTCTCGAACGGCTGCGGGAAATGGATTTCGGTCCGCATCCTTTTTTCCGCAGTGGCGATCTCGAGGAATGCGTGATGCTCTCGGGCGTCAGTGGCAGATCCGAGGAAATCCACGTCTACGGTTACACCGCCTGCCAACGCCGTCGGCAGCGGAACATCCAATGCATTCACCCAGAGTGCAAGAGCCTGTCCGCCCACAAGTAATGCCGGGGTTGGCGGTATGAGAAGTGCCTCGGTCGGCAACTCCGGATCAATCACCGGAACTTATGCGGCCACGCGATCCTGCCGCCATTCTCCCTGACCTTGAAAACGACGGGCATGGGACGGGAAGGATCGTTCTTGTAGCTGGCAACTTCACGTGCACGGCGAGCATCGTCCAGAGCCTTCAGGCTGGGGGACGCGTCGACAGACTTGTGAAATTTGGCGTTCATCGAAATTTCGCTCGCCAGTGGCCTGAGAAAGATCAAAATTGGAAAGAGTTTAATGGCCCACCCGGATGGCGGTCCCGGCTTCGCCGGGACCGCCATCCGGGTGGGCCACTCAACTCGCACCTAAGACAGTGTATTAAACATACCCCGTAGATTGCCCCTTTGCAAGTCCGACAGAATCGAGTTAAGGCAGGGTTTTCCCGGGACTGAAGCATTGGCCAGAGGTCTTGCAGCGGTGGGCGAGGGGGCCTGAATCGGGGACAATAGCCTCCCCACCGCCGCCGCCCCCGCATTCGATGAACGATTCCGCCGCCCCGCATCCTGCCCGCATTCTCGATGGCCGCCGCATCGCTGAAGACCTGCTCGACAGCCTGAAGGTGCGTGTCGACGCCCGCATCGCGGCCGGTGGCAGCCGTCCGGGGCTGGCCGTGGTGCTGGTGGGCGGCGACCCGGCCTCGACCGTGTACGTGCGCAACAAGCGCCGTGCCGCCGAGAAGGTCGGCATCGAAGCGCACGATTACGACCTGCCGGCCGGCACCACCGAGGCCGAGCTGCTGGACCTGATCGACCAGCTCAATGCCGATCCGAAGATCAACGGCATCCTGATCCAGCTGCCGCTGCCGGGTATCCCCGATGCACGCCGGCTGATCCAGCGCATCGACCCGCGCAAGGACGTCGATGGCTTCCACCCGGAAAACGTCGGCCATCTGGCCCTGCGCGAGTTCGGCCTGCGCCCGTGCACCCCGCGCGGCATCACCACGCTGCTGGGCCACACCGACCAGCCGGTGCGCGGCCGCAACGCCACCATCGTCGGTGTCAGCAACCACGTTGGCCGCCCGATGGGCCTGGAACTGCTGATTGCCGGCTGCACCGTCACCAGCTGCCACAAGTTCACCCCGAAGGACGTGCTGGAACAGGCCGTGCGCAACGCCGACATCCTGGTGGTGGCGGTGGGCCGCCCGGGCATCGTGCCGGGCGAGTGGGTGAAGCCGGGCGCGGTGGTGATCGACGTTGGCATCAACCGTCTGGACGATGGTCGGCTGGTGGGCGACGTCGGCTTCGACGCGGCGGCGCAGCGGGCGAGCTGGATCACCCCGGTGCCGGGCGGTGTCGGCCCGATGACCGTGGCCACGTTGATGCAGAACACCCTGGAAGCGGCGGAAGCGCTGAGCTGATCGCAGCGAGCGGCTGTTGGTAGGTGCCAACCGTCGTCGGCCTGCCTGTGTGGGTGCCAACCTTGGTTGGCACGCTTCGTCCGGTGCCTGGACCCCAGATGGGGTGAAGGCCTCTCCCTGTTTGTGCCAACCAAGGTTGGCACCCACCAAAGCGGTGGCCGGCCCCCTGAATGGACCGCCGCCCGCGCGACACTGCGTCGCATCCACCCCCTGCCACGCGGCGCGAAAACAAGGTAAAATGTCGCGCTTCCCCACATCTCGGGTATGCCGATGCTGCGCATCCAGGCTGAAGCACTCACTTACGACGACGTCTCGCTCGTCCCCGCCCACTCGACCATCCTGCCCAAGGACGTCAACCTCGAAACGCGGTTGACCCGAGACCTGAAGCTCAAGCTTCCGATCCTGTCCGCCGCGATGGACACCGTCACCGAAGCCCGCCTGGCCATCGCCATGGCCCAGCTCGGCGGCATGGGCATCATCCACAAGAATCTCAGCCTGGAACAGCAGGCCGCGGAAGTGGCCAAGGTGAAGAAGTTCGAGGCCGGTGTCATCCGCGACCCGATCACCGTCGGCCCGGAAACCACCATCCGTGACGTGCTGGCCCTGACCCAGGCGCACAACATCTCCGGCGTGCCGGTGGTGGGCAGCGACGGCCTGCTGGCCGGCATCGTGACCCACCGCGACATGCGCTTCGAGACCGAGCTGGACGATCCGGTCCGCCACATCATGACCAAGAAGGATCGCCTGATCACGGTCAAGGAAGGCGCCGCGTCTGATGAAGTGCTGCAGCTGCTGCACCGCAACCGCATCGAAAAGGTGCTGGTGGTCAACGACTCGTTCGAACTGCGTGGCCTGATCACCGTCAAGGACATCCAGAAGAACACCGACTTCCCGAACGCCGCCAAGGATCTGTCGACCCGCCTGCTGGTCGGTGCCGCCGTCGGCGTGGGTGGCGATACCGATCGCCGCGTGGAAGCGCTGGTCGCTGCCGGCGTGGACGTGATCGTGGTCGATACCGCGCATGGCCACTCGCAGGGCGTGCTGGACCGCGTCAGCTGGGTCAAGAAGAACTTCCCGAACGTGCAGGTCATCGGCGGCAACATCTGTACCGGCGAAGCCGCACTGGCGCTGCTGGACAGCGGCGCCGACGCGGTCAAGGTCGGCATCGGCCCGGGCTCGATCTGCACCACCCGCGTCGTCGCCGGCGTCGGCGTGCCGCAGGTCACCGCCATCGATCTGGTGGCCGAAGCGCTGCAGGACCGCATCCCGCTGATCGCCGACGGTGGCATCCGCTACTCGGGCGACATCGGCAAGGCGCTGGCCGCCGGTGCCTCGACCATCATGGTCGGTGGCCTGCTGGCCGGTACCGAGGAATCGCCGGGCGAGACCGAGCTGTACCAGGGCCGTTCGTACAAGAGCTACCGCGGCATGGGCTCGCTGGCTGCGATGGAGAAGGGGTCCAAGGACCGCTACTTCCAGGACGCCGCCACCGCCGACAAGCTGGTGCCGGAAGGCATCGAAGGCCGCGTGCCGTACCGCGGCCCGGTGGGCGGCATCATCCATCAGCTGATGGGCGGCCTGCGCGCCACCATGGGCTACGTGGGCTGCGCCACCATCGACGAGATGCGCAGCAAGCCCAAGTTCGTGAAGATCAGCGGCGCCGGCCAGCGTGAGAGCCACGTCCACGACGTGACCATCACCAAAGAGCCGCCGAACTACCGCGCCTGATGCGCTTGCGAACTGCTCTTGCGATTACGGGCAGCCTGCTGATGGCAGGCTGTTCGTTGTCCGAACCGCCGCCGCGCTCCGGGTCTCCGGGCGCGGCGGTTTCGCAATTGCAGCACGTGCAGGCGTGCCAGAACACGTTCTCGCTGCCGAAGGGCTGGCAGGTGCAGGCCGCGGGCGAGCAGCGCTGGCTGCTGAAAGGCACCGGCGAGCGCCCGCTGCAGGTCATCCTGCGGTGCGTTACCGATCTGGGTGACAGGCTTGAAGATCCTGTGGTCACCGCCGAGCTGGGGCCGCTGGAGCCGAAACGGATGAGCGTGCAGTCCGCGTTCTGGGGCAACGCCGTTGATTCCGGTTACCCGATGCACGCCTTTCAACGGCGCATCGTGCCCGGCACCGAAGTGCAGGAAATCGCCGAGCTGCCGCGCGCTGACCGCTCCAACCCCACCGCACCGCACGGCCTGCTGATGCTGCGCTGGGACGAGGAAGACCCCTCACATATTCAACAACGCGAGGCGTTCATCGCCACGCTGACACAGAGCCTTGAAGCGCCGGGCGCTGCGAAAAACACCACTGGAACGGCACCATGACCAACATCCATAACGACAAGATCCTCATCCTCGATTTCGGCGCGCAGTACACGCAGCTGATTGCCCGCCGCATCCGCGAACTGGGTGTCTACTGCGAAATCTGGGCGTGGGACCACAACCCGGCCGAGATCGCCGGCTTCGGCGCCAAGGGCATCATCCTGTCCGGTGGACCGGAATCGACCACGCTGCCGGGTGCCCCGGCTGCACCGCAGGAAGTGTTCGACAGTGGCCTGCCGATCTTCGGCATCTGCTACGGCATGCAGACCCTGGCTGCCCAGCTGGGCGGTGCCACCGAAGCCGCTGACCAGCGCGAGTTCGGCCACGCCGAAGTGAACGTCATCAACCCGGATGCACTGTTCAAGGGCCTGAGCGACCACGGCGGCGAGCCGAAGCTGAATGTCTGGATGAGCCACGGCGACCACGTCTCCGTTGCGCCGCCGGGCTTCACCATCACCGCCACCACCGACCGCATTCCGGTGGCCGCCATGGCCAACGAAGAAAAGCGCTGGTACGGCGTGCAGTTCCACCCGGAGGTGACCCACACCCTGCAGGGCCAGACGCTGCTGCGCCGCTTCGTGGTGGACGTGTGCGGCTGCCAGACCCTGTGGACCGCCGCCAACATCATCGACGACCAGATCGCCCGCGTGCGCGAACAGGTGGGCGATGACGAAGTGATCCTGGGCCTGTCCGGCGGCGTCGATTCGTCCGTGGTGGCTGCGCTGCTGCACAAGGCCATCGGCGAAAAGCTGACCTGCGTGTTCGTGGATACCGGCCTGCTGCGCTGGCAGGAAGGCGACCAGGTAATGGCGATGTTCGCCGAGCACATGGGCGTGAAGGTCGTGCGCGTGAATGCCGCCGACCGTTACTTCAAGGCGCTGGAAGGCGTGAGCGACCCGGAAGCCAAGCGCAAGATCATCGGCAACCTGTTCGTTGAGATCTTCGACGAAGAGTCGAACAAGCTGAGCAACGCCAAGTGGCTGGCGCAGGGCACCATCTACCCGGACGTGATCGAGTCGGCCGGCAGCAAGACCGGCAAGGCGCATGTGATCAAGAGCCACCACAACGTGGGCGGCCTGCCGGAGCACATGAAGCTGGGCCTGGTGGAGCCGCTGCGCGAGCTGTTCAAGGACGAAGTGCGCCGCCTGGGCGTTGAACTGGGCCTGCCGCGCACCATGGTCTACCGCCATCCGTTCCCGGGCCCGGGCCTGGGCGTGCGCATTCTGGGTGAGGTGAAGCCGGAATACGCCGAACTGCTGGCCAAGGCCGATGCCATCTTCATTGATGAGCTGCGCAAGGCGGACCTGTACGACAAGACCAGCCAGGCGTTTGCCGTGTTCCTGCCGGTGAAGTCGGTGGGCGTGGTAGGTGACGCGCGCGCTTATGAGTGGGTGATTGCACTGCGCGCCGTGGAGACGATCGACTTCATGACGGCGCATTGGGCGCATCTGCCGTATGAGTTCCTGGGGACGGTGAGCAACCGGATCATCAATGAGTTGCGGGGGGTGTCGCGGGTGGTTTATGACATCTCGGGGAAGCCGCCGGCGACTATTGAGTGGGAATGAGTTATACGCCCTCGCTCTAATGGATGCATGTCAGTGAGCTCGTTCTCTCGCGGGCTCACCCCGCGCAGAGCGAAACTTATGCGAGGAGGGGGGCTGGGAGCTGATGTCGCTAACGGCATTTTGGTACTAGCTCCCACTGTCCCGAAACAAGAACTGCTTGGTTTCCCGTGTCTGGGTCGGTCACCAACGACCCGGGTGACGACGCTGATCGATTAAGAAGCTGCTTGACACGCAAGTCGCATATTTTTTTTGCCGCTGCGCGGTCAATAATGGCTGACTGGGCCACTATCTCACTGAGGCTCATGTCGTCAAGCGAGTTGCCGCGTGACTTCGGCGAGCTTGTGGCGCTGGCTAGGGTTATGGTTAGTGCGATAATTGCCACGCCAAGTAGCCCATAGAATCCGTCCATCTTGTGGCGGGAGTGGATCATTCCTCCAAATATCCAGAGTCTGAATGGACTTTTCTCTTTGATGCTCTGGCCAAGGTTTACCGATATTCCACTCATCGTCGTGCCATCTTTGAGCTGATGGTCGGAATTTAACTGTCTTTCGGCTTCTACTCCGGCACTGACAGCGCCGTCGAGAAGGCGGTGATACCAAAGGCGATCCATTAGGTAGAATGCGCAAAGCGGAATTAGCGATGCACCAATGATGATCGATGCAGTGGAAACATCCATTCCGCCAAGATGGGTGGACCCACCATCCTTAATTGCGTACCCGCCAAGGCCGAGAAATGCGCCCGTCACAATGAGTGCGAAATTCCGAATTCTAAGCTCGAGATCATTAAAGTGTTGTTGGACATCAACGATCTTCTTCCAAATTTCGATCTTCGCGTTTAGTTCGTCCATGTTATTCCCTTTCCAGAATTTCAACTATTTGGAAAAAGCCGTCCGGAAGCGTGTAGGTGGGAGTCACGGCGCCGGGCTTCAGCTTGGCTTGTTCTCTGGCGACCATGTCTGGCGTCCAATGAGTAACCGTCTTGAGTAAATCGTACTCCGCCGTTCGATCCTGTGCAGCTCCATAGGCGGCAAATACATCTGTAACGCCGGCATCTTGAGCCATGCACACGTCTTTGAGAAGGCTGTCGCCGACGTAGACTGCCTCCTGTTTATCGAAATTCAGTTCCTCAATTATACTCAGAAGGATGTGGGGATTCGGTTTGTGCTCGCCCGTCGGCGTAAAGCGGTGCTCGGTTTTCTTCAGATTATAGTGCTCATCTGGATATTTTCGAATGAAGCTAGAGTCTCTTGGAAGGCTGTGATCTTCGGGTGAATATAGGAAATCTATCTTCCCATCTAGGTGGAGTTTTCTGAATCTGTAGTTAGTGTAGAATGCCTTGGACTCAGTGAAGGCGGCAATTGTTACGCCTGATTCTTTTAGTTTTATCAGTGTTTCATCAACTCCTGGATAAAGGTGTAGGTGTTCTTGGCGGGCTTCGCGAAAGCTATTTATGGCTGGTTGCATTGCCTCTATAACGCGGTTTCCATACTTGCTCTTAAATGACGGGAGCTCTGTAAGAACAAACGCGTACTCCGTGGTCCCATGCTTTTGATGAAGTGCCCTGCACTCCGCATAGAACGTCTCCTCATCGATCCCAGATATTTCAATTGCGGCTTTGCTCATGGCGGTAAAGCTTTCATACCAGAGTTTTTGCCAGTCAAAAAGGGTGTTATCAACATCGGTAATCAGTAGTCTTTTCACGGACCTGCTTCTTGGTAATATTTGTTTGTTCTTGGGAGGGGCTCGATCTGGCTATCGCTTACGATGAGCGGTGTACACATTTTGACGAAAATATTATGGATGGAGATATGGCGAGGTTGCGATAGCCAGTTTTTATAAAATCGAACAGGAGTTTCTCAATGGAGAATTTTAGTTCCAGGTAACTCATGAGGGTAGGGGGTGATTCTGACTGTGCCCGTGGAATCTGGTGGTGAAACTTCCAGTGTTCCTTGGCCGTTGAGATGTTTGCATTCCTTCAGTGGGAGAATCCTGCTCTTTAGAGCCGGCGAGTCGCCGATGCTAATAATGACGGGCTGCGGAGCGAGGCCCATAAGGGTGTCTATTACCAGTTCTGAAGGGAATAGTTCGCTATGACTTCTGCCGGAGAACAGCACCCACGTCGATTGGGTGTGCTGAACTATCGCGGACGTGAGCTCTTTTGTCTGAGCTGGTGTCCCGGCGCTCCCGCCATGATGAGGGAAAACTACGACGGGAGCGGTCTTCCAAGCTGTGCGGCATACAGCATCGGTTAGACCCAGATGATCTAGATCACCTGGTAGCAATAGCCATCCCGAATCTCCATGCTTTACATGAATTACAGCACTTAGTGAGTTTGCGTCTTGGATTTTCTTACTTCTGTACTTTCCACCGACAGCCTTTATTCTCATGTACTTGCTTGGGGCAATAAGCTCTACGCTGCAGCCACCCAAGTCTAGGGGCTTCTCTGGCGACCCCGCGCCCAAGTCCGGAGTAAGACGCAGAAGGTTACGCTCTTCCATATCTTGGAGGAGTGCAGTTAGATCTTCCCAGGCCTTGCTGTCTCGCGAGTCCGGATTGGCATATATGTGGCCTATCTTGAAGTCAGCATCGGTATTCGCTTTTGAGAGAACTGCCAGAAGCCCACCGATATGATCTGCGTCCGCGTGCGAAATAAAGATCGCGTCAAGAGTTTGGATCTTCATTGACTCTAGGAAATTTATAAGAGCGATCTTGGATTTTCCGGCATCGACAAGCGCCGCTCCATTTCTACCTTCAATCAGCGTCGCATTCCCATGGCCGACATCGAGCAAGTAGCAGTTCGGCTGAGATTTCACAAGCTGATCTCCGAAATAAAAAGTTCGTCGATTGATTCTGCGCCTATGTTCACCTCAGCTTTGAACCGCATGCCTTCGATCGGTTCCGAGCCCAGCCGATGTCGCAAGTCGGCCGTAGTAACGGTGATGATTTCATGGGGGTCATAGGCTAGTATCACTAGGTTACAGTGCCTAGAATCTGCATTCTCTATGCGCACCACGGTTCTGTATGCCCTTCTTTCGGGCTTTATCTTTCCTTGAATTTCCTGTTGAGCGCGATTGAATGCTGGCCCGATGAGATCTAGCTGCTTCTTGTCTACGAATGCTGGTATCTCTCTGCCAAGCCAAATTGCCTCAGCTACTCCGGAGAGTCGACCAGCAGTTGTTAATACCGTTGGCTTTCCCATTCGGAATAGGTGGGCCGCGATTACAGCTCCGTTCTGTGTCGAGAAATTTCTCTTCTTTAGATTGTAGTCAATAAGAACACCGTCAATGTCCTCATCTTTCACCCATTGCTCAATCTTATATTGATCGGCGGGCATCGCCTTGTAGCAAACCGGCTCCGCATCAAGAAAGTTGGTAATGCTATCTGACATGATCTCGATGCTTCGAGGCTGGTCGTCAATCGCTGCAATTCTTTGGAGTTCCATCCCGAGCTCCGTCTCTAAATCAATGGCAATGTGATGTGGAAACCTGCACCGCCCAAGTCGCACGACGCCTCTGCTTTGATCGTCCCACCCAGATCCTTTACAGATGCCTTTACGATTGTCAGGCCTAGGCCGGTTCCCTCTTCCTTTGTTGTTTCTCCTGGAAGCCAGATGTCCGTCAGTGGAAGATCCTGAATTCCAGGCCCGTTGTCTTTTACCTTTATTATTGCCCTCCCGGGCGCCGAGCTGCCTTCAATTGTAATCAAGGGTGAGGCAGTGCCTGCGTGCTCCATCGCCTGCATTGAATTGGTGAGTAGGTTTACCAGGATGCACTCTAAGGCTGCGCGGGACCCCATTAAAGACCAATCTTTCATTATGTTTGAATGTCGAACTTCCACCTTGCTTAGTTCGAAGTACGGAGAGAATAGGTCTAAAACGTCTCGTATTATGGGGAATACACTGATCTTCTGCCGGCGACGATGTCTTGCCTTCACAAGTGAGAGCGTTATCTGAGAAACTGCCAAAAGTCCGTCTACATCATTGGTAATTCTCTCTACAAGAGGACTGATTTCCTTCGTTAGAGCGATACCGTTCTTCTGTGCCCTGAACTGAATTGATGTCGTATTGTTACGAATTCTAGCGAGCGAATTATTTGCTGCCTCATGCGCAAAGACGCTGGATGCAATGCCTGCGGTCCCCAGAGCCCGATACAAATCCACCTCGCGAGTGAGAACGTTCTCCTGTCTGTTTGAAATTTCAGAAAGTCGCTTTACGAGCTGCTTTGCGCGCTTTTTCGGAGCATCTTCAAGGCCCTCCACTATCCCCTGAAGCTCAGCAGAGAGTTTTTCTCTATCCTCCTTGGCTGAGTTTCGTTCATGATCTTCCGTGTTATCGCGAAAGCTCACCCGCACCATCGATTGCCAACTTAGCGCCGCCCGTGCGAATGCTCGCAAGGCATCAGTTGATGGATTCTCAAGAAATCCAGATCGATCAGTCTTTTGTCGAAGCCCGGGTTGATCGCTAATTTTTATATAGCCTAAAGCGGTCCTGGGTTGTGGCAGGAATTCAGGGTTAGAAGCTCGCATCGAGGCCATACCAACCCAATCATCATTAGGGTCGCCGTAAGGTGCAACTCGGACTTCATCGAGGAAAACGTGAACTCCGCCAAAATTCTGCAGCATGCTGCGTACAGCGTTTAGCTCTTTTACTCCGCCAGAGAATTCGCTTGATCGGAGCAAGTAAATCCAAATACTAAACTCGGCAGGTATGAGGGCGTGAAGGCTCGCGCCTTGGCCGTGCACTTTAAATCTCTGCTCCAGGTCTGAAGAATCCGCAGTCGCTAGTACTTGCCCTGCGCCGTCAAGAAGCGAGGCTGCCATGCTTCCATCTTTTGCAACACTGGCCTTTAGCCTGAAGGAGGCGGCGTTGAATAGATCAGGTAATTTTGGGAGAAGGCCTCGAGGGAGTGGGTCAATGACTAGATTTATGTTAAATGGTTCGGCGGATTGCTCAAATGGATTTGAAACTATTAATAACCCCCGGTTGAGCCTTTCAATCTCGTTTGCTTCGAGCTTTCGAAGGATGCCGGTGATTTCGATGCGAGTACCATGATGAGAGCCTTCTGCGGCTACAGATGTCCGAAGGTTGAGGGGCACTTCGTTCGGCGTACGGCT
Organism: Stenotrophomonas genospecies 5; assembly: GCF_054473825.1. Classification (NCBI taxonomy): domain Bacteria; kingdom Pseudomonadati; phylum Pseudomonadota; class Gammaproteobacteria; order Lysobacterales; family Lysobacteraceae; genus Stenotrophomonas; species Stenotrophomonas genospecies 5. The sequence continues at coordinate 691,059 of NZ_JBTMUW010000001.1, forward strand.
TCGATCAAATCGCTGCCAATTAATAGAAAGCTGGAACTGTTTATTCTTTTGCTTTCTTGGTATGGATGTCACTTGCACCGAGCTCCCCATCCTCAGCGCGGAGAGGCGCCCGAGCCCCTTATCTCCAGCGGGACGTCGACCCAGTCGAGTGGTATTGGTGCGTGATTTCCGTGACCTTCCGACTACCAGCCATCCATCTCGGAAGTCTTGCTCCGTCATTCCGTCACCCCAGTCCTCGATTGTGAGACTTCCAGGTATAACAGTGCCATTGAGCTCGCGTGGCTGGATAAGAGTCACATTGCAAGTTGTCGAATCAGCATCGTAGCTATTCTTGACAAGTTCGATAATGCCGTTGACCGGGGATGGGTTGAGCTCTTCTCCAAGTCTCCGAAGCAAGTCGCTCGCGAATCGCAGTGATGCTCTGGCCATGCTAGGTCTCCGTCCACAATGGAAGCTTCTTCATAACCTTTACTGTCAAATGGCGGCATCTCAGCATTTCATTGAGCCATGCTGTCGTGCGCGTGTCGCGAAGTACACGCATAATGTGACGACAGTTTCGCAATGTTTTATTTTTTGGATTTATTACAAGCAAGTGGTTTTCAACAATTACCGGGCTGCTTCCTCGTACGATGGTTGCCCTTGCTCGCTCTTTGTCGCTCGGCCCCGATGTTCTTCGAATAACCACGAAGGGAGGCTTAAACGCACGCCCGGACAGCTTTTTCTGCACAGAAGGGTAAATTTCTGCCCACACAGGCGCTCCATCTACATCCAAATATGGCCTGCGTAGCTTAGAGGAAACGGCGCGGTGCGGGACAATAGACCCTACATGCACGTCCGCGATCTCGGCCAGAGTGAGCCCCGAGCCGTCGATTTCTATTGGGGGAGCAACCTCAAGTGGAGCGTCCCGCACCGTCAATGAGATGATGGATACGTCTATGTCAGCCTCAGAGCTAAATCTCCCTTGAGGAGAGAATTCGTGGATCTGGCATCGCTGTTCGACGAATCCACGCAGCTTTTCAAATCTGGTTCCACTCCTCAGCACTTCTGGAACCAATGCGGCTATGACTGTGCCCGGGGGAGCAGTAGCAACGGCACGCTCCAGGAAAAGTGCGGCGGCTGTTACCCTGCCTCGGCTTGTGGTAGACCACTCCGGGCTTATAACTGGGTTATAGGGGGGATTCATCAGCACGCAATCACCAGGCATCAGGCCCCATGAATCCTCGAGAGAGTTGAGCTGACGGAAACTCTCAGTGTGATCAATATACGCAGGAGCTGCCTTCACGCCTTCAACAGGATGAAGGTGCATTGCGAGCGCTTGCAGCCTACTCCACGCCATTTGTGCAAGCGGGGCGTGTAGGTCCATGCCATGGAAACTTCGCGACCAAATCGCCAGTGTGGATGATAAATCTATCCCTAAGGGTAGTCGTCTCGCTGCCTCAAGCAGTAGGTCACCGACCCCGCAGCTCGGATCGACATATCGCTTGAAAGGACCGGGAGGTAGGGAGTTGATCAGGCGAGACGCCCAAGCTGCACCAGAAAAAAAGATGCCATCGTTCCTCCGCTCTGTCCGGCCGAGCAAAGCAATGATCGCTCGATTAGCCTCATCTCCGATAAGGGAGATAGCTGGGGCGAGGGCACTATCGAGGCTCGAGTTGAGCAGTGCTTGCCTGGAATCATGCACATAGTTGCGCAGCTGGCGCTGGCGTTCAAGATTCATGGGCCGCTCTCCTTAGTAGCCTCATATTCTGCAGAAAAGCTGGCACGGGTCAATCGGACGTCTTGAGCTTGAACAAGTGCCAGTTGCTCCAAGTAGCCTTTACACATCTTGGCCGCATAGCGATGAGCCGCGCTGAATCATACACAAGCCTGGTCCATTGAAGGCCTTGGAGAGTTTAGCGCTGCTGTTTGCGCTTGGCCTGCCTTCTACCAGAACACTCTGGGACCGGTCTCCTCAGACACCGCTCTTTCACTCCGGCCGAACCTCCCGGCAAGCCCACTCAACCAACCCCCTGCAAGCCAGAAACAACCCATCCACCACCCCCTCATCCAAATGCCGCTCCGGGTCAGCCGCCACCCGGCAGCGATCTGCGGCGTGCAGCACCTCCAGCACGGTCAGCGCCCCCACCATCGCGCGCTCACTCCTCGCGAGGCTGACTCGGCGTCCAGGCGACACATCGTTCTCCGGCCAAGGCAACCCATCGGCGCCTTCGCAGCGGCGGATGCGCTTGAGGATGCCGATCAGGGAGTTGAGGTCGGGCGGTGGGGTGTCGTCGTTGATGGGCTCAACGGATGTATACGAGGAGAAGTTCTCGGAATCGTTCATGGCGTCGGTTTCCCTGGCTGTGTTTGACAGCGCCACCGCGTAGGCGGGGTGGCGGACGATGCGTGGCTGCAAACCGGGACGAAGTAGTGCCATGACCGGTGGGTCCGAAGACCCCCACGCACCGCCCGCCATAGAGGCCGACGGATTGCCCGCCGGCACCGTTCAAGTACGGTGCCGACGGGCAAGCGTAAACAACAGGCACAGCAATCGTCACGGGTTTGCAGACCCGTAGCCACCCGTTGTCGGTGGCGCGTCATGGTGTTTACGCCGTCGCTCCGAATGCCAATAGAAATTCCCGAAGAAATCGCAGGAATCGAGAGCGAAGAACTATTGTGGCACGCACCATTCGTGCAGCACGCGACATCGCCAGACGCATTCGCGCAGTCACCATGCTGATTGCGAATCAAACTGGCGTAATTGCCCACGCCACAAGCGAATAGCGCGACAGCCTTCTTAACACCGCTTTCGGCTCAAAATCGGATGGCGACACCGCCCGATCACCCGCGCACCTGAAAAATCGGTTCAATCACGACACCGCCAGCAGGCATCGCACCCTCAACCAAGGCCGCCCCCAGCTTCCGCCGCACTCCCCACCAGCAGCTCAATCATCGCCCGCGCGGCCGCCGACTGCCGCCGATGCGGCGCATAGATCACCGAGAACGGCCGCGATCTCCCGCGTAGCTGCGGCAACACCTCCACCAGCTGCCCGCGCCGCAACCGCTCGCGCACGATGAACTCATAGCTCTGGCAGATACCGATGCCCTGTTCGGCCAGCGACACCACGCCCAGCACATCGTCGGAGGTCTCGATGGACGAACGCGGCAGCCAGTCCACGTCGCGCCCGTCGTCGCGGAAGATCCACGGCGCCAACCGCCCGGTACGCGGCATCACGAATGGCAGGCACAGGTGCTGCTGCAGGTCGTCCAGCGTCTGCGGCGTGCCGCGGCGTTGCAGGTAGTCCGGCGCGGCAACCAGCAGCAGCGGCGCGTCCTCCAGCTTTCGCGCCACCAGCCCGCTGTCCGGCAGCTGGCCCAGGCGGATGGCCAGGTCGAAACCCTCGGCCACCAGGTCCACGTTGCGGTTGGTGATGTTCAGTTCCACCTGCACCTGCGGGTACTGCTGCGCAAAGCGCGCCAGCACGGGCGGCAGCCGGTAGTGACCATAGGTGGTCGGCACGCTCAGGCGCACGCGGCCGGCCAGCGCACCGTCCTGGGCCAGTACGTCGCGCTCGGCGTCGTCCAGCAGGCCAAAGGCCGTGCGCACCTGTTCCCGATAGAGCCGCCCGGCGTCGGTCAGGCCCACGCGGCGGGTGGTCCGCTGCAGCAGCTGCCGGCCCAGCCGCGCTTCCAGACGGGTGACCGCGCGGCTCAGTACCGACGGCGTGGTGGACAGCGCCACCGCGCCCGCCGTGAACGAGCCGTGCTCCACCACCGCCAGGAACACCTCCACATCGCCCAGATAGTCGAACTTGCGGCTCATTTGGCTCTCCGGGGAACAGATGTTTTGCGATGGCGCCAATTTATCGCCGCTGGGGCGATGAATAAAGTGGCCGCCATTCCCCGATAGGAGCTACCCCATGAACCCGATGACCCGGCTGGCCGCAGCGCTGGCCCTGACCCTGGCCGCCAGCGGCGCGCAGGCCGCCAACGTGCTGGTGGTGCTGTCCGACGAAAACCACCTGGACCTGAAGGACGGCAAGGTGCTGTCCACCGGCTTCTATCTCAACGAGCTGATGCAGCCGGTCAAGCTGCTGCTGGACGCCGGCCACGAGGTGACCTTCGCCACGCCGCAGGGGCGGGCGCCGACGGTGGATGCGTCCTCGGTGACGGCGGCGTACTTCGGCAACGATGCCGCGCAGCTGACGCTGCACAAGGACCTGCTGGAGAAGCTGGCACTGACCTCGCCGACGACCTCACCGGTGGTCAGCCTGGCGCGCATCGAGCAGCAGGGCTATGCCCGTTTCGATGCGGTCTACATTCCCGGTGGCCACGCGCCGATGCAGGACCTGCTGAAGAGCCCGGCGCTGGGCCGGCTGCTGGCCGACTTCCACCAGCGCAACAAGACCACCGCGCTGGTCTGCCACGGGCCGATCGCGCTGCTGTCGACGCTGCCGGATGCCGATGGCTTCGTGGCAAAGCTGGACGCGGGCGCGACGCCGGCCACGCCGAAGTGGATCTACAGCGGCTACCGGATGACGGTGATCAGCAACCAGGAAGAAGAACAGGCCAAGCCGCTGCTGGGCGGCGGCGAGATGAAGTTCTACCCGCAGACCGCGTTGCAGCGGGCGGGTGCGACGTTCAGCAGCAACACAACGCCGTGGACCGGCCATGTGGTGGTGGACCGCGAGCTGATTACCGGGCAGAACCCGGCCTCGGCGCTGGAAGTGGGGCAGCGGCTGCTTGAACGGCTGAAGTAAGCCGGTTGATTGGGCGTGTGATGGCCGGCGTGGCACCATGGCGGATTGGCCTCGCGCGTTCTGGCGAGGCCCTTTGCCAGGGAAGCCCTCGACACGACATGCGAACGTCCTTCTTCATTCTCTCCGCCCTGTGCCTGGGCCTGCTGTCCGGGTGCGCCAGCGGCCCGGAGCAGCACACCTCGATCCGCGAGATTACCGGTGCCTTCGTGGCCGACGATGGGCAGCTGTATCTGCTGCCGCGCTACGACGAACCGATGCGCTTCGATGCCGCGCCGTTCCGTGACTACCGCGCCCTGATGGACAGCCCGCTGCGCGAGGCGGTGGTGTGCGCGCAGATGTACTTCCACGAGGATTGGCGCGACCCGGCCAACAAGGCCAAGGTGCATGGCAGCTACGCGCTGCTGCTGCGGCCGGAGCAGGTGACGCCGCAACAGGCGGCGCAGTTCAGGCTGGAACGGATTGACGTCACACCGCGCGAAGCCAAGGTGGTCGATGAGCGCGCGCGCTACTACCTGCCGCTGGAGCGGACCCGTTACTCGCTGGCCTTTGATCGCGCCTGCGACCTTTCAAAGAAGGGCGGCAGCTATTACAGCGCGTTGTTCGAGGGCGATGGCGAACGCGTGCAGTTGCCGCACGCTGCGGCGCTGGCGGAGAAGGCGGCGCTGGCGCAGCCGATCAACGCGCGCGCCGAGCGTATCCTGCCGGAGCGGGAGGACAGGCCGGGCGTGGGGTCAGCGGCGGGCAAGGTGCTGGGCGCCGCATTGATCCCTGTGGCGGTTCCGGTATTTGTGTTGAGCCTGCCGTTCCTGGGGCCGGATCACTGGAAGTGATGGGGCGATGGGGTAGGGCCGTCCACACATGGTGCGGATCTACTGGCACCTCGGCCTGCCCCCTGCCACACAGCTGGCCTGCCAGTGCTGCCAGGCCTCGGCATCGATACTGGCCTTCAGTGCAATGGCCTGCAGCTCCGCCCAGTCTTTCGGTGAAGGCGCGGCCAGCAGCCCGCGCATGAAGGCCTGCATCTTCGCCTCACCCACCTGCTTTTCCAGCGAAAGTAGCAGCAACGGACCATAGACGTAGCGATACATCTCGCCCAGGTCCGAGTGGCCATCGACGGCATCAAGCGCCGGCAGCGGCGTATCGAGCGCATCGACGGTGGCCTGCAACCTTGCAACATAGTGGTCCGCCGCAGCGTCACCACTGATCTGACGCAGCGCCTTGATCGACAGGAATTCGGCGCTGGATTCCAGCAGCACCCAGTAGTACGGCCCCTGCGGACGGTTGAGCGTGCCGAAGTAGTAATGGCCCATTTCGTGCGCGACGTACTGCACGCGCCGTTCGGCCTGTTCACCGCCGGCCAGCAGCGAATCGGCCACGTTGCCGATGCTGCCGCTCATGGCGATGGTCGGCCAGGTGGCAAAGCCCCATTCGCTGCCGTCGCGGTCGCGCTCGGCCTGGTTGAGCGTGACCATGCGCAGGAAGGTGGGGCGGTCGGCCAGCGGCACGCCCATGTAGCGCGCGTGCACGTCGGCCACCTGCTGCACGACGCGGGACAGCGCGTCGACCTTGGGCGTGGGCAGGCTCTCGTTGAGGAGGGTGACCTGCGCGGTGTGGGTGATCGGGCCGCTGCCACCGAACAGCAGGATGGGCCGCGCGTTGTCGCTGCGAAAGCGGCCCTGCGTGCCTTCGATGGCGGGGCTGCCATTGAGGTACAGGAAGCGGCAGCCGCGGCAGTCCACCTGCAGGTCGTAGCGGCTTTCGCTGCCGCGCACGCGGGCCTTGGGGTCGAACGCCTGAGGCAGCCATGCAGACTGCTCGGTAAAACGGGCGCTGTCGCCGTTGAAGGCCATCATGCCTTTGAAGTCGCCCATGGCATCGTGCTTCGGGTACAGCGGGAACGCGCCCACGTACTGCACGCAGAGCGTGGCCGTGTGCTCGGCCAGAGTGTAGACGCGCGCCTCGCCATCCACGCCCGGGTCGTACCAGCCATCGAATCCGACCGGCTTGCCCTCGTCATCGGTGACCCGTGCGACGTTCAGACCGGCATTGAGCACGAAGTGGCTCTGTGCGTCGGCGGGGCGATTGGACAGGCATGCATCGCCCTCCACGCGGCCACTGGCGATATCCAGGCGCACACTGCCAGTGGTGAGCGGCGTTGCCAGCTGCTCGGGCGATGCGGCTTGGCTGAGGGAAGGAGCGAGCAGTGCGGCGAGGGCCGCCGGCAGCAGGGCCTTGCTGGGGTTCATCGAGCCATCCTTGGGTGGATGGCGCCGACTATAGAGCCAATATGAATTCCTGCCGAGAGGGGCGCATCCACGCGTGGCGTGCAGTTGCGGAGCTACACTGGCCCCCTGCACGTGATGGAAGCTCGCCCATGTTGAACGGAAAGGTCGCGGTGGTTACCGGCTCCACCAGCGGTATCGGTCTTGGTATCGCCACGGCGCTGGCGCGACAGGGCGCCGACATCGTGCTGAATGGCTTCGGCGATGCGGCGCAGATCGAGAGCCTCCGCGCCAACCTCGAAGCGGAGTTCGGTGTGCGGGTGGCGCATGACGGCGCCGATCTTTCCCGCGGCGAGGCCGTACGGAACATGATCGCCAACGCCGTTGCGAGGATGGGGCGTATCGACATCCTGGTGAACAACGCGGGCATCCAGCACACCGCATCGATCGAGGAATTTCCCGCAGAGAAGTGGGACGCGATCCTGGCGCTGAATCTCTCGGCGGTGTTCCATGCCACGGCGGCGGCCTTGCCCTACATGAAGCAGCAGGGCGCCGGGCGCATCATCAACATCGCCTCGGCGCATGGGCTGGTGGGCTCGGTGAACAAGTCGGCCTATGTGGCAGCCAAACATGGCGTGGTGGGATTGACCAAGGTGACCGCGCTGGAGAATGCCGGCACCGGCATCACCGCCAATGCCCTCTGCCCGGGGTGGGTGCGCACGGCGCTGGTGGAGCAGCAGATCACCGCGTTGGCCGAGCGCGAGGGCATCGATCAGGAGTCTGCCGCGCGTGCGCTGCTGGCCGAAAAGCAGCCCTCGTTGCAGTTCGTCACCCCCGAGCAGCTGGGGCAGACCGTGGTCTTTCTGGCTTCGGACGCCGCGGCGCAGATGACCGGCACGGCGCTGCCGGTGGACGGGGGCTGGACCGCGGGCTAGCGGGCCGGCGCCGCAAGCCGCGCCCGCAGCGCGTCCCAGTCGGCCACGAAACAGCCCTCGCGCCCGCGATTGCACTCGGTGATCCACGCATCCAGTGATTCGCTGCGCGCCCGGTGCGCGCTGACATCCCCCAGCACGGCAAAACGCAGGCGGTAGTTCACCAGCATCTGCACCCATTGCCCGGCCACGCCCGAACGCAGATCGAAGAAGTCCGGCGAGAGGCGCTGCACGGGAACCACGATCCACTCGGCATCGTGACCCAGCGCGTCGCCGACGAGGTCGCGCAGGCCGCTGGCATCCAGCAAGGGGCCTTGGTCATGGGCGCGCAGGAGGGTGGTGTCGCCGATCTTTTCCAGGTGCGGGTGCATGGGGGTGGAGTGGGTGGTGTGCGTTGAGCGGGGTGGGGGGAGGGAGCGAGCTAGGGCGGCCCCTGTTGCGGACGTTTTGGGTCGATCAGGCCGGCTGCTCGCTCATGGTGACGTGTTCGCCCTTCACTGGAGACGCATTCTGCCGCATGTGAGAGGTGGTTGTGTTTACACGATTCCAGAATTCTCCTTGTGGCTCATCCACTTGCGGGATTGCAGGTAGATCGCCGCCGTTTCGCGCCTGGAAGTCCTGTCATCGGCTTCGGTAGCTTCGCGCAGCTGGCTGGAAAGGTCGGTGCCTGCTTCGTGTGGAACTGATATGGGTCGATTGATTGTGGTCGTCGGGGATGCAACCAGTGGCGGAGGGCGCGTTATCACGGGCTCTGCGTTTACTGATATCAACGGGCACGCCGTAGCACGTATGTCCGACCGCGCGACATGCCCCAAGCATCAGGGCATCTTTCCGATCGTGACCGGGGACGATTCCTGGATTGTGGATGGGCAGCCGGTTGCGCGCGACGGCGATCGGCTGGCCTGCGGATGCAGCCTGCTGGCGGGCGCCCAGCAGACGGCCCACATCGCGGCTGCTGGTGCGTTGGCACCTGCCACGTCGGAAGGGGATGCCACGGCTCCCGCGCCACCGCCCGACGAGTTCACGGTGCACTCGACCCCAAAGGAGCCGGTCTGCCGGGAATGCCTTCTGGCGGCGGCAAGGAGCGGTGCCGCTTACCTGCGGAGATGAATATGGAATACGCCATTGTTGACGCCGCTGCGTCCCCGCAGATTGCCAATGTTCTGGGGGGTTATGCCACATCGGGCATTGCGTGGCCGCTCTTTGAACATCAGCCTGAAGCCAGCAGCGCCGATGTTGGGCCTTGGCTGATCCAGTTGAATGGCGATGGATGGGTGCGCCGATGGCTGCTGAATCTTGAGGCGCGTCCGGGACGGGTGTGCTGGGTGACCAGTGACGAGCCGGTTGGCGCCGTCATCGAGCATCTTCAAGCCCGCCTGGACGTACGGCTGTCAGATGGAGGCTTGGCGCTGTTCCGGTTCTGGGATGGACGCGCCTTGTATCGTGTGTGGACCGTCATGACGCGTGAACAGAAGAGAGCGTTCATGGCGCCATTCCTCCGGTGGTCAGTCTGGCTGCAGGGGCAGCAGTGGCAGCTGGATCGCGACGTTGTGGAGAAAAGCTGATGCTGACGTTCAGTGCCAGGCAGGAGGCGTTGCTGCGCTTGCCTGATCTGTTCGATTTCCTCCCCAAGCTTGCTGGCGAGATTCGTCGTGACATGCCCGAACGGGTCCTTGGCATGGGTGACGCCGCACTTCTTGCGGAAACCGATCGCTGTTATGCCTACGCGGCCTACGAGTTGGGCATCACCCACCTTCCGGTGCTCGTTGCCTGGACGAAAACGGATGTCGGCAGTGGTGGTGAGCTTCATCGCAATGCTGAAGTGGATATCGCGATTCGCCACGCGGAGCATCCGAGCACCAAGGCGGCTGATGTGCTCGGCGCCTTGGCCGCCTTGCATCGGTGGCCGAAGGGAGAGGAGTGATGGTTGCGGTTCCTGTTCGTTGGGGCATAGGCAAGCTGGCCGAGAGAGCCGCTGCGGCGGCGGCAGCGGCAGCCGCGGCCACCGCGGCGAACGACGCCGTCAAGGACAAGCCAGACGTCCGAAGTCGAGAAGCAGACTGCTCTGATGTGCCAGACCACAGCGAGTGCAATCAGTGCTTGCTGGGAAATGGGCGAGTGGGGCAGCCGCCGACGCCGAGATACATAACCTTGAGCACACGCATCAACTATGACTACCAGCTACAGATCGCCAACATGTTTGCCGGTCCGGAGCGGTTTGGCTATGTACGCCGAGGCGATAGTGCTGACCAGATCGTGAGCATTGGCGTAGAAGTCGTAAAGGGGTTCTTTGGCAAGGGCGGAGAGTACACCACCCTTGAATGGCTATACGGAGGTACCTCGTTTGATGGCTTCTGGCGAGATCGGTGTACCGTGGTTGAAGCGAAGGCCAACTTTGAAAAATTCTTCGACGAATATGGCCGTGATGCAACGCCATTTACGTTTGCCGTAACTGAGTCCTGGCTCAAAAGTTACAGAGTGCAATCCGCGCTCGTCGCCCCTGCAATGCCTAGAGGGAAGCTTGAGTGGCACTTCATGGACGTCGTCGCTTTCATTGCTGGAATTGAAGCCGGGATTCCAACTGAGAGTGCGCGCCATACCCCTTACGTGCTGGGTGCCATTTGAGATGATCGTTACCTTGACCGTGAAGTTCGTCCCACAGAGGCTGTCTCTCTCAGAGGCATACGCCTATTCGGCTGCATTGATCGAGAATCTTGGAGAGCTCACGCCTGATTTCCGGCAATGGTGGGGCATGCCGAAAGGGCCGAAGGACCATTTCGTGTCATTCGTAGAGCGATCGAGGATCATCGCCCGAATGGAAGCGGACGATGCCGAGTTTCCAGAGCTTCGGCATGCCGGCGCTCCCGGCCTGCTGTTGACGAACGCGGGAGATGAGGCGAGCTGGAGGGCGCGCGGACGGGTTGGGCTGGCGATCTCTCCAAGCTTTGGCTCGATTCGGATCAGCATCAGCGATGTGGAGGTGGTCTTCGAGCGGCCATCGCGCGTGCTGTGGACGATTCTGGATGCGATGTCCAAGCGGCCCGATGTGTGTTTGATACAGACGAACGTGAAACAGCGTGTGGGTGCTGATCTACTGCTTTACAGCCTGCATCGAGCACCGTCTCCCCATCGTGAGTTCCTGGGCTGGATGGGATATGTGGATGAGGCGCTCACCCGTGATCAGGTTCCTGCTGCGGCAAAGCTTGAGCGACGGGGCAACGGAACACTCATCCTCGCCACCGACGTACTCGATCTTGCCGACCCGCATGCCGTGCAACAGGCCAACCAGGTCGAGATGAGCCTGGTGGATCTCGGGCTGCTTCCGGTCATCGACCCGGCGTTGAAGTGACTGCGGCCAGACACCTCACCGGTCAGCTCGGCTTGGCAAACACGTCCAGACCCTTGCCGGTCTCCAGCAACGATTTCAGGCTGGACAGCACGATCGGCCAGCCCTGGCGGATGCCGGTATCCATGCCGCTGCCGGGTTCCAGATCGTCGTGGGTGACGGTCAGCCGCACCATGTCCTGGTAGGGCACGATCTCGAAGGTGACGCGGCTGTAGCTGTCCGGGTTGTCGGCCTGCGAGGCCGCAGCCCAGGTGATGACCAGCCGCGAGGGTGGGGTGCTTTCCACCACTTCGCCGACCAGCTCGACCGAGCGCGTGTCGTTGGCGCGCACATGCTGCCAGCGCGAGCCGGGTTTCCAGTCCGACACGTTCTCGTGGCCCCAGTAACGGCGGGCGATCTCGGGCCGGGTGATGGCCTCGAACACCTTCTGTGGCGTGGAAGCGATGTAGATCACGTGGATGAAGCGGGTGGACGCTGCGGACATCGTCATTCTCCTTCCAGTTCTCGTTTCAGGTCATGCAGCAGGCTCAGGCGCTGCTGCTCGAACTTGCGTACCCAGCGCTCGTAGACGTCATGCAGCGGCACCGGGTTGATGAAGTGCAGCTTCTCGCGGCCACGGCGCACCGTGCTGATGAGGTTGGCGTCTTCCAGCAGGCCCAGGTGCTGGGTGACCGATTGCCGGGCCATGTCCAGGTGTTCGCACAGCTGGCCCAACGCCTGGCCGTTGTCGGCGCAGAGCAGGTCCAGCAACGTCCTGCGCGTGGGGTCGGCCAGGGCCTTGAACACCTTGTCTGCATCCATGGCGGACAGAATAGGCAGGTAAATACCTGCATGTCAACCGCCGTCGGTGGATCGGCTCACGACCTCCCACTGGTCGATGCGGCTGGACATGGCCTGCAGCTTGTCACGCACACGTTGCACGGCATCGCTGCCCAGCAGCAGGTGGCTGGGCGGTGCGTCGCCGTCGATGATCTTCAGCATGGCCTGCGCCGCCTTTTCCGGATCGCCCAGCTGATGGCCGCTCTTGGCCTCGCGCGTACGGCGGATGGGGTCGAACAAGGCGTCGTAATCTTCAATGCTGCGCGGTGCACGCACCATCGAACGGCCGGCCCAGTCGGTGCGGAACGATCCCGGCGCGACGGCCGTGACGTGGATGCCGAACGCGGCCACTTCCTGGCCCAGCACCTCGCTGACGCCCTCCAGTGCGAACTTGCTGCCGCAGTACCAGGCGATGCCGGGCAGGGTGATGAAGCCGCCCATCGAGGTGATGTTGAGGATGTGGCCACGGCGGCGCGCGCGCATATGCGGCAGCACGGCCTTGATGAGCGCGGCGGGGCCGAACACGTTGACCTCGAACTGGTGGCGCAGTTCGTCCAGCGTGGATTCCTCGAGGATGCCTTCGTGGCCATAGCCGGCGTTGTTGACCAGCACGTCGATGGCGCCGATGCCGCTTTCGATGGCATCGACCAGCGCGTCGATGGAGGCGTGGTCGGTGACGTCCAGCAGGCGGCCGAACGCGCGGCCGGGGGCGAGGGATTCAAACGCCTGGCGGGCCGGTTCGTTGCGCACGGTACCGACCACGCGGTGGCCGGCCTGCAGGGCCTGTTCGGCGAGGGCGCGGCCGAAGCCGCTGCTGACGCCGGTGATGAGCAGCAGACGGGAGGGGGACATGGTGATGGCCTCATGGAAAGCGTGCTTGCACAGTAGTGCTTGTGGGGGATGCCCTACAGGCCTAAGCTTCGGCCGATCTTGCCTATTCCTCTGAGGTGTGCGGTGCGGTCTGGCGATGATCCGGTGCAGCAGGATGCGCAGGCGCGCATGGTGGGGCTGCTGCAGGCGTTGGCGCCGGAGGAGGGCTACACGCTCACCGCCGTGCCGGGCGTACGCCTGCTGCGCTCGAACCGGCCGCTGGCGCGCACGCCGGTGCTGTACGACCCGGGCATCGTGATCGTCTGCCAGGGCGTCAAGCGCGGCTACCTGGGCGGGCAGGTCTACCAGTACGACGCGCAGCACTACCTGGCGGTGTCGGTGCCGGTGCCGTTCACCATGGAAACCGACGCGTTGGCGGAGGCGCCGTTGCTGGCGATCTACCTGCACCTGGACCTGCAACTGGCGGCGGAGCTGTTGCTTGCGCTGGACGCGCATGAGGCGCCGGGGCAGACACACGCGCGCAGCATGATGGCCAGCCCGATGGACCCGCCGATGCAGGCCACGGTGATACGGCTGCTGCATGCGCTGGGCGACACGCGGGAAGCGGCGGTGCTGGGCCCGGCGCTGGTGCGCGAGGTGTACTTCCGCGTGCTGACCGGCGCGCAGGGCGCTGCGATGCGTGAGGCGCTGGCCATGCGCGGCCGTTTCGGCAGCATCGGCCGGGCGTTGCGGCAGATCCATGCGGCCTATGCCACGGCGCTGGACGTGGCACACCTGGCGGCGGAGGCGGGGATGAGCGTGGCGACCTTCCACGATCACTTCCGTGACGTCACCGGCACTTCGCCCATGCAGTACGTGAAGTCCACGCGCCTGCACCAGGCGCGGTTGCTGATGCTGCGCCAGGGGATGACCGCCGAAGCGGCGTCGCTGGCGGTGGGGTATGCCAGCCCGTCGCAGTTCAACCGGGAGTTCAAGCGTCTGTTCGGCCTGCCGCCGGCGGCGGAAGTGGCGCGGATGCGGCGCAGCTTCGCGGTGCCGCCCGCGCCAGCCGGTGCGCTGTATGTGTCTTCCCACTGAACGGCGCGGGTCGGCCCGTTGACAGGCCTATCTACCTACTAGTAGGTTTTCGCCATGAAAGAGTCGCTGTCCCCGAAGGCGCTGGAGATTCTGGCGCAGGCCCGTTCCCTGCTGGAAGCCGGTGGTTACAACGGTTTCAGCTACGCGGACGTGTCCGCGCGGGTGAACATCAGCAAGGCCAGCATCCATCACCACTTCCCCAGCAAGGCCGATCTGGTGCGCACGGTGGTGGTGCTGTACCGGGCCGAGGCGCGCGAGGGACTGGCACTGCTGGACCGGCAGCTGGGTGATCCGCTGCTGGAGCTCAACGCCTATGTCGATTACTGGTCCAGCTGCATTGCCGGCGGAACGGCGTCGTTCTGCATCTGCGCGATGCTGGCCGCGGAAGCACCGATGATCCCGGTGGAGATTGCCGAGGAGGTGCGCGGCCACTTCGAGGACCTGACCGAGTGGTTGACCCGTACCCTGCTGAAGGGCGCTGCGCAGGGGCAGCTGCGCCTGCAGGGCCCGGCGGGCGACGAAGCCAAGGCGTTCATGGCGTCCGTGCACGGTGCGATGCTGGCGGCGCGGGGGTTTGGCGATGCGGCGACCTTCGCGGCCCTGGCGCGGCTGGCGATCGCGCGGGTGAGCGCTGCCTGAGAACTGTATGCGGAAGGCCTGCGGCAACGCGGGTCTTCTTTTTGCCCACCATGCCTACCTACTAGTAGGTTTGTTTAATCCCAACGGAGCACTCCCATGCCACACCCGCTGTCCGCCCTCGGCGTCATCCACACTGCCGTCAGCCTGCTTCCCATCGTGGCCGGTCTCTATGGCTTCGTCCGCCACCGCGCCATCGATCCGGCCACGCGTGCCGGCAAGCTCTACCTGCTGGGCCTGGTGTTGTCGGTGGCAACCTCGTTCACCGTGTCCAGCACGGGCGGACTCAATCCCGGCCACGCCTTTGGCGTGATCGTGCTGCTGGTTGCTTTCGGCGGCGTGCTAGCCGCGCGCCTGCGCTTCCTGGGGCGGGCGGCGCGGTATCTGTCCACCTTCGCGTTGTCGTTCAGTTTCCTGCTGTCGCTGGTGCCGGGCGTGAATGAAACGCTGACCCGCATCCCGGTGGCACATCCGATTGCGGCCGCGCCGATGGCTCCGGTCGTGCTGCAGACCTTGCTGGGGTGTTTCGTGGTGTTCGTGCTCGGTTTCATCGCACAGTGCTGGCGGATGCGTGGCCGCCGCTGAGAACAGGCGCTGCGGCGACGCTGCTCAGTCTGCCAGCGGCGGCGGCGCGTCTTCGCCATAGGTGGCGTAGGCGCTGCCGCAGGTGGCCACCGCAGCGGCCGCCGCGGGCAGGCCGGTAGCGCGGATGCCGCGCCGCGTATCGCGGTCGAATATTTCCGCGTAGCGTTCGGCGGCCAGCGCGTCATCGGGCAGCACATACAGCAGCACGCGCTGCAGGGTTGACTGGCCCTCCAGGGGCTGCGGCGTGCGGAACGCCGGTACCTGCACGCGGGCGCTGTGCCAGCGCATCGGCTCGCTGCTGGTCTGCCAGCGGACCTGCAAGGGCTGATCGAGCGGAAGCAGAGCGGCGCCCTCCGGGTAGCCGTACGCGGTGCAGTCCGCGGGCGGCGTCCGGATGCTGGCGATGGCGCCGTCTCCGATGTCCAGTGCGATGCCATTGACCTCCATCCGCACGATGGGCGCGCCGCCGTAGTTGTGGATCTTGAACAGCACCATGCCTTCGAAGCGGCTGCGCTCCAGATCATCTGCGGTAGCGCCGCTGAGGCGTGCGAGCGCGGGCGCGACCTCCACATGATCGCGGTAGTGGTAATAGAGGTGCACCAGTTCCGGCGTGCCCGGGCGCCTCCATGCCGCGTTGAAGGGCGCAAGGTCTGGATAGGGGCGGCGCAGCAGGGGCACGTCGGTGACGGCACGATCTCCGGAGGGCGTGGCGTAGCGGTAGTGGTCCACCGAGCGCTTCAGGCGCCCGTCTTCATACGGGAATGCCCTGTCTGCATCGGACTGCGCGTTGGGGTAGCGGTGGAAGGTGATGAAACGTTCGGGCGTGTCGCCCTGCATGGGCAGGTCCGGGCCAGCGCCGGAGCCGGTGGATGCATACGGCGAGGTTTCCAGCCACAGCGGTTGCCCGCTGAGATTGACGTGCAGTTCCGCGATGGCGGCACGCGAGCCGCCGGCGAGGCTGTCCCAGGTGTTCTGCAGGGAGTGCCACAGCGGAACGATGAGCATGGCTGCGGCGGTGGGCACGAACATCACAGCGTGCACGCGGCCGGGCACCTGGCCACGGTCCCGTACCATGTAGCGCAGCCACGCCAGCGCAAGCACCAGCAGCAACGGTACGCCCACCCAGATCGCCAGGGTGGCCAGCGCCACAACGCCCCAACCCAGATTGGGGGTGGCCACGGCGATGAGCGAAAGGGTGGCGATGAACGCCGCCAGCACCAGCGACACGCCTATCCCGAAGCGGTAGTTCCTGTAAGGGCGGTCAGTCATCACCGTTCCATCGGCCTGCGGGACATGGCGATATCTTGCCGGTCCGGTGGCGGAGTGGAAAGGCGGACGTTGCCGCAGGCCTACCCTCAGCAGCCCACCAGTCGATCGGCTTCGATGCCCTGCCGATGCAGGCTGCGGTACTCGGTGGGGCTGGCATCGACCAGTCCGCGGAAATGGCGGCGGAATGATTCCTGTGAGCCGAAACCGGCCTGCTCGGCGACCCAGTGCAGGGGGCGGTCGGTGGTTTCCAGCAGCTCGCGGGCGAAAGCCACCCGCTCGCGGATCAGCCAGTCGATGGGTGACAGGCCGGTGGCGTCGAGGAACTGCCGTTGCAGGGTGCGTTGGCTCAACGCGGCCTGTTCGGCGAGGCTGCCCAGCGAGTGCGGTTCGCGCAGGTTGCGCCGCATCCATTCCATCAGCTTGGCCAGGCGCGTCGGCTCGCCGCTGGGAATGGCGCGGCTGACGCGCTGGCTGCGGCCGGCATCACGCCAGGGCGCCAGCACCAGGCGCTCGGCAACGAGGTTGGCCACGCGTGCGCCGTAATCCTTGCGCACCATGTGCAGCATCATGTCCATGCCGGTGGCCGAACCGGCCGAGGTGATGATGCTGCCGGCGTCGACGTAGAGCACGTCGTCGCGCACGCCGATGCGGGGGAACTGCTGCGCAAGCGTTTCGGTGAGCCGCCAGTGGGTGGTGGCCTGGCGGCCATCGAGCAGGCCGGCCCAGGCCAGCACGAAGGCGCCCGAGCAGATCGAGGCGATGCGGGCGCCGCGCGCGTGGGCGCGGACGAGCGCATCAAGCAACGCCTGCGGCGGGCGTTCACTGGGTTCGCGCCAACCGGGAATGACGATGATGTCCGCATCGTCCACCGCGTTGAGATCATGCGGCAACTGCACCTGCGTATTGCCGAGCATGCGCAGTGCACCGGGTTCGCCCGCGCACAGCTGCGTGCGGTACCACGCCACGCCCAGTTCCGGACGCACCGGTGCGAACAGGCCCACCGCACAACCGAACTCGAACAAGCCCTGGCCGTGGCAGGCCACGATGGCGACGGTCGGCGCGGTGGAATCGGCAGCGTGGATGGGCATGGCCTGATGCTACCGGTGATGGTGCATGCCGCCGCGTGGCATGCGGTCATGAGGTGATGCCTGCGGGATATATGGCGGCTGGGGTCGGATCCGTTTCCTTCGAAAGGGATCCGACCCCATGCAAGTGCGCTGCCTAACGTCATTACCAGCGGTCATGTGGGTGGCCGGATGTTACGGCTGGGTGACGCGATCACGCCTGTCGTGGCGGGTGAACAGGCCCTTGAATGGAAGCGTGTTTCCGGCCCACCCCACGAGCCCCCATGCCTGCCGCCTACGCCCCCGTCCTGAGTCCTCTTGCTGTGTTGATCGCCGCCGCCCTGGTAGCGGCCCCCGTGCATGCGGCAGACGCCGATGCGCAGCCGGCAACCACAGCGGCCGCCGCCAACGTCGCTGCATCCACCCTGGACGCAGTGGTGGTGACCGGCTCGCGCACCAGCACGCGCACGGTCAAGAACAGCTCCACGCCCATCGACGTGATCTCCGCCGAGGATCTTGCTGCGACCGGGCAGGCCAACCTGCTCGAAGCGCTGCAGCGCAGCCTGCCGTCGCTGAGCCAGATCGGTGGCTACCAGAGCGACCAGGAGAGCCTGATCCGCGGCTATCAGCTGCGCAATCTTTCACCGGGCTACACGCTGGTGCTGGTCAACGGCAAGCGCCGCAACGCCAGTGCCTATGTGAGCGGTGCCAACGGCGGCGGCTTTCCTGGCCACGCCTGGGCGGATCTGGCGCTGATTCCGGTGTCGGCCATCGACCACGTGGAAGTGCTGCGCGATGGTGCCTCCGCCATCTACGGCTCGGACGCGATCACCGGTGTGGTCAACGTCATCCTGAAATCGCAGGCACAGGGCGGCGAGGTGTCGGTGGAGAGCGGGCAGAGCATCGATGGCGATGGCACCCGTACCAGCGTGCGCGCCAACGTCGGCCTGCCCTGGGGTGAGGACGGCTTCGTCAACCTCTCGGGTGAGACCACGCGCCAGCACCACGCGATCCGGACGCGACGCTACATCGATGGCTATCTGAGCTATCCGGCGATCGATGCCAATGGCAACCGGGTCGCGCTGCGGCCGAACAACCGCCTGCCGGCCGGTGCGACGCCGGACCCTGCCGAGGTCACGCGCGATGCTGAAGCCAACACCATCCTCAGCTCACCGTCGTATGCGCTGAAGGCGTTTGCGGTGAACGTGGGCCATGGCCTGGGTGAGAGCGCGCAGTTCTACGCCAACGCCACTGCCAGTGACCGCACCGCGCAGGCGATCCAGAACTTCCGCCTGCCGGCCACGATCTTCACCACGTACCGGACACCGGGAGTGCTGAGCGTGTTTCCCGACGGCTTCCTGCCGGTGCTGGAGACCAAGGAGAAGCAGTACACCGGCACCGCCGGCGTGAAGGGCCAGCTGGCCGGCTGGGACTACGACGCCAGCCTGACCGGCAACCGCAGCACGGTGCGCACCTATACCCGCAACTCGGTGAACTACTCGCTGCCGTACCCGGGCTCGCCCACCGACTTCTATGACGGCAAGCTGGATTACCAGCAGGGCATTGCCAACCTGGACCTGCGCCGGGGCTTTGACGTGGCGGCCTTTGCCTCACCCCTGGAAGTGAGTGCCGGTGCCGAGTACCAGCACGAGCGCTACGAGCGCGGGGCAGGGCAGTGGGAGTCGTACACCGGATTCGGTGCCGCTGCGTTTGTCGGCTACTCCACCGCCGACGCGGTGAAAGCCACGCGCAACAGCAAGGCGGTGTACGTGGGGGCGGCGACCAACGTCACCTCGCGCTGGTACCTGGATGCGGCCGCGCGCTGGGAAGACCATTCGGACTTCGGCAGTGTCTCGACCGGACGCTTGACCAGCCGCTTCGACATCACCGACGCACTGGGCGTGCGTGCGACGGTCAGCAACGGCTTCCACGCGCCAAGCCTAGGCGCGCAGTTCTACCAGGCCACGGGCAGCTGCCCGTGCGGTACGACGCTGGTGGCGCAGGTGTCCTCGCCCGCTGCGGTGGCACTGGGTGCCACCCCGCTGAAACCGGAGAAGGCCACCAACTACAGCATCGGCGTGACCTGGGACCCGAGCCCGGCCTTCCACCTGGCCGTGGATGCCTACCAGATCGACATCCGCGGCCAGCTCGGCCAGTCCAGCCAGATCGGCTACAACGCGCAGGATCCGGCGCGCATCACCGACAACAGCGGCACCGTATTGACCTCCGCGCAGAAGAACACGATCGATGCGCTGCTGGGTTCGGCCGGCATCAGCATCCTGCCGGGCGACGCGTTCTATGCCAGCTACTTCACCAACGTGGGCGACACCCGCACGCGCGGCGTGGAGCTGACGCTGGAGGCGAACCAGGACACATCGTGGGGCAAGCTGCGCTGGAGCTATGCCGCCAACGTCGGACGCACCACGATCCGCAGCGTCAGCGCCATTCCTGCGGCGCTGCAGGGGCTGCCCAACATCAACCTGCTGACGAAGTCCGGCGAGTACGCATTGCGCTTCCGTACGCCCAGCTACACCCAGGTGGCCGGACTGGGTTGGCAGAACGGACGCTGGCGCTCGAATGTGGACGTTACCTACTACGGGTCGATCAAGCGCCTCAACAACGGCGTGGAATACAGGCAGCCACCGGTGCTGGTGACCAACCTGTCCGGCGGTGTGGAGCTGGGCGCGGGCTGGAGTGCGGCGCTGGGCATCAACAACGTGTTCGACAAGCGCACCCGCAAGGTGCCGGAGTACGCGCGCAGCGCCACCGACGTGGCCAGCATCGAGACCACCTGGGACAGCGGTGACGTGCTCAGCAGGATCGGCGCGTTCTGGTACGGGCGGGTCAATTACCGGTTCTGAGGTTCAGGCATGGCGTCGCCGGGCAGCGTCCGGCGTTACCGAGGAGAGTGGCATGTCATCTGGGTTGAAGATTGTTGCGTTTATCGGTTCGCCAACGGCATCGGTGAATTCGCGCACGCTGTTGCTGGTACGGCACCTGCTGGAGGCGCTGCAGCAGCGCCTGCATGCCAGCGTGACACTGGTGGAGCTGGCGCCGATTGCACGCGCGCTGGGGCAGACGCTGTCGCGCAGCGAGGCCGAGCCCGCGGTGGAACAGGCGCTGGCCACCCTCGAGGATGCCGAGCTGCTGGTGGTGGCCGCACCGGTCCATCGTGGCTCGTACCCGGGATTGTTCAAGCACCTGGTGGACTTCATCGACCTCGAGGCGCTGGTGGATACCCCTGTGCTGCTGGCAGCCACCGGGGGCAGCGAGCGGCATGCGCTGGTGATCGACCATCAGCTGCGACCGTTGTTCAGCTTCCTGCAGGCGCATACGTTGCCCATCGGCGTGTACGCCACACCAGCCGATTTCGATGGCGAGCAGATCAACAGCGCGGCGTTGCAGGCGCGCATCCAGTTGGCTGCCGAGCGCGCTGCCGGGCATCTGCTGCCGCATGCCGCCAGCGGGCCGGCGCCCCTGCGCCGCATCGCCTGAGCTGCCCATAACGGCCAGCAGTCTGCTTATTGCCAACCTGCATCTGCGTGGCCGGATCCGACCGGCGATTGTCGCCAGCAGGTACGGGCGCGGCGCACAGCTTCTCTAGCATCGATAGCGAAACGGCACTTCATTGCCGGCCCAGACGAGGACGAACCCGTGGCTGCAGCTGCCTCCCCCAAACCCATCCTGTTCCTGCTTGATCGCGAGTTCGTCGACGGCCAGTTGCCGGGCCAGCGCTTCTTCTGCCGGCACAGCCTGCTGCTGGAAGGCGCGCTGTCCAGCATCGACGGCCTGGATGCACAGCTGGACGTGCGCCGCATCGGCTTCGCGCGGCCACGCCGCGAGGTGATCGCGGCGGTGGGCGAGCAGGACCAGTCGCTGCCGAAGCTGGTGCTGCCGCAGGGCGTGCGCAGCGAACACGCCAACGGTGCCTACCAGGACCGGCAGTACGTGACCGGTGCCGAGCCGATCCTGGCCGCACTCAATGGCCTGCTTGGCATTCCTGTGGCCCACCCCTGAGCGAGGACGCGGACATGAGCTACCTCATCAGCGTGCTGGACAAGAGCCCGGTGGCCGAAGGCGCAGGCGCCGAGCAGGCGCTGCGCAACAGCCTGCAGCTGGCCCAGCATGCCGAACAGCTGGGCTACCACCGCTACTGGTTTGCCGAGCATCACGCCGCACCGACTCTGGCCAGTCCGGCGCCGGAGGTGCTGGCGGCATGGGTGCTGGCACAGACCCGGCGCATCCGCATCGGCAGCGGTGGCGTGATGCTGCGCCACTATGCGCCGTACAAGGTGGCCGAGAATTTCAACCTGCTGGCGGCGCTGGCGCCCGGACGCGTCGACCTGGGGGTGGGCAAGGCACCCGGTGGCCTGCCGGCGTCCACCGCAGCGCTGGCCGCGGGGCGACCGGCCTTCGCCGATTTCGATCAGCAGCTGCGCGATCTGGAAGGATTCCTGTCCGGCTCGCTGGCCGAAGATCATGCGCATGCCAATGCGCAGGCGCGGCCGGTGCCGCAGGTGGCGGCCGAGCGTTTCCTGCTGGGCGCCAGCCCGCAGAGCGCACGGCAGGCGGCGGAGCTGGGCTGGCGCTTCGTCTATGCCGCCCATTTCGACGGCGACCCGAAGCACATCGAAGCGGCGTTCGAGGCCTATCGCGCCGTATCCACGCAGCCGCCGTTGCTGGCCACCGTCGCTTTCGCGGCGCCCACCAGCGAGGCGGCGGCGCGCCATGTCGGCGCATTGCGTGTCTACAAGCTGCACCTCGGCCCGGGGCAGACGGTGAACCTGCCCAGCCCGGACGCCGCGGCCGAGTATGCCCGCCAGGTGGGCGTGACCGACTTCCGTATCGAAGAGACGCGGCCCAGCGTGCTGTCGGGCGACGCGCAGCAGGTGCGCGGGGAACTGGACGCACTGCACCGCCGCTTCGGCGTGGGCGAATTCATCCTCGATGCGCCGGTGGCCGACCTCGACGCACGCCTGGCATCCCTTGAACTGCTGTCGCCCGCGCCACGCGCGGCGGTGGCCTGACCTGCAGGAGCGATACCCATGAGCAAGACACCGCGCCCCATCCCGTTCGGCATCATGCTGCAGGGACCGGGCAGCCACATGCATGCGTGGAAGCATCCGTCCAACCCGGCCGATGCCAGCGTCAACCTGGACTTCTACATCGACATCGCGCGCACGGCCGAAGACAACGGCATCGCCTTCGGCTTCGTTGCCGATGGGCTGTACATCAACGAGAAATCGACCCCGCACTTCCTCAACCGCTTCGAGCCGATCTCGCTGTTGTCCGCGCTGGCCACGGCGACGAAGAAGATCGGCCTGGCCGGCACGCTGTCCACCTCCTACAGCGATCCGTTCACCGTGGCCCGGCAGTTCGCCTCGCTGGACCTGATCAGCGGTGGGCGCGCCGGCTGGAACGTGGTGACCTCGCCGCTGGAAGGATCGGGCCGCAACTACGGCCGCCCGCATCCGGAACATGCGCTGCGCTACCAGATCGCCGACGAATACCTGGAGGTGGTGCAGGGCCTGTGGGATTCATGGGACGACGATGCCTTCATCCGCGACCGCGAACAGGGCACCTTCTTCGCCGCCGACAAGTTCCGCCGCCTCGACCACAAGGGCCGCTTCTTCCAGGTCGAAGGCCCACTGAACATCCAGCGCTCGGCGCAGGGCCAGCCGGTGATCTTCCAGGCGGGCTCGTCCGACGACGGCATCGCGCTGGCCGGCAAGTATGCCGATGCGGTATTCACCCACTCGCCCTCGCTGGAAGAAACCCGTGCCTTCACCCAGAAGGTGAAGAATTCGGCCATCGCCCACGGGCGCAGCGGCAATGACGTGAAGATCTTTCCGGGCATCGGGCCGATTGTCGGCCACACCGCCGAGGAGGCCGAAGCCAAGTACCAGGCGATTGCCGCACTCGCAGGCCTGGACGATGCGCTGGCCTACCTCGGGCGCTTCTTCGACCATCACGATTTCACCCAGTACGATCCCGACGCGCCGTTCCCCGAGCTGGGCGAGATCGGCAGCAATTCGTTCCGCTCCACCACCGATCGCATCAAGCAGGACGCCCGCGAGCAGGGCTTGAGCCTGCGCCAAGTCGCGTTGCAGGCGGTGAGCCCGCGGCCCAACTTCATCGGTACACCCGAGCACGTGGCCGACGAGTTGATCCGCTGGTTCGAGGCGGGCGCCAGCGATGGCTTCATTCTCGGGTTTGCGGCGCAGCGCGAGGGGCTGGACGATTTCGTGACCCTGGTACTGCCGATCCTGCAGGCGCGCGGGTATCACCAGCGCGAGCTGGAAGGGAAGACGCTGCGCGACCACCTGGGCCTGCCCTACAAGGCCAGCCGTCATTCGACGGCCGCCGAACCGGCGCGGAAGGTGGGGTGAGGCGATGAACGTACTGCGCCGGGCATCGTTGACTGTGGCGCCCACCGGGCCGACGGGCGTGCTGCCTGAAATAGCCGCACGCGCCGATGAGGCCATCGCCATCCGCCACGACCTGCATCGACACCCGGAGCTCGCCTTCGAGGAGCATCGCACCAGCGCACGCGTAGCCGAACTCCTGCAGCAGTGGGGCTATACGGTGACCACGGGCGTCGGTGGAACCGGTGTGGTCGGAACGCTGCAGCGGGGTCAGGGCAGCCGCCGGCTCGGGCTGCGCGCCGACATCGATGCGCTGCCGATCCAGGAGGCGTCCGGGCTGCCCTATGCCAGCCAGAACGAAGGACGGATGCACGCCTGCGGTCATGATGGCCACACTGCGATCCTGCTGTCGGCGGCGCATTACCTGGCCCGGCACGGGCGCATCGATGGCACCCTGCAACTGGTGTTCCAGCCGGCGGAAGAAACCGGCTCCGGTGCGTCAAGGATGCTCGCCGACGGTCTGTTCGAGCGCTTTCCGGTGGATGCGATCTACGGACTGCACAACTGGCCGGGTGTGCCGGTGGGGCACTTCGGCTTTGTCGACGGACCGGCGATGGCATCGGTCGACTGGGCACGGTTGAGGGTGATCGGCAAGGGCGGGCATGGTGCGGAGCCACAGGGAAGCGTGGATCCGATCCTCGCCGCCGCGCACATCGTCACCGCACTGCAGAGTGTGGTGTCGCGCAACGTGGACCCGCGGCAGATGGGCGTGGTGACGGTCGGTTCGATCCACGGTGGGCAGGCGGCCAACGTGATTCCCGACGTGGTGGAGCTGACGCTGACCGTACGCGCCTATCTGCCCGACGTTCGCGACACGCTGCGCCGTCGCGTGACCGAGCTTGCCGAGCAGACCGCCGCCGCGTTCGGGGCGCGCGCCGAGATCGAGTTCCCGCGTGGCTTCCCGAGCGTGATCAACCATCCGCAGCAGACCGCTTATATCCGTGAGGTGGCGCTGCAGGGATTCGGCGCAGGGCAGGTGCTGGATGCCTTCGCGCCGCGCACCGCCAGCGAGGACTTCGCCTTCCTGCTGCAGGCCCGGCCCGGAAGCTTCGTGTTCGTCGGCAACGGTGACAGTGCGCCGCTGCACAGCCCGCGCTACGTGTTCAACGATGCGGCCATCGCCCCTGCCGCCAGCCTCTGGGCGCGGCTGGCCGAACACTATCTGGTGGAGGACGCAGCATGAGTACGGCACCGTTCGAGGAGCGCTTCCTCTACACCTCGGTGGACGATCCACTGGCGCGGCCGCTGTTCGATGGGCTCGAACAGGAGTACGACAGTCGCTACGCCGATGTGCGGCGACGCATCGGTGGCAGTGCGCGCGAGGAGTTGCAACGCTACCCGGCGCAGGCATTCGCTGCGCCGGTGGGAGCATTCGTGCTGCTGCTGCGTGAGGGCGTGGCCATTTCCGGCGGCGCGTTCATGCCTCACCGCGACCCGGATACGGCCGAGTTCAAGCGCATCTGGACACTGCCTGGCCTGCGCCGCCAGGGCATCGCCCGGCGGGTGCTGCAGGAGCTTGAAGACCAGGCCGCACGCCAGGGCTATCGCCGCGTGTACCTGACCACCGGCTTCCGCCAGCCTGAGGCGGTCGGCCTGTACCTGAGCCATGGCTACACCGCACTGTTCGATCTGTCTGCCGACCCGGAATCGATCGCCCATCTGCCGTTCGAGAAGCAGCTGCGGGCACCGGCGCGTCCGCCGGCATCAAGCACTGCCGCCGCGCAGGGAGTCCACGCATGAGTACGCCGTCCACCGCGATCGAGGGTCTGGCCGCGCGTCCGGCACCGGCATTGAAGATCGTGCCGGCGCGGCATCCGCTGCAGGTGTTCGGCACGGTCCTGGCGCTGGCGTTGATCCTGATCGGACTGCAGTCGGTACTCGGCAATCCACGTTGGGGCTGGGGCACCTTCGCCGAGTGGTTCTTCGCCCGCCCGGTGCTGGAAGGGCTGGGTCGCACGCTGTTGCTGACCGCGCTCGGCACCGGCCTGGGCTTCGCGCTGGGCACGCTGCTGGCGCTGGCACGGGTATCCGGCTCGCCGTTGCTGTCGGCGGTATCGTGGGGCTACGTCTGGTTGTTCCGTTCGATTCCACTGCTGGTGCTGTTGCTGCTGCTGAACAATCTGGGCTATCTGTACAGCACGATCGAACTGGGCATTCCGTTCACCGGCATCAGCCTGTTCTCGTATCCCACCACCCAGCTGATCGGTGTGTTCACGGCTGCGGTGCTGGGCCTGACACTGAACCAGGCGGCGTTCTCGGCCGAGGTGATCCGCGGTGGCATCCTCTCGGTCGATCACGGCCAGTATGAAGCAGCGGCCGCGCTGGGCCTGCCGCGCGGCCGCCAGGTGCGGCGCATCATCCTGCCGCAGGCGATGCGCTCGATCCTGCCGGCCGCCTTCAACGATGTGATCGGCCTGGCCAAGAGCACGTCGGTGGTCTACGTGCTGGCGTTGCCGGAGCTGTTCTACACCGTGCAGGTGATCTACCGCCGCAACCTGGAGGTGGTGCCACTGCTGATGGTGGCCACGGTCTGGTACCTGGTGATCCTGACCGTGCTGTCGCTGCTGCAGCGGCGCGTGGAGCAGCGCTTCGCGCGTGGCCAGCTGCAGCGTGAGCGCAGCGTGTCGCGGGTATCCTCGCCCGCGCCGCGTGCGGCATCGCCGGTTCCGGTGCGGCCGCGCATCGCGAGCGCGGCCGAGGCCGGACAGGGAGCGCCGATATCGCTGCACGGTGTCGGCAAGGCGTTCGACGGGCAGCCGGTACTGGAGGACATCACCCTGGAACTGCGCGGCGGCAGCGTAACGGTGCTGATCGGCCCGTCCGGTGCCGGCAAGTCGACTCTGCTGCGGCTAATCAACCACCTGGAGCGCGCCGACACCGGCTTCGTCAGCGTCGGTGGCCAGCTGATCGGCTATCGCCGTGACGGCGACACCCTGTACGAGCTGCCGGAGCGCGAGATACGCCGCCGTCGTGCCGAGGTCGGCATGGTGTTCCAGGGCTTCAACCTGTTCCCGCACCTGACCGCGCTGGAGAACATCATCGAGGCGCCGATCGCGGTGCGCGGTGTGCCGCGTACGCAGGCCGAACAGCAGGCGCGCGTGCTGCTGGAGCGCGTCGGTCTGGCGGACAGGGCCGATGCGTTCCCGCGCCAGCTGTCAGGTGGCCAGCAGCAGCGCATCGCCATCGCCCGTGCACTGGCCCTGCAGCCGAAGGTGCTGCTGTTCGATGAGCCGACGTCGGCGCTGGACCCGGAACTGGTGGCCGAAGTGCTCAGCGTAATCGAAGAGCTCGCCCGTTCCGGCACCACGCTGGTGATCGTCACCCACGAACTCGGCTTCGCCCGCCGCGTTGCCGACCACGTGGTGATGATGGACCAGGGCCGGGTGATCGAGCAGGGCACGCCCGAGGCCATATTTGAACACCCGCGCCAGCAGCGCACCGCCGATTTTCTCGCCAAGACCCTCTGATCCGGATGTGACCCCCATGAGTCCTGCAACGTCTCGTCGTCCCTCGCGCAGCACCCTGCTGGTCATCGCTGTGCTGGTCATCGGCATTGCCGGCATCGTCTATTCACGGGCACGGCAGGCCCCGGAGGCCGTGCCCGCAGCGACCAGCAGCCTGGCCGGTGCCGGCGCGCCAGCGCTGCGGGGGACCGTGGATCCGAAAGCGCAGGCGCTGGTTCCGGCGGACTTCCGCTTCGTGACGCCGGGCACGTTGACGGTCGCGACGCATCCCGGTCAGTTGCCGCTGGCCGACTATGGCGCCGACAGCAAGGAAGTGATCGGCATCGAGCCGGACATCGCACGGCTGGTGGCCGATGCGCTGGGCCTGAAGCTGGTGGTGGTGCCGGTCGCCTGGGCCGACTGGCCGCTGGGACTGGAGTCGGGCAAGTACGACGCAGTGCTGTCCAACGTAACCGTGACCGAAGAGCGCAAGAAGAAGTTCGACTTCTCCAGCTACCGTTATGACCTGCTCGGCATCTATACGCGCACCGACGGGCCCATCCAGAAGATCGAGAAGCCGGCCGATGTCGCTGGCCTGAAGGTGGTGGTCGGTGCCAGCACCAACCAGGACCAGATCCTGCGGCAGTGGGATGCACAGAACATCGCGGCCGGGCTGGAGCCGGTGCAATACCAGTACTTCGATGATTCGGTGGTCGGCCGCCTGGCCGTGATCACCGGCCGAGCCGATGTGTCGTTCGAACCCAACGCCACCGGCGCGTACTCCGCGCGCGATGGCAAGGTGCGGCGCGTTGGCCTGTTTCCGGGCGGTTGGCCTAACGCTGCTGCGATCTCGGTCACCACGCGGAAGGGCAGCGGCCTGGCCGATGCGGTGACCCAGGCGCTCAATACCCAGATCGGCAGCGGCACCTACGCACAGGCACTGGCGCGCTGGAACGTGACCGAGGAAGCCGTGCCGCAGTCGCAGACCAACCCGCCGGGCTTGCCGGATCTCTGACGCCGGGCATGCCCCGGCACCAAGGCTGCTTCTATAGAGACGAACCATGCTCGGCCGCTCTACCAACGCGCCTCCAGCGTCCTGAACGGCTTCGCCAACCGCACACCCTCGGCATCGAAGTCGGAAACGCTACGGCCGTCCACGCGCACCTGCTTCGGTGCCGTGCGCGCGGGCCACCAGACCTTGACGGCCGTGGCGCTGCGCAGCCCTTCGCCGAGCGTCACGGTCAGCGTACCGTCGCGTTGCTGTGCCTGCATCCGCAGCGTGCCGTACGCCGTCGGCAGGCGCTCCACCGCAAGGCCATCGCCGGCCAGCCAGGAGGGCGGCGTGCCCGGCAGCAGTGACAGGGCATCGTCGTCCTCGCGTATCAGCATCCCGAACAGGGTGCGGCCGTATTCGGCACCGATCCAGGTGTGCGGCATGTCGCCCAGGTAGCGCGGAAAACGCAGCCGTGAGTGCACGACTTCGGCCAGCACCTGCCATTGCAGCGGGCGACGGTCGCGCAGCAGGCCCTGCAGCAGTTCGTCGGCCGCTGCGGGCTGGCCCAGATGCACATAGCTCAGGACGTTGCGGATTTCATAAGGGGTGTACGCATACAGCGCACCGGGCTGGTTGCGCTTGCGGACGTCGTCAAGATAGCGGGCAAAGGTGGTGCGCAGCGCATCAGCCGGCAGCACGCTCTGCGCACCGGTGGGATCCAGCGCGATGGAGACGCCGGTCGGGTCGCCATCGCCAAGATCGGCGGAGGAGGGAATGAAATCGATGCCCTTCCACGCCATCGTCGCGCGGATCGAAGCGTGCAGTGCGTCATACAGCGCCTTGTACTGCCCGCGTGCCCAGGTGGCGGTGGCGTGGTCGCCGAGTGATTCAGCCAGCCATGCGCCGTCATGCCAGCCCTTCAGGCCCCAGTAGTCGTCCCAGTAGCTGTGGGTGGGAGAGGGATAGCCCTCGTGGCTGATCGACGGTGCCAGGATGCCGGCAAAGCGTTCCGGCGCCGGTTGATCGGCCTTGTAACCGGGTACCAGCGTGCGCTCACGCAGTTCCTGCAGGAAGCGCAGCGCGGCCTTCACTTTCGGCAGGTACGCACGCACGGACTCAGGGCCACCGTCGAGGCGCGCGACATCGGCCACCAACGCGACGTACTGCCCCTGGCTGTCGTACTCGATGTCCGATCCGAAGCCGGTGTTGACGCTGCCATCGTCATTGAGGATCGGCGACACCAGGCCGTTGGCATGTACCCCGTGTTCGCTGTACCACGCCAGGTAGTCGCGCGCGACCTTGGCTTCGCCCATCCGCAGCAGTACCGCCGAGGTGGCCATGCCGTCGCGGATGAAGGAGCGGTTGTAGTTGCGTGGGCCGGGTTGCATGGCCGGGCCGGTCTGGTTGATCAGCATGTACGCGGCCTGGGCACGCAGCATGTCGACCAGCGACGGATCGGGCAGGCGCAGGCCGACCTGGCCCAATCGTGCCTGCCAGTCCGCGGAGGCTTCGGCGGCCAGCGTCTCGAAGCCGGCATCGGCATCGCCTGGCAGGCGCGCGAGGTCCAGTGCCGGTGGCTCCGGAAGTACACCCTTGGCGTCGGCCGCCGCCGTACCCAGCGGGAAGGCGACGACCACGGATTGGCTGGCGCCGGGCGCCAGTGTGATCCGGTAGTCCAGTGCCGCCGCCGCCAGCCCACGCGCATCGGTGGCCTGGCGTGCGCCGGGCAACCGGCCCGATGCGATGGCGGAGGTGATCTCGGTTTCGCCGTTCGGGCCGAACGGTGCCGCGCCGGAGGCGCTGACCGCCGACAGCGAGTGCAGCAGCGTACGACCATTGACGCGCACGCTCTGGCCGTCGATGGCCACGTCGCGGATCGGCGACAGGCCACCGTTCTGCCACGGCGGGTTCATCTGCATCGGCCGCACCACCAGGCTCAGCGTGCCCTCGACCGGCGTGGTACCGGTATTGCGCAGTCGATGCCGGAGGAAGGTGACGGGCTGGCCGTCGCGCTCGATCGCGAACGCTTCGCTGCGCAGTTCCAGACCGGGCTGCGGCGACCAGGCGGCCGAGGGCATCGGCTTCCAGCCGTCGCGCAGGGCATGCTGCACGGTCTGTTCCGCGGCACCGGCGGCACGCCCATCGGCATTGCGCCAGATCGGCTGCACCAGCGGTGCGCCCTTGAATGCCTCGATGTTGCCGTATTCGTCGAAGATCGACTTCTGCCGTCCGGCATGCACGCCTACTGCCGTCCAGTACGTCTGCTGCATCTGCAACGACGCCGGGAACAGGCCACGCTGCGCGCCGCTGGCGGCGATCTGGTACTGCTTCATCGGCGTCATCACGGCCTTTGGGCCGAGCAGGCGCAGGCGCGTGACCTGTGGCGAGGGCCCGTCGACGATGAGCCGCAGGGCACGCACATCGTGCACCGTATCGCTGGCCAACCAACTCTGGGCATGGCTGGCGGCCTGTGTGTCCTGCGCCAGCGGCTGCCAGCGCCCCTGCGCATCCTGGGCCTGCAGGCGTGCGGCGCCACGCTGGCCCGCCCACTCCACCGCCAGGCCGGTGCCCGGCTGAGCGCGCGGCAGGGTGATTTCAAGCACATGGCTGCCCTTGCCATCGGTAGGGAGGGCGACGCCGCTACCGCCTTGCCACAACGCGGCTGCCTGTGCGCTGTCGAGTCCGTGCACGCGTGCACTGAGCGTGGCGTCCAAGGGTTCCATCTCGAAGATGGAGACCCCCCAGTCCGACGTGCGCTGGGGACTGGCCAGCCTCAGATAGCGCGCCTGGCGCGGTTCGAAGTACAGCGTCTCCACATCGCCCAGCGAGTCGGCCATGGTGTAGGCGGTCTGCCACTGCCGGCCGTCCATCGAGGTCTGCAGCGTGTAACCCTCGGGATTGGAGACATCCCAGGTCAGGCGCGCGCCCCCGAGCAGGGCAGGTGCGCCCAGATCGATCTGGAACCAGTGTCCGGGGCTGAAGGCGCCGCCGGTGACCGTCTTCGGGTCGTTGTCGATCAGATGGCCGATGGCCATCGCCGGGACCTGCTGTGACGAGCTGCTGGCCTGCCACTGGCTGCGCGGTGGCAGTGTCTGCGCCTGCGCGGCGGAGGCCATCACGGCCAGCGGCAGCAGAGCGCGCGCGACGTAGCGCAGGCAGGCCCAGGAGGGGCGGAAGCGATCAGCACGCAGCGTCATGTCGACAGCCTTGGAGGTTCGGCCAGGATCGGGCAGGCGCTACGCTAGCAGGGGGTGTAATCGTTTACATGACGCGCTGCAATAGGGGAGAGGGCGGACGCGTGGCGCGACGCCCTGCACGGCGTCGCGACAGCCATCGTCCGTAAGGTCACTGCCTGCACGAACCGGCGCCCCGTGACAGCAGCGCCCAGGCAAGCTCAGCGCAGCGCCACCTGTTCCCACCAGCGCGTGCCTGCCTGCGGCGCCTGCATGTCCAGCGCCTCGCCCATCATCGGCGTGGCGATCGGCACATCGTGCGCGGCTGCCAGCGCGGTGATGCGCTCGAAGGGCTGTTGCCAGTCATGCAGGGCCAGGTCAAAGGTGCCGTTGTGGATCGGCAGCAGCCACTTGCCGCGCAGGTCCAGGTGGGCCTGCAGCGTCTGCTCCGGCTGCATGTGCACGAATGCCCAGCGCGGATCGTATGCGCCGGTTTCGATCATGGTCAGATCGAACGGGCCGTACTTCTCGCCGATGGCCTTGAAGCCATCGAAGTAGCCGGTGTCACCACTGAAGAAGATGCGGAAGTCGCCGTCCTGGATGACCCACGAGGCCCACAGGCTGCGGTCGCTGTCGCCCAGGCCGCGGCCGGAGAAGTGCTGGCCGGGTGTGGCGGTCAGGCGCAGGCCATCGGCTTCGGTCGATTGCCACCAGTCCAGCTGTTCGACCTTGTCCGCGTCCACGCCCCAGGCGATCAACTGATCACCCACACCCAGCGGCGCGATGAAGCGCGTGGTCTTGCCCGCCAGCTGCATCACCGCAGCGCGATCCAGATGGTCGTAATGGTTGTGCGAGAGGATCACGCCGGCGATCGGCGGCAGCTGTTCGATGCTGATCGGCGGGGCGTGGAAGCGGGCAGGGCCCATCCACTGCACCGGTGACGCCCGTTCGGAGAAGACCGGGTCGGTCAGCCAATACTGGCCGCGCAGCTTCAGCAGGATCGTCGAATGCCCCAGCCGGAACAGGCTGCGATCCGGCGCGGCTTCCAGCGCGGCACGATCCAGCGCCTGCACCGGAATGGCGCCCGCGGGTACGGTCCCCTTCGGCTTGTTGAACAGGAAGGTCCACCAGATCTCCAGCCCGTTGCGCAGGCCCATCGCCGGCCGCGGCAGTACGTTGTGGAACTTGCCCTCGCGGTATTGCGGGGAGTCGGGGAAGTCGGGGAGGGACCAGGACTTGCAGAAGGTGTAGGCGGTCACGGCGAGGATTCCAAGCAGGAGGACAAGGAGCAGGCGCTTCATGGGTGACGTCCGCAGGGTACACTGCACAGTGTAGTTTCCTGCTGCGGAAAAGTATACTCATCGGTGTAAAATGGGGGTATCCGTTCAGTTATCTGGTGTCGCCATGTCCCGTCCGCCGCAGCGCCTGACCGACCGCAAACGCGAGGCCATCGTGCGCGCGGCGGTGGAGGAATTCCGCACGGCCGGCTATGAGGCCACCAGCATGGACCGGATCGCGGCAGCGGCCGGTGTATCCAAACGCACGGTCTACAACCACTTCCCCAGCAAGGAAGAACTGTTCTCGCTGATTCTGGAGGAACTCTGGGAACGCAGCATGGCCGGCGTCGAGCTGCCCTACCGTGCGGAGCAGCCACTGGAGCCGCAGCTGCTCGCGTTGCTGGAGCAGAAGCTGGAACTGCTGGGTGATGCCAATTTCATCGACCTGGCCCGCGTTGCCATGGCGGAGATCATCCATTCACCCGAACGTGCGCAGGCAATCGTCTGTCGCATGGGCGAGAAGGAGAGTGGGGAAAGCGCCTGGATCCGTGCAGCGATCGCCGATGGCCGGCTGCGTGCGGTCGATCCCGAATTCGCCGCCCATCAGCTGCATGGACTGGTGAAGAGTTTCGCCTTCTGGCCGCAGGTAACGATGGGGCAGGCGCCGCTGGGGGCCGACGAGCGCGCGCGGGTGGCGGCATCGGCGGTCGCCATGTTCCTGGGCCACTACGCGCGCTGACGCCGTGGCAACCGCGTCGGCATGGCTCGCCCGGCCCGCAAGCACAGTGCTGTGACGGACATGTCTGTGCCGTCGATGCGCCATCTGCGATAGTGACGTCGGGTATCAATGCACGATTGCTTCCATGTCATCCGCTTCGGCGCGCCATATCGGCGAAGTCCTGCAACAGTCCTATGGCATCACCACCGCCGCCGTGGTGCCTCGCCCGGTTGGCGCAGACGCCAATGCCAGCGTTTACCGCATCGACGCGCGACGCGGTCAGTGGTGGTTGAAATGCCGCACCTACCAGGTGCAACCGGCGGTCTGGGACACGCTGCATTGGCTGCGGGGCACCCTGGGCATCGAGGAGATCGTGGCGCCATGGCCGGCATTGACCGGCGGCGCGTCGGTCCAGCGCTGGGGCCTGCAGTTCACGCTGTTTCCCTACATAGAGGGCCAGTCCGGTTTCGAGGCGCCGCTCAGCCATGCGCAGTGGCTGCGCCTGGGCAACGTGCTGCGCCGGCTGCATGACGCTGAGGTGCCCGAATCGCTGCAACGCGCGCTGCCGACCCTGCGCCTTGAAGCGGATGCGTTGACCACCGTTGGGCGCTGGCTGCAGCCGGGCGATGCCTTGCCGGTCGCGCAGGATCGGTTGGGCAGTGCGTTCCTGGCCGTCTGGGAGCTGCGCCGCGAACGCATTGCCGAGGTCCACCGCCGCGCGTCGGAACTGCACGATGAACTGCGCGACGAACGGCCGCCGCTGCGGTTGTGCCATACCGACCTGCATGCGGGAAACCTGCTGATGGGTAACGAGGGCAACCTTCACCTGATTGATTGGGATGGCCTGTCCCTGGCGCCGCGCGAGCGGGATCTGATGTTCCCCGGCGCGGCGGTGGGTGGACGCTGGGGGCGCGAACGTCCGCTCGGTTTCGTGGAAGGGTATGGCCCGGACCTGGGGGACCCACGCTGGATAGCCTGGTACCGGCACTGGCGGATCCTGCAGGACCTGATCGAGTTCGAACAGGTGCTGCTGGGGGGCGACGCGCTGGAGCGCTCGCCGCAGCTGCGCCGTCAGTCGCTGCACTACCTGGGCGAACAGTTCGCGCCGGGCAATGTGTTCGATGCAGCCGAACGCGCGTATCGCGCGCTGGATGCGTCGCCGCTGCAGCGTTGACGGTGGATCATTCGGCGGGCTTGGCCGCCGCTGACGCCGCCGCCGTCGCCGCCCGCCGCGACAGCACGGCCTCGCGGTGGGCGATGTAAGCGTTGGCGGCCAGAATGATGCCCGCACCGACGATGGTCCAGCGGTCCACGGTCTCGTTGAACAGCAGCCACCCGCACAGGGTCACCAGCGGCAGCTGCAGGAAGCTGATCGGCGTCAGCGCCGACACTTCTCCCAGGCGCAGCGCACGCGTCCACAGCAGCTGGCCGACCGTGCCCATCACGCCGGTGACCAGCAGCCACAGCCAGGCCACGCCACTGGGCCAGACCCAGACAAACACTGCCGGAACCAGCGAAAGCGGCACCCAGAAGACGTAGGTATAGAGCACCACGGTATCGGCGCTGTCCACGCGGGTGAGCTGCTTGATCTGGATGGCCACCAGTGAACTCAGCACCGCAGCGGCGACGGCGACCAGGCTGCCAGCGGTGAAGCCGGTGGTGCCCGGCCGCACGATCACCAGCACACCGATGAAACCGACCACCACTGCGGCCCAGCGGCGCACACGCACGGTTTCGCCCAACCACAGCACGGCGGCGATGGTGACGAACAACGGTGTGGAGTACGAGAGCGATACCGCCTGCGCCAGTGGCAGATGGCCCAACGCCCAGAACGCGCACAGCATCGAACCCAGGCCGATCGCACTACGCACGAAGTAGCGTGGCAGCTGCTGGGTCTTCAGCGGCGCATGGCCCGGCCGCAGCAGCATCGGCAGCAGTGCCAGCAGGCCGAACGCGTTGCGGAAGAAGGCGACCTCCTGGGTCGGTACGTAACGGGTGGCGTAACGGATCGCCACCGCCATCATGCCGAACGCCAGGGTGCTGCCGAGCATCAGCAGCGCCGCCCGCATCGGGGTGGCGCCGGTGGAAAGGGCGGGGGTGTTCACCACTGTGCGCCGAGCAGGCGGGGCTCCGGTTCGATCGGTACGCCGAATTTCTCCAGCACCGACGCGGAAATGCGCCGCGCCAGCGCAAGCAGCTCGGCCCCGGTGGCGTTGCCATGGTTGACCAGGACCAGCGCATGGCTGGCAGCAACGCTTGCATCGCCCTCACGGAAGCCCTTCCAGCCGCAGGCCTCGATCATCCACGCTGCGGAGACCTTGCGCCGGTCCTCACGATCGGCCGGGAACACCGGCAGGTCCGGGAAATGCTGCAGCAGCACGTCGACCTGCTCCAGGGGCAGGACCGGATTCTTGAAGAAACTGCCGGCATTGCCCAGCACCTCCGGATCGGGCAGCTTGCGGCGGCGGATCGCGATGACTGCGTTGGCCACGTCCACGGCACTGGGCAGCTCCACGCCCTGCGCCTGCAGTTCTTCGCGGATGCCGGCATAGTCCATGCGCAGGTCGTGCAGCAAGGGCAGCTTCAGCTCGATGGCGGTGATCAGGTAGCGGTCTGCCTGCTGCTTGAACACGCTGTCGCGGTAGGCGAAGCCACACTGTTCGTTGTCCAGCCGCACCCAGGCCTGCTCGTGGCAGTCCCAGGCTTCCACTGCCTGGATGAACTCGCCGACCTGTGCGCCATAGGCGCCGATGTTCTGGATCGGCGCTGCACCGGCCGTGCCTGGAATCAGGGCCAGGTTCTCCAGCCCGGACAGGCCTTCCTGCAGCGACCACATCACCAGGCCGTGCCAGGGCACGCCGGCACCGGCGCGGATCACCGCATGATCGGCGCGATGCTCCAGGAAACTGATGTCGCGGTTGCCGAACACCAGCACGGTGCCAGGCACATCGTCGGCGATCAGCACATTGCTGCCGCTGCCCAGCACCAGCAGCGGTCCGCCGGAAACCTCCGGCAGCGCCAGCACGTCCGGCAACAGCGATGCGTCATGCAGCTCCAGCAGCTGCGCGGCATTGGCACGCACGTGGAAGGTGTTCAGCGCCTGCAGCGGCGCGTTCCGGGTCAGTGTCCAGCGCAGCGGTGCGGCGGTGTCGAGTCTATCCATGGGGGTGCTCACAGCGGCGCCACCGCGCCACGGCTGGGCGCTTCGCGGCGGCGGCGGATCGCCTCCACGCATTCCGATACCAGCGCCGGCCCGCGGAAGATCAGGCCGCTGTAGCACTGCACCAGCGAGGCGCCCGCCGCCATCTTGGCCACTGCGTCGGCGCCGGACAGGATGCCGCCGACACCGACCAGCGGCACCGACTCGGGCAGGCGCGAGCGCAGCCGCCGCAGGACCAGGGTGGACTGTTCCAGGACCGGGGCACCGGACAGACCGCCGGCTTCGTTCGCCAGCGGATCGCCGGCCACCTTGCTGTGGTCGATCGTGGTGTTGGTCGCGATCACGCCGTCCACCTGCAGCTCGCCGAGCACGCGCGCAGCAGCGTCGATGTCGCGCTCGCTGAGGTCAGGCGCCACCTTCACCAGCATCGGTACGCGCCGGCCGTGCCGCGCGGCCAGGTCTTCCTGGCGATCACGCAGCTGGCTGACCAGCTGGCGCAGTGCGGTTTCCTCCTGCAGCTCGCGCAGGCCGGCGGTGTTGGGCGAGGAGATGTTGACGGTGATGTAGTCAGCCAGCGGGTACACCTTGTCGAGGCAGGCCACATAGTCGTCGACGGCCTGCTCGTTGGGGGTGTCCTTGTTCTTGCCGATGTTGATGCCGAGCAGGCCGCGACGGTTGCGCGCGCGCTCGACATTGCGCACCAGTGCATCCACGCCTGCGTTGTTGAAGCCCATGCGATTGATGATGGCGTTGTGCGCCGGCAGCCGGAACAGCCGCGGCGTCGGGTTGCCCGCCTGTGGCCGCGGCGTGATCGTGCCGATCTCGACGAAGCCGAAACCCAGCGCGAACAGCGCATCGATGTGCTCGCCATTCTTGTCCAGGCCGGCCGCCAGGCCGACCGGATTGGGGAATGTCAGCCCGAACACGGTGCTCGGCAGCGGCGCGATGCGTGCGGCCAGCAGCGGCGTGGTGCCGGTGCGATAGGCCACGTCCAATGCGGACAGGCCGAGGCCGTGGGCGCGCTCGGCGTCGAGCGAGAACAGGAAGGGGCGGGCAAGCGAATACATGCGTCGGTTCAGTCCAGCGTGCCGAGGAAGGCTCGGGTTCGATATTCAAAGGCGACCTGACCGTTGACCGCGTGGGCCGCGAACAGATCCTGCAGTGCCGCCAGCATCGGCGCATGGCGCGGATGCCCGGGCTGTGGCGCATAGGAGGACGACAGCAGGCGGCCGCGCAGGGCGTCCAGATCCAGGTGCTGCACGTTCGGCAGTTCCACCTGGCCGCGCAACCCGGCGCCAAACCATGCCTGCATCGTGGCGTCATCCTGGTAGCGTTCTGCCACGGCGGAATAGTCCGTGCCGTAATCGAGCAGCAGCTGCTCATAGCCAACCAGGAACGGGCTGGCATCGAGCAGGCGTGAGTTCCAGTAGATCAGCGCCAGTCCGCCGGGGCGCAGGATGCGCTGCCATTCAACACGGACGGCGTCGGTGTCGAACCAGTGGAAGGCCTGCGCGGCACTGACCAGATCGACGCTGTGCTCTGCCAGGCCGGTGGCCTCGGCACGCCCATCGACGGCCTGGAACAACGGGTATGCAGCCAGCCAGCCTTCGGCAGCAGCGCGCATGGCGGCGTTGGGCTCGACCGCGACCACAGGATGGCCGGTGTCGAGGAACAGACGGCTGGAAATGCCGGTACCGGCGCCGATGTCGGCCACCCGTGCATCGTGGCCGACGCCCATCGGTCCATGCAGCCATTCCATCAACGCCGGCGGGTAGTCAGGCCGATAACGGACATAATCGGCGACGCGGCTGCTGAAGCGTTCGGTGCTGTCGGAGGAGGTCATGGCGGTCAGTTCGACAGTGCGGCGAGCCAGGCCAGGCCACCGAAGAAGAGGATGAAGGCCAGGACTGCCGCCAGGGCGGCTGCCACCATCACCCAGCCCAGCACCAGCCCGGTGACCGCCAGGCCATCGCCTTCGAGTTCATGCGGGCGGCGGCGGATCTCGGCGCGGGCCATGTGGCCGGTGACGATGGCGACGATGCTGGCCACGAAGGGCAGGACAGTCCAGGCGGCAATGCCCATGACCAGGCTGACCACGGCCAGGGCGCTTGTCTGTCGGGGTGCCACGCTCATCGGGTCCTCCTTGCAGTACGCACATGATAGTGCCTCCGTCCGGGCAATCCCATGGGCAGTGCCCGGCCCGAGCGGTTCAGCCCATCAGTACCTGGCCACCATCGACGTTCAGCACGTGACCGGTGATCCAGCGCGCCAGCGGCGAGCACAGGAACAGCGCGGCATCGGCAATCTCGCGTGGTTGGCCGAAGCGGCCGAACGGAATTCTTGCCAGGGTGCCGTGATACAGCGCCGGGTCGCGGGTCCTGCGCCGGTCCCACAGACCGTCGGCAAACTCGATGGAGCCCGGGGCGATGGCGTTGACCCGGATCCGGTCCGGCGCCAGTGCCAGCGCCTGCGACGTGGTGTAGTGCGAAAGAGCGGCCTTGGCAGCCGCATAGGGAGCGCCCCCCGGCCGGGGTTGCTGCGCGGCGATCGAGGAGAGATTGAGGATGCAGGCGTCGCTCGATTCGCGCAGCCAGGGCAGGGCGAGCCGCGAGGCCCGCACCGCGGCCATCAGGTCGACCTGCAGGCTGGCGGCCCAGCCGTCTTCATCGTCTGCCATGCCGTAACCGGTGGCATTGTTGACCAGCACGTCGATGCCGCCCAGGGACGCTGCGGCCGCATGCAGCCAGGCGTCGATCTGGCCGGGGTCGGCCAGGTCGGCGGCAAAGGCGTGCAGTGATGCCCCCTGGGCCGCTGCGTCGGCCAGCAGGGCGTCGAGCCCCGCCTGACCTCGTGCGCAGACCGAGACATGGGCGCCGGCCGCAGCGAAGGCCAGGGCCATCTCACGGCCGATGCCTTTGCTGCCGCCGGCAACCAGCACCCGGCGGCCGCTGAAGTCGAGGATTGGAGCCCCCGCCGGGGCCCCACCCTCGGCGACGTCCGGGCCGGGATGCATCACAGGTCGAACTTGATGCCCTGGGCCAGCGGCAGCGAATCGGAGTAGTTGATGGTGTTGGTCTGCCGGCGCATGTAGACCTTCCATGCGTCCGAGCCCGACTCGCGGCCACCACCGGTGTCCTTCTCGCCACCGAACGCGCCACCGATCTCCGCACCGGAGGTGCCGATGTTGATGTTGGCGATGCCGCAATCCGAGCCCGCAGCCGACAGGAAGCGTTCGGCGGTCTTCAGATTCTGGGTGAAGATCGACGAGGACAGGCCCTGCGGTACCCCGTTCTGCATGTCGATGGCTTCGTCGATGCTGTCGTAGGGCATCACGTACAGGATCGGCGCGAAGGTCTCGTGCTGGACCACGGCATCACTGTTCTTCAGGCCGCTGACAATGGCCGGCAGCACGAAGTTGCCGGCGCGGTCGATGCGGGTGCCGCCGGTCTCGATGGTGCCGCCGGCGGCCTTGGCCTGGGCAATGGCGTCGAGGAACTGCTGCACGGCACCTTCGCTGTTCAGCGGACCCATCAGGTTGGCGGCATCGGTCGGGTCGCCGATCTTGCCTTCCACCTGCTTGTACGCCTTGACCAGCGTGGCCAGCACGTCGGCGTAGATCGAGCGGTGCACGATCAGGCGGCGGGTGGTGGTGCAGCGCTGGCCGGCCGTACCGACGGCGCCGAACACGATCCCCGGCACAGCCAGCTTCAGGTCGGCGGTCTCGTCGAGGATGATGGCATTGTTGCCACCCAGTTCCAGCAGGCAGCGGCCCAGGCGGCGCGCCACCTTTTCATTGACGGTGCGGCCGACCTGGGTGGAGCCGGTGAAGCTGATCAGCGGCACGCGACGATCATCAACCAGCTTTTCCGACAGTGCGGTGCCGGCATCGTTGACCAGGTAGAAGATGTCCGGGAAGCCGGCTTCGCGCAGCGCGTCGTTGCAGATCTTCATCGAGGCGATGGCGGTCAGCGGCGTCTTGTTGGACGGCTTCCAGATGCACACGTCGCCGCAGATCGCCGCCAGGAATGCATTCCAGCTCCACACCGCGACCGGGAAGTTGAAGGCTGAAATGATGCCGACCAGGCCCAGCGGGTGGTACTGCTCGTACATGCGGTGGCCGGGGCGCTCCGAGTGCATCGTGTAGCCATACAGCATGCGGCTCTGGCCGACGGCGAAGTCGGCGATGTCGATCATCTCCTGCACCTCGCCATCGCCTTCCGGCTTGCTCTTGCCCATCTCCAGGGCAACCAGCGAGCCCAGCGCATCCTTGTGCCTGCGCAGCGCCTCGCCGCACAGGCGCACGGCTTCGCCACGGCGCGGGGCAGGGGTCGTGCGCCACTGCTTGAACGCTTCCTGGGCGCGGGCGATCACCGTCTCGTATTCAGCCTCGGTGGTCGCACGCACCTGTGCGATCGGCTCGCCCGTGGTCGGGTTGACCGGGGTGATCAGCTCACCGCTGGCAGCGCTCGACCACTCCCCGTTGCCCAGATACGTGCCAGCGTTGATCGCGTCCAGGCCAAGGGACTTGAGCAGCTCGGAAGACATGCAGACTCCTGTGTTTTCGTTACGTTGTTTGGTGTCATCGCGGGCGGGTGGGGGGGCGATGAACAGAACCGCCGATGGTAGCAGAGGGCGATAAGCGGCCTTGGTGCAGTGCAGGGTGCCAGGCCTGGCGGACGTGCTGGGACGGGACGTCCCGGCGACGCCAATCGGGTTGATCCTTCGGAGCGTGATGGGATGATTCCGTGCATCAAACGTCAATTTCTGGACGCTGTCGGACGCAGTGCGAATCATTTTGACGCATTTTGAAATATTAAAAAATAGGAATAGTTCTAATGACTTAGGGTGGGTCGGGCGGGTGAATGGGCGCACGACAGGCTGCCGCTTCCTACCAATTGCCTTTCACATCATTCACAATCACGTTCGACTTATTGACGCAATTCCGTCTGTTCGCACCGGCTTGGGGAGGCCTGGTATGCGACAGCCATCACATTGTAGTGCTGGATCGGAACACAGCTTGGAGAAGTGCAGTGCTACATGGATCGGTAGATGACCTCCCCGCAGAGCGTGCCGATGCCGGCCGCCGCCGGGTCGAAGCCCGGGCGGCCCTGGAACTGGGGCTTCGCCTCGGAGACCTGTTGCTCCTGCCCGGCATGGCTGCACTGGCCCACGTCGTATGCTACGGGACGCCGGCGCCCAACCAGTCCCAGCGCATCGTCTTCGGTGCGGTGATTCTCAGCGCCATCGTCTGCTTCTCCATCGCACCGGTCTACCGCAACTGGCGCCTGCGTGGCCTGCTGGCCGACCTCTGGCTGCTGCTGCTGGCCTGGTCCGGCAGCTTCGCCCTGTTCTCCCTGTATGCCGTGCTGGTGGGGCTGGCCGATGCCGTGCCATCGCGCTGGTTGGTGGGCTGGTACATCGGCGGCCTGGCCTCGATGGCGGGGCTGCGCGTACTCCTGCGTGTCCAGCTGCACCGGTTGCGTTCGCGTGGACTGGATCACGAGCGGATCCTGCTGGTCGGGCTCCGGGCCCCGGCGCTCAGGCTGCATCGCCTGCTGCGCGGCAAGCCGGAGATGGGCAAGGAAGTGATCGGCTACTTCACCAGCAAGGGCGACATCGCCACCCGGCGTGGCGGCGATGCCCCGCAGCGCCTGGGCGCACTGGATGATGTACCGCGCTACCTGGATGCGCACCGGGGGGAGTTCGACCAGGTCTGGGTGTCCCTTCCGCTGGGGGATACCGCGCCCATCCGTGACATGCTCAAACAGATCGAGCGGTTCCCGGTGCCGATCCGCCTGATTCCCGATACCACGGGCCTGGGGGCACTGAACCCGGGCGTGCACCAGGTGGGCGATGTGCCGATGATCGGCGTGCGCCAGGGCCTGGTGGACCACAATTTCCGCCTGTTCAAGCGCATCGAGGACATCCTCGTGGCCGGCGTAGCGGTCATTCTGCTGGCGCCGCTGTTCGTGGTGCTGGCGATCGGTGTGAAGCTCAGTTCACCTGGCCCGATCCTGTTCCGCCAGCGCCGCCACGGCCTGGGCGGCAAGGAGTTCTGGATGCTGAAGTTCCGCTCCATGCGCGTGCATGAGGAAGGGACGGGGCAGATCACGCAGGCGACCCGGGGCGACCCGCGGGTGACCCGGTTCGGTGCCTTCCTGCGGCGCAGCAGCCTGGATGAGCTGCCCCAGTTCTTCAACGTGCTGGGTGGCAGCATGTCGGTGGTGGGCCCGCGTCCGCATGCGATCCAGCACAACAATCACTATGAACGGGTGATCGAACGCTACATGCACCGCCATTACGTCAAGCCGGGCATCACCGGCTGGGCGCAGGTGCACGGGCTGCGGGGCGAGACGCCGGAACTGCGGTCGATGAAGAAGCGCGTGCAGTACGACAT
The DNA here is from genome assembly GCF_054473825.1 of Stenotrophomonas genospecies 5. Taxonomy (NCBI): domain Bacteria; kingdom Pseudomonadati; phylum Pseudomonadota; class Gammaproteobacteria; order Lysobacterales; family Lysobacteraceae; genus Stenotrophomonas; species Stenotrophomonas genospecies 5. Next base: position 734,166 of record NZ_JBTMUW010000001.1, read on the forward strand.
CGACTACATCCGTCGCTGGAGCCCGACCCTGGATGTTCGGATCATTGCGTTGACGGCGCTGAAGGTTCTCGGGCAGAAGTCGGCTTATTGAGCCTGCAGAACTGCGAACTGCGACGTAATTCCATGAGTTGCATGGCTATTTTCTCGCCAGCAGCGGCGCTGTAAGGTAATCTGTGCAGCTGTCAGCGCTCCGCCCGTTTCGCGGCGGGGCCTGCATGGAATGCCACAGGATCCAGGTCAGTGTTCAATAACGTACTTTTTGTTTGCGTCGGCAATATCTGCCGCAGTCCCTCGGCTGAAGTGATGCTTCGACGGGCGGTTCAGGGCAGAGGCATCCAGGTGTCTTCCGCAGGTCTGGGAGCACTCGTCGGGCATGGTATCGACGCCACTGCCCAGGCGCTGCTGGTGGAGCAGGGCATGGATGGGCTGGCTCACCGCGCACGCCAGATCGATGATGCGATCCTTGGGGCGGCTGATCTGGTACTGGCCATGGAGCGTAAGCACATTCACCGGATCACCGAGATTGCGCCGCAGGCGTCGGGCAAGACCTTCCTGCTGGGCAAGTGGCAGCAGGACCGGGAAATCCCCGATCCTTATCGCCAGCAGCGTCCTGCTTTCGAGCATGTCTACAGATTGATGGCCGAAGGCATCGAAAGTTGGGTGCGGTACCTGTAGGTCTTCACCGGGCGAACGTGCAGCAGGGCGGCCTTTGGCCGCCCTGCTGCGTTCCGGCAGGTCAATCGTCGATCGAGCGGATGTTGTCGTAGAAGAATCGCTCGTCGCGATCGCCGGTGATGTTGTACAGCGAATATTTGCGGCTGAGCATGGCGCCACCGTCGCGGATCAGGGGATTCCAGTTGAACGCGGCTCGTCCGCGTGTCGACCGTGGCAGGAATCCGTCCAGCGGGACGCTTATGTAGATTCCCTTGTCGAAACTGCCTTCGCCGAAATCGCGTGCGGAAACGTTGGTCTTCGTTGCATAGGCACCCATCGTGACGCCATTGTCGAAGACGCGGGCGACGTCCAGGGTTGCGCCCCTGTCCCCGGCCAGATACTGGCCGACGGACAGCGAGCCGACGATGCGCTCGCGGGCGTCGAAACTGTAGTAGAAGGTGGCGTGCCCGGTCGTGACCTTGTAGTCGCGTAGATCCCAGCGCTGATCGAAGCCGCGTTGCTGCACGCGATTCAGGTTCGCGCTGACGGCCCATCGCTCACCGCCAGGACGATACAGCAGTTCACCGCCTACGCCGGCATACATCCACTCCAGGTAACCCGCGTACGCGATGCCATAGAGATCGCGGCCCAGACGTCCAGCCACATTGAACTGCAGATTTGGCAGCACCACATCCGAGTCCACCATGTACCTGCGCAGATCGGTGCGCACGCGCGGGAGTCGACTTGGGGCGTTGTACTTGAACTTGTCGTAATTGTTGATCAGATTGGCGCTGACGGTTCCTGTGAGCCACATGTTGGGGCGTACGAACAGGCTTCCGGAATAATTGGCGGCAATCTGGTAAAGGATGAAGCCATCCGGGCCGCCGAGATTCTGTCGGTAGCCGATGTTGAAGCCGCCACCATAGGGGCGTGTCCTGGGTTCATACAACGTCTGGCGAGTGACGTCGTCGGGAGACTGCACCTCGGTGCTGCGACGTAGCACGTCCTCGCTGACCCGACCATCCAGATAGCCCACGAGGGCACTGCGGGAGACGGACGTGTCCACGATGGGCATTCCCAGTCGCGTTGTCCGCAGCGTGAACCACTCGTACTCATCGCCCGTCGCATTGGCCAGGATGCGGCCGGCGCGTCCCAGGCCCTTGGCGTTGTGGAGGTATCGGTTCTGGTAGCCGTCCACGTAGAGCTCATCGCCGCGACGGGAGATGCGCTCGACCCGGAAGCCTGCATTCCGGGTGAGGTCGGCGCTGATGGCAGCCCAGTCCGGGCCGCCTTCTGCTGTCGTGGCGCCGGCGTCGGGCGCTGCGGTCGCCGCAACCGCGGCTGCCTGCGGGTCGCGAGGCACGATCCGTTGTGGCGGGGGATCGAAAGGCTTGGGCGCAGACACGGCATGGCCGGGATTGCCGCGCCAGGTCAGCGAGAACATCGCCGCGTCACCGCGTTCCCACGCGGCGGTGAGTTCCACGTTGCGGTTGGGAACGTAGACCAGCCCCACGTTGATGGGGGTGCGCTGTTCCAGATTGTTCCCGCGCGGCTCACGGCGGTAGTCGTTACCGTCGTACTCGACCTTGACCAGCAGCGAATCCAGCGGCGTCTGATAGGTGATGCCGCCAAAGACGCCGACCGGGCCCTTGAACATGTTGTCCAGACCAAAGCGACCGGCGTCGTTGATGTTGCTGCCCGCGATGGGGCGTCGATTCTTGAATCGATCGTCGATCGCTCCCAGCGGATTGGCGAAATCGCCGCGGTTGCCGATGTAGCCGGTCGCAAGGCCGATGGAGGCGTCGATGGGCCCCAGATTCTTGCTGGCAACCAGATATTCGCTGGAGAAGAAGCCGGTACCACCGAGGTCGCGTACACCGAAGGCAAGCTCCGGCAGCCATCGTGACTCCTGCCAGAGCCTCAGCTTGAAGTCGATCGATTTGTCCTTGTAGTTCTGGTCTCCCGCGATGTTCGGACCATAGCGGATGTTGGACACGTTGATGTAGCGGAACGTGCTCTCAAGCCAGGGGAACGGTTGCAGCGTGAGGTTGTAGCGGCTGTACGGGGAATTGTGCGAGGCCGTGAAGCTGAGGTCGCCGTCGGGCGCCATGCGTGCCGTCGGTGTCTGCAGGAGGCCGATGCCGCCCCATTCGTTGGCGGTCGGCGGAGGGGCTTCCTGGGCCTGCAACGCGGCACTCAGTGACAGGGCAAGCGCGGTCAGCGCAAAGCGGGCTGGGCGCGGCACGCGTGCACGCTGGGGAATGTCGGTCATTACGGGCTGACAGGCTGGGTGGCGATGAAGGTGGCAAGATCGTTGTTGAATGCCGGGTCGATGGATTTCAGCACCGATTCGCGCAACGGAACATAGATCGAACCGCCAGGGGCGACCGCCTGGGGATCCGCGCGGTTCCAGAGTGCAATGCCCTGTTGCTGAACCCGGCCATCGGGTTGCACGATGTAGAGCGAGTCGGGATCGGCGGCCGCGCTGGGTGGGCAGTCACGCAGATAGTCCCGCGCATCGCGCTGCGGGGAGTGGTGGACAGTGCAGCTGGTTCGGACCGCGCCGAGGACCGTGATGTGATCAGGTCGGACGGGAATGCGGAGTACATCGCCGGCCATGAGCACCGGATTGCTCTGCGGCTGCACCTGCATCAGGCGTGGCGAGATCACCGTCGGTACACGTCCGGTTGCAGCGTGCGCCTGCACCCATTGCTGGAGGGCCGCCGCGGTTTCGACGACGGCCGGATCCGCGTTGAGCTGAAGCTGCGTCAGGCCATGCAGGATTCCGGCACGCAGTCGGACCTGTTCAACGAGCGCCTGGCGGCGAAGATAGCTGCTGCCGAGCAGATAGGCGTCGGCGGCAGGCTGGGCTTGGACAACCGCATCGGCCAGTCGCCGCTCCGGCTGGATGGCCTGGTCACCGGGATGGGCGACCGCACCCTCGACGCGCACGGTAGACGGTGCCTGCGCCAAGCACAGTGACGGTAGTGCCGACAGAATCAGGCAGAGAATTCGAGTGTTCATGCCTGTCATCCCTTCGGGGCACGGTAGGGCTTGAGCTGGGTGAGTTCCACGACGTACCCGGGGGCAAGATGCTGCCGGCTCTTCCAGATGAATCCGGTCGCCGGGTCCGCCCAGTAGATGTTCTGCGTGTCCATTCCGCCGCCCTGGAGATGCTCGACGAATCGCTGCAGGGTGCGGGTGCGGCCGAGAATCCTGACCTCCTCGGTGGCGCCGGGTGTCAGCGTGCCGGTGACGACAACGCCGAGCTGATACGACGACATCCAGTCGTATTGGCGTTGCACCTGTGCCGGTCCGCTTAACGACGTCAGGCGGTCGAAGGGGGACGCGCCGATGATCCGCGTCTGCAACTGACGTCCCAGCCCGCTTGAGCCCAGCAGCACGCCGTTGCCGTCCAGCTCGATCACGGCATGCGTGCCGGCGTACCACTGCTGCCGGCCACCATCAACGTAGCCAAGAACGGCCACCGCGGTCAGGTCCCGTGTCTGGACCAGCACCTGCGGGAAGCGATTTGCCGCCACGGTAGCGGGGCTGACCTCAACGGGCTTGTGCAGCAACAGCCGGAAGCTGTCCGCCGTTGCCCGGCTGCCGGTGGTGCAACCGGCAAGCACGAGCGCCACGGCGATCAACGCCATGCGCAATAGACGGCCTGAAGTGCGTCGGAATGAACGCACCGAGGCTGCTCCCGTGCGCGCCATGTCAGTTGTCCCTGACTTCGGTTCCGGTGCGCGCGGCCGTGTAGAGGATATTGGTGAAGGGCAGCAGCTGGTTGACGAAGCGGTTCCAGCGGCTCACACCTGCGGCGCCGACAAACACCACGTCCCCGGGCTGCAGCTTGAACTGGCTGCCGACGGCAAATGCTGTTGGTGAGCGTGCTTCCAGCTGATAGATCACCGAAGGCTCCTGCTGCAGATCGGTGCTGCCGCGGATGACGTACACCGCATTGCCATTGGCCGTCTGCTGCAGCAGCCCGCGTGCACGACCGAGCGCCTGGTTCAATGTGACGTCGCCAGTCCGGAAGCTGTACGCGCCTGGCAGGTTGACCTCGCCAACGACGAAGACCTCCTTGCGATCCAGATAGGGGATATAAATTGAATCGCCATCCTTCAGGAACAGCTGGCGCCCACCATGTTCCTTGGCCAGACTTTCAAGGTTGATGGTGTAGCTCACTCCGTCGCGGCTGAACTGGATGCCCGAGAGATCCGCCTGGGCTGCGTTCAGTCCGGCCTGGCTGATGGCATCGGTCAGGGTAAGCGGCGAGGTACCGAGTGGGACGGGCGAGGACCGCTCGGCCGCGCCGGTGACCCACACCCGCTGGCTGCCGTAGTTGAGGACCGACACATCCACCTGCGGCGATTCCACGTACTGCGCGAGGCGCCGGCTGATTTCCTCACGGATCTCAGACGGGGTCTTGCCCGCCGCCTTGACCTTCCCGATGTAGGGGTAGAACAGCGTGCCATCGCTCTGCACCAGACGACCGGCGAGCGCGCCCTGTTGTTGGGAGCCGGCGGGTACGGTGAGTTCAGGGTGATCCCAGACCGTCACGTAGAGGATGTCACCGATGCCGACCTGGTAAGGGGAAGGCTGGTAATCGAAAAGCTCGGCAGGAAGCGTCTGTTCGTTGCGAGCTGCATGCTCCTGGGCGATCAGCTTGGAGGTAATGGTGACGATTTCCAGTCGGCCATCGTCGCTGCTCTGCGAAGTGACATCACTTCGGCGCAGGTGCTGACCTGGCGCGAATGCGCAGCCGGAAACGGCCAGCACAGTGAGTGCAGTGGCGAGAATACGGAGAGGCTTCATGTTCATGTGGTGGGTTTCCGACAGGCATAAAAAACCCCCGCCGTGCATTGCCCGGCGAGGGCTTGCTCGAACAGCAGGGCGAATCAGCCGCCGGTGCCGCCGGTCCCGCCAGTGCCACCCGTACCGCCGGTGCCTGGGCCGCCCGGACCCGGACCACCGGGTTCGCCGCCACCATTGTCGTCGCTGCCGCTGCTGCTGTCGCCACCGATGCTGTAAGCCACAGCTGCGGCTGCAATGCCGACTACAGTGGTGCCGAAAATGGCAGCGTTCGAATAGCCAGCGGCTTCAGCGCCGGCGGTCACTTCGGCAGCCGGAGTCTCGGCGTCAGTGGTTGCCTGCGCGTCCTGCGCGAAGGCCATCATCGGGGAGGCGGAGAATGCCGCCAGGGCCAGAACGGCGATCGTCTTCTTGAACATGGGAGAGGCACCTACTCCGTTAGGGAAAATTTCACCCCAATCTTGCGGCGGAAGGCCCGCAGTGTCAAGCGCCGGGTTCAGTTCCCGAGGTCATGCCGCTCATGCGTGCTGCTTCGCCCCGACAGCAGCTTGGCGGCGTCCCTGATGAGATCGTGTGTCCGAAGATCCGAAATGGCCGCCGGAACCACCAGCCCCGTCACGCAGGCCAGCAACAGCACCCGGACTTTCGGCCGCGAGTGGGCGACCGATGTCCCCAGCACCGCGCAGCTTGCAGCCAGGCCCAGAGCCAGGCCGGAGATGACCTCCGATGTCGAGTGTGCCTGAACAGGCAGTCGTGAATACGCGATTGCACCGGCCAGCAGAGAGCCTGCAGCGAACCAGCGGAGGTCCCTGCGTTCGCCAGTGCTCACCGTCAGCCATAGAGCCACCGGGTACACCACGCTGGACATGGCGGCGTGCCCGGAAATGCCGGTGAAGTCCAGACGCTGAATGCCCAGCCCCCAGCCCATGAACGCCAGCTTGGAGGCCAAGGTCAGTCCGGCGGTCACGGCGATGGCGACGGCCCAGCGTCGCCTCAAGGACGATTCGCTTCGCGGCAATGCCAGCAGCAGCACCATGGCCATGGGCAGCAGCCAGCGGCTGTCGCCCAAATTGGAGAGGAAAAGCCAGAACTCGGACATCCGGTGGGACTGATGTGGGGGCGGCCAGCATACCTGCCGCCGATGGCGCGGCGATCGTCGGTGGCTTGGTCCATTCAGCTGGACGCGGTATGCTTTACCGCTTGCGCAAGGCCCCGTAGCTCAGCTGGATAGAGCGTCCCCCTCCTAAGGGGAAGGTCGCCCGTTCGAATCGGGCCGGGGTCACCATCGGTCAATTGCCCGCAGATGATCAGGCGGGTACCGCTTCTGCTTGCGGCGTGCTGTCTTCGCTGCGGCGTGCTTGCCACCCGCCACAGTGCGTTGGAAAAGGGCGTGCGGCGGCCTGGTCTGCCTTCCGCCAGGCTCACCTAGGGGCGATCCAGGTCCTCTGGCAACAGGCCAGCGAGTGCGAGTATTCGATCGTGCCTGATCTGCTGCACCCAGTGGCCCCAGGCATCCGCCGCCGTCAAGACATCGATCGAGCCGCAGGCGGGACACCTCAGTTGCACACCCCCGTGCACATCGGTGAGCCCGCACCCATGCGACATCCGTGATTCGTCCCCACATGACTTGCACTTGGCCTGCACGGAATCCAGCCGTTCGATGGTGGCATCCAGGCGCAGCAAAGGGCGGATCCGCAGGATCCGGAATGCAACAGGAGTGGTCATGTGTCTTGCCGGTCAGGGGCTGGACACGGAGGCGAGGAATTTCGCGCCGAAGAGAAGCCGAATGCAGTGACCATACAGCATGAACTGTTAAGACTCTCGTTCTTGACAGCCCTTATCTCGTTCTGGTGAGGGCCGAGGGTTCGCGAGAGGGGCGGGGAGCCTGAACATCCAGTCAGGTAAGCAAGCCGTTTTCACACAAGGCTAACTGCTCAGCGCCCAGTTTCACTGCAGCGTGACGGGTCGGCAGGGGGACTCGTGGCAGGCCTTGAGCCTGCCGTGCGCAGCGCTTCCCCCATGACCAGCAGGATCCGAATGAATCGCAATGCCGTGACGTCCGTTGGCGTCGGACCGGGCGCCGTCCCCCTGTGCTGCCGGGTGGGCCATGCCGTCTTCCCTGGACGCGCACGCCGCCCCGCCTTCCCGATCATCCCCCCGGCGGCCGGGTGATGGGGCGTTTCCAGTACGCCTTCCGCAAGGCGCGGGGCTGGCAGGCCTCCCTGGTCGCCGCCGCGTGGGCAGCGCTGCGCTATACCGTGAGCGGGGATACCGGCTACTTCCGTTCCCACGGCGGCTGGCGAAGATCACGGATCAGCCGGAAACCGGGCGAGGCCGACTCTCTGGATGACTGAGTCCGCGGGTGATTCTTGCCGGAAACGCATAGCAGTCTGCGGGCTGCATGGGTTTGCCGGGCCTACAGTGGCCCCCAATGCCGGGAGGGGTACCCGGCCACCTGCACGCCTTCGGTCCAGACGGGAGTCGCCATGCACCTGCTGATCGCCCTTGGCAAAGTGGCCGCGGTGTTCGCCTGCGTGCTCGGAATTCTTGAAATCTGCAGCCGGGTTCACCGTCGGCGCAGGGGCCGCAGCAGGCGTGCGGACAGGGAAAAACTCCCCTGACGCACTTGACGAGGCTCAGTCCTGCCTGAGCAGCTCCACCAGTTGCCGCAGCCGATACGGTTTGGGCAGGAACTCGACCTGTTCGGGCAGGGGAGGCAGCTGCGAACGCGCATAGCCGGAGGAGAGGATCATGCGGGCGTGCGGCTGGTCGCGCGCGACGTGTTCGCTCAGTTCAATGCCGGACATGCCATTGGGCATGCTGACGTCGCTGAACACCACGTCGAAGCGGGTATCGCCGCGTAGCAGGGCCACTGCTTCATGACCGTCGGCCGTGGTCGCCACGTCGATGCCGAAATCGCGCAGGGCCAGCCCTATCATTTCGCGCAGGTCGGTCTGGTCCTCCACCATCAGCACGCGGATCGGATCATCGGTCATGGGGCGGGTTCCTCTAGTGCGGGTAACAGCAGGCTGACTGTGGTGCCTACGCCTGGCGTGGTGGAGACATCGACGAAGCCGCCGCTCTGGGTGGTGAATCCGAACACCTGGCTCAGGCCCAGTCCGCTGCCTTTGCCGATGTCCTTGGTGGTGAAGAAAGGCTCTGTCGCGCGTTCCGCCACATCGACGGGCATGCCACGCCCCTGGTCACGCACGCTCACCGTCACGTATCGGCGCTGCTGGCCAGCCTCTCCATCCGGATCAAGGCGATGCTCCAGTGCGGTGGCGATCAGCACGTGGCCGCCATCGGCCGTGGCTTCGACAGCGTTCGCGACCAGGTTCGCCAGGGCGGTCTGCAGCTGCAGCGCGTCGGTGCACACCGGCGGCAGATCGTGAGCCAGTTCCGTGCCCAGCAGTGTACCCGAGGCATGCGCGCGCCGCAGGCCCGGCAAGGACTCGACGATCAGTTCGTTGACGTCCACCGGTTCACGGATCAGGGTCTGCCCGGTGCTGAAGGCAAGCAACTGGCGGGTCAACAATGCGCCGCGGTCGGTCGCCGTCTGTGCAGTGGAAAGCAGTTCGTGGGCCCGCGGATCACTGCCCACGCGCAGCGCCAGCAGATCCAGTGCGTTGCCGATGGTGGTCAACAGATTGTTGAATTCATGCGAGAGCCCACGACTCAGCCGGCCGACCGTCTCGAACTGCTGGGTCTGCCGGAGTGCACGCTGTGCGTCACGCAGCAGGCGCTGCGCCTGCCATTGTTCGGTGATGTCGCGGGTAATCTTGACGTAGCCGAGCAGTTCGCCGTTCTCCAGCACCGGCTCGATCACGATGCTGGCGCGGAACGAGGCGCCGTCGCGACGGACGCGCCAGCCTTCGGCGGAGCAATGACCCTGCTGCGCGGCCAGCCGGAGCAGCCGCTGCGGCTCGCCGGCGTCGCGGTCTGCTGGCAGGTAGAAGCGTCCGAAGTGGGTCCCGATGACTTCGTCGGCTGCATACCCCTTGATGCGTTCGGCCCCGGGGTTCCAGCTGCAGACGATGCCCTCGGGATCGAGCAGATACAGCGCATGGTCCCGCACGCTGTCTATCAGCAGGCGCAGCTGTTGGGAAGTGTCCGTCAGAGCGGACCTCGTAGAAGCGGGTGCGTCCACGTGGAAATGAGCATTACCCCTGTGAGGGCCGGAAAGCTAGGCACTGCAGTGTGAAGGATGTGTGCAGGGATTGCCCGTGCCATTGGTCGTATGCGGCTGAATACGACACGGGGTACCATCACGCACTTCTCTGCCTTCTGGAATCGCCCCGTATGCGTCCCGGTGCAACCTCGCGCGACCGCTGGATATGGATGACTGCCGCCGCATTGCTGGCCGCAACCATCGCACTGGAACTTGTCGTGCCTCTGGGTTATGCGGTGTGGCTGGCCTACTTCCTGGCCGTTGGCGTGACGGTGTTCCAGCGGAGTGCGCGCGCACCGTTCGTGGTCGCGGTGCTGGCCTGCGCGCTGCTGATGGTGGGCTATAACATTGCCCCGGCAAGCACGAATTCGGCGTTCTCGCTGGTGAACCGCACCATCGGCGGTGCGGCCTTCCTGATGATCGCGCTGATCGTGTCCCGCGCCATCCAGGCGCGCCGGCAGGCCATGCGCGCCCTGTGGCTGCAGGAGGCGGAGAACGCCGTGGCCATGAGCCTGCGGGGAGACCTGGGGCCGGAGCAGATCGCCGAGGCGGCGGCGACCAGCCTGGCCTCGCAGCTGCAGGCCGATGTCGGCGCCGTGTACCGGCTTGAGGGCGGCCGCCTGCAATTGACGGGCGGACTGGCGTTGCCGGCCGGCATGCCGGCGTCGCTGGCACTGCAGGAGGGGCTGGCCGGACAGGTCGCGCGCGACCTGCGCACCCGCCACCTGCAGGGCGATGAGGCCTCGGTACTTGAACTCCAGAGCAGCCTCGGGCGGGTTCCGGTGCGTGAGCGGATCCTTGCACCGATCACCAGTGACGGTGCCGTGGTCGGCATCGTCGAGCTGGGTCGATCCAGCGTCGGCGAACAGCGTGATCTGGACCGCGAACTGCTGGAGCGCTGTGGCGACACCATCGGCATGGCCCTGCGGGCGTCGCTGCTGCGCGCGCAGCTGGTCGTGCTGCTGGAGGAGTCGCAGCGCCAGGGAGAGGAGCTGCAGGCCCAGCAGGAAGAACTGCGCGTGGCCAACGAGGAGCTTGAAGAGCAGAGCCGCAGCCTGCTGCAGTCGCAGACCCATCTGGAACAGCAGCAGGCCGAACTGGAGCAGAGCAACGTACAGCTTGAGGAGCGCACGCACGAGCTGGAGGCGCAGAAGCAGGCCCTGCTGGTTGCGCAGAGCCAGCTGGTGCGCAACAGCAACGAGCTGGCGGCGACGTCGCGCTACAAGTCCGAGTTCCTGGCCAACATGTCGCACGAGCTGCGTACGCCGCTGAACAGCTCGTTGATCCTGGCCAAGCTGCTGGCCGACAACAAGGACGGTACGCTCACCGAAGAGCAGGTGAAGTACGCACGGGCAATCCTGTCGTCGAACAACGATCTGCTGGCGCTGATCAATGACATTCTCGACCTGTCGCGCATCGAAGCCGGGCATGTCGAACTGAGCGATGAAGTGGTCGCGGTCGACAGCGCGCTGCAGCGGCTGCGCGAGACCTTCGATCCGATCGCGCGGCAGAAGGGGCTTGCCCTGGAGATCAGCGCCGATGCGCTGGCGCCGGGTCAGCTGGTGGTGGACAGCCAGCGCCTGCAGCAGATTCTGAAGAACCTTCTGGCCAATGCACTGAAGTTCACCGAGCACGGCAAGGTCAGCCTGCAGGTGCGTCCCGGCGGCAGTGGCCGCATCCGCTTCGAGGTCTGTGATACGGGCATCGGCATCGCACGCGAGCAGTTGCAGGTGATCTTCGAGGCTTTCCGCCAGGCTGATGGCAGCACCCGCCGGCGCTATGGCGGCACCGGGTTGGGCCTGTCGATCTCGCGCGACCTGGCTGCCCGCATGGGCGGCGAAATCCAGGTGGACAGCGAACCGGGGCGTGGCAGCTGCTTCGTGCTGGAGCTTCCACTGCAGGGCGCCCCCGTGTCCGCGCCGGAGCCGGGAGCGGAGGCCGCGCGCGTGGCCACTCCGGCAGCGCGTCCGGTGGTTGCACAGATGGCGCCGACTGCGCCTGCGCCCCCGCCCGCAGCTGCCACACACGTTCCAGATGATCGTGGCCGGCGGCAGCGCATGGGACGCCTGATCCTGGCGGTGGAGGACGACGTGGCATTCGCCGAAGCGCTGGTGATGCTGGCGCATGAACTGGACTTCGACTGCGTGGTTGCCGGCACGGCAGAGGAAGCGCTGGCGCTGGCTGCCGAACTACGGCCGAACGGCATCCTGCTCGACATCGGCCTGCCCGACGTGTCAGGTCTGAGCGTGCTGGAGCGTCTGAAGCGCAACCCGGACACGCGGCACATCCCCGTGCACGTGGTCTCGGCGATGGACCGCAGCCAAGTGGCCCGTGAGCTGGGCGCGATCGGCTATGCGATCAAGCCGACCACGCGCGAGCGGCTGGCGGCGGCCATCGAGCAGCTCGAGCAGACCAGCCAACGCGATGTCAGGCGCCTGCTGATCGTCGAGGATGACAGCGAGCTGAGGCGCAACCTGGAGCTGCTGCTGGGGCGTGATCAACTGCAGATCGTCGCCGTCGGCACACTGGCCGCAGCGCTGGAGCAGCTCAGCAGTGTCACGTTCGACTGCATGGTGATGGATCTTTCCCTGCCGGACGGCAGCGGTTACGACCTGCTTGAACACATGGCCGGCAATGATGACGTCGGCTTCCCGCCGGTGATCGTCTACACCGGACGTGCGCTCAGCCGCGAGGAAGAACAACGGCTGCGTCGTTATTCCAAGAGCATCATCATCAAGGGTGCGCGCTCTCCCGAGCGCCTGCTGGACGAGGTCACCCTGTTCCTGCACAGCGTGGAGGCGAGCCTGCCCACCGATCAGCAGCGCCTGCTGCGCGAGGCGCGCCGGCGCGACACCATCCTTGATGGGCGCACCGTACTGCTGGCCGAGGATGATGTGCGCAACATCTTCGCGCTGTCGAGCGTGCTCGAGCCGCTGGGTGTCAACCTCGAGATCGCGCGCAACGGCCAGGAGGCGGTCGATCGGCTGGCGCAGCGCGAGGTGGACCTGGTGCTGATGGACATCATGATGCCGGAGAAGGATGGTCTGACGGCGATGCGCGAGATCCGTGCGCAGCGCCACCTGCAGGATCTCCCGATCATCGCGTTGACCGCAAAGGCCATGCCCGATGACCGCGAGCGTTGCCTGCAGGCCGGCGCCAACGACTACATCGCCAAGCCGATCGATGTCGACAAGCTGGTTTCGCTGTGCCGGGTGTGGTGCTCGCGTCAATGAACGAGCAGGCCTTGTTCGACCTGGAGCTGAAGGTGCTGCTGGAGGCGATCTATCAGCGCTACCACTACGACTTCCGCAGCTACGCGGTGTCGTCGCTGCGACGGCGCATGCGTCAGGCCATGCAGCGCTACGAGTGCGAGAAGCTGTCGGACCTGCAGCATCGCCTGCTCCACGAGCCGGAGCTTTTCACGCAGGCGATGCAGTTCTTCACCGTGCAGGTCTCGGAAATGTTCCGGGACCCGGCATATTTCCGCACCCTGCGCGAGCAGGTGGTGCCGGTGCTGCGCACCTATCCTTCGGTGAAGCTGTGGGTGGCGGGCTGCAGCACGGGCGAGGAGGTGTGGTCGTTGGCGGTGCTGCTGCACGAAGAAGGGCTGCTGGAGCGCAGCATCGTCTATGCCACCGATATCAATCCCGGGGCCCTGGTGACCGCCGAGGCCGGCGCATACCCGATCGATCGCCTGGCGCAGTTCAGCCGCAATTATCTGGCGGCGGGGGGCAGGGCGTCGTTGTCGGACTACTATTCGACGGCGTATGACGGGGCCGTGTTCGACCGTCACCTGCGACGCAACATCATGTTCGCCGACCACAGCCTGGCGACGGACACGGTGTTCTCCGAGGTGCACATGGTGTCGTGCCGGAATGTGCTGATCTATTTCAACCGGGACCTGCAGGACCGGGCCGTGGGGTTGTTCCGGGAAGCGCTCGTGCATCGTGGCTTCCTCGGCCTGGGAAGCAAGGAGTCGCTGCAGTTCGGTTGCCATCACGACGCGTTCGACGTGTGTTCGCGCGAACATCGGCTGTACCGGAAGGTCGCCTGATGAATGACGCCGGTCTGCCGGAGGTGATGGTGGTCGGTGCATCCGCTGGCGGGGTCGCTGCCCTGCAGGCCATCGTGCAGGCGCTGCCGGCGGGCCTGTCGGTGCCGGTGCTGGTGGTTCTGCATGTGCCCCGTGACCGCAACAGCCGCATCGTCGAGGTGCTGGCGCCGCATTGCGCGGTGCCGGTGCGCGAGGCGGAGGACAAGCAGCCGATAGAGCGCGGTACGGTGACGTTTGCGCCGCCGGACTATCACCTGCTGGTGGAAGACCGGTCCTCGGTTGCCCTGTCGATCGATCCCCCTGTGCTGTATTCGCGTCCGGCCATCGACCCCCTGTTTGAATCGGCCGCGGCGGTGTTTGGTCCGCGCGTGCTGGCACTGCTGCTGACCGGCGCCAGCAGTGATGGCTCCGAGGGCGTGGCGGCAGTGCGCGAGGCGGGAGGTCGCGCCTGGCTGCAATGCCCCGAAGAGGCCGAAGCTTCGATGATGCCGGCCTCGGCCCTGCAGCATGCCGGCGCCGATGCGGTGCTGCCCCTTGAACTGATGTGTCGCCGCTTGAAGGAGTTGTTTTCATGAACCTGTTGCCACCGGACCCTGCGCAGTCCCAGGCCCCGGTCAACCTGTTGATCGTCGATGACGTTGCACAGAACCTGGTGGCCATGCAGGCACTGCTGCAGCGCGAGGGCGTCAACCTGCTGCTGGCCAGCTCCGGCGCCCAGGCGCTCGAACTGCTGCTCGAGCACGAGGTGGCGCTGGCGCTGCTGGATGTGCACATGCCCGAGATCGACGGCTTCACGCTGGCGGAACTGATGCGGGGCTCGCTGCGCAGCCGCGACGTGCCGATCATCTTCCTCACCGCGTCGCCGGATGATCCGGTGCGCGCGTTCAAGGGATACGAAACCGGCGCGGTGGATTTCCTGCACAAGCCGGTGGCGCCGCAGGTGATCCTCGGAAAGGTCAATGTGTTCATCGAGCTGTACCAGCAGCGGCAGCTGCTGAAGGTGCGCAACGAAGCCCTGGAGCGCGCGCTGAAGTTGAACGAGACCATGGCCGCGGTGCTTACCCACGACCTGCGGACGCCGCTGTCAGCCATCCTGCTCTGCGCGGACAAGCTCAGCCTGGAACTGCCTGCGGGCAATTCCGCTGCACAGCAGACATTGCAGCACCTGGAAGCAAGCACGCTGCGCATGGCACGGATGGTCGAGCAGCTGCTGGACTTCTCGCGCATCCGCAGCGGCGGCCTGCGATTGCAGACCACGACCTGCGACCTCGACGCCCTGGCCCGCGCGGTCATTGCGGAGGCGGGCAGTGCCCACGGACTCGAGCGGATCCGCTTCCAGGCGCAGGGCGATACCGTCCTGCAGGGCGACATGGACCGGTTGGGGCAGGTCGCATCGAACCTGATCGGCAATGCACTGACGCATGCCGGCGAAGCACATGTCCAACTGGACGGGCGTGACCCGCAGCGGGTGGTGCTGCGGGTCAGCAATGCCGGCCACATCGACGCGGCGCTGCTGCCGCGGCTGTTCGAGCCCTTCAAGGCCAGCTTCCACCAGAGCAAGGGCCTCGGCCTGGGGCTGTACATCGTCGATCAGTTCGTGCGCGCTCACGGCGGTCGATTGACCGCGCGCAACGACGCAGGGCAGGTCGTGCTGGAGGCAGCACTGCCACGGCGCTGCGGTGGGCCGGACATGGCCTGAATCTGAATTCTTCAGGAAGCGGGGCGCGCGCTTATGACGGGCTCATCCGCAACTGCTACCGTGGCTGCACATCTTGCCAGGGAAGCGCTATGCCATTGCGAGCCATCGCCTACGTCAGCCAGGCGCTGCCGGATCTTTCCGCAGATCGCCTGCAGGCGCTGGTGGACGACGCCGCCCGTTTCAACAAGTTGGCTGGCGTGACCGGGGTGCTGCTGCATGATGGCGGGCGCTTCCTGCAGTACATCGAAGGGCCGCCGGATGGTATTGATTCGGTGTATGAGCGCATCCTGCAGGCCGGCAGCCATGTCGACATCGTCGAGCTGGCGCGCAGCAGGCTTGGCCAGCGCCAGTTTCCCTATTGGGCGATGCGTGTCCTGCAGGTGGAGGCGTCCATGCTGCATGGACTCACGGTGGGCGACTGGGCCGGATTCAGCCGTGCGCTGCAGGGCGACCGCGCGGCGCCGACGGCGGTGGACCTGCTCGCCGACATCGTGCAGCCGGCGCTCCACGCCGGCTGAGTCGCGGCAGGGGCGCCGGGCTTCACCGCTGTCTCACCCTGCATGCGCTGAGATTGGACCTCCAGGGCATGGACGGGGGCAACATGGTACGGATGATGAAGCACACAGGGGCCGCGCTGCTGGTGGCGGCCCTGGCAGGCGCTGCAATGCCTGCCTTGGCCTGCACACGTGCGGTCTATCTGGGTGACAACGGCGATGTGATCACGGCGCGGTCGATGGACTGGAAGGTCGATGTGGCGACCAACCTGTACGTGTTGCCGCGCGGAATTGCACGGACCGGCGAGGCCGGGCCGAAGTCGTTGGCATGGACTGCACGGTACGGCAGCGTGGTGGCCACCGGCTACGACGTGTCGACCACCGATGGCATGAACGAGAAGGGGCTGGTCGCCAATCTGCTATGGCTGGTGGAATCGGAGTATCCGCAGCAGCGCGGCAGCAAGCCCGGCCTGGCCATTTCATTGTGGGCGCAGTACGTGCTGGATAATTTTGCGACAGTTGCAGAGGCCGTGGCGGCGCTGCAGCGTGAGCCGTACTCCATCGTCACCGACAAGGTGCCCGGCGAGGACCGGCAGGCGACCCTGCATCTCTCTCTGTCCGATGCCAGCGGCGACAGCGCGATCGTGGAATACATCGGTGGCCGTCAGGTCATCCATCATGATCGCCGCTACCAGGTGATGACGAATTCGCCCATCTTCGAGCATCAGCTTGCGCTCAACAGCTACTGGCAGCAGATCGGCGGCACGGTGATGCTGCCGGGCACCAACCGATCGGCCGACCGTTTTGCACGCGCGTCGTTCTACATCAATGCGATTCCCAAGGCGGAAGACCCCGTGGTGGCACTGGCCAGTGTGTTCAGTGTGATCCGCAATGTCTCGGTGCCGTACGGAATCACCACGCCGGGCGAGCCCAATATCTCGTCCACGCGCTGGCGCACCGTGGCCGACCACAAGCGACGCCTGTACTTCTTCGAGTCCGCGATGACGCCGAATACGTTCTGGGTGGACCTCAACAGGATCGACTTCGGTGGCAAGGTGCTCAAGCTGGACCTGGGCAAGGACCAGCGCAACACCTTCTCCGGCGATGCGCTGGAGCATTTCGTTCCCAGCGCACCGTTCACCTTCCTCGGTGTCGGGAGCTAGTTCGACGCCTGGGTCGCGGCCGGGTAGACCGCCTGGATCTGGCAGCTGCCGCGGGTGTACAGCGGCAGCGGCCCCAGGCCGCGCTCGTCGCCGGGCTCGAACTCGGCACTGAGGATGCGATCACCCGGATTGCCGCAGATCAGTCCGTTCTGCAGCCCGGACTGGAAGCTGACCTGAGGCGCGCGGTCCAGCTGGCGGCAACTGCCGCCCAGTTCGACGCGGTAGTAGCGGTGGCCGCCATTGCGGCGTGGATTGGTCTCCACCAGCAGCCCCTGCTGATCGGAGGACCAGGCACGGACGTTGCGGGTTGCAAAACAGTAGGCGGGCGATCCGCCGAAGCTGCGGCGCTGCTCGCGCCGCTCGCTGATGGTCACCGCAGGCAGGGTCGCGGTGCTCAGGCGGTCACTGTCACGGGCGACAGTGGCGTAGTCGCGGTTCTGCACTGGACTGACCGCGCTGACCGCGCAGCTGTGCCCGTCCACGACAACACGTTCGCTGGGGCTGCCGCAGGCCCAGCCTGCCGGCGCTTCCAGCTTCAGGGAGGTGGCGGCACGCACGTTCGGGCAGTCTTCGCTGAAGTCGATCCGGTAGGCCTGGCCGGAAGCGGCACGGACGGCGATCGAGCGCGGCGAGGCCTGCTCCACCTCCTGCACGCCCACGGCGTCGAGGCAGTGCGGTGCCGGCACCCGGCGTTCCTGCCCGCTGGCGGTGACGGAAAGGGACAGGCCGATGCTCGCGGCCAGAGCCAGGGAAACCTGTCGATATGCCATGACCTGCACTCCTTGCTGGATAGACGGCCCGACTATAGCAGTCAATTGCACCGCCGGTGTCAGGCGCGCAGACTTGCCGAATGGGCGCCATTTTCCACCTCCGGCACTATGGCCAGGCCACCGGCCTGGATCGCCACGACTACGCGCAATGGGTGCTGCCACTGCAGGGCGAGCTGCAGTTCGAGCTGGAAGGGCGGGGCGGCCGGCTGGACCTTCTGCAGGGCGCATTCGTGGCCGCCGGCGAGGCGCATGACCAGATGGCGGAGGGTCCGAACGGTTTCGTGATCGTTGATTGCGGTCCGGATGTTCTGGACGACGATACGCAGGAGCACCTGTGCAGGCAGCGGTGGCTGCATCTGCCGCTGGCCCTGCGCCAGGGGCTGGCCGAGGTGCGGCAGGGGCAGCCGCTGCCTTTGCTGCTGCCTGCCTTGCTGAGGGTGTTTGCACCGGCAGGCAGTGGCGCGCGCATGCAGGGGCTGTGCACGGCGGTACAGGCCGACCCGGGGCAGCCCTGGCCGGTCGCGCGCATGGCGGCATTCGTCGGCGTCAGCGAAAGCCGGCTGCATGCGTTGTTCCAGCGCGAATTCGGCTTGAGTCCGCAGGCCTGGGTCAGTGCCTGCCGCCTGCGCTGGGCCAAGCACCAGCTGCGGACCAGCGCGCTGCCGATCAGCGAGATCGCGCTGGCCGCGGGGTATTCCGAACAGAGCGCATTGACCCGCGCGCTGCGCCGGGAAAGCGGCGTTACCCCTGCGGCCTGGCGGCGGGGCGGCCTCTGATCCATGGCGCTGCGGGAACGCAGCCGAGTGCGTCCGGCCCTGCCGGGACAGCAATAGCCTGGGTCAAGAGAGGTCGTCCGGTGGGCGGCTACACTGCGCGGCCTCTTCTCCCCCGAAGAATCCGCAATGCGCAACAATCCGATGGTCCTGGGCATCGCCAACGGCGTAGCCGCGGGCGCGCTGTGGGGCGTGGTGTTCCTGGCGCCTGCCGTGCTGCACACGTTCAACGCCCTGCAGCTGTCTGCCGGCCGTTATCTGGTCTATGGCCTCATCGCCGTGATCCTGCTGCTGCCGCGCTGGAGGCGGCTGGCACCGAGGCTGGGGCGCGCGGAATGGTACGGCCTGCTGTGGCTGAGCCTGGCGGGCAACCTGGTGTACTTCCTGCTGCTGGCCACGGCCGTGCAGTGGGCCGGTGGCGCTGCGGCCTCGCTGATCGTCGGCCTGATTCCGGTCGTGGTGACCCTGGTGGGCGTGCGCGAGCAGGGGGCGGTGCCCCTGAAGCAGCTGTTGCCCGCCTTGGCGCTGTGCGTGCTCGGCGTGGCCCTGGTCGGGTGGGAGGCGCTGATGTCCGAACACCTGGCGACGCCCTGGCGGCAGCGCCTGATCGGCCTGCTGTGTGCCTTCGGCGCACTGTTCTCGTGGGCGTTGTACTCGATCGGCAACAGCCGCTGGCTGGCGCGGCGCCCGGATCTGTCCAGCCATGACTGGTCGTTGCTGACGGGTGTCACCACCGGCGGGTTGTCCCTGCTGCTGGTACCGATGGCCTTTGCCGGGTCCGCCGGCAGCCATACGGCCGCACAATGGGGCGCATTCTGGGCCATCAGCGCAGGTGTCGCGGTCGTGGCGTCGATCGTGGGCAACGCATTCTGGAACCGTGCCAGCCGTCTGCTGCCGCTGACTTTGACCGGGCAGATGATCGTGTTCGAAACCCTGTTCGCGCTGCTGTACGCATTTGCCTGGCAGCAGCGCTGGCCAACCGTGCTGGAGGCATTGGCGATCGTGTTCCTGGTGGCCGGGGTGATGCTGTGCGCGCACGCCCACCGTGCGCCACGCGCGATCGCCGAACATGCCGGCTGAATGGACATCCCAGAGTCGACGATCGCTGCTTTGTCTCAGTTGCAACCAAATGACGGCACGTTGACAGATGATCGGCGCAGGGAGTTTTTGCGCTGCAGCACTTGACAGCAGCGGGGCGAACAGTGTTTTCTGTCCGCTATGGTCCTTGATGCCGCCACCGCCAGCCTGATTGCACCCGCTACCGCGGGGCGTCCGACTGCACCGGTCGCCATCACCACCATTACCACCACCACCGTCACCACTGCCCTGGTGCGGCCCGTCGTCTTCGTGTAACTCCCGAAAACCACGGCCCCGCACCATCCAGGTGGCGGGGAAACTCGACACCTGCATGCGACGGGGCCTCCTGCCGAGGTCTGCATGTCTTCCCACGTTCTCCCCCCTCCTGTTGCCCCGGCCGAGCTGGCCGCGCCGTCCACGGTCGTGCACAAGTTCGGCGGCACTTCGGTGGCCGACGCCGAGCGCTACCGCCATGTCGGCGGCCTGCTGCGGGCCCGCCCCGAATCGCAGCAGGTCACCGTTGTCTCGGCCATGAAGGGCGTCACCGATGCGTTGATTGAACTGGCCCAGCTGGCGGCGCAGGGAGACGAGGGGTGGCGCGAGGCCTGGCATGCGTTGCGTGCCCGCCATCGTGGGGCCGCGGTGGCCCTGCTCGGCGAACAGGTGGGCGACACCGTGGAGTGGATCGACGCGCGTTTCGAGCAGCTGTCCGAAGTGCTGGCCGCGCTGACCGTAATCGGGGAGCTGCCGCGTGAAGTGCTCGACCGCGTGCAGGGCCTGGGCGAGGTGTTCTCCGCGCAGCTGCTGGGTACGTACCTGCGCGCATGCGGCGAGGACTGCGCCGTCCTTGATGCACGCGACGTGCTCGTGGTCGGCCACGGCGAGCTGGGCGTGGATGTGGACTGGGAAGCCAGCGCCGACCGTCTGGCGAAATGGCGCCTGCAGCATCCGCAGACGCGCGTGGTCGCCACCGGGTTCGTCGCCCGGGACCGCAACGACCGCATCACCACGCTTGGCCGCAACGGCAGTGACTACTCCGGCGCGATCTTCGCCGCGCTGTTCAATGCCGACGAGCTGCACATCTGGACCGATGTCGATGGTGTGCTGTCGGCCGACCCGCGACTGGTGCCGGAGGCGGTGCAGCTGGAGTCGCTGAGCTACGACGAAGCCTGCGAGCTGGCGTACTTCGGCGCGAAAGTGGTGCACCCGCAGACGATGTCGCCGGCGATCCGGCTCGGGCTGCCGATCTTCATCCGCAACACCTTCCAGCCGACCCACCCGGGTACGCGCATCAGCGCCGAGCGCTCGCCGCGCGGACCGGTGAAGGGGCTCACGCTGAGTCCCGACCTGGCCCTGCTGAATCTCGAGGGGACCGGCCTGATCGGCGTGCCTGGCACCGCCGAGCGCGTATTCGCAGCGTTGCGCCAGGCGCAGGTGTCGGTGGTGATGATCTCGCAGGGTTCTTCGGAGCACTCGATCTGCTGCGTGGTGCGGGCTGCCGAAGCGGGCCGTGGCCGCGGAGCGTTGCTGCAGGCCTTTGCCCATGAACTGTCGGTCGGCCAGGTGCAGCGCGTACAGGTCCACGAAGGGGTCAGCGTGCTGGCGGCAGTGGGCGACGGCATGGCGGGCCAGCCCGGTGTGGCTGCGCGCCTGTTCGAGGCGCTCGGCCGGGCGCAGGTCAATATCCTGGCGATCGCCCAGGGTTCCTCCGAGCGCAACATCTCGGTGGCCGTGGACAGCGCTGACGCGACGCGCGCGCTGCGCGCCGCCCACGCCGGATTCTGGTTGTCGCCGCAGACGTTCGCGGTGGGCGTGATCGGGCCAGGCAACGTCGGTGCCGCGCTGCTGGATCAGTTGCTGGCGGCGCGCCCGCAGCTGTTGGCCAAGGCCAATGTCGATCTGCGCCTGCGTGCACTGGCATCGCGTTCGCGGATGCGGCTGGAGGCCGATGGTCTGCATGCCGACTGGCGGCAGGCGCTGCAGGCGGGCGGTGAGGCCAGCGATCTCGACCGCTTCACCGAGCATCTGCTGGCCGCGCACCTGCCGCATGCGGTGGTGATCGACTGCAGTGGCAGCAGCGAGGTCGCCGAGCGCTATGCCGATTGGCTGGCCGCGGGCATCCATGTGGTCACCCCGAACAAACAGGCAGGCGCCGGCCCGCTGTCGCGCTACCAGCGGATCCGTGCGGCGGCGGCTGCCAGCGGCGCGCGCTTCCGCTATGAGGCGACCGTGGGCGCCGGCCTGCCGGTGATCACCACGCTGCGCGACCTGGTCGATACCGGCGACGAGGTGCTGGCCATCGAAGGCATTTTCTCCGGCACGCTGGCCTGGCTGTTCAACCGCTTCGACGGCAGCCAGCCGTTCTCCTCGCTGGTGGCGCAGGCGCGTTCGATGGGCTACACCGAGCCGGATCCCCGCGATGACCTGTCGGGCGTGGATGTCGCGCGCAAGCTGGTGATCCTGGCGCGCGAGGCCGGCCACGCACTCAGTCTTGAACAGGTGCAGGTGGAAAGCCTGGTGCCGGCGCTGCTTCGCGAAGGCAGCGTCGAGGACTTCATGGCCCGCCTGGGCGAGTCTGATGCATCACTGCAGCAACGCCTGCAGGACGCGCGCGAGCGCGGCGCAGTGCTGCGCTATGTGGCCAGGCTTGACGCGGACGGCGCGTCGGTGGGTCTGCACGAGCTGCCGGCGGCACACGCGTTCGCCAACCTGCGCCTGACCGACAACGTGGTGCAGTTCCGCACCCGCCGCTACTGTGAGAATCCGCTGGTGGTGCAGGGGCCCGGCGCGGGACCGGAGGTCACGGCTGCAGGCGTGTTTGCCGACCTGCTGCGGGTGGCGGCCGGTGAAGGGGCGCGCCTGTGATCGCACGTGCATTCGCACCGGCGTCGGTGGCCAATGTGGCAGTGGGGTTCGACATTCTGGGCCATGCCATCGCCGGTATCGGCGACACGGTCAGCGTGCGCCGCATCGATGAGCCTGTGGTGCGTATCGCGGCGATCCGTGGCAGTGCGGTCGAGCTTCCACTGGAGGCAGCGGGCAACACGGCTGGCGCGGCACTGCTGTCACTGCGCGAGGGCCTGGGCCTGGGCTACGGGTTCGAGCTGGAGATCGACAAGGGCATTCCGTTCGGCTCCGGCATGGGTGGCTCAGCAGCATCCTGCGTCGCGGCACTGGTTGCAGCCAACGCGCTGCTGGATGCGCCGCTGCCACGCGCCGCCCTGTATCCGCACGCGCTCGACGGCGAAGCGGTGGCCAGCGGCGGTCGCCATGGCGACAACGTCGGCCCCTTGCTGGCGGGCGGGCTGGCGCTGTGCACCGCCGACAGGGTGGTGTCGGTGCCGGTGCCTGCGTGCTGGCACAGCCTGCTGGTGCATCCGCATGCCGTGCTGGAAACGCGCAGGGCACGGCAGGCACTGCAGGGCAGTTATGAGCTGCGCGAGTTTGTCGCCCAGAGCGCGAATCTGGCCCTGGTCCTCAGCGGCTGCCATCGCGGCGATGCCACGCTGGTGCGCGCAGGCTTGCGCGATGTGCTGATCGAGCCGCGCCGCGCCGGCCTGATCGCTGGATTCGAGGCAGCGCGTGACGCCGCGCTGTCGGCGGGCGCAATGGGCGCGGGTATTTCCGGTGCCGGTCCCAGCGTGTTTGCCTGGTTCGAAGATGCGGTGCAGGCACAGGCTGCCGCAGGGCAGGTCCGCGCGGCATTTGCGGCTGCCGGCTTCGACAGTGACGCCTGGGTCTCGCCGCTGGACGCGGCGGGAGCACGACTGTGCTGACTTCTTTCCTCTCATTGGATACCGATCCCATGCAATTCGTTTCCACCCGCGGCCAGTCGCCGGCCGTCGGCCTGAGTGCCGCCATCGCCGCCGGCCTCGCCCCCGATGGGGGGCTGTATGTGCCCAGCGCCTTGCCTGCGCCGCATCATGTGCAGCAGGGCGAGACCCTCGCCGAAACCGCCGCCGATCTGCTGGCACCCTTCTTCGACGGCGACGCGCTGCAGGAGGCGCTGCCTTCGATCTGCCGTGAGGCGTTCGATTTTCCGGTGCCGTTACGTCCGCTTGGCGGTGGCGACTACGTCCTCGAGCTGTTCCATGGTCCCACTGCGGCCTTCAAGGACATCGGCGCACGTTTCCTGGCAGGCGCGCTGTCGAGGCTGCAGGCGGGCAAGGGACGCGACCTGACGATCGTCGTTGCCACGTCCGGTGATACCGGTGCCGCCGTGGCGGCGGCCTTCCATCGCCAACCGGGCGTGCGCGTGGTGGTGCTGTATCCGGATAGCCGGGTATCGCCGCGCCAGGCGCACCAGCTCGGCTGCTTCGGCGACAACATCCAGGCGCTGCGCGTGGCGGGTTCGTTCGACGACTGCCAGGCCATGGTCAAGCAGGCGCTGGCCGATCGGGCGTTGCAGGCGGACGTGCCGCTGAGTTCGGCCAACAGCATCAGCCTGGGGCGTCTTCTGCCACAGATGAGCTACTACGCGCATGCGGCACTGGCCCATCATGGGCAGCATCGGCGCCGGCTCAATCTGGTGGTGCCGACCGGCAACCTGGGCAACGCGATGGCTGCGGTGCTCGCACGCACGCTGGGGGTTCCCATCGGCCAGATCGTGCTGGCCACCAATGCCAATGATGTGCTGCCGAAGTACTTCGAGGGCGGCGCGTATCAGCCGCAGGCCAGTGTCGCCACGGTCGCCAATGCGATGGATGTGGGCGCGCCGAGCAACTTCGAGCGCCTGCGCTGGCTGTACGACGGCGACGATGCCGAACTGCGCGCAGCCTTCCGTGCTTTCGCGGTGGATGATGTGACCATCCGCGCCACCATCGCCAGTGCGCACGCCAGCGGGGGCGAGCTGTTCTGCCCGCATACCGCGACGGCAGTGAAGGTGCTGAAGGACCTCCGCGCGGGCGGGGCGAAGGGCGACTGGGCGGTGGTGGCAACCGCGCACCCGGCCAAGTTCGAGGCGGTGGTGGAGCCATTGATCGGCGAAGCAGTGCCGGTGCCTCCGGCGCTGGCGGCGCTGCTGCAGCGTCCCGCGCATGCGGAACCGCTGGCTGCCGACTATGCGGCGCTGCGCGAGGTGCTGCTGCGCTGACGCACAGGTGCCGGGCATGGCGCGGTGTCGTCTGAAGCAAGGGGCAGGGTGGGGCGCCCGGTACCACCGGGCGCAGGTCCCGGCGCGACGCTCAACCCTGGACGTCGCCCGCCAACTGGCGCAGCCCGTCCTCGTCGAGGATCTCCACGACGTTCAGGTGCGGCAGCGCGATCAGCGCCTGCTGACGCAGCTTGGTGAAGGTGCGGCTGACCGTCTCCATGGTCAGGCCGAGGTGGTCGGCGATGTCGCCGCGCCCCATCGGCAGCGAGACGCGCAGGCCGTCGCCGCCCAGCCGCGCCTCGCGCGCGGCCAGGCGCAGCAGGAAGTCAGCCAGCTTTTCCGCGGGCTGCAGCCGCGCCAGGGCGAGGGCCGCATCCTGCGCAGCGTCCAGCTCCTGGCAGGCGCGTTGCAGCAGCTTGCGCTCCAGGTGCGGATAACGCCCGCGCAGCGCCTTCATCTGCGGCAGCGCGACGCGGCAGACCCGGCTGTCAGCGATCGCCTCGATGTCGTAGCGGTGATGGTCGCTGCCGCTCAGGCCCAGGTAGTCGCCCGGTAGCACGAAGCCATTGATCTGGCGGCGGCCGTCGGCCAGCGTCCGCACCAGGCGCAGTGCGCCGGCGGTCAATGTATAGACATGCTGGCGCTCTTCGCCGGTGCGGGCGAGGGTGCTGCCCATCGTCACCGCCTGCGAGACGGTCACCTGTTCAAGTGCCTGCACTTCGTCAGGAGACAGCGCCGAACACACCGCCAGGTGGCGGACCGAGCAGTGCAGGCAGTCCAGCGTGGAGCAGGACTGCCCGGCGGTGTCGTTGTTGGCGGACGGGGCGCCGGAAGGCCGGGACATGGTGCGTGGGCGTATCGCGGGCGGGGAGGGCCTTATGATACTTCAAGCGGCTGTTCGACCCTGCGTCAGGCGGCCGCGCGCTCCAGGGCGCTAGAATGTCGCCCCCTCCCACGTCCCGTTCCAGCAGGAGTTGCTCCCGTGATCAAGCCCCGTACCCCGCCCGGCACCCTTGAGCTGTTGCCGCGCGAGCAGATTGCGTTCCAGCGCATGCTGGACGTCATCCGCCGCAACTACGAGCGCTTCGGGTTCCTGCCGGTGGAGACGCCGGTGTTCGAGCTGTCCGATGTGCTGCTGACCAAGTCCGGTGGCGAGACCGAGCGCCAGGTGTACTTCGTGCAGTCCACCGGTGCGCTGGCCAATGCCGCCGAGTCGGGTGACCGCTCGCTTCCGGAAATGGCCCTGCGCTTCGACCTGACCGTGCCGCTGGCGCGCTATGTGGCTGAGCATGAGCACGAACTGACGTTCCCGTTCCGGCGCTACCAGATGCAGCGGGTGTACCGTGGTGAGCGTGCCCAGCGCGGCCGTTTCCGCGAGTTCTACCAGTGCGACATCGACGTGATCGGCAAGGACAGCCTGAGCGTGCGGTACGACGCCGAAGTGCTGGCGGTGATCCACGCGGTGTTCTCGGAGCTGCGCATCGGAGACTTCAGCATCCAGTTGAACAACCGCAAGCTGATGCGTGGCTTCTTCGAAAGCCTGGGCGTGGCCGAGGGCGAGCGCCAGCTGGCGGTGCTGCGTGAAGTGGACAAGCTGGACAAGCGGGGCGCCGACTACGTGCGCGAGACGCTGGTGGGCGACGGGTTCGGCATTCCGGCCGGACAGGTCGAGAAGATCCTGGCATTCGTGGCCGTGCGTTCTCAGGGGCATGCCGATGCGCTGGCCCAGCTTTCGGCGCTGGAGGACGCTGCGGGGTCCTCGGAAACGCTGCGTGCCGGCGTGGCAGAGCTGCGCGAAGTGCTGCAGCTGGTGCAGGCGCTGGGTGTGCCGGAGAGTGCCTACTGCCTCAACTTCTCCATCGCCCGTGGCCTGGATTACTACACCGGCACCGTCTATGAGACCACGCTGACCGACCACCCGCAGATCGGTTCGATCTGCTCCGGCGGCCGCTATGAAGACCTGGCCAGCCACTACAGCAAGTCGAAGCTGCCCGGCGTCGGCATTTCGATCGGCCTGTCGCGCCTGTTCTGGCAGCTGCGTGAGGCGGGCCTGATCGACGGAATCGAGGCCAGCAGCGTGCAGGCGCTGGTGGCGCTGATGGACGAGCAGGGCATGGCGCAGTCACTGGATATCGCCCGCCGCCTGCGGGCCGGTGGCATCAACACCGAAGTGCAGATGGAGCCGAAGAAGATCGGCAAGCAGTTCCAGTACGCGGCCAAGGCGGGCATCCGCTTCGTGGCGCTCGCCGGCGAGGACGAACTGGCGCGCGGGGTGGTGGCGGTGAAGGATCTGCTCCGCGAGCAGCAGTTCGAGGTATCCCGCGAGGAGCTGGCCAGCACCCTGCAGGTGGAACTGGAACAGTCGAAGGTGATGGTGTGAACTGACATTGCCGTGCCGCCGCTCTCGCGGTGGGGCGGCGCTGACCTGGATGACGCCCGCCTCTGGCGGGCGTTTTTCGTTTCCGGAACCTGAATGCTCGGGTGGAGGCGATGGGGTGGTTTGACGCACTGCGCAAGAATGCGCTAATGTACTAGCGCGCTATTACATTGATGCAAGAGAACCGCCCCGTGAAAGCCCGCCCCGACATCGCCGCCAAAGACCCCCAGGCCGATCTGGAAGCCCTGGCCCAGGCGTTCGCGGCCCTGCGTGAGCCGGAGCAGGTCATGGCTTTCCTGCGTGACCTGTGTACTCCGGCCGAGCTGGAGGCCATGGCCGACCGCTGGAAAGTGGTGCCGCTCCTGCAGCAGGGGGTGCCGTACCGCGAGATCCACGAACGCACCGGGGTCAGCGTGACCACCACCGGGCGGGTGGCGCGCTCGCTCGAGCATGGCCATCGAGGCTATGCCGCTGCCATCGACCGTCTGGCCTCGCGCTGATCCGCGCCCCGTACCGAACTTCGAGACCTTCCCATGAGTGCAACCCAGGCAGCCCCGGCACGAGACCGGCTGCGTATCGCCATCCAGAAGAGCGGGCGGCTTGCCGAGCCCGCCCGCAACCTGCTCAGTGCCTGCGGCCTGAGCTGGCGCGAAAGCCGTGACAAGCTGTTCTGCTACGGAGAATCGTTGCCGGTGGACCTGCTGCTGGTGCGCGACGACGACATTCCTGGCCTGATTGCCGACGGTGTCTGCGACCTGGGCATCGTCGGTCGTAACGAACTGGACGAGCAGGCCGCCGCGCGTCGCCAGATCGGCCTGCCGGATGCCTATCAGGCCCTGCGGGGGCTGGGTTTCGGCCAGTGCCGGCTGATGCTGGCGGTGCCGGAGGACTGGCAATGGCAGGGGCCGGCACAGCTGGCCGGCATGCGGATCGCCACCAGCTATCCCGCCATCCTCAACGCATGGCTGGTTGAGCAGGGCGTGGACGCGCAGGTGGTGGAGCTGTCCGGTTCGGTTGAGATCGCCCCACGGCTGGGCACGGCCGACCTGATCTGCGATCTGGTGTCGAGCGGTGCCACCCTGCGTGCCAACCAGCTTGTGCCGGTGCACAACCTGCTGGACAGCGAGGCGGTGCTGGCCGGTGCGGTGCGCGTGCCCGATGACGCTCGAGCGGGCCTGCGCGCCATGCTGCTGCGCCGCCTCGATGGCGTGGTACAGAAGCAGGACCGCAAGCTGCTGATGTTCCGCGCCAGCGAAGACCGTGTTGATGCCCTGGCCCAGCTGCTGGCCGATGCCGGGCCGCTGGAGCGCCTGCCGGCTGACGGCGGCACGCTGCGGCTGCAGACCATGTGCCCCGGACCACTGAGCTGGCAGCGCATGGAAGAGCTTGAGCGTGCGGGCGCGCAGGGCCTGATGGTGTTGAGCGTGGAGCGGTCGCTGGCATGAATCGTCTGATCTGGTCGCAACTTGATGAGGCTGCGCGCAGCGCGGCACTGACCCGCCCGGTGCAGGCCGTGGCCCAGCAGACGCGCGATGCGGTCGCGACCCTGATCGCGCAGGTGCGCGCGCAGGGCGACGAGGCGCTGCGTGTGATCACCGCACGCTTTGACGGTGTGCAACTGCCGTCTTTTGAAGTGTCTGACGCCGAATTCGCGACTGCCGAAGCGGCGGTGCCAGGCGATCTGCGCCAGGCCATGGTGGAAGCGGCCGGGCGCATCGCGCGCTTCCACAGCGCAGGCATGGGCCAGGGCTATGCGGTGGAGACCGCGCCGGGCGTGGTCTGTGAACGCATGCTGCGGCCGATCGGCCGGGTCGGCCTGTATGTGCCGGCCGGCAGCGCACCGTTGCCGTCCACGGCGTTGATGCTGGGCGTGCCGGCGCAGCTGGCCGGGTGCCCGCAGGTGGTGCTGTGCACACCACCGCGCGCCGACGGCAGCGCCGATCCGGCGGTGCTGGTGGCTGCCCGGCTGACCGGCGTGCAACGCGTTTTCAAGCTGGGCGGCGCGCAGGCGATCGCTGCGATGGCCTATGGCACCGCCAGCGTTCCGGCCTGCGACAAACTGTTCGGGCCCGGCAACAGCTTCGTCACCGAAGCCAAGCAGCAGGTCGCGCAGAACGGTGCAGCGGCGATCGACATGCCTGCAGGGCCGTCGGAAGTTCTGGTGATTGCCGATGCCGGTGCCAATCCGGCGTTTGTGGCTGCCGATCTGCTGTCGCAGGCCGAACACGGCCCCGATTCGCAGGTGCTGCTGCTGACCGATGATGCCGCGATGCTGGCCGCGGTCGAGGCCGAAGTGGAACGCCAGGTCGCGCTGCTGCCGCGGCAGGATATCGCCCGCCAGGCGCTTTCGGCGTCGCGCCTGATCCTGGTCGACACGCTGGCCGATGCCTTCGCGATCAGCAACCGCTACGCCCCTGAGCACCTGATCCTGGCCCTGCGCGAACCACGCGGCTGGCTTGATCGGGTGCAGGCCGCAGGCTCGGTGTTCCTGGGTGATTACACCCCCGAGGCATTGGGCGACTACTGCAGTGGTACCAACCATGTGCTGCCCACCGCAGGCGCCGCACGTGCGTACAGTGGTGTCAGCGTGGCCAGCTTCCAGAACTTCATCAGCGTGCAGAGTGCCAGCGCCGCCGGGTTGGCGGCGATCGGCGGCTGCGCGCGCACCCTTGCCAGCGCCGAAGGGCTGGACGCGCACGAGCGCGCCGTTGCCCTGCGCATGGAGGTGGCTGCATGAATGCCGGGATCGACGAGGTACTGGCGCTGGTGCGCCCCGACCTGCAGGCCTTTGCAGGTTACAGCTCGGCGCGCAGTGCGGCAGTGCAGGGCGATGTCTGGCTGAACGCCAACGAATCGGCCTGGGCCAACCCCGCGGACGCCGAGGGCCGCAGCCGGCGCTATCCAGAGCCCCAGCCACAGGCGTTGCGCGATGGACTGGCTTCGCTGTATGGCGTGCAGCCGCAACAGGTGCTGGTCGGGCGCGGCAGCGATGAAGCCATCGACCTGCTGGTGCGCGCGCTGTGCGTGCCGGGGCGCGATGGTGTGCTGGTCACGCCGCCGGTGTTCGGCATGTATGCGGTCTGTGCACGGCTGCAGGGCGCGCCTCTGATCGAGGTGCCTCTGGTCGATGCCGCCGACGGCCTGCGCGCTGACCTGGATGCGGTGATCGAATCGGCCAGAGCGCGCAATGCGAAGCTGGTGTTTCTGTGTGCGCCCTCCAACCCGGCCGGCAGCGATATCGCCCTGACCGACATCGAGCGTGTGGCCGAAGCGCTGCGCGGTCGGGCGCTGGTCGTGGTCGATGAAGCCTATGTCGAGTACGCGCAGCGGCCTTCGGCGACCTCCCTGCTTGCCACGCACGCCAATGTGGCAGTGCTGCGTACGCTGTCAAAGGCCCATGCGCTGGCGGCCGCACGGATCGGAACGTTGATCGCCGCAGCGGAACTGATCGCGGTGCTGCGTCGCTGCCAGGCACCGTATCCGGTACCGACGCCGTGCGCGGAACTGGCGGTGCAGGCGCTGCAGCCGGGAGCGCTGGCACGCACACGCGAGCGCGTGGCCACCGTGATCACCGAACGCGAGCGCCTGCGTACTGCGCTGCAGGGCCTGCCTGGCGTACGCCAGGTCCATGCGTCCGCAGGGAACTACCTGCTGGTGCGCTTTGCCGATGCCCAGGGCGCGTTCGATGCGTTGCTGGCGGCCGGCGTGGTGGTGCGCGACCAGCGTGCAGCCCCGCAGCTGGACGATGCGCTGCGGATCAGCATTGGCAGCCCCGAAGAGAATGACCGCGTGCTTGCGGCCCTGTCGGCCCGGAGGGCCGTTGCATGACCCCGATCCTGTTCATCGACCGCGACGGTACCCTCATCGAGGAACCTTCCGACTTCCAGATCGACGCCTACGAGAAGCTGCGCTTCGTGCCGCAGGTGATTCCGGCACTGCTGAAGCTGCGTGATGCCGGCTACCAGTTCGTCATCGTCACCAACCAGGATGGCCTCGGCAGCGAGGGCTATCCGCGCGCCAGCTTCGACGGACCGAACGATCTGATGCTGCAGATCTTCGAAAGCCAGGGCATCGTGTTTCGTGACGTGCTGATCGACTGCAGCTGGCCGCAGGACAATGCCCCGACCCGCAAGCCCGGCATCGGCCTGATGACGGCCTACCTGCAGGACCGCAGCATCGACTGGGCACGCTCGGCGATGGTCGGCGACCGCATCACCGACCTGCAGTTCGCCGACAACCTCAACATCCGTGGCTTCCAGTTGCGCACGGAGCAGTTCGGCGGTGACTGGGACTGGCCGGGCATCGCCCACGCACTGGCCGATGCACCGCGCACGGCCGTGGTCCAGCGCAACACGAAGGAAACGAAGATCCGCGTCGAGCTGGATCTGGATCGCGCCGGTGACGCCAACATCCGCACCGGGTTGCCGTTCTTCGATCACATGCTGGAACAGATCGGCAAGCACGGTGGTTTTGCGCTGGACATCCGCGCCGAGGGCGACCTGCACATCGACGAGCATCACACCATCGAGGACACAGGGCTGGCGCTGGGCCAGGCGCTGCGCGAAGCCTTGGGTGACAAGCGCGGCATCGGCCGCTACGGGTTCACCCTGCCGATGGACGAGACCCTGGCCAGCGCAGCGCTGGACTTCAGTGGCCGGCCCTATTTCGTCTTCGAGGGCGAGTTCAAGCGTGAGCGCGTTGGCGACATGCCGACCGAACTGGTGCCGCATTTCTTCCGTTCGCTGTGCGATGCAAGTGGATTGAACCTCAATCTGCAGGTGCGCGGTGACAATGACCACCACAAGGTGGAGGCCTGTTTCAAGGCGCTGGCCCGCGCGCTGCGCCCGGCACTGGCGCGCCAGGGCACGGCGCTGCCCTCGACCAAGGGGGCCCTGTGAGCGAAGTCGCGCTGATCGATGCCGGCGGCGCCAATCTGGGTTCCGTACGCTATGCGCTGGAACGGCTGGGTGCCAGTGTCCGGCTGGTGCGCGACGCAGAGGGGCTGGCGGGCGCACGGCGGGTGATCCTGCCCGGCGTCGGTGCGGCAGGGCCGGGCATGCAGCGCCTGCACGCGCAGGGACTGGTGGAGCCGTTGCGACGGATCGAGGTGCCGTTGATGGGCATCTGCCTGGGCATGCAGCTGCTGTTCGAGCGCTCGGAAGAAGCCGGCGTGGAAGCGCTCGGCCTGATTCCCGGGGTGGTGCGCAAGCTGGTACCGGCGTGCGGCATCCGCGTGCCGCACATGGGCTGGAACCGCCTGCTGCCACTGCGGTCCTCGCTGCTGCTGCGCGATGTGCCTGATCGCGCAAGCGCTTACTTTGTGCACAGCTACGCAGCGCCGTTGAACAGCCATACGGTGGCCGCCTGCGATCACGGCGGCCTGTTCACTGCCGTGGTGGAGCAGGGGCGCTACTTCGGTGCGCAGTTCCATCCCGAACGCTCCGGCGATACCGGATCGCTGATGTTGCGCAACTTCCTCGAGGGCACCGCTGCATGAGTTTCACCGTCTACCCCGCACTGGATATCCGCGAAGGCCGTGTGGTGCGGCTGCGGCAGGGCGATTACGCGCAGGAAACGCACTACGGCGACGATCCCCTGCCGCGCGCGCAGGCATTCGCCGCGCAGGGCGCGCGTTGGATGCATCTGGTCGATCTGGACGCAGCGCGTGCCGGTGGCTACACGCTGGCCCCGCTGCTGGCAGCGGTTCGCACGCAGACGACGTTGCAGGTGCAGACCGGCGGCGGTGTGCGTGGGCGTGATGATGTGGCGCGCATTCTCGATGCGGGCGCGAGCCGGGTGGTGGTAGGGTCGCTGGCAGTGCGCAGACCCGATGAAGTGGTCGGCTGGCTGCAGGCGTTCGGTGCGGATCACATCACCATCGCGCTGGATGCACGCCAGGACCCTCAGGGCCAGTGGCAGCTGCCGGTGCATGGCTGGACCGAGAACGCGGGCGTGACCCTGGATGACCTCGCGCTGCGGTATGCACGGGCGGGCATGCGCCACCTGTTGTGTACCGATATCGCCCGCGACGGCATGCTGGCCGGGCCGAACATCGGCCTGTACCAGCACCTGGTGTCGCTGCTGCCGGGCGTGCAGGTGCAGGCCTCCGGTGGCATCCGCGATGTGGCCGACGTGGCCGATGCGCGTGCTGCCGGCTGTGGCGGCGCCATCCTTGGCAAGGCGCTGCTGGAACAGCGCATGGACCTGGCGGAGGCGCTGGCATGCTGAGTCGCCGCATCATTCCCTGCCTGGACGTGCGCGAAGGACGGGTGGTCAAGGGGGTGCGCTTCCGTGACCACGTGGACATGGGGGATATCGCCGAGCTGGCGCAGCGTTACCGCGACCAGGGGGCCGATGAGCTGGTGTTCTACGACATCGGCGCCAGCCCCGAGGCGCGTTCGGTCGATGTGGCCTGGGTCGAGCGCATCGCACGGCTGATCGATATCCCGTTCTGCGTAGCCGGTGGCATCGACAGCGTGGAAACCGCACGGCGGGTGCTGTTTGCCGGTGCCGACAAGATCTCGATCAATTCGCCGGCACTGGGCCGTCCCGCACTGATCGACGAGCTGGCTGCCGAGTTCGGCGTGCAGTGCGTGGTGGTCGGCGTCGACTCGGTGCGCGAGGCCGATGGCGAATGGCGGGTGCGCCGCTTCAGCGGCGACCCGGACAAGACCCGAGCGGTACCCATACGGACGCTGGATTGGATCGTCGAGGCACAGCGCCGCGGCGCAGGCGAGATCGTGCTGAACTGCATGGACAGCGATGGGGTGCGCCGCGGCTACGATGTGGCCCAGCTGCAGCAGGCGCGTGCGTTGTGCCAGGTGCCGCTGATCGCGTCGGGCGGTGCGGGCACGATGGAGCATTTCGCCGAGGCCTTCGACCGCGCCGACGTGGATGGTGCGCTGGCCGCCAGCGTGTTCCACAGCGGCGCCATCGCCATTGCAGACCTGAAGCGCTACCTGCGCGAACAGCAGATCGAGGTACGGGATGTCTATTGAGGTGCGACCGTCGCTGGAGGCCCTGCAGGGGCTGGACTGGAGCAAGGGGGACGGCCTGCTGCCCGCGGTGGTGCAGGACGCCGATACCCTGCAGGTGCTGATGCTGGGTTACGTCAGCGCGGAGTCGCTGGCCGCGACGCTTGCCGTCGGGCACATGACCTTCTACAGCCGCAGCAGGCAGCGCCTGTGGACCAAGGGCGAGCAGTCCGGCAACGTGCTCGTGGTGCAGTCCATCAGCGTGGACTGCGATGCCGATACGCTGCTGGTGCTGGCCCGCCCGGCAGGACCGACCTGCCACACCGGTACGGAGAGCTGCTTCGACCAGGCGCCGAAGGATTTCCTGGGCGGGCTGGGGCAACTGGTGGCCACGCGTGAAGCACAGCGTCCACCCGGCAGTTACACCACCCGCCTGTTCGAGGACGGCATCCGCCGTATCGCGCAGAAGGTGGGCGAGGAGGGCGTGGAAACCGCTCTGGCCGCAGTCGCACAGGATGACGCGGCGCTGCTGGGCGAGGCTTCGGACCTGCTGTACCACCTGCTGGTGCTGCTGCGCGCACGCGGCCTGTCGCTTGACGACGCGCGGCGGGTGCTGGAAACGCGCCATCGTTGATGGCTGCATGTGGCCTGCGGTCCGCACGCGCTTTCGGCGCCGGCGCCGGCCCGGCTGCATCCGCGCGGCAGACAGCCATGGCTCCGCTCTACAATAGGCAGTCCTCTTCTTTGCCGGATTGCCCATGAAATCGCCCGCTGCGTGGCTGTGCTGCCTGTTGCTGACCTCGCCGGCCTGGGCTGCGGATGCGGTTGTCAGCGGCAAGGTCTACCTGGAACGCGACGGCAGGCCCGGCCGTGGTGCGACCGACCCGGGCCTGGCCGGGGTGCAGGTGTCCAACGGCGAGCGCATCGTGAAGACCGCAGCCGATGGCAGCTACAGCCTGCCCGTGCGCG
The DNA here is from genome assembly GCF_054473825.1 of Stenotrophomonas genospecies 5. Lineage (NCBI taxonomy): Bacteria > Pseudomonadati > Pseudomonadota > Gammaproteobacteria > Lysobacterales > Lysobacteraceae > Stenotrophomonas > Stenotrophomonas genospecies 5. Next base: position 769,248 of record NZ_JBTMUW010000001.1, read on the forward strand.
AGGGCCAGACGGTGTTCGTGATCAAGCCGGATGCGTACGCGTTCCCGAAGGTGAGCGACGGGCTGCCGTCGTTCTGGCGTCATTTCCAGCCCAACGGCTCGCCTGCACTGAAGTACGGTGGCATCGCCGCAACCGGCGATGCCACCCGCAACTGGGACTTCGCGCTGCAGACGGATCGTCATGACAACCGGCGTGGTTTCCAGATGCTGGTGTTCACTGATTCACAGACCGCAAGCCTCAAGGACATCGGCTACTACCAGCAGTCCATCGTGGCGCCGCTGGTCGGCCAGACCCGGGCGCGGCTTGGCACGACGCTCGGCGATATCGTCAATGATGACCTGACGCTGTATCCGGCCATCAACAAGGTCACCACGCAGCTGGGCGTGCCGTGGTTCCATGTGCCGGGCAACCACGATCTCGATTTCGATGCCGCCGTCGACGAGCATTCGCTGGACAGCTGGCGCAACGTCTACGGCCCGGACACGTACGCCGTGGAGGAGGGCGGTGCCAGCTTCGTGTTCCTCGACGATGTGGTGTACGACCCGAAGGCGAGGCCGAGCTATGTCGGTGGCCTGCGCGAGGATCAGTTCGCGTTCCTTGCCGCCTACCTCAAGGGTCTGCATCGCGACCGCCTGCTGGTGCTGGGCATGCACATTCCGCTGTTCGATGCGGCGCCGGGTCGCGAGAGCTTCCGGCACGCCGACCGGCAGCGCCTGTTCGACCTGCTGAAGGACTTCCGCAACGTGCTGGTCCTGAGCGGCCACAGCCACACCCAGCAGCATGTCTACCATGGCAAGGCCGAGGGCTGGCACGGCGAAAAGCCCCTGCACGAGTACAACGTCGGTGCCAACTGCGGTGCGTTCTGGTCCGGTGTGAAGGATGCTGCCGGCGTGCCGGACAGCACCATGAGCGACGGCACGCCAAAGGGCTACGCGTTGCTGGATGTGGCTGGCAACGGCAGCTATCGCCTGCAGTATCGCGTGGCCGGCGCGCCAGCCAGCGAACAGATCGGCCTGCATGCGCCGAAGGTGCTGCGCCAGGGCGCGTATCCGGCGTGGGGCGTGTACGCCAACGTGTACATGGGTGAGGACGCGAGCGTGGTCGAGTACCGCGTGGACGGTGGGGCATGGCAGCCGATGAAGCAGGTCCGCCAGCCCGACCCGCGGCTGCTGGTGGAGAATGCGGCGGACGACCTGTCCAGCGTGCTGCGCGGTTACGATCGCTCGCCGGAGGCCACCGCTTCGCCGCATCTGTGGCGCGGCGCGCTGCCCACCCACCTGGCCGTGGGCGACCACAGGATCGACGTGCGTTCGACCCAGCCGGATGGTGCGGTATTCACCGCCACCACCCGTTATAGTCTGCAGACCGCAGAGCCCTGATCCGCAGGTGCCGCTGCGCGCTGCGTCCCGGCTGCCGCCACCCGGACGCTGCGGACAAGGCCATGGCAGGTTCGGCTGCCGGCGCTGCGCCGCGCTAGGCAAAGCGACCCTGATGCCTGAGAATCGGTGCGATTCAATCGATTCAAGCAGGCCAGAGTGACCATCGCAGCAGTGCCCCCGGTTTCCACCGACTCCTCCCGCGGCGGTCTTCCGCGAAGCCTGGTCGTCGCCGATGTCGGCGGTACCTTTGCCCGCCTGGCGCTGGCTGAAACGCTGCCGGGACAGGCACCACGGCTGGGCAGTCATCGCACCTACGCGTGTGCCGATCATTCCAGCCTGGCGGCGATTCTGGCCGACTTCACCCGGAGCCTCGCACTGCCGGTGCGGTCGGCGGTGGTCGCCATCGCCGGCCTGCTCGATGGCGATGTGCTGATCAATGCCAATCTGCCGTGGACGGTGTCGTTGTCCGCCACCCGCGCACAGTCCGGTCTGGACGATCTGCAGCTCATCAATGATTTCGAGGCGGTGGCACTGGCCATTCCCTACCTGCAGGCCGACACCCTGGTTCCATTGAACGGCGATGCCGACCCGGCGATGGCGTTCCCGGCGCTGGTGCTGGGGGCCGGTACCGGCCTGGGCGCGGCGCTGCGCTTCGCCGATGGCGGGCGTCCGGTGCTGCCCAGCGAGATCGGCCACGCTGCCCTGGGGGCCGGCAACGCGCTGGAGCTGGAGGTGCTGGGCAGGCTGCTGCAGCGGTGGCCACATGTGGACAACGAGCGTGTGCTGTCCGGCAGCGGTCTGATGAATCTGTATCCGTGCCTGTGCGAGCTGCATGGCGTCACTCCGGTGTGGTCCAGCACCGAAGCGCTGATCGGCGCCGCACGCAGCGGCGAAGACGCACTTGCAGTGGAGACGCTGCAGGTGTTCTGCGCCTGGCTGGGCAGCCTGGCCGGCGATGCCGCCATCGCCGTGGGGGCCCGCTCGGTGTACCTGGCGGGCGGCATTTCCACCCACGTGCAGGATTTCCTCGCCGATGGCCGCTTCCGCGAGCGCTTCCTCAACAAGGGCGTGCTGGCCGACGTGCTGCGGCAGGTGCCGGTATGGCGGGTGGAACACGGCCAACTGGGCGTGCTGGGCGCCGCCGTCTGGCATGCGGCGCGGTACCCCGTACACGATTGATCGGTGCTGCCGGCATCGGGCCGGCGACACGTTGCAGACTGGGAGGCAACATGGTGGATCGCAGGCAGTTCCTGCAGGCCGGAGCGCTGGCGGCAGGCATGGCCGCCCTGCCGGGCGTACAGGCACGTGTGCAGGGCGGAGCGAAGGTGGTCTCGACCTGGGACTTCGGTGTGCCGGCCAACCAGGCGGCATGGAAGGTCCTGGCGCAGGGCGGCAGTGCCCTGGACGCAGTGGAGGCCGGCGCACGCTGGGCCGAGAGCGAGCTGTGCAATCCCACCGTGGGCCATTGCGGCAATCCGGATCGGGACGGCGTGCTGAGCCTGGACGCGAGCATCATGGACGGCGATGGCCGCTGCGGTGCGGTGGCCGCGCTGGTCGACATCCCGCACCCGGTGTCGGTGGCCCGCAAAGTGATGGAAAACAGCCCGCACGTGTTGCTGGTGGGTGAAGGGGCGCAGCAGTTCGCCGTGCAGCAGGGCTTCGAGCGCAGGCGTCTGCTGACGCCGCAGGCCGAAGCGGCCTGGCGCGAGTGGTTGAAGACCGAGAAGTACCAGCCCCAGATCAACGCCGAGCGACGTGGCCTTCCCGGCAACAGCGACAACCACGACACCATCGGCATGCTGGCGCTGGATGCCCGGGGCCATCTCGCCGGTGCCTGCACCACCAGCGGCATGGCCTGGAAACTGCACGGCCGGGTCGGCGACAGTCCGATCATCGGCGCCGGCCTGTACGTCGACAACGAGGTCGGTGCCGCCACCGCATCGGGCGTGGGCGAAGAGATGATCCGCAATGCGGCCTCGTTCCTGGTGGTCGAGCTGATGCGCCAGGGTCGAACGCCCGCCCAGGCCTGCCGTGAGGCGATCGACCGCGTGGTACGCAAGCGTCCCGAGGCAAGCAGGACCCTGCAGGTGTGCTTCCTGGCCATGAACAAGCAGGGCGAGGTGGGCGCCTATGCGCTGCATCGCGGTTTCGTCTATGCCGTCTGCGATGCGCAGCGCCAGGACGACCTGCGCGATTCACCGTCGATCTACACGAGCACACAGGCGTGAGCACGCGGCTCACCCTGGAGATCGCCAGCAACTCGCTGGCTTCGGCGTTGGCCGCGCAGGCCGGTGGTGCCGACCGCATCGAACTGTTCGACAACCTTGCCGAGGGCGGCACCACACCGTCGTTCGCCAGCATCGCCATGGCCCGCGAACGCCTGTCGATTCCGCTGTTCGTGCTGGTGCGGCCGCGGCCGGGCGATTTTCACTACGACGCCCTGGAGGCCGAGCTGATGCTGCGCGATATCGCACAGTGCCGTGCGCTGGGCTGCGATGGCGTGGTGATCGGTGCGTTGGACCGGCAGGGCGATATCGATCTGCCCCTGTGCCGCGCGCTCATCCAGGCGGCGGGTCCGCTGCAGGTGACGTTCCACCGTGCCTTCGACGCCGCGCGTGACCTTCCGGCGGCGTTGGAGCAGGTGATCGCTCTGGGGTGCAGCCGTGTATTGACGTCCGGGGGACAGGCCAGCGCGGCTGCCGGTGTCGACGTGCTGGAAGGCCTGGTCGCCCGGGCGGCGGGGCGCATCAGCGTGATGGCGGGTGCTGGCCTGGACCCGGCCAACATCGCTGCGGTGGCGCGGCACAGCGGCTGTGTTGAGCTGCACGCGTCGGCCAAGAGCCGCCGGCACTCGGCCATGCAGTTCCACAACCCGGCACTGCGCGGGCTGGACCCGCACTGGGATCAGACCGATGCCGCAATCGTGGCGGGGCTGCGGCGGGCGCTGGACGGCGATCTGTCCTAATACCGGGCGAAGTCGGTTCCGCGCGGGTCTGCCGCTCGCGTGTCCTCAGTTCATCTCCGGCCTGCGGCGGCCAACCTGCGCAAGCCACTGATTCATCTACTTTTCAAGCGGGGACGGCAGCGGATCCGCAGCGGCGTGTTGCGCCGCGGAATGCTCTCTCCGGTTCAGCTGTGCTTTAGTTTGGATCGATCCACAGGGGGGCGCCGGAACCGGCTTGAACCGACCCGGCACCTGGATCTTCCGTAGTGCCGCGCCACCACCCATCCGTGCGACCACACCCTCCGAGAGCGTCCACATGGCTCAGTTCGTCCGCAATCGTCGTCACCTGCTGTCCCAGGCCCTGGTCCTGGCCCTGCTTCCGCTGGCTGCCAATGCACAGGAAGTCTCAGGTTCGTCCACCAAGGATCTCGACGCGGTCACCGTCACTGGCTCGCGCATCAAGCGCGCCAGCGTCGAAGGCCCAGCTCCCGTCAACGTGATCACCGCGCAGCAGATCCAGAAGGAAGGCTTTGTCAGCGTGTACGATGCGCTGAAGACATTGACCGAAGCCACCGGCACCGTGGAGGCGGCGTCGCAGTGGGGCTCGCACACGCCCAACGCCAGCGGCCTGAATCTGCGCGGGATGGGCCCCAACCGCTCACTGCTGCTGGTCAATGGCCGTCGCGTGGCCGACTACCCGTTGCCCTATGGCGGGGAGACCAATTTCTCCAACTACGGCAACATTCCTGCCGCTGCGGTGGAGCGCATCGAGGTCCTGACCGGCGGCGCCTCTGCGATCTACGGCTCGGATGCCATTGCAGGCGTGGTCAACGTCATCCTGAAGACCCACTACGACGGCGACGAAGTGCGCGTGCGCGGCGGCACCTCCACTGAAGGTGGTCGCGATACCTGGGATCTGTCGTGGGCGGGTGGCAGGACCGGAGACAACTGGAGCGTGACCTACGCGCTGCAGTACACCAAGCGCGATCCGCTGTTCGGCCGTGACCGGCCGCAGATGGATGATGCCGATGATGCGCCGCGCCCCTCCTGGAACATGGAACAGCGCAAGGTCGGTTTCCGTCCTACCGCCGGCCTGGCCCTGATCGACCCGGGTACCGGCCAGCGACTGGCGCCGCCGACCGGCACCTGCGAGAAGTTCGATGGCGAGTACTACACCGCCGATCGACTGGTCTACAACTACAACACCGATACGATCACCAATACCGGGCAGTTGTGTGGCATGACGGCCGACTATGCCAACTGGCTGCTGACCGGTGGTGCCGAGAATGTGTCCGGCAATCTGTATGCCACGTTCGATTTCGACAGCGACCTGCAGGGCTGGACCAACCTGGCGGTGTACCGGTCGGAGGCGATCTGGGGGACCAATCCGCCCAGCGTGACGCTCATCGATGATGACAACGGCTACTACTGGGATGCCAACCGCAACCGCGCGATCCTGGGCGTGCGCCAGTTCACGCCCAACGAAGTGGGCGGCCTGGACACCCTTCGCAACACCAACCGGGAGCTGTCCTGGGACTGGAGTGCAGGCCTGCGCGGGCGCCTGGCGGACCGCTTCGACTGGAGTGCCACCATCGGCCGTTCCTACTACCGCGTGGAAGAGCGGCAGAATGTAGTGGACGAGCAGAAGTCCTATGACTTCTTCCTCGGCCCGCGCCTGGGTACGACGGCGGATGGTGAAGCGATCTACGCACTGGACGAAGCACGCTGGTGGAACCCGCTCACGCCGGACCAGTACTGGCAGATGGGTACGGTGGCGAAGAACCGTGCGTCTTCCTGGGTCAACCAGGCGTCGGCGGACATCACCGGTGAGTTGTTCCAGGGCTGGGCGGGGCCTGTTTCGTTCGCGGCGGTGGCCGAGGTGGCGCAACAGGGATATCACCTCGCTCCCGACCCTCGCGCCGGCATCGATTTCGACCTGCAGAACGTTGATCGCGGTGGCGGCGAGCGCACGCGCTACTCGGCGGGCGTGGAGTTCAAGATTCCACTGCTGGACAGCGTGATCGCCACCGCGGCGGCACGCTATGACCGTTACGGCAGTTACAAGGCCGACGCCAATGCAGAGGCGCTGGACATCGGCAGCCAGAAGGAGACCACCTGGAATGTCGGTCTGGAATGGCGGCCGGTGGAGTCGCTGCTGGTACGCGGTTCCTACGCCACCAGCTTCCACGCGCCTGACATGCACTACCTGCTGGGGCAGCCCAGCAGTTCCGAGGTGCAGACCTATGACCGCCTGCGTTGCATCGAAAGCGGTGCCTATCTGGTCAACAACTGTGGAGTGGGCAATACCGATGTCTGGTACACGTTCGACGTGAATCGTCGCGGTACTCCGCTGCTGCGCTCGGAAACGGGGGATTCATGGACGGTCGGATTCGTCTGGGATGTGATGTCCAATCTTTCGATCAGTGCCGACTACTGGGCGATCAAGCTGCAGGACATGATCGTCGATGTCGGCGCCGACGAGGTGCTGGCCAGCGAAGCGGGCTGCCGCACGGGACTGAACATCGACGGCACGCCGTGGGCCAATCCGGCCGGTGCCGACTACTGCGCCGGCATCCTCGCGCGCGTGAACCGCGACAGCAATGGCCGCCTGGTGTCGATCGAGCGGGGGCCGTTCAACCTGGCCAGCCGGGAGGTCCGCGGTATCGACCTGACCGCGCGTTACCGGTGGGACAGCGCAGCATGGGGAAGCTTCCAGTTCGGCGTGAACTACACCAACCAGCTGTCGACCAAGGAGCAGCGCTATGCCGCGGATCCGAATCCGCAGCGCCGTGACCGCGACCTGCGCAGCAAGCTGCGAGCGAGCCTGGCCTGGCAGCGTGGTCACTGGAACGCGAATGTGTACGCCGACCGCATCGGCTCGGTGCCGGGCGTGCGTTACCACTGGGGCACCGACCGCCTGGACAATCCCGGCGGCTGCCTGCCGTTCGCCGATGGCTACGTACCCAGCGACAGTCCTTCGCTGGACTGCCTGGAACCTGCCACGCGTCCCGATGGTTCGCCGAATCCGAATCCGAACGCCGGCCAGCGCACGGCGCGCTACTACGGCCGGGTTGGACCGTTCATCACCTGGAACGTCAATGTGGGCTATCAGGTGACTGAACGCGCCAAGGTCAATGTGTACGTCAACAACGTCTTCAACTCGGCCAGCTGGAACCACAAGGATCCCTACAAGCTGGACTACGATTTCGCGCCGACCCGGTTGCTCGGTGCGGTCGGCCGCGAGTTCGCGCTGGAATACGTGTTCACGTTCTGAGCCCGCGCCATGGATCCACCCTCGACCGGTGGATCCATGCCCCGCGGATGAACTGACCGCTGGGCCGCCGGACAGGACAGGCTGGATTTGACCTTCCCACGATGGCAAGGTTTAGCCTGTTCCTGTCCAGAAGGAACCCGGGAATCCAGTCATGAGCCTGTCGCACGCCAACACCGCCGCTTCCGTGCCTGATCCGATCAGCCTGCCCATCGAAGGCATGACCTGCGCGAGCTGCGTAGGCCGGGTCGAGGCCGCGCTGGCCAAGGTGGAGGGGGTCGGCAGCGTCTCGGTGAACCTGGCCACGGAACGTGCCGATATCCGTCCGTCGGGGCCGGTGGACCGCGCCGCCTTGATCCAGGCGGTGCACAAGGTCGGCTATGAGGTTGCGGCCACGACCGTGGAGCTGGCCGTGGAGGGCATGACCTGCGCGTCCTGCGTGGGCCGGGTCGAACGCGCGCTGCTGGCCGTGCCGGGCGTGAGCGCGGCGAGCGTCAACCTGGCCACCGAGCGTGCCACCGTTCGCGGCGCAGCAGACGTGGAGGCGCTGCTGGCGGCGATCGACAGGGCGGGCTACGGCGCTCGTCTTCTCGATGGCAGCGCGCAGGCCGATGACGGCGGGGAGAAGAAGGACGCCGAGCGTGCTGAACTCAAACACGCGCTGATACTGGCCAGCGTGCTGGCCCTGCCGGTGTTCGTACTGGAGATGGGATCGCATCTGATCCCGGGCATGCACCACTGGGTGATGTCGACCATCGGGTTGCAGGCCAGCTGGTATGTGCAGTTCGTGCTGACCACGCTGGTTCTGGTGATTCCCGGCCGGCGCTTCTACCAGAAGGGCATTCCGGCACTGCTGCGTTTGGCACCGGACATGAACTCGCTGGTCGCGGTGGGCACCGCGGCGGCGTTCGGCTACTCGGTGATCGCGACCTTCGCACCGCGGCTGCTGCCGCCCGGCACGGTGAACGTCTATTACGAAGCTGCGGCGGTGATCGTCGCGCTGATCCTGCTGGGCCGCTTTCTCGAGGCGCGTGCCAAGGGCCGTACGTCGGAAGCCATCAAGCGGCTGGTCAAGCTCCAGGCCAAGGTCGCCCACGTAGTACGCGACGGTCGGGTGGTCGACGTCCCGGTGGGCGAGGTGGTCAGTGACGACCTCGTGGAAATACGTCCTGGCGAACGCGTCCCGGTGGATGGCGAGGTGGTCGAGGGGCGCAGCTTCGTCGATGAGTCGATGATCAGCGGTGAGCCGGTTCCGGTTGAAAAGGCATCGGGCGCGGCCGTGGTCGGTGGTACGGTCAACCAGCAGGGAGCACTGACCGTGCGTGCCACGGCGGTAGGTGCGCAGACCGTGCTTGCGCAGATCATCCGCCTGGTTGAACAGGCACAGGGGTCGAAACTGCCGATCCAGGCCGTGGTCGACAGGGTCACGCTGTGGTTCGTGCCTGCGGTGATGCTGGCCGCGTTGGCCACCTTCGTGGCGTGGCTGCTGCTCGGGCCGTCCCCGGCGCTTACCTTCGCCCTGGTCAATGCCGTGGCCGTGCTGATCATTGCGTGCCCCTGTGCGATGGGGCTGGCAACGCCGACCTCGATCATGGTCGGCACCGGGCGGGGCGCGGAGATGGGCGTGCTGTTCCGCAAGGGCGAGGCACTGCAGTTGCTGAAGGATGCGCGGGTGGTGGCGGTGGACAAGACCGGAACCCTGACCGAGGGCCGCCCGCGATTGACCGATCTGGAACTGAGCAACGGTTTTGCGCGAGCGGCGGTGCTGGGCGCGGTCGCGGCTGTTGAATCGCGCTCGGAGCATCCGATCGCACGCGCGATCGTGAAGGCCGCCGAGGAGGAGGGCATCTCCGTGCCGGCCCTGCAGGCGTTCGAATCGGTCACCGGCATGGGGGTGCGTGCGATCGTGCAGGGAAGCCGCATTGAAGTCGGGGCCGACCGGTTCATGCGAACGCAGGGCGTTGATATCGATGGCGTTGCCGCGCTGGTGCAGCGTCTGGGAGGTGAAGGAAAGTCGCCGCTGTACGCCGCCTTCGATGGCCGGCTGGCAGCGGTGATCGCAGTGTCCGACCCGATCAGGACGAGCACGCCGGCCGCCATCACCGCACTGCATGAGCTGGGACTGAAGGTGGCGATGATCACCGGCGACAATGCGCGCACCGCACAGGCGATCGCACGCCAGCTGGGCATCGACGAGGTCGTGGCCGAAGTGCTGCCCGAAGGCAAGGTGGAGGCGGTGCGACGCCTCAAGGCTGCGCATGGTCACGTCGCCTTCGTCGGCGACGGCATCAACGATGCGCCGGCGCTGGCGGAGGCGGATGTGGGCCTGGCCATCGGCACCGGTACCGATGTGGCGGTGGAATCGGCCGATGTAGTGCTGATGTCCGGCAGTCTGCTGGGCGTGCCCAATGCCATCGCGCTGTCCAGGGCCACCCTTGGCAACATCCGGCAGAATCTGTTCTGGGCCTTCGCCTACAACACCGCTCTGATTCCGGTGGCCGCCGGCGTGCTGTATCCGGCTTTCGGCATCCTGCTGTCGCCGGTATTCGCCGCCGGTGCGATGGCACTGTCCAGCGTGTTCGTGCTGGGCAATGCACTGCGCCTGCGTCGCTTCCGGGCGCCGATGGCCGACGCCGCCAGCCACTGAAAAGGAGACTGTCTTGAACATCGGTGAGGCCGCGAAGGCATCGAGCGTTTCGGCGAAGATGATCCGCTACTACGAGCAGATCGGGCTGATTCCTGCTGCCGACCGTACGGCATCCGGCTACCGGGCCTATTCGCACGCCGACGTGCATCGACTGCGGTTCATCCGCCGCGCGCGGGACCTGGGATTCTCGGTCGCCGAGATCACGGATCTGCTGGGTCTGTGGAACGATACCTCGCGCCACAGCGCCGACGTCAAGCGCCTGGCCGAGCAGCACATCGATGATCTCGAGCAGCGCATCGACCACATGCGGCAGATGGCCGATACGCTGAAGTCGCTGATCAGCTGCTGTGCGGGCGACGAGCGGCCGGAGTGCCCGATCCTGCAGCGGCTGGAGGAGGGCGAGGAAGGCGCGGAGCCAGTCGCGGCGCGGCGGCGGCAGGCGCGCCGGAGCTGAGCCGCGGGGCGCAGGGGCCTTCGCACCTGCGCGGCGGGAGTGCTGTGGCTCCTTCAGAAGGACGTGAGCATCGCCCGGAGCCGGGCGATCAGGCGGTGCGCGGCGGGAAGCCTGCGTCCTTCACAGCGGCGAAGATCTCCGCTTCGCTGGCCGTGGTCTGCACCTGCACGCGGCCTGTCGGCGGATCGGCGACCACGGTGGCCTGCGGATCAACGCTCTGGATCGCGCGGGTCACGCTGCGCGCGCATCCGCCGCAGGTCATGCCGTCAACATGGAAGTCCATCTGTAGCTCCTTCGGTTCCGGGGAATGCAGCCAGTGTGCACCTTCCAACGATGGCAGGGTCAAGTGAAGCCTCCGCGGTGCCCATGAAAAACGGCAGCCACCTGTACCAGCGTGACTGCCGTGGAGGAATGTCCCCGCGCCAGGCGGGGCGACTGCCTTAGAACTTCCAGGTCGCGCCGAAGTACAGCTGGCGGCCCGCGTAGGTATTGGAGATCAGGCGGGCCTTGGTGTCATTGCCCAGATGCACGCGCTGCTCGGACCTGGTGGCGTTGATCACCGACGCGGTCAGGGTCCACTCCGGGGTGAGGTTGTAGGCCACGTTGAGATCAAGCTGGTCGTACGGCTCGGTGTAGACCGTCATGCCGTTGTTCAGTCCGCCGACCACCTGGCCGCGACGGTTGTACGAGGCGCGGGCAAGGAACTTGTCGTTCTCGTAGAACACCGTCACGTTGGCCTGGTTCTTGGCGCTGCCGACCAGCGGCGACGAGCCGATGTTCTGCCCATCCAGCACGATCGAGGCCAGGTTGGTGTCGTTGTAGGTGTAGTTCGCCTGCACGCCGACGCCGAAATCGAAGGTGTACTGGCCGTACAGCTCCACGCCCTGCGACACGCCGTCCTGGCCGTTGGCACGGGTCTCGTAGTCCTGCACGGTCACGGTTTCGCCACCGACCTGCATCTGCATGTCGCGCACGACAGGCACGGTGAAGTTGTCCACGTTCTTGCGGAACAGGCCCACGCCGGCCACCGCGCCAGGCTGGAAGTACCACTCCAGGCCGAGGTCGAACTGGGTGGCCTCGAAGGGTTCAAGCTGCTTGTTGCTGCCGTCGCCGGTCCAGCCCGGGGTCGGTGCACCGCCGGCCACGCGGCGGTCATTGACGTACTCCTCGCTGTAGTAGCGCAGGCTGCCCGGAGCGCCGATCTCGGTGTAGCCGGGGCGTGCGATGACCTTGGAGGCGGCGCCGCGCAGCAGCAGGGTATCGGTGATGTCCCAGGCGATGTTGAAGCTCGGCAGGACGTCGGTGTAGGTGCGGTCCACGCCCAGCAGCTCGAAACTCTTGCTCTGTGCCAGGTTGTAGGGCAGGCGCACGAAACCGCTCTCGCAGCTGTAGTTCGGGTAGGCCGCCGCGGCCGGGTCGGAGCACGCCATCGGTGCGCCTGCGGCGTTGTCGAGGAAGTAGTCGTCGAAACGCTCGATCGAATCGGTGGACTGCGCCAGCTGCTTGGTGCGCACCACGCGCACGCCCACGTTGCCGCGCACCCGCTCGGTGCGGAAGTTGGCCTGGAAGTAGCCCGAGTAGATCTTCTCGTTGACGTTGTAGATGAAGTCGTCCTCGACACGGTTGTGCGAACCGCCGTAGGTCTTGTTCAGGTAATCGATGTAGGCCGGATAGTTGATGCCCGGGAACACGTTGGTATTGAAGCCGCCGGGGATGTTGCTGATCGGGTTGGACAGGAAGAAGCCGGGCTGGGCGATATTGGCCGTAGGGTCGCAGCCGCTCTGGTAGCGGTTGTTGTCGTAGTCCGACGGGTCTCGGCCCTGGCACACCCAGTAGGTATTGCCGGTGTTGCGGTGCACCGTGCCGTCACGATACTTGGCACCGAACTGGATCGAGTCCAGCCAGCCGGATTCGAACAGCTTGGTGACATCGGCCTGGAAATAGTTCTGCTTGATCTCGGTCTGCTTCCAGGACGAGTCGGTCGAACCGGTGTCGATCTCGGCGATGCCGGCCATGAGCTGCTGCTGCAGGTCGGGAGCGAAGGTGCCCGACGGCGTGCCGGTCAGGTCCCAGGAGGTGCTGCTGGACGATTCCCACACGCCATTGGTCTGCCGACGCGGTTTGGCTGACATGCGGAAGTTCATCGAGGGGCCGCCTTCGGACCAGGTGCGGCCGCCGGTGAACGACGCCTTCCACAGCGGGCTGATATCCCAGTCGATGCTGAGGTCGGCGGTTTGCGAGAGCGCCTTTTCGCGGCTGTAGCCGCCGGTGAGCTGCGGGGTCGGAATGGTGCAGTCATCGGGGCCCCAGCCCCCCGGCTCGAGCCCGGCCGCTTCGGCCTCGGCTTCATTGCAGTAATAGGTCTTGCCGGCCAGCTTCTCGAACTGCGCGCCGGTGACGACGGTGCCGCTGGGATCGAAGTCCAGCCCGTTGAGCATGCGGCCGCCGGCCCAGTTGCCGTCACCATTGAAGCGGGCCATGCTCCACTCCGGCACCTTCAGCATGTGCTGGGCGTAGTTGCCCTCCAGCTCGAAGCGGAAGTAGTTGGCCGTCATGGTCACGTTGTCGACCGGCTTGAACTGGAAGGTCAGCTGCCCGCCCTTGCGCTCGCGCGTTTCCTCCTTCACCGCGAAATTGACCGAGGTCGGCATGAAGAAGTCGGTGTAGTTGCGACCGTTCTGGTTGTTGAAGCCGGAGTTGCCCCACCAGTACTCGATGCCGTCCTGCAGCATGGGGTTGCCATGCACGTCGCGCGCATCGGTATCGGTGCCGTACCACTGATAGTTCTCGGTGGTGACTTCCATGGTGCGGCTGGTGCGCTTCTGCTGGGTCACGCCGACCAGCACGCCGAAACGCTCGTCCTTGCTGTGCCACGAGTACAGTGCGGAGGCCTGCGGATCGATGTCGTGATTGGTATCCGACGAGGTGCCTTCGAGGGTGACGAAGCCCGAGTTGGACTCCATGTCCAGAGGGCGCCGGGTGTGCAGGATGACCGTGCCGCCGATGCCGCCTTCATCGATGCGCGCTTCCGGCGATTTGAACAGCTCGGCGCTGGACAGCATGTTGGACGGCAGAAGGGTGTAGTTGAAAGAGCGGGTCGCCTCGTCGTTGGTCTCGGAGGTGGCGACGTAGTTGCCGTTCAACTGGGTCAGCGTCAGGTCTGCAGCGAGGCCGCGCACGCTGACCGTCTTGCCTTCGCCGCCGTCGCGGGTGATGACCACGCCCGGTACGCGCTGCAGCGCGTCGGCCACGTTCTTGTCGGGGAACTTGCCGACGTCTTCGGCCGTGATTACTTCGACCACGGCGTTGGCGTCGCGCTTCTGCTCAAGGCTCTTTTCGATGGCGTAGCGGTAGCCGGTGACCTGGACGCTGTCCAGCGTGGTGGCGTCGGGCGTGCCGGTGGTGGCCTGCTGCGCGGCGGCGCCCGCCGGCAGGACGGCGGCGGCCAATGCCAGCGCGATGGCCAGCGACAGCGCGTCCTGGCCATGCATGCGTATTGAGTGACTCATTCCCATCTCTCCCTCTCTCCTGGATTGATCCGGTGACGTGTGACGTGGTGCGGATGACTTGAATCGATCTAATCTTTGGTGATGCCGGTGCGGTCGCTACGCAGTTGCAACTGCATCCTTTGTCTGTGCCGGCCCGTCCTGTCGCTGCTTCCCCAAACTCCCGGCCACCGCAACGTCGTCTTGGATCGATCTAAGCGATGGGCGGGCGTTTTTTAGCATGGGTTGCCCGTCGGCGCATGCTGCTGCGCAATATGGTATTGCCGTGGCGGGGGCATGACGTTTTTCTGAATCGGCTGGAAACGTTTTCTCGCGCGATTCCCCGGCAGGCCGGCCAAGAGGCCGCGCGGCGGGACGTATGCTGCGGCGCAGAATGCATTGGCGCGAATCGCCATGCTCTACTTGAATCGATCTAAATTCACGGTTGCGCGGGTCTCGCGCCATTCCACGGGGAGCAGGCTGCCTGCAGGCAGCGCTCAGCGGAAGGCGTTGCAGGCTCCAGCCGTCTGCCACCGCACCATCGACCACAGGAACCCGACATGCGCCCAGTGCCGTCCGCTCCCGCTGTCCCCTCGACGCCGCGCCCGTTGACGCGATTGGCCTGGCTGCTCGCTCTGGCGATGTCGCCGGTGCTGCTGCAGGCCGCCCCGGCCGCACTCGAGCGCGAGGTGAACACCTTCATCGGCAGCAAGGACGATGGCAACACGTTCCCGGGCGCCTCGGCACCCTTCGGCCTGATCCAGGTCAGCCCCATCGGCAGCCACTATTCGGGGTGGCGCTACGACGACGAGAAGATCCGTGGCTTCGGCCACTCCTTCCTGTCCGGTGCCGGGTGCTGGGAGCAGGGCGGCCAGGTCTCGGTCCTGCCCGTGACCGGCAGCATCGGTCCCGGTGGCGATTTCGACACCGCCGACGCCAAGAGCTTCAACCACAAGACCTATGCCGCGTCGTACACGCATGACGGCGAAATCGGCCAGGCCGGCTACTACAAGGTGCGCCTGACCAGCTACGGTGGCATCGATGCCGAGGCGACCGCGCGCACCCGTGCCGCCGCCGAGCGCTACACCTTCAGCCAGCGAAGCGGCGATGGCCACGTGCTGGTGAATGTCGGCCAGGCGAATGAACGCCATTCGGTGATCGGCAGCGTGATCGACGTGGTCGGCGACCGCGTGGTCGAGGGCAAGCTGGTCACCAAGAGTTTCTGCGGTGGCCACCAGTACACGACGTGGTTCCGCATCGAGTTCGATCGCCCGTTCAAGGCGCATGGTACCTGGGGCGAGGCCGGTGGCCTGCCGGGGGCGCGCCACAGCATGGAAGGCGAGCAGAAGCCGAACGGTGCCTGGTTGAGCTTCGACCTGGCCAAGGGGCAGTCGGTCACGGCGGTGAGCGCGATTTCGCACGTCGATGCCGAAGGCGCGCGCACCAACCTGCGCACCGAGGGCATGCAGGGCGGAGCGCTGATGGGGTTCGACCGCATGCGCGCGCTGTCGCAGCAGGCGTGGCGCGAGGAGCTGGGCCGGGTGCGCGTGCAGGGCGGCAGTGCTGATGACCGCACGGTGTTCTACAGCGCCGCCTACCACGCGCTGCTGCAGCCGCTGACCGGCAGCGATGCCGACGGCCGCTACCGCGGCTACGACGATGGCATCCATCGCGCGGATGGCTGGACCTACTACGAGTACTTCTCGCTATGGGATACCTACCGTGCGCAGAACCAATGGCTGGCGCTGACCCGCCCCGATGTGGCGCGTGACATCGGCCGCACGCTGCTGGCGATCGACGAGCAGGGGGGCTGGCTGCCACGCTGGGGTTACGCCAACTTTGAGACGAACATCATGACCGGCGATCCGGTGACCCCGTTCATGGTCGACCTGTGGCGTTTCGGTGCGTTCAAGGGCCGTGAATCGCAGGCGTGGGATGCGCTGCGCCGCAATGCGTTCGGCACCCCTCCGTTGAATTCCCGTCATGCGGGCCGGTCGGGCAATCCGACCTATCTGGACAAGGGCTACGTGGTCTACGACCGTGCGTTCCCGTCCAAGGGCATGGACGTCGATCCGCATCACGGCGGCTCGGCCACTCTGGAATATGCACTGGCCGACTGCGCGCTTTCGCAGATGGCCGATGGCCTGGGTCACGCCCGGGATGCGGCGACGCTGCGAGAGCGCGGCCGCAACTGGCGCAAGGTGTGGGACCCGCAGGTCCGCGACGCCGAGACCGGCTTCAGCGGCTTCCCGCGGCCTCGCACCGAGGACGGGCAGTGGTACACCCCGGCCGACGGGCACTACAGCCCACGTTCCCACCACGGCTTCCATGAAGGCACCGCGTGGCAGTACCAGTGGCTGGCGCAGCAGGACATGCCGGGGCTGGTCGAGGCGATGGACGGTCGTGAGCAGGCCGGGCGCCGGCTCGATGCCTTCTTCGCGATGGATGCACTGCAGGCCGACCCGCTCAATGCCGCGCGGCGCGAATGGGTGGTCGGACCCTACAGCTACTACAACCAGTTCCGCTACAACCCGAACAACGAACCCGATCTGCACGCGCCGTGGCTCTACACCCTGATCGGCCAGCCGTGGAAGACCGCCGCGGTGGTGCGGGCCGCGCAGCAGCTGTTCACCAATGCGCCCAATGGCGTGACCGGCAACGACGATCTTGGAACGATGTCGGCGTGGTACCTGTTCAGTGCGATCGGCATGTACCCGGCAGTACCGGGCAGTGGCCAGTTCCTGCTGCATACGCCGCGCTTTGCCCGGGTCGAGGTCGACATGGGCAATGGCCGCACCCTGCGCATCAATGCCCCGGGGGCGGACGGCCGCCGCCTGCAGTACGTGCAGGGCGTGCAGGTCGATGGCCAGGCGCATCCCCCGGTCTGGCTGGACTGGGAGCGCCTGCAGCAGGGCCCGCGCCTGCACTTCGCCCTCGACGCGCAGGCGCCGACCCAGGGGTGGGGCACGGCGGTGAAGGATCTGCCGGTGTCCTGGTGCGCGGCACCTGGCAGCCAGCTGCGTTGATCGGGGCTGTGCCGTTCGCGGCGACCCAGCGAACGGCACGGCACGAGACGGCCGCGATCCATTAGGCTTGAGCCCTCAGCGGAGCCCGGGAATACGATGAACGACAACGGCAGCAGCACTTCCAGCAAACGCGCCGGCAAGGCAGTGACGGTGACCGACATCGCGCGCGCCATCGGCGTATCGCGGGCGACCGTGTCGCTGGTGCTGCGCGGCAGCCCGCTGGTCAACGTCGATACCCGGGCCAAGGTCGAGGCCGAGCTGCGGCGCCAGCGCTATGTCTACAACCGCGCAGCAGCCAACCTGCGGCGGCGCACGTCCTCCAGCATCGCACTGGTGATCAACGACCTGTCCAATCCATTCTTCGCCGAATTCGCCTCCGGCGTCGACGAGGCGCTGGGTGGGCGTGGCTACGTGACCCTGCTGGGCAGCACCGGCGAATCGCCGGAACGCCAGCAGGCGGTGCTGTCCACGCTGATGGAACACACCCCGGCGGGGCTGATCCTGTCGCCGGCCGAAGGCAGCGATGCCACGCAGCTGCGCCAGGCACTGGGAGCCAATGCCAACGTCCTGCTGTTCAACCGTGAGCTGGACGGGGCCGATTGGGACTTCCTGACGCTGGACAACCAGCATGGGGCCTATCTGGCCACCCGCCACCTGATCGAGCGCGGCCATCGCCATATCGCCTTCTTCGGCGGCCACGCGGCGTCCAGTTCCTGCCACCAGCGCCGTGCCGGCTTCCAGCAGGCGCTGGCTGAGGCTGGACTGTCGCTGCCACCCGGCTGGATGATCGAATCGGCGCCGAACCGGCTGGAGGCGGCTGCACGCACCGACGAACTGTTCGCCGATGGCCATCGGCCGAGCGCAGCGGTCTGCTACAACGACACCGTCGCGCTGGGGCTGATGCTGGGCCTGAACTCGCGCGGCATCCGGCCGGGCGGCGATTTCGCTGTCACCGGCTTCGACGATATTTCCGAGGCTTCGGTGGCGGTGCCACCGTTGACGACGCTGACCGCCGACCCGCGCGAGCGTGGCCGGCAGGCGGCGGCACTGCTGCTGCAGCGCCTGGAAGAACCGGATGCGCCGCCACGGCGCACGGTGGCTCCGGTGCAGCTGCGGATCCGCGAAAGCAGTGCCGCCCGGCCGACCTGATTTCACTGCCGTTACTCCTTCCACGCAACAACGATTCCGCGCAACGAGGCGCGTTCCGCATGCCGATCTCAGCAACGCCCCGTCCGTCGGGTTCCCCGGGCAACGCACCGGCCGTCACCAACGGCAAGGCCCTGGCCGTGGTGACCACCATCTTCTTCATGTGGGGCTTCCTGACCTGCCTCAACGACATCCTGATTCCACACCTGAAGGCGGTGTTCGAGCTGAACTACGCGCGGGCGATGCTGGTGCAGTTCACCTTCTTCGGTACGTACTTCCTGATGTCGCTGCCCGCTGGCCGCCTGGTCGCGGCTCTCGGCTACAAGAAGGGCATCGTGGCCGGCCTGCTGATTGCAGGTGTGGGCGCGCTGGGCTTCTGGCCGGCGGCCGAACTGCGGATCTACGGCGCCTTCCTGGGTGCATTGTTCGTGCTCGCCACCGGCATCACCGTGCTGCAGGTGGCGGCCAATCCCTATGTGGCGCTGCTGGGCCCGGAGCAGACCAGCTCCAGCCGGCTGACCCTGGCTCAGGCGTTGAACTCGCTGGGTACGGCGATCGCGCCGATCTTCGGCGGCATGCTGATTCTTTCCAATACGGTCAAGAGCGCCGATGAAATGGCGGCGATGCCGGCCGCCGAACAGCTGGCCTATCGTGCTGCCGAGGCGCAGGCCGTGCAGGGCCCGTATGTGGGCCTCGCGGTGGCGCTGGTGCTGCTGGCGTTGTTCGTGTTCCTGTTCCGCCTGCCGGCGCTGAGCGATGCGACCGAACAGGCCGACCAGGGGCATCACCACAGCTATCTGGATGCGCTGCGCCAGCGTCATCTGCTGCTGGGCGTGCTTGGCATCTTCTTCTATGTCGGTGCGGAAGTGTCGATCGGCAGCTTCCTGGTGAACTACCTGTCGATGCCCGACATCGGCGGATTCAGCGAGCAGGAGGCCACACACTACGTTTCCGCCTACTGGACGATGGCGATGGTCGGCCGCTTTGCCGGCTCGGCGCTGCTGGCCCGCTTCTCGCCGAGCCGCCTGCTGGCGATCTTCGCACTGGTCAACGTCGGACTGCTGGCGCTGACCATGGCCAGCGCCGGCAGTGTCGCGCTGTACTCGGTGGTGCCGATCGGCCTGTTCAACTCGATCATGTTCCCCACCATCTTCGCGCTCAGCATCGAGCGCCTGGGGCCGCTGACCAACAAGGGCTCGAGCCTGCTGATCATGGCCATCGTCGGCGGCGCCGTGGTGCCGTACCTGCAGGGCGTGCTGGCCGACCACATCGGGGTGCAGGCCAGCTTCATCCTGCCGCTGCTGTGCTACGTCTACATCATTTTCTACGGACTGGTCGGCGCACGTACGCCGGCCTCCGCAACGCAGGGAGGCTGAGTCCGGAATGGGTGCGATTGTCTGCTTCGGCGAAATTTTGATCGATCTACTGGCGCAGCCGCCGGCCAATGCGGACACGCCGCGCGCGTTCCTGCAATACGCCGGCGGGGCACCGGCCAACGTCGCGGTGGCTGCCGCGCGGCTGGGCGCGAAGACCCAGTTCGTCGGCATGCTGGGCCGCGACATGTTCGGCGATTTCCTGGCCGAAAGCCTGGCCGAGCACGGTGTCGGTACCGACTACATCGTCCGCACCGATGCCGCCAAGACCGCGCTGGCGTTCGTCGCTCTCGATGCAGAGGGAGAGCGCAGCTTCAGCTTCTACCGTCCGCCGGCGGCCGATCTGCTGTTCCGCGACAGTGATTTCCAGGCCGCCTGCTTCGACAGTGCGCAGTGCTTCCACGTCTGCTCCAACAGCCTGACCGAGGCGGCCATCGCGGACGCAACCTTCGCGGGCATGGAGCGCGCGCGCGCTGCCGGGGCTGTGGTCAGTCTCGACCTCAACCTGCGGCCGGCGCTGTGGCCGGCCGATGTCGATCCGTCGCCGCGCCTGTGGCAGGCGCTCGAACGCGCGGACCTGGTCAAGCTGTCGCGCGAAGAACTGGACTACCTGGCGGCGCCCCTGGGCGACGGCGGCGAGGACGCGGTGCTGCAGCGGCTGCTGGCGGCGCAGGCTCGCTGGGTGATCGTGACCGATGGTGCGGCCACGCTGCGCTGGTACACCCGCCAGGCGCAGGGCACGGTGACCAGCTTCCAGGTCGCCGCTGTCGATACCACCGCAGCCGGTGATGCCTTCGTGGGAGGCGTGCTGGTGGGACTGCTGGAGCGGGGTGGCGCAGGCGCGGGATTCAGCGCGTTCTGCCGGGACCCGCAGGCCATCGACGCCACGCTGCGCTTCGGTGCCGCGGTCGGCGCGCTGGCCGTTACCCGCAAGGGCGCGTTCGCCGCGATGCCCTCGCTCGACGAAGTGCAGCAGCTGCTGCAGGCACAGGACATTACCGCATGAGCACCTCGCCCGACTTCCGTTCGCCCGCGTTCCTGCGCGCGCATATCGCCGACACCCTGGCGTTCTATCATCCGCGCTGCATCGATCCGGCCGGTGGCTTCTTCCATTATTTCCGTGACGACGGCAGCGTCTACGATGCCAGCCATCGCCATCTGGTAAGCAGCACCCGTTTCGTCTTCAACTACGCGATGGCCTATCGCGAGTTCGGCAAGGCCGAGTACCGCGAGGCCGTCGAGCATGGCGTGCGCTATCTGCGTGAGGTGCACCGCAATCCGGCCACCGGTGGCTATGCCTGGACCCTGCGCGATGGCCAGGTCGAGGACGACATGAATCACTGCTATGGCGTGGCGTTCGTCCTGCTGGCCTACAGCTGCGCGTTGAAGGCCGGCATCGAGCAGGCCCGCGCGTGGATGGATGAGACCTGGCAGCTGCTGGAGGCGCGCTTCTGGGAGCCGCAGCACGGTCTGTACCGGGACGAGGCGGACGGCCAGTGGAACTTCACCGGTTACCGTGGACAGAACGCCAACATGCACATGTGCGAGGCCATGCTGGCTGCGTTCGAGGCCAGTGGCGAACAGCGCTATGTGGAACGTGCCCTGCAGCTGGCCGACAACATGACCCGTCGCCAGGCAGCCAAGGCCGGTGGCCTGGTATGGGAGCACTACGATTCCAACTGGGAGATCGACTGGAACTACAACCTGGACGACCCCAAGCATCTGTTCCGTCCCTGGGGTTTCCAGCCGGGCCACCAGACGGAGTGGGCCAAACTGCTGCTGATCCTGGATCGGCACGTGCAGGCCGACTGGCTGGTGCCGACGGCGCGTCATCTGTTCGACGTGGCCGTGGAGCGCAGCTGGGACGAGGCCCGTGGTGGCCTGTACTACGGTTTCGCGCCGGAGTCACGGCGGCAGCCGGGCATGGACGGCGCGCCGATCGGCGGCGACAGCTTCGTCTGCGACGACGACAAGTACTTCTGGGTACAGGCCGAAACCCTGGCAACCGCTGCGCTGATGGCTGCGCGCACCGGTGATGACCGCTACTGGCAGTGGTACGACCGCATCT
This sequence comes from Stenotrophomonas genospecies 5, assembly GCF_054473825.1. Lineage (NCBI taxonomy): Bacteria > Pseudomonadati > Pseudomonadota > Gammaproteobacteria > Lysobacterales > Lysobacteraceae > Stenotrophomonas > Stenotrophomonas genospecies 5. Next base: position 791,041 of record NZ_JBTMUW010000001.1, read on the forward strand.
GTGCCTATTCCTGGGAGCACTTTGTCGATCACCGCTACGGCGCCTGGTTCCGCATTCTCGATGCAGACAACCGCAAGTACAGCGATGAAAAAAGCCCCGCAGGCAAGGTGGATTACCACACCATGGGTGCCTGCTACGAAGTGCTGAACGTCGTGCGTTGAGCATGATCGGTAGCGCCGGGCCATGCCCGGCGGAAGCATGATCGGTAGCGCCGGGCCATGCCCGGCGGACACAACAGGAGTCCCGCCCGTGCATCGCCCTTTCCGTGCCGTTTGCCCATTCGCCTCTCTGGCCCTGTTGTGGATTGCCACTCTCGTATTCCCGGCAGCGGCCGCTCCGTTACAGGCAAGCTGGGAGTTCCGCATGCTGCCGGGCGACGCGCAGGGCGCGGCGCATCCCGGCCTGCAGCAATGGCGCAGCGCGCAGGTGCCGGGCAGCATCCACACCGACCTGCTGGCGCATGAACTGATCCGTGATCCTTACGTCGGCGCCGCCGAGGCCGAGCTGCAGTGGATCGGCCTGGCGGCATGGGAATACCGTGCACGTTTCGATGTGGACGCCGCGACCCTGGCCAGGCCGAACGCGGAACTGCGCTTTGACGGTCTGGATACCTACGCGGAAGTCACCCTCAACGGCAGGCCGCTGTTGCGCGCCGACAACGCTCACCGCAGCTGGCGCGTGCGCGTGGACGGCCGCCTGAAGGCGACGGGCAACACGCTGCAGATCGTGTTCCGTTCGCCGATCCGCACGCTGCTGCCTGCTGTCCAGGCGATGCCGCACAGGATCGCTGGCAATTATCCATCGCCCTACGGTGACGAGCCGAAGGATGCGATGGTCGGTAATTTCGCGCGCAAGCCGGCCTACCATTTCGGCTGGGACTGGGGTCCGCGCTATGTCACCGCCGGGGTCTGGCGTGGCATCGACCTGGAGTCCTGGGGGGGGCGCCGCCTCGGCGATGTGGCCGTACGCACCGAGATGCTGGACGCGCAGCAGGCGAAGCTTGCGGTCGTGCTGCAGGTGGAACAGGACGCTGCCGCGGGTACCGCGGCCGTCGATGTGGAGGTGTTCGATCCGGAGATGCGCAGTGTCGCGCGGGTGCAGCGGCACGTTGCAGTGGCCCCGGGAGCGAATACGGTGGAGCTGCCTGTGGCGCTTGCCCAGCCGCGCCGCTGGTGGCCGGTCGGCTACGGGGCACAGGATCGCTACGTGGTGGCGGTCCGCCTGGACAGCGGCGATAGCGAGTCGCTCGCGCGCGAGCAGCGCATCGGCCTGCGCACGGTCGAGCTGCGCCGCGACAAGGACGCTGATGGCGGCCAGGGCTTCGCATTCGTGATCAACGGCGTGCCGGTCTTCGCCAAGGGTGCGAACGTGATTCCCTTCGACGCGTTCCCGGCCCATGTGGATCCCGCGCGCGTGCGCCAGGTGCTGACCGCCGCGCGCGACGCCAACATGAACATGCTGCGCAACTGGGGCGGCGGCTACTACGAAGACGATGTGTTCTTCGATATTGCCGATGAACTGGGCCTGCTGGTCTGGCAGGACTTCATGTTCGGCGGCGGCATGCAGCCCGGTTACGACCCGGCATTCCGCGCCAGCGTGGTTGCCGAGGCACGCGACAACGTGCGCCGCCTGCGCCATCACCCCAGCATCGTGTTGTGGTGTGGCAACAACGAAGAGGAAACCGCGTGGAAGGACTGGGGCCATGGCCGCGACCTGAAGGCCGCGGATCCGGCCTTTGCAGCAAAGGTCTGGCAGGGCTATGTGGACCTGTTCGGCAATGACCTGCGTGCGGTGGTCCGTGAAGAAGGGCTGGGGGTGCCGTACTGGTCCAGTTCGCCCAGCAACGACCTCGACGAGAAGGCCAACGACTCCACCCGTGGCGACAAGCACTACTGGCAGGTGTGGGGCAATCCGGCGCTGCCGGTGCAGGCCTATCTGCGCGAGACGCCGCGCTTCATGTCCGAGTACGGCCTGCAGGCGTGGCCGGCCGTGGCTACGGTGGACCAGATCGCAACCCGCGCCGAGCAGCGGATCGACAGCCCGGTGATTCGCGCGCACCAGAAATTCATGGCGGGCGAGGGCAACAGCCGTCTGCTGCACTATATCGAGCGGGGTTACGGTACGCCGAAGGATTTCGCGGACTTCGTGTATCTCAGCCAGGTGATGCAGGCCGATGGCATCGCTCTGGCAGCGCTGCACCATCGCGCCTCACGCCCCTACACGATGGGCTCGCTCTACTGGCAGCTCAATGACGTATGGCCGGGTGCGTCCTGGTCGAGTGTGGACTACTTCGGGCGCTGGAAGGCGCTGCACTACCAGGCGCGGCGCTTCTTCGCTCCCGTTGCCGTGGCGGCGCTGCGTGACGAGGGCACGACACGCGTGCGTCTGCTCAACGATGGCGACGCCGGCGAGGCGCGCTGGCGGCTGCGGGTGATGGATGTCGACGGCAAAGTGCTACGTCGTCGCGAGCAGGCGGTGACCCTGGCGGCCGCGGGCGTGACGGCGGTCGGCGATTTCAGTGATGCAGAACTGCTGGCGGGTGCCGATCCGAAGCGCACGATTGCCGTGTTCGAGGTGCTGCAGGGAGGGAAGACGACTGCGCGTCAGGTCGTGGGATTCGTCGAGGCCAAGGATCAGGTGCTGCCCCGCCAGGCGCTCAGGGCCACGCTGGACATCGAGGGGGACCACTACCGGCTGCGGCTGCAGAGCAGCGCATTCGTGCGCGCGGCATGGGTGGACTTCGGTGCCCTGGAGGTGCAACTGGAGGACAACCTGCTCGATCTGCTGCCGGGCGAGAGCCGCGACATCAGCGTGCGCGGCCCGGTGGATCTGGCCACGCTGCGCGAGGCGCTGGAGGTGCGCAGCCTCAATGATCGTTGAGGCTGCGCCGTCGGCGGTACCTGGCCTGGGCCGCAGCCAACCCGGGTTGGCTGCGACCAGAAAGGGATCGTGTTACAGCTGGATCTGCTGGAAGTTCTCGACCCGCTCGTGACCGTGGGCGGCGTCGCCGACGCGCGGCATCGGGTAGTCGTCCAGACGGTCCAGCAGGCGGGTCTGCAGACCCGCCTCGCGCGCGGCATCAAGCTCTTCCACCACGTCGGACAGGAACAGGATCTCGCCTGCCGGCACGCCGATGGACTGGACGATGCGGCGGTAACTGTCGGCCTCACGCTTGCCGCCGATCTCGGTGTCGAACCAGCCTGACACCAGCGGGCTGAGATCGCCCGCGTCGCTGAAACCGAAAAACAGCTTCTGCGCCGGCACCGAACCGGAGGAGTAGACGTACAGCGGCAGGCCCGAGGCATGCCATCCCTTCAGCACCGGCGCCACTTCCGGATAGAAGTGCGCGGTGTAGTCGCCACGGCGATAGCCGGCGTCCCAGATCAGGCCCTGCAGCGCCTTCAGCGCCGTGTGCTTGCGGTCCTGGTCGATCCAGCCCTGCAGGGTCTCGGCGACCACGCTGTCCTGGCAGGCGCCGCCGATTTCGCTGGCCACCGTGTCCAGCCAGCGGCGCACCTCCGGTCGCTGGCCATGCTCGGCCACGAAGCCGGGCAGCGCCTGGCGCGCATAGGGGAACAGCACGTTCTTGACGAACGAGATGCTGCTGGTGGTGCCTTCGATGTCGGTCAGGATGACGCGGGGCTGCATGGATCAGGATGCCTGGGTCGGAACGTAACGGGGGAATTTCTGCGCGATGTCGGTGCCGGTGAAGTGGCCGACCCAGCCATCCGGCTCGGTGAAGAAGCGGATGGCCACGAAACTCGGCTCCTCGCCCATGTCGAACCAGTGCGTGGTGCCATCGGGCACGGCGATCAGGTCATCCTTCACGCATTCGATCTCGTAGACCTTGTCACCCACGTGCAGGGTGAACAGCCCCGAGCCGGCAACGAAGAAGCGCACTTCGTCTTCCTTGTGGAAGTGCTCGTCGAGGAACTTCCTGCGCAGCTCGGCGCGGTTGGGATTGTCCGGCGCGATCGACGCCACATCCACGCTCTTGAAGCCGCGTTCGGCGACCAGGCGATCGATGTCGGCGCGGTAAGCGGCGAACACCTCGTCCTGGCTGGCGCCCGGCGCGACCGGTGCGGTGGCCTGCCAGCGCTCGAAGGTCACGCCGATCTTCTGCAGCTCGGCAGCGATGATGGCGCCGTCCTGGCTGTCCAGCAGCGGGGATTCGGGGCGGGTGTCGTCGTAGATGCGCAGTCGGCTCATGGCGGCAGCTTGAACGTCTCGGGGGGAGGACAGGGTAGCAGGGTGGCGGGCGGGCGCAGATTGCGGTTTGGAATCTGCTCAGCCACGCAGCCTGCGCAGTTCCAGTTCGCAGTGCAGCAGGAACTCGAATGCCTCAAGGTGGCGGCGCGCTTCGGCCATGTCGCGGCCCCAGGCGTACAGGCCGTGGCCATCGATCAGGTAGCCCCACAGCGTCTGGCGGTCCAGCAGATCCTCGACCTGGGCCGACAGCACGTTCATGTCCTGGGTGTTGGCGAACACCGGAACGTCGATGGCCATCTCGTGCGTGCTGTTGCCGGCAAAGGCTTTCAGCAGCTCATAGCCTTCCAGGCGGATGTGCCCCTGCGGTGCATACAGGCGCGAGGCGACGGTCTGCACCGGCGAATGCGTGTGCAGGACGCAGCCGACTTCCGGGAAACGCCGGTACAGCTGCGTGTGCAGCAGCGTCTCGGCGGACGGGCGCAGGGGACGGCCGACGGCCTGGCCATCGAAGTCGACGACCATGATGTCGTCCTCGATCAGCCGCCCCTTGTCCTTGCCGGAGACGGTGATTGCCGCATGGCGGTCGTCGAGCCGATGGGAGAAGTTGCTGCTGGTGGCCGGGGTCCAGCCGGCCTGGGCCAGTTCGCGGACGTTGTCGATCAGCAGCTGGGCGAGCTCGCTCAGGCGCGCGGTGTCGTAGGGGAGGGGGGCGGCGTTCATGCGGGCGATTTTACTGGATTCGGCCAACGGCTGAGCCCCTCGTGGCTGTCTCGCCGGGCGGGATTTCTTGCTTTGGCCGGGCGGGTGGGCTGTGCAGGGGACGCCGTAAACCCATCCTTGGGGGCTTGGCCGCGGCATCCCTGCCGCGGACACCCCTGCACAACCCACCCGCCCGGCCACGGACAGGTTCCGTGCGCGTCAGCCACGGAGTGAAGAAGGAAAAGCGAAAAGCGGGTCGCTTCGCTGCGCTTGCTCGGAGCGGAGCATGGCTCCGCTCTACAGAGGATTCATCGACCTACGAAAATTCATTCCCTGGACGAATTCATCCACGCATGACGTGGACCAACCAGACGCGCCAGGAGACTGTCGGAGGTGGGGCGGGTTGGGTTCGCGGGGGTGTCCGCGGCATGGATGCCGCGGCCAAGCCTCCAGGGATGGATTCACGGCGTCCCCCGCGAACCCAACCCGTCCCGCCAAACCCTCGGCCCCGCTGTTGCTGTTGCCGTTGCTCCGGCTTCAAAGGCGGGTGCAGGGCCGCAGGCCCTGCAATGCAGAACCCCTTACTTCACCCGCAGGCGGCTGTGCCGGAAGCCGTAGCAGAAATAGATCACGAACCCGAAGAACGTCCACACGCCCATCAGCATCCAGTTGTGCATGGTCATCGCCGACAGCAGCGCCAGGCAGCTGAGCACGCCCAGGCTGCAGATCAGCCACGCCATCGGCATGCGGAACGGGCGCGGCAGGTCCGGTTGGGTGCGGCGCAGGATCAGCACGCCCGCACACACCGCCGCGAAGGCGATCAGCGTGCCCATCGAGGTCAGTTCGCCGAGCACGTCCAGCGGGAACAGCGCAGCCAGCAGGGCGATGCCGATTCCGGTGATGACCGTATTGATATGCGGAGTGCGGTACTTCGGATGGATCCGGGTGAACACGGGCGGAAGCAGGCCATCGCGACCCATGATCATGAAGATGCGCGGCTGCGCGATCACCATCACCAGTACGACCGAAGAAAGGCCGACCAGTGCCCCGATTTCCACCACCACCCGCAGCCAGCCCAGCTGGGGATGCGCCGCGACGGCGGTGACCACCGGCTCATCGGTGCCGAGCAGGGTGTACGGTACCAGGCCGGTCATGACGGCCGCCATGGCGATGTACAGCACCGTGCAGACCACCAGCGAGAGCATCATGCCGATCGGCATGTCGCGCTGCGGACGGTGTGACTCCTGTGCCGCCACCGAGACCGCCTCGAAACCGATATAGGCGAAGAACACCATGGCAGCGCCACGCAGCACGCCCTCCATGCCGTACTTGCCGGGCCCCTGGTTCTCCGGAATGAACGGGGTCCAGTTGGCCGGATCGACGTACTTCCAGCCAACCACGATCACCAGCACGATCAGGCCGGTCTTGAGCACCACCATGGCCATGTTCATGGCCGAGGACTTGCTGATGCCCACGTAGCACAGCCAGGTCAGCAGCAGCACCAGGATGGCCGCGGGCAGGTTGGCGATCGCGCCGGTCGGGCGCAGCTGCCCGTCCAGCGGTGCGCTGACCAGTGCGGCCGGCAGGTGGATGTCGAAGTGACTGAGCAGGCTCAGGAAGTAGCCGGTCCAGCTGACCGCCACTGCCGAGGCGGACACGCCGTACTCCAGCACCAGCATCCAGCCGATGAACCAGGCCGAGAGCTCGCCGAAGGTGGCATAGGTGTAGGTATAGGCGCTGCCCGAGACCGGCACCATCGAGGCGAACTCGGCGTAGGCCATGGCGCAGAACGCGCAGCAGATGGCGGCCAGCACGAAGGACAGCATGATGGCCGGGCCGGCATGGTTGGCTGCGGCCTGCCCGGTGATGACGAAGATGCCGCCGCCGATCACTGCGCCGATGCCCAGGGCGGTCAACCCCCAGGGTCCGAGGTGGCGGCGCAGGCTCAGGCCATTGGCGTCTTCATGGGCGGCATGCGGGTGCTTGGTGGCCCAGAGTTGCTTGAACATGTGTGGGGATCTTGTCGATGCGCGCCGGGGGGCGCGCGGGCGGAAACACTGGCAGGAGCAGACGGGCCGGCGCAGGGCCGGCCCGCAGGTTCAGGCGGACTTGGCCAGCTTGCTGTTGCGCATGCCGTAGCCGAAGTAGATCAGCAGGCCCAGCACGGTCCAGCCGACGAACAGATGCCAGTGCACCACGAAGGCCTGCCAGAACAGGAACAGGCAGGCCGCCGCGCCCAGCGGGCAGATGATCCACACCACCGGTACGCGGAACGGACGATGCAGCTCCGGGCGGGCATAGCGCAGAACCAGCACGCCGATGCATACGGTCGCGAACGCCAGCAGGGTACCCATCGAGACCAGTTCGCCCAGCACGTTCAGCGGCATCAGGCCGGCCAGTGCCGCAGCGATCACACCGACCACGATCGTGGCCCAGTACGGGGTGCGGAAGCGGGCATGGACCTTGCCGAAGAACTTCGGCAGCAGGCCGTCGCGGGAGATCGTGTAGGCGATGCGGGTCTGGCCCATCATCATCACCAGCACCACCGAGGACAGGCCGGCGATGGCGCCGATCTCGACTGCGGTCTTCAGCCAGGACAGGCTGGCATAGGGCTCCAGCGCGGTGGCCACGGGCTTGTCGGTGCCCAGCAGGTGATACGGCATCATGCCGGTCAGCACGGCGCAGACGATGATGTAGACGAGGGTGCACACGGCCAGCGACCCGAGCAGGCCGATCGGCATGTTGCGCTGCGGGTCCTTGGTTTCGCCGGCTGCGGTGGAAACCGCGTCGAAGCCGATATAGGCGAAGAACACGATGGTGGCGGCACGGAACACGCCGCTCCAGCCGAACTCGCCGGATACGCCGGTGTTCTCCGGAATGAAGGGCTGCCAGTTGGCCGGATCGATGTGGGCGGCGCCGAAGCCGATGAACAGGCAGATCACGGTGACCTTGATGGCCACGATGATGGCGTTGACGAAGGCCGACTGGGTCACGCCGACATACAGCAGGCCCGAGACCGCAGCGACGATCAGGACCGCCGGCAGGTTGAACAGCTTGCCGGAAGAGATGAACTCGCTGCCGGTCCATGCGATCGGTGCCGCACTGAGTGCGTCAGGGAACGGCATGTGCAGCGTGGTGGTGATGAAACTGATCAGGTAGGCCGACCAGCCCACCGCGACCGAGGCCGAGGCGAACAGGTACTCCAGTACCAGACACCAGCCGATGAACCAGGCCATGCCCTCGCCGAGCGTGGCGTAGGAGTAGGAGTAGGCGCTGCCCGATACCGGCATCATCGCGGCGAACTCGGCGTAGCACAGGCCGGCGAGTGCACATGCGATGCCGGCGAAGACGAACGAGAGCATCACTGCCGGGCCGGCGTGGTTGGCCGCGGCCTGACCGGTCAGTACGAAGATGCCTGCACCGATCACCGCCCCTACGCCAAGCAGGATCAGGTGTTTCGCCGTGAGGGTCCGTTTCAGCGTGGCTTCGCCGTCCAGGCTGCCTTCGATGGGTTCGCCGGCATCGACGTGCCCGGCCGGTTGCACCGGCTTGACCCTCAACAGAGCTTTCAGCATGCAGTACTTCCCTAATGATCGGTTTGGGGGCCGTCGATACGTTGCCGGCAGCCCTGAATGGTGAAGGCCGCGCGAACGGCCCGCTGTACCTTAGCCAAAGCTGAAGCCAACGCACAAGCGCAATCGCAACAATGAGCGGCGATAATGAACAGTATTTTTCCGAACCACCCCCATTCATGAGCCACACCGCCGAAACCCTTGCCGCGCTTGATGATCGCCTGCGCAGTCTGCTGCGGGACCATGCGCGCCTCGAGCCCGCCCACGACGCCCTGGCTGCCGAATTCGGCACATTGCTGGACGATCCGGAAGATCCGTTCCGGCGCGAGCGGTTGGCCGGCCACTTCACCGCCAGCTGCTGGCTGGTCAGCGCCGATGGCCAGCGCCTGCTGCTGACCCATCACCGCAAGCTGCAGCGCTGGCTGCAGCTGGGCGGCCACGCCGACGGCGACCGCGACCTGGCCCGGGTGGCGCTGAAGGAGGCAGAGGAGGAGTCGGGGCTGTCCGGGCTGGTGCTGGACGATCCGGCGATCTTCGACCTGGACAAGCACTGGATCCCCGAACGCGGGGACGTGCCGGGGCATTGGCACTACGACGTGCGCTTCGTGATCCGGGCGCTGGGGGGCGAGGACTTCGTGCTCAGTGAGGAATCGCTGGACCTGGCCTGGCGGCCGGTGACCGAAGTCGCGGCCGATCCGGAATCGGACGAATCGATGCAGCGCATGGCGCGCCGGTGGTTGGCGCGCTGACGGGGACGTCCACCTCATGCGCGGGCCGCCGGGCATGGCCCGGCGCTACCGTGATCGCGTGGACAGCGCCGGGCCGTGCCCGGCGAACCTTCAATCAATACAGGATGCGGGTGCGCAACGTGCCCGGAATGGCCGCCAGTTCTTCGCGCACCGCGGCGGCCTGCTCCTCGCTGGCGGTGATGTCGATCACCACGTAACCCACCTTCGGGTCCGTGCGCAGGAACTGGCCGTCGATGTTGACGTTGTGGCGCGAGAAGATCTCGTTGACCTTGGACAGCACGCCCGGCACGTTCTGGTGGATGTGCAGCAGGCGCAGGCTGTCTTCGTGTTCGGGCAGGGTCACTTCCGGGAAGTTGACCGCCGACAGGGTGCTGCCGTTGTCGCTGTAGCGCACCAGCTTGGCGGCGACTTCCACGCCGATGTTGTCCTGCGCTTCCAGCGTGCTGCCGCCGACATGCGGGGTCAGGATCACGTTGTCGTGGCGGGTCAGTGGTGATTCGAAGATGTCGCCGTTGCCCTTCGGCTCCACCGGGAACACATCCAGTGCAGCCCCACCGACATGGCCGCTGGCCAGTGCTGCGTCCAGCGCATCGATGTCGACCACGGTGCCGCGCGCCGCATTGATCAGGTGCGCGCCCTTGCGCATCTTCGCCAGCTCGGTGCTGCCGATCATCCACTGCGTGGCCGGGGTCTCCGGCACGTGCAGGGTAACGATGTCGGCACGTGCCAGCAGGTCGTCCAGGCTGGCCGCGGCACGCGCATTGCCCAGCGCCAGCTTGGTTTCCACGTCGTGGAAGATCACCTGCATGCCCAGCGATTCGGCCAGCACGCCGACCTGGGTGCCGATGTGGCCGTAGCCGATGATGCCCAGCGTCTTGCCCCGTACCTCATGGCTGCCGCTGGCGGACTTCGACCAGCCGCCGCGGTGGCATTCAGCGTTCTTCTGCGGGATGCCACGGGTCAGCATGATCGCCTCGGCGATCACCAGTTCGGCCACGCTGCGGGTGTTGGAATAGGGCGCGTTGAACACCGGGATGCCGGCCAGCTCGGCCGCGTCCAGATCGACCTGGTTGGTGCCGATGCAGAAGCAGCCCACCGCGATCAGGCGCTTGGCCTCGGCCAGCACCTCGGCGCTGAGCTGGGTGCGCGAACGGATGCCGACGATATGCGCCTCGGCGATGCGCGCCTTCAGTTCGTCCTCGGGCAGCGCCTTGGTGTGCGCCTCGATCTGGCTGTAGCCGGCGGCGCTGAATACCTCCACGGCGGTCTGGCTGACCCCCTCCAGCAACAGCACGCGGATATCCTGCTTCGGGAACGAGGTCTTCTTCGGCGACATGGGGCAACACGGCCAGTGGGACAGGGGCTGACCACTATGCCAGATCGGACCGCCCATGGTGCAGTGCGCAATTGGTTGCATCGGTAGCTATCTGTGCGGCACTGCGGGGCTGGACGATGGCGCGTGCCACTGGCACGCTTGCCCGTTCGTCACGCACCGCGCTGGACCGACATGACCGATTCCCGCATTGCCTCGCTGCTGCAGGCCTGTCCCGGCCTGAAGCTGAAGACCGACCCATCCGACCTGGAGCATTACGGTCGCGACTGGACCCGGCGCTGGACGCCGGCGCCGCTGGCGATCGCGCTGCCGGCCACGGTCGAGGAGGTGCAGGCGGTGATGCGCTGGAGCGCGGCCGAAGCGGTTGCGGTCGTGCCCTCCGGCGGCCGTACCGGGCTGTCCGGCGGCGCGGTAGCCGCCCACGGCGAACTGGTGCTGAGCCTGGAACGGATGAACAAGGCCCTGGCCTACGACGCGGTCGACCGGACCCTGGTGGTACAGGCCGGCATGCCGCTCGAAGCGCTGCACAACGCCGCGCTGGAGCATGGATTGATCTATCCGGTCGACTTCGCCGCACGCGGGTCGTGTTCGATCGGCGGCAACATCGCCACCAATGCCGGCGGCATCCGCGTGATCCGGTACGGCAACACCCGTGAATGGATCGCCGGGTTGAAGGTGGTCACTGCCAGCGGCGAGCTGCTGGAGTTGAACAAGGGCCTGATCAAGAACTCCAGCGGCTACGACTTCCGCCAGCTGCTGATCGGTTCAGAAGGCACGCTGGGCGTGATCATCGAGGCGACGGTGAAGCTGACCGATCCCCCGCCGGCCAGCAACGTGATGCTGCTGGCGTTGCCCAGCTTCGAGGTGCTGATGCAGGTATTCGCCGCCTTCCGTGCGCGCCTGCAGCTGCAGGCGTTCGAGTTCTTCACCGACCGGGCGCTGGAACACGTGCTGGCACATGGTGCGCAGGCGCCGTTCGACGAAGTGCATCCGTACTATGTCGTGACCGAGTTCGCTGCCAATGATGAGGCACAGGAAGCCGCGGCCATGGCGGCCTTCGAGGACTGCATGGGCAACGGCTGGGTCAGCGACGGTGTGATCAGCGCCAGCGACGCCCAGGCTGCCCAGCTGTGGCGCCTGCGGGAGGGCATCACCGAATCACTGGCGCGCTACAAGCCTTACAAGAATGACGTCTCGGTGCGTATCTCGGCGATGCCGGCGTTCCTGGCCGAGACCCAGGCGCTGATCGGCCAGGCCTATCCACACTTCGATGTGGTCTGGTTCGGCCATATCGGCGACGGCAACCTGCACATCAACGTGCTGAAGCCGGACGACACCAGCGACGCCGAGTTCCTTGCCCAGTGCGAGCAGGTGACCAAGCTGCTGGCGCAGGTGCTGGCGCGTTTCGATGGCAGCATTTCGGCCGAACATGGGATCGGCCTGGTCAAGAAGGGTTACCTGGACAGCACGCGCGGACCGGCGGAAATCGCGTTGATGAAGGCGGTCAAGCGTGCGTTCGATCCCGAAGGGCGGCTGAACCCGGGCAAGCTGTTCGACGCCTGATCTGGGCAAACCCTTCACGCACCCGTTACGCTCCACCCATTCCTTCAACCGGCCTGCGACCGATGATCCGACCGTTCCTGCTGATTGCCCTGCTGTCCCTGCCGCTGGCCGGCTTCGCTTCCAGCTTCGCCGGCACCTCGGCCGGTTCGGCAACCGGTGCATCGTCCGGCTCGTCGGGCAGCAGCTCGGGTGACGACAAGGTCGTGCGCGCTGCGCGCGATGATGCCGCGGCCTTTGTCGCCAGCGACGGCCAGATCCGTGGCGCGCGCCTGCAGGCCGCGCTGGTCCATCTGCGCGAGCAGGACGCTGCCGCGCAGCAGCAGAGCGATCTGGAACTGGCGCGCGCCCTGCTGGCGCGTTGATCCGGGCCGCATGCCGCCCGCGGTTTCGCTTGCCGTGGCGCCGGCCGATGCACGGCTGAACGTCTTGCGTACGCGGGCAGCAGCAGATGCCGGGCGCGACCCGGCGCTGTCCAAGCGTGCCCTGCATGCAGGATGGGGTATCGCATTGGCGTGGCTGGCGATACCGTTGGCGCATGCGACCGACCGCCTGCAGCTGGACCCCGCAGGCCTTGATGCAGCACAACAACGGCTGGCCCGGCAGACTCTGGCCGACGTGCAGTCGCTGCTGCCCGAGGGGCTGCTGCGCGCGTTGCCGCCGCAGGTGCAGGTGCGCTGGAGTGAGGCCCTGCCGGCCGATGTGCACGGTCGGGCCTTTGGCGGACGCGTGTCGCTGCGTCGCGACCTGCTGGATGAGGAGGTGCCCGGCGCCCGCCGCGCGCGACGCAGCGCGCTGGTGCACGAACTGGCCCACGTTGCCGACCGCAACGGTGCAGGCTGGTCGCGCAGCGCGCGCTGGCGCGATCTGTCCGGCTGGCAGCGCAGGCCGTGGCATCTGGGCCGCGGTGACAATGATTTCCGTGACCGCAGCCCGGATCCCTACGAGCTGACGGATGCGGCCGAGTACCTGGCAGTGAATGCCGAGCATTTCCTGCTCGATGGTGCGTTCGCCTGCCGCCGTCCAGCCCTGGCGCAGTGGTACCGGGCGCATTTCGGCACGCCGCCATCGCTGCCACGCCCGCACTGTGACGCGACCCTCCCATTGCTGCAGGCCGAAGCGGAGGAGGGGGCAGCCTCGTTGCTGCAGCTGGATCCCGCGCGCGTCTATGCGGTGGACTACCTGTTCGCTGAAGGCAGCCGGCAGCCGATGAGCCGCTGGGGCCACAGCATGCTGCGGCTGGTCATCTGCCGGCCGGGCCGGACGCCGGGACCAGCGTGCCGACTGGATCTCGAACATCACCGCGTACTGTCCTTCCGCGCGTTCGTGGGTGATGTGCAGATTTCCAACTGGCGTGGCCTGACCGGCGACTATCCGTCGCGCCTGTTCGTGCTGCCGCTGCAGCAGGTGGTGGATGAATACACCAAGGTCGAGCTGCGTGGCCTGCAGTCACTGCCCCTGCGCCTCCAGCGCGAAGAAATCGCCAGCCTGCTGGAACGCACCGTGCAGGTGCATTGGACCTACGACGGACGCTACTACTTCGTCAGCAACAACTGCGCGGTGGAGACTGCGAAACTGCTGCAGGCCGGCGTGCCCCGGCTCGGCCAGGCCGGGCTCGCCCAGCTCACCCCGCGGGGACTGCGGCGTCGGCTGGCACGGCTGCATGTTCTGGACGACCAGGTCCTGGCGGATCGGGCGGGTGCGCAGGCCCAGGGGTATTACTTCGCCTCCGCGCGTGATCATTACCAGCAGCTTTTTTCCGTGGCTGCCACCCAGCTCGCCTTGCCGGCGCGCGACGTGCGCGCATGGCTGAATCTGCCCGCGCGCGAGCGCGGCCCCTGGCTGCTGCAGGGTGATCTGCGCGCAAGTGCTGGCCTGCTGCTGCTGGAACAGGCCGCGCAGCGACGCGCGGAGCTGCGCGCGCGTGATGTGCTGAAGCGCCGTCTGCTGGCGGCGCCGGAGGGCGCTGAGGCACGCAGTCTGCGTGAACTGCTGGACCTGAGCGGGCAGTGGCTGCGTCCCGGGGAGCTGCTGGCGGACGGCGGCTACGGCTTGCCGCTGCCTGAGGAGCAGGTACTGCTGGCCGACCGCGTTGCGCTGGCCAGCGCCCAGGCGGTGCCGGCATGGCGGACCCTGCGCATGCAGCTGCGACAGCAGCTGCCGGCGTCGCAGCGGGGGGAACTCGATGACATCGACGCGAACCTGGCGGCGCTGGGTGAGCGTCTGCGACGGCAGGCGACGCCTACTGACGCGGCAGTTCGATGACGAAGCGGCTGCCGCCGCTGCCACCGGGCGCGCAGTAGACCTTTCCGCCATGTGCATCGGCAATGGCCTTGACCACGGCCAGGCCCAGGCCGCTGCCACCGCCCTGGCGCGAACGTGAACCGTCGGCGCGCATGAAGGGGCTGAAGATGTCCGCGTGCAGTGCCGGGTCGATGCCGGGGCCCTCATCCTCGATGGCAACCTGCACGTGTCCCGGGGTGTCATGCACGGCAATCCGCACCCGGCCCGGGCTGGCGTAGCGCCGTGCGTTCTCCAGCAACGCAAGAAGCGCCTGCCGCAGGCGGGTCGGATCGCAGTGGGCGTTGTGCTCCTCGCGGCTGGTCTCCAGTTCCAGCACGAAGCCGGCCGCGCGGAACTGGGGATCGACCAGGGTCATCACCGAGTGCACCTCGGCCACCACATCGGTGCGGGCGCGGCGCACGTCCAGCCGGGCGTTGTCCGCCAGGCTCAGCACGCGCAGATCCTCGATCAGCCGCGACAGCCCTTCCACCTGCGCCAGCAGGCTGCGGAACTGCGATTCGTCGGGGTGGAACACGCCTTCGGCCAGGCCCTGCAGGCGACCACGCAGGATGGTGACCGGCGTGCGCAGTTCGTGGGCGATGGCGGCGTGCCACATCATCCGTTCGCTTTCCATGTGCTGCAGGCGGCGCGCCATCGCGTTGAAGTCGTCGACCAGCGCGGCGACCTCGCCGGGAGAGTTGCCGTCGGCGCTGGCGCGTGCGCCCAGGTCGCCGCTGGCCAGCGCGCGCACGCTGTCGACCAGCGAATTCAACGGGGACAGGATACGGTGGGCGAGGCGGAACGATGCGGCGATCGCAAGGGCCAGCCCGGTCAGGATGACACCGACCATCCAGGCCAGTTCGGGACCGGTGGGCAGCCAGCTCTCCGGCTCGACCGTACTGGCCGGCGAAAACTCGACCAGCACCGCATACAGCAGCCAGGACGAGAGGATCATCATCACGATGACGCCGATCACCATCAGCGACATCGAGACGACGATGTGCCGGCTGAGCCCGGACCGGCGCATCAGCGGTCGGCCATCAGGCGGTAACCGACGCCGCGCACGCTGGCCGGGATGTTGACCATGCCCACGTCGTCCAGCTTGCGGCGCAGCTTGCTGACATGGCTGTCGACCGTGCGCTCCAGCGCTTCACTCTCAGGCAGGCATTCATGCATCAGTTCGCTGCGGCTGAAGATGCGGGTCGGTGCCAGGGCCATGCAGTGCAGCAGCTTGAACTCGGTCAGCGTCAGCAGGACTTCATGGCTGTAGCCATCGCCTTCCACATGCACGGCATGGGTTGCCGGATCGATCAGCAGCTGCCCGATGCGCAGTGCCGCCGGTGCATCCACGCGTGAGGATCTGAGCGTCCGCCGCAGCACCGCGCGCACGCGCGCAGCCACCTCGGCCGGGTTGAACGGCTTGACCACGTAATCGTCGGCGCCCATGCGCAGCGCGGTCAGCTTGTCCAGGTCCTGGTCGAGCGCGGTCAGCATGATCACCGGCGTTTCCCCGCGCTGGCGCAGCTGGCTCAGCACGCTCCATCCGTCCAGCCGCGGCAGTTGTACATCCAGCAGGACCAGGTCCGGACGCATGTTGCGGTGCAGGTCCAGTGCACTGTGGCCGTCGCCGGCGCGCAGGGTGCGCAGGCCCTCACGTTCAAGATAGGCAGTGAGGATGTCGGCGATCTCGGCCTCGTCCTCCACGATCAGGACCAGGGCGGCGAGGGCAGTGGAGGCGTGCATGCGTGGATCAGGCCATAAGGTGCTTGCCTCCATCGTATCTCCACACTTCCTCCATCGAAACCCCATCATCGCCGCGCAGACTGCGCGCTTCATGACCTATCCGCCGCGCCTGCGGCATTGTGCACAGCAATGAGAACCTTCAGGACCCCGGCCGCGTTGATCGCGGTCCTCGCCTTGGCCATGACGGCCTGTTCCTCGCCCGAAGCCAGCCCCGAACCCGCACCGCGCGTGAGTGTGGTCACCGTCGGCCCACAGGTCGTGCAGCGCGACGATGAGCTGCCGGGCCGCGTGACGGCCGTGCGTACCGCACAGATCCGTGCGCAGGTCGGCGGCATCGTGCAGCGTCGCCTGTTCGAGCAGGGGGCCGAAGTCACCGCCGGGCAGGCGTTGTTCCAGATCGATCCGGCGGCCTTCCGTGCGGACGTCGATTCGGCGCTGGCGGCCCTGCAGCGCAGCGAGGCGGCGCTTGCCCGCAGCCGTGTGCAGTCGCAGCGGCTGCACGCCCTGGCGGCGGCGCAGGCCGTCAGCCAGCAGCATCGCGACGACGCCAGCGCCGAGTACGAGCAGGCGCGCGCCGCGGTGAATGAAGCCCGGGCGATTCTTGCCCGCCGCCAGCTGGACCTGCGCTATGCGACGGTCAGCGCGCCGATCAGCGGACGCGTCGATCAGGCATGGGTGACCGAGGGAGCGCTGGTCGGCGTGGCCGATGCCGAGCCGATGGCGGTGGTGCAGCAGATCGACCAGGTCTACGTGGATGTTCGCCAGCCTGCGTCCCAGCTGGAGTCGCTGCAGCGCAGCGCCGCGAGCGGTGGACAGTCGTCGGTGGCGATCA
Source organism: Stenotrophomonas genospecies 5 (assembly GCF_054473825.1). Classification (NCBI taxonomy): domain Bacteria; kingdom Pseudomonadati; phylum Pseudomonadota; class Gammaproteobacteria; order Lysobacterales; family Lysobacteraceae; genus Stenotrophomonas; species Stenotrophomonas genospecies 5. Next base: position 808,021 of record NZ_JBTMUW010000001.1, read on the forward strand.
TCGGCCCGGCGGGCCGGCCTTTGTCGGAACGTGGCGAGCTGCTGTTCTCCGGCATCAGCGTCGATGCGCGTACGGGCGATGTGATGCTGCGCATCCTGGTGAACAACCCGCAGCGCCAGCTGCTGCCCGGAATGTACGTACGGGCAAGAGTGCCGCGCGGTGCTCCGTCCAGTGCGCTGGTTCTGCCGCAGCAGGCCGTACTGCGCAGTGCCGGTGGTCAGGCCTACGCCTGGGTGGTCGGCAGTGACGGCAAGGCGGTGATCCGCACGCTGGAGATCGATGGCAGCGTGGATCGGCAGTGGCTGGTCCGGCATGGCCTGAAGGCGGGCGAGAAGGTGGTCGTCGAAGGCCAGGAGCGCCTGCAGGAAGGCGTGGTGGTCCAGATGCACGACTGGTCACGGCCCGTCGCCATTGCCGGGGCTGCACGTCAGGTCGTCAGGGCTGAGTCCGCCAGGACCCGGCCGATCCAGGAAAATCCAACATGGCACGTTTCTTCATCGATCGCCCGGTGTTCGCCTGGGTGCTGGCGATCTTCATCATCCTTGCCGGTGTCCTGGCGATTCCGCGGTTGGCCGTGGAGCGCTACCCGGCAGTCGCTCCGCCCAGTGTCAGCATCTATGCGAGCTATCCAGGCGCAAGCCCGCAGACATTGAACGATGCGGTGGTCGCGCTGATCGAGCGCGAACTGTCCAGCGTCAAGCACCTGCTGTACTTCGAATCGTCGGTGGATACCTCCGGGGAGGCGTCGATCACGGCGACCTTCCAGCCGGGAACCAACCCCGAACTGGCCCAGGTCGATGTGCAGAACCGGATCAAGGCGATCGAGCCGCGGTTGCCGCGCAGCGTGCGCCAGAACGGGCTGTACGTGGAGGCGGCCGATTCTGGTTTCCTGATGCTGGTCGGCCTGCGTTCGCCGGATGCCAGCGTCAGCGAGGCCGCGCTGGGTGACTTCATGGCGCGCAACATCATCGAGGAACTGCGCCGCATCGACGGTGTCGGTCGCGTGCAGCTGTTCGGCGCGGAGCAGGCGATGCGCGTCTGGCTCGATCCCACGCGGCTGACCGGGTACGGCCTGACCATCGGTGACGTTGCCAGCGCCATCGAGCAGCAGAACCTGGAAATCGCACCGGGCCGCATCGGCGACTCCCCCGGTCTGCCCGGCCAGCGCCTGACCGTGCCGCTGACCGCCGATGGCCAGCTGTCCACGCCCGCGCAGTTCGCTTCGATCGTGCTGCGTGCGCGGGCGGATGGCTCGCGGGTACTGCTGGGTGACGTCGCCCGGGTCGAACTGGGGGCGCAGAGCTACGCCTGGGGTACCCGAGAGGATGGTCAGCCTGCGACGGCGGCGGGCGTCCAGCTGCGGCCCGGTGCGAACGCCGTACGCACTGCGGCAGCGGTGCGCGAGAGGATGGCCGAGCTGGCGCCGCTGCTGCCGCGTGGTGTCGAGGCGAGCATTCCGTTCGATACCGCACCCTTCGTCAGCATCTCGATCCGCAAAGTAGTGCAGACACTGCTGGAGGCCATGCTGCTGGTGTTCGCGGTGATGTACCTGTTCCTGCAGAACTGGCGCTATACGCTGATACCTGCCATGGTCGCGCCGATTGCGCTGCTGGGTACGTTCGCGGCGATGCTGGCGCTGGGGTTCTCGATCAACGTCCTCACCATGTTCGGCATGGTGCTGGCGATCGGCATCATCGTCGATGATGCGATCGTGGTGGTCGAAGGCGTGGAACGGATCATGGCCGAGGAGGGGTTGCCACCCCGCGAGGCGACGATCAAGGCAATGCGCGAACTGACCGGCGCGGTAATCGGCATCACCCTGGTACTGACCGCGGTGTTCATTCCGATGGCGTTCGCCAGTGGTTCGGTAGGCGCGATCTACCGTCAGTTCACCGTCGCGATGTCGGTATCGATCCTGTTCTCCGCACTGCTGGCGCTCAGCCTCACGCCTGCACTGTGCGCCACGCTGCTGCGCGGAAGTACACGCGGGCATCATGGCCGCAGTGGCCTGTTCGGCGCCTTCAACCGCGGCTTCGAGCGGATGACCGGCCGCTACCAGCGTGGCGTGGCCGCTGTGCTGCAGCGAAGCGGGCGCGTGATGGGGGTGTTCGTCGCACTGGTGGCAGCGCTTCTGCTGGGCCTGAACGGGTTGCCCGGGGCATTCCTGCCGGAGGAGGACCAGGGGTACTTCATGACCTCGATCCAGCTGCCGGCCGAGGCGACCACCGAGCGCACGCTTGCCGTCGTTGAAGCGTACGAACGTCACGTGGCCTCGCGCCCCGGCGTTGCATCCAACCAGTCGATCCTCGGGTACAGCTTCTCCGGCTCGGGGCCGAGTGCTGCACTGGCCTACACGATGCTGAAGGATTGGGGGGAGCGTGCCGGTGCGACGGCTGCCGGCGAGGTGGAGGCGGTACGGAAGGCGATGTCGACGCTGGTCGAGGGCGAAGTCATGAGCGTGATGCCGCCGGCCATCGACAGCCTCGGCCGCTCGTCAGGCTTCTCGCTGGCGCTGCAGGCGCGGACCGGGCAGACCCAGGCCGAGCTGCGCGCTGCCCTCCAGCAGCTGCTGCAGCTGGCCCAGGCCAGCACACTGCTGTCCGATGTGCATGCCGATGGAATGCCCGCAGGTACCAGCGTCCGGCTTGACATCGATCGCGCCAAGGCCGAGGCGATGGGCGTGGCGTTCAGCGAGATCAGCGGAACGCTGTCGGCGGCAATGGGCTCGCAATACGTCAACGACTTTCCGAACAAGGGACGGCTGCAGCAGGTCATCGTCCAGGCCGATGCGCCGTATCGGATGGAGCTGGGCGACGTGCTCAAGCTGTATGTCCGCAACAGCGAAGGGGGCATGGTGGCGCTGTCGGAGCTGGTCGATCCGCAGTGGACGGAAGCGCCCCTGCAGCTGCAGCGCTATCTCGGCTTCCCGGCATTGAATCTGTCCGGCGCGCCCGCGTCGGGCGTTTCCACCGGGCAGGCGATGGACGAGATGGAGCGCCTGGCCCGGCAGCTGCCGGCGGGCTTCGCGCTGCAGTGGACCAGTCAGTCGCTGCAGGAGCGCGAGTCTGGCGCACAGGCCCCGTGGTTGCTGCTGCTGTCGATGCTGGTGGTATTCCTGGTCCTGGCGGCGCTGTACGAGAGCTGGTCCATACCAATGGCGGTGATGCTGGTGGTGCCGCTGGGCCTGCTGGGAGCCGTAGCGGCGGTGCTGCTGCGGGGCATGCCCAACGACGTTTTCTTCAAGGTCGGCATGATCACGGTGATCGGCCTGTCGGCGAAGAACGCGATCCTGATCGTCGAGTTCGCGCGACAGCTGCAGCAGCAGGGACGCGGGCTGGTGGAAGCGGCCGTGGAGGCAGCGCGCCTGCGCCTGCGGCCCATCGTGATGACGTCGCTGGCGTTCGCGCTCGGCGTGGTGCCCCTGATGGTGGCGCAGGGTGCCTCGAAGGAAACACAGCAGGCAATCGGTACTGGTGTGTTCGGTGGCATGGTCAGCGCGACCGTGCTCGCGGTGTTCTTCGTGCCGGTGTTCTATGTGGTGGTGCAGGGGGTGCGGCAACGGATCGCGCGGCGCCTGCGCAGGCGCCGGCCACTGCCGGAAGGATCTGTGGATGGGAACGGATAACGGTCAAACGCTGCACGACGTACAGCTGAAGGCGCTGGAACGGCGCCTGTGCCAGGCCCTGATCGAGGGTGATCGGCAGGCACTGTCGCTGCTGTTGTCGCCGGCGATGTTCATGATGGATGGCGATGGTGGGCGTCTGTTTGATCTGCCCTGGCTGGATGACTGGTTGGGCGGGCACCTGCAGGTGCGGGCGCTGCATCTGCAGGCGGTGGACACCCTGCTGTGCGGTCGGCTGGCGCTGCTGTCCAGCCCGGTGCAGATGGTGGTCGTCCGGCACGGGCAGGAGCAGGCATTGCGGGTGCGTCTGTTGCGGGTCTGGGCCTGTAGTTCCGGCGGGGAGGGCGCGCAGCTGCTGTCGATGACGGTGCTCGCGGCGTGAACGCGATCACATCGGTTTCAGCGCCGGCTCATCGCCGGATGATAGGGTGGTTATCTTCAGTACGGTCGACAAGGAGTCGAGTCATGCGTGTAGTTTCCAGTCTGTCGACGGCTTCGCTGGCCCTGGTGCTGGCGGCCTGCCAGCCATCGACGCCGCCTGCCGCAGCAGGTGGCACGGCTGACCCGGCGCCGCCGGAGCCGCCGGAGCCGCAGCCGCTGTCCACGAACTCGACCGCCAGCCAGACGGCCTATCAGTGTGGCGATCTGGCCGTGCGTGCGACGTTCAACGGCGAGGACGCAGCCACCGTGGTGATCGGGGATCGCACGTTCGCCATGACCTCCGAGCGTGCTGCTTCGGGGGCGAAGTACGGCGACGGGCAGGGCAACAGTTTCTGGACGAAGGGCCACGACGACGGGCTGCTCAGCCTGAAGGGCGAAGTGGACCGCGAGTGCCGCGCGGTGGAGGCCACGGAGGGCGACGGCCGAGCCGGTGCTGCCGCGTTCAGGGCGACCGGCAACGAACCGGGCTGGCTCGCGGTGGTCGACGGTGACACGCCCGGCCTGCAGGTGCAGGTCGATTATGGCCAGCGGCACTTCGACGTGGGCGCGCCCAACCAGGGGGCGGACGGGTGGAGTGGCAAGGCTGCGGACGGTACCGACATCAAGCTCACCTTCCAGCGCACGACGTGCACGGACGACATGAGCGGCGAGCCGTTCGAGGCGAAGGCGATGCTGACCGTCGGCACGCGCCAGTACCATGGGTGTGGCAATTTCGGCGCCAGGCAGCCGTAAGTTGGTCGGCAGAGCCGAGCGGGGCTCGGCTCTGCCAGGCGCGTGCGGTCAGCTCAGTCCGCGCGGCCTGCGAACTCGCCGGTGGCAGTGTTCACCAGCACGCGTTCGCCATTGACGATGTACTCCGGCACCATGATCTCGATACCGGTATTGAGCTTGGCCGGCTTGGGACGCTTGGTGGCGGTGCCGCCCTTCAGTTCCGGCGGGGTCTCGATCACTTCCAGCACCACCGAGGCCGGCAACTGGATGGCCACCGGCTGCTCGTCGATCACCTGCACGTAGATGCCGGTCAGGCCATCGGTGATGTAGCCGGCATCGTCGCCGATGACGTCCGCATCCAGGGTGTAGGGGGTGTAGTCCTCGTCGTCGAGGAAGACGAACGCATCGCCATCCTTGTACGAATAGGTGGACTGGCGGCGCAGCAGTTCGACCTCGACCAGATTGTCGTCGGCATCGAAGCTGGCATCGAGCTTGTTGCCGCCCGGCACGCTGTACATGATGAAGCGGAAGCGGACGTTGCCACCCCGGCCCTGCGGGGAGCTGCGCTCGATGTCGCGGATCTGGTAGACGCCGTTGTTGTACTCGACGACGTTGCCCTTCTTGATGTCGTTGGCTTTCATGGTGATCTGGGTCGTTGGGGGTGGACGCCGTCCCGGCGCCCGGGGGAATCACTTCGGAGCGAGGCGGGTAGCGCCGTCCAGGCGGATGGTCTCGCCATTGAGGTAGGTGTTGCCGAGGATGAAGCCGACCAGGCTGGCGAAATCCTCCGGCTTGCCCAGCCGCGACGGGAACGGGATCGAGGCGGCAAGCGACTGCTGTACGGCTTCGGGCATGCCATCGACCATCGGTGTCCAGAACACGCCCGGGGCGATGGTGTTGACGCGGATGCCGAAGCGCGAGAGCTCGCGGGCCATCGGCAGCGTCATCGACACCACACCGCCCTTGCTGGCGGCGTACGCGGCCTGGCCGATCTGGCCCTCATAGGCGGCGATGCTGGCGGTGTTGATGATGACACCGCGTTCGCCATCGGCGCCGGCCTCGTTGTGCTGCATGCGGTTGGCGGCGGCCTTGGCCACGTTGAAGCTGCCGACCAGGTTGACCATCACCGTGCCCTGGAAGCCGGCCAGCGGCATCGGGCCTTCCTTGCCGAGCACACGGCCCGCGCCGAGGATGCCGGCGCAGTTCATCGCCACGTTGAGGCCGCCGAGGAAATCGTGGGCCTGGTCGATGGCCGCCGCCACGGCAGCTTCATCACTGACGTTGACGTTGAAATAGCGGGCGTTGTCGGCACCCAGCGCGGCGACGGCGGCGCTGCCTTTGTCGTCGTTGAGGTCGAACAGGGCCACCTTGCCGCCTTGGGCGACGAGGTGCTCGGCCACGGCCAGGCCAAGGCCGGAAACGCCGCCGGTGATCACGGCACGTACGGAAGACAGCTGCATTGCACGGTCCTGCAGGTTCGAGAACCGCCGATTCTAACGGAAGCCACGACCGCTGCCGTTGTGCACCGCGCCGCCCGGAGCCCGGGCGACGCGCCCTGATGGATCAGACGGCCGCGAGCGCCTGGCCGGTGCGGCTGGCGGTCGCACGCCCGAGCAGGCCGGCCAGCCAACGACCGGTTTCCGCCAGCGCCGGCAGGTCCACCCCGCTGTCCAGGCCAAGGCCCTGCAGCAGATAGACCACGTCCTCGCTGGCGACGTTGCCGCTGGCGCCTTTCGCGTAAGGGCAGCCGCCCGCGCCGGAGACGGCGCTGTCGACCACGCGCACGCCTTCTTCCAGGCAGGTGGCGATGTTGGCAATGGCCTGCCCGTAGGTGTCATGGAAGTGCACGGCCAGCGCGCTCATCGGGATCTCCGCGGCGACTGCCTGCAGCATCGCCCGTGCCTTGCGCGGCGTGCCGACGCCGATCGTGTCTCCCAGCGAGATCTCATAGCAGCCCATCTGGTGCAGGGCGCGCGCCACCCGCACCACATCGGCCAGGGGGACCTCGCCCTGGTAGGGACACCCCAGCACGGTGGAGACATAGCCGCGCACCCGTACGCCATCGGCGGCGGCGCGGCGCAGGATCGGCTCGAAGCGTGCCAGCGACTCGTCGATGCCGGCGTTGGTGTTGGTGTGGTTGAACGCCTCGGAGGCGGCCGTGAACACCGCCACTTCCTCCACGCCGACCGCGAGCGCCCGCTCGTAGCCCTGTTCATTCGGTACCAGCACTGGATAGTGGATGCCGGGCCGGCGCTGGATGCCGGCATAGACCTCAGCGGCATCCGCCAGCTGCGGCACCCACTTCGGGCTGACGAAACTGGTCGCTTCGATGCTGCGCAGGCCGGTGGCCGACAGGCGGTTGATCAGCTCGATCTTGTCGGCCGTAGAGACCGGTTGCTTTTCGTTCTGCAGGCCGTCCCGCGGGCCGACCTCGACGATGCGGACGTAGTCGCTCATGCCTCCGTCTCCGCAGCGGGGCGCTGGCAGACCGCCTCGATGTTGTTGCCGTCCGGGTCGAGCACGAAGGCGGCGTAGTAGTTCGGGTGATACCAGGGACGTACGCCGGGAGCACCATTGTCGCGTCCTCCGGCGGCCAGGGCGGCGGCATGGAACGCGTCCACCTGCGCGCGGCCGGTACAGGCGAAGGCGACGTGCACGCCATGGCTGACGCTGCCGCCATTGCCGATCCAGAAGAACGGCTTGCCATCGCGGCCGAAGCCGACCTGGTCATGGGTGCCGGTCTGCTCCGCGGTGACTTCCATCACCACGCCGATCTGCAGTGGGGCCAGTGCCTGGCTGAAGAACGCCCTGCTGCGCGCCAGGTCGGCGCTGGTCAAACCAAGATGATCGAGCATGTTCAGGCCTCCGTGACCCAATGGGGGGCGCGCTTGTCGAGGAAGGCGCCCAGGCCTTCCTGACCCTCGGCCGAGACCCGCAGGCGCGCGATCAGGGCGGCATTGTCGCGGTCGAGCGCATCGCGGTCATGGCTGTCACGGACCTGCCGGACCAGGCGCTTGGCCGACGCTGAGGCGATCGGGCCGGCCTTGTCGAGCAGGGCCAGCTGGCGCTGCACCGCCTCGTCCAGCCGCTCGGGTTCCACCAGCTGGTGCACCAGGCCGATGCGCAGCGCGGTGTCGGCGTCGAAGTGCTCGCCGGTCGCGAACCAGCGGCGGGCCTGACGCGGCCCGATCGCCTCGATCACGTACGGCGAGATCACGGCCGGCAGCAGGCCAAGGCGGCTTTCGGTCAGGCCGAACCGGGCGCTGGTGCTGGCGATGGCGATGTCGCAGCAGGCGACCAGGCCGACACCCCCGCCGAAGGCGGCACCGTGGACCCGGGCCAGGGTCGGCTTGGGCAGTTCGTCCAGGGTGCGCATCAGGCGCGCCAGGGCCAGCGAATCCTCGCGGTTGTCAGCCTCGCTGGCAGCGGCCATGCCCCGCATCCACTGCAGGTCGGCACCGGCCGAGAAGGATGCGCCGTGGCCGGCCACCACCACCGCGCGCACCGCGTCTTCCCGCCCGGCCGCCTCCAGCGCGGCGGTCAGCCGGGCGATCAGGCCGGCATCGAAGGCGTTGTGCAGCTCCGGCCGGTTCAGCCAGAGGGTGAGGACGGCGCCGCTGCGCTCGATCTGCAAAGCATCGTTCATGGGATTCCAGGGTCACTCCATACCTGTATGGATCATAGCGGGCCATTGGTCATGGGCCATGACGCGACGCGGGAATGTTAGAATCGAGAACCATTTACATCCAGCAGAGAACAGGCTAGATGACGCTGTCCGAACTGCCCCTGCATACCTCGGCCGTGGTCGACTCCGTGCAGGACCTGCATGCCAACGATGCCATTGCCCGCCGCCTGCGCGAGCTGGGCTTCGTCAAGGGCGAGGAGGTCCGCCTGGTGGCCAAGGGCCCACTGGGGGGAGAGCCGTTGCTGGTGCAGGTCGGGTTCACCCGTTTCGCACTGCGTATCAGTGAAGCCAAGCGCGTCGTGATCGACGCTGCCAGCCAGGAAAGACGTGCATGACCGCATCCGCCACTGCCGCCCCCCTGCGCATCGCGCTGGTCGGTAACCCGAACAGCGGCAAGACCGCCCTGTTCAACCAGCTGACCGGCAGCCGGCAGAAGGTCGCCAATTACACCGGCGTGACCGTCGAGCGCAAGGAAGGACGCCTGCGCGCGCCCTCCGGCCGCGAGTTCGCCGTGCTTGACCTGCCGGGTGCGTACAGCCTGCACCCGGCAAGCCTGGACGAGGCGATCACCCGCGACCTGTGCCGGGGCTTCTATCCGGGCGAGGCCGCGCCGGACGTGCTGTTGTGCGTGATCGACGCCACCAACCTGCGCCTGCACCTGCGCTTCGCACTGGAACTGCGCGAGTTGGGCAAACCGATGGTGGTGGCGCTGAACATGGTGGATGCGGCCGAGCGCCGTGGCATCCAGCTGGACGTGGCAGCGCTGGAGCGCGAGCTGGGCGTGCCGGTGGTCGAGACCGTGGCGGTACGCAAGCAGGGCGCGCGTGCGCTGGTCGAGCGCCTGGACCGCATGGTGCCGCACCTGGATGCGCCGATGCCGCCGGCCGAGGACGGCATCGACTACCACGCCCGGGTACGTGACATCCTGGCGGTGGCCGTGCGCATGCCGGCACGCACCGCGAAGATCGACGACACGCTTGACCGCTGGCTGCTGCATCCGGTGTTCGGACTGGTGACGCTGGTCGTGGTGATGTTCCTGATCTTCCAGGCGGTGTTCGCCTGGGCGACACCGCTGATGGATGGCATCGAGGCCGGCTTCGGCTGGCTGGGCGAGGTGGTCGGTGGCGCGCTGCCGGAGGGGCCGCTGACCAGCCTGCTGACCGACGGCATCATCGCCGGCCTGGGAGGCGTGGTGGTGTTCCTGCCGCAGATCCTGATCCTGTTCGCGTTCATCCTCGCGCTGGAAGAGTCCGGCTACCTGCCACGTGCAGCGTTCCTGCTCGATCGGCTGATGGCCGCGGCCGGCCTGTCGGGGCGTTCGTTCATCCCGCTGCTGTCCAGCTTCGCCTGCGCGGTGCCGGGCATCATGGCCACCCGCAGCATCCAGGATCCACGCGACCGGCTGGCGACGATCCTGGTGGCGCCGCTGATGACCTGTTCGGCCCGCCTGCCGGTGTATGCCCTGCTGATCGCCGCCTTCATTCCCGATGGCAAGGTCGGCATCTTCAACCAGCAGGGCCTGGTGCTGTTCGGACTGTACGTGGCCGGCATCCTCAGCGCGCTGGCGATGTCGTGGGTCATGAAGAAGTGGCGCCGCGACAAGAGCGAGCATCCGTTGATGCTGGAGCTGCCCTCGTACCGTATTCCGCATCCGCGTGATCTGGCAGTCGGCCTGTATGAGCGCGGCATGATCTTCCTGCGGCGCGTGGGCGGCATCATCCTGGCGTTGACCGTGCTGCTGTGGTTCCTGCTGTCGTTCCCCGGTGCGCCCGCCGACGCCACGCTGCCGGCCATCGATTACAGCTACGCCGGCCGCATCGGCCATGCGATGACCGCGGTTTTCGCCCCGCTGGGTTTCAACTGGCAGATCTGCATCGCACTGATTCCGGGCCTGGCCGCGCGTGAAGTGGCGGTTTCCTCGCTGGCGACCGTGTACGCGCTGTCCGCGGCCGACGACGATGCGGCGATCTCGGCGCTCACGCCAGTGGTGGCCGATGGCTGGTCGCTGGCCACGGGCCTGTCGCTGCTGGTGTGGTTCATCTATGCGCCGATGTGCATCTCCACGCTGGCCACCATCAAGCGTGAGACCAACTCGTGGAAGAAGATGGGTTTCGCGGCGTTCTACCTGTTCGCAGCGGCCTACGTTGCAGCGCTGATCACCTACCAGGTGACCGTGGCGCTGGGAGGCGGCTGATGGACGCAGGACTGCTGCTCCAGTACCTGCTCGTTGCGCTGGCCGTGCTGGTCAGCGCGTGGGTCGTACTGAAAAAGCAGTTCCCCGGCACCGTGCGCAGGATGCGCGGTGCCTTGGCACTGGCGCTGCTCAAGCCCGGCCGCGCCGGCTGGCTGCAGGCGCTGGGCCGCAGGATCGCGCCCCCTGTCAGTGGCGGCGGCGGTGCCTGTGGTGGCTGCGACAGCTGCGGGCCGACGCCGCCGAAGCAGCACTGACGATGCCGGGAGAGAGCGGGGGCTGCTGCGCTCGCCGAAGCCTCAATCCCGCACCAGCCCACCGTCCACCACCAGATTCTGGCCGGTCACCGCGCGCGCCCAGGGGCTGGCGAAGAACAGCGCGGCGTCGGCGAACTCGGCCGGCGTGGTCACGCTGCGCAGTGGCGTGTTGGCGGCGATGTAATCGAACACCGCCTGCGGTGTCGCCGCGCTGGCATCGGTGCTGCGCAGCAGGCCGCCGGACAGCATGTTGACGGTGATGCCCTGCGGCCCCAGGTCGCCGGCCAAGGTGCGGGTCAGCGAAAGCAGGGCGGCTTTGGCGGCCGTGTAGTCGTGATAGGGCACCACCGGGTTCTGGAACAGATTGGTGCCGATGTTGATGATGCGGCCGAAACCGCGCGCCTGCATGCCGGGCAGGGCGGCCTGCACGGTGTTGAGCGCGCCGCGCACGCTGCCTTCGAACTGCGCCTGGAACGCCGGCCAGCCAATGTCGGCAGCGCCGTCGCGCGCATCACCATTGAAGGAGAAGTCGGCCAATGCATTGTTGACCACAGTGGTCACGCCCTGGCCGAAATGCGCCAGCGCCTGCTGCAGGAGTGCCTCGATCTGGCCCCGGTCGGTGACGTCGGCGCGGAGCGCGAGTGCCTGCCCGCCCAGCTCTACCGCCAGCGCACGTGCGGCCGTCTCGCTGCGGTGGTAGTTGATGATGATCCGGGCACCCTGCGCGGCGAATGCGCGGGCGATATGCTGGCCGAGGCCGCGGCCAGCGCCGGTGACCAGTACCAGCTGTTCGCTGATCTGCATGGGAAATGCGGTCCATTGCATGAAGAGTCCTGCAGCGTAGCAGCGATGATGCTTGCCGGACCGGGCATGCTGCCGCTAGCCTGCGGGGCATGAACCAGACTCCCCTGCGATTGCTCATTCACGGCGCTTCCGGGCGCATGGGCCAGGCCCTGCTGCGGCTGGCCGCCGATCATCCCGAAACCCTGCAGATCGTGGCAGCGGTGACCGGCCGCGCGCCGGCCCAGCGGGTGGTCGACGGAGTGCCGTTCTTTGCCGCCAGCGAGCTGGCAGGGGCGCCGGCATTCGATGTGGCCATCGACTTCAGCCTGCCGGAAGGCTTCGATGCGATGCTGGCCCTGTGCGTTGAACGCGGCGCAGGCCTGGTATCGGGTACCACCGGCATCTCCAGTGCGCAGCGCCAGGCGCTGGACGCCGCCGCGGCGCGCATTCCGCTGGTGTGGGCTTCGAACTTCAGCCTCGGTGTCGCGGTGCTGGACGAGCTGGTCGAGCGCGCTGCGCAGGCCCTGTCGGGCTGGGACTGCGACATCGTGGAATCGCACCATACGCAGAAGAAGGATGCGCCCTCGGGAACGGCACTGACCCTGGGCGCAGCCGCGCAGCGGGGTGGGGCGGATCCGCAGTACGCCAGCCTGCGGGCCGGCGATATCGTGGGTGAGCATCTGGTGCAGTTCACCGGCCTGGGCGAGCGCATCGAACTGGTCCACCGGGCGACCAACCGCGACATCTTCGCCCGCGGTGCGCTGTTTGCCGCCCGCCAGCTGCAGGGGCGGGCGCCCGGGAGCTACCGGGTGCGCGACCTGCTGGACACCCCGGCGGGCTGATTCACGGGGTCGGATCCCTTTCCCACGGAAAGGGATCTGACCCCTCGCCGCGATTGCTGTCAGAGCCCTTTTCCCGCATGAAAAGGGATCCGACCCCGGCCATCGCGCTTTGCACACGCGGGCGTATTGAAATGAATACGCAGTCGCCTGTTCATGAAACGATTCAACCGCTGGCGCGAGCGCTCCGGCAGCGCTACAATTCGCACTCGCCGAATCACCAAAGCCGGACCGGTCCTGAACCGTACGTCCGCGCTTTTTTGCAACCGGATTTCCGTGAAGCACAGGCGTGACTTCGGCACCCCCTCGGTAGCCAAAGTGAGATTTCCGTGACCCAAGCCGCAATCCTCGTCCTCGAAGACGGCACCGTATTCGAGGGCGAATCCGTAGGCGCGCCCGGCCTGTCCGTCGGTGAAGTGGTGTTCAACACCGCCATGACCGGTTACCAGGAAGTGCTGACCGATCCGTCCTACGCCCGGCAGATGGTCACGCTGACCTATCCGCATATTGGCAACACCGGCATGACCGACCAGGACGACGAAGCCTCCAAGGTGTGGTCGGCCGGACTGATCGTGCGCGATGTGCCGCGCCGCCCCAGCAACTGGCGCAGCCAGGTGTCGCTGCAGGACTGGCTGATCCAGCGTGGCGTGGTGGCCATCGCTGGCATCGATACCCGCAAGCTCACCCGCATCCTGCGCGAGAACGGCGCCCAGAACGGTGCGCTGATGGCAGGTGACATCGATGTTGAGAAGGCGCTGGAAGCCGCCCGCAAGTTCCCGGGCCTGAAGGGCATGGATCTGGCCAAGGTCGTCACTACCGAGAAGACCTATGTCTGGACCGAGGGCCAGCTGGACCTGGATGCCAACGCCTTCGTCAGCGTGCCGGCCCGCTTCAAGGTCGTGGCCTACGATTTCGGCGTGAAGACCAACATCCTGCGCATGCTGGCCGAACGCGGCTGCGAAGTGACCGTGGTGCCGGCGCAGACCCCGGCGGCTGAAGTGCTGGCGCTGAAGCCCGACGGTGTCTTCCTGTCCAATGGCCCGGGTGACCCGGAGCCGTGCGATTACGCGATCGCCGCGATCAAGACCTTCATCGACGTGAAGATTCCGACCTTCGGCATCTGCCTGGGCCACCAGCTGCTGGGCCTGGCCTCGGGCGCGCAGACCGTCAAGATGGGCCATGGCCACCATGGTGCGAACCATCCGGTGCAGGACCTGGACAGTGGCCGGGTGATGATCACCTCGCAGAACCATGGTTTCGCGGTCGATGAAGCCACCCTGCCGGCGACGTTGCGCGTGACCCACCGGTCGCTGTTCGATGGCACCAACCAGGGCATCGCACGCACCGATGTGCCGGCGTTCTCCTTCCAGGGCCATCCGGAAGCGTCGCCGGGCCCGCACGACGTCGGTCCGCTGTTCGACCGTTTCGTGACCCTGATGGAACAGGCCAAGGCGTGATCCGCAGGCCACCGGCGACCGGTGGCACCGCGATGGACCGTAAGGCCCCGCATTGCTGCTGCCTCCCGGCGCGGCGCTGCGGATCGAGATTCCTGATCGACAGCGTGCGATCACTCCCCCTTGTCACGCTGTACTGACTTAGAGAAGAAAATGCCCAAGCGCACTGACCTAAAGACCATCCTCATCATCGGTGCCGGCCCGATCGTCATCGGCCAGGCCTGCGAGTTCGACTACTCCGGCGCCCAGGCCTGCAAGGCTCTGCGCGACGAGGGTTACCGCGTGGTGCTGGTCAACAGCAACCCGGCCACGATCATGACCGACCCGGAGATGGCCGACGCCGTCTACATCGAGCCGATCAACTGGCAGACGGTCGAGAAGATCATCGCCAAGGAGAAGCCCGACGCGCTGCTGCCGACCATGGGGGGACAGACCGCGCTGAACTGCGCGCTGGACCTGGCCGACAACGGCGTGCTGGAGAAGTACAACGTCGAGCTGATCGGTGCCAAGCGCGAAGCGATCCGCATGGCCGAAGACCGCGAGCTGTTCCGCGTGGCGATGGGCGAGATCGGCCTGGAGTGCCCGACCGCCGCCGTCGCCCACACGCTGGACGAAGCGCTGGAGATCCAGACCCGCGTCGGCTACCCGACCATCATCCGTCCGAGCTTCACCCTGGGCGGCAGTGGCGGTGGTATCGCCTACAACCGCGAAGAGCTGGTGGAAATCGTCAGCCGCGGCCTGGAACTGTCGCCGACCACCGAAGTGCTGGTGGAAGAGTCGGTGCTGGGCTGGAAGGAATTCGAGATGGAGGTGGTGCGTGACACCGCCGACAACTGCATCATCGTGTGCTCGATCGAGAATCTCGATCCGATGGGCGTGCACACCGGCGACTCGATCACCGTGGCCCCGGCGCAGACCCTGACCGACAAGGAATACCAGCGCCTGCGCGATGCCTCCATCGCCGTGCTGCGCAAGATCGGCGTCGATACCGGCGGCTCCAACGTGCAGTTCGGCATCAACCCGAAGACCGGCCGCGTGGTCGTCATCGAGATGAATCCGCGCGTGTCGCGCTCCTCGGCGCTGGCCTCCAAGGCCACCGGCTTCCCGATCGCGAAGGTGGCCGCCAAGCTGGCCGTGGGCTACACCCTGGACGAACTGAAGAACGAGATCACCGGTGGCCTGACCCCGGCGTCGTTCGAGCCGTCCATCGACTACGTGGTCACCAAGATTCCGCGTTTCGCCTTCGAGAAGTTCCCGGCCGCCGATGCGCGCCTGACCACCCAGATGAAGTCGGTGGGCGAAGTCATGGCGATGGGCCGCACCTTCCAGGAATCGGTACAGAAGGCGCTGCGTGGCCTGGAAACCGGCAAGGTCGGCTTCGACCCGACCGGCCTGGACCTGGCCAACGAGGAAGACCTGCAGACCCTGCGCCGCGAGCTGAAGGCACCGGGTCCGGAGCGCCTGTTCTACGTGGCCGACGCGTTCCGCGCCGGCATGAGCGTGGAAGAGATCTACGCCCTGTCGTTCATCGACCACTGGTTCCTGGACCAGATCGAGGAAATCATCGCTGCCGAAGGTGAAGTCGCTGCCGACGGCATCGACGCGCTCGACGCTGCGCGTCTGCGCAGGCTCAAGCGTGCCGGTTTCTCCGACGCCCGCCTGGCCCAGCTGACCGGCACCAACGAAGCGGCCATCCGCGCACTGCGTCGTGCCCACAAGGTGCGCCCGGTCTACAAGCGCGTGGACTCCTGTGCTGCCGAGTTCGCCACCGGCACCGCCTACCTGTATTCGACCTACGAGGACGAGTGCGAGGCCGCGCCGAGCAACCGCGACAAGATCATGATCCTGGGCGGCGGTCCGAACCGCATCGGCCAGGGCATCGAGTTCGACTACTGCTGCGTGCATGCGGCGCTGGCGCTGCGCGAGGATGGTTATGAAACCATCATGGTCAACTGCAACCCGGAAACCGTGTCGACCGACTACGACACCTCCGACCGCCTGTACTTCGAGCCGCTGACGCTGGAAGACGTGCTGGAGATCGTCGAGCTGGAACAGCCGAAGGGCGTGATCGTGCAGTACGGCGGGCAGACGCCGCTGAAGCTGGCGCGCGCGCTGGAAGCCAATGGCGTGCCGGTGATCGGTACCAGCCCGGACTCCATCGACCTGGCCGAGGACCGCGAGCGTTTCCAGCAGCTGGTGGACAAGCTGGGCCTGAAGCAGCCGCCGAACCGTATCGCCCGCAACGACCAGGAAGCCCTGCTGCTGGCCCGCGAGATCGGCTACCCGCTGGTGGTGCGTCCGAGCTACGTGCTCGGTGGCCGTGCGATGGAGATCGTGTACGGCGAAGCCGATCTGGCCCGCTACGTGCGTGATGCGGTGAAGGTGTCCAACGATTCGCCGGTGCTGCTGGACCGCTTCCTCGACAACGCTGTCGAGTGCGATGTCGACATCATCGCCGACAAGGATGGCAACGTGCTGATCGGTGGCGTGATGGAGCACATCGAAGAAGCCGGCGTGCACTCGGGCGACTCCTCGTGCTCGCTGCCGCCGTACTCGCTGTCGGCCGAGACCCAGGCCGAGCTGCGTCGCCAGGTGGTGGAACTGGCCAAGGCGCTGAACGTGGTCGGCCTGATGAACACCCAGTTCGCGATCCAGACCAGCGACGAGGGCGACGACACCGTCTACCTGCTTGAAGTGAACCCGCGTGCCTCGCGCACGGTGCCGTTCGTGTCCAAGGCCACCGGCATGCCGCTGGCCAAGATCGCCGCACGCTGCATGGCCGGCAAGACCCTGGCCGAGCAGGGCGCGACCGAAGAGATCGTGCCGGACTACTACTCGGTGAAGGAAGCGATCTTCCCGTTCGCCAAGTTCCAGGGCGTCGATCCGATCCTCGGGCCGGAAATGCGGTCCACCGGCGAGGTGATGGGCGTCGGTCGCAGCTTCAACGCCGCCTTCGCACGCGCGCAGGAAGCCGGCGGCATCAAGGCCCCGCCGATCGGCAAGGCCTTCGTGTCGGTGCGCGACCCGGACAAGAAGCGCGTGTTGCCGGTCGCCAAGGCGCTGCTGGCGCGCGGCTACAGCCTGGTGGCCACCCGTGGCACCGCCGCCTGGCTGCAGCAGCATGGCATGCAGTGCGAGATCATCAACAAGGTGGTCGAGGGTCGTCCGCACATCGTCGATTCGATCAAGAACGGCGAGATCGTCTACATCGTCAACACGACCGAAGGTCGGTCGGCGATCAACGACTCGTTCTCGATCCGTCGCGAGGCGCTGCAGCACCGCGTCACCTACTCGACCACCATTGCCGGCGCCAAGGCGCTGGTGGATTCACTGGAATTCCGCGGCACCGGCCCCGTCTGGTCGCTGCAGGAGCTGCACAAGGAGTTGAATGCATGAGAGCCCCCATCACGATGAAGGGCGCGCAGAAGCTGCGCGACGAACTGGATCACCTGAAGTCGGTCAAGCGGCCGAAGGTGATCGCCGCGATCGCCGAAGCGCGTGAGCATGGCGACCTGAAGGAGAAT
Organism: Stenotrophomonas genospecies 5; assembly: GCF_054473825.1. Taxonomy (NCBI): domain Bacteria; kingdom Pseudomonadati; phylum Pseudomonadota; class Gammaproteobacteria; order Lysobacterales; family Lysobacteraceae; genus Stenotrophomonas; species Stenotrophomonas genospecies 5. Next base: position 825,528 of record NZ_JBTMUW010000001.1, read on the forward strand.
GCCGAGTACCACGCCGCGCGCGAGGAACAGGGCTTCATCGAAGGCCGCATCAAGCAGCTGGAAGGCGAGCTGTCGCACGCCGAGATCATCGACGTGAGCAAGCTCAATGCCGGCTCCAAGGTGGTGTTCGGCGCCAGCGTGACCCTGGCCGACGTGGAAACCGACGAAGAGAAGAAGTACCAGATCGTGGGTGACCTCGAAGCGGATATCAAGCTGGGGTTGATCGCGATTTCCTCGCCGGTGGCGCGCGCGATGATCGGCAAGCTGGAAGGCGATTCGATCGTGATCGACGCCCCGGCTGGGCAGCGCGAGTACGAGATCGTCAGCGTCAGCTACGTGGACTGAGCACGTGGCGACGGCGACCCTGCTGTTGCCCGCACGCAGCCGCTTTGCCGCGGCTGCGCTGCCGGACGATGTGGCACGTGCGCTCGGCCGTGCCACAGCGGTGCAGGTCGAGCCGGGTGAACGGGCGCAGCTGATGCGCCATTTCAAGGTCGCCGCGCCGCACTGGCCGGTGGCCGCGCTGACCCGCCAGCGTGACGTGGGCGATGCGGCCGGTGCCAGCTGGCTGCGCGCCGATCCGGCCTGCATGGTGCCGGACATGCATGGCGCGCGGATGATGGCCTACGGCGAAACCCTGCGACCAACCCTGGCAGACAGCCTCGCCCTGCTGCCGGTGCTGCAGCCGTTGTTCGCCGAGGCCGGCTTCGTGCTCGACGCGCCTGATCCGTCGCGCTGGTATCTGCGGCTGCCGATCGATACCGCACTGCCGGCGTTCGACGGTCCCGACGAGGTGCTCGGCGATGACCTGTTCTCGCACCTGCCGGAAGGCGAGGGCGGCCGCCGCTGGCGGGCGCTGATGACCGAGGCGCAGGTGCTGCTGCACAACCACTCCTGGAACCAGCAGCGTGCCGCGCAGGGCCAGCAGCCGATCAATTCGCTGTGGTTCTGGGGCGGTGGCGTGATGCCGGTGTCGGTCAGCACGGTGCATGCGCAGGTGCGCAGCCGCGATGCGCTGCTGCAGAGCCTGGCGCAGGCCGCTGGCGTGGCGGTGGATGGTGAGCAGGCTGTCGATGCGCTGGTTGACCTGCGCCAGCTGCGTTCGCTGCAGCAGTTGGGCAACGAGGCGATCCGCCCGCTGCTGGCCGCGTTGAAGCGTGGCGAACTGCAGCGGCTGGTGCTCGATTTCGAGGACGGCCTGCAGTTCCAGCTGGATCGCGGACAGCGCTGGCAGTTCTGGAAGAAGCCGCGCCAGCTGCACGACTGACCGGGGACTCGGTCGAGCGGGGGTCGGATCCGTTTTCCATCGGAGAACGGCTCTGACCCCGATGTTTGCCGGGGTTGCCGCCAGCGGCCGGCACTACCGCAGGTGCCGGGCGCAATCCCGCCAGCCTCTCCCACGCGCGGTATCATCCCTCTGTCTTTCGTAACCGGCGATGCCGATGTCCCTTGCCGCCGATCCAGCGCTGCCGTCTTCCGATACGCCGACAATCCGACGCCGTGAGGCAGCGACGCCGGCTGCATGGCCGGAGGGAACGCTGCCACTGCTTGCACGTCTCTATGCCAGCCGTGGCGCGGGGACGCCGGAACTGGCGCTGCCGAAGCTGGGCAATCTGCATGCCCCCGAACTGCTGACCGGCATCGACGCTGCGGTCGACCTGCTGGTCGAGGCCATCGCCAATGACAAGCGCATCCTGGTGGTTGGCGATTTCGATTGCGATGGCGCTACCGCCTGTGCGGTCGGCGTGCGCGGCCTGCGCATGCTCGGCGCACAGCATGTCTTCCATGCGGTGCCCAACCGGATGGTGCACGGCTATGGACTGTCGCCCTCGCTGGTGGAGGAACTGGCCGCGCTGAAGCCGGACCTTCTGGTCACCGTCGACCACGGCATTGCATGCCATGCCGGCGTCGCGGCCGCAAAGGCGCGTGGCTGGCAGGTGCTGGTCACCGACCATCATCTGCCGGGCCCGCAGTTGCCTGCGGCCGACGTGATCGTCGATCCGAACCTGGATGGCGACGCATTTCCCAGCAAGTCGCTGGCCGGTGTCGGCGTGATCTTCTACGTGCTGATGGCGCTGCGCCGGCGGATGCGCGAGGCCGGCGTGTTCGCCGATGGCAAGGGCCCGGACCTGACCACGCTGCTGGACCTGGTGGCGGTCGGCACCGTCGCCGACCTGGTGGCACTGGATCCGAACAACCGCGCACTGGTCAGTGCGGGCCTGCGCAGATTGCGTTCGGGGCAGGGCTGTGTCGGCCTGAAGGCGCTGATCGAAGCCAGTGGGCGCGACGCGGCGCGGCTGACCGCGACCGACATCGGCTTCGCCCTGGGCCCACGCCTGAATGCCGCCGGTCGGCTGGAAGACATGGCGCTGGGCATCGCGCTGCTGCTGACCGAGGACCCGCGGCAGGCGCGGGAGATCGCGCAGACGCTGGAGCAGATCAATGCGGAACGCCGCGCCGTGCAGCAGTCGATGACCGACGATGCCGAGCAGGCGCTGACCCGAGTTGTGCTGGACATGGCCGGGCAGCGGCCGGTGGCGGCATGCCTGTTCGATGCCGAGTGGCATCCGGGCGTGGTCGGTCTGGTGGCCTCGAAGATGAAGGATCGCCTGCACCGGCCGGTGATCGCCTTCGCGCCGGCCGAGCCCGGTGCCGACACCCTGCGTGGCTCCGCGCGTTCGATTCCGGGTCTGCATATCCGTGACGCGCTGGCATTGGTCGATTCACGACATCCCGGCCTGATCGAGCGCTTCGGCGGTCACGCCATGGCGGCCGGCCTCAGCCTGCGGCTCGATCATGTCGACGCCTTCAAGGCGGCCTTCGTTGCCGTCGTGCTGGAGATGCTCGACCCAGCGGCACTTCAACAACAGGTGCTCAGCGACGGCGAACTGGCAGCGGACGAGCTCGACCATCGCCATGCCGATGCGCTGCGCCTGGCCGGTCCTTGGGGGCAGGGCTTCCCGGAGCCGCTGTTCGATGGCCATTTCGAAGTGGCCAACTGGCGCGTGCTGAAGGAACGCCACCTCAAGCTGGAACTGCGCCTGCCGGGCGTGCCCGGCACGATCAACGCGATCCATTTTGGCGGCTGGCACGGCAATGCGCCGAGCCGCCATGTGCATCTGGCCTACCGGCTGGCCTGCGACGACTATCGCGGTGGTAGCGCCATCCAGCTGATTGTCGAGCACTGCCTGCCGGCGTGAGGCAGCGTTCGCGCACTGCCGCCGGGGCCAGCGTTGGCGACAGGGTCGCGGGGAAGGAAATGTGAGGAAATTCGCAGTTCCTTGAATTTCCTTAATGAATTCATCTCTTTATCCAGAGGCAAAAGCGTCAAAAAGCTGGCGCATGTCACCTGCCGGTGGCAAAGTCGGGCCACGACCAACATGGGACGACGGAACGCCCGATGTACGCCGAATCACTGCTTCCCGGCGCCGCACTGCAGCGCCTGCACCAGGACCGACGCCTGATCCGCGTCGAAACCGCTCTGGATCCGGACACTTTCCTGGTCAAGCGTTTCGAGGGCAGCGAGGCGGTGTCCAGCCCGTTCGCCTACCGTATCGAACTGCTGTCGGTCCAGCCGCGGCTGGAACTGAAACAGCTGGTCGGGCAGCCGCTGCGCCTGCAGCTGGGTGATGAATTCGGCAACCGCAGCGTGCACGGCTACGTTCGCGAGTTCGCCAGTACCGGCCAACAGGCCCAGTTCAGTGCCTACCGGGCCGAGCTCGCGCCCTGGTTCGCCTTCCTCGATTACACCTGCAACTGCCGGATCTTCCAGGACCGCAACGTGCTGCAGATCATCGAGGAGGTGTTCCAGGGCTACGCACAGCTGGCGAAGTTCCGCTACGACCTCAATGCCGGCAAGCTGCCGCCGCTGCCGTACTGCGTGCAGTACAACGAGTCCGATTTCGCCTTCGTCAGTCGCCTGCTGGAAGATGCCGGCCTGTACTACAGCTTCGTCCATGACGAAGAGGGCCATACGATGGTGATCAGCGACGATTCAACGCTGAGCACCGCGCACGGCGAACCGCAGCCCATCGCGTTCGTGTCCGACCAGGGCACGTTGGCCAGCACCGGTCTGCACCGCTGGGGTGCACGCCGACGCGTCGGGCCCAGCGTGCAGACCCTGCGCAGTTTCGACTTCAAGCAGCCGGGCCAGACGCTGGATGGCAACCAGGGCAACCAGGTGCCGCTGGGCCTGCTGCCGCCGCTCGAGCAGTACCGCTACGACGGTGCGGCGCGTTTCACCAACAGCCGCATTGGCCAGGCGCTGGCGGCGGTGCGCAACGAGGAAGTGGCTTGGCCGACCAAGCTGTTCGAGTGCGCGGGCAACGCCGGTGAGCTCGACGCCGGCGCCTGCTTCGAACTGGAGCGGCACCCGGATTTCATCGGACGTGACGATACCGACCGCAGCTTCTTCGTGGTGAGCGTGCAGCGGGAAGGCCACAACAATTTCGCTGCCGATTTCGGCAGCGCTGAAGCCCCGAGTGTCGAAGTGCAGGCCGAGGTGCTGCGCCGTCGCATCCCCTACAGGCCGCTGCGGCGGACGCCGTGGCCGCGCATGCCGGGTCCGCAGACCGCCACCGTGGTTGGTCCGCCGGGGGAGGAGCTGCATGCCGACCGCTACGGCCGGGTGAAAGTGCAGTTCCATTGGGACCGCCAGCTGGATCGCCGCGAGAATGCCTCGTGCTGGATCCGCAGTGCGAGTCCGTGGGCAGGCGCCGACATGGGTGGCGTGTCGCCGCCGCGCGTGGGCCAGGAGGTGATCGTCGATTTCCTCGATGGCGACCCGGACCGCCCCATCATCACCGGTCGTGTCTACAACGAGGACAACATGCCGCCGTTCGGCATGGAGGTGAGCGGCCTCAAGTCGAAGACGGTCAAGGGCGCGGGCTGGAATGAGATCACCATGCATGATGGCGCCGGTGGCGAGCTGCTGAACATGCGGGCGCAGCGTGACATGGTCACCACCGTGCTCAACGACCAGAACGCCAGCGTCAAGAACAACAAGTCCACATCGGTGTCGGTCAACCATCGAATGGACGTCGGCGCCAACCAGGACATCAGCGTCGGCGGCAACCGTGGCATCACGGTCACCGGCACCGACACGCTCGGCGTTACCGGCACCCGCACCACCAATGTGACCGGCGCGGTGACCGAGAAGTACGAAGCAGGCGAAACCAAGACGATCTCCGCAGCCGGCTATACCGAAACCATCACCGGCGACTTCAAGACCACCCTGACCGGCAACTTCACCAGCCAGCGCACCGGCACGTGGACCGAGACCGTCACCTCGACCTCCAGTCGCACGGTTGGCGGACTGGTGACGGAGACGCTGAACGCCGCGCGGGAGGTGACCATAACCGGTCATGACAAGCGCAGCGTGCAGGGCAAGGTCGACGACAGCAATGTCGGCGAGCGGGTGATCGACGTCACCGGCAATTTCAGCCAGGACGTGACCGGTACGCACAGCCAGGGTTCGGATGGCACGATGAGCCTGGAGTCGGCGGTCAAGCTGTCCACCAAGGTGGGTGGCTCGGTCATCGAGATCACCGACAGCGCCATCAAGATCACCGCCGGTGGCTCGGAAGTGGTCATCGACGCAGGCGGTGTGTCAGTCAACGGCAGCGAGATCAAGCTCAACTGCTGAACAGCACGGGAGATACACCATGCAGGACACCCCCATGCTGCGCGGCCTGAACGCATTGCGCGACGCCTGGCTGGAGGCCAGCGCCGACAGCAGCAGGCGCCTGTTGGTATGGCGTCTGCCGGCTGCCGCCAGCCGCCTGCTGGCCGCGTTCTTCGAGATGCAGCGCAACGACGCAGGGCGTGATACGCCGGACTGCTTCCTGCGCATCGATACCGCCTATGAGCTGGGCTTCCGTTACAGCCGGCAGGTCAAGCAGGATCTGCTCGACCGTTATCTGGCCAGCCAGGACGAGCTGCGCGCGCAGCAGGTGCCACTGGGCTGGCGTGGCCCGAGCGAGGCGCATCCGGACAGCGCGCAGGGTGTGGTCGATGTGCTGGAGAGTTTCATCGACCATCACGGCGAGCATCTGCGCCTGCTGGCTGCCGTGCTGGAACCGGAGCGTTGCGTGCCCGGTGAAGGCTTCGAGCGCTGGCTGGATGCGGCGCTGGCCGCTGCGCCGGGAGAGCGCCTGCGACTGGTGCTGGTGGATACCGAAGAGGACCCGCGCTGGCAGCCGCTGCTGGAGCGTCATGCCAGGACCGCACGGGTGGTCACCGCACCGGTCGACATGTTTGCGATTGCCCGGGATACCGCCGCGCAATCCGGTGGTCGCGGTCCGGAAGTGCTGTACCGGCAGCTGCTGGCGGACCTGATGCTGCTGCTGGAGCGAGGCAGTCCGTCGCAGGTGGTGGCCCGCGCCGGACGCGCGCAGGGCCTGGCGCAGCGGCATGGCTGGCAGGACCAGCAGTCGGTGGTGCAGATGATGGTGGCTGGTGCCTGGCTGAAACATGGCGATCACAGCCAGGCGATCAACAGCTACCGGCAGGCACGCAGCGCCGCCGAAGGTGCACGTGCCAGCGGCAATCCTGCCGCGCCGGAACTGGTGATGCAGAGCTGGTTCGGTGAAGCGGGCTGCTGGTTGGCGGCCAAGCAACCCGAGCGTGCGGCACAGACCTACCTGCAGGCATCCGCGTCCGCAGCCAGCATTCCGCACCCCATGTTCGCACTGGAGGGCCAGCGCATGGCGGGCTGGTGTCACGTGCAGGCGGGCCAGCGAGAGGCGGCGCGCACGCAGCTGCTGGAGGCGATCCGCATCGCCAAGCCGCTGGCGCCGGCCGACCGCAAGGCGACGACGCTGCCCCAGGCACTGTGGGATCTGCTGCAGCTTCAGGACGCACGACGCTGCGAACAACTGCGGCAGGTCGCCACTGACTACCTGCAGGCCAGCACCGGCCTGCTGGAGAAGGCGGACGCGCAGGGGCGCGCACTCGGCCCGCGTCCTCCGCGTCCGGCGCTGGATGCCATCGACGCCGAGCTCGATGCCGCGCTGGAGCGCGGCTTTCATCGTGCGCAGCAGGAACGCGAGCGGCTGATCCAGGGCGGTGACGAATTTTTCCGCAAGATCGTGGCCGTTGGCCGTGATTTCCTCGACCCGGGCTGGAACGGCCTGCCGGCGATCGAACACCCGCTCGACCACGAGATTCCGGTGTGGAGCGAGCCCCCGGCGATGCAGCCGCTGCCCGATCCCAGTGGCCTGCTGCAGCCGCCCGTGGCCGCGCCTGCCGGGCCCGCCGTTACAGGAGTGGCTGTTGCATGAAGTCGAACAAGACCGTGGTGATGCTGGTGGCCATCGTGCTTGGCATCATCGTCGTGACCTGGATCAGCGCCGAGTACCGTGACGAAGTAAAGGCGTTCCTGCGCGCGTTGTTCCGCGCCTTGTAACGCAACAGGGAGTGTTGCCGTGAGCATCGCCGCCAAGCATTTCGATCCGCAGTTGGGTATCGACATCCACATGTATGCGGTGCCGCCGTGCCCGCTGCCGACGCCGCACATCGGCCTGGTGCTCGATCCGTTCGACTACATCCCGTTCATCGGTTCGACCATCAAGGTCAACGGCGTGCATCGCGGCACCGCCGGTACCGGCGGCCTGGATATCCACATCCCGCTCGGTGTCTGGGGGCCGCCGTTGGCGGCACCGATGGGCCCTCAGTTCGACGGCGAAGAGATCTTCATGGGCAGTCGTACCGTGTCGGCCGATGGCGAGCCGTTCTCGCGGCTGGCGATGCCGGTGCTGGACTGCAATCTGGCCGGCATGATCAACCCGTTCCGGGTGAAGAAGCCGAAGAAGCCACTTCGGGCGATGTCACTGCCGACCGGCCTGAACGTGGCCATTCCCACCAGCGTCAAGGTGGGAGGACCACCGACGGTGTCATGGACCGCGCTCGCGTTCCGCGCGGCGTTCGCAGGCCTGGGCAAGCTGCGCAAGAGTGCGTTCTTCCGCAAGAAGATGGATGCCTTTGCCAATTGGCGGCGGGGCAAGTGGGGAAACCTGCCCTCGGGTTTCCTGAAGTGCAAGGTGCTTCGCGCCGAGCCGGTGGACATCCGTGATGGCAGCGTGGTGGTCAACCACCAGGATTTCGATGTTCCGGGCCGCTTGCCACTCACCTGGCAACGCAGCTACGGCTCGCGCCACGCGCGCGCGCCGGGTCTGTGCGGCGCGGGTTGGCAGACGCCGGCAGACATCCGCCTGGAGCTGCTGGCCGACGGCAGCGTCTGGCTGTCCGGCCCCGACCAGGTCGCGTTCTTCCCCGAGCTGCCGCCCGCCGAGGGAGAGGCCGGGGCGATTCTCGATTTCGTCGATGGCGCGCGCCTGCTGAGGCGGCGCGGGCAGTGGCGGGTGCGCTTCAAGAACGGCCTGCAGTACGTGTTCGGTGGCGAGCTGCCTGCAGGTGTCAGCGCGCTGCCGGGCCCGCAGTCCTGGCCGATCGAGCGCATCGAGGATGCGCATGGCAACCACTGGCGCTTCGAGCGTCGCGACGGCCATCTGGTGCGCATCGTCGAGAGCGGTATCGGTGACCTGCAGGGCCGCTTCATCGAAGTGGAGGCCCGGCACGGTCGCATCGACCGCATGGCGCTGCATGACCCGGCCACCGGCCTGGTGCATCCGCTGGTGAGCTATCGCTACAGCGGCGAGGGTGACCTGCTGGCAGCGGTGGATGCGCTTGGAGCTCCGCGCACCTTCGCCTACGAACAGCACCGCATGGTGCGGCACACCGACCGTGTTGGCCTGTCGTTCCATTACGCGTTCGACGCGCAGGGCAGGGTGGTGCATTCGTGGGGCGATGGTGGTCTCTACGATTATCACTTCGAGTACGACGCGCTGCTGCGCGAGACCCGGGTGACCGACTCGCTGGGTCACCTGAGCGTGGTCAAGTTCGACGAGAACCAGCTGCCACTGTGCGAGATCGATCCGCTCGATGGCGTGACGCTGTTCGAGTACGACGATTTCGGGCGGACCGTGGCGGTGACCGATCCGGAAGGACTGCGCACGGCGTTTGCCTATGATGCGCATGGCAACCTGGTCTGCCTGACCCGCGCCGATGGCACGTCGATCCAGATGGAGTACGACCTGGACGACCACATGGTGTCGTTGCGTACGCCGGATGGTGTCGACTGGCAGCAGGCCTACAATGGCCAGGGCCTGCTGGTCAGCCAGACCGATCCATTGGGTGCAACCACCCGCTTCGACTACGACGCACAGGGCCAGTTGCAGGCGCAGACCAACGCACGGCACGCGGTCACGCAACTGCGCTATGACCGTCATGGACTGGTGGCCGCGGTTATCGATGCGCTGGGCCATCAGAGCCGGTTTGAGCATGATCCACTCGGCAACCTGCTGCGCCAGGTCGACCCGCTGGGGCAGGTCAGCCGCTACGAGTACGACGCCAAGGGACGCCTACTGGCCGCCGCTGGCCCCGACGGCAACGGTGTGCGTTGCGAGTATGATGCCGAAGATCAGCTGCTGCGCTATACCGACGAAGCGGGCGCGCAGACGCGACTGCAGTACGTGGGCATCGGACAGATCAGCAAGCGCCTGCAGGCCGATGGGCACAGCGTGGAGTACCGCTACGACACCGAAGAGCAGCTCATCGCGGTCATCAACCAGCGCGGCGAAACCTATCAGCTGGTGCGCGACGCGCTGGGCCGCATCGTCGAGGAAGTGGACTACTGGGGGCAGTCGCGGCGCTATACCTATGACGCGGCCGGACGACTGACCGCCACCGTGGATCCGCTGGGCCAGCGCATCGCCTTCACTACCGACAAGCTCGGGCGCATCACCCGCAAGACGCTGCCGGATGTACGCCATCCTGGACAGCAGGTACAGGAACACTTTGTCTACGACGTGCAGGGCCAGATTGTCGAGCTGCGCAATCCGGTGCGTACAGTGAAGCGCCGGTATGACCCGCTGGGGCAATTGCTGGAGGAACTGCAGGACGGGTTCCGCGTCGGCTATGCCTATGATGAAGTAGGCAACCGCGTACTGCGCGAGACCGCTGCCGGCAATCGGTTAGCGTTCGGCTACGACTTGCGCGACCAGACCGTATCGGTGGCCATCAATGACGAGCCGCCGATCTCGATGGAGCGCGACGCGCTGGGCCGCACCACGCGCGAGCAGCTGAGCCCGCAATTGCAACGCGAGTTCACTTACGACAGCCGCAACCTGCTGACCTCACAGTCGGTGTTGAAAGATGCCGCCCCGTTGTTCGAGACGCGTTACGACTACGACCGCAGTGGCAACCTGACCAAACGTAGCGACAGCGCACAGGGCGTCGATGAGTACCGCTACGACGCGATCGGGCGCCTGCTGCAGCATATCGACCCGAAGGGAAGGGTCGAGCGCTACTTCAACGATCCGGCCGGCGACCGGCTGCGCACCGAAGTGAAGCAGGTGCAGGCGCGCAAGGTGGTAGGCGGCGACGACGACGACCTGACCACCTGGACGCGCGAAGGCACCTATCAGGGCGTGCACTACGTGTTTGACCGGGCGGGTGATCTGGTGCGCAAGGGCGCACCGCAAGGGGATGCGCCGGATGACCTGACGCTGATCTGGGATGCCAACCATCGGTTGGCGGAGAGCCGCCGCAACGGGCAGTCAACGTACTACGGCTATGACCCGCTGGGGCGGCGGGTGTTCAAGCGCAACCCGACGCAGACGACGTGGTTCTTCTGGGATGGTGATGCGTTGCTGGGCGAAGTGCAGCAGGCCAATGACGCCGAAGAGGCGGCGCCGGTGTGGGTGGGGAATGTGGGCAGCCTGGTCGAGGTACGGCGTCGGCAGCGGCAGCTGGAGAGGCTGCATGAGCGGGTGCGGGAGTATGTGTACTACCCGGGTACGTTTGTGCCGTTGGCGTTGGTTGTAGAGCGCTCCAGCAGGGGCGTAAGCGCAACTAGCAGTGCTCCAACTCCCGCAGCGAGCGGCGCAGATGCTCTGCTACATCGTAATCGTGCTTCAATACCAGTGAGTTCCACAGTTGGGGCCAGTAAACGCGGTATCGGTTTGTTGGGCGGTGGAGCATCATTGGGCTCAAGTGGGTTAATCATTGCCGCCGAGGTGGTCGAGCGCGGTGAAAAGCCACCCGAGCCGCTTCACAGTGAAGCGGCATTTGCCGATCCCGTTTCAAGCCTAGTGGGCGAGCTGGGATCTTCAGGTGCCAAGGTCAAGGAAAACCAACCGGGCAAGGAGGTATGGGTCTATCAAGTTGATCCTAATGGACGGCCCATCCGGCTGCTTTGTCGCGACGGGAGGTGCGGCTGGTCAGGCTCGTATGATGGTTGGGGCAAGTTGCATGAGGAACGCTTCGATGACGGGGTTCACAACTTCATCAGATTCCAAGGGCAGTACGCGGACCTTGAAACCGGCCTCCACTACAATAGATATCGCTATTACGATCCGCACGCGGGTTCGTATGTTTCAGAGGATCCAATTTCTATTGCTGGTGGAGTAAACATATATGGATATGCAAGGAATCCGTTTCGCTGGTTTGATGCGCTGGGGCTCTATGTAACAAAAACACTTGCTGAGTGGTTGAAGGATTACCCAGATCTATTGCAGGAGGCTAGGGATAAATTCAAGAGCGCGCCTGAGTGGCAGGGCATCGACCCGGATAGTACGCCCGTGTTCTATCGGCCGAAATCGGAAGTGGACGTTATTCGCGCTAAACCTGGAGAATCCGGTGGCCATCATCCTCACGGCTTGGCGCTGGGTGGGCCAGAGGGGCAGGTACTAACGATTACGAATGAAACGAGAAAGATTAAGAATCCGAATCATAGTGCTGCAACTGGATTGCAGAGAAGAATAATAAATGTGATAAAGGCGCAGTGTAGGAGCTGATATGAATATTCTGTATTCGAATTTCCTGGATTTTCTTGTGGGAAAGGGCTGGATTTTGGTTGGTAGGGATGGTGGTGATGGACCGCCACCTGTTATCGATGATTCGATAAATGCAGATGTTCCGGCCTTTTACTTGGAGTTTCTTTCGAATTTCACATCGCTCTCGAACAAGGATGAGTCACGGTGGTTCGTCTCAATCGAGGAGTTTGCGGGTGTCTCGGATGGCGCGTTCTCCTGGGATGAGTTTGAGAAGATGAGCATTGACGCTGCAATGACGGATGCTGATGGCGAGGATGTTCGAAAGTTCTGGGCAGAGTATTTGCCGATTTTTATGGCGGTCGACGGAGACTATCAATTCGTTGGGCTGGGCCGGAGCTCTGGGGCGGTTGTGCACGGCGTTGAGCCCGAGTTTGAAAGTGTTACTAGGCTTGCCGAGACATTCGACGAATTTCTCACTGCGGCGATGAATGGCCAGTACGACGAACTATTCTTTGGGCGCTAGTTGCCGGGTGCGCACCGGCAGCATCCGCTGGCGCGCAGACGCGGCTGCAGCACGTGGGCATCGGCCAGATCGGAAAGCGCGTGCAGAAAGTTGTTCTGATGCATGGCAGACACGAAGCAGCATTCCCGACTCCGGGTGCTGAGCTGGTGTTCTTCAACGCCCCGTTCAACACTGAGAGGCTCGCCCGGATCGAGCAGGTTCACCTCTGGTCACCTCCCGGCGACAAGCTCGAAGCGCTTCCGGAGATCCTCAGGGAAATGCGGGGTCTCAAGACGCTCAGCATCGGGCCGGGATCGATCGCGCCGTCGATCATGGCTGGACTCGAGGAAGGACTTCTGCCTGAGAGCATCGAGGCATTGAGCATCCATCTTGGCACGGGGACGTTGGCCTGGCCGGGCGTTGTGCTACCCAATCTCAGGACGCTGTATGTCGACGTGCCGGTGCGCTTCGACACATCAAGCTTCCCCGCGTTGAAAGTACTTTCGCTCTATCCAGACAAGTCATTGAAGAATCTCAGGCAGGCCCTGGCCCTGCCTCTGGAAGAACTGAACATTCTGAATGTCCCCGTGGATGGTGAGATCTTCAACATCCTGTCTGCATCGGCTGGTGGCCTCGAACGCCTGGGACTGTTGGGTGGCACGAAGCTGAAAAGCCTCGATGGCATCGAGACACTTGCCGCGTTGACGTCGGTATGGCTGAAGAATCTGAGTTCGCTGACAGACATCCGTGCACTGGTGGGGCTCGAGCAGCTCAAGAAACTGGATATCCAGTACTGCAAGAAGATTGCCAACATCGAGGTCATCAATGATCTTTCCGCGCTTCGTGAGTTGACGCTCGTGGGTTGCGGAAAGGTGGGTCTGAAGAAAATACAGGCAAAGATCGAATCGCTTCAGAAGCGCACCATCGGGGCGACGACCTAGCCACATTGCATGTGCGGTGCCGGGCCCGCTGAAACTGCATGAGGTTCATGCGTGACTGAAACTGCATTCTCCCGCGTTTATGCCTCGGGTTCGTTGGAGGTGAGTGCCCAGGTCCTTCGGGATTTCGGACTGGAACCGTCGACGAGTGAGCTGATGCTTCGGCTGGGGCTTCCTTCACGGCTGCCGGGCGATGTACCTGTTGTTCAGTTCGAAGTGCCCCACGTGGTCGAGATCGATGGCACCGGACTTCTGGCTATCGCGCGAGAGCCATGGGGCGAGGATCTGCTGCTGTGCCTGTCGGCGAGTGGCGAGGTACTTGCCGTGGGCGATGGCGGACGTCAGATCGTGAATGGACGCCTGTCGAGCTTCCTTGGGTTTCTCGAAGCGTATGAGGCATTCCAGGCCCAGGCAAAGGCGGATGATTCCGGTCCGATGGTCTACTCCCAGGCGGAGATGCAGGCCCGGCTGGAGGCATTCGAGCGGGGTGAGATTCCCAAGCGCTCTGCAAAGCCGCGATTCGATCGCAGTAGGGCGATCAGGACGCTGGTGTCGGAGTGGAGGAGGCTTGATGCCGCTGCACTGACGGAAGGGTCACGGTGGTCAATTGTTCTGGAACAGATCCAGGATGGCCTTGTTTGAGATGTCGGTCCTGTAAGGCGACATTCGGGCAGCAGAATCCGGACGACCACTGGGTGGCGTCCGGCAGCAATATCTTCCAGAGCCATCGCGGACGATCACCCGATCAACCCCGATCCGGCCTGCCATGCGTTGAACAGTTCGTCCTCGCTCTGGAGACGTACCATGTCGCCCGTCCTTCGTCGTGTGCTGTGCCTGCTGGCGCTGCTGCTCTGTGCCTTCACCACGGCCGCCCAGACCCACGGCCGTCCGGCCGTCCGCCCGGTCCGTGCGGTCCCGTTGCTGCAGGTCGCGGGCGCCGAGCAGCCCATCGTGCTGAGTCGGGCCTCGATCGAAGGGGAGGTCCAGGCGGGTATCGTCCAGACCCGCGTCACGTTGGAGTTCCATAACCCCAACCGCCGGGTCATGGAGGGCGAGCTGCAGTTCCCGCTGGCTGATGGCCAGCAGATCACCGGCTTCGCCCTGGATATCGATGGCCCGTTGCGCGAGGCGGTGCCCGTGCCGAAGGACCGGGGGCGTCAGGTGTTCGAGGACATCGCGCGTCGCGGCGTCGATCCGGGCCTGCTGGAGCAGACCGCCGGCAATCAGTTCCGCCTGCGTGTCTACCCGTTGCCCGCCGGCGGCAGCCGCCGTGTGCAGCTGGTGCTGCGCGAACCGCTGGCGTTTGCCGCCCACGGCTGGCAATGGACTTTGCCGTTGCAGTTCGCAGCCAGCGCGGCCTCGGTCGAGCTGACGCTGCAGGCGCCGGATGCGGCGACCACGGGCGCAGGGCCGTTCCGCTTCACTGAGGGGCAACTGCATTGGCAGGGCCGAGGCGCCCTGTTGCCGGCGCAGCTGCAGTGGACGCTCCCGGCATCACGTCAGGCACGGGTACAGGTCGCACCGTGGCAGGACGGTCACTATCTGCTGGCACAGCTGCCGGTGCCGGTCGATAACGCGCCGCGTACGCTGCCGACCGATATCGGCCTGCTGTGGGATGGCTCCGGCTCATCAGGCCGGCGTGACCGTTCGCGGGAGTTTGCACTGCTGGACCGTTACTTTGCTGTGCTGGGAAACGGCACGGTCGCGCTGACAGTTCTGCGTGACCGGGCCGAGCCGGTGCGTCGCTTCCGTATCCGCGGCGGTGACTGGTCGGCATTGCGGCAGGCGTTGCAGGCCGTCCGCCCGGATGGCGCCAGCGCGCTGGCGCAGTGGCAGCCGCAGGCAGCCGTGAAGGAGTACCTGCTGGTCAGCGACGGTCTGTTGACCTACGGCCCGCAGGTGTTGCCGACGCTCGCCGCCGACCAGCGCCTGTTTGCGGTCAGCAGTGCGGGCGCACATACCGATGTCGTTCGGCTGCGCGGTTGGAGCGAATCACATGGCGGTCGCTTCGTCGCCCTGGGGACGGATGTCGATGCCGCTGCACGCGAACTGCTGTCTTCGCCGCTGGACGTGCAGGTCGATGCGGGCCGCGGTGTACAGGCCGTGGTGATCGATCGTCGCAGTGAAGCGCAGGGCTGGCTGTGGCTGCACTCGCGGCTGGCGGCGGACGGCGTGCCGATGCGGGTCCGCGTCGGCGGCCAATGGCTGGCGCTGCCCGCGACACAGACGAGCGGCAATGGAGAACTGCTGGCCGGCCTGTGGGCGCAGGCGCGGCTGCAGCAGCTGGCCGCCGACCGTCGCGGCAACCGTGAGGCGATGCAGCGCCTGTCGCAGCAGTTCGGCCTGGTCGGTCCGGATACCTCGTTGATCGTGCTGGAGACGCTGGACGATTACCTGCGCTACGCGATCCGGCCTGCCGGCGCGCTGCGGACCGAGTACGACGCCCGCTTTGCACGCGTGGTCGCTGACCGCAGCGCCGCCGAGCGCCGTCGCCTGGACGACATCGCCGCACAGTGGCAGGAGCGCCGGGAGTGGTGGCGCCGCAGCTGGCCGAAAGACACACCGCCGCAGTTGCAGGGAAAGGCGTTGGACAGGGTTGCCGTCTCTGCTTCGGCCGCCGCGCCGGTAGCGATGCTGGCGGCCGCACCTCCCGCGCCCGCACCGATGCTTGCGGCCGCGGAACGCGACGTCCAGGTGTCGCGTGCACGCGCCCGTCGCTCGGCACCTGCACAGGAAGCCGCACGCGATGCGAGCACAGGGAGCGGCGCTGCCGCAGCGGCAGGGGAGGCAGCGAACAGCGGTGCGCTCGGCATCCAACTGGCCGCATGGCAGCCAGATTCGGACATTGCCCGGCGCCTGCGCCAGGGGCCGTCCTCGCAGCTGTACGACCGCTACCTGGCCGAGCGCGCCGCGCATGCCGACAGCAGTGCGTTCTTTCTCGACGTGGCCGATCTGTTGCTGGAGCAGGGGCAGCGGGACCTGGCCCTGCGCGTGCTGTCCAACCTGGCCGAGATGGACCTGGACAACCGTCATCTGCTGCGCGTGCTCGGCTACCGCCTGATGCAGGCCGACGAACCGATGCTGGCGGTGCCGGTGTTCGAGCAGGTGTTGGCGATGGGCGAGGAGGAGCCGCAGAGCTTCCGTGATCTCGGCCTGGCCCTGGCGGCGGCGGGCCGGCCACAGCAGGCGCTGGCGCCGCTGTACCAGGTGGTGACGCGGCCCTGGGACAGCCGGTTCAACGGCATTGCACTGATCGCGCTGGACGAGCTGACCCAACTGGTTGCGCGCAGCACGCCAGGGCTTGATACCTCGGCCATCGACCCGCGCCTGCTGCAGCCGATGCCGCTGGACCTGCGGGTAGTGCTGTCGTGGGATGCGGACAACAGCGACATGGACCTGTGGGTGACCGACCCGAACGGCGAGCGCGCGTACTACGGCAATCGTCTGACCTACCAGGGAGGACAGATGTCACAGGACTTCACCGGAGGCTATGGACCCGAGCAGTTCTCACTGCGTGATGCCAAGCCGGGCAGGTACAAGGTGGAGGCCAATTATTTCGGCAGTCGCCAGCAGCTGGTGACCGGTGCCACGACCCTGATGCTGCGCCTGACCACCCATTGGGGCACGCCGAAGCAGAAGGACCAGAGGGTGACGATGCGATTGAAGGATCGTGCCGAAACGGTGCTGGTGGGCGAGTTCGAGGTCAGATAGCGCCGAGCTCAGTTCGGGCAGGCTTGAGTCGGAGCCGGGCATGACCCGGCTCCACGCGATGGTGTCACGGTGCCGTCGCCGCGCCTGCCACCGAAGGCGATGGCGGATGGACGCGCAGGCCGAACAGGGGGCGCAGCCAGCGGACGCGACGGATCAGCAGCTCGTGGATCAGCAGGCAGCCGGCGACGGTGCCGGCAACCAGCAGAGCCGGTTCCAGCCAGGGGCCGAGCTGAAGGGGCCGCAGCCAGTAGAGCAGGACGATCAGCACGGTCTGGTGCAGGATGTACCAGCTGAAGACCGCCTCTCGGCAGTAGTCGAGGCCACGCCACGGCTGGTCGAGCAGCACGCGGGCCCAGCCGAACATCGCCAGCAGTGCGCACCAGGTGTATAGGGCCCGGCCGACGCGCTCGGTCTGCGCCCATGGCAGCGACAGCACCCATGGATCGAGCTGGTCAAGGTCGGGCATCCGGCCCAGGGCGCGGATGCCGAGTTCGACCAGCAGCCCGATCACGGCCAGCGCCAACGTCAGGCGCCTGCCGCGCACGAGCAGGTCCCAGCCGCGTTGCCAGCGTGCGGCCCAGAAACCGGCCAGGAACAGGGGCAGGGATTCGGCATGCACGTAGAGGTCGTTCAGCAGCGCATGGGTGGGCGGCCACGCAGGCATCACCACCAGCAGGGCCCAGGCCAGCCAGAGCACCGGCAGCAGCAGGCCGATGATCGCGATCAGGCGGTCATCGGGCCGCCATGACGGCAGCCGCGCCCACAGGGCCTGCATCGGACCGGCCAGCGCGATGGCCAGCAGGGTGTAGGGCACCAGGTACGCCAGATACCACAGGTGATTCCAGGTGAACCCGTAGGCTGCGCCGTCGAAATGCGCGCCCGGCCACGGCCGGAACTGCCAGTAACGCCATAGGAAGGCGCCGAGTCCTGGCGTCACATCGCCCTTGTCCACCGCTTCGCAGTAAGCCTGCAGCGAGACGACAGCGACGATGCCGAACAACAGCGGCAGCAGCAGGCGTCCGCTGCGTTTCAGTGCGAACCGGTGCCGCCCGTGCCGCGGCAGCGAGAGGCCCAGGGCGATACCCGAGATCACGAACAGCAGTGGCATGCGCCAGCGGTTCAGAGCGATCATCGGCCACTGCAGCCACTCGGCTGTGTAGGCGCTCTTGAGATGGAAGCCCCAGCCATCCACATAGGCCATGGCCGCGTGGTAAAGGATGAGCAGGGCGAAGGCGAGCACGCGGAGCGTGTCGATGTCATGGCGTCGGGTCATGGCCGCAACCGGCAGGAAGGTGACGCCAGACTGCGTCCGCAAAGGTGGCGGCGTAAGCGGCAGGGGGCCACCGGTGCCGCGGTAGTGACCAATGGCGGGCGTGCCGGGATCAACGGGGAGGCTACGCTCGCTCCCTTGATGCACGCTGAGGGACCGCGACGAGATGGATGCAGCAATGGCTCAGGGCAGACTGCCGCGCTGGCGAACGTCAAGTCGCCTGCTGGTGTGGGCCGCGATCCTGTCGGCGACCGCAGTGACGAACGCGCTGGTGGAAGTGATGGATTCAGGGCGCCACGGCACCGCCCTGGCCCTGTGGGAGCCCCTGGTCTGGGAGTTCAGCAGCGCCGGAGCGGTGCTGCTGACCCTGCCGCTGCTGTGGTGGGGGTGCCAGCGCTGGCCGTTGCATGCCGACACCTGGAGGCGCCTGCTGCCGCTGTACCTGCTGGCCAGCGTGGGGTGGTCGCTGCTGCACGTGGTGGGGATGATGGTGATCCGCCACCTCGCGTACGCCGCACTGGGCCATCACTACCAGGACGATGACGGCTGGTTGCAGCGCTTTGCCTACGAGTACCTGAAGGATGTCC
This sequence comes from Stenotrophomonas genospecies 5, assembly GCF_054473825.1. Classification (NCBI taxonomy): domain Bacteria; kingdom Pseudomonadati; phylum Pseudomonadota; class Gammaproteobacteria; order Lysobacterales; family Lysobacteraceae; genus Stenotrophomonas; species Stenotrophomonas genospecies 5. The sequence continues at coordinate 844,370 of NZ_JBTMUW010000001.1, forward strand.
GCACGTTCGCGTTGTTCGTGGCGCTGGAGCACCTTGCCGGCTGGTTCGGCCGCCGCCGCCAGGGTGAGGCATCCCTGCTGGCCGCGCCGGATGTCGGTCCGCCGGTCGAGCCGGTCGAGCGCCCGCAGCACTTCCTGGTGCGCAAGCTGGGCAAGGAATTCCTGGTCGCCACCGAGGACGTCGAGTACGCCCAGGCCGCTGGCAACTACGTGAATCTGAGGGTCCGCGGCCATGACTATCCGCTGCGGATCACCATGGCGGTGCTGGAACTGCGGCTGGATCCGCTGGTGTTCCTGCGGCCGCATCGCAGCTGGCTGATCAACCGCGGGCAGCTGCGCTCCATCGAGCCGCTGGATGGCGGCGAGGCCCTGCTGCACATGGCCGATGGGGCCAAGATTCCCTGCAGCAGGCGCCAGCTGCCGCTGCTGCGGCAGGCGCTGGCGGGAGGATAGGGGCGGGCGGACCTGCGGAGCGCCCGCCCCCTTCGTGCTTACTTCCTGTCCTTCTTGATCATCGCGTCGATGCGCGCGGCGCGGGCTTCCGAGCCGGGGTGCGACGACATCAGGCCGCCTTCGCTGGACAGCTTGCGGAACATGCTGGCCAGGGCTGCCGGATCATAGTTGTGGCGCTTCATGAACTGATAGCCGTACTCGTCCGCCGCGCTCTCTTCCTTCTGCGAGAACTGGGCGTTGACGAAACCCTCGGCGAGGTCGCCGAGCTGGCCCTGGCTGAGCTGGGTCAGGTTGCCGTTGCCCGACGCTGCCAGGCCTTCGCGGCCGGCCGATGCGAGCAGCGCGGTGCGCATCTTGGTCTTGCTGTGGCCCAGCTTCACGTGGCCGATTTCGTGGCCGATCACGCCACGCACCTCGTCATCGCTGGCCATGTCCATCAGGCCGGTGTAGACGCGGACGCAGCCGTTGGCCATCGCCCAGGCGTTGACATCGGCGGTCCGGTAGACCTTGAAGTTCAGGTTCAGGCCGTCCTCGTTGGCGAGCCCCTGGGTGATCTTGGCCAGGCGCTGGGCATAGGGATCGTTGGCGGGTGCCAGCTGGTTCTCCTTGTCCATGTAGGCGCAGGCCTGGTCGGCGGCCGCCGAGACCTCTGCGTCGGACAGGGTCAGCGCCTTGCCGGCCTTCAGGCCGGTGCTGGTCAGGCCCTTCAGGTCGATGGCCGAGGCATTGGCGGCCAGCAGGCAGGCGGCCAGGCACAGGGTGGAACGCATGATCTTCATTGAAATGGTGCTCCTTGGATTGGGATGGGCCGCGCGTCCCCCTGTTGCCGCGGCGGCCGGGAAGTCTACCGGCTTCAGCCCGGCCCGTGTCCAGCCGCCGGCCGGGCCGCTGGGGGTGCCTCGCCGCCTGCCGGGCGCCTGCGTTATCATTGGCAGTCATTTTTTGAACGCACGACCGCCGACATGATCGAACTGAATCCTGTCCGCCAGCGCATCACCGATCTGACCGATCGCGTGCTGTCGCTTCGGGGGTATCTTTGACTACGACGCCAAGAAAGAGCGTCTTGAAGAAGTAACGCGGGAGCTTGAAAACCCCGACGTCTGGAACAACGCCGAGTACGCCCAGAACCTGGGGCGCGAGCGATCCAGCCTGGAAAAGACCGTGGGCGGCATCGCCTCGGTGCTCGATGGCCTGAAGGATGCGACCGAGCTGCTGGAGCTGGCCGAGTCCGAGCAGGACGAGGACACCGCGCTGGCCGTGGTTGCCGATCTGGACAAGCACCAGTCGCACGTCGAGAAGCTGGAGTTCCAGCGCATGTTCTCCGGCGAGATGGACAATGCCGCTGCGTTCGTCGACATCCAGGCCGGTGCCGGTGGTACCGAAGCCCAGGACTGGGCCGAGATCCTGCTGCGCATGTACCTGCGCTGGTGCGAATCGCGTGGCTGGAAGACCGAGCTGATGGAAGTTTCCGGCGGTGATGTGGCGGGCATCAAGTCGGCCACCCTGCGCGTGGAAGGTGACTATGCCTATGGCTGGCTGAAGACCGAGACCGGCGTGCACCGCCTGGTGCGCAAGTCGCCGTTCGACTCTGACAACCGTCGCCACACCAGCTTCACCTCGGTGTTCGTTTCGCCGGAGATCGACGACAACATCGACATCACCATCAACCCGGCCGATCTGCGCACCGACGTCTACCGTTCGTCCGGCGCCGGTGGTCAGCACGTCAACAAGACCGAGTCGGCGGTGCGTATCACCCACATTCCGACCAACATCGTGGTGGCGTGCCAGACCGGCCGCAGCCAGCACCAGAACCGCGACAACGCGATGAAGATGCTGGCCGCAAAGCTCTACGAGCTCGAGATCCAGAAGCGCAACGCGGAGAAGGATGCCGTGGAAGCGACCAAGTCCGACATCGGCTGGGGCAGCCAGATCCGCAATTACGTGCTCGATCAGAGCCGCATCAAGGACCTGCGCACGGGCATCGAGCGTTCCGATACGCAGAAGGTGCTCGATGGTGACCTCGATGAGTTCGTCGAGGCCAGCCTGAAGGCCGGCCTGGCGGTGGGGTCCAAGCGCGTCGATGCCTGATGCGCACGCCTGCGCCGATATCATCGCCTTCCGCAACGGAGGGCGATGATGCGCAGCGAGAGTGAACGCAGGGAGCTCGGCGGTTTCCTCAAGGCCTGCCGCGCCCGTGTCGACCCGGCCACGCTGGGCCTGCCGGCCGGGCGCAGGCGTACCCCCGGCCTGAAGCGCGAGGAAGTGGCGCTGGCGGTGGGGGTCAGTGTCAGCTGGTACACCTGGATCGAGCAGGGACGTGAAGTGCGTGCGTCGCCGGAAGTGCTCGAGCGCCTGGCCCGGGTGTTGCGCATGAGCGATGACGAGCGCGCATATGCGTTCGCGCTGTCCGGCTATGGCGTTCCGCTGGAGTCGCCAGATGAAAGCGTGACTGATGGCCTGCGCCAGCTGGTGGACGCGATGCAGCCGATCCCGGCCTACGTACGCAACACCCGTTTCGACATCCTGGCCTGGAATCCGGCCATTGCCGAACTGTTCGTCGACTACAGCCAGCTGGCGCCGCATGAGCGCAACACGCTGCGGCTGATGTTCCTGTATCCGCCTTATCGCACGTTGATCCTCAACTGGGAGGAGATGGCCCGGGGCCTGCTGGCCGGCTTCCGCGCGGCGATGGCGCAGGCGCAGGACAAGGCGCCTTTCCTGGCGCTGGCCGAGGACATCGCTGCCCACAGCGATACGTTCCGGCAGTGGTGGCCGGAGCATGATGTGCGCCGCTTCGACGAGGGGGCGAAGAAGCTGAACCACCCCACGCGCGGGTTGCTGGACCTGCAGTACGTGGCGCTGGTGCCGGAGAGCCGGCACGACCTGTCGTTGGTCACCTACCTGCCGCGAAAGTAGGTGGGTCGGCAGGGCTGCGCCCTGCACCCGCAGAGGCTTCAAGCCACGGCAACGGCAACGGCGTGCATTCCGTGGGATGGCGGGGCGGCGTCGAAGTGCGGGGACGCCGTGAACCCCTCCATGGGGGCTTGGCAGCCGCATCCATGCGGCTGACACCCCGCACTCCGACGCCGCCCCGCCTCTGACAATTTCCCGCGGCTGTGGGTGGGTGTCGACCTTGGTCGACACATCTGTCAGATATCGAAATTCATTTGGAGCCAGATCCGTTCCGACAGATCGCGGGAAACTGTCGAAGGCGGGGTGGGGCCGATGGCGGGAGTGTCCGCGGCATGGATGCCGCGGCCAAGCCCCCATGGATGGGTTCACGGCGTCTCCCGCCATCGGCCCCACCCCGCCATCCCGCAGGAAACCAGCTTCTGCTGTGGCTTGGCTGTGGCTTGGCGTGGCTTGGGGGGCAGGGCGCAGCCCTGCCGACAACCCCATTCAGGCAGGTAAGTGCAGGTCACAGGATAAGCAGACGCCTTGTTGCGCGGCAGCTTCGGGTCCACATTCCTGACAGGAGACGGGCAATCGGCCCGTTGCCGAGACAACAGGAGCCCTGCATGTCCGCTGCCCCCGCCATTGCGATTTCCCTCGATCCGGCCACCGGCCAGGAAATCGCCCGCCATCCCTTCGTTACCGACACCGAGCTGGAGGTGATCCTCGATCGAGGCCAGGCCGGCTTTGCCGCCTGGAGCGCGCAGTCGCTGGAGCAGCGCGCCGATGTACTGCGTGCGATGGCCGCGGTCCTGCGCCGCGACCGCGAATCGCTTGCGGCGCTGGCCACCGCCGAGATGGGCAAGGTCCATGCCGAATCGTTGGCCGAAATCGAGAAGTGCGCGGTGCTCTGCGAGTGGTATGCGGATAACGGCGCACAGTATCTGCGCGACGAGCCGACGCTGGTTCCCGATGACAAGGCCTACGTGTCCTACCTGCCACTGGGCGTGGTGCTGGGCATCATGCCGTGGAATTTCCCGTACTGGCAGGTGATGCGCGCAGCCGTGCCGATCCTGATGGGTGGCAATGGTTTCCTGCTCAAGCCGGCCGAGAACATCGTCGGTACCGCCCATCTGCTCGATGCCGCCTGGCGCGACGCGGGCCTGCCGGAAGGCACCTTCATCGCCGCCAACATCAGCCGTGAGGGCACCAGTCGTGCCATCGCCGATGACCGCATCGCAGCTGTCACCCTGACCGGCAGCGTCGGCGCAGGCCGCAGCATTGCCGCGCAGGCCGGGCAGGCATTGAAGAAGGTCGTGCTGGAACTGGGGGGCTCGGACCCCTTCATCGTGCTGGACGATGCCGACCTCGACGCGGCGGTGGATGCGGCACTCGCCTCGCGCTTCCAGAACACCGGACAGGTCTGCATCGCCGGCAAGCGCATCATCGTCGAGGACGGCGTGTACGACCGTTTCGTGGCGCAGTTCTGCGCGAAGGTGCAGGCGCTGACCGTCGGTGATGGCCGTGAACCGGGCAACCGCATCGGTCCCATGGCCCGGCAGGACCTGCTCGAGCAGCTCGATGCGCAGGTGCGTGCATCGGTAGAGGCCGGTGCGCAGCTGCTGGTCGGCGGTCATCAGCTGGATCGTCCGGGCAGCTTCTATGCCCCCACGGTGTTGGCCGGTGTCGAGCCGGGCATGCAGGCGTTCGATACCGAGACCTTCGGCCCGGTGGCTTCGATCAGCCGCGCACGCGATGCCGATCATGCGGTGGAGCTGGCCAACCAGAGCGAATTCGGCCTCAGCGGCAACCTGTGGAGCGGCGATCGCGAGCGCGCGATGCGGCTGGCACGCAGGCTGCAGACCGGGGGCGTGTTCGTCAACGGCTTCTCCGCGTCCGACCCGCGCGTGCCGATCGGTGGCGTGAAGAAGAGTGGCTTCGGCCGCGAGCTGTCGCATTTCGGCATCCGCGAGTTCGTGAACGCGCAGACCGTGTGGTTCGACCGTCGTTGACGCACGGCTTGCATCCTTCCTGTAACGATCCACCACCAGTCCAGTGAAGAGGGACGGCATTCCCATGTCCAAGGGTTCAGATCTGCTTGTCGCGGCGCTCGAGAACGAGGGCGTCGAACGTATTTTCGGTATTCCCGGCGAAGAGAACCTCGATGTCGTCGAGTCGCTGCGCCATTCCAGCATCGAGCTGGTCATCACCCGCCATGAGCAGGCGGCGGTGTTCATGGCGGCCACCTACGGACGCCTGACCGGCAAGCCGGGCGTGTGCCTGGCCACGCTCGGCCCGGGTGCCCTCAACTTCACCACCGGTGCGGCCTACGCGCTGCTGGGCGCATGGCCGGTGATCATGATCACCGGGCAGAAGGGCATCGTCGCCAGCAAGCAGGCGCGCTTCCAGATCGTCGACATCGTCAGCACGATGAAGCCGCTGACCAAGCAGGCGCGGCAGATCGTATCGGCGCGCACCATCCCGACCATCGTCCGCGAGGCATTCCGTGTCGCGCAGGAAGAACGTCCGGGCCCGGTTCTGCTGGAACTGCCGGAGGACATCGCGGCCACTGAAGTCGAGGATGTGGCATTGATCCCGACGCATGCGGTGGATCGACCGATCGCCAGTCCCGAGGCGCTCGATCGCGCCGCGCAGATCATCCGCAATGCGAAGCGTCCGCTGCTGATGATCGCCTCCGCGGCGTCACGGCCGCAGTCCAGCGACGCGCTGTCAGCCTTCGTACTGCGTGCCGGCATTCCCTTCTTCACCACGCAGATGGGCAAGGGTGCGGTGGCGGGCGGATCAGGCCTGTACATGGGGACTGCCGCGCTGACCGAACGCGACTATGTGCATATGGCCATCGACCAGGCCGACGTGATCGTCACCATCGGCCATGAAGTGACCGAGAAGCCGCCTTTCGTGATGCGGCCGGGCGGACCGACCGTCATCCACATCGGCTATTCGCAGGCGGCGGTCGAGCAGGTCTACTTCCCGCAGGTGGAGGTGATCGGCGATATCGGCCGTTCGCTGACCCGGCTGGCCGACCGCATCGAAGGCCAGGTGGCCCATGCCGATGCGCTGCTGCCGCTGCGGGCCACCATCCTCGACCATCTCGCCGACCGTGCCGAAGAGGCCCGGTTCACCCCGCAGCGGCTGGTCCACGACGTGCGCCGGGTGATGCCGCCCGACGGCATCGTGGCGCTGGACAACGGCATGTACAAGATATGGTTCGCGCGCAATTACCGCACCCAGGTAGCCAATACGCTGCTTCTGGACAATGCGCTTGCCACGATGGGCGCGGGCCTGCCCTCGGCGATCATGGCCTCGATCCTGTACCCGCAGCGCCGGGTGCTGGCGGTGTGTGGCGACGGCGGCTTCATGATGAACAGCCAGGAGCTGGAAACCGCGCGGCGGCTGGGGCTGAACCTGGTGGTGCTGATCCTCAACGATGGTGCCTACGGCATGATCCGCTGGAAGCAGGCGGTGGATGGCTTCACCGACTATGGGATGACCTTCGGCAATCCTGACTTCGTCAGGTACGCCGAGGCCTATGGTTGCAAGGGCCACGAAGTGACGGCCATCGAGCAGTTCATCCCGACGCTGGAGGCGGCGTTCAACGAAGGCGGGGTGCACCTGGTGTCGGTGCCGATCGACTATTCGGAGAACGAGCGGGTGCTGGTGGATGAATTGCGGCAGGCGTTCCCCGGGAATGCCTGAGGTAGCGCCGGGCCACGCCCGGGGATTCCTGCCGACTGACCGCCGGGCATGGCCCGGCGCTACCGGGCCGTGGGCGCCGGCCAGGGCCGGGGCAGGGTGGTTTTGCTATGCTGTGCAGCCGGCCGTGCCGGGCGCAAGACTCCCCCAACTACACGATTCCCGCAGATCCATGAGCGAAGCTACCGAAACCCCTTCCGTCGACGAAAACAAGTTGATCGCCGAGCGCCGCGAGAAACTCAAAGCGCTGCGCGGGCAGGGGATCGCGTACCCGAACGACTTCCGTCGCGAGGACTTCGCCGGCCAGCTGCAGGACGAGTACAGCGACGCCGAAACCTGGACCGCCGAGGCCCTGGAAGCCAATGGCCGCCAGGTGCGCATGGCCGGACGCCTGATGGCCAAGCGCATCATGGGCAAGGCCAGCTTCGCCCAGATCCAGGACGAGTCCGGCCGCATCCAGCTGTTCCTGCAGGGCGCGGCCCTGGGCGATGACTACGCTGCTTTCAAGGGCTGGGACGTGGGTGACATCATCGCCGTCGAGGGCGGCCTGACCCGTACCCGCACCGGTGAACTGTCGGTCAAGGCCGCAACGATCCGACTGCTGACCAAGTCGCTGCGTCCGCTTCCGGACAAGTGGCATGGCCTGGCCGACGTCGAGCAGCGCTACCGCCAGCGTTACGTCGATCTGATCGTGACCCCGGAGTCGCGCGCGGTGTTCATCAAGCGCTCGAAGATCATCCGTGCCATGCGCGCGTGGCTGGACAACCGCGACTTCCTCGAAGTCGAGACGCCGATGATGCATTACATCCCCGGCGGTGCGGCGGCCAAGCCGTTCACCACCCATCACAACGCGCTGGACCTGGACCTGTACCTGCGCGTAGCGCCGGAGTTGTACCTGAAGCGCCTGACCGTCGGTGGCCTGGAGCGGGTGTACGAAATCAACCGCAATTTCCGCAATGAAGGTGTCAGCACCCGGCACAACCCGGAGTTCACCATGATGGAGCTGTACGAGGCCTACGCCACGTACAACGAGATCATGGACCTGACCGAAGGCGTGATCCGGGACGTGGCCAGGACGGTGAACGGCACTACCGAAGTGGAGTGGGACGGCGCGAAGATCGATCTCGGCCCGGCGTTCCGCCGCTGGCGGATGGACGAGGCCGTGCGGCACCACAATCCGGAGATCTCCGCTGCCGACTGCACCGACCGCGAAGCGCTGCTGCGGCACTGCGAGCGCCTGAAGATCAAGGTCAAGCCGTCCTACGGCTGGGGCAAGCTGCTGCTGGAGATCTTCGAAGCCACCGTCGAGCACACCCTGATCCAGCCCACCTTCATCACCGATCATCCGGTGGAGGTCTCGCCGCTGGCGCGTGCCAACGACAACGACCCCGGCTACACCGATCGCTTCGAGCTGTTCGTGAACGGCAAGGAGCTGGCCAACGGCTTCTCCGAGCTGAACGACCCGGAGGATCAGGCCCAGCGTTTCCAGGCCCAGGTGGCCGCCAAGGAGGGGGGCGATGACGAGGCCATGCACTACGACGCCGACTACATCCGCGCGCTGGAGTACGGCATGGCGCCGACCGGCGGCCTCGGCATCGGCGTCGACCGCCTGGTGATGCTGCTGACCGGCAGCAGCTCCATCCGCGACGTGCTGCTGTTCCCGTACATGCGTCCGGAGCACTGAGCCGGGGTTTTGTGACTCCCGTTTGTGCGCGCCGTCCCGAAACGGGACGGCGCAATTGACGTCTCTGGCACTCGGCGTATCGTAATTGCACTACCTTGACGCCGGCTATGGCTTGATCGGTGACGGGGAAGAGCGCAATGTGGAGAGCCCGCTTCACAATGTGACCACGATCATGAACCGGGACGCATGACACGGGAGTCAGTCCGATGCAGGGTGCCAGCGTGCGCAGCGGCAGCGTTTCCACGCCTGCTGATGACCAAGCGTGGTCGAGAAACCAGGCGGAGTACACGTTGAACATCGTCATCGTCGATGACCAGACCTCCGCGCGGACGATGCTGCGGCACGTCATCGAGGACATCGCGCCGGAACTGAGCGTGCATGACTTCGGCGATCCCCTGACCGCGCTGGCCTGGTGCGAATCGCACCCGGTCGACCTGCTGCTGCTCGACTACCGCATGCCGGAAATGGACGGGCTGGAATTCGCCCGCCGCTTCCGGCGCCTGCCCAAACATCGCGACATCCCCATGATCCTGATCACCGTGGTGGGCGACGAGCCGATCCGGCAGGCCGCGCTGGAGGCAGGCGTGATCGACTTCCTGGTCAAGCCGATCCGCCCGCGCGAACTGCGGGCGCGCTGCTACAACCTGCTGCAGCTGCGCCAGCAGACCGAGAACGTGAAACAGCGCGCGCTGTCACTGGAACAGCGCCTGCTCGCCAGCATGCACGAGGTCGAGGAGCGGGAGCGCGAGACCTTGTCGCGATTGGCTCGTGCGATCGAGTTTCGTGACGCCGGCACCAGTGCCTACCTGGAGCGGATGGCCCGCGTGGCCGGGCTTATCGCCGAGCAGCTGGGCCTGCCGGAAGACGAGGTGCGGCTGATCGAGATGGCGGCGCCCCTGCACGACATGGGCAAGATCGCCATACCGGATGCGGTGCTGCTCAAGCAGGGCAAGCTCAATGAAGAGGAGCTGGCGATCATGCGCCGTCACCCGCGCATCGGCCATGAACTGCTCAGCGGCAGCCAGAACCGCTTCATCCAGGTCGGTGCGCTGATCGCGCTGCGCCACCATGAACGCTACGACGGCAGTGGTTACCCCGATGGGCTGGTAGGCGAAGCGATTCCACTGGAAGCGCGCATCGTTGCCGTCGCCGATGTCTTCGACGCCCTGATTTCCCCGCGTCCATACAAGGAAGCCTGGACGATGGAAGCAACGCTGGCCTATCTGTATGCCCAGCGTGGCCGCCTGTTCGACCCCCGCTGCGTGGATGCGCTGCTGCGGGGCCGCCAGCAACTGCTGGACATCTGCGCGCAGCACTCGACGGCCTCCACGCGACCGGGTGGATGAGATGCAGGACCTGTTCGCACGGCTGAAGCGCCGGCTGTCGCAGCGGCCCGACTCCGAGCACGGGCAGGTGATAGTGCGGATCGCGCTGATCTCGCTGATCCTGGTTTACGTACTGCTGTCCGGGGCCCGGATGCATCGCCTGGAGCAGTACCAGGGCGTGCTCGTGACCGTGCTGACCGGGCTGTCGATATCCCTGCTGCTGTTCGCCTGGTTGCTGTGGAAGCCGGGGCGCTCCGATGCGCGCAGGGTGGTCGGCATGGTCGCCGACTATGGGTTGATGACGGTCGGCATGGTGCAGATGGGCGAGCCTCTGGCCTGGGTCTATGCGGTGGTGATGTGGGTCACGGTGGGCAATGGCCTGCGCTTCGGCAACCGCTACCTGGGCGTGGCGATTGCCATGGCCCTGGTCAGCTTCGGTACCACCGTGCTGTTGACACCGTATTGGCGTGACAACCCCAGCCTGGCCGTGCCCCTGTGGCTGGGCCTGGTGGCGGTTCCGCTGTGCTGCTCCTCCCTGTTGCGACGACGGATGCGACATCCCCCCATGGACACTCCTGCCGTTGAATCCTCCCCGGCCCGGTCGCTGCTGGCCCGGGTGAAGCAACGGCTGTCCGGACGCGAGGACAGCGAGCACGCGCAGAACCTGATCCGCATCGTGATCACCGCGCTGTTCATCAGCTATCTCGGCTGGCGCTACCTGAGCGCGGGTGGCGAGACGCTGACCACGACGTGGCTGATCCTCGCCTTCGAGCTGGCCATCTCGGCGGGCCTGCTGGTGGCGATCCTGGTCGATCCCGGGGTGTCACACGTCCGCCGCGTGATCGGCATGCTGACCGACTACACCTGCATGGCCTGGATCATGACCATCCAGGGTGAGCCGGCAGCTCCGCTGTACGCGGTGATGCTGTGGGTCACGATCGGCAACGGCATGCGCTACGGCAGCACCTACCTGCGGGTGGCAACCGCAATGGGGTGTCTGGCTTTCCTGTGTACCGTGATGCTGTCGCCCTACTGGCGCAGCCACGACTACCTCGGCTGGGGCCTGCTGCTGGGCCTGGGCGCGATTCCGCTGTACTTCGATTCGCTGCTGCATGCCTTGACCCGTGCGGTGGCCGAAGCGCGCCAGGCCAACGAAGCCAAGAGCCGTTTCCTGGCGAACATGAGCCACGAATTCCGTACGCCGCTCAACGGCCTGGCCGGCATGACCGAAGTGCTGGCCACCACGCGGCTGGATGAGGAGCAGCGCGAGTGCCTCAGCACCATCCAGGCGTCCACCCGCAGCCTGCTGGCGCTGGTGGAGGAGGTGCTGGACATCTCGGCGATCGAGGCCGGCAAGGTCCGGGTGGAATGGCATGAGTTCGCGCTGGCCGACGTGCTGCAGGCGATCAACCTGATCCTCACCCCGCAGACGCGTTCCAAGTCATTGGAGTATCGCGTCGACGTGGACGACAACGTTCCGCCACGGTTGTTCGGCGACGCCGGCCATCTGCAGCAGATTCTGCTGAATCTGATGGGCAACGCGGTGAAGTTCACCGACAGTGGCTTCGTCCATCTGCGTGTCAGCAGCCATGACGAGCGTGGCAGCGAGCGTGCCCGGCTGCGTTTCGAGATCCTCGACAGCGGCATCGGCGTACCCGTGGCCCTGCGCAGCCGCCTGTTCAACGCCTTCGAGCAGGCCGACGTCGGCCTGGCCCGCCGCCATGAAGGCACCGGACTCGGTACGGCGATCGCCAAGGGGCTGGTCGAATCGATGGGCGGGCAGGTCGGTTACCTGCCGAACACCCCGCGCGGCAGCGTGTTCTGGGTGGAAATCGCGCTGGACGTGGCGCCGACGCCGGACGTGCAGGGCGAGCTGCCGGAGGGCGGCAACGTCATTGCGTTCTCCAATCCATTCCTGCGCCATCGAGCCCGTGTACGCAGCCTGCGGGTGCTGGTTGCCGATGACCATGCCGCCAACCGCATGGTGCTGCAGCGGTTGCTGGAGAAGGCCGGCCACAAGGTCACATGCGTCAATGGTGGGGTCGAGGTGCTCGACGCTCTCGAGCAGGCCAATTACGACGCAGCCATCGTTGATCTGCACATGCCCGGCATGAGCGGCCTGGACCTGCTCAAGCAGCTGCGGGTGATGCAGGCCAGTGGCCTGCCGTATGTGCCGGTGATGGTGCTCAGCGCCGATGTCACCCCGGAATCCATCCTGCGCTGTGAGCAGGCAGGTGCACGTGCATTCCTGGCCAAGCCGGTCGTCGCGACGCGTCTGCTGGAGGTGTTGGCCGATGTGGCCGCCAACACGCGTACCGAGCCGGGCATCCAGTCGGTACCGGCCATGGAGGTCGGTGACGGCGTACTCGACACCGCCGTGCTGGACGAGCTGGCGTCACTGGGCATGGGCGATGGCTTCGAACGCAAGTTCATCGACCAGTGCCTGGTCGATGTGGACGCGAGCATGGCGCAGATGCAGGCCTGTGGCGAGCGGCTGGACTGGGAGGACTTCCGCGAACACGCCCACGCCCTGCGTGGCGTGGCGAGCAACCTGGGCCTGGTCCAGGTTGCTGCCGCCAGTGGCGAGATGATGCGCATGGCCGACTGGCAATTGAAGGCCGAGTGGACAATGCGCCTGTCCAGCCTGGTAGGTGCACTGCGCATCGGCAGGAAAGCGCTGGCGTCCCGCGTCGCAGGCATCCAGCAACGCGACGACGGGGAACGCACGCCCTCCTGACCGCGAGGTCTGTCAGCCCGCCTCGCCATTGCGGCGGGCCTGGGCGCGGACCAGCCGGTCCATGGTCCGCAGCGACTTCTCGCCCAGCTGCATGGCGGTGTCGACCCAGATCTCGGTGATGCGCATCATTTCGTGCAGCGGCACCATGGTGGCGATCTCGTTCACTTCGCGCATCGCCGCCCAGGCGTGCGGAATGCGCCGGCTGTCCCGGATCACCTGTTCGACCGCCGCAACGCCTTCGCCCACCGGCACGACGACATCCACCAGGCCCATGTCCTTCAACTGCCGGGCGGTGAAGAGGTTGCCCTCCAGCATGATCTTCTCGGCCAGCCGCGGGCTGACCCGCTGGCACAGGAAGGAGTAGGCGCCCATGCCCGGGAACAGGTCGAACAGCACCTCCGGCAGTCCCATCAGCACGCCTTCTTCGGCGACGATGGTATGGCAGCTAAGCGCGGCCTCGAAGCCGCCGCCCAGTGCATTGCCCTGGACCAGCGCGATGCTGTGGGCGCGTGCGCCCAGCCCGGCGTGGAACGCATGCACGCCGCGCACGCAGCGCTGCGCATAGTCGAGCAGGCGGGCACGGTCGCCCTCGCGGATCAGCCGGCAGAACAGTTCCAGGTCGCCGCCCAGGTTGAATACGTCACTATCGGAGGCCAGGACCACGTGAGGCGAGAGAACGTGGGCGGCACTGAGACGGTCTCCCAGTTCACGCTGATAGTCGACGATGTCGTCTACCAGGCGTGAGGCAAAGCACGGGCGGCCCGGCTGGTTGACCAGGTTGGCATGCATGTGGATCCAGTAGACATCCCGTTCGGTTTCCTCGGTGATGCGCAGGGTCGGGTGCTGCGACGGGCGGGTGATGATAGGGCGTACTGCAGACATGGGTGTTCTCCGAGTGACCGTCCGGCCAACCGCAGAGCGGACGGAGAGATGGAATGTGAGGGAGTGGGCGGAACGTGCGGTGGCGAGTGATTCTATGCACCGCTCGTGAACCGCCTGCAAGCGGCCGCCGCCCGCGCTGGCCGCCAACGAAAAGGGCCCCGCCGTCGCCGGCGGGGCCCTGATCTGCGTCGAACCGTGGAAACCCTTACTGCGCGGGCGTATCGCGCAGCTCGCGACGGAGGATCTTGCCGACATTGGTCTTCGGCAGTTCCTTGCGGAACTCCACGATGCGCGGGTGCTTGTAACCGGTCAGATTTGCCCGGGCATGCTCCTTGACCATTTCGGCGGTCAGGTTCGGATCCTTCTTCACGATCACCACCTTGACCACTTCGCCGGACTTCTCGTCCGGCACGCCGACCGCGGCCACTTCCAGCACGCCGGGCATCATCGCGATGACGTCTTCGACCTCGTTCGGATACACATTGAAGCCGGACACCAGGATCATGTCCTTCTTGCGGTCGACGATGTAGAAGAAGCCCCGTTCATCCATCCTCGCCATGTCGCCGGTATGCAGCCAGCCGTCACTGTCGATCGCCTGGGCGGTCTCTTCGGGGCGCTGCCAGTAGCCCTTCATCACCTGCGGGCCCTTGATGCACAGCTCGCCCACCTCACCCAGCGGCAGGATGTTGCCGTTGTCGTCCTTGATGCACGCATCGGTGGACGGGATCGGCAGGCCGATGGAGCCGTTGTACTCCGGCAGGGTAAGCGGGTTGATGCAGGCGGCCGGCGAGGTTTCGGTCAGGCCGTAGGCCTCGACCAACGTCACCCCGGTAACCTTCTTCCAGCGCTCGGCCACAGCGCGCTGCACCGCCATGCCGCCGCCCAGGGTGAACTTCACCGACGAGAAATCGATCTCATCGAAACCGGGCGTATTGAGCAGACCGTTGAACAGCGTGTTGACGCCGGTGATGGCGGTGAAGCGCGTGCCCTTGAGCTCCTTGACGAAGCCCTTCATGTCGCGCGGATTGGTGATCAGGTGATTGCAGCCGCCGAACTTCATGAAGACCAGACCGTTCGCGGTCAACGCGAAGATGTGGTACAGCGGCAGCGCGGTGATGATCACTTCCTTGCCCGGCTCGATGCCGGAGGTCGACAGCCATGCCGAGGCCTGCTGCATGTTGGCGATCAGGTTGCGGTTGGTCAGCATCGCGCCCTTGGCCACGCCGGTGGTGCCGCCGGTGTACTGCAGGAACGCCACGTCGTCGTGGTCGATCTCGACCTCGGGCAGGGTGTGGCGGCTGCCGAGCTTGAGTGCCTGCTTGAAGCGGATGGCGCCCTTCACGTGATAGTTGGGCACCATCTTCTTGACGTACTTCAGCACGAAGTTGACGATCGCGCCCTTCGCGCCGAGCAGATCGCCCAGGCCGGTGGTGACCACCTGCCTGACCGGCGTGTCGGCGATGACCTGCTGGACGGTATCGCCGAAGTTGTCGACCACCACCAGCACCGAGGCGCCGGCGTCGACCAGCTGGTGCTTGAGTTCGCGTGCGGTATACAGCGGGTTGACGTTGACCACGGTCAGGCCCGCACGCAGCACGCCGAAGGTGGCGACCGGGTACTGCAGGCAGTTGGGCATCATCAGGGCGACGCGGTCGCCCTTCTTGAGCTTGAGCTCACCCAGCAGGTAGGCCGCGAACTGGTCAACCAGCGCATCGGTCTCGCCATAGGTGAGGACCTTGCCGAAACTGGAGTAGGCGGGGCGGTCGCGGTACTTGGCGACGGAGGCGTCGAAGACGGAGGCTACCGAATGGAATTCGTTGACGTCGATCTCGGCGGGAACGCCTTTCGGATAGCTCTGCAGCCAGGGACGATCCAGACTCATATTCCCCCTCCAGGAATCGTGATTGTTGGGTCCGACCCTGAGCGTACTGACAGCGGCCGGTCATTGCAGCATACCCCGCCGTAGGGGAAACGCGAAGAGGGCATCGCGCGACGGCCTGTGCGATCGCGTCAAATGCCGCCGGGCATGGCCCCGCGCCACCGAACTGGCAGCGCTGGGCCATGCCCGGCGGGTGTTTCAGGGTGCGTGCGGTGCTCAGCCCTGCCTGCGCACCGGCGCACCATTGGCCTTGTAGTAGGGCGCGGTGCTGCGGGGCAGCGGCGCACGGCCGCGGATCACGTCGGCGAGCTTTTCGGCGATCATGATGGTCGGCGCGTTGAGATTGCCGGTCACCACCTGCGGCATGATCGAGGCGTCGACGATGCGCAGGGCCTCCAGACCATGCACGCGGCCCTGGCCGTCCACCACCGCCATCGGATCATCGGCGTGGCCCATCTTGTTGGAGCAGGACGGGTGGTATGCCGTTTCAGCATGCTCACGGACGAACGCGTCGATCTGCGCATCGGTCTGCAGTGCACTGCCCGGCGAAATCTCGCGGCCGCTGTATGGAGCCAGTGCCGGCTGCGCGAAGATCTCGCGGGTGATGCGGATCGCCGCGCGGAACTCGCGCCAGTCCTGGTCGTGCGACATGTAGTTGAACAGGATGCTCGGATGCTCGCGCGGATCCTTGGAGCGGACATGGATGCGGCCCCGGCTGGGCGAGCGCATCGAGCCGACATGCATCTGGAAGCTGTGTGCCTTGATCGGATTGGACCCGTTGTAGTTGATGGCCACCGGCAGGAAGTGATACTGCAGGTTGGGCCAGTCGAACTCGGCATCGCTGCGGATGAAGCCGCCGGCCTCGAACTGGTTGCTGGCGCCGATACCGGTGCCCAGGAACAGCCATTCAGCGCCGATTGCCGGCTGGTTGTACAGCTTCAGCGCCGGCGCCAGCGAGACCGGCTTCTTGCATTCGTACTGGAGATACATCTCCAGGTGATCCTGCAGATTGGCGCCGACGCCCGGCAGGTGATGCACCAGGTCGATGTCGAGGCTGCGCAGCAGATCGGCCGGGCCCACGCCGGAGCGCTGCAGGATCTGTGGCGAGGCGATGGCGCCGCCGCACAACAGCACCTCGCGGCGGGCAGTGGCACGCTGCGGCTGGTCGTTGCGCAGCCACTGCACACCCACCGCGCGCTTGCCGGAGAACAGGATGCGGTCGGTCAGCGCGTGGGTGACGATGGTCAGGTTCGGGCGCGGCCTGGCCAGATCCAGATAGCCGCGGGCGGTGCTGGAGCGGCGGCCCTTCGGCGTGACCGTGCGGTCCATCGGGCCGAAGCCTTCCTGCTGGTAGCCGTTGAGGTCATCGGTGCGCGGATAGCCTGCCTGCACGCCGGCTTCAACCATGGCTGCGAACAGTTCGTTGTTGCCGGCCTTGGGGGTGGTCACCCGCAGCGGGCCATCGCCCCCGTGGTAATCGTTGGGGCCGATGTCGCGGGTCTCGGCCTTGCGGAAGTAGGGCAGGCAGTCCAGATAGGTCCAGTCGTCCAGGCCGGGCATGCTCGCCCAGTTGTCGTAGTCCATCGCGTTGCCGCGGATGTAGCACATGCCGTTGATCAGCGACGAACCGCCCAGGCCTTTGCCACGGCCGCAGTCCATGCGGCGGTTGTTCATGAAGGGCTCTGGATCGGTCTTGTAGGCCCAGTTGTAGCGCTTGCCCTGCAGCGGAAACGCCAGCGCCGCCGGCATCTGGGTGCGGAAGTCGAGCCGGTAGTCCGGGCCACCCGCTTCCAGCAGCAGTACGCTCACATCGGCATCTTCGGTCAGGCGGGTGGCCAGCACGTTGCCGGCCGAACCGGCGCCGATGATGATGTAGTCGTACTCGTTATGGGTGCTCATGGTTGTTCTCCTTCAGGCCGGGACACGCTGCAAACAGGCGTCCCGGCGGAATGTCGGATCGGCGCGGTGGCCGGACGAGGGGCGCGGCTCAGAACACGCTGGCGTAGTCGCCCAGTTCGACCTGCACCGACTTGATGCGGGTGTAGTGGCCCAGGGTCGAGAGGCCGTTCTCGCGGCCGACACCGGACTCCTTGTAGCCACCCACCGGCATTTCGGCTGGCGATTCGCCCCAGGTGTTGATCCAGCAGATGCCGGCTTCCAGGCGATGGATGATGCGGTGGGCGCGGCTGATGTCCTTGCTGACCACGCCGGCGGCGAGGCCGAAGGTGGTGTCGTTGGCGCGGCGGACCACTTCATCTTCGCTGTCATAGGCAAGGATGCTCATGACCGGCCCGAAGATCTCTTCCTTGACGATGGTCATGTCGTCGCGGCAGTCGGAGAACACGGTCGGCAGCACATAGGCGCCCTGGGCCAGCGTGCCGTCGGTGGCACGGCCGCCGCCGATCAGCAGGCGCGCGCCTTCGGTCTTGCCGGTTTCGATGTAGCGCAGCACGTTCTCCATGTGCGGGAAGCTGGTCAGCGGGCCGAAGTTGGTGTCCGCGGCCATCGGATCGCCGATGCGGATGCGCTTGACGCGCTCGACCACGGCGGCCTCGAACGCGGCCAGCATGCCGCGCGGCACAAACACGCGGGTGCCATTGGTGCACACCTGGCCGGAGCTGAAGAAATTGGCCATCACCGCGATGTCGGCGGCGCGGTCGAGATCGGCGTCATCGCAGATCACCAGCGGCGATTTGCCGCCCAGTTCCATGGTCACTTCCTTCAGCGAGGAGGAGGCGGCTGCAGCCATCACCTTCTTGCCGGTGGCCACGCCGCCGGTGAAGGAGATCTTCTCGATCACCGGATGTTCGGTGAGCCAGTTGCCGATTTCGCGACCGGGGCCCTGCACGACATTGAACACGCCGGCCGGCACGCCGGCTTCGGTGTAGATCTCGGCAAGCCGGATGGCGGTCAGCGGCGTGACCTCGGACGGCTTGAACACCATCGCATTGCCGGCGGCCAGCGCCGGCGCCGACTTCCACAGGGCGATCTGGATCGGGTAGTTCCAGGCACCGATGCCGGCGACCACGCCCAGCGGTTCACGGCGGGTGTAGAAGAAGCTGGATTCGCGCAGCGGCAGCTGGATGCCTTCGATGGCGGTCGCCAGGCCGGCGTAATACTCCAGCACATCGGCGCCGGTGACGATGTCCACCGTGGTGGTTTCCGCCAGCGCCTTGCCGGTATCGAGCGTTTCCAGGCGGGCCAGTTCGTCATTGCGCTCGCGCAGGATCTCCACGGCGCGGCGCAGGATGCGCGAACGTTCCATGGCGGTCATTGCCGCCCATGCCTTCTGGCCTTCGGTGGCGCTTTCGACGGCGCGTTCGACGTCGGCCTGGCTGGCGACCTGCACCTCGGCGATGACCTCACCGGTGGCGGGGTTGACCGTGGCGAAGGTCTTGCCGCTGGTGGCATCGACCCGGCGGCCATGGATGTAGAGCTGTTGGACGGGCAGGGTGGTCATGGGGCGTACTCCTCGAAAGGGGGCGGGAAGCTGAAAGCGCTTATAGCGCGTCGGCCTGCAACTGGAAGTCGATGTAGCCGTAGGCGATGCGTCGGGCCTTGTCAGCATCGAAGGCGCCGCCGACCAGGCTGCCGCGCAGCCAGAGGCCATCGATCATCGCGGCCAGGCCGCGGGCGGCGAGGCGTGCCTGTGGGCGTGGCAGCACGCGGTTGAACTGGTGGCACAGGTTGGAGAACAGGCGCTGGTCGTTGGCATGCTGCAGGCGCGCCAGTTCCGGCTGGTGCATGCTCGCGGCCCAGAAGGTGAGCCAGACACGCATCGCGGTGCCATTGATCTGGCTGTCATCGAAGTTGCCATCGACGATGGCGCGCAGCTGGTCGCGGGGATCGTCGCCGACCCCGGCCCGGCAGCGGGCGACCGCGTCCCGCAGTTCGCGCAGGATCTGCCGCATCGCAGCGTTGAGCAGGCCGTCCTTGTCGCCGAAGTAATGGGCGACGATGCCGCTGGACAGCCCGGCCTTTCTGGCGATGGTGGCGACGGTGGCATCGGCCATGCCCATTTCGTCGATGGTCTGGAAAGTGGCCCGGATCAACTGTTCGCGACGGACCGGCTCCACGCCCTTCTTCGGCATTGTCTCTCCACGGATTGCGACCCGAGGCGTCGGGTTGGCCATCATTATGCTTTTTATTGATTGAACGTTCAATCAATAAACCCTAGGATGCGCTCGCGCCCCACGCCATGGGCCCGGTTTCCCGGTCCGGCCCCGCCCATGTGCTCCTTCGGACTGATGAGACGATCCCATGTCTTCCCAGGCTCACCCCAAGCGCTCGCCCCTGCGCTTGAACCGCTTTGTCTTCCTCAGCTCCTCGGTGTCGATCGGCATTCTCGGGCTGCTCACCGTCCTCTATCCCGATGCCAGCGAGCACTGGCTGCAATGGGCGCAGGCCGAGGTCTCGGCTGCGTTCGGCGCGTGGTACATGCTGCTGGTCGTGCTGTGCCTGGGATTCGTGCTGTGGCTGGCGTTCTCGCCCTATGGCCGTATCCGCCTGGGCCACAACGAGGAATCGCCGGCCTTCGGCTACGTCGCGTGGGTGTCGATGCTGTTCTCGGCGGGTATCGGTATCGCACTGCTGTACTACGGTGCCTATGAGCCGCTGGACCATTTCCTCAACCCGCCGGGCCAGCCGGGCGGCACGGTGGCGGCCGGGCGCGAGGCGATGGTGCTGACCTTCCTGCACTGGGGCCTGCATGGCTGGGCGCTGTACGCGCTGGTCGGGGTGGCGCTGGGCTATTTCGCCTATCGCCGCAACCTGCCGCTGGCATTGCGCTCGGCGCTGTATCCGATCTTCGGTGAGCGCATCCATGGCCGCATCGGCGACATGGTCGATGGCTTCGGCATTCTCGCCACGCTGATCTCCATGGTCACCAATCTCGGCATCGGTGCGCTGGTGGTGCAGTCCGGCCTGGTCTATCTGTTCCACATCCCGGACACACCGCAGGTGCTGGTCGCGATCGTGCTGGTGATGATGGTGGTGGCCACCATCGGCGTAGTGGCGGGGGTCGAGAAGGGCATCGCCTGGCTGTCCAACCTCAACGTGCGCCTGTTGTGCGCGCTGTTGCTGTTCGTGCTGGTTACCGGCCCGACCCTGCATCTGTTCGATGGCCTGGTGCAGAACACGGGCGACTATCTCGGCGCATTCGTGCGCAAGAGCTTCGACATGTATCTCAACGATCCGCAGGGCCGCGCCTGGATGGGTTCCTGGACGCTGTTCTACTGGGCGTGGTGGATCGCCTGGGCGCCGTTCGTGGGCCTGTTCGTGGCACGCATCTCGCGCGGCCGCACCATCCGCGAGGTAGTGATGGGCGTGCTGTTGATACCGCTCGGCTTCACGCTGGCGTGGCTGTCGATCTTCGGCAACACCGCCATCGACCTGGTGCTCAACCATGGCCAGGCGGTGCTGGGGCAGGTGGCGCAGCACGATGCAGCGATGACCCTGTTCAAGCTGCTGGAGTACCTGCCCGGCGCACCCTATGTAGCCGGTGCCGCAGTGGTGATCGGTTTCGTACTGTTCCTGACCCCGGTCGATTCGGGCACGCTGATGATCGCCAACCTGTGCACCCGCCGTGTCGACGACGGGGTGGAGGATGGTCACGATGCGCCGATCTGGCTGCGCGTGTTCTGGGCGGTGGGCATCACCGTGGCCAGCATCGGCCTGCTGCTGGCGGGCAACTTCAGCGCGATGCAGACGGCCGTGGTCCTGTGCGGTCTACCGTTCTCGTTCACCCTGGCGTTCTACATGCTGGGCCTGCTGCGCGCATTGCGCACCGATCCGGACGCGCCGCGGCGCTGAGCGCACTGCCGGCCCTTGGCATTACAGGCGCAGGGCGGCTTCCAGCAGAGCTGTCGCCCATGGGGGCGTGCGCTGCAGCTGCTGCAGGTCATCGGCGGCCGGCCATTGCAGGTGGCCGTCCTCCATCTGCAGCAGCAGCTGTGGATCGGGCACGGCCTCGCCCGGCGCGGCGTCGGCGCTGTTGTCGTAGACCTGCAGCTGCGCCAGCACCGGCATCAGCCCGATCAGGTTCTGCTGCGCCAGCGGCCAGCGGCGGCGGATGTCGACTTCGGAAATGGGGTGGCCACCGGCCTGCACCCGTGCGCGTACCCGGGCGATGTGCTGCTCCGGGCTGGACAGTCCACAGAACCACATCAGCACGTCATGGGTGCGGCTGGCCTCACGCAGCAGGGCGGTGATGGAGTTGCCCCCCAGCGTGGTCTCGAAGGCATGGTTGCGGGCGTGATCCAGGGCGTCGCGGATACGGTTGACACCCTCCTGCCAGGCTTCGGCATTGGCCTCCATGGCGTCCAGGCCGGCCCGCTCGCGCAGCCCGCGGGCGAACGTATCGGGGTTGAACCATTCCAGGCCGGCTTCGCGCAGCACGTGGCCACCCACCGAACTCTTGCCGGCGCCATTGACGCCGGCAAGCACATACAGGAACGGGCGTGGCATCAGTGGCCCGTGCCCGCCTTGACCTGGCCCTTCAGGCGGGCAGGGCGACGCAGCAGCGCGCGTGCGGCATCACCGGCCTGGGCGTGCTGCAGCACCGCCAGGCGCTGGTCGAAGCCGGCACGCAGATCCGCCAGGGCCGGGTCCTGCCCACGCAGTTCCTCCAGCGAGCTTTCCAGCGCTTCGACCTTGGCCTGCAGCGCGCGGTACTGCTCGATGGAAACGATCACCGCCTGCGGTTCGTTGTGATTGGTGACCACCACCATGTGCTGGTCGCGCACTTCCTGCATGACCTTGCGCCAATGTTCCTTCACCGACGAGGCGGTGGTGTGGGTCAGCTCGTTGATCGGGTCGAAGCGGACGGGGGCGTGCAGCATGGCGGTGCTCCAGGGGACCTGTGCGATCACCTTACGCCTGTTTCATGCAAATTGCATGAATGGTGAAAAATATCAAAAATATGATTCATGGGCGATTCGGCCCCGGCGGTAACGCCGGGGCCGGGCTTCCGCCCGCCGGATGCCGCGCGCCGGGTCAGTGGGCAGCCAGCTGACGCTGACGCAGCACGTACTGCAGCAGGCCGCCGTGGTGGGCGAGGAGGCGCGGTTGCGAACCACCGGTTCGCGCGCCTCCGCAGCGCCCCGGCGGTGACGCCGGGGCCGGGCTTCCGCCCGCCGGATGCCGCGCGCCGGGTCAGCGGGCAGCCAGCTGACGCAGCACGTACTGCAGCAGGCCACCATGGCGGAAGTATTCCACTTCCTTCGGTGTCAGCAGCATCACCGACACCTCGAAGCGCTTCTGCGTGCCATCGGCCCGGGTCGCGGTGACCGCGGCGCGCTTGCTGGCACCGTCTTCCAGGCCGGTGATATCGATGACTTCCGAGCCATCCAGCCCCAGCGACTGCGCGTTCTCACCATTGCGGAACTGCAGCGGCAGCACGCCCATGCCGACCAGGTTGGAGCGGTGGATGCGCTCGAAGCTCTCGGCGATGACCGCCTTCACGCCCAGCAGCAGGGTGCCCTTGGCGGCCCAGTCGCGCGACGAACCGGTGCCGTACTCCTTCCCGGCCAGCACGACCAGCGGCACCTTGTCGGCCTTGTACTTCATCGCCGCGTCGTAGATCGCCAGCTTCTCCGGCTGACCACCGCCGGCCGGGTAGTACAGGGTGTTGCCACCCTCCTCGCCGCCGAACATCAGGTTCTTGATGCGGATGTTGGCGAAGGTGCCGCGGACCATCACGTCATCATTGCCGCGGCGGCTGCCGTAGCTGTTGAAGTCGGCGGGCTGCACGCCCCGGGCCTGCAGGTAACGCCCCGCAGGCGAATCCTTCTTGATGTTGCCGGCCGGCGAGATATGGTCGGTGGTGATCGAGTCGCCGAACAGACCCATCACACGCGCGCCATGCACGTCGTCGATGCTGCCGGTCTGCATGGTCATGCCATCGAAGTACGGTGGGTTCTTGATGTAGGTGGAGTCATCGCTCCACTCGTACAGATTGCCGTCCGGCGAGGCGATGGTGTTCCAGCGCGTATCGCCCTTGAACACGTCGGCGTAGTTCTGCTTGAACATCTCCGGGCCGATGGTGGCGGCGATGACATCGCCGATTTCCTTGTTGCTCGGCCAGATGTCGCGCAGGTAGACCGGCTGGCCGTCGCTGCCGGTGCCCAGCGGCTGGGTGGTCAGATCGATGTCGGTGGTGCCGGCGATGGCGTAGGCGACCACCAGTGGCGGGCTGGCCAGGTAGTTCATCTTCACTTCGGGATGCACGCGGCCTTCGAAATTACGGTTGCCCGACAGCACGGAGGTCACCACCAGGTCACCGGCGGCGATGCCGGCACTGACCTCGGTCGGCAGCGGGCCGGAGTTGCCGATGCAGGTGGTGCAGCCGTAGCCGACCACGTAGAAGCCGATCTTCTCCAGCTCCTTCAGCACCCCGGCCTTTTCCAGATAGTCGGTGACCACGCGCGAGCCTGGGCCCAGCGAAGTCTTCACCCAGGGCTTGCGATCCAGGCCCTTGGCCGCCGCGTTGCGCGCCAGCAGGCCGGCACCGATCATCACCGCCGGGTTGGACGTGTTGGTACAGGAGGTGATCGCGGCGATGACCACCGCGCCATCCTTCAGGCGGACCTTCCGGCCTTCGATCTCGATGTCGGCGAAGCCCTTGGCCAGCTGTTCGTTGCCGACCGCGGTGCCGCCGCCCTCGTTGAGGAAGGAGGCCACATCGTCGCTGCGCTTGTCGCGGTTGCTGGTCAGGCCGACCAGCGCTTCGCGGTAGTTCTTCTGCACGTCTTCCAGCAGCACGCGGTCCTGCGGGCGCTTCGGTCCGGCCAGCGACGGCTTCACCGTGCCCATGTCCAGCTCCAGCGTGGTGCTGTACTGGGCATGGGGGCTGTCCGGTTCGTGCCACAGGCCCTGCGCCTTGGCGTAGGCCTCGACCAGTTCGATCTGTTCTTCGCTGCGACCGGACAGGCGCAGGTAGTTCAGTGATTCGGCGTCGATCGGGAAGATGCCGCAGGTGGCGCCGTATTCCGGTGCCATGTTGCCGATCGTGGCGCGGTCGGCCAGTGGCAGGTGCTGCAGGCCATCGCCATAGAATTCGACGAACTTGCCGACCACGCCCAGCTTGCGCAGCATCTGGGTGACGGTCAGCACCAGGTCGGTGGCGGTGGCGCCCTCAGGCAGCCGGCCGGTGAGCTTGAAGCCGACCACCTGCGGGATCAGCATCGACGACGGCTGGCCCAGCATGGCCGCTTCGGCTTCGATGCCGCCCACGCCCCAGCCAAGCACGCCGATGCCGTTGATCATCGTGGTGTGGCTGTCAGTACCGAACACGGTGTCCGGGTAGGCCACGGCCCTGCCATCCTTGTCCGCGGTCATCACCACGCGGGCCAGGTTCTCCAGGTTCACCTGGTGGACGATGCCGGTGTTGGGCGGCACCACCTTGAAGTTGTCGAACGCCTTCTGGCCCCAGCGCAGGAACCCGTAGCGTTCCTGGTTGCGCTGGAATTCGATCTTGCCATTGAGATCGAGCGCGTCCGGCTTGCCGAACACATCGACCTGTACCGAATGGTCGATCACCAGTTCCGAAGGGATCTGCGGGTTGATCTGTTCCGGCTTGCCGCCCAGCTTGACCACCGCATCGCGCATGGCGGCCAGATCGACGACACACGGTACGCCGGTGAAGTCCTGCAGGACCACGCGCGCGGGCATGAAGGCGATTTCGGTGTCCGGCTCGGCCGCCGGGCTCCAGCGGGCAACGGCCTCGATGTGCTCCTTGCCGACGGTGACGCCGCCGTCTTCGTGCCGGAGCAGATTCTCCAGCAGGATCTTCATCGAGTAGGGAAGGTGGGAGATGTCGAAGCGCTGGCCCAGTGTGGGCAGGCTGAAGTAGTCGTAGGTCTTGCCGCCGACGTCCAGCTGGCTGCGGGTGGAGAACGAATCGCTCATGCGGGATGACTCCTTCTTGCGGATGGCTTGCAGTGGCCCGTGCATGGACGGACCTGCTTGCGTATGCCGGGGCTCTCCGCCACCGGATCCCCGCCAGTATGGCGGAGCCGGCGCGGCCGGGAACGTCCTCGGCGCAGGACGCAAGGTTACATGGCTGTATGTAGTGCCGATGTCACGGCTTGCCCCGCCACTGGCTCATCAGCATCTGCAGGAAGCGTTCGGCCGTGGGCGAGAGCAGGGCACCACGGCGGCGCACGATGCCGATGGTGCGCGAGACCACCGGATTGCCGATCGGCCGGGTCACCAGGATGGGATGGTCGCCGTCCGGGGTAGCCATCTTCGGCAGCACCGACACGCCGATCCCGGCCTCGACCATGCCCAGGGAGGTGGACAGGTGGGTCACTTCGTAATGCCAGCTCAGCTTCAGGTTCTCACGGGCGAGGGCGCCATCGAGCAGGGTCCGGTTGCCACTGGTGCGATGCACGGTGATCAGCTGGTGCTGGGCAAGATCGGCCCATTCCACGCGGCGCTTGCGGGCCAGCGGATGATCGCGGCGGCAGGCCAGCACGAACGGGTCCTCGGCCAGTACATCGAAATCCAGGTTGGGATCGTTGGCACCCATGAAATTGATGCCGAACTCCACTTCGCCGCGTTCCACTGCCTGCAACCCCTCGGTGGCGGGAATGTCGAGGATGCGGAAGCGGACGTGCGGATGCGCGTCGTGGAAGCGTGCCATGACACTGGGCAGGAAGTAGAACGCCGCGGTGGGCAGGCAGGCGATGGTGACCGTGGCGCCGCGCGTGTCGTCGTGCCCGCGCAGCGAGAACAGCGAACCATCGAATTCCTCCAGCATGCGCCGTACCAGCGGCAGCAGGTTCTCGCCGACCGCGGTGGTGCTGACGCTGCGGGTGGTGCGTTCGAGCAGCGGTGAGCCGACGGCCTGCTCCAGCTTCTGGATCCGGCGGCTGAGCGCGGGCTGCGAGACGTGCAGGGTTTCAGCGGCGCGATGGAAGCTGCGCGTCTCGGCGACGAGCAGGAACGCGCGCAGATCGAGGATTTCGCAATTGATGCTCATACGGTATCAATCATCCAAAAATCAGCAATTCACAGATCAATCCGGCTCATGCCAGTATCGAATCACAGAGGGGTCATTCATCCACTATACGCATCAATCTAGCACACGTATGTCGAACGATCTGCTCAGTATCCCCTGCGTCCTCATGCGTGGCGGCACGTCCAAGGGGCCGTTCTTCCTGGCCTCGGACCTGCCGGCCGACGCCGGCCTGCGTGACCAGCTGCTGCTGGAGGTGATGGGCTCGGGCCATCCGCTGCAGATCGATGGCATCGGCGGTGGCAATGCGCTGACCAGCAAGGTGGCGATCGTCAGCCCCGCCAGCCGCGCCGATGCCGATGTCGACTATCTGTTCGCGCAGGTCCGGGTCGAGCAGCGGGTGGTGGATACCACCCCCAACTGCGGCAACATGCTGGCGGCGGTCGGTCCCTTCGCGATCGAACGCGGACTGGTTCCTGCGCGCCACCCGCGCACCGAAGTGCGCATCCACAACGTCAACACCGGCAAGCTGATCGTGGCCACGGTGGAAACCCCGAACGGCCAGGTGGCCTATCGGGGCGACACGCGTATCGCGGGCGCGCCTGGCGCTGCCGCGCCGGTCCGCCTGGCCTTCCTCGATGCGGCCGGTGCACGTACCGGCCGGCTGCTGCCCAGTGGGCGGCCGCAGGATATGATCGACGGCATCGCCGTCAGCCTGGTGGATTGCGCGATGCCGATGATGATGGTGCGCGCGGCCGATATGGGTGTCCGCGGTGACGCCTCGCCGGCGGAACTGAACGCGGATCATGCGCTGCTGGCGCGGTTGGAAGCGATGCGCATCGAGGCGGGTACGCGCATGGGCATCGCAGACGCGGGCAGCAAGGTGATTCCCAAGCCAGTGCTGCTTTCCGCACCGCAGCAGGGCGGCGACCTGCAGGTGCGCTACTTCATGCCCCACCAATGCCACACCGCGCTTGCCATCACCGGCGCGGTCGGTCTGGCCACCGCCGCAGTCACGCCCGGCACCCTGGCCAACACTTTCGTCGGATGCCTGCCGATGCCGGGCAGCATTACCCTCGAACATCCGAGCGGCCTGCTGGAAGTGGGCCTGAGCCGCAGCTCGGACGATGCGCCGGTCGTTGCCAGCGTGGTCCGTACCGCGCGCCGCCTGTTCGAAGGGCGCGTGTTCGCGACTTCGCCTGCCACTGCCGAAACCCATTCCACCGAAGCCCGCCAATGGACCTCAGCGGCATGACCTGAAACCGGTCGGGGCCGCGCAGATGCGCGTGGCCAGGCCACTACAACGCAGATGCTTCACTCCTGGGAGGGATGATGTACAAGCAGTTCTTCATGGCCGCGCTGTGCGCGGCGAGCCTGGCCGTGTCCGGTTGCGGCAAAGACGATGCCAGCGGGGCCTCGGCGCCCGGCGGCGACAATGCGCCGGTGCGGATCAGCGTCGGTTCCTACAATCTCAACAACCTGCCGTTCTTCATCGCCGACGCCAAGGGCTACTTCAAGGACGTCGGCCTGCAGGTGAAGACCGAGAACTTCGCGCAGGGCGGCTCCAAGGTGCTGCAGGCCCTGGTCGCCAATTCGACCGACGTGGCGGTCGGCTTCTACGACCACACCATCCAGATGCAGGCCAAGCACAAGGACGTGGTCGGCTTCGTGCTGCTGTCACGCAATTCGGGCCTGGTGATGGCCGGCCGCGAGGATGCCAGCTTCGATCCGGCGCGCCCGCAGACCATCAAGGGCCAGAAGATCGGCATTACCGCCCCGGGTTCGTCATCGGACTTCTTCGTGCGCCACTTCCTGGCCCAGCACGACATCCCGGTGGACAGCATCTCGCTGATCGGCGTGGGTTCTGGTGCGGCGGCGGTAGCCGCGCTCGAGCAGGGCAAGATCGACCTGCTGGTCAACTACGATCCGGCCGCGACCCTGATCACCGAGCGCAAGGTCGGCAGGATCATCATCGATGCGCGCAGCGACGAGGGGGCACGCCAGGTGTACGGCGGTCTCTATCCCACCTCGGTGATGTACGCCAACCGCAGCTTCCTGGAGGCACGTCCTGAAGCAGCCGAGAAGATCGCCCGCGCCGAGCAGATGGCATTGAAGTTCATCGCCGACAACAGTGCCGAGGACATCGTCGCTGCGCTGCCGGACAGCTACGTCTCCGGCGACCGCGCCACCTACGCGCGCGCCGTGGAGAACGCCCGCGCCATCTTCACCACCGATGGCCACTTCACGCCCGCGGACCTGGAAACGCCGTTGAAGGTGCTGCGCGAGTTCAACAAGGACGTGGCCAACGCGGACATCGACCTGTCCCGGACCTACACCAATGCCTTCGTCGAGCGCGCCAGCGCCGCGACGCAGGCAACCCAACCGTAAGCGGAGATAACCCATGGCCCTCAATGCCACCGTGCGCCAGTTCAATGGCGCGCCGCAGCTGGAGCCCGCACAGACCATGGTCGCCATCAACAAGGTGACCATGTCCTTCGGTGACTTCACCGCCGTGCGCGATGTCGATATCCAGGTCGGTGATGGCGAGTTCCTCGCCATCGTCGGTCCCACCGGGTGCGGCAAGAGCACCATCCTCAATTCCGTGGCGGGCCTGCTCAAGCCCAGCGCCGGTGACGTGAGCATCGACGGACGCGCCGTCAATGGCGTGCAGGCGTCCGTCGGCTACCTGTTCCAGCAGGACGCGCTGCTGCCGTGGAAGACCGCCTTCCAGAACGTGGAACTGGGCCTGAAGTTCCGCGGCGTCGATGAAGCCGAGCGCCGGCAGAAGGTCACCACCTGGTTGGCCAAGGTCGGCTTGACCGGCTTCGAGCACCGCTATCCGCACCAGCTCTCCGGCGGCCAGCGCAAGCGCGTGCAGATGGCACAGGCACTGATCGTGGAGCCCAAGGTGATCCTGATGGACGAGCCGTTCTCGGCATTGGACATCCACACCCGCCATCTGATGCAGAACGAACTGCTGCGCCTGTGGCAGGAAGACCGTCGCTCGGTGATCCTGATCACCCACGACCTGGAAGAGGCCATCGCGCTGGGCGACCGCGTGGTGGTGCTGTCCTCGGGTCCGTCAAGCCGCGTGGTGCGGAGCTTCGATGTGGACCTGGAACGCCCCCGCAACGTTGCCGAGATCAAGCTCGACGAACGTTTTACCGACCTGTACCGCGACATCTGGGCCTGCCTGCGCGGCGAAGTGGAGAAGAGCTATGCACGCCAGGACTGACCGTTTCATCCAGATCGCACTGGTCATCGCCGTGTTCGGTGGCTGGGAGGGCGGCATCGCGCTGGGCTGGATCGACCCGTTCTTCTTCCCCGCGCCCACGGCCATCGCCCAGCAGGCGTGGAACTGGTTGTCGGATACCTCGTTCTACCAGCACGTGTACATCACCCTGACCGAAACCGCGCTGGGCTACCTCATCGGTACCGGGCTGGGCGTTGCAGGCGGTGTGTGGCTGGGCCTGAGCCGGCGCTCGGCGCGCATCCTCGATCCCTTCATCAAGGGCTTCAATGCCATCCCGCGCGTGGTGCTGGCGCCGATCTTCGTGCTGTGGCTGGGCCTGGGGCTGTGGTCGAAGGTGGCACTGGCGGTGACGCTGGTGTTCTTCACCACGTTCTTCAATGCCATGCAGGGCGTGCGCGAAGTGAACCCGGTGGTGCTGGCCAATGCCCGCATTCTCGGTGCCAGCCGCAGTGACCTGCTGCGTCACGTGTACTTCCCGGCGGCGGCGAGCTGGATCCTGTCCTCGCTGCGCACCTCGGTGGGCTTTGCCGTGGTCGGCGCGATCATCGGCGAATATCTGGGTGCCTCGGCGGGCCTGGGTTACCTGATCGCGCAGGCAGAAGGCAACTTCAATGCCGTGGGCGTGTTCGCCGGCATCATCATCCTGGCCGCCTTCGTGCTGGTCATCGATGCACTGCTCGACGTGGTCGAGAACAAGCTCATCACCTGGCGTCCAAACGCCCAGGCCCAGGCCACCAGCTGAGCCTGTCTGGCGCGCCGCTGGAATGATCCGGCGGCGCGCCCTTCCGTAATTCCCCCGCATCATCGCAACGGGCCAGCGCCAGGCCAGGGGGCCGGCTGGCTGGAGAGAACACCATGCATAGCCATCCCGTGCTGCCGCGCGCAGCGCTGACGGTCGCCCTTGGCCTGCTGCTGGCCAGCGGCCATGCCGGAGCACAGTCCGCCACGGCCCCGCCGGCCCCGCTGAGCCAGGCCGAACTCGCCGCGCTGGTGCAGCAGCAGGCGCAGCAGATCCAGCAACTGCAGTCGCGACTGGATGCGCTGGAAGGCGTCGGTACGACCGCCGGCAACGCGGCGGCTGCCCCTCCTGCGCCTGCCCTGGAAACCCGTGTTGCGGCGCTGGAAACCCAGCAGTCCAAGGCGCCGAAGGTGTCGTGGTCGAAGGGCGCGCCGGAATTCAGCAGCGCTGACGGCAACGTGATCTTCCGCCCGCGCGGTCGTCTGTTCGTGGACGGCTCCAGCACCGACGGCTCGTCCAGCAGCGACCGCAACATCTCCGGCACCGAGATCCGTTCGGTGCGCCTGGGCGCGGAGGGCCGCTACGGCACGCTCGGCTGGGTGGTGGAGGGCGACTTCGCTGACAACGAGGTGGCGTGGAAGTCGGTGTATGCCACTGTGGACCACAGGCTGTTCGGCCTGCCTGCCGACCTCACCGTGGGCAACCGCCTCAACGACCGCGGCATCGATGGCTCCAGCAGCACCTCCAACACGCCGTTCCCGGACCGCAACGTGGTGGGCACGCTGATGCTGCCGCAGCGGGGCCTGTTCGGCGTCGGCCTCACCGAGCGCGTGTACGGAAAGGGCTGGCACGCCAGCCTGTCAGTGGCCGGCAACGACCTCAACAATGCCGGTGACAACAACGACAGCCAGACCTGGGCCACCCGCGTCCACTGGAACCCGATCGACAGCAAGGCCGCGACCGTGCATCTGGGGGCGTGGGCGTTCCACGAAGAGATCGCCGCAGGCTCCTCGGGCGTGCTGCGCAGCTCCGCCATTGCCGGCCACTTCAACGACCTGGTCAAGATCACGCCGGGCGCGCTGGTCGGCACCGATCGCAGCACCGCCTACGGTGTGGAGGCGGCGGGCTTCTTTGGCCAGGGCTGGGCCACGGGCGAGTGGGGCACGCGTAACCTGCGCGGCGCCGATGCCAGCGGCCGTTACGACCTCGATCACCAGGCCTGGGCGATTTCCGCCGGCTGGTTCCTTGGCGGGGCCAGCCCGGCGTACTCGGGCAAGACCGGCACCTGGGGCCGGGTCAAGGTGGCCGATCCGGTCACCCGTGGCGGGCGGGGCGCATGGGAGCTGCGTGCGCGCTACGAAGACGTGGACTACTCGGAACTGCCGACCGGCGGCACCGGACATGCGTGGACGGTGGGTGCCAACTGGTATCTCAACGACTACAGCCGGGTGATGCTCGACGTGATCCGCTGGCAGACCGACAACCCCACCGGTGCGGTGCGCGGCAAGGACGAGGGCACGACGGTCAATACCCGGCTGCAGGTTGCGTTCTGAGTGAAGGCATCAAGCTGAACGGACAATGCCGGCCACGTGCCGGCATTGCCGTAAGGGGGGGCGGCTGGCGGTATGACGCCTTGAGTATGTATAATTCGTACATACCGAAGAGGGCCTACCCATGGAAGCCACTGTCGCCGAACGCGGTCAGATCACCCTGCCCAAGGCTGTGCGTGACGCCCTGGGCCTGACCAAGGGCACCCAGCTCAAGGTCGAACTGGACGGCAGCCGCATCATTCTGCGCAAAAGTGTCGACGACGCGATTTCACGGGCGCGCGGCAAGTTCGCGCTGGACGGCTTTGATTCCGCCGACGCCGCCGTACGCGCGGTGCGCGACGAGGACTAAGCCGTGATGATCGCCGTCGATTCCCCTGTGCTGGTCGAACTGCTGAGCAATGGCCCGCAGGCCGACGCCGTCGAGGCCTGCCTGCGGCAGAGCCTGGTCGGCGGCAAGGTGGTGGTGTGCGGGGCGACCCTGGCCGAAGTCTGCGCCAGCCTGCGTGGCGGGGCCGAGGTGCTGGAAGCGCTGGAAGAGATGGGCGTCCACTTCAACGCGCTGGAAGCCAAATCGGCATTGCGCGCCGGCGAGATGCATCGCCGCCACCGCCAGCGTGGTACCCAGCGCCGCAGCCTGGACGACTTCATGGTGGGGGCCCATGCACTGCTGCAGTGCGACGGGCTCATCACCTGGAACGACACGTTTTACCGCGACTACTTCAAGGGCCTGAAGCTGATCGTGCCGCACGCCTGAGCCCGTTGCATTCCTTTCACTGTTCCATAACCGCATTACCCGGGAGTTGTCATGTTGGAAGCCTATCGCCACCACGTAGCCGAGCGCGCCGCGCTTGGCATCCCGCCGCTGCCGCTGACCGCCCAGCAGACGGCAGACGTCATTGAACTGTTGAAGAACCCGCCGGCGGGCGAGGCCGAGTTCCTGCTCGACCTGCTGACCCACCGTGTGCCGGCCGGCGTGGACGACGCCGCCAAGGTCAAGGCCTCGTACCTGGCCGCGATCGCGCTGGGCAGCGAGCAGAACCCGCTGATCAGCCGCGAGCGCGCCACCGAGCTGCTGGGCACCATGCTGGGCGGTTACAACGTGGCCCCGCTGGTGCAGCTGCTGGACGACGCCAGCGTCGGCACCATCGCCGCCGACGGCCTGAAGAACACCCTGCTGGTGTTCGATGCGTTCCACGACGTGCAGGACAAGGCCAAGGCCGGCAATGCCAATGCCCAGGCCGTGCTGCAGAGCTGGGCCGACGCCGAGTGGTTCACCAGCAAGCCGGAAGTGCCGCAGAGCCTGACCATCACCGTGTTCAAGGTGCCGGGCGAAACCAACACCGACGACCTGTCGCCGGCGCCGGACGCCACCACCCGTCCTGACATTCCGATGCACGCCCTGGCGATGCTGAAGAACAAGCGCGATGACGCGCCGTTCACTCCGGAAGAAGACGGCAAGCGCGGTCCGATCCAGCAGATCCTGTCGCTGAAGGAAAAGGGTCACCTGGTGGCCTACGTCGGCGACGTGGTCGGCACCGGCTCTTCGCGCAAGTCGGCGACCAACAGCGTTCTGTGGTGGACCGGCGACGACATCCCCTACATCCCCAACAAGCGCGCCGGTGGCGTGTGCCTGGGCGGCAAGATTGCCCCGATCTTCTACAACACCATGGAAGATGCCGGCGCGCTGCCGATCGAGCTGGATGTCTCGAAGATGGAGCACGGCGACGTTGTCGAGCTGCGTCCGTATGACGGCAAGGCACTGAAGAACGGCGAAGTGATCGCCGAGTTCGAAGTGAAGTCCGAAGTGCTGTTCGACGAAGTGCGTGCCGGCGGCCGGATTCCGCTGATCGTCGGCCGTGGCCTGACCGGCAAGGCGCGCGAAGCGCTGGGCCTGGCCCCGACCACCCTGTTCCGCCTGCCGGTGCAGCCGGCCGACACCGGCAAGGGTTTCTCGCTGGCGCAGAAGATGGTCGGCCGCGCCTGCGGTCTGCCGGAAGGCCAGGGCATGCGCCCGGGTACCTACTGCGAACCGAAGATGACCTCGGTGGGCTCGCAGGACACCACCGGTCCGATGACCCGTGACGAGCTGAAGGATCTGGCCTGCCTGGGCTTCTCGGCCGACCTGGTCATGCAGTCGTTCTGCCACACCGCCGCGTACCCGAAGCCGGTGGACGTGAAGACCCACCACACGCTGCCGGAGTTCATCTCCACCCGCGGTGGCATCTCGCTGCGTCCGGGCGACGGCGTGATCCACAGCTGGCTCAACCGCATGCTGCTGCCCGACACCGTCGGCACCGGCGGCGACTCGCACACCCGTTTCCCGGTGGGCATTTCGTTCCCGGCCGGCTCGGGCCTGGTGGCCTTCGCCGCCGCCACCGGCGTGATGCCGCTGGACATGCCGGAATCGGTGCTGGTGCGCTTCAAGGGCCAGATGCAGCCGGGCGTGACCCTGCGTGACCTGGTCAACGCGATTCCGCTGTACGCGATCAAGTCGGGCCTGCTGACGGTTGCCAAGGCTGGCAAGAAGAACATCTTCTCCGGCCGCATCCTGGAAATCGAAGGCCTGCCGGAGCTGAAGGTCGAGCAGGCGTTCGAGCTCTCCGACGCCTCGGCCGAGCGCTCCGCCGCCGGTTGCTCGGTCCGCCTGAACAAGGAACCGATCATCGAGTACCTGACCAGCAACATCACCCTGCTGAAGTGGATGATTGCCGAGGGTTACCAGGATCCGCGTTCGCTGCAGCGTCGCATCGAGAAGATGGAGGCCTGGCTGGCCAACCCGCAGCTGCTGGAGCCGGACGCCGACGCCGAGTACGCTGCTGTCATCGAGATCGACCTGGCCGACATCCACGAGCCGATCGTGGCCTGCCCGAATGATCCGGACGACGTGAAGACCCTGTCCGAGGTAGCCGGCGCCAAGATCGACGAAGTGTTCATCGGTTCGTGCATGACCAACATCGGTCACTTCCGTGCGGCCGCGAAGCTGCTGGAAGGCAAGCGTGACCTGCCGACCCGTCTGTGGGTGGCCCCGCCGACCAAGATGGACGCCTCCGAGCTGACCAAGGAAGGCGTTTACGGCACCTTCGGTGCGACCGGCGCGCGCATGGAAATGCCGGGCTGCTCGCTGTGCATGGGCAACCAGGCCCAGATCCGCGAAGGCTCCACCGCGATGTCGACCTCGACCCGCAACTTCCCGAACCGTCTGGGCCGCAACACCAACGTGTACCTGGGTTCGGCCGAGCTGGCCGCGATCTGCTCGCGTCTGGGCCGCATCCCGACCAAGGAAGAGTACATGGCCGACGTCGGCGTGATCGCCGCCAGCGGCAGCGAGATCTACCGCTACATGAACTTCGACCAGATCGAGGAGTACCAGGACGTGGCCAATACGGTCGCCGCCTGATGCGTTGAAACGAAAACCCCCGGCGAAAGCCGGGGGTTTTTTCATGCAGTGCGGAGCGTGCGTTCGTCGCTACTGCCCGCGGGCGAGGGCGAGCAGGCGCTCGGCGATCCGTTCCAGCGGCACCTGTTCCTCGGCCGCGCCGAGCTTGAACGCGGCGCCGGGCATGCCCCAGACCACACTGGTGGCTTCATCCTGCACCAGCGTCGGAGCGCCTGCCTGGCGCATTTCCAGCAGGCCGCGCGCGCCGTCATCGCCCATGCCGGTGAGAATGGCGCCGATGGCATTGCCGCCGGCACTCTGGGCCACCGAACGGAACAGCACATCGACCGCAGGCTTGTGCCGGTTCACGGCTGGGCCGTCATCGACGCGGCAACGCCAGCGCGCACCATCGCGGATGATCCGCAGGTGCCTGCCGCCCGGCGGCAGATAGGCATGGCCGGGCAGCACGGCTTCGCCGTCGCTGGCCTCGCGCACGGCCATGGCCGAATGCCGGTCCAGGCGTTCGGCGAAGGCGCTGCTGAAGCTGGCCGGCAGGTGCTGGGTCATCACCACCGCCGGTGCATCGGCGGGCAGGCCTTCCAGCACCACGCGCAGGGCTTCGGTGCCACCGGCTGACGAACCGATCGCGATCAGGCGGTCGGTGGTGCGGAACTGTGGTGCCACCGGGCGCGATGCCGGTGCCGCATCCAGGGTGAGTTTCGGTGCCGCAGCCCGCAGCAGCGGCCGCACCCGCGAGCGTGCGGCCATCTTCACCTTGCCGATGATCTCCTCGGCATAGCCCTGCAGTCCGCGCGCCACATCGAGCTTCGGCTTGGAAACGAAATCCACGGCACCCAGTGCCAGCGCCTGCAGGGTCGTGTCGGCCCCCCGCTCGGTCAGCGAAGAGATCATCACCACCGGCAAGGGATGCAGGCGCATCAGGTTTTCCAGGAAGGCCAGCCCGTCCATGCGCGGCATTTCTACATCCAGGGTGATCACGTCCGGGGCGAGGCGCTTGATCTTCTCGCGTGCCAGCAGCGGATCGGCGGCGGTGCCGACCACGTCGATGGCCGGATCGCTGGAGAGGATTTCGGTCAGCATCTGCCGCACGACGGCGGAGTCGTCCACGATCAGCACCCGGCAGGGGGCGTTGCCGGTCAGGGTCATTCGAACAGCTCCACGCCACCGGTGACCGGGGCCCTGGACAGACGGGCACGCACTGCCGATTCGGTGGCGGCCACTTCCGCTTCGTGGGCATGTGGCAGGCGCTGCACGACCACGCGCCCGGTATCGGCAAAGAACCAGATCTTGCGTGGATGGATGCCGCACAGATCTTCAGCGATGATCGGAATGTGCTCGGCCTGCAGGTACTGGCGCACGAACTCGGCGTTGCGGGTTCCTACTGGATTGCTGGTGAAACCCTTGAGCACGTTGGCGCCGCCGAACACCTTGGCTTCCAGGCGCTTGCGGTGCGCGCCGCGCTTGAGCATGTCGTTGATGAGAAGCTCCATCGCATAGCTGCCGTAGCGTGCAGGCGCGCCGTCACCGGCATTGCCTTCCGGCAGCAGGAAATGGTTCATGCCGCCTATCTTCAGCACCGGATCGCGCAGACACGCAGCCACGCAGGAGCCCAGCGTGGTGGTCAGCGCAGTGGTGTCGTCGACCACCAGGTACTGGGTCGGCAACAGCTTGGCGGCGAGGGTCTGGAAGCGCGCGTCCTGGTAGCGCATCACCTCGTCGGTGCGCAGCGAGGCGTTCATGCCCCGGCCCCCTGCGCGCGTCGGTACAGGGTGCGGCCACAGGGCTGGATCAGATCGGCCGCGTGCAGGTAGTTCTCCGAGTGGCCGGTGTAGAGCAGTCCGTCATCGGTGAGATGCTGCACCAGCCGGCCAAGGATGGCGCGTTGGGTCGGCTTGTCGAAATAGATCATCACGTTGCGGCAGAACAGCGCATCGAACGGGCCGCCAACGTCGTAGCGCGGGGCAAGAAGATTCAGCGGGCGGAACTCGATCAGGTCGCGCAGTGCGGGCAGCACCCGGCACTGGCCCTCGTTGGGGCCACTGCCACGCTGGAAATACCGTCGGCGGAGCTCCGGATCGAGGCTGGCGACGCGGTCGATGGCGTACACGCCACGGCCTGCGGTGGCCAGGACCTGTGTGTCGACATCGGTGGCGATGATGCGGACCGGCGGCTTCAGGCTGCCGAACGCCTCGCACGCGGTGATCGCCATGGAGTAGGGTTCCTCGCCGGTGGACGCGGCGCAGGACCACAGCAGCAGCGGGGCGTGGCCGGAGCGCTGCCGCAGTTCCTCGCGCAGCTTGTCGAAATGGTGGGGCTCACGGAAAAAGGAGGTGAGGTTGGTGGTCAGGGCGTTGGTGAACGCCTGCCATTCGTCACCGCCCTCCTGTTCCAGATGATCGAGGTACTGCTGGAAGCTGCGCATGCCGAGTGTGCGCAGGCGACGCGACAGGCGGCCATAGACCATGTCGCGCTTGGCGGGCGCGAGGGCGATGCCTACCCGCTGGTAGATCAGGTCGCAGACACGGCGGAAATCGCGGTCGGCGAACTCGAACTCGCGCGGGCCGGTGACGATGGGGCTGGGACTATGCACGGGGGACGTGTCCATCGGCGTGGGCGGTGACCGCAGCCACCGCGGGTTCTCAGAATTCCTGCCAGTCGCTGGCGACGACGGGGGGAGTATGGGCGCGGCGGACCGGCGCGGCCGGCGCATGCGCGCGTGCCGTGTTGGCGGTCACCGTTGGTTCCACCCGTGCGGCCACCGCCTTCACTGCGGCGGCCACTTGGTTGTCGAGGCGGAAGATCGCCACGGCATCGGCCAGCTGCGCGGCCTGTTCCTCCATCGCCCGTGCAGCGGCGGTGGCTTCCTCCACCAGCGCGGCGTTCTGCTGGGTGGTCTCGTCCATCTGCACCACGGTCTGGTTGACCTGCTCGATGCCGGCGCTCTGTTCCTGCGAGGCCGCGGAAATCTCGGCCATGATGTCGGTTACGCGCTGCACCGAGGCAACGATCTCGCCCATGGTGGCGCCGGCCTTGTGCACCAGCGCAGAACCATCGGCGACCTTGCCCACCGAGTCATCGATCAGGCCCTTGATCTCCTTGGCGGCAGCGGCCGAACGCTGGGCGAGGGTGCGTACTTCGCTGGCGACCACCGCAAAGCCGCGGCCCTGTTCACCGGCACGGGCGGCCTCGACCGCGGCGTTGAGGGCCAGGATGTTGGTCTGGAAGGCGATGCCGTCGATGACGCTGATGATCTCGGCGATCTTCTTCGAGGAAGCTTCGATGGCGGACATGGTGGTGACCACCTGGCCGACCACTTCGCCGCCCTGGGAGGCGACGCCATGGGCACCGATGGCGAGCTGGTTGGCCTGGCGGGCGTGCTCGGCGTTCTGGCGCACGGTGGAGGTCAGTTCCTCCATCGAGGCGGCAGTTTCTTCCAAGTTGGCGGCCTGCTGTTCGGTGCGGCGCGACAGGTCGTTGTTGCCCGAGGCGATTTCGCCGGCGGCCAGGGTGATGCTGGAGGCGCTGGCCTGGATCTGGCCAACGATGCGGGTCAGCTGGGTGACGGTGGCATTGGCATCGTCACGCATCCGTGCGAACACGCCCTGGTAGTCGCCCTGCATGCGGGCGGTCAGGTCGCCTTCGGCGATGGCTGACAGCAGCTGTGACAGCTTGCCGAGGTTCTCATCGCTGACTGCCATCATCGCGTTGAGGTTTTCCAGCATGGTGCGGAAATCGTGATCGAAGCGCTGTGCGTCGCCGCGACGGCTGAAGTCACCGGCAGCGGCGGCGCCGGCCAGCTGCTTGATCTCGGCATTGATGCGGCCGAGGTTGTCCTTGACGGTATCGACGGCGTGGGTCATCGCCGCCTTCTCGCCCGGGTAGCGGGCGATATCACGGCTCAGATCGCCAACGGCGTATTGCTGGACGACATCGAGCACATCATGAAGGGTCTGTACGTGGCCGCCGACCAGCGCATTGGTCTCCTGCACCATCAGCCCATACTCGCCGGGGAATGCGCTGGCATCGATGCGGTAGCTGAGTTCGCCGGCGTCGTGGCGTCGCGCCATCTCGCGTTGGCCGCCGATCACGGCGTGCAGCTGCCGCTGCATGGCGGACATCGCGTCCAGCAGGCGGCCGGGCTCGTCATGCGGCTGCGGGCCGATATGGCTGTCCAGTCTGCCAGCGGCGATGCCTTCGGCCACGGCCGTAGCCTGCTTCAACGGTACCGCGATGCGGTTGCCGATCAGCCAGCTCAAGGCCAGCACGATCAGAACCACCACGCCACCGGAGATCGCCATGATCGTGGTGAACACCAGGGCCTGCTTCTGCACGTCGTCCGTGTAGACGCCACTGCTGATGACCCAGTTCCACGGCGCGAACAGCCCGGCATAGGCGATCTTGCCGACGGTGCCTTCGCTGCCGGGCTTGGCCCAGCGGTAGTCGACGAAGCCGCCCCCGGCCTTGGCTGCCTCGACCTGCTGGTAATAGATGCGCACCCCTTCATCGGTGCGGAAATCCTTCATGTCCTTGCCGACCAGGTCCTTGCGGAACGGGTGCATGAGTACCCGGTAGCCGGTGTCGTAGACGTTGTAGTAGTAGGTGTCGTTCTCGGCACGCATCCTCTCCAGCGCCTGCAGGGCGGCGGCCTTGGCTGCCTCTTCGCTGAGCTCGCCGGTACCGGCCAGGCGGTGGTAGTGCTGGACAATGCCGTAACTCAGTTCGACCTGGGTCTTCAGCGAGGTCTTGCGCGTTTCAGTCAGGTCGAGGTACTGCATGCGGGCGGCGATCACCGACAGCGCGACCACGCCCAGCGCGATGAGCAGCGTGAGCAGATTGAGCTTGCGCCGGACGGAAAGATTGCTGAAGTAGTGTTGCCAGCGATGCATGAGGTTCATCGAGCAGGACCAGTTTGAAGCAGGCGGGCGGCGCCGAGCCGGCCACGGCGGAATACACCATGACACCCCCGTTATCGGCCGCGGGCGCGCGGGATTGAGGTGGAGTGCAGGAACGCATTCAGGTTTCCTTGCAGCGGCGGCTGCGACGCTGCCTGCGGCAGGCTTTTGAAGCGACGGCAACGGCAACGGCAACGGCAGGTCATGGCGATGGGGTGTCATGGATTGGCCGGGTCGGGGTGGGCAGGCAGGACACGCCGTGAACCCATCCATGGGGGCTCGATGGCGCCATCCATGGCGCCAACGGTCCTGCCTGCCCACCCCGACCCGGCCCGCCAGGGCTTCACTTCGACGGACGGCAAAGGCGTTGGGTTTCCAAGTGGAAAGAGGGGTCAGATCCGTTTTCCTGCGGAAAACGGATCTGACCCCCGAAGTGGCCTGGCTTTTGCTTTTTGCTTTCTTTCTTCAATCCGGGGTGGACGCGCACGGAAACTGTCCGTGGCCGGGAGGGTGGGTTGCGCAGGGGCGTAAGCGCCATGGATGGCGCGCCCGAGCCTACAGGGACGTATTCACGGCGTCCCCTGCGCGACCCACCCTCCTGGCCCAAACGAAGGAAATCCGCAGCTCTCCGCGGCCACTCCGAGGGGCTTCGCCGTTGGCTGGACAATCAGATACCCCGTAAACGAAAACGCCCCGGCGCAGGGCCAGGGCGTTGTCGTGCGTCAGGTCAGGCAGCAATCAGAACTCCTGCCAGTCTCCGTCGGCCAGTTCCGCGGCCATCGGGCGACCGCCGCTGCTGCGGCGGGCCGGCGGTGCAGCCGGCGCCGGGGCGGCGGGTGCAGCGGTGCGCGGGGCGGGGGCGGCGACGCGGGGCGTGACCACGGTTTCGGCTTCATCGAGCACGAAGATGGACACCGCTTCACTCAGATGGCCTGCCTGTTCCTCCATGGCCCGCGCAGCGGCGGTGGCTTCCTCCACCAGCGCGGCATTCTGCTGGGTGGTCTCGTCCATCTGCACCACGGTCTGGTTGACCTGCTCGATGCCGGCGCTCTGTTCCTGCGAGGCCGCGGAGATCTCGGCCATGATGTCGGTCACGCGCTGCACCGAGGCGACGATCTCGCCCATGGTGGCCCCGGCCTTGTGCACCAGTGCAGAACCATCGGCGACCTTGCCCACCGAGTCATCGATCAGGCCCTTGATCTCCTTGGCGGCAGCGGCCGAGCGCTGGGCGAGGGTGCGTACTTCGCTGGCGACCACCGCAAAGCCGCGGCCCTGTTCACCGGCACGGGCGGCCTCGACCGCGGCGTTCAGGGCCAGGATGTTGGTCTGGAAGGCGATGCCGTCGATGACGCTGATGATCTCGGCGATCTTCTTCGAGGAGGCTTCAATGGCGGACATGGTGGTGACCACCTGGTCGACCACTTCGCCGCCCTGGGAGGCGACGCCATGGGCACCGATGGCGAGCTGGTTGGCCTGGCGGGCGTGCTCGGCGTTCTGGCGCACGGTGGAGGTCAGTTCCTCCATCGAGGCGGCGGTTTCTTCCAGGTTGGCGGCCTGCTGTTCGGTACGGCGCGACAGGTCGTTGTTGCCCGAGGCGATCTCGCCGGCGGCAGTACTGATTGCCCGACTGGACTGCTTGATGCGGGTGACGATCTCGCTCAGCTGCGCGGCAGTGGCATTGGCATCGTCACGCATGCGAGCGAATACGCCCTGGTACTCGCCATGCATGCGCACGGTGAGGTCACCCTGCGACAGCGCGGCGAGCAGGCCGGAAATCTGTTCGATGCTGCCGGCGTTGGCGTCGAGCAGGCCGTTGATCTGCTGTGCCAGCTGCAGGAAGAAGCCTTCCTTGTCGCTGGTTTCGATCCGGCCGGACAGGTCGCCGGCGGCGGCGCGGGCGATCACCCGGGCCACTTCGGCCTCGACCTGCGCTTCCTGGGTACGGTCACGCCATTCCACCACGCAGCCGACGGTGTCGCCGTCCTCGTTGCGGATGGTCGACACGACCTGGGCGAACTGGGCATCGCCGTACTGCATGGGGCGACGGGCCACGCCGTGCTGCTTGAGGTTCGCCAGCAGGGACGGGTCCATCTCGCCACGGTGTTCCAGCACCGTGACCGGCTTGCCGATCAGCGAGTCCTGTGCATCGAAGTCAGGCAGGTCGCGGCGCACATCGTCCTGGTACTGGCTCAACGTCTGCTGCAGGGCACGGTTGCTGTAGACGATGGTGTTGTTGGCATCGGTCAGGTAGACGCCGGTCGAACTGTAGTCCAGCGCGGTCCGGATGCGCAGGTTCTCGCGGGCGATGGCCTGGTCGGTCTCGATGCGCTCACGCAGATCACGCTGCATGCGCTGCATGGCCTGCATCAGTTCGCCCACTTCATCCTGGCGGCTGACATCGATGTGACCGTCGAGCTTGCCGCCGGCGACATCATTGGCCACCGAGACGGCACCACGCACGCTGCCGACGAGGGCGCGGGCGAACAGCCACACCAGCACCAGGCCGAGCGCGGCGCCACCCAGCAGGGCGATCACGGTCAGGACGGACGAAGCGGCATAGGTGGATTCGGCCTGTTCGCGCGAGGCGCGTGCGAGGCGGTTGTCTTCGGCAATCAGGGCTTCCAGCGCCGCGGCGGCCTTGCGGTGCTTGGTGCGGGTCTCGCCGACGAAGGTATCGATGGCGTCGTCCGGCAGGTCCAGTTCCAGCATCTCGGTGACGCTGTCGTAGGAGGCCAGGGCGTCCTTCCAGTCCTTGGCGAAGGTGTCGAACAGCTTCTTCTGCTGGGCGTTGTCCACCAGCTTCGGATAGTCCTTGATGGAACTGTCCATGCTGGTACGCAGCGCTGCAGCCTGCTTGCGCGCGTCGGCCTTGACGTCATCGCTGGCACGGATCAGCTGCTGGTAGGCACTGTTGCGGTACTCGCCGAGCATGCCGCGCATCTCGCCGGCCAGGCGGATGCTTTCCATGCGCGAACCGGCCAACTCGGTGGTGACGTTGTTCAGCGAATGCAGGCCACGATAGGCGACGATGCCCTGCAGCAGCATCACCAGCAGGATGACGCCGAAGGTCACCATCAGCTTCGGCATCAGTTTCAGGTTGTTGATCCAAGGCATGGGCGTTGCGATCTCCTAAGGCAGACGCGCACGGGCATCGGGCCCGGTTGCGGCGGCGGCCACGCCGGCACCAGGACCGGCGTGACTGCGACGGACAGCGGATTACTTGATGTTGGCCAGCTTCAGGCCGGCCGGCGAGCTGACTTCGATCTCGGCGCGCGAGGCATCACGCTGGATCTTGCCGATCACGCACACGGTCTTGCCTTCCAGCGTTTCCAGCGGGAACGAGAACTTGCTGCGGTTTTCACCGGCGATGCGCGCCGAGAAGGTGTGGCGCGGGAAAGCGCCGCCCATGTACAGGAACGTCGGCTGGCCTTCGGAACCTTCGGCGAAGCGGGCCTTCTCGACCTTGCCGCAGACCATGCCGTCCTTGCCCACC
The DNA here is from genome assembly GCF_054473825.1 of Stenotrophomonas genospecies 5. NCBI lineage: Bacteria > Pseudomonadati > Pseudomonadota > Gammaproteobacteria > Lysobacterales > Lysobacteraceae > Stenotrophomonas > Stenotrophomonas genospecies 5. Next base: position 888,216 of record NZ_JBTMUW010000001.1, read on the forward strand.
GAGCGCGGGGCCAGTTCCGGCGGGATCATGTCCGAGGACTGGGCGAGGGCGGACGACGCGGTGGTGGCCAGGGCGGCAGCCGAAACGAGCGCGAGCAGGGACTTCATCGGGGTGGTTCTCCGGGAGGGTGATGGTTTTTTGCCGGTGGTACGCGTTCCCGCGCGGCCGGCCTCTGTCCCCCTATCGGCACCGCCGCAGGGAACTGAAGGGTTTCGTGACAGCAACGTGAAGCGGTACGCAGACTCAGGCGGCGGCGTCCTCGAGCAGGGCCGGCTGGCCCATGTCCGCGCTGTCCAGCAGGGTCTCGATGTCCAGCAGGATCAGCATGCGGTCGTCCTGGGTGCCGATGCCCGAGATGAACCGGGTATCGACCGCAGCGCCGAATTCAGGGGTCGGGCGGATCTGTTCGGACGACAGCGGGATGACGTCCGAGACGCTGTCCACCACGATGCCGACCACACGGTCATCGACATTGAGCACGATCATCACGGTAAAGGCGTCGTAGCGCGCGTTCTCCAGGCGCAGCTTCAGGCGCAGGTCGATCACCGGCACGATGGTTCCGCGCAGGTTGATTACGCCCTTGATGTAATCCGGTGCGTCCGGCACCCGGGTGACGGCATCGTAGCCGCGGATTTCCTGCACCTTGAGGATATCCACGCCGTAATGCTCGGCGCCGAGCGTGAAGCTGAGGAATTCGCCGCCGGCGCTGGCGGCGGAGCGGGTCTGGTCGTTCATCGAGGGGTCCTGGTTCTGCCGGAAGTCCCGGTGTCAGGCTCGATATCGGCCCCGCGCGGGGGGACTTTAGGCAGGGCCGTGACAGGACATTCCCGTCTGGTGAGGACCGGATGGCGCCAGGCCACGGCCGGCGCCAGCTACATCTCTCCGTTCCGGCGTGCCTTGCGCTGGCGGTCGATCCGGAAGATGTAGCGCTGGATGGCGCTGTCGCCACCGCGAGGCAGGCTGTCGAAGCGCATCCCCACGCGCTTGATTTCGGTACCGTTGGGCTGGCGCTGCGGCAGCAGGTTGCAGACCACCAGTTCGATATCCAGATCCGGCCCATCCGACAGCGACAGCACCGCCGCGTAGCGCTGCTGCAGGCCGAACACGGCGCAGTCGCTGGGCACCGCGACGGCAAGGCCACCGCCGCTGATGTCCACCACGCGCATCGACAACGCCTCGGGGCGTCCGTCCGCAGCCGGCAGCAGCAGCTGGGGCGAGTCGGTGATGGGGGTTTCCAGCCGGTACAGTTCGCGCCGCTGCAGATGCATCAGTTCCTCTGGCAGCGCAGCGCGGAAGGCGACGTGGCCGTCGTTGTCCACGCGCTGCAGCCCCTGCAGACGGAAGCGCACCAGCACGCGCTCAAGCTGGGCGAAACACAGCACATGATCGGCCTGCTCGGCTGCCCGGTTGGACGCCTCCTGCGGGCTGCCATCGATCAGCAGCACGTCCTCGTCTTCGTCCAGTTCCAACAGCGCGGTCGGGAACGAGCGATCGCGGCCGTCGATATGCGCGTTTATCAGGGAGCGCTGCTCGATCAGCGAGCGCAGCAGCTGCCGCAGCTGGCGCGGATTACGGACCAGGAAGCGTTCATCCGCGGCGTCGGCCGCATGGACATCGTGCACTGCTGTGTCGTTGCCGTCGGACATGGAATCTGTGGTCAGGGGCGGGCGCCTGCGCGCGCCGGCGCGTGGCTCGATGGGGATATCGGCCACCGCGCCGGATTATGAAGTGTGAGTTTCATCACCTTCCATCGGCCGGGCCGGGATCGAAGGAATGGGCCGGAGGCATCATTCCTCGATACCGGCGATCTGCCGCACACGCTGCATCACCGCCGGATTGTCGTCCCCTCCGTTCAGGTGGAAGCGCGCTACCGCGGCCGCCAGCAGCTGTGCCTGTTCGGCCATGCCGTGGGTGGCGGCGGTTGACGCCTCCACCAGCGTGGCGTTCTGGCGGGTGCTGGCGTCCATCTGCGCGATGCTCTGGTTCACCTGCTCGATGCCCATGCTCTGTTCCTGCGAGGCGGAGGAGATCTCGCCCATGATCTGGTTCACCTGCTGCACCGCGGCGACGACCCGCTGCATGGTGCTGCCGGCCTGTTGCACCAGTGCGGCGCCATCGCTGACCTTGCCGACAGAGGCGTCGATCAGGCCCTTGATCTCCTTGGCAGCACCCGCCGAGCGTTGGGCGAGGGTGCGCACTTCGCTGGCGACCACGGCAAAGCCGCGGCCCTGCTCACCGGCACGGGCGGCTTCGACCGCGGCATTGAGGGCCAGGATGTTGGTCTGGAAGGCGATGCCGTCGATGACGCTGATGATCTCGGCGATCTTCTTCGAGGAGGCTTCAATGGCGGACATGGTGGTGACCACCTGGCCGACGACCGTGCGCCCCTCGCCGGCGATGTCGGCCGCATCGGTGGCCAGCTGGTTGGCCTGCCGCGCATGTCCCGCGTTCTGGCGCACGGTCGCGGTCAACTCCTCCATGGTGGCGGCGGTTTCCTCCAGGCTGGCCGCCTGCTGTTCGGTGCGGCTGGCCAGGTGGCCGTTGCCCTGCGCCAGTCCGGCGGCGGCGCCGGTGAGGCGGCTGGAGGCTGCCTGGATGCTGCCGACGATGCGGGTCAGCTCGGCGATGGTGGTGTTGGCATCGTCGCGGATGCGGGCGTAAACGCCGTGGAAGTCGCCCTGCATCTGCACGGTGAGGTCGCCGCGCGAGAGCGAGGACAGCAGCTGCGAGATCTGCTCGATGCTGCGTGCGTTGGCATCCAGCAGGCCGTTGAGGCGTTCCGCCAGCTGCAGGAAGAAGCCTTCCTTGCCGGCGGTGCCTACGCGGCCGCTGAAGTCGCCCTGCGCGGCGGCATCGACGATATGGCCGAGTTCTTCTTCGACCTCGATCTCGGCTGTGCGGTCGGCCCACTCCACCACGAATCCCTGGCGCTGTTCGTCGTCGCCGATGATCGGATTGACGATCAGCTGCAGGGCCCGGCCGCCGACGCGGATCTGCGTGCGGTAGGTGCCGGTGAGGCGGTCGAGCAGGGTGGCCTGGTGGGCCGGATTGCGGTGGAAGATGTCGATGTTGCGGCCCAGCAGGTCGGCGGCGCTGAACTGCGGCAGGTCACGGCGCAGGTCGGCTTCGGCGGCGGCCAGCATTTTCTGCAGTGGACGGTTGACGAAGACGATGTTGCGGTCACGGTCGGCGATCATCACGTTGGTGGTGACATCGTCCAGCGCGCTGCGGATGCGCAGCGATTCGCCGCTGGCCGCCAGCTCGCGCTGGCGGCGCTGCAGCAGCCGGGTGCTGGCCTGGACCAGGGCGGCGGCCAGCGAGTCCTGCGGGAACTGGCTGGCATGCAGCGCCTCGGGCAGGGGCTGGTCGTCGGCCAGGCCGTGTGCCAGGTGTGCCAGTTGCTGCGGGTCGTGGCCGAGCAGCAGAAGCTGGCGGCGCATCTGGACGGCCATCACCGACAGCAGGCCGGCCTCGATGGTGACGTACAGGGCGTGCAGGACCAGCACGCCCAGACCACTGCCGGCGGCGAATACCGGGTACGGCAGGCCGCGCGTCTGCAGGGCGAAGAACAGCACGTGATGCACGGCGATCGCCACGGCGGCCACCACGATCGGCAGCCAGTCGCGGTAGTACAGCAGCAGTGCGATCAGCACGATGACCGTGAAGTGGGTCTCCAGCTGTCCGTGCGTCTGGTGGATCAAGGTGGCCGACAGCACCATCCACGCCAGCGCTGTCGTGCAGCGGCTGAGGCGGCTGCCGGGTTGCAGGTGGACCTGCACCGCGCTGACCAGCAGCGCAGGCAGTGCGACCAGCAGCCACGGTGTCCATTGACCATGGCGCACGGCCAGTGCCAGCGAGGCCAGGACCAGCCCTGCACTGACCAGCAGGAACAGGCGGTCGGCACCCGCGGCCAGCGTGCGCAGGTAAGGCGGTGTCGGCTGACCGGTCGGCGCGGCGGTATTACGGGTGGAGGCATGCATGCGCTACTCCTTGTGGCATGGGCAATGATGGGAAAGGATCACGGGCGCCTGTGCATTGCGCAGCAGCCCCGCAACCAGTGGAGCGGCTGCGAGCGGACGGCCGCCGCAGCCCGCGTCGAGAAGGGAGGGCCCGGCATAGACAAGGCGCTGCTGGTACAGCACCAGCCATTCGAAGGGCAGCGGCGTGCGGGCCTCCCGCAGATCGATGCCGTCGGGTGTGCGCGCCGGTGGGGCGCAGCCACAGACGATGGACTGCCGCAGCAGCAGGGGATGCTGGTGGCTGGCGGCAAGCACGGCGGGCGACAGCTGCGCCAGCACGTCCGCGGCGCGCCAGCGGCCGGCCGGTGGCTGTGAAGCATCGGCCTGCGCCCACAGCGCGGCGAGGGTCCATCCGAGCCACGCAGCGAGCAGCAGCACGCCGGCCAGCATTCGCCCACGCTGTACCGGTATCGGGTCGGGGTCGTTGCTGGCTGGCATCGCTGGCTCGCGTAGGACCGTGTCCCGTTAGCGGCGAGCGGCGGCTGAACCTGAAGAAAAATTCAATCAGTTGGCCGGGGCAACGCTGGAACTGTGATGCGTTGCGACGACCGGCGAGGAGTCACGGCGATCAGACCGGGCCGGTCGAGGGTCGGATCCCTGCCAGCGTGCAGGAATCCGACGCGTCCCGGTTCCGATGAGGTCAGAACTCCTGCCAGTCGCCGTCGAGTGCCAGCGCCGGCTGCGCCGCCGCGGCGCGTGCGACGCGCTGGGGGGCCGGCCTGGCCGCTGGAGCTGCCGCTGGCATTCTGCGCTGCGCCGCCACGACCACCGCCGGTAGCGGTGCTTCGTTCTGTGACTCCAGGCGGAAGCGGGCCACGGCCTCACCCAGCTGCACAGCCTGTTCCTCCATTGCCCGCGCAGCGGCGGTGGCTTCCTCCACCAGCGCGGCATTCTGCTGGGTGGTCTCGTCCATCTGCACCACGGTCTGGTTGACCTGCTCGATGCCGGCGCTCTGTTCCTGCGAGGCCGCGGAAATCTCGGCCATGATGTCGGTCACGCGCTGCACCGAGGCGACGATCTCGCCCATGGTGGCGCCGGCCTTGTGCACCAGCGCAGAACCATCGGCGACCTTGCCCACCGAGTCGTCGATCAGGCCTTTGATCTCCTTGGCGGCGGCGGCCGAGCGCTGGGCGAGGGTGCGTACTTCGCTGGCGACCACCGCAAAGCCGCGGCCCTGTTCACCGGCACGGGCGGCCTCGACCGCGGCGTTGAGGGCCAGGATGTTGGTCTGGAAGGCGATGCCGTCGATGACGCTGATGATCTCGGCGATCTTCTTCGAGGAAGCTTCAATGGCGGACATGGTGGTGACCACCTGGCCGACCACTTCGCCGCCCTGGGAGGCGACGCCATGGGCACCGATGGCGAGCTGGTTGGCCTGGCGGGCGTGCTCGGCATTCTGGCGCACGGTGGAGGTCAGTTCCTCCATCGAGGCGGCGGTTTCTTCCAGGTTGGCGGCCTGCTGTTCGGTACGGCGCGACAGGTCGTTGTTGCCCGAGGCGATCTCGCCGGCGGCCAGGGTGATGCTGGAGGCGCTGGCCTGGATCTGGCCAACGATGCGGGTCAGCTGGGTGACGGTGGCATTGGCATCGTCACGCATCCGTGCGAACACGCCGTTGAACTGCCCGTCCATGCGCGCGGTGAGGTCCCCGGCAGCGATCGACTGCAGCAGCTGCGAGAGCTGGCCGAGATTGCTGTCGGCGACCTCCATCATGGTGTTCAGGTGATCGATCATCACCTTGAAGTCGTGCTGGAAGCGCTGTGCGTCGCCGCGCTGGCTGAAGTCGCCCGCGGCGGCTGCCGCCGCGAGCTGCTGGATCTGCGTATTGATCGCCAGCAGGCTGGACTTGGCCGCATCCATCGACTCATGCAGGATGGCGCGGCTGCCGGGCAGGCGGCGCGCGTCCGGTGCGAGATTGCCGACGGCATACTGGTTGAGTACGTCGATCGCATCGCGGATGGCGTCCAGGTGCTCGAAAATGACCGTATTGATGCCGCTGGCGAGCTGGCCGTAGACACCCGGGAAGTCTTCCGGGATGCGATGGCTGATATCCGGTCCGGCATGCATCTGCGCCATCAGCTGCGTCTGCTCGGAGAATCGGCGCAGCATTGCGGTCATTTCCGCGGTGGCGGACAGCATCTGGCCGGCCTCGTCGTTGCTGGTGGCGCGGGTGCTGACGCTCAGGTCACCGCGGGCGACTGCCTGGATGGCCTGCACGGCCTTGCCGAGCGGACCGGTCACGGCCCGCGAGATGACCGTGGCCAGCGCGGCGGCCAGCAACGACAGCAGTACGATGCAGCCGATGATGGCGATCATGCTGGCGCGATGGGTGGCGTTGGCATCGGCGATCCGCGCGTCCATCAGGCCGGCGATGTGGGCACCCAGTGCCTTCAGGGCGTCGAACAGTTCACGCCGTGCCGGGCGCGACTGCTCGTCGGAAATCTGCTGCGCCATGATGCCGTCGCCGGCGGCCACTGCGTCACGCATGGCCTTGTTGGCGGCGAAGTAGCGATCCACCTGCGCCGAGGCGGCGCGATACAGTTCGCGTTCCTTGTCCTGGGCTGGCAAGGCGGCATAGGCCGCCAGTTCATCGCGTACGGCTTTGGCGGTGGCGTCCATGCGCTTGTTGTAGTCGGCCACCTTGTCCGGTTGGTCCAGCATGGTCAGCTGGGCCAGCTCGTAGGTGCGGAATTCACCAAGCTGCGAGCGGGCTTCGCCCAGATGCTGCACCGACGGAATATCGTTGCTGGCCATCGCCCCCAGCTGGTCGTTGGCCTGGCTCAGGCGCAACAGTGCGAACGCACCCAGCAGCAGGGTCATCAGGGTGGTGAGGGTGAACCCCACGGCCAGCTTGCGGGCGATGGGCAGATCGTGGAACCACTTCATGCAGGTGCTCCAGGTGGGCAGAGTGGCGGGCGTGCGTGCCGGCCGGGGAGTGCAGCGTGAATCGGAGCCGATGCGAGTCCGGTCACGACTGTCACTGCGAGATAGCGGCGCACGGCCGGCGGACTTTATGGATGGGCGTCACATCCGGATGCGTAGGGACGGCGGCGCGGACGCGTTGCAGGGGCCGTGTTCCGGCCTGCACGCGGGTGGTTTCCTGTGGCGCCGTGGGCCGACGGAGTTCACGAAATGGAGCGGGAGGCGCACACTCGCCTTGCTACCGGGCTGCGCACAAACGAAAGCCGCCGCCCGTGTGGGGCGGCGGCCCTGGATCACCTGTGCTCGGACTCAGGCGGCCTGCGGCACGCGCAGCGAGCGAACCAGCCCACCGATGTCGACGATCAGTGCAACGCGGCCATCGCCGAGGATGGTGGCGCCGGACACGCCGCCGATACGCCGGTAGTTGTTCTCGATGTTCTTGACCACGACCTGCTGCTGACCGACCAGTTCGTCCACTTCCAGTGCGATCTTCTGCCCGTCGCCTTCCACCACCACCACCAGCGATTCGCTGCCGGGCATGCGGGCGCCGTACCCGTAGTACTCGCTGAGGGACAGGATCGGCAGGTACTCGCCACGCACGCGCAGCACGCGCCCTTCGCCGGCCATGCTGCGGATGTCCTCCGGCTGCGGCTGCAGGGCTTCCAGCACATAGGCCAGCGGCAGGATCAACGTCTCGCCCGCCACCGCCACGGTCATGCCGTCGAGGATGGCCAGGGTCAGCGGCAGCCGGATCAGGGTACGCGTTCCAGTGCCCAGGCTGCTTTCGATCTGTACTTCACCGCCCAGCGCCTGGATGTTGCGACGGACGACGTCCATGCCCACGCCGCGCCCGGAGAGATCGGTGACGGCGTCGGCGGTGGAGAAGCCCGGCTGGAAGATCAGGTCCCAGACCTGCGAGTCGGTGGGATTGTCGGGGACGCTCAGGCCGCGTTCGGCCGCCTTGGCGAGGATCCTGGCGCGATCCAGGCCGCGTCCGTCGTCGCTGACTTCGATGACGATGTGGCCTCCCTGGTGCGACGCCGCCAGGGTGATGGTGCCGGTCTCGTCCTTGCCTGCGCCCTTGCGCACGTCCGGCATTTCCAGCCCGTGGTCGATGGAGTTGCGGACCAGGTGGACGAGCGGATCGGCGATCTTCTCGATCAGGCCCTTGTCCAGTTCGGTGCCTTCACCGATGGTGCGCAGGCGGACCTGCTTGCCGAGGCGGGTGGAGAGGTCGCGGACCAGGCGCGGGAAGCGGCGGAACACGGCGTCGACCGGCAGCATGCGCACGCCGATGACGGCTTCCTGCAGGTCGCGGGTGTTGCGTTCGAGCTGATCCAGGCCGGCGAACAGGCTCTCGGCAAGCACCGGATCCAGCGCATGCGAGACCTGCTTGAGCATGGCCTGGGTGATGACCAGTTCACCGACCAGATTGATCAGTGCGTCCACCTTGTCGACACTGACGCGGATCGAGGTTTCCGCGTCCTGGCTGGTGCCAGGGGTGCCACTGGCGGCAGGGGCGGCGGCAACGGGGGGTACTGCAGCAACGGGCGTGGAAGGGGCGTTGGCTGTTGTATCGGGGGCGCGGGTGGCCAGGCTCGGCGGCGCGGCCGGACGGATGTCCAGTTCGCAGTCGTCCAGCACCCACGCAAAGGTGTCTTCGATCTTGCTGCGCGGCACCTTGCCGACCAGGCCGAGGTCCCACGCAAGATGGGCTTCGAGAGGGTCAAGCTGGGCGAAGCCGGGCAGGCGTTCGAGCCGCGCAGCGACCTGCAGCGAGCCGAGATGTTCCAGTTCGCGGATGATGCGCAGCGGATCATTGCCACTCATGAACAGTGAGGGCGCGGGGGTGAAGCCGATCTGCCAGGCTTCGGGCGTATCGTCCACCGGTGCTGCGGCGGCAGCCGCGGCCGGGGCGCTGGCTGCCGGCTGGCCGGACAGCACTGCCTCCAGCCGCGCCTTCACCGCGGCGACGGCCGCCGGATCGGCCGCCTGGCCGTGCTCGGCCTCGCGCAGCAGGGCGCGCAGCACATCCACGGACGACAGCATCGCATCGACCGCGTGGCCTTCCAGCGCGCGCTTGCCGGCGCGCAGCTCGTCCAGCAGCGTTTCCAGTACGTGGGTGAGCGCGGCGATGGCATCGAAGCCGAACGTACCGGCACCGCCCTTGATGGAGTGGGCGGCGCGGAACACCGAGTTGATGATCTCCGCGTCCTGCTGCCCCGACTCCAGGGCCAGCAGGCCGGCCTCCATCGCGTCGAGGCCTTCGCGGCTCTCTTCGAAGAAGGTGGCGTGGAAGCGTTGCAGGTCCATGCTCATGCAGTGGTGATCCGGAAGCGAAGAAGGGGAACGGTGCGGGGCGATCAGCCCAGCACTTTCTGCACGATGGCGACCAGCTGTTCCGGGTTGAACGGCTTGACCAGCCAGCCGGTGGCGCCGGCGGCCTTGCCTTCGGACTTCTTGTCGGCGGCGGACTCGGTGGTCAGCATCAGCAGCGGCGTGAACTTGTAGTCCGGCAGCTGGCGCAGCTCGCGGATCAGCGCAATGCCGTCCATGTTCGGCATGTTGACGTCGGTGACCACCGCGTTGAAGCGCTGTCCCTTCGCGCGGCCGAGCGCGACCGCGCCGTCTTCAGCTTCTTCGACGGCAAAACCGGCCGAGGTGAGGGCGAAGGACACCATCTGGCGCATCGACGCCGAATCGTCCACCACCAAGATACGTGCGCTCATGCAGCGTTCTCCACAGATTTCAGGTTGTCATGGGGTACGTCCAGGCCCAGAGCCTGGGTGACGCCCAGCAGGCGCGCGGCGTCACGGAAGGTTGCAGTGCAACCGTGGAAGCCGGTGTCCAGGCCCGCCTCGCGGCGTGCCTGCACGAATGCACACAGCACCTGCACGGCGGCGGTGTGGACGCGGCCGACCTGGCTTGCATCCAGGGTCAGCTCGCCAACCTGCGCTACCAGCGGGGCGAGGCGGTTCTTGAGCTCGGTGCTGGTCTCGATGCCGAGATCCTCACCCAGTTCGACAGTGCTCATCGTTGCTCCGGACAAACGGTTCCGTCATCCATATCGGCACCCGCCAGGGGTTCTTTAGGGGGCGGTGAGGCCCTGCGTGCCCGTTCCGACGGGCCCGGGCAACGCGTGGCCCCCGCCTCAGTTGAGCAGGCGGGTGGCGTCGAGCAGGATCATCGGCCGTTGGCTGACGCGGGCCACACCACGGAAGAGGTCGTTGGAGATCTGGCAGATGCGGGCGGTATCCGGTGGCTCGATCTGCGAATCAGTGAGATTGGCGACGTCTTCCACGGCCGAGACGCGCAGGCCGATGGTCTCGCCGTCTTCCTCCAGCACCACGATGCGGGTCTGTGCGTCGTCCTCGGCCGCCGCTGCGCCCAGGTGCAGCCCAAGGTCCATCACGGGCACCACCTGGCCGCGCAGGTTCATGATCCCCAGCATCGCCGGCGCAGTGCCGCGCAGCGGCAGCAGGGGTACCGGCAGTACCACCTCCTGCACTTTCAGCAGTTCCAGTGCATAGGCCTGGCTGCCACAGCGCATCCGCAGCCAGCGCGAGGTGCGCTCGTTCGCGCGGCGGTGCTGCGGATGCGGGCTGTTGGCGGGTCGATGGGCCTGCGCCTGCAGTTCCTGCCAGCTGGCAGGGCGGCTGGCGGCGGGTGCTTCGAGGGCGACACGCGGCGGTGCAGCCGCTGCCGGCGGCGCAGCGGCGGGTGCCGGGGGCACGATCCGCGCGGGCGCCACCGGATCCACCCCTTCGCCGCTGGCGGCGGCCTCGAAGGCAGCCTGCAGCGCGGGGCTGTCGGTGTGGGCCAGCAACGGGCTTTCCGCGCCGTCGGTCTCGTAGATCACCTCATCGGGCAGATCGTCCCAGGTCGGCTGGCGTTCGGCAGCGGCCGGTGCAGCGGACTGGCTGGCGGCCTCGAAGGCGGCCGCCAGAGCGGCGTCATCCACGGGCACCACGTCGCTGCTGCCGGTTTCGTAGATGACCTCTGCCGGCAGGTCGTCCCAGGTCGGCTCGCGTTCGGCGATCGCCGCCGGAAGCGCCGTGTTGCCTGCATCGGGGCTGGCCGCCACCGGGGCGATCGCTTCGCCCAGCAGCTCGTCCAGATAGTCGTCCAGCACGCCGGTGGTGTTCATGCGGCTTGCTCCAGCGCGCGCGCATCCTCGCCAAGGATCCAGTTCAGCGCGCGACGGTAGGCCGCGAGCCCGCGGCCGGGATAGTCCTCGCCGACGCTCGGCAGGGTCAGGCCGGCCGCGTTGCTGACCCGCGTGTCGATCGGAATCGCATCCTCCCAGACGCGTGAGCCGTGGCGGTCCTGCATGCTGCGCAGTGATTCGTTGCCGGTGCGGGTGCGGCGGTCGAACAGGGTGGGCAGGATCGAGATCGGCAGCGGGCGCCGGCGCGAGCGCTCGACCATTTCACCGGTGCGTACCATGCCGTCCAGCCCGTGCAGTGCCAGCGGCTCGGCCTGCGTCGGAATGATCAGGCGGTCCGCTGCCGCGAGCGCATTGATCATCAGCAGGCCGAGTGTGGGCGCGCAGTCGAGCAGGATGTAGTCGTGCTGGCCCTGGTGCCGTGCCAGCGCGTTCTGCAGCGCCAGGCCAAGGCCCGGCTGGTTGGCGCTGCGGCGCTCCAGCGTGGCCAGTGCCGGCTGTGCACAGACGTAGTCCAGGCCGCTGACGCTGCTGGTGTGGCAAAGGCTGGACAGCTCGGCCGGAGGTGCGCCGAACAGCTCAAGTACGCCGGTCGGTGGCGGGTCCACCGGCACGCCGAAGGCGCGGCTGAGCGAGGCGTGGGGATCAAGATCGATCAGCAGCACGCGATGGCCCTGCGTGGCCAGGTTGCGACCGAGGGCCAGGGTGGTCGTCGTCTTGCCGACTCCGCCCTTCTGGTTGGCGACTGCCCAGATGCGCATGGGTTTACTCCTTCATTGCCGGGGGAGCGGCGGCGCCGACACGGCTGCCAGCCGGCACCGGTGGCAACTGCACCGGTGCGATGGGGGACGGGGAGGGCACTGTGGCGGGTGTTGCCGCAGGCCCGGCGGACGGGTCGGCCGCGCCGTTGGCGGCGTTCAGGCGCTGGCCCAGCGGGTCGACCGAGTGCGAGGTGTCGGCCAGGATGATGACCATCACCCTCCGGTTGCGGTTGCGACCCTGCGCACTGTCGTTGTCCTCGCGCGGGCGGAACTGGCCGTAGCCGACCATGGCCAGACGCGAAGGCTGCAGGCCCTGGTCGGCGAACAGGTGGACCACGCTGGCGGCCCGCGCGGCCGACAGTTCCCAGTTGGAGGGGAAGGTGGCGGTGGCGATCGGCACGTTGTCGGTGTGGCCTTCCACCCGCACGCTGTTGGGTACGTCGCGCAGCACACCGGCCAGGCTGGACAGCGTCCCGCGCGCGTGCACGTCCAGCGCCGCCGAGCCGGTCGGGAACAGGATGTCGCTGTTGATCTCCACTTCGATCCACAGCTCGGTGCGGCGCACGCTGATCATGCCGCGCTCGATCAGCGGCGACAGCGCGGCGGTCAACCGGTCGGCGATGCTGCTGAGCTGGCGCTCGGCACGGGCGATCTGCTGCTGGTCGTGCACCGAGACCGGCATGCGCATCTGCGAGGCCATGGCCGGCAGCAGGGTAGGGTCGTGCGAGGGTGCCGGTGCGGACGGGCCGATCTTGGTGCCGGACTTGATCACCGAAGGACTGTCCCAGCCGCCCCCCTGCACCTGCTTGTTGCCGACCTGCACCGGATTGATGGTGCGCGGCGCGCCACCAAAGGCATCGGTGAGCGCATCGGCCATGATCCGGTACTTGCCTTCGTTGATCGAGGAGATCGCATACATCACCACGAAGAAGGCCAGCAGCAGCGTCATCAGATCGGCATAGGGGATCGCCCATGCTTCATGGTTGGCGTGCTCTTCGTGGTGTCTGCGGCGGGCCATGTCAGTGCAGGAAGCCGGACAGGTTGGTTTCGATGTTCCGCGGGTTCTCGCCCTGCGCGATCGAGATCAGGCCTTCGATGACCATCTCGCGGTCGCGGCTGTTGTGGGCGATCACTCCCTTCAGCTTGGCGGCGATCGGCAGGAACAGCAGGTTGGCCGACGCGATGCCGTAGATGGTGGCGGTGAAGGCGGCGGCGATGCCATGCCCCAGCTTGCTGGGGTCGGCCAGGTTCTTCATGACGGCGATCAGGCCCAGCACCGCACCGATGATGCCCAGCGTCGGCGCATAGATGCCCATGCCCTCGAAGACCTTGGCAGCGGCCTGGTCACGGTGTTCCTGGCTGCCCAGCTCGATCTCCAGCATGTGCCGGATCGATTCGGGCTCGACGCCATCGACCAGCAGCTGCAGGCCTTTGCGCAGGAACGGATCCTGCTGCGCTTCCACCTGCGCTTCCAGGCCCAGCAGGCCCTGGCGGCGGGCGATGTTGCTCCACTCGACGATCTGCTGGATCAGCTCGCGACGATCGCTGTGCGGCGGGCGCACGACCCAGCGCACGATCCGGAAGGCATGCCTGAATACGGCGGGTGCGGTGTGCAGCAGGATCGCGGCGATGGTGCCGACGATGACGATCACGAACGCCGCAGGCGACCACAGGGACGCCAGTCCGGCGCCCTTGAGGATGCTGCCGCCGACCAGTGAGGCCAGGGCGAGAAAGAGTCCGATGAGGCTGAGTCTATCCATGGGTCCGGTATCGGCGTGTGTGAATGGGACTTGAGACACCGGTCGATCGCGTACAGACGGTAGTCACAGTTTCTGGTTCGCCAGGCATGGCCCGGCGAGCGTCATCGCAGGCCATCCACGTCGAGGATGAGGGCCATCCGGCCATCACCGATCAGCGTCGCACCGGCGTAGCCGCGCAGGCCGCGCAGGGCCTTCGGCAATGGCTTGATGACCACTTCCTCGCGCCCACGGACCTGGTCCACGACCAGGCCGAAGCGCGCCTCGCCGGCCTGCAGCACCACGATGGTGAGCAGCGCCGAGGCGGCCGGCGTCACATCCAGCCACTGGCGCAGATCGACCAGCGGCAGGGTGTGCGAGCGACGATCCAGCACCGCCCGGCCATCGAACCAGCCCAGCGAGGTGCGCGGTGCATGCAGCACTTCCATCACGCGCGCCAGCGGCAGCGCATAGACGTCCTCGCCGGCCTGCACCAGCAGGGTTGGCAGGATCGCCAGGGTCAGCGGCACGCGGATCAGGAAGCGGCTGCCCCGACCCAGTTCCGACTGGATCTGGATCTGCCCACTGAGCTCGCGGATGCGCGACTGCACCACATCCATGCCGACGCCGCGGCCGGAGATGTCGGTCACCTGCTGCTTGGTGGAGAAGCCGGGCAGGAACACCAGGTGCAGGCATTCCTCGCTGCTCAGCCGGGCCGCCGCCTCCGGGTCGATCAAGCCCTTTTCGCGTGCTTTCGCGCGCAGTTTTTCCGGATCGATGCCGGCGCCATCGTCCTGCACCTCGATGCTGACGTAGTCGCCTTCCTGCTGGGCCGACAGACGCACGTGGCCCATGCGTGGCTTGCCCTGTGCTTCGCGCAGATCGGGCATCTCCACACCATGGTCGATGGCGTTGCGGACCAGGTGCACCAGCGGGTCGGCCAGGGCCTCGACCAGGTTGCGGTCAAGCTCGGTTTCGGCGCCGACCAGCTCCAGGTCCACTTCCTTCTTCAGCGAGCGGGCAACATCGCGGGCGACCTTGGGGAAGCGCGAGAACACCTTGCCGACCGGTTGCATGCGCGTGCGCATCACTGCCGACTGCAGGCGCGCGGTGGCGATGTCCAGGGTCGACACGGCGCGGTCCAGTTCCTCGTCGCGCAGGCGCGCACGCAGGGTCTTGAGCCGGTTGCGCGACAGCACCAGCTCGCCGATCAGGTTGACGATCGCATCCAGCCGCTTGGTATCCACGCGCACGGTGTGCTCGGCCTCGGCCACCGGCTTGTTGGCCGCGGGCTTGGCAGCGGCGGCCGCGGGGCGCGGTGCGGGCAGTGCAGGCGCAGGCGCCGGCGGAGCAGCCACGGGTTTCGCGCCGGGGGCGGCGCCGCCGTGCAGCTGGTCCAGCAGGGCTTCGAACTCATCCTCGCTGATCAGGCCATCGTCGGCCTTGACCGGCGTCGCCACTGCGGTGGGGGCGTTGCTGCCGTGCAGCTGATCGAGCAGGGCCTCGAACTCGTCGTCGGTGATCAGGTCACCGGCAGCGGGCGCGGCTGCTGTGGGGGCGACAGCAGCCGGCGCAGCAGTGCCGTGCACGTCGAACTGGGCGATCAGGTCCGGCGGGGCATAGCCGGGTTCGTTGCCGGAAGACACGGCATCCAGCATCGATTGCAGGTAGTCCAGAGACTGCTGTGCGGCATCGAAGTGATGCGGCTGCAGCACCGCCTGGCCAGCGCGGGCGGCGCCCAGTGCCTCTTCGGCGGCATGGCACAGCTCGACCATGGCGGTGATGCCGAGGAAGCCGGCGCCGCCCTTGAGCGTGTGATAGCCACGGAACACGGCGTTGAGCTGGTCGGCGTCCTGCGGCGCCTGTTCCAGCGACACCAGCTGTTCGCCGAGGCGATCCAGGATTTCCTGTGCCTCGATGATGAAATCGGCGGTGATGTCGTCGGATACCGCGCTCATGCTTACAGTCCCAGGTCCGACAACAGGTCGTCGGCGTCGTTCTGAGAGACCGCGTGGCGGTCCAGTCCCTTCAGTGCCGGTCCGGCCAGCGCCGGATCGGTGCGATGCTGCTCCGGTGGCAGGCCCAGCGCGCCAAAGCCTTCGTGCACGCGGCGGACGATGCCGACCACGCGACGGATGATCTGTCCGGTCAGGTCCTGATAGCTCTGGGTCAGGGCAATCTCGGTCAGGTTGTGGCGGATGCGTTCCAGCTGCGCATCCTGCCCCGGCTGCAGGCCTTCGGCGCGCAGCTGTTCGGTGAGGCTGCGGCACTCTTCGGCCAGGTCCAGGGTGCGGTGCGTGGCCTGTTCGGTCATCGCCACCACATGGTCCAGGCGCGCGCAGGCGTCGTCCAGCTCGCCCGCCTCGCTGGGGACGGTCGGCAGTTCGCCCAGGGCCTGGCCCAGTTCGCGGGCCAGCCGTGACAGGCCGCTCATCATCGGCTGCGTGCGTGCGGCCACCAGGGCGTCGATGCGCTGGCGCCAGGCGCTCTCGTCGCCGGATTCGAGCGCGTCGAGGGCTTCCTGCAGGCGCAGGACGAGGGCGTTCTTGTCGACCGTGGCGTCCATCAGGCGCTGGCCGCCAGGCGTTCGAAGATCTTGCCCAGTTTCTCTTCCAGCGTCTGCGCGGTGAACGGCTTGATGATGTAGCCGTTCACGCCGCTCTGCGCCGCTTCGATGATCTGCTCGCGCTTGGCCTCGGCGGTGACCATCAGCACCGGCAGGGTCTTGAGCTTGGCATCGGCGCGGATCGCCTTGAGCAGTTCGATGCCGGTCATCACCGGCATGTTCCAGTCGGTGACCACGAAGTCGAACGGCTGGCTCTGCAGCATCGACAGTGCGGCATGCCCGTCCTCGGCTTCGGCGGTGTTGGTGAAGCCCAGATCGCCCAGCAGATTCTTGACGATGCGGCGCATGGTCGAGAAGTCGTCGACGATCAGGATGCGCATGTTCTTGTTCAAAGCGGAGTTCCTTTGTTGTTCAGTCGCCCGCGGTGGCCGTGGCCGCCGCAGGCATGTTCATTCTTCAAGCCCGGCATCCGCGGCCTCGAAGATCTTCAGCCGGCCGCGCAAGCGCAGCACGGCCTGGCCGTGGATCTGGCAGACGCGCGATTCGCTCACGCCGAGAACCGCGCCGATCTCCTTCAGGTTCAGCTCCTGCTCGTAGTACAGCGAGAGCACCAGCTGTTCGCGCTCGGGCAGATGGCCGATGGCCTTGCCCAGTTCGCGGCCGAACTCGCCACGTTCCAGGACCTGCTGCGGTGTCGGTCCGCCCTGGGCGACGGTGTCCAGTTCGCCCTGGTCTTCGATGCGCGATTCCAGGCTCAGCACCTGGCCGCGCGAGGCGTCCTCCATCAGCCGCAGGTATTCGGGCAGTGGCATGTCCATGGCCGCCGCCACCTCGGTGGCACTGGCTGCACGGCCCGTGGTCTGCTCCAGGCGGCGGATGGTGGCGGCCGCATCGCGGGCGCGCCGATGCACCGAGCGCGGTACCCAGTCGCCGCGGCGGATCTCGTCGATCATCGAGCCGCGGATGCGGATCGAGGCATAGGTCTCGAACGAGGCACCCTGGTCGGCGTCGTAGCTGCGCGAGGCTTCGATCAGGCCCATCATGCCGGCCTGGATCAGGTCGTCCACTTCGACGCTGGCCGGCAGGCGTGCGGCCAGGTGATGGGCGATGCGCCGCACCAGGTCCGAGTGCTGGGCGATGACCTCGGTCGCCGCCGAGCGCTGGACTTCCCTGTACTGGGCCGCGCCTTTCATGCTGCCACCCCGCGTTGCTTGAGGATGCGCTCGAGGAAGAATTCAACGCCACCGCGTGGCTCGGTGGGGGCCTGCCAGCGGGCGGTGCGACGGGCGATCTCGGTGATCGCCAGCGCCGCCGGGCTGGATGGATAGGCCTTCACCACCGGCTGCTGGCGCTGCACCGACAGGCGCAGCCAGTCATCCTGCGGCACGCAGCCCAGGTAGTTCAGCGAGACATCGGCAAGGAACTTCTCGCAGACCCGGGTCAGCTTTTCATACAGCACGCGGCCCTCGTTGGGGTCGCGCACCATGTTGGCCACCACCTGGATGCGGTCCACGCCGCGCTCGCGCGACAGCACCTTGATCAGTGCGTAGGCGTCGGTGATCGAGGCCGGCTCGTCGCAGACCACGACAACGGTGTCCTGTGCGGCCTGGCAGAAGGTCAGCACGCCATCGGTGATGCCGGCGGCGGTGTCCACCACCATGATGTCCAGCTCGCGTTCCAGTTCGGAGAACACGTTCACCAGGCCGATGTGCTCGGCCGGGGCCAGCTCGGCCATGTGCCGCCGACCGGACGCGGCCGGCACCACCAGCACGCCGTTCGGACCTTCGACGATCACGTCTTCCAGCGAGCAGCGGCCGGCGACCAGATCCGCCAGGGTGTGGGTGGGATTCAGGCCGAGGATCACGTCGATGTTGGCCAGGCCCAGGTCGGCGTCGAGCAGCAGCGTGCGCTTGCCCATGCCGGCCAGCGCCACGGCCAGGTTGGCCGAGACGTTGGTCTTGCCGACGCCGCCCTTGCCGCCGGTCACGGCGATGGTGCGCACAGGGCCGAGCGGCTCGCTGCGGGTGGCCGACAGCGGGAAGGTCTTGGTCAGCTTGGCGTACTCACGCGACGGCATGGTTCAACTCCGGGTTGCAGGGCATATCGGCCGCTCGGCGCAAATCTTCAAGGCGAAGTACAAGATTGGCCGCGCTGGCCCGGTGCAGGTCGTCCGGAACGTCCTGGCCATCGGTCACCCAGGTGATCGGCAGCGCGTGGTCTACCGCCACTGACAGGGCGTTGCCGAAGCGGCCGGTCTCATCCAGCTTGCTAAGCACCAGGCCCTGCAGGTTGGCCGCGCCGAAGCGGCGCACCACCTCGTCCATGTCGCCAAAGCTGGTATTGGCCGGCAGCACCAGCAGAGTGCGGACCTGGCGGGCGGCACGCAGCCACTGCAGCTGCGCGGCCAGGGCGCGGTCGCGCGGGCCCAGGCCGGCGGTATCGATCAGCACCAGCTTGTAGTCCTTCAGGCGCTCCAGCAACTGGTCCAGGTCGGTACCGCTGTTGGCTTCATGCACCGCGATGCCGAGCTGGCGGCCATAGCCGTACAGCTGCTCGCGGGCACCGATGCGCAGTGTGTCGGTGGTGACCAGGGCCACATCGCGCGGCGCGTGCTTCTCGGCGAAGCGCGAGGCGAGCTTGGCGATGGTGGTGGTCTTGCCGGCCCCGGTTGGACCGACCAGAGCGATCACGCCGCCTTCTTCCAGCGGATCGACCGGCGCGATCGGCAGCCTGCGCGAGATCAGGCCCAGCATCAGCCCGCGGCCCCGGTGGGCTTCGGTATCCAGCGGTATCTGCATGGCCACATCGCGGGCCAGCCCGGCATCGAATCCGTACTCGTCCATCAGGTCCAGGGCGGTCGCCCGCACCGGGCAGCCGCGCAGGCGCTCGTCGGTGAAGCGGTTCATCTCGCGCTCGATGACCTGGCGCATGCCGGCCACTTCGTGGCGCAGCTGGCGGATCTCGGCATCGTCCTGTGCAACCACCGTCAGTACCGGCGCCGGGGCAAGGAGCGGCGCCGGGGCCGGCGCGGTCTCCGCTTCAGCGGCAGCGGCAGGGGCTGGCGTGGTCTCGGCAACGTCCTGCGCGTACGGCGGCTCGGGGTGCACGGACTCGGCCTGCGCAGTGGCCGCAGTGGTGATCGGCAGCGGCGGCGGCAGCACTGCCGGCGCGGGGGATTCGTGATGCTCGTCCTGCGGCGGGTCGATCAGGAAACGGGCGCGGTTGGCGGGCGCCGGTGCGGGAGCCACGACGGCGCTCGCGAACGGCGCGAAGATCTGCTCCGGCAGTGCCGGATCGTTGACGGTGGCACGCGCCAGGGTGGCAGCGAAGCCGGAACTGCCGCGGGTGGGCACGATCTCGTCCGCACTGTCCAGGGTGCGGCCGGTGGCACCGACGGCCGCGCGGGCGAGGGCGGCCACGGCCGATGTGGTGGCGGTCACCGGCTGCTGGGCCGGTGTCGCGGAGCGGCGGCGGGTGACTGCGGCGATCACTGCATCCGCGGCGGTGCGCGGTTTCGGCGGCGGCGGAGCCACGTCGCGCCGCGAGGCTTCCAGCGCGCGTTGCACCGCGCTCTCGTCATAGTTGGCTGCGGCGACGATCTCGACGCCTTCCTCGATCCGGCGGTTGGACAGGATCACAGCATCGGGACCATGTTCCTTGCGCACCAGGTTCATGGCCGAGCGCATGTCGGCGGCGACGAATCGTTTGATTTTCATGCTGTGGTCACGGGACGGGGACGGCGGGGTGGTGGTGGGAGAACGCGGGTGGTCGGTGGTCTGCACGGAACGGGTTCCCCTTGGCATCTGTCTGTTGCGGTGGTTCGAAGGTGGTGTCTGTTTTCTGACGCATCGGTGGGCGGCGTCAGCTGATCGTTCCGACCAGCTTCAGGCGCTTGTCCTCCGGCACTTCGCTGTACGCCAGTACCGACAGCGACGGAACGCTGTGACGGACCAGGCGTGCCAACGCGGCACGTACCGGGCCGGGAACCAGCACGACCGCGGGCTCGTTGCGGGCTTCCTGCTTGCTGACACATTCGGCCAGACTCTGATGCAGTCGCTCGGCAAGCCCGGGTTCCAGCGCGGCGCCGTTGCCCTGCGTGGACTCCTGCAAGACGCGTTCCAATTGCGGGTTGAGGGTGAACACCGGCAGCTCCGCCGACATTCCGGCGATCTCCTGCACGATGAAGCGGCCGAGCGCGGTGCGCACTGCGGCGGTGAGCGTGGCCGGGTCCTGGCTGGACGGCGCGTGCTCCACCAGTGCTTCGGCGATCTTGCGCAGCTGGCGGATCGGAATGCGTTCCACCAGCAGGTTCTGCAGCACCCGCACCACGGCCGACAACGGCAGCGCCTTGGGCGTCAGATCTTCGACGAGCTTGGGTGCGCTCTTGGCGAGGTTGGCCAGCAGGTGCTGCACCTCTTCGTGGCCCAGCAGCTCCGGCGCATGCTCGCGGATGAGGTGGGAAAGATGGGTGGCGACCACGGTGGCCGGGTCGACCACGGTGTAGCCCATGGTTTCGGCCTGGGCGCGCTGGTGCGGCTGGATCCAGGTAGCGTCCAGGCCGAAGGCGGGATCCTTGCCGGCGATGCCGTCCAGCGGGCCGAGCGCACTGCCGGGGTCCAGCGCCAGTTCGCGGTCGGGATGGATCTCGGCGGTTGCCACCGGCACGCCATGCACCAGCACGCGGTAGCCGTTGGCCGGCAGTTCCAGGTTGTCGCGGATGTGCACGGATGGAATCAGGAATCCCACGTCCTGGGTCAGCTTGCGCCGCACACCCTTGATGCGTGCCATGAGTTCGCCGCCCTGATTGCTGTCCACCAGCGGAATCAGCCGGTAACCGACCTCCAGCCCCAGCGGGTCGACCGGGCGCAGTTCGTCCCAGCTCAGTTCCGCGGTGGGGGCCGGCGCCGCCGGTCGGCCCAGCGCACTGACCGCGCCGGGGTCGCTGCCGGCAGCGTCGCTCGGGGCCGGGGCCTGTCCCTTCCGGTACAGCTTCCAGGCGATGAAGCCGAGAATGGAGGCAAGCGTCAGGAAAGCGACGTTGGGCATGCCGGGCACCAGGCCGACCAGGCCGATGATGCCGGCCGTGATGGCCAGGGCACGGTACTGGCCGAACACCTGGCCGGTCATCGCCTGTGCCATGTCCTGCGAGCGCGAGGCACGGGTGACCAGCATCGCCACTGCGCTGGAAACCAGCAGGGCCGGCAGCTGCGCCACCAGACCGTCACCGATGGACAGCAGGGTGTAGGTCGCAGCGGCATCGCCGAACGGCATGCCATGCTGCAGCACGCCCACGGCTAGG
Organism: Stenotrophomonas genospecies 5; assembly: GCF_054473825.1. Classification (NCBI taxonomy): domain Bacteria; kingdom Pseudomonadati; phylum Pseudomonadota; class Gammaproteobacteria; order Lysobacterales; family Lysobacteraceae; genus Stenotrophomonas; species Stenotrophomonas genospecies 5. Next base: position 909,682 of record NZ_JBTMUW010000001.1, read on the forward strand.
CCACCGAGCATGTTGATGAACAGGATCAGGATGCCGGCAATCGCATCACCGCGGATGAACTTGCTGGCGCCGTCCATCGCGCCATAGAAGTCGGCTTCCTCGCGGACCTCCTCGCGGCGCAGCTTGGCTTCTTCGCGCGTCAGCAGGCCGGCGTTGAGATCGGCATCGATGGCCATCTGCTTGCCGGGCATGGCGTCGAGGATGAAGCGCGCGGTCACTTCCGAGACACGGCCGGCACCCTTGGTGATGACCACGAAGTTGATGATGGTCAGGATGGCGAACACCACGATGCCGACCGCATAGTTGCCGCCGATCACGAATTCACCGAACGCGGCGATGACCTTGCCGGCCGCGTCGTGGCCGTTCTGGCCATTGAGCAGGATGACGCGGGTGGAGGCCACGTTCAGTGCCAGCCGCAGCATGGTGGTGACCAGCAGCACGATCGGGAAGATGGTGAAATCCAGCGGGCGCTTCACGTACACCACCGCCAGCAGCACCATCAGCGAGATGGCGATGTTGAAGGTGAACAGCGCATCGAGCACGGGCGCCGCCAGCGGCACCACCACCATCGCCAGCAGCGCCAGCACGATCAGCGGTGCGCCGAGGCCCTGGCGGATCATCTCCAGCAGCCGGCGGGTGTTGAATCCGGACGAGGCCTGCGCGCTCATGCCCGGCCTCCCTTGCCGAATTCATCCACCTCGATGTGCGGGGCGCCCGGCATCGGGCCGGTGCGCCAGGCGCGCAGCTGGTAGACGTAGGACAGGACCTGGGCCACGGCCGAATACAGTCTCACGGGGATTTCCTTTCCGAGTTGGCCTTCCCGATACAAGGCGCGTGCCAAAGGCGGGGCGGAGACGATGGCGACCTTGTTGCCATCGGCCACTTCACGGATGCGCAGGGCGGTCTCGTCCACGCCCAGCGCCACCACGGTGGGCGCGTTCATGGCGCCGCCCTCGTACTTCAGGGCCACGGCGTAGTGGGTCGGGTTGACCACCACCACGTCCGCGGTGGGCACCGCTTCCATCATCCGGCGGTTGGCCATCTGCTGCTGGAGCTGGCGGATGCGGCCCTTCACCTCCGGGCTGCCTTCGCTTTCCTTCATTTCCCGCCGCAGTTCCTCGCGGGTCATCTTCAGCTTGCGCATCCAGTTCCAGCGCTGGTACGGCGCGTCGATCGCCGCCAGCACCAGCATTGCCCCGGCGGTGGCCAGCAGCAGTCGCAGGGTGAAGCCCAGGCCATCGGTGATGGCGGTTTCCAGTGGGTGGTGGATCAACCCGCGCAGGGTGTCGAAGCCGCTCCACACCACCAGTCCGGCGGCGACGCCCACGAACGCCACGCGCAGCAGTGACTTGGTGAATTCAGCGATGGCTTCCGGCCCGTACAGACGTTTGAGGCCGGTCAGCGGGTTCAGCCGATTGATGTCGGGCATCATCGCTTTGGCCGACCAGCGCAATCCGCCCATCACCAGCGGGGCGACGAAGCTGGCCAGCAGGCAGACCAGCACCAGCGGGGTGATCACCAGCATGAACTGCAGCAGCAGGTCGCCAAAGTGGCCGAACAGTTCCTTCGGGTTCTGCCGCAGCCCCTGCTCGGGACTCAACGCCTGTTTCATCCATTGCGTGGCACCACGGCCGATCGAGCCGCCCATGGCCATCACCGCCAGCACGCCGCCACCGAACACCGCGGCGGTCCCCAGTTCGCGGGAACGCGGCAGGTTGCCCTGTTCGCGGGCTTCGCGCAGGCGTTTTTCGGTGGGTTGTTCGGTCTTTTCGCCGGCGGATTCGTTCTCGGACATCACGGGCACTGCGGCAGGGGATGCCGGGGTGCCTGCAAGAACTGTTCCGCGGCGCGGTTCACCGCCGGGGCAGCGCCGATGCTAGCCGGGCAGGGCCGGCCGCAGCGGGATGCTCAGCGTGCTGTCGCTGTGCCAGTCCACCTGCAGGGGCTCACCGGCATCGGCGGCTGACTCGTCGCTGACATCGCGTCCGGTGCCGTGGTTCACCTGGTGCATGGCGTCCTTGAGCACGTCCACCTTCACCAGCAGCCGGCTGCCCGCGCCCACACGGCGGGCGACCATGCGGGTGCGATCGAAGGGCAGGTCGGTCCATCGCCCCGGCACCAGCAGCTGCCGCGTGGTCGGGTCGCGTACGTGGCTGGCCCGGCCGACGTAGTAGGACAGCTGCATCCGGCGCCCATCGGGCAGCAGCTCGTACACGGTGACCGTGAAGTCCATGTCGCGCTTGTTGATGCGGACCTTCAGATCGCCCGAGAAGCGTCCGATCAGGTCCATCGGTGCTGCGAAGGGCTCGGAAAGGAAGGTCAGTGCCGTGTCCGGCTCGTCCCCGGCGGCCATGATCGGGAACGGATAGTAGCCATGCCGGACTTCCTCGCGGTCGGCAAGGTCCACCGTCTGCCGCAGCGTTCCCGGCGTTGGCCGCTGTTCCTGCAACGGGTGATGGTCGCCCTCAGCGGCTGTCGACAGGTAGTACGTGCGATGGCCGCCGGCAGCGGCATCAAGGGTGGCTGCATGCCCCCAGGTGTTGCTGCCCATCAGCTGGAAGTTGACCTGGTCGGCCAGAAGCGCCGGGCGCGGGGCACCGCGAAGTACGTGGTCCAGCCACTGGAAGGTCAGCGCAGGCGTATCGAACTGCGCGACCGGGTCCACCGTGTAGCCGCGCAGCTGCATCGGCTTGCTGGCGGCCTGGGCACCGCCGTGGTCATACGGCCCGATCAGCAGGACATGATCGGCGTCCGGCCGGTAGCGCATGTGATCGGTGAAGTACTGCAACGCGGAAATCTGGCCGTCGTCGTAGTAGCCGGTAATGGTCAGCACCGGAATGCGGATGTCCCTGAAGTCTTCGGCGTACGGCACCATGGCCTGCCAGTAACCATCATAGGCCGGGTGGGCGAGCCAGCGCTGCAGCCAGGGATTGGGGGTGCCATCGATCTGGTCGATCTGCCGGTACGGCCGGCCGGAGGCATACCAGCGGCCGGGCAGCTGTGACCACCGGTCCTGCTGCCCATAGGTGTCGGCATCCAGCATCGGGCCATTGGCCACGTAGAAGGCCCAGCCGTAGTTGGCGCTGAGGAATACGTTGTTCTCCATCGGCAGGCCCTGGCCCGGAATGGCAGCCACGTAGGGCACGATGGTCTTCAGTGCCGGATGGTGATGGCGCGCTGCCGCCCATGCGGTGAATCCTTCATAGCTGCCGCCATACATGGCGACCCGACCGTCGCTCCAGGGCTGGCGGCTGACCCAGTCGATCGCGGCATTGGCGTCCACACCGTCGTGTTCGTAGGGGGCGATGGTGCCTGTACCCTGACCTTTTCCGCGTGCGTCGACCACGATGCCGGCGTAGCCGTGGGCTGCGGCCAGCAGCATCTTCAGACGGTTCTTGGGCGGGTCGGTGTAGATGGTGAACAGCATGGCCGTCGGCAGCGGCGCGGACGCGCTGCGGGGCCGTGCCAGCTGTGCGGACAGCACCACCCCTTCGGCCACGGGGATACGCACTCCGCTGTCGATCACGAAGCGGCGTTGCTGTTCTGCGTCAAGCAGTGCAGGGGCGAGTGCCGCAGCCAGGGTCTGCGCGCGCAACACAGCCTGCAGGCGCACCAGCTCCAGCGCGGCTGACTGCGGCACGGTGGCGGCATCGGCCTGTGCCGCAAGCGCCTGCGTCAGCTGCGCCTGTACCGCAGCGGGAGGCAAGGCAAGCGCTGCATCGGCCTGCACGGCGGCAACATCATCCAGGCCAGCAAAGGCCGAATGGAAGGCGCGCGAATACGCTTCCGCATCCCGCGCGCCAGTGCTTGCCAGCAGCATCGGCATCCAGCGCTGGGCCGCCGCGCCATCGCCGGCAGCGGCCAGCGTCGCGCGCAGCTTCTCGATCATGGCGCGTGCCTCGGCGTAGCGACCCGTGGCCAGCAGCGCGTGGCAGCGCTGTGCATCGGTCAGCGTTGCCGACTGCAACAGCTCCGTACCCAGCGCCTGCAGTGCCGTGTCCACCTGTGCTGGCGGCGCATCGCGGGGCAGCGACCACCGCAGATCGCTGGCGGCCACGCCGGTGCAGGTGAGCGCCAGCAGCAGGCCAGCAAGAAGAGCGCGTAAGGTCACGGGGTGTTCCTTGCAATGGCGGGCGCGTGGCCATCATACGGTGGGTGGCCGCCCGCCGCGGAGAGTCCGACGTTACCCCGGCGGGGCCGGTGGGGGCGGGGTCTGCGCCAGCTCCACCCGTGGCCGCGGCAGGTCGTGCAGTTGCATGAAACGGCCCGCATCGACCGGGCGGCCGAGCAGGTAGCCCTGCAGGTAATCGCACCCCAGCCGCTCAAGGTAGGCACGCTGGGCAGCCGTTTCCACGCCCTCGGCAACAATGTCCATGTCCAGTGCATGGCCCAGCGCCACGATCGCCGATACGATCACCACGTCCTCCGCGCTGTGTTCGAGATCGCGCACGAAGGCGTGGTCGATCTTGATCTCGGTGGCCGGCAGGCGCTTGAGGTACAGCAGACTGGAATAGCCGGTGCCGAAATCGTCGATGGAGATGCCGACCCCCAGCACCGACAACGCCTGCAGCAGCCGCAAACTGGTGTCGGTGTCGCGCATCACGGTGCTTTCGGTGATCTCCAGCACCAGGTTGCGCGGCGTGATGCGATGCCGTTCGATCACGTCGCGCACATCGCGCAGCAGGTGCGGCGAGCTGAACTGGACCGGCGACAGGTTGACCGATATCGACCAGCCCTCGTGGCCGGCGTCGTGCCAGTGCCGCAGTTGCAGGCACGCCTGGTCCAGCGCCCAGCGGCCGATCTCGTTGATCGCGCCGCTGCGCTCGGCCAGGCGGATGAAGCGATCCGGTGGAATAAGGCCCTGTTCCGGATGACGCCAGCGGATCAGCGCCTCGGCGCCGGCGACTTTCTGGGTGGCCACGCGGATCTTCGGCTGGTAGTGCAGGAACAGCTGTTCGCTGCCGATCGCCCGGCGCAGGTCGGCCAGCAGGCGGAACTGCTGTTCGGCGCTGTCGTTCATCCAATCCGCGAACAGGACAAAGGAGTTTCGGCCGGATTCCTTGGCCTGGTACATCGCAGCGTCGGCGAAGGCCATCAGCTGGCGTTCGCTGGCGGCGTGGTCGGGGCAGATGGCGATGCCGATGCTGGCAGTCACCTGCAGTTCGTTGTCGGGCAGCAGCGGGCCGCCTCCCACCGCCTGCAGGATGCGCCGGGCCAGGGTCGGCAGGTCCTCGTCATGGTCGATGCGCACCACCAGCACGAACTCGTCGCCGCCGAGCCGCGCCAACAGGTCGTTCGGCCGCAGCAGCTGGCGGGTGCGCTCGGCGACGGCCACCAGCAGGGCATCGCCGGCCTGGTGGCCATAGGCATCGTTGACCTGCTTGAAGCCATCCAGGTCCATGAACATCACCGCGAAGCGGCTGCCGCCCTGTTCGGCTTCGGCCAGTGACTGCACGATGCGCCGTTGCAGCAGCAGCCTGTTCGGAAGGCGGGTCAAGGGGTCGTGCAGCGCGGCCTGGGTCAATTCCTCCTGCGCATCCGTCAGCGAGGTGCTCAGCATCGCGTTGCGAAGGCGCAGCAGCTGCGCTTCCACCCGCTGGTCCAGCCAGGACACCACCAGCACCACCGCCAGGATCGCGACGGTCAGCACCACCACCAGCATCGCCAGCCAGGTGCTCTGCAGGCCATCGCCCACTGCAGCGCCGCAGATGCTGCCCTGTGGAAAGCGTGCGGCGGCCATGCCGGTGTAGTGCATGCCCACGATGGCCAGACCGAGCAGGCCGGCGGCGGCCAGCCGGTCACCGACCCGGGTGCGCTGCGCGCGCAGGCGGAAGGCGACGTAGAGGGCGGTCCAGGATGCAGCGACCGCAACCAGCAGCGACAGCAGCAGCCAGCCCGTGTGGTAGTCGATGCCGGGTTGCATGCGCATCGCGGCCATGCCGACGTAATGCATGCCGGCGATGCCGGTGCCCATCAGCAAGGCGCCCCCTGCCAGGCGTGGATGTGGCAGGGTGGGCAGCGAGACCAGCCAGAGCGCGAACACCGACGAGGCGATGGCCAGGGCGAGCGACAGCAGGGTGATCGGCAGGTCGTACCCCAGCGGAATGGGCAGGTCGAAGGCCAGCATGCCGATGAAGTGCATCGACCAGATGCCCAGGCCCATCGCGAAGCCGCCACCGAGCCGCCACCACCAGGTCGCGCCCCTGCCGGGTGCCGTGACCGTGCGTCCGGCCATCGCCAATGCCGTGTAGGAAGCCATCACGGCCACCAACAGCGAGACTGCCACCAGCCATGCGTTGTACGTGCCTACCAGCATTCGTCAGTCTCCCGGACCTGCCTGTCGACGGAAACTACGGTGGGGCATGCATGTGGCAGGCAGCCAGAAGCGGCCGCCAGGTGCGGCATCCCCCCGGTTGCCGCGTATTCACTCTAACGCGCGTCCCCGGGGGGACGGCAAGCAGCAAAGCGTGATGGAAGCGTCAGTGTGTGACCGCGTCCGCAGCCTGGAACGCCGCATCGAACAGTCGTTGCACCGGGGGCCCCATTTCGCCGGCCAGCAGGACCAGCAGGAACAGGCCCAGCAGCAGCGACACCGGCAGGCCGAGCTGGATCGGATTGAGCGCAGGTGCCGCACGGGCGAGCACGCCGAACGCCAGGTTCACCGCCAGCATCGCCACCGTCAACGGAATGGCCAGTGTCAGCGCACCGCGCAGCACGGTCAGCAGGAATGTCGGGGCGATGCTGAAGAACGCGTGCGGATCGGGCAGCGGCGCACCGATCGGCAGTGCCCGGTAGCTGTCCACGACCAGCGAGATCAGCGCGAGGTGGCCGTTCGCGGTGAAGAACAGCAGGCCGAACAACAGGTAGAACCACTGCCCGATCACGCCGGAGGTGCCGCCGCGCAGGGGGTCGCTCATCTGCGCGAACGCCAGGCCGGTGCCCTGTGCCACCAGTTCGCCGGCCATCGCGCCAGCTTCGAACACCAGCCGCAGCAGGAAGCCGATGGCCACGCCGATGGCCAGCTCACGGGCGATGGTCAGCACGGTGGCCGCATCGAAGCCGGTCCACTCCGGCACGGGCGGCAGCAGCGGGGCGAGCGCGATGGCGAGGGTACCGGCCAGTACCACGCGGATCCGCGCCGGCACCGCACGGGTGCCGACCATGGGCATGGCCATGGCTACCGCGCCGATGCGCAGCATCGTCCACAGCACGGTGCCGATCATGCCGAAGGCCTGCAGGCCGTCGGCAGCCATCTGGGTGGCGGCATCCATCGCGGTGCGCGTCCTAGCCGATCAGGTGCGGAATGCGCTGGAACAGCAGCGTGGTGTATTCGACCAGATGGCCGATCAGCAGGCTGCCCAGGGCGAACAGCACGGCGGTCAACGCTGCCGCTTTGGCGACGAAGGCGATGGTGGGCTCATTGAGCTGGGTCGCGGCCTGCACGACACCGACCACCACACCTACCACCAGTACGGTCAGCAGCAGCGGGCCAGCCACCCACAGTACGGCAATCAGGCCGCCACGCAGTTCGGTCAGGGCAAGTTCGGGAGACATCGTCTTTCCATCGGTAGCGCCGGGTCCTGCCCGGCGGTGGTCAATGCGGCCGCCGGCAATGGCGGGCGGCCCCTGCAATCACGCCGGTCCGGGTCACGCCGGATTGAAGCTGGCCGCCAGCGTTCCCACCGTCAGCACCCAGCCGTCGACGAGCACGAACAGCAGGATCTTGAACGGTGCCGAGACCAGCATCGGCGACAGCATCATCATGCCCATCGACATCAGCACGCTGGCCACGACCAGATCGATGATCACGAACGGGATGAAGATCAGGAAACCGATCTCGAAGGCGGTCTTCAGTTCGCTGGTCACGAACGAGGCGACCAGGACCGGGAACGGGATCGCATCCGGGCTGGCGTAGGTGCCGTGCCCGGCGATGCCGGCGAAGGTCATCAGGTCGGTCTCGCGGATCTGCGCCAGCATGAAGCCGCGCAGCGGCTGGGTGGTCAGTGTCCACGCGGTCTGGAAGTCGATCTGGCCGTTGAGGTAGGGCGCCATTCCGCTGCTCCACGCCTTGTCCCAGGTCGGCATCATCACCATCGCGGTGAGGAACAGGGCCAGGCCCAGCAGCACCTGGTTGGACGGGGTCTGGCCGGTGCCCAGTGCCTGCCGCAGCAGGCCCAGCACGATGATGATGCGGGTGAACGAGGTCAGCACCAGCAGCATCGACGGGATCAGGGTGATCGCCGTCATCAGCAGCAGTGTCTGCAGCGGCAGGCTGACCGGCTGGCCACCGATCCTGCCCACGTTGACATCCGGCAGTGGCGTGGTCGGAGCAGCGCCCGGCGCGGCAAAGGCGAGCGCGGGCAGCAGGCACAGGGCAATCAGCAGCAGCCACGCGATCAGGGTAGCTGGACGGGTACGGATGACACGCATGTCAGGGGTCCTTGCGCAGCCGCTGCTGCAGCAGCTGGGCGAAATTCGGCAGGTTCTTCAGGTCCGGCACGCGCACCGGCGCGGGCGGCGGCAGCGGTTCGGAAAGGGTGTGCAGGGCGTTGATGCTGCCGGCGGTGACGCCCAGCAGCAGTTGTTGGCCGTTGACCTCCACCACCACGACGCGTTCCTTGGCGCCGACGCTGAGGCTGGCCACCAGCTTCATGCCGTCGGCCGGGCGGAAGCCGCTGCCGGGCAGGCGCTTGAGCAGCCAGCCCAGGCCGACCACCAGGGCCAGCACGGCCAGCAGCGCCAGCACCGCGCCGAACAGGCCCGGTGCCGAGGCCGCGTGCTGGCCGACCGGGGCGGCGGCCTTGCCGACGCCCAGCAGGGTGGACGCCAGCAGGCTCAACGCAGTCTCCGGATGCGTTCGCTCGGGCTGACCACATCGGTCAGGCGCACGCCGAAGCGGTCATTGATCACCACGACCTCGCCATGCGCGATCAGGGTGCCGTTGACGAATACGTCGAGCGATTCACCGGCGCCACGCTCCAGCTCCACCACCGAGCCCTGGTTGAGCTGCAGCAGGTTGCGGATCGGCAGGCGGGCGCGGCCGACTTCCAGCGACAGGGTCACCGGCACGTCGAGGATCACGTCCAGATTCAGATCGACCCCGGAGGCCTCGTCGGCGTGCAGGGTGCCGAACTGGGCCGGAGTCGGTTCGAGGGCGTCGGTATCGTTCATTGCGGGTCTTCCTGGATGACGGGTACGCGCGGGCGGGTGCCCGGCGGATGGGTAGCAGTGATCTTCACGGCATTCATGCCGTTGGCGATGCCGAATTCGCCGGTGAACACCGGGATGTTCTCCACGCACAGCGGCACCTGCGGGCTCAGCTCGATCGGCAGGATGTCGCCGACCTTCAACCGGGTCAGGTCACGCAGGGTCATGCGCTTGCTGGCCAGCACGCTGGACAGGGTCACTTCGGCGATGTTGAGCTGCTCGCGCAGGGTCTGGCCCCAGCTTTCGTCGCGGTCATTGCGATCGCTCTGGATGCCGGCATCGAGCAGCTCCCGGATCGGTTCGAGCATCGAGTACGGCAGGGTGACGTGGATGTCGCCGCCGCCGCCGTCGAGCTCGACATGCAGGCGGCACACCACCACGTATTCGCGCGGGGTCACGATGTTCGCGAAGTGCGGGTTGATCTCCGAGTTGATGTACTCGAATTCCACGTCCATCACCGGTGCCCACGCTTCGCGCAGGTCGGCGAAGGTCTGCTTCAGCAGCAGATGGATCACGCGCATCTCGGTGGCGGTGAACTCGCGGCCTTCGATCCGGGTGGGGTAGCGCCCGTCGCCGCCGAAGAAGTTGTCGACGATGGCGAACACCAGGGTCGGCTCGAACACGATCAGGCCGGTGCCGCGCAGTGGCTTGAAACGAATCAGGTTCAGGTTGGTCGGCACATACAGCGAATGCATGTAGTCGTTGAACTTGATCAGCTCGATGCCGCGCACCGACAGTTCGGCCGAGCGCCGGATCAGGTTGAACAGGCCGATGCGCCACAGGCGCGCAAAGCGCTCGTGGACCATTTCCAGCGTCGGCATACGGCCGCGGATGATGCGGTCCTGGCTGGCGAAGTCGTATGAACGGGCTTCGCCGGAGGGCGGCTCCGGGTCGGTCTCGACCGCGCCGCTGTCCACGCCGTGGAGCAGGGCATCGATCTCGTCCTGGGACAGCAGATCATTCATCGGTGGGCCCTTACTGGGTCACGAAGCTGGTGAACAGCAGATCGTCGGCACCATTGCTGCCGGTCTCGGCCTTGAGCACCTTCTGCACCTCGGCCAGCGAATCGGCCTGCAGCTTCTTCTTGCCGGCGATATCGGCGATCTGTGCCGGCTCGACCTGCGAGAACAGCATCAGCAGTCGTGCACGCAGGGCCGGGGCGTGGGTCTTGATCGCCTCCAGCGCGGCCGGATCACGGGTCATCAGCTGCACTTCCAGCTGCAGGTAGCGCGGGCCGTCGATGGGACCATTGAGGTTGACCACGAACGCGGGCTCCAGCGCGAAGTACTGCGCCGGTGCCGGCGTGGCGTTCTTCTTCTTCGGCGCCTGGCTGGTCTTTTCTTCCTGCGTGGACTGGGTGAAGAACCACACGCCGCCACCGGCGGCAGCGGCAGCCAGTACGGCCACCAGCGCGGTGATCAGGATCGGACTGCGCGGCGTGCGGGCCTTGTCCTTTTCGACGTTCTTCTTGGTTTTGTCAGCGGCTGCGGCCACGAGGTGAAGCTCCTGAGGGTTGCTTCACCGGGATATGCAAGGGGTGTGCCGATGCACCGGGAGCAGGGTGCGACGGAAATCCGTCGGCAGGGCCTGCGTCGGTCGCGCACGTCAGGCGTAGGCGTCCAGCAGGCCACGCTGGCGGATCAACGGGGTGGCCGGCAGGCTGGCATCACCCCGCGTCGGTTCTCCGTCACCCCGACCTGCCTCCTGCCCGGCCTGGCCGGCAGGTGCGCCACCGCCGCCCGGCTGATGGCCGACATCGGCGTGGGCCAGCTGGAAGCCTTGTTCGCCCAGCAGTTCACGCAGGCGTGGCAGGCTGCTTTCCAGCGCCTGGCGGACATCCACGTGCGGGCTGCTGAAACTGGCGTGGACCTTGTCACCGTTGAGCTGCAGGCGTACGTCCACCGGCCCCAGATCGTCCGGGCTCAGTCGGATGTGGGCGTGGCCGATCTTCTGGTCGGCCAGCCAGCCCAGGCGGGCGCCAATGGCCTGGTCGAATCCATCGTCGCCAAGGACCGGCTTCGGCGTCGGTTCACCGTTGAAGACCGCGTTGCTGGACAGCGCCGCCTTCAGATCCTGCAGTGCGGCGGGCAGGGGCGCCTGCAGGGGTGCAGGCGGGGCACGATCACCCTGCAACGTGCTGTCGGTGTCACCGCTGCGCTCCAGCGCGGCGTCGCCCGTCGGCAGGACGGGCAGGGACAGTGCGCCGTCCTCGCCATCTACGCCCGTGGCGGGTGACTGCACCACGGCGGCAGGCGACGCGGCAACCGGCGATGGGGGGGCGGTTGCCGCCAGGGCCGGAGGCGCTGTGCCCGTTGCGGACGGTGGGACGCTGGCCGCAGGGTCGGCGGGCAGCGGGGTGGCCAGCACCAGCCCGGCCAGACCGAATGGAGGCCAGGGCGCTTCGTCGGTTTCCGTCGTCGCGTCCTGGTCGGTCGCAGCCTTGCCGGCCGGTGGCGCAGCGGCCTCGCCCGTAGCCTGCTCGCTGGCGGGGGGCCGCACGCTGGCGGCGTCATCGCTGCCGGTGGCCGCAACGCCGGTCGGCGCGGGGCTGTCCGTGGGCGGGACGGGCGCACCGCCCTGCAGCAGCTGACCGAAGTCCTTGCCGCCTTCGCTGCGTGCCGTGCGCGACGGGCTGCTGCCCACGCCGGGCGGAGTGGCCGTCGTGCTGCTGCCGGAAAGCGCGGCGGGCGTCACGAACGGCCTCCGGTGTCTGCGCCGTCCTGGTCCTCGGCCTGCGCCAGGCGGGAGCGGCGCGCGCCGATGTCATCCATCTCGCGCTGGTCGCGGCGGTCTGTCACCACCTTTTCCTGTGCGCGATAGCTGGCGGCCAGCTGCTCCAGTACCGCCTTGTCGCGGCTGGCCAGGATCAGGCGCGCGCGTTCGGCTTCGACCTTCTCGCGGTTGCCGTCGACGGTGCGCTGCTGTTGCTCCACCGCACTGTCGAGGCGGTCAAGGAACGCACGCCGGTTCAACAGCTGGGCGGGACTGGTCGCGGCCATCTGTGCGTTGGCGTACTCCTCGGCATAACGTCGCAGTTCGTCCAGACGCGACAGGTGAGTGTCGAGAAGGCGCTGGCGCTCGGCCAGGTCGCGGGCGACCGCATCTTCATGTTCCTGTGCCCGCCTCAGCAGAGGGTCGATACGCTTGGACTGGTTCATCGCTTACACCTCGTTTTCCACCAGGCGCTGCAGCGCCGCCTGGCTGTGCGGGAGATCCGCGGCCTTGGCCACGTCCTGTCCCAGGAATTCCATGATTTCCGGCCAGCGTTCCAGGGCTTCGTCGGTGGCTGCGTCGTTGCCGCGCTGGTAGGCGCCGATGGCGATCAGGTCGCGGTTGGCCGAGTAGGCCGACACCAGCCGCTTGAGCTTGCGGATGCGCAGGCGCCACGGTTCGTCGGCGATTTCCGTGACCACGCGGCTGACGGACGATTCCACGTCGATGGCCGGGTACAGGCCGCTGTCCGCGACCCGGCGCGACAGCAGGATGTGGCCGTCGAGGATCGCGCGTGCGGCGTCTGCGATCGGATCCTGCGGATCGTCGCCTTCGGTCAGTACGGTGTAGAACGCGGTGATGGAGCCGCGCCCCTTGGCGCCGTTGCCGGCGCGTTCGACCAGCGCGGGCAGCTTGGCGAACACCGACGGCGGGTAGCCGCGCGTGGTCGGCGGTTCGCCCACCGACAGGCCGATCTCGCGCTGTGCCTGCGCGAAGCGGGTCAACGAGTCCATCAGCAGCAGGACGTTCAGGCCCTGGTCGCGGAACCATTCGGCAATGGCGGTTGCACGGTAGGCGCCATGCAGGCGCGCCAGCGGTGGCCGGTCGGCCGGGCTGGCGACCACCACCGCGCGGCGCAGGCCTTCCTCGCCCAGCGTGGTTTCGACGAAATCGCGCACTTCGCGGCCGCGTTCGCCGATCAGCCCGACCACGATGACGTCGGCAGCGGTGTAGCGGGTCATCATGCCCAGCAGTGTCGATTTGCCGACGCCGGAGCCGGCGAACAGGCCGACACGCTGGCCACGGCCGATCGGCAGCAGTGCGTTGATGGCGCGCACGCCCACATCCAGTGGCTGGGTGATCGGCTCGCGCGCGAGTGGATTGATCGACACACCGGCCATGCCGACGTGGCCTTCGGCACGGATCGGGCCCTTGCCGTCCAGCGGTACGCCATCGCTGTCGATCACCCGGCCGAGCAGGCCTTCGCCCACTTCCACGCCGCCGCGCCGTGCCGATGGCACGACCCGCGCGTTGGGCAACAGGCCATGCAGTTCGGCGCTGGGCATCAGGTAGGTGCGCTCACCGGCGAAGCCGACCACTTCGGCATCCACCCAGCCACCGTCGACCACTTCGACCTTGCAGCTGGCCCCCAGCGGTGCTTCGCAGCCGACCGCTTCCAGGGTCAGCCCGACCGCGCGGCGCAGCACGCCTTCGCGGATCAGGCCACGGCCGTGCGCGGTGTCCACGCGCAGCCCGTCCAGGCGACGGGCCAACCGTAGATTGCGGGCCAGGGCCCAGTCGGCCGCAGGCGGCGGCAGTGGCGTTTCGGCCGTCATGCGTTCGCTCCGGTCTGGCGGATCACTGCGTCCAGCGCGCCACGCAGGCGGGCTTCGAGAGTGCCGTCGATGCGCACGGCCTCGGCATGCACGCGCAGGTCGCCGCGGCTGAGGCTGGTGTCGGCAACCAGCCGCTGCTGCGGTGGCAGGGTGAGCAAGGGGGCGAGGGCAGCGATGTCGTCCGGGTGCAGGCGCACTTCCACTTCGCGCGTGCTGCCGCCGACCGCATCGATGGCTTCGCCGACCAGCTGTGCCAGCAGCGCCGGTTCGGCCTCGTAGGCGCGACCGACCAGGGCACCGGCGATGCGGACCGCCAGCTCTCCCAGCGCACCGACCACCTCGTTCTCCAGGCGGACCAGCGGGCGGCTGAAGTTGTCCAGGATGCCCTCGATCTGCGCGGCAAGCCGGCGCACCTCGGCCTGGCCCTGGCCATAGCCCTCCGCATGGCCGTGCTGGAAGCCTTCCTTCTCGGCACTGTCCTGGATGGCCTGTATCTCTTCCAGGGTCGGCAACTGCAGCGGCGGTTCCGGCTCGTGCTCCGGGTCCGGCCCGGCATGCCCGGACGCGTCCTCCTGTTCCAGCACGGGTTCCGGCTGGGCCAGCAGGTCAGGGGCGAGCCAGCGCACGACCGTGCTCACAGCATGGCCTCCGCGCTGCCGCCGATGGTGATGGTGCCTTCATCGGCCATGCGCTTGACGATGGCCAGGATCTCGCGCTGAGCGCCTTCCACGTCGGACAGACGCACCGGCCCACGGGCCTCCATGTCCTCCAGCAGGATCTCGGCGGCACGCTGGGACATGTTGCGGGTGATCTTGTCGCGGACCTTGATGTCGGCGCCGCGCAGGGCCAGCCCCAGCCGCTCGCCGCTGACTTCGCGCAGCACCAGCTGCATCTCGCGGTCGTCCAGATCCACCAGGTCGTCGAACACGAACATCAGGTCCTGGATGCGGCCACTCAACGGCGCGTCGATGCGTGCGATCTCGCCCAGAATCGCCTGGTCCTGGCCGCTGTCCATGAAGTTGAGGATGTTGGCCGCGCACTGTACGCCGCCGATGTTGGATGACTTCAGGTTCTGGTTGCCGGCGAACTGGCGCTCCATGATCTCGTTGAGTTCATTGAGTGCGTTCGGCGGAATGCCATCGAGGGTGGCGATGCGCAGCAGCACGTCCACGCGGGTGCGGTCGGGCAGCAGTTTCAGCGCATCGGCGGCCTGGTCGGTTTCCAGGTGGGCCATGACGATGGCGATGATCTGCGGGTGCTCGTTGCGGACCAGGTCGGCGACCGCACGCGGATCCATCCACTTCAGCGCATCCAGGCCGGTGGTGTTGCGGCCCAGCAGGATGCGATCGATCAGGTTGCCGGCCTTTTCGCTGCCCAGTGCCTGCACCAGCATGTTGCGGATGTAGTCGTCCGACCCCACGCCCAGCGAGGTCTTGGAGCCCAGCTCCTGGCCGAACTGGTCCATCACCCGTTCCACCTGTTCGCGGGTGATGTCGGACATGGTGGCCATCGCGATGCCGATCTTCTGGACTTCCTTGGGTTCCATGTGGCGCAGCACTTCGGCCGCGTCCAGTTCACCCAGCGACAGCAGCAGCACGGCGGCGCGCTGCACTCCGGTCAGCGGTACCTCAGTCATTGGCCACCCAACCCTTGACCACCTGGGCCACGCGCTTGGAGTCGGTCTTCACGGCTTCACGGGCCATCCGCAGTCGTTCCTCGTAGGAGTCCACCGGCAGGGCCAGCGCCTCCGGTCCACCCAGGCCAGCGCGCTCGGCACCCAGGGCCGGCAGCGGGCTGCCATCGTCATCGACCAGCTGTACGTCAGCGGTATGCGGTTCCAGTGCCAGCGGGTCGTGCTTCTTCGCCTGGCCGGTGATGGCACGCAGCGCCGGACGCAGTACGCCGAACAGCAGCGCCAGCACCACAATGGCCCCCAGCAGCATGCGGCCGGCATCGTGCACCCACGGCAGCTCCCACCAAGCCGGGCCTTCCACCGGTGTGGTCTCGCGCACGAACGGGGCATTCATCACCGAGACCGTATCGCCCCGCTCGGCGCTGAAGCCGACGGCCTGCTTGACCAGCGCCTCGACGCGGGTCAGTTCGGCAGCCGACAGCGGCTGCGGGGTAAGTGCACCATTGGCGCCGGGGCGCGGCACGTTGTCCACCAGCACCGCCACCGACACGCGCTTGATGCGGCCGGCCGGCTGGCGGGTGTGCTGCAGCGTGCGGTCCAGCTCGTAGTTGCGCGTGGCGTTCTTGCTGCTTTCGCTCGGCGTCTGCGCGGTCTGTGGCGGCGCAGCCTGGCCCGGAGGCGTGTTGCTGGTTGCGCCAGGCACACCCTGCGGTCCGGGCGTGCTGGTGGTGTTCTCGCTCATCTGTTCGCTGCGCAGCTTGGCCGGCTCGCCGTTGTACAGCTCACGCGCTTCCTCGGTGACCGAGAAGTCCATGTCCACGCTGACTTCCGGATTGACGCGGCCCGGGCCGGTCATCGGTTCCAGCAACTCGCGGATGCGCTGGTTGAAGGAGGTCTCCTGCCTGCGGACCTGCTCGAACTGGGCGGCGTTGACCGCCGCTTCGCTGTTCGGGTCGCTGATGCTGAGCATGCGCCCGCTCTGGTCGACCACGGTCACCCGTTCCGGCGACAGGTCCGGAATGCTGGCGGCGACCATGTGCACGATCGCATCTACCTGGCTGCGTTCCAGCTGCTGGCCACCGCGCAGTTCCAGGGTTACCGAAGCACTGGCGACGTCGCGCTGGCGGGTGAAGGCGCTGGGCTTGGGGATGGCGAGATGTACGCGTGAGTCACGCACCGGTCGCAGCGTATTGATGGTGCGCGACAGTTCGGTCTCCAGCGCGTGCTGGTAGCGCGCGCTTTCCACGAACTGGCTGACACCGAAGCCCGGGTCGCGCTCCATCAGCTCGAAACCCAGCTTGCCGCTGTCGGTCAGGCCGGAGCCGGCCAGCTTCAGGCGGGCGTCATGCAGGTTCTTCTCCGGCACGGTGATGCCACCGGTTGCCGGGTCCAGGGCAAACGGGATCTGCGCTGCACGCAGCAGGTCGGTCGCTTCAGCGGTGGCCTTCTGGTCCAGGCCGGTATACAGCGGAACCATGCCGGGCTTCTGTGACCAGAAGAACACGAACAGGCCCGCCGCCACCGCCACTGCGATCATCGCCATCAGCCCCAGCCGACGGGTGATCTGCAGGCTCTGCAGGCGGTCGAACCATTGCCCCGCCTTCTCGGCGTTCAGGCTGTCCTTGGAAAGCGTCAGTGCCATGCGTCAAGTTCCTTACAGCGGCATGTTCATCACGTCCTGGTAGGCCTGGACGAGACGGTTGCGGACTTCCACGGTGGCGCGGAAGGCGATCTGGGATTGCTGCGAGGCGACCATCACCTTGGCCAGGTCGGCGCCGGGTTCGCCCATCTCGAACGCCTTGGCCAGCGCGCCGGACGTCTGCTGCGCATTGTTGACGCCGGCAATCGCACCGCGCAGGGTCTCGGTGAAGCTGGCCGGCTGCACCTGCGGCGCATCCAGCACCGCACCCGGAAGGGCATTGCTGCGCGGCGCTTCAGCCAGCGGATTGAGCACCGGCTGTCCCATCTGGGACTGGTAGGTGCGGATCTGCGAAAGGATCGAAGTGACGGAGTGGGACATCTGCAACGGTTCCAGGAACAGGGGTGGGGAATCTGCAGGGATCACTGCAAGTGCCGTGCCGGAACGCCTGAGTGGTTCAGAAACGTGACGGAAGTTTGCGTTCGGCGGAGGAAGGGCGAGCTGGCGTGCCGATACGCTGTCGTCATCTGCCGGTGTCAGTGAACCGGCGTCGGTTTTTTGGCCTTGCCGGCGGCCGCCGGATACACGAACGCCCGGGCAAGCCCAGGCGTCCGTGCCCCCTTCATGCTGGCGATCACGCTCAGCTGGCCAGTTCGGCCTGCTCGCGTTCGATGCCGTATTTGCGCAGTTTTTCCACCAAAGTGGTGCGGCGCAGGCCCAGCAGCTGCGCGGCGTGGGCGACCACCCCCTGCGTCCGCTCCAGCGCTTCATTGATCAGGCCCAGCTCGATGCTGGCCATGTGGTTGCGCAGGTCCAGGCCGTCGTCGGGCAGGGCAGTGGCAGCCGCAGCGCGGTTGACCGCGATGCCGTGCTCCAGCGACGGCTGGCCGCCGCTGCCGGGGGTGTGGAAGGAGAAGCTGCGCAGGTCCAATCGCTCTTCGCTGGGTGCTGCCGGTACCGCGGCCGGGGTGCTGACGGGGGCCAGCAGGGCGTCGCCCCGGTAGCGCGCGGGAAGGTCCTGCACGCGGACCGAACCACCCGGATGCAGCACCGCCAGGCGTTCGACCAGATTGGTCAGCTCGCGTACGTTGCCTGGCCATTCGTAGCCCGCCAGCGCCTGCAGGGCTTCGGCAGTGAAACGGACTTCGCCGCGGCCGGTGCGCGCCAGCTGCGCGGCAATGGTTTCCACCAGTGCCGGCAGATCCTCGCGCCGTTCGCGCAGGGCCGGCACGTCGATCGGGAACACATTGAGGCGGTAGAACAGGTCTTCGCGGAACTTGCCGTCGGCGATCCGACTCTCCAGATCGCGGTGGGTCGCTGCGATCACCCGCACGTTGCAGCGGATGGTCTGGTTGCCGCCGACACGCTCGAAGCTGCGCTCCTGCAGCACGCGCAGCAGCTTGACCTGCATCGGCAGGCTCATGTCGCCGATCTCATCCAGCAGCAGGGTGCCGCCCTCCGCCATTTCGAAGCGGCCCTTGCGCGCGGTCAGCGCGCCGGTGAAGGCACCCTTCTCGTGGCCGAACAGTTCGCTCTCGAGCAGGTCGGCTGGAATGGCGCCACAGTTGATCGCCACGAATGGCCCGTCGCGGCGCGGCGAGCGCTGGTGGATGGCGCGCGAGACCACTTCCTTGCCGGTGCCCGACTCGCCCAGCACCAGGACGGTGGTATCAAATGCCGCGACCTGGTCGATCATCGTGCGCAGCGCGCTCACAGCGGCACCATTGCCGGTGGGTCCCTGCTCCTGCACGGCGCCCGCCTGGTGCTCGGCATCCAGGCGCTTGAGGCTGGCACGGCGCAGCAGGGCTTCCATCTGCGCATGGCGCAGCGGCGTCTCCAGCGGCCAGATGTTGGCTTCATGCAGGCCGTGGCGGTGGGCGAAGGCACTGGCCTGGCCATCGGCCAGCAGCACCGGCGGCGGCAGGCTGCTGCCGCCCAGCCATGCGTAGAGGGCGGTGCTGGCGGCGCTGTCGTCGAGGCTGCCGACGATCACCGCCATCCAGTCGCTCTGGCGCTGCCGCCCCAGGTCGAAGTCTGCCGCGTCGGAAACCCAGCGCGGATTGAAGTCCATGAATTCCAGCAGGGCAACGGTGCGTTCGGCACGCACGGCGTCGTTGTCCAGCACCAGGATGCGCGACTCGCTCACGATCGATCCTCCCTGAGGCCTTCCAGGATCGGCATCACTTCCTGGATGTAGGACAGCTTGCTGACGAAATTGTCGGCGCCGGCACGCAGTGCATGCTCGCGGTGCTCGGCGTCATCGAAGTGGCTGGCGATGACGATGTACGGGGCGTCATCCTGCGACTTGATCAGGCGGGTCGCCTGCAGGCCGCCCATTTCCGGCATTGCCAGGTCCATCAGCACCACCTGCGGGCGCAGGGTCTCCGAGCGCTCGATCGCTTCCAGGCCGTTGCCGGCACTGCCGACGATCTGCAGCCAGTCGATCTTGCGGAAATGGCGCATCGCTGCGTTGATGAAACCTTCGTGGTCGTCGACCAGCAGGACCGTGAGCGTGTTCATGTCCAACATCCTTTTCAGCCCACCCGGGCCAGCTGCGGTTGCCTGGCGCTGAGCCGGCGCCGTTCGCGGGCCGGGGCGATATCCAGTTGTTCTCGGTATTTTGCGACGGTTCGGCGGGCAATGTTCACCCCCTGGCGCGAAAGCAGGGCGGCGATGGCCTCATCGGCCAGCGGCCGACCGGCCGGCTCGGCATCGATCAGGCGGCGCACCATGGCCTTCACCGCTTGGCCGGAGACGCTGGCGCCTTCCAGGCGCACCGCGAAGAAGTGCTTCAGCTCGAAGGTGCCACGCGGGGTCTGCAGGTACTTGCCGGTGGTGATGCGCGAGACGGTGGACTCGTGCATGCCGATCTCCTCGGCCACTTCCTTCAGGGTCAGCGGCGCCATCGCTTCCTCGCCCCGGACCAGGAACGCAGCCTGGCGCTCGACGATCACCCGCGCGGTACGCAGCAGGGTGTCATAGCGCATCGACAGGCCACGGCTGAACCAGCGCGCTTCCTGCAGCATCTCGCGCAGCGCCGGTGCAGCCTCGTTGCTGTCGGCCAGCGCCTGTTCGTACTGCGTGTTGATCGATACGCGGCGGCTGGTCGCCGGATTGAGGGCCACTTTCCACTGGCCGTCGGCGTGCCAGGCGACCACGTCCGGTACCACCACGGCATTGCGTTCCGGCAGCAGGTTGTCACCCGGGCGGGGTTGCAGCGAGAGGATCAGTCGCACTGCTTCGCGCGCGTCACCGATCTCGGCGTCATGCAGGCGGGCGAGGGCGGGGTAGTCGTGCGCGGCCAGCGGCTCGAGCGCGCCCGCAAGGATGCGGGTAGCCAGATGCCGCGCAGGAACCACGCCGTCCAGGCTGCGCAGCTGGGCCTGCAGGCTTTCGCGAAGGTCCCGCGCGGCCATGCCGGCGGGCTCGCCATGCAGCAGGCGCTGGCGGACCGCTTCGACACCATCGGCGGCGATGTCGAACTGGGCGCTGGCCAGCAGTTGCAGCTGTGCCAGCGGTGCCTGCAGATAGCCGGCGTCATCGCAATGCTCGAGCCAGAAGGCGGCGACCGCCAGCTCGCGGTCGTCCAGGTCCAGTGCCAGCCGCTGCAGCACGCGCAGCTGCGGATCACTCGATTCGCCCGCCGCGATGCGTGCCATCCGGTCGTCGTCGCCGTCCTGCCAGCTGGCGCCGGCAACGTCCCACATCGAGGATTCCGGCAGCTCGTCGAACGCCGCGGTTTCCAGCGTGGTGGCGCCGGCGTCGCCGGGTTCGGGTGCAGGTGCTTCGGCATCCTCGATCTCCAGCATCGGGTTGGAGTCGAGCAGGCGCTGGATTTCCTGTTCCAGATGCAGTCCGTCCAGCTGCAGCAGCCGGATCGACTGCAGCAGCTGCGGGGTGAGGTGAAGTTGTTGGCCCAGCTGGGCCGAGAGTGCAGCCTTCATCGTGGTTCCCCGGCGCCGCTCCCCGACGCCTTGTGGAACGCATCTTGCTTCTGATCCGGCGGGTGCGGAATCAGGGGGTTCCTGAGGTGGTTGGTGAATTACCCGACAGCGTGTAGGGGTTTTCCTGACATGGGCGCGGGATGTTGACGTTCCCCGGTCGCAAGTCCTTGATTTCCTGTTGCGTACGCGGTCGGGGCGTCGTGCCGGCGTGTACGGGATTCCGTCAGTGCCTGTGGGGGTGACGGGAACCCGTCATCCGGGTCGCGCGGTCACTCCAGCTCGTGCTGGTGGCGGGCGGCGAGCAGCAGCAGGTCGTTGGCGCGGCGGCACCCCAGCGATTCCATCATGCGCGCGCGGTGGGTTTCCACGGTCTTGACGCTGATGCCGAGATCGGCGGCGATTTCCTTGTTGCTTTCGCCTTTGCCGATGCGGCGCAGGATCTCGCGCTGGCGGGGTGACAGCGCGGCGATGCCGGTGGGCTTCTCGCGGCCGAGCATGGGCGCCAGCATCTTCGCCGAGATCTGCGGGCTCAGGAACACCTGGCCGGCGTGTGCGGCGCGCAGCGCCAGTTCCAGTTCCTGCGGCGCGGCATCCTTGACCACGAAGCCGACGGCACCGCGATCCAGTGCGTCGCGCACGTGGGCGGCATCATCGTGCATGGTCATCATCACCACCCGGGTGCCGGGTGCGCGCATGCGGATGTCGCTGAGTGCTTCCAGGCCGGTGCGTCCGGGCAGGGACAGATCCATCAGCACCACGTCCGGAGCGTGCTGCAGGGCCAGTTGCAGCGCCTGCTCGGCGTTGCTGGCCTCGGCCACGAGCTGCACGTCGGCAAACCCCTGCAGCAGCCGCGCCAGGCCGGCGCGGACCAGGGTGTGATCGTCGACGATGAGAACTCGCACAGGCACGCTGGAGGTCCGGGAGGGGAGTCCACCTTAACTTAGCTGAACGGGCGAGCCAAGCGTCGTCCGTTGCGGGCGGGCGTGCCAGGGTTCAGCGCGCCCGCCTTGCTTCGGCCACCTGACGTCTGTGCAGGCGGAACAGATGCCGCTCCATGGCCATTTCCAGCCCGTCGCCGAGGCGATGGAAACGCAGCCAGAGATAGTGGCCTCCACTGCCGTCGGCGGCCTCGGCAACCACTTCCACCGGCAGATCGATATGGTCGGGCAGCCAGTCGCTGGGCTGCACGCGGACCACGCCGGCCTGGCCCGGGGCCGCGCCACTGCGGGGGCCCAACTGCAGGCGGATGCCGCGCCGGGACCAGCGCACCGGGCGCAGGGTCAATGCCGGGCCCTGCTGACGCACGAGCCGGCCCAGCAGCACCATGGCCAGATCCAGCTTGGCTTCCAGCCGCTGCAGCGGAAGGCTGGCCTCGCTGCGCTCGTCGTGTTCATCGACACGGCTGTCCTCGACCAGCGCCAGGCTGCGCAGCAGGCCTTCGGCGCTGCTGGTACGTCCCGCCGCATTGCCGGCCTGGAACTCGACCGGCAGCGCCAGTTCGCAGCTGAGCGTCTCGTCGAACAGCTCGCTTTCGGCCGGGTGATGCAGCGACGTGGTCGGCAGGAGGGTCATGCCAGCGATTCTGCCTGCAGGTAGGCGTGCGCGGCGCGAAGGGAGCGCCGTCCATCGTGCAGCTGCACGGCCACCGCGTCGCGGCGATGGCGCAGCAGGGTCAGCAGGCTCTGCTGGCGTTCGAACAGCGCGGTCAGTGGCCCATGGTCGGCGGCCGCCAGCGGTTGGCTCAACAGCGCGTGCAGCTTGCTGTCATGGCCTTCGAGCAGGCTGTCGGCGGTGTCGAAGGCATCTTCACCCAGCGCCTTCTCGAAAGCATCCAGCTGCGCATGCAGTGCCTGCAGGCTCATGGTGCCACCGCTGCCGTACGGCGCTGCTCGTGCGGAATTGCGTTCCAGGCGCTGTCGATCTCGCCCAGCAGCTGCAGCGATTCGTCCAGGGCGGCGCGGTCGTTGTGCAGGTTGGCCTCGGTCAGGCGCTGCAGCACGTAGTCGTAGAGGGACGAAAGATTGCCGGCAATCTCGCCGCCGGCCTCATGGTCCAGCGAGCCGTTGAGGTGGCCGACGATGGCGCAGACCTCGCCGATCGCCTTGCCCTTGCCGGCATGGTCGCCGCGCTCGAGGCTGGCCAGTGCGCGCCGCACGCGCTCCAGCGCGCCCGCCAGCAACAGGGCCACCAGCTTGTGCGGATCGGCATCGGTGACCGCACTGGTCACACCCACCTGGCGGTACTGCTCGGCGTACTGACGGCTGGAACCGTACATTCGTGATTCTCCTTGCGCTGGGTGCTGCAGCAGGATCGTGACGATCACTGCCGGCAGTACCGCGATGATTGCTGTTGCGTCCGTTATCGGTGCGTTCGGCACCAAACTTGAGTGCCGCGCGCGTCCGTCAACCGTTCAACTGCGCCAGCTGCTGCTGCAGCGCCGAACTGCTCTGCTGCAGCTTGCCCATCAGGCTGTCCAGTGCGAGGAACTGCTTCTTGTACCGTGCCTCCACGCCGACCATGCGTGTATCCAGGTCCTTGCGGCGCTTGTCGATGCTGTCCAGGGTGTTGTTCAGGCCCTTGGTGCGGGCAACGAACGCACCCTCCTTGCCGACCGTCGTGCTCACGTAGCCGTCGACCAGCGAGTACAGCTGGCCCGCACCGCCGGCATCGCCGGTGATCGCCTGGCGGATCTTCTCCGGCTGGCTGGCAAGCGCGGCAGCGAACTTGGTGGTATCAAGCACCAGGCTGCCATCGGCATTGGGGTAGCCACGGGTCTGCAGGCCGATGGCCTTGGCGTCCAGGCCATCGCCGGACAACGACTTGAGCACGCCCGACATCACCGAGCGCAGCTGGCTGGCGGCGCCGCGCATCTGTGCGTCGCCGGTGAGGGCTGCCGCCTCCTTGGTCTTGGCGTCGTACTTGGTTTCGGTGTTGATGGCGGCGATGGCCGCGTTGTACGCGGTCACGAAATCCTGCATCACCTTGGTCGCCGCGGCCGTGTCGGTGCTGATCGTGACCGTGCTCTGTCCTTCCTTCTTCAGGTTCAGGGTCAGGCCCGGCACGGCGTCGGCCACGGTGTTGCTGGCGCTCACCACTTCAACGCCGTCGATGGTCAGTTTGGCATCGGCGGCCGCGGTGTTCTGCTTCAGGCTGCCGACCAGCGCTCCCAACTTCGGGTCGCTGCCGGCGTATTCGAGCTTGATCGCGTTTGCCGCGCCGGTCTTTTCCTGTGCGATCGACAGGTACTGGTTGTCGCCGGAGCTGATCAGGGTGGCCTGCACGCCTTCCTTGCGGCCGGCGGCGTCGATCTTGTTGCGGATCGTGGTCAGCGTGTCGCCTTCCTCGACCTCCACGTTCATGGTCTTGGCCTTGTCGCCGACGCCGACGGTCAACGTCAAGGTTCCGGCGGCGAACGTATCGGTCTTGGGCACGGAGGTGTCGGCGATCAGCTTGTGTGCGGTCGCCAGCGACTTGACGTCGATGATGTGCGTGCCATTGGACGCGGCCGCCTTGGTGGTGCCGACGTCATACAGCGCCACGCTGGCCGTCAGGATCTCGTCGGTACCGCCGCTGCCGCCCTTGCTGGCGGTGACCGTGCGGGTGTCGAAGGCCGTGGTGGCCTTCAGTGCCGTGAGTGCGGTCTTCAGCTTGTCGAAGGCCGCGGTGACGGTGCCGATCGACGACAGCTGCATCTTGGTCTTGGACTGCTGCAGGTTCAGCGCATTGTCGGCGGGCTTGCGGTCGGCCGCGACCAGCTGGCTGACGATGCTGGAGATGTCCAGGCCCGAGCCGATGCCACCGTATCCAAAGTCTGCCACGTCGTTTCTCCTGGTAATCCGGGCGCCGCGCTGCGGCCGCCCGTCGTCAACGAAAATAGCGGCCTGCGCCGCTGGGTCTTGAGGACTTCGTTGATGCATGCGCCGTGCCAGTGCCGGACGGCAGGTTTGGCATGCAGGTTGCAGGAGTGACAGGGCAGGGTGCGGTCGGGACGACGCAGGCTGCCGGGAGTCTGCAAAAAACCCTCCCCCAAAGCAGGGGAGGGATCAGGCTACTGACAATCGGGGGGAGACGAAGCCGCCCGGTGCGTACAGTCAAAGGTACAGCGCTGAAACAGAGGTCCGCAGGGGCGGGCGATGCCAAGCCGGTTCGGGAAGCGTCCCGGGCCGGGCATGGCCCGCGCCTGCGTGCGCCGTGGCTGTCGGGTTGCCGCTGCCGCCGGTTCGACCGGCGGCAGCGGTACCTTCTTGCCGTGGATCAGCGCAGCAGGCTGAGCACGCCCTGCGGTACCTGGTTGGCCTGGGCCAGCATGGCCGTACCGGCCTGCTGCAGGATCTGGGTACGGGTCAGTTCAGCGGTTTCCTTGGCGAAGTCGGTGTCCTTGATGCGGCTGCGCGAGGCGGACAGGTTCTCCGTCGAGGTCTGCAGGTTGGCGACCACCGAGGTGAAGCGGTTCTGGATCGCACCCAGGTCGGCGCGGGTGTTGTTGATCGAACCCAGTGCCTTGTCGACCACTTCCAGCGCCTGCTGGGCGCCGAGCACGGTGCTCACGTCCAGCTTCTGCACGCTGGCAGCGGTAGCGGTGCCCGCAGTGTAGGCGGCTGCAGCAGCGTTCGCGCTCCAGGTACCCGCGGCAGCGTCGAAATTGCTGCGCTCCAGTGCGATATCGGCAGCGACGACGTCCTTGCCTTCCTTCACCGAGCTCAGCTTCATCGTGCCGTCGCTGTTCGCTTCGGCATAGATGCCGGCTTCACCGATCTTGGCATTGATGGCGGTGGCCACGGCCTTGGCGGCCTCTTCGGCGGTGGCGCCGGCCTTGATCTCGACGGTGCCGATATCCACGTCCATCACCTTGCCGGTGATGCGTGCGCCATCGGTGCTTGCGGCCAGAATGGCCGTGCCGCCGGTGGCGAAGGTCGCGGTGCCCAGCGATTCGGTCTTGGCGTCCACCACCTTGTCGATGGCAATGGCCTGGCCGGCGTTGGCACCGACCTGGAACAGCTGGCTGGAGAACGAGCCGTCCAGCAGCTTGGTGCCGTTGAACTCGGACTGCTTGGCGACGCGGTCGATTTCGCTGACCAGCTGGGTCACTTCTGCCTGCAGCGCCTTGCGGTCGCTGGCCGAGTTGGTGGCGTTGGACGACTGCACCGACAGCTCACGGATGCGCTGCAGGTTGTTGCCGATCTCGGTCAGCGAACCTTCGGCGACCTGGGCCAGCGAGATGCCGTCGTTGGCATTGCGGATGGCGACGTCGGTGCCGCGGATCTGGGTGCCGAAGCGCTCGGAGATCGCCAGGCCGGCGGCGTCGTCCTTGGCGCTGTTGATGCGCGAGCCCGAGGACAGGCGCTGGATGGTGGTGGCCAGCGAGGCGCCGCTGGTGCTCAGATTGCGCTGAGCATTCAGCGACATCGTATTGGTGTTGATGACTTGTGCCATGGTGCATTTCCTTTGGCGGAGGCGGTACGTGGTTCAGGGTCCGGGCGCCGGCCTGGCCGGCGCCCGGGAGTCGATCACGGTGCGGATCAGCGCAGCAGGCTGAGCACGCCCTGCGGTACCTGGTTGGCCTGGGCCAGCATGGCCGTACCGGCCTGCTGCAGGATCTGGGTACGGGTCAGTTCAGCGGTTTCCTTGGCGAAGTCGGTGTCCTTGATGCGGCTGCGCGAGGCGGACAGGTTCTCCGTCGAGGTCTGCAGGTTGGCGACCACCGAGGTGAAGCGGTTCTGGATCGCACCCAGGTCGGCGCGGGTGTTGTTGATCGAACCCAGTGCCTTGTCGACCACTTCCAGCGCCTGCTGGGCACCCTTCACGGTGCTGATGTCGACGTCCTTCAGCAGCTTGCCCGGTGATGCGCCGGTGCTGGCGGTGGCGGCGGCGCTGTCGAAGCCGGTGACGCCGGCGCTGGTGCCCGCAGTGGCCGACATGGCGACGAACTTGCCGTCCTTGTCGACGCTTTCCTTCACCGAGGTCAGGTTGATCTGGCCGGCGGTGGTGCCGTCGAGTTCGGCGTAGACGCCGGTCTCACCGATCTTGGCGTTGATCGCGGTCACGGTCGCCGCGGCCAGGGCAGCCTGGTCCTTGGCGGCGTCGCCGGTGGAGGTGATCTTGACGTCGGCGATCTTGATCGCCGAGGTCAGGCCGCCGCCACCGATGGTCAGGCCGGAATAGGTGATTTCCTTGCCCGCATCGGCTGCGACGCTATCGCCTTCGTCGATGGCGATGGTGTTGGCGTCGAAGACGGCATTGCCCAGTGCGTCGGCCTTGGCATCGACCACCTTGTCGATGGCGATGGCCTGGCCGGCGTTGGCACCGACCTGGAACAGCTGGCTGGAGAACGAACCGTCCAGCAGCTTGGTGCCGTTGAACTCGGACTGCTTGGCAACGCGGTCGATTTCGCTGACCAGCTGGGTCACTTCGGCCTGCAGCGCCTTGCGGTCACTGGCCGAGTTGGTGGCATTGGCGGCCTGCACCGACAACTCGCGGACGCGCTGCAGGTTGTTGCCGATCTCGGTCAACGAGCCTTCGGCGACCTGGGCCAGCGAGATGCCGTCGTTGGCATTGCGGATGGCCACATCGGTGCCGCGGATCTGGGTGCCGAAGCGCTCGGAGATCGCCAGGCCAGCGGCGTCGTCCTTGGCGCTGTTGATGCGCGAACCGGAGGACAGGCGCTGGATGGTGGTGGCCAGCGAGCTGCCGCTGGTGCTCAGGTTACGCTGAGCATTCAACGACATCGTGTTGGTGTTGATGACTTGTGCCATGAGGAGAGGTCCTTGAGCGGTTGCACGTGAGTTGGGTCAGACGCCCCCGACGTGCCCCGGGAGCGGCTCATGTCAGCGCTGCAACAGGCTGAGCACGTTCTGCGGCACCTGGTTGGCCTGGGCCAGCATGGCCGTGCCGGCCTGCTGCAGGATCTGGGTGCGGGTCAGTTCGGCGGTTTCCTTGGCGAAGTCGGTATCGCGGATGCGGCTGCGCGAGGCCGACAGGTTTTCGGAAGAGGTCTGCAGGTTGGCGACCACCGAGGTGAAGCGGTTCTGGATCGCGCCCAGGTCGGCGCGGACGCTGTTGACCGATTCCAGGGCCTTGTCGACGATCTCCAGGGCCTGCTGGGCGCCGGCGACGGTATCGATCTGGATGTCGGCGACGTGGGCGGCAGCGGTGCCGGCGGCGGGGGCGTTCAGGTCGGTTGCGGTGGCGGTCGGCCCCATCTTCACGGTCACACCGGCCACGGTGTTGTCGGCCTTGACCGAGGTCAGGGTGACTTCGCCCGCGGTGGTGGACTGCGCGGCATGCAGGCCGGTTTCGCCGATCTTGCCGTTCAGGGCAGCAGCCAGCGCCTTGGTGGCGTTGTCCTGGTTGACCTTGCGCACCGCAGCGATCTCGGCCGCGGTGGCCGGCGCGCCTGGCGGGGTGGTGTAGTCGAACGTGACGTCGCCGATGCTGACGTCGCCCACCGTGATGTTGGCCAGCGTGCCGGCGGCGGCATCGACGGCTGCGTCATCCAGGGTGGCGCTGCCAGCGTTGACGAAGGTCGTCGCGCCCAGCGAGTTGGCCTTGGCGTCGACCACGCTGTTGATGGCGATGGCCTGGCCGGCGTTGGCACCCACCTGGAACAGCTGGCTGGTGAAGCTGCCGTCGAGCAGCTTGGTGCCGTTGAAGTCGCTCTGCTTGGCGACGCGGTCGATTTCGCTGACCAGCTGGGTCACTTCGGCCTGCAGGGCCTTGCGGTCGCTGCTGGAGTTGGTGGCATTGGAGGCCTGCACGGCCAGTTCGCGGATGCGCTGCAGGTTGTTGCCGACTTCGCTCAGCGAACCTTCGGCGACCTGGGCCAGCGAGATGCCGTCGTTGGCGTTGCGGATGGCCACGTCCAGGCCGCGGATCTGGGTGCTGAAACGCTCCGAGATCGCCAGGCCGGCGGCGTCGTCCTTCGCGCTGTTGATGCGCAGGCCGGACGAGAGGCGCTGGATGGTGGTGGCCAGCGAGTTGCCGCTGGTGCTCAGGTTGCGCTGAGCGTTGAGCGACATCGTATTGGTGTTGATTACCTGTGCCATGGGGTCGTCTCCTCTTATTTGGAACCCGTAGGTGAATGGAACGAAGCGCCGCCTGTTTTTTTGTTTGGCTGTGTGCTTCGCCGTTGCCAAATGAATAACGGCGCTTTGTCAACAACCTTTAGGCGTGAATTTCGATGAGCCGGAAAAAGCCTGCGGGACGCTGTTTTTCCGGGGTTTCACCGGCCTGGAAGGGGGGCGGGCAGGGGTGGCGGGCGCCGCTGGTGGCGCCGGGTGGGCGGACCTGGGCGCGCGGGTCGTCAATGAACGCGCGCGGCGCACCGGCGGGCGAGGCAGCGGCAGGGTGCTGCGGAAACGAAAAAGACCGCGATGCAGGGCATCGCGGCCTTCATGGGCGTGTGCGGGAAACGGATCAGCCGATCTTGTTGAACAGCGACATCGACTGCATCTGCGAGAAGATCGTCTGTGCAGCCTGCAGCGCGGTGCTCTGCAACTGGTACTGGCTCAGGGCATCGGCGTAGTCCAGGTCGCGCATCTGTGACAGGGTGGTCTTCAACGTCACGCTGTTGGCTTCGCGCATGTCCGCTGCATTGTCCAGCGCCTTGAGCTGCGAGCCGCCGGCAGCACGCGAATCGATCATCCGCTCGGACGCGCGACCGACGTCGCGCAATGCACTCTGCAGCTGGTTCTGCTGCGCCGCCAGCTGTGCGGTGCTGCCGGTATCGGCGTCGAGTGCGGCGATCAGCTTGTCCATCGTCGCGAAGATGTCGCGGCTGCCGGCCGGCTGCACGTTGAAGGTATCGCCGGGCTCGGCAGCGCCGGTGATCTGCAGGCGCACGCCGTTCACTTCCAGTTCGTCGCCGGGCTTCAGGGAGCCGGTACTGGTCACGTTGCCCGTTGCGTCCAGCACCTCGTACTGGTCGCTGGCGGTGAAGCGCACGCTGAAGGCCTGGCCGTTCCAGCTGTCGCTGCCGTCGCGGGTGATGTTGGTCAGCACGCCCTTGCCGGTGTTGCCTGCGGCGGCGCTGCCGTCGACGAAGCCATCGCCGGTCGGAATGCGCATGAAGATCTCGCTGCCGGGCAGGGCGTCGAGCACGTAGGTGTCCGGCCCCACTTCCACCTGGCGCTGGGTCTGGTCGCCACGATAGACCACCTTGCCGTCGATCTTGGCGAACGGCGGATCGCCGTCATGGGTGCCACCGAATACATAGCGGCCGGTACCATCGCTACTGTTGGCCAGCGACAGCAGGCCGTCGCGGATCTGGTTCAGCTCGGTGATCAGGGTCTTCTTGTCCGCGGCGCTCAGCGCCGGATTGCTGGCCTGCAGCGTCAGGTCGCTGACGCGGCCCATCAGATCGTTGACCTGGGCCAGTGTGTTCTCCTGCACGCCGAGCCGGTTCTGCACGTTGCCGGCGTTGAGGCCCATGCGCTCGAGTGCCGCCAGGCTGCGGTCCAGGCCCACGGCGGTGCCCGCGGCCACGGGATCGTCCTTGGCGCTGACGATCTTGCTGCCGGTGGCGATCTGCTGCTCCAGGTGATTGAGCTTGGCCTGCTTGGCCAGCATCAGCGTCACCGACTGGTTGAACATCATTCCGGTGGAGATGCGGCTGCTCATCGGCGGACGGCTCCCAGGATGGTCTGGAACATGTTGTCGGCAGTGGAAATCAGCTGCGAGGCGGCCTGGTAGGCCTGCTGCAGGCGGAGCATGTTCGCTGCCTCCTCATCCAGGTTGACGCCGGAGATTTCGTCGCGCGCGTCCTGGGCCTTTTCGTTGATCACCAGCTGTGCTTCAAGCGAGTACTCGGCCGAGCGCGCTGCCGCGCCGACCTGGGTGGTCAGCCCGCCCAGTGCGCCGTTCAGGGTGACGGTGCCGCTGCTGAACGCCTTGGCGCTCTCCACCTTGGCCAGCCTTGCCGCGTTGCTGTTGTCCGAAGAGCCGGCCGGGGTCGGGGTGATGTTGAAGGTGTCGCCGGTGCGCGGTGCACCGTCGAGAACGAAACTCCAACCGTTGGCGCTGATGGTCTGGCCCGGGGTGTAGGTCTGCGGTGGGCCACCATCGATGGTGTAGGTGGTGGCGGAAGTGAAGACGATCGCCGCAGGATTGCGCAGGTCCGCATGGCCGGCATCGGTCACGGAGACGCCGCTGAGCTTGCCCGTACCGGTATTGGCGGTGGCGGCGGCGCCCTTCACGGCAGCCGCGGCTGCGATGCGCGAGGGATCGGTGATGGCGATCTCCAGGCTGCCGGCCACGCCGGCAGTGGGCTGCAGCAGGAAGCGGTCGTTGATTGCCGGCGTGCCGCCGACCACCAGCTCGACGCCGTTGATCACCAGCGGATCGGCGGCGGTGCCGGTGCCGGTCAACGGAATGCTGGCGCCGGTGTCGGCGCGGCTCGCCTTCCACTGCGTGCCATCGAACTGCAGGACGACGTTCTGCGCGTCCAGCTTGCCGAGATCGCCGAAGCTGGCACTGATGCTGGCCGTCCCGCTGTTGCCACTGTTGGCCGTCACCCGCGGCGTGCCGATGTTGAAGAAGTCACCGCCGAGCTGGCCGTAGAGATCCACGCCCTGGTGGTGGACCTGGTTGAAGCTGTCGGCCAGGCCGATCGCCAGCTTGCCCAGTTCCGCCTGCGCCGGGGTCAGCACGGTGTCGCGGAACTCCATCAGCCCACCGATCTGGCCGCCGACGGCCTTGGGATCCAGGGTGATGGTGTTGCCCTGCGTTTCCAGTGCCAGCTGCAGGCGCTCGGGCTGGTACGGATCGGCCACGGTGGTGACCCGGGTGGCGGTGGTGCCGACCACCAGTGCGTTGCCGCCGGCGGTGTAGACGTTCATCACGCCGCCGTCCTGGATCACCGCGGTGCCACCGGTATAGCCGATCAGCTGCGAGATCAGCTGGTCGCGGCGATCGAGCAGGTCCGGGGCCGCGCTGGCGATGTTGGTGCCGATGGCGCCGTTGATCTGGGCGATTTCCTGCGCCAGCCGGTTGACCTCGGTCGCTCCGGCGAGCAGGCCGTTGTTGACCTCGCTGTTGAGGTTGTTCAGATGGGTATTGAGCTGCACGAAACGGTTGGCCAGGGCCTTGCCACCGTCCAGCATGCTCTGCCGGTCGGCCGTGCCGGAGGCATTGGAAGACAGGCCGCTGACCGAATCGAAGAAGCTGGACCAGACGCCTGCGACGTTGGTGGCGGCGTCGGAGAACAGCGCGTTGACTCGGTCGGCCATGCCGGACAACTGCTTCAGGCGTGCCAGCTCACCGCTGCTGTCGAGCAGGCGCGAGATCGCCAGCTGGTCGGCAGTGCGCCGGATGTCGGTGATGCGCGTGCCGTTGCCCACCGTGCCGTAGCCGAAGTTCTGCGGATCGGCCGTGGCGAAATTGACCTTCTGCCGGCTGTAACCCGGCGTGTTGAGGTTGGCCACGTTGTGGCTGGTGGTTGCCAGGGCGCGCTGGAAGGCGAGCAGGGCACCGGTACCGGTGGAAAGTACGCTGGACATGGGGTTCCTCAACGACGGGTGATACCCAGCGCCGCTGTTGCGGTGCTGGCGAAGGTCTGGCCAAGGCGACTGCCGGCATCGGTCACGGCGGCGACGGCACGCTCGATGGTCGGGCCGCCGGCGATCGCGGCGATCTTGGCCGCGTAGCGCGGATCGGTGGCATAGCCGGCCCGCTGCAGGCCCCGGGCGAAGCCCTGCACATCGGTGCCGGCCTGCAGGGCCTGCTGGTAGCGCGGGCTGGTCTTCAGCAGGCGCACGTAGTCGGCGAAGCTCTCGGCCGGCGAGGAGTAGGCGCGGAAGCTTGCGGTTTCATTGCGGCGCACGCCATCGACGTACTCATGGGTGCCGGCCACCGCACGCTGCCCGTTCCAGCCATTGGCCTTGATGCCGAACAGGTTGTGCGAGGTGCTGCCATCGGCGTGCTTGATCTGGCGCTTGCCCCAGCCGGTTTCCAGTGCGGCCTGCGCAACCAGCGCGCGGGCGTCCACGCCCAGCTCCCTGGCTGCGCTCTGCGCGTGCTGCCAGATGCTGGCGACGAAGCCTTCCGGGGTATGCGCACCCAGCTGGGCAACCGCGTTGCGGGTCGCCAGCGCATCGGTCGTAGTGCCGCTGCCACGGTTGCTGGCAGTGGCGGCCCACTGGTCGTTGCGGGCTGCCCAGTCGGGGCCGTCAAGCCCGGCGATGTACGGATCATCGGTGCCCAGCGACCGGTGGACGCTGCTGCTTTCGCGGCCGGCGATCAGGTCCAGGGCCTGTTCCATCGGCGCGATGGCGGCCGACGCGTCCTGCTGTGCACCTGCGGCCATCTGCTGCAGCATGCGTACGGCCTGGCCGGCGTCCTCCAGCGGCAGCGACGGCGCCGCCTTGGCGGGCGCGTTGAGCTGATAGGCCCGGCTGGCCTTCGCAGCGCCGATGCCGGTATCCAGCGCCGGTCCTTCGGCGGTCGCTCCGGACAGCTGGCGGGTGATCATGGCCGACAGCCCGAGTCCCTTGCCACGGGTCATCGCCTCGGCGATCTTCTGGTCGTACATCTCCCGGAACATCTTGTTCTCACCGGGAAAGAGCGAGTCGCCGAAACTGGCATCGCGCATGCTCTTGACCAGCATCTGCGCGAACTGGCCTTCCAGCTGCCGCGCGACCTTGTCGATCCTGGCCGGGTCGTTCTGCTGCGCCGGATTCAGCTCGAAGGCGGGGGTGATGCGCATGTCAGATCACCTCGAGTTCGGCGCTCAGCGCGCCGGCCTGCTTCAGTGCCTCCAGGATCGCGATGAGGTCGCCCGGCGCGGCGCCGACGGCGTTCACCGCGTGCACGATCTCATCCAGTGTGGTGCCGCCATTGAACTTGAACATGCGGCTGCCATCGTTGGTGGCGGTGATGGTCGACTGCGGGCTGACCACCGTGCTGCCGCCGGCCAGTGCGTTGGGCTGGCTGACGTTGGTGTTCTCCTGGATGGTCACCGTCAACGAACCGTGCGAGATCGCCGCAGGGCCGACACGGACCTGCTGGCCGATGACCACCGTGCCCGTACGCGAGTTGACCACGACCTTGGCCGGGGCGCTGCCCGGGGTCAGCTCCAGATTCTCGATGCGGGCAAGCAGGCCGATGCGTGCACCCGGGTCGGTCGGCGCGGCCACCGCCACAGTCACGCCGTCGACGGCACGTGCCGCGCCTTCGCCGAAGGCGTTGTTGAGCGCGGCGACCATCCGCGAGACGGTGGTGAAGTCGTTGTTGTGCAGGTTCAGGGTGATTTCGCCGTTGGCACCGAACACATCCGGCAACGCGCGTTCGACCGTGGCACCGTTGGGAATGCGGCCGACGCTGGGCACGTTCACCGACACCCGCGAGCCATCCTTGCCCTGGGCACCGAAGCCGCCCACGATCAGGTTGCCCTGTGCGATGGCGTAGACCTGGCCATCAGCACCGCGCAGCGGCGCCATCAGCAGCGAGCCGCCACGCAGCGACACCGCGTTGCCGATCGAGGACACGGTGACATCGATGGGCTGCCCCGGCTTGGCGAACGGTGGCAGTTCGGCGTGGATCGCCACGGCGGCGACGTTCTTCAGCTGCGGATTGACGTTGGCCGGCACATTCACGCCCAGCTCCCCCAGCAGGTTCTTCAGGCTCTGCACGGTGAAGGGGGCCTGGCTGGTGCGGTCGCCACTGCCATCCAGGCCGACCACCAGGCCGTAGCCGACCAGCGCGTTGCCGCGCACGCCGCCGACCTGGGCCAGATCCTTGATGCGCTCGGCATTGGCGGGCGCAGCCACTGCCAGCAGCACCAGGCAGCACAGCGATGACAGACGGTGCCAGGAAGAGAAGAAGGTAAGCGTCATGGCCATGCTCAGAACGGCGTCAGGCCGGAGTTGAAGAAGCGGCTCAGCCAGCCCATCGCGTTGGATTGCGCGACCGGACCGCGGCCGCCGTAGACGATGCGGGCCTCGGCCACACGGCTGGAGGGAAGGGTGTTGTCCGGGCTGATGTCACCCGGGCGCACGATGCCCTGCACCTGCACCAGCTCGTCGCCCTGGTTCAGGCGCAGATTCTTCTGTCCCTGCACGACCAGGTTGCCATTGGGCAGGCGCTGGATCACGGTGACCGTGACGCTGCCCTGCAGGCGGTTGCTCTGTGCGCTGTTGCCCTTGCCGGTGAAGTCGCGCGCGCCCTTGGCGCTGGCGCTGAGGATGTCCTTGCCGCCCAGGGTGACCGGCGCACCGAAGATCGAGGGCGTCCCCAGGCTCAGGTTCGACTCCTTGTTGGTGGCGGTGTTGGCGCTGGTCTGCGCGGTGGTGTTTTCCAGCAGCGTGATGGTCAGCAGGTCGCCGACATCACGCGCGCGGCGGTCCGAGTACAGCTGCAGGGTTGGCCCTGCCGCATAGATCGCACCGGCCGTCGGCTCCGCCTGGGGCGGCATGATCGGCTGCAGCGGCGCCATCGCGGGGTAGGGGCGCACGTCGCCGGCAATCACGCAGCCGCCGAGCAGGGCGGCCACCGTGCTGGCGAGGACAGTGCGGGCGAGGGTGGAAGTGGGCGACATGGCGTTATCCCGGTTGGGCCGGTCAGATCTTGTTGTTGAGGTAGGCCAGCATGGAGTCGGTGGTCGAGATCGCCTTGGCGTTCATCTCGTAGGCGCGCTGGGTTTCGATCATCGACACCAGCTCCTCCACCACGTTCACGTTGCTGCCTTCGAGCGCACCCTGGACCACGTTGCCGAGCCCGTTCAGGCCCGGATTGCCGTTCTGCGCCGGCCCCGAGGCGGTGGTTTCCAGGAACAGGTTCTCGCCGCGCGCCTGCAGGCCTGCGGGATTGACGAAGTCGGTCAGGGTCAGCGCACCGATTTCCACCGATGCGGCGTCGTCGGCCATCTTCACGCTGATGGTGCCGTCGCTGCCGATGGTCACCGACTGCGCGCCTTCGGGAATCTGGATGCCGGGCTGCACCGGGTAACCGCTGTTGGTGACCAGCTCGCTGTCCTGGTTGATCTTGAACGAGCCGTCGCGGGTATAGGCGGAGCTGCCATCGGGCAGCTGCACCTCGAAGAAGCCCCGGCCATTGACCATCACGTCCAGCGCGCGGCCGGTCTGCTGCTGGCTGCCCTGCTCGAAGTTCTTGGCGGTGGCCACCACGCGCACGCCCGTGCCCAGCTGCAGGCCGGTCGGCAGCTGGGTCTGCGCCGACGATGCGCCGCCAGGCTGGCGGACCTGCTGGTACAACAGATCCTCGAAGCTGGCGCGGTCCTGCTTGAAGCCGGTGGTGTTGGTGTTGGCGAGGTTGTTGGAAACCACCGACATGCGCATCTGCTGCGCATCCAGTCCGGTTTTCGCGATCCACAATGCCTGGTTCATCTTCGGAGTCCTGTCTGGCTGAAACCGGCCGCGTGCTGCGGCCCATGGGGTACGGCGTGCAAGCGGTGTGCCAGTGCCGTTACGCGGCGCCGGCGGAATTCCGTCAGCTGCCCAGTCGCAGCAGGCTGTTGGCGCTGCGTGCGTTGTCATCACCGTGCTTGATCACCTGCACCTGCATTTCGTACTGGCGCTGCAGCTGGATCATCTGCACCAGTGCACCAGCGGCATCGACGTTGCTGCCTTCCAGCTGGCCGCTGTGCACGGTGGGCCCGAGGGCCTGGGCGAACGGCTGCAGCGGATCGGTGTTGCGGAACAGGCCATCAAGACCGCGCTCGAGCCGTTTGTCCGGTGCCTGCACCACCTTGATCCGGCCGATCATGGCCATGGTCTGCGGGCCTTCACCCTGCGGGATGATCGAGATCGTGCCGTCGTTGCCGATCTCCATCGCCTGGTACGGCGGAATGGCGATCGGGTTGTTGTTGTCATCCAGTACCGGGCGCCCACCGGAAGTCACCAGCTGACCGTTCGGTGTCACCGACAGTGCCGCGCCGCGCGTGTACGCTTCGCTGCCGTCGGTGGACTGCACGGCCAGCCAGGTGCCGGTCTGCAGCGCCAAGTCCAGCGGCTTGCCGGTGATGTGCTGCGCACCGGGCCGGCGGTTGAAGCCGGCGTCGACGTGCAGCGCATCGACCCGCGAGGCAAAGCCCCGGCCCTGGATCGGGAAGGCCTCGGTGT
Source organism: Stenotrophomonas genospecies 5 (assembly GCF_054473825.1). Classification (NCBI taxonomy): domain Bacteria; kingdom Pseudomonadati; phylum Pseudomonadota; class Gammaproteobacteria; order Lysobacterales; family Lysobacteraceae; genus Stenotrophomonas; species Stenotrophomonas genospecies 5. The sequence continues at coordinate 946,722 of NZ_JBTMUW010000001.1, forward strand.
TGGCCAGCGCTTCCTTGAAGCCGGGGGTATCGGAGTTGGCGAGGTTGTGGCTGAGCGTTCCCTGCGCCTGCAGGGAGGCGCGGGCACCGGTCATCGCCACGTAGAGGGCTTTATCCATGCGGGGAGTTCCGTGACAGGGTCAGCGGCTCATCAACGGATGTTGATGACGGTCTGGGTGATCTGGTCCTGGGTGGTGATCATCTGTGCGTTGGCCTGGAAGTTGCGCTGCGCGGTGATCATGTTGACCAGCTGCTCGGTCAGGTCGACAGTGGACGCCTCCAGCGAGCCGGCCTGGATCTTGCCGAGGTTGGAGGTATCGGGCATTCCGGTACGGGCCGTACCCGAATCGAACGTCTCCGCCCACACGTTGTTGCCCTTCTGCTCCAGGCCCTGCGGGTTGTTGAAGGTGGTCAGCGCAACCTGGCCGAGCGGCTTGTCGTCGCCATTGGAGTAGCGTGCGTAGACCACGCCGGTGTCCGACACCGTGATTTCGTTGAGCTTGCCCGCGGCGTAACCGTCCTGCTGGGTGTTGCGCAGGGCGAACTTCTCGCCGTACTGGGTCGAGCCGCTCACGTCCAGGGTCATGTTCAACTCGCCCGCGCCGGTGGTCGGGGTGAACGTGCCGAGGCTGATCCTGCCGTTGGCCGGTGCGGTCAGCTTGCCGCTGTTGTCGAAGGTGACCGGCGTCGGGGTACCTGCGGGTTCGCCGTCGACGAAGTTGTGCACGGTCCACTGGTTGACGCCGGCTTCCTTGACGAAGTAAGACACCTGGATGTGGCTCACGCCCAGCGAGTCATACACGGTAATGCCGCCGCTGGAGTGGTTGTAGCTGTTGGAATTGGTGGCATCGAACGGCTGCACCGTCGGTTCCTTGGCGTTGGCCGGCAGGGTGAAACCAACCTTTACATCGCTGGTCTGCCGGGGCGGGCTGTCGGTGGTCAGCAGCTGCAGGTCGATCATGCGGCCGGCGTCGAAGTTGGTGCCGTCGGCGTTGGGCGCGAACACCTGCAGGCGCGCGCCCTGCGGGTTGGTCACGTAGCCTGCGGCATCGGTCTGGAAGTTGCCGGCACGCGAGTACACCCGCTGGCCGTTCATGTTCATGGTGAAGAAGCCCTCACCGGAAATCGCCATGTCCAGACTGCGGCCGGTCTGCTCGTTGTTGCCCTGGATGAACTGCTGGGCCACGTTGGAGACGCGCACGCCCGAGCCGACCGCGTTCTTCGACAGGCCGTAGCTGGTGGCGGCGAACAGGTCGGCGAACTCGGCGCGCGACTGCTTGAAGCCGGTGGTGTTGACGTTGGCGACGTTGTTGGCGGTGACGCTCAGGTCGGAGTTGGCGGCATTGATGCCGGACAGCGAGACATTGAAGCCCATGGGATGCTCCTGGTAGATGCGGGTAGGCGGCTCAGCTGACGCGGAGCACGTAGTCGATCGGGGCCGTGCCCAGGCCCTTGAGGTTCAGGTACAGGCCATCGGAACCGACGGTCACGCTTTCCACCGGTGCCTGCACATAGGTGGACAGCTTGGTGCTCTTGCCAGCGGTATCGACATGGTTGGCGACCACGCTGTACTTGCCCGGCTCCATGCGGTTGCCGGCGGCATCCTTGCCATCCCACTGGAATGCGGTTTCGCCCGCGGCCTTGGCCTCGACGCTGATCGAGGTGACCTTGGCGCCGTTGGCATCGGTGATGTCCACGGTGATGATGCCGGCGCCGGGCGCGGCCACCGTGCCCTCCACGCTGCCTTCGTTCTCCAGCACCAGCTTCTCGGACGGCACCAGCACCTGGTGTCCCACCAGCGCGGCGCCACGCAGCACTTGGTCGCTGGCCATCGACTGCTGGAAGCCCTGCACCGTGGTGTTCAGATCGGTGATGCCCTGCACGGTCGACATCTGCGCCATCTGCGCGACCATCTGCGTGTTGTCCATGGGCTTGAGCGGGTCCTGGTGCTGCAGCTGCTCGGTCATCAGGCGCAGGAAGTCGGCCTGGTCCAGGGTGTTCTTCTTCTTGGCGGCGTTGCTGTTGGGAGCATTCAGGCCCAGTGCGGAGTAGACGTCCTGGCTGGTCTGGTTGTTGACGGCAGTGGTCATGGCGGTATCCGGTACTGCGGGCCTCAGCGGCCCATGGTCAGGGTGGCCAGGGCCAGTTCCTTGGCGGTGGTCAACATCTCCACGCCGGCCTGGTAGTTGCGTGAGGTCGAGATCAGATTGACCATCTGCGCGACAGGATCGACGTCGGGCTGGTAGATGTAACCGTCGGCGTCGGCAAGCGGGTGGCCGGGCTCGTAGCGCTTGATCGGCGCCGCCTCGCTGCGGGTGATTTCCTTCACCTGCACCGAGGTGATGTTCGGGTCGTCCTTGCTCGTGACCGCCTGGAAGATCGGCTCCAGCGGCTTGTAGACGGCCTCGGCCGAGCCGGCAACGGTGTCGGCGTTGGACAGGTTGGAGGCGATGGTGCTCATGCGCACCGACTGCGCCTGCAGCGCGGAGCCGGCGATGTCGAAGATCGGCAGGTTGCTCATGGCTTATTGCCCCGTGATCGCGGTCAGCATGGAACGGACCTTGCTCTCGACGAAGCTGAGCGATGCGCGGTACTCCAGCGCGGCGCGACCGTAGGCGGCGCGCTCTGCATCCGGATCGACGGTATTGCCGTCAAGGCTGGGCTGGACACCCTCGCGCGCGATCTGGAACGGATTCAGGCCGTTGTTGATCGCATAGTGCTGCTCGTGGGTGGTGGCCATCAGGCCGTTGCCATCCTGTCCCTGTGCGCTGCGCAGGGCGGCGTCGAAGTCCAGGTCCTGGGCCTTGTAGCCGGGGGTATCGGCATTGCCGAGATTGCTGGCGATCAGCTTCATCCGCTGTTCGCGCAACGGCATGGCCTGGGCATGTACGCCCAGGTAGTCGGTAATCAGGTTGCGCACGATGCACTCCCACGGGAACGTTGCCCGGGAAGCTGCAAGCGGTGTGCCAAAAGGTCGTGGGCGGGGCGGGGCGCCGCTACGCTCTCCGGGCCATGCCCGGCGCGGAACCCCGGCGGCCTCAGGCCGCCATCGCCACCTTGCGCAGGCGGTCCAGCACGAAATCGGCCAGCTCGTGCGGGGAGTACTTGGCGACGAAGGCATTGGCGCCCACGCGCTCGACCATCGCGTTGTTGAATACGCCCGACAGCGAGGTGTGCAGCAGCACGTACAGCCCCGCCAGCCCCGGATGGCGCCGGATTTCCGTCGTCAGCGTGTAGCCGTCCATCGCCGGCATCTCGATATCGGAGATGACCATGGCGTAGCGGTCGGCGGGATTCTCGCCCGAGGCGTGGATCTGCAGCAGGTGGTCCAGCGCCTGCCGGCCATCGGAGAGCAGGGTGGCGCCGACCCCCAGCTGGTCCAGCACGCTGCGGATCTGCTGGCGTGCCACCCGCGAGTCGTCCACCACCAGCACCTGCAGCTGCGGGCCGTCGGCGGGCATGGCCATCTGTGGATCGAGCACGGCCTCGCCCCGGATCTGCGCGATGTCGGCCAGCACGCTTTCCACGTCGATCACCTGGATCAGCTCGCCCTGGAAGCGGGTGACCGCCGTCAGGTAGCTCGATTCAGCGCCCAGTTCCGGTGGCGGATGGATGTCCTCCACTGCGATGTTGACGATGCGCTCCACGCCGCTGACCAGGAAGCCCTGGATCGAGCGGTTGAATTCAGTGACGACAAGGTAGCCGGGCGAGGTATCGGCATCCGGCTCGCGCTCGGGATGGCCGATCGCCAGGCCCAGGTCCAGGACCGGCACCGAGCGTCCGCGCACATCGGCCACGCCGGCGAACTGCCCGGGCAGGCCGGGCACCTGGAACAGCTCCGGGCGCCGCAGCACTTCCTGCACCTTGAATACATTGACGCCAAAAAGCTGACGTCCGCCGAGGCGGAACAGCAGCAGCGCCAGTCGGTTGTGGCCGGCCAGGCGGGTCCGCTGGTCGATCCGGTTGAGCAGGTCATGGGACATGGCTGCTGTATCGGCGTGCAGCGGCGGGAACTTGAGGGTCCGATCCAGCGGCGCCGAGTGTGGTGCCGCGCGTCGCACTGGCACGCCGCTTGCACGCGTCCGGGCCAGGTCCCATCGACAGGAGGCGCCATGCGCCCGATCTCCTCCATCCTGGCAGTCGCACTGGCCATTGCCTCGCCCTGGGCAGTGGCCGCCGACTGGCAGCCGGTGGCCAGCATCCGTGCGGCGGCGTTGTCGAGCCTGCCCGCCGGCAGCGAAGGCGAGGCCCAGGTAGCTGACGCGCTGCGTCTTCCCCGGTGCGGGGGAGCGCTGCAGGTGCAGCCGACAGCGAACACCACGGTCGAGGTCAGCTGCCCCGATGCGGGCGGCTGGCGCCTGTTCGTACCGGTGAAGGTGCGGCGCAACCAGACGGTGCTGGTGCTTGCACGCGGCATCGCTGCTGGAGAAACGCTGACGGCTGCCGATATCAGTACCGCCCAACGCGATGCTGCACGCATTGCCGGGGCCGTGCTGGCCGATCCCAATGCAGCGATCGGCCGCATCGCCCGGCGTCCGCTGCAGGCTGGAACGCTGCTGTCGAGCACCGACCTGGTCACCCAGCGTCTCATCAAGCGCGGAGACAATGTGGCGCTGGTGTCGCGGCGCGGCTCGGTCGAGGTGCGCATCGCGGGCCGGGCGATGGGCGATGCCGGCGAGAACGAACGCATCTCGGTGGAGAACCTGTCCTCGCGGCGCATCGTGCAGGGCACGGTGGATGCCCGTGGTGACGTAATCGTGGCGCGTTGAATTCCCGCAAGATTTCCCTAAAGATCACGGCCCTGCGGCCGTTATCCCTTGTGAACGGCAACTCCAGGACACCCCATGAGCCAGAAAATCGACGGCAACCTGCAGGTCCCCCAGGCACTGCGCAGCGTGACGAACCCGGCCAGCAAGCCCGGCGTCAGCAGCGACTCGCCGGCACGCCCGGTGGAGGCGGCCGACAGCCTGCGCCTGACCGGCGAGGCCACCAATCTGCAGGCCATCGAACGCGAACTGACCACGGCGCCGGCGATCGACGCCCAGCGCGTGGCCGCCGTGCGCGAATCGCTGCAGAACGGCACCTATACGATCAATCCGGACGCGATCGCTTCGCGCATGCTTGAGCTGGACCAGCAGCTGCACGGATGACCGCGGCGATGAGCGAGCCGTTGCAGCGCCTGGCGCTGGCCCTGGACGTCGAACGCCAGGCCCTGGTCGAGCATGACGTGCACGCATTGATCCGCGCCACCGGCGCCAAGCTGGAGGCGCTGCGTGCGCTGGAAGGCGCACCGCCGGTGGGCGAGGGCGAACAGCTGCAGGAGCTGGCCGAGCGCAATCGCGCCAACGGCGTGCTGCTGTCGCGCAGGCGCCGCGAAGTGAACTGGGCGCTGCGCCAGCTGGGCCGCAGCGAAGAGGCCTCGGCCTACGATGCCAAGGGGCAGGCCCACGCAGTCACCGCTGGCCGTCCTCTGGCGGTGGCCTGACGCAACTTCGCGCGGACCTCCCGGCTCGCAGGCTGTCGCCTGCGGCACGACCGCGTATATTGGGCGCCTGTTCGAATGCCCCTGAGCCGCCGTGTCCGCTGCCAACGTCCTGGTTACCGCCCCCCTTCCACCACAGCCGGTGCTGCAGGCGTTGCTTGAACGCCTGCGCGAGGGCCTGCTGCTGTTCACCGAAGACGGTCAGGTCGCCTTGGCCAATCCGGCCGCGCAGAACCTGCTGGCCAGCGACGAAGGCCTTCTGCCGGCGCCACAGCGCCTGCGTCAGCTGCTGCCGCCGGACGCGCTGGAGCACGCCCGCCAGAACGGTCACTGGAACGGCAGCCTGCCGCTGGGCGAGGGCGTGGTGATCGCGCATCTGTACCATCACGGTCCGCCCGGGCAGGGCCACTACCTGGCACTGTTCCGCCACATCGAGGGCCAGGAAGACTACGAGCGCGAGCTGCAGCAGCGCCATGCCGAACTGCGCCAGGCCTACCTTCGATTGAACGGCACGCAGGAAAAGCTGCTGCAGTCGGAGAAGATGGCGTCCATCGGCCAGCTTGCCGCCGGCGTCGCGCACGAGATCAACAACCCGATCGGCTACGTGCACTCCAATCTCGGCAGCCTGCAGGAGTACCTGCGCAGCCTGTTCACCGTGATCGAGGCCTACGAGCGCGCCCTGCGTGCGCCCGACCCGAAGGCGCTCATCCCGGAGATCGACGACATCCGTGACCGGCTGGACATCGACTTCATCAGCCGCGATCTGCCACAGCTGATGGCCGAATCACGCGAGGGCATCGAGCGGGTGACGCGCATCGTGCGCGACCTCAAGGACTTCTCGTACTCCGGCCGCGATGAGTCGTGGAAGCTGGTCGACCTGCACGCCGGCCTTGAGTCCACCATCAACATCATCTGGAACGAGCTCAAGTACAAGGTCACCCTGGTGCGTGAGTTCGGCCAGCTGCCGCTGGTCGAGTGCCTGCCGTCCGAACTCAACCAGGTCTACATGAACCTGCTGCTCAACGCCGGCCATGCCATCGCCGAGCGCGGCACCATCACCGTGCGTACCGGCGTGGAGGGCGACCATGTCTGGGTCGAGTTCGAGGATACCGGTGGCGGCATCTCGCCCGAACTGCGCCAGCGCATCTTCGATCCGTTCTTCACCACCAAGCCGGTGGGCAGCGGAACCGGCCTGGGCCTGTCGATCTCCTACAGCATCATCAACAAGCACCACGGTCGCATCGATCTGGACAGCACCCCCGGCGTCGGCTCGCGCTTCCGCGTGGTGTTGCCGGTGAAGCAGCCGCGCTGAGCCGCCGCACGGCACAGGTGCACGGTAGCGCCGGGCCATGCCCGGCGGCCTCCATCACCGCAACGGCGGGCGATCCTCGCCACCGTCACCTGCGTCCATCGTCACCGGGCCGGCGTTGCTGCGGCGCTGTTCCTCGTAGGTACGGAAGGCCTGGTGGATGTGCTTGCGCAGCTCGTCGTCGTTCCATGGCTTGGTCAGGAAGCGGTAGATCGCGCCGCGGTTGATCGCGTCGGTCACCGTGTTCAGATCGGTGTAGCCGGACAGCACGAGGCGGATGGTGTCGGGGTACAGCATTTTCACCCGGCCCAGGAACTCGGTGCCGCTCATGTCGCTCATGCGCTGGTCGGACAGGATCACCTGCACATCGTTGATCGCCAGCAGATCGAAGGCGTCGCGCACGTTGCCGGCGGCAAGGATGCGGTAGCCGTCGCGACGGAACAGGCGCACCAGCGAGCGCAGCACGTTCTCTTCATCGTCCAGCAGCAGCAGGGTGCGGTCCGGGCGGGTCTCGGCGAATGCTTCCGGGCGCAGGTAGCGCCGGCGCAGGGTCATGCCCGCGGCATCGGCCGACATCGGTTCGCCGAACAGATAGCCCTGGAACACATCGCAGTCGTTGCGGCGCAGGAAGCCCAGCTGTGCCTGTGATTCCACACCGTTGGCGATCACCGTCATGCCCAGCTGGTGGCCCATGGCGATGATCGCACGGGCGATGGCGGCCTCGCGGTTGCCGGCCGGTGCGCTTTTGATGAAGCTGCGGTCGATCTTCAGCTTGTCCACCGGATAGCGCACCAGCGCGCTCAGGCTGGAGTCGCCGGTGCCGAAGTTGTCCAGGCTCAGGCTGATGCCTTCGTTGCGCAGGTTGGCCAGGGTCTCGTGCACGAAATTGACGTTGTTGGTCAGCGCGCTTTCGTTGATCTCCAGCGTCAGCATCTGCGCCGGCACGCCCGCTGCCTGCAGCAGCGACATCACTTCGGCGAAGAAATTCGGTCGCAGCAGCTGCAGGGTGGAGACATTCACCGCAATGGTGAAGTCGTCGAAACCCTGGTCGCGCCACAGCCGGGCCTGCTTGAGCGCGCCCTCCAGCACCCAGGTACCGATCTGCACGATGATGCCGAGCCGCTCGGCCGTTCGCATGAAGCGCTCCGGTACCAGCATCCCCAGCGTCGGCGACTGCCAGCGCAGCAGGGCTTCCATGCCCACCACATGGCCATCGCGTGCGCTGACCAGGGGCTGGTAGCGCAGCTTCAGCTCGGCATTGGGGATGGCATCGACGATCTGGCGCGCGATGATGCTCTCGCTGTGCGCGCTGGGCGGTGTGTCCACGGCATGGATGCGCACCGCGTTGCCACCCTCGCGGGCGGCCTGGTACAGCGCATCTTCAGCATGATCGAGCAGGCGCGAGGTGCTGCTGGCATGCTCCGGGCACAGGCTGACGCCCAGCTTGCCGGTCATGAACAGGGTGTAGGGCAGCACCGACAGCGGCAGTTCCATCTGCTGGCGGATTTCTTCGGCGAAGTCCTCCGGCAGCGGCAGGTCGGCGTCGCGCGGCACGGCGATCAGGAACTCGTCGCTGCCATGGCGCCACAGCTTGCCGCGCCCGCGCAGGTAGGACTGCAGGCGTTGCGCCACCAGTACCAGCGCCTGGTCACCCACTTCCGCGCTCATGTTCTCGTTGACCGACGCGAAGTGGTCGATGTCCACATGCATCAGCATCAGCGGCGTGCCACCCGAAGCGGCTTCGGCCACCATCGCCTGCAGCTCGGGATTGCCGGCGCCAAGGCGGTCAGGGGCATCGTCGATGCTGACCAGCGGCAGATTGGGATTCCACATAGGCTCAGTAATCCGGTGTTTCGACGGCAGCCGCGCAGGCCGCCTGGTAGGGAAGATGGACATCGACCAGGGTGCCGGCGCCGTGCGCCGACTCGATGCGCACGTGGCCGCCCACGCTCTGCGCACGTTCGCGCATGACGATCAGGCCCAGGCCGCGCGGGCCGTCAGGGTCGAAACCCTCGCCGTCGTCGCGGATCTGCAGGTGCAGCCCGCGCTGGCCGACATCACGCAGCTGCAGCTGCACCTGGCTGGCGCGGGCGTGGCGCAGTACGTTGGTCAGGCTTTCCTGGGCGATGCGGAAGCAGGCCTGCTCGATGCTGTTGTCGGGCCGATGCGGCAGAGGCTCGATTTCGGCCAGCAGTTCCACCGGTGAGGAGCGGAACAGTACCCGTGCCTGCCAGCTCAGTGCCGCCTCCAGGCCCAGCGCATCCAGCTGTGGAGGCCGCAGCAGGGTGGAGATGTCACGCAGCTTGGCCACCGTGGTGTCGGCCAGGCTGACGATCTGTGCCAGATCCTCGCTGCGGCGCTTCGGATCGTCTTCGTCCTGCGCGGCATAGGCGGAGAGCTTGATGGCGGTGATGGCCTGCCCGATGTCATCGTGCAGGTCGCGCGAGATCGCGCGGCGCTCGTCCTCCTGCAGCGAGAACAACCGGCCGGCCATCGCCTGCAGCTCGCGGTTGCTGGTCTCCAGCGCACTGCGGGTGCGCTCGGAATCGCTCAGGTCACGCACGATCAGCAGCTTGCAGTCGCGACCGCCGTAGCGGACTTCGCCCACGGCCAGGCCGGCGTGGAAGCTGCGGCCATCGGCACGCTGCATCGCCACCACGCTGCTGTGGCCGGGGCCGTGCTGGGGCTGGCCGGCCCGGAGCTGCACGCGTACCCGCGCCAGATCGCTGTCGGCGACCAGAGCCGCCAGCGGCTCGCCGAGCAGGGCATGGCCGCCATAGCCGAACAGGCTCGCGGCCCAGGCGTTGGCGTACAGCACGTGCTCCTCGAAGAGGATGACCACGCCGTCCGGCAGTACACGCACCAGTTCGCGGAACTGTTCCTCGCGTTCGCGCAGCAGCCGCCGCGACTGCTCGCGCTCGGTCACGTCCTGCAGCGTGCCGAGCACGCGGTCGCGGCCGGCCTCGTCAACGCCGCTGGCCGCGCGCAGGTGCACCATCAACGCGCGGCCATCCATCGACAGCAGCGGCAGCAGCACGTCCACCTGCACCGGTTCGCCGGAACACAGTTCGGCCAGCAGCTGGTCGGCCTGCGCGGCGGTGGCCGGATCGGCCGCCACCAGCAGTTCGTCGAAGCGATGCCAGCGGCGCGCTTCCGGCGGGCGCCGGCCGAGCAGGCGATAGACCTGGCTGGAGTACCGGCCCAGCCCGCTGGAGGGGTCCAGTTCCCAGGCGCCGATCTTCGCCAGCTCATGCGCTTCCTCCACCCGTGCCAGTGCCTGGTCCCGGCGCAGCTGTGCAAGGTCCTCGGCGGTGCGATCGATGGCAATCAGCAGGCGTGCGTTGTGGCCGTCGTAACCGATTGCGTTCGAGCGCAGCTCCATCTGCCGCAGGCTGCCATCGCGCAGCTGCAGCTGCGCCCGCAGGATGCACAGCTGCTCGGGCGCCTCCCGGATGGCTTCGAGCTTGGTCTGCAGCGCCTGGTCCTGGCCGGGCGGCCAGAGCACGTCGATGGTGCGCTCAAGCAGTTCCTCGCGCTCCCAGCCGAAGGCGCTGCAGGCCGCAGGATTGGCATCGAGAATGGCCAGGCTGTCCAGATCGTAGACCAGGATCGGCCCGGGATTGCCCTCGAACATCTGCCGCAGGCGCAGCTCGGAGGCCTGCAGGCGGGCATGGGTGAGCAGCACGTGCTCGGCCAGCGGCCGCAGCAGCAGGTACAGCAGCCCGGCGCTGGCCAGGGCGAAGAACGACCCTTTCAGGCTTTGCCACAGTGATGCCTGGTACGGATCGGGTACCAGCAGCTGCACGGCGCTGTCGGTGGCGATCATCCAGGCCAGGGCCATCGCCAGGTAACTCAGCACGATCCGCCGACGATCGCGGCCCAGCGATTGGGCCATCCGCGGGTCGGGAACAGGGGCGGTGCCGGTCGGTTCTGCGGGCATGGACAGGGCAGCAGGTAGGGGCGCCGGCCATCTTACCGCGCAGGTGCCCCGTAGCCACTCAATTATCCGCCGCAGGCGCCGTTAACCACTGCGTGCCCCGCTGTCGGGCGTTTCATCCGGAGCAAGATCGCGTGGACCAAGGGATCATCGCCAGCCTGCTGCAGCATCCGCTCGCGTCGGCGCTGGTCATCGTCGACCGCACTGGCCGTCCGCTGGCGGCCAATCCGGCCGCGCGCGAGCATGGCCTGCCGGCGACGGTCGCGGCCTACGCGCCGATGCTGGAGGACCTGCGTCTGCTGGCGGCCGACGGTGGCATTGTTGCGTGCAGCCTGCCGGGAGGGCCGCGCGGGCATTACGACGGCCACCTGCGCGCCGTGCATGACGGCGCCGGCAATCTGCTGGCCTTCACCCTGAGCGTGCCGGAACCGGTGCCGCTGGCGGGTGGCGGACGCTGGGAACTGGCGCTGGACAGCGCCGGCCACAGCCTGTGGGACTGGGATATTCCCAGCGATCGCGTCACCCGCACCCCTGGCCTGGGCGAAGAGACTGCCAGCGGAATGCTGGCGCGCGTGCACGGCGAGGACATCGGCCACGTGCGCGCCGCGCTGGATCAGCACCTGCGTGGAACCAGCGACCAGTACAGCGCACAGTTCCGCTTCCGCCAGCCCGACGGGCAGTGGCGCTGGGTGCTTGATCGTGGCCGCGTGGTCGCGCGCACTGCCGACGGCCAGCCGCTGCGGATGGTCGGCACCCACACCGACATCGAACAGCAGAAGCAGCTGGAGGCGTTGCTGCACGAACAGCAGGTGCACCTGAGCGAGGCGCAGCGCATCGCCAGCATGGGCAGCTGGTCGTTCGATCCTGGCACGGGCTCCTTCTGGTGGTCGCCCGAACTGCGTTCGCTGCTCGCACTTGAGCCCGGCAACGTGCCCGGCCAGCGACGCTGGCTCAAGCAGCTGCATCCGCGTTCACGTGGAGCGCTGCGGGCAGCCTGGCGCCGCTTGTGGCGCGATGGCCGCTCCGCCAGCCTCGAACTGGAGCTGGCCCGCGGCAGCGGCGAACCATCGCTGCATCTGCGGCTGTGGATGCAGCCGCTGCTGGACGGCGAGGGCCAGCCCAAGCGGCTGCTGGGCCAGGTGCAGAACATCACCGAACAGCACCAGACCGATGCGCTGATCCGCTGGCGTACCGAGCTGCTCAACCGCGTTTCGGCACTGGGCCGCATCGGCGGGTGCGAGATCGAGGTGCAGACCCGGCACATGCAATGGACCGAAGAGTGCTATCGCATCCACGGACTGCGCAAGGAGCCGATCACCCTGGACCAGGCGTTGGCGCTGTACACCGAGGACTCGCGCAGTGCGTTCGAGGCGGCGCTGGGCCGGATTGCCGGTGGCGGACTGCCCGAGCAGCTGGATCTCTGCTTCTATCGTCAATCCGGCCTGCGCGTATGGGTGCAGGTGCTGATCGAGCTGGATCGGCGCGATGGCCTGCCGCCACGTTTCGTGGTGCTGTTCCGTGACATCACGCGAGAGCGCGAGGCCAACGAGCGCATCGAGCTGCTGGCCCATTACGACCTGCTGACCGGCCTGCCGAACCGGGTGCTGCTGGGCGAGCAGACGGCTGAAGCAATCGAGGAAGCGCGTGATCGCGGCACCTCGCTGGCGATGCTGTTCATCGACCTGGATGGCTTCAAGACCATCAACGACAGCTTCGGCCATGCCACCGGTGATGCGCTGCTGAAGGCGGCGGCCACTCGGCTGCACCAGAACCTGCGCAACAATGATCTGTTCGGCCGCTTCAGCGGTGACGAATTCATCGTGGTGCTGCGCGACCTGGCCGAACCGGAAGACGCTGGCCACGTGGCGCGCAAGTTGATCGGCTCGCTGGCCGAGCCGCTGCGCCGCGGCGATACCACGCTGAAGGTGGGGGCCAGCGTGGGCATCGCCATGCTGGGCGATACCCAGACCGATTTCGATTCACTGCTGCGCGCCGCCGATGCCGCGATGTATGCGGCCAAGGAAGCCGGTCGCAACACCTACCAGTACTACAGCCAGGACGCACTGGCCCGCATCCAGCGCCGGCTTGAGCTGGAGCATGCGCTCCATGGCGCGATCGAGCGCGAGGAGTTCAGCCTGGCCTATCAGCCGCTGCTGCACGCCCACCTTGGCGAGCCGCCGGCCATCGAAGCACTGCTGCGCTGGCATCGACCCGGCATCGGCTACTGCAGTCCGGCCGAGTTCATTCCCATCGCCGAGAAGTGCGGTGAAATCGTGCGCATCGGCGACTGGGTACTGAACGAAGCCTGCCGCCAGGCCACTGCCTGGGACAGAGCCGGTCTGCACTTCGACCGCATCGCGGTGAACGTCTCGGCCGTGCAGCTGCGTGATCGCGGCTTCGCCGAGCGGGTGATCGAGATCTGCCATGCCCATGGCTGGCCGCCACAGCGCCTGGAACTGGAGCTGACCGAGTCGGCGCTGATCCGTGACACCGACATCCTGCGTCATTGCTTCGACGTGCTGGAACGGCACGGTGTGCCGCTGGCGGTGGACGATTTCGGAACGGGATTCTCCAACCTCAACTACCTCAACCGGTTCCCGGTGGGCCGCCTGAAGATCGACCGCAGCTTCGTGCAGGGCATGCTGCACGACTCGGGTACGGCCGAGGTGACCCAGGCCATCGTGCACCTGGGCCACGCGCTGGGCATGAAGGTCGTGGCCGAAGGTGTGGAAACGCACCAGGAAGAAGACATGCTGCGCCGCCAGGGCTGCGACGAGATCCAGGGCTACCTGTACTCGCGGCCGCTGAGCCCGCGCGACCTGGCGCAGTGGCTGCGCCAGCAGCATCAGTCACCGTCGCGCACGGACGCCGGCAACGAAGCGCTGCTGGTGCGTTGACGATTTGTGACCGCGTACCCGCGGTCTCCAGGCCTGTCCGGTTGCGATGAACCTGCGGCGCATATGAGCCGAGCATGGGCTCGGCGGCGCTTTCTGGTCGGAGCGATGGATATCCCTGCGCCTCAGCCGAGCATGGGCCTGTTTCACCGTAGAGCCGAGCCGACGCTCGGCTCTTTCGTGTTCGGGCCGCGATAGACCCGGCAGACGCCCCGGCACTACTTCAGGGCATCTCCATCCAACCCCAGGTCCCAGGCCATGCTCAGCAGTTCGCCGGCGGTACCGGGCGAGGGCGGGCGCGCATCGGCGAGCTGCTGCAGCTCGCGGATCTCCTCATGCGCGACCTTTTCCAGCTGCTGCAGCTGTTCTCGCACGCTGGCGTTGCGCGGGCGTTCGATGTCGGTGAGGGAGGAGGGCGGGGCGCTGATCAGGGCCATGGGGCGCGTACAGGATGCATTCGGCGGTGGATCACAGGCAAAGGCCCCGGTCGAGCCGGGGCCTTGCAGACTGCCGGAGAGGGCAGCGGACACGCGTCTCAGAACAGTTCGACGGTACCGGCGCCCATGTTCTGCTGGGCGACCGGCTTGTGCGGCGGGCGCTCCCATTCGTTGCGCAGTTCGCGCAGACGGTTGCCGGTGCGCTGCAGCGCGCTGGCGATCTCTTCGTCGAAGACGCCGCCATTGCGGTGCAGGAGTTCCTGCAGGGCCACCGCTTCGCGGTTGATCGCGGTCAGGCGGTCGAGGTGGGTATGCACGCCACCCAGCGCCTGCGTGGCGATATCTTCGAACTGCAGCGCGCGCACGGCCTCGGCGACGCTGCCGTCGATGGCACGCGCGCACTCGGACACCTCGCGCATGCCTTCGCCCAGAGAAGCATTGATCTGTGCCACGTTGTCCAGCATGGCCGCTGCTTCCTGGCGTGCTTCGCGGGAGCGGTCCATGTCGCGCGAAGCCATGTGCGAGACCGTCTCGCGGACCTTGGCGATGGCGTCCTTGGAGCTGTGGGCCAGCTTTCGGATCTGTTCGTTGAAGGTGGTCGAGCGCTCGGACAGGTTGCGCACTTCGTCGGCGACCACCGCGAAGCCGCGGCCGGCCTCGCCGGCACGGGCCGCTTCGATGGCGGCATTCAGTGCCAGCAGGTTGGTCTGGTCGGCAATCGACTTGACGTCTTCCAGCAGCGCGAAGATGCCGTCCAGGTGCTGCGCCATCTGGTCGATGTGCTGCACGGTGGTAGAGCTCTGGCCGCTGACCTGTTCCAGCGCTTCCACCAGCTGTTCCATGCGATGACTGGCATGCTGGGCGAACCGCGCAACGTCGAGGCCCGCACTGCCTTCATCGCCGGCACGGTCGACGATGCGCGACAGCGCCTGGCTCTGCTGGCGCGACTTGCGGTTCATTGCATCGAAGCTGCCGCCCAGGCTCGATACCGCCTGGCGGATCAGGTCGCGGGCGCGTTCCACTTCGCCGCGCGAACCGTCGATTTCGTTGCCGACGAAGCTGCGCAGTTCGGTCAGCAGCTGGTCCTGCTCACGCAGGACGCGGGCCTGTTCCGGTGAGCGGTGCGCCTGGGCGCGGGCGGTCCACCACGCAAAGCCCAGCCAGCTCAGCGTCATCGTGGTCAGGATCGCCCAGCGCAGGGCGGCCGGCCATTCGAAGCCGATGGCGAAGGGGAGCAGCAGGGTCAGGGCCAGCGGGGCGGCCAGACGGATGAAAATGCGTGAGTACATGGACGTTCTCGGGAGGTGCACGGAGGATGTATCGGCCGTGTGCCCTTTCTCTTTAACGTCGATGCGCTTTCTGAATGCGTCGGATTTCCGGCGCCGGACGCTCGCCGGGCATGGCCCGGCGCTACCCCGGCAGCGCTGCGCGACGGTCAGGCCATGCGGAAGCGCCGGGCCATGCCCGGCGGATGCAACGGTCAGGCCAGCAGGCGGTCCACGGCCTCGACCATCGCCTTGCGACCAAACAGGAAGTCCCAGTAGCTGCCGCCCACCTGCCGCCACAGCACCGCGGCGCGGACGGCGGCCAGCAGCAGCGCACGGATCTCGGAGACCACACCGGCCTGGCCCAGGTAATGCGGGTTGCCCTGCACCATCACCCGCGGCTTGAGATGGCTGATGGTGTCCGCATAGACGCCGCCGAGGCTGGCCAGCACATCCGGGTGACCGCTGTCGCCCAGTTCGGCGGCCTTGCGCTGCGCCTGCTCGATGCCCGCGGCAACCTTGTTGACGGTTGCGCCGTCCTGCACGAAGCGGCGCTCCAGCTGCAGCACCGACAATGCCAGCTTGGGCAGGATCGGATCCTGGCCCTGGTTGCGGAAGTAGTTGTGCAGCAGGCGCAGGCCCGACTTCAGCGCGTGGCGGTCGCCGAACACCTCCTGCGGAGAGGACGCGTCGACGCGGAACACGCTGTCCACCGCGGTACGTACAGCGGCGGCGTCGGAATGGCCGGTATCGGCGATGCGGCGCACCTGCTGCAGGGCCTGGGCAATGCCGGCCAGGGCCAGGACGCGGTCGTCGACAGTGAAACTCATGCAGCGATTACCTCAAAAGGAGAAGGGGTGGTGCGCAGGCGCTGTTCCAGCGGCGCATCGGTGGCGGCGATCACCGCACCGCCCAGGCAGATCTCGCCGTCATACAGCACCAGCGACTGGCCGGGCGTGACGGCACGCTGCGGGCGGGCAAAGGTGACCAGCACGCTGCCATCGTCCAGCACATCGACCGTACACGGCTCGTCGGGCTGGCGGTAGCGGGTCTGGGCAGTGCATTCGAAACGCCGGGCCGGTGGTGCGCCGGCGATCCAGTGCGCGGTTTCCGAACGCAGGCGTTCGGAGAGCATCCACGGGCTGTCGCGGTCCTGATCGACATACAGCACGTTGCTGGTCACGTCCTTGCCGACCACGTACCACGGCGCGGCCGGGCGGCCACGCACGCCGCCGATGTTCAGGCCCTCGCGCTGGCCGAGCGTGAAATAGAACACGCCCGGATGCTCGGCAATCACGCTGCCGTCGGCCGGGTCGAGGATCTGTCCCGGCCGGGCCGGCAGGTAGCGGCCCAGGAACTCGCGGAAGTCGCGCTCGCCGATGAAGCAGATGCCGGTGGAGTCCTTCTTGGCATGGGTCGGCAGGCTGACGTCACGGGCGATCCGGCGCAGGTCGCTCTTTTCCAGGTCGCCGATCGGGAACAGGGTGGCGGCCAGCTGCTCCTGCCCCAGCTGGTGCAGGAAATAGCTCTGGTCCTTGGAGCGGTCGGCGCCGCGCAGCAGCAGCCACTGGTGGCCGCGCTGGGTCACCCGCGCGTAATGGCCGGTGGCGATGCGCTCGGCGCCCAGTTCACGCGCCGCGTCCAGGAAGTGCTTGAACTTCACCTCGCGGTTGCACAGCACGTCCGGATTGGGGGTGCGGCCGGCGGCGTACTCGGCCAGGAAATGCTCGAACACGCCTTGCCAGTACTCGCTGGAGAAGTCGCGGAAATGGAAGGGAATGCCCAGCAGGCCGCAGACCGCCACCGCATCGCGGCGATCATCCTCGGCGCGGCAGTCGCCGCTGCCGTCGTCGGCCCAGTTCTGCATGAACAGGCCGGCCACGGCCTCGCCCTGCTGCACCAGCCGCCAAGCGGCGACCGATGAATCGACGCCACCGGAAACGCCCACCATCACGCGCGGGGTGCTCATGCGACCTCCCGGACCAGCGAAAGCGGGTGGCGCTGGCCACCCAGATAGTCCGCCACGACCTGCCATACCAGCGGGCTGCGCTGGCGCTGCCCGGCGGCCTGCAGCTCGGCCGGGGTCATCCACAGCGCGCGGTCGATGCCGGTGTCGAGCGGCTGCGCCGGATCATGCGAGACCGGGCGCGCCGCGTAGCAGAAGCGAAGGAACGTCGTACCGTCGCCCGCCGTCCACTGGTAACAGCCGATGAAGTCGGTCAGCTGAACCGTCCAGCCGGTCTCCTCGCGGGTCTCGCGCAGCGCCGCCTCGGCCAGGCTCTCGCCGGGTTCGAGGTGCCCGGCAGGCTGGTTGAGCACGGCGCGGCCATCGATGGTCTCCTCGACCAGCAGCACGCGGCCACCGTCGACCACGACGGTGGCGACGGTGGCGTGCGGTGCCCAGCGCGGGTCCGGCGTGGCATTCACCTCAGAGATCGTCCTTCTTGGTCAGTTCCAGTTCCATCGCGTCGGCGGTGCGGATCGCGGCATCGATGGCGTCGCTGAGCTGGTCGGCGGTGGCATCGGCGTCGATCTTCACCACGAACATCGCGGTCGCCTCCTGTTTCACCCAGCCGCCCATCTTGGCGTCCTGCGAGTCCTCCAGCAGGCGGTTGGCGACCGCGACCGGGAACTGCTTGGTCTTGGACGTGTAGCCTGGCGACCAGATCTCACGGATGTTGTGGCTGCCGAAGTCTTCCACCGCCGAGCGCACGTACACCATCTGGGTGCGGTCGCCCTCGACGTCGAACACCAGGCGGTAGTCGCCATCCTCGTCGACCTCGTAGTTGTAGCCCAGCTTGTCCAGCTGGCGACCGACGGCAGCGTCGGCATCGGCTGCGCTCGCCGGACCGGCACAGGCCAGGGCGATCAACAGGGCAGGCAGAAGGGTCCTTTTCATGAAAATCCTGTGAAACCGGGGTGGGAAGGACAATTGTGACGGCGGCCGTCCGTGCCGTCCATTCCGGGAGGGCCGACGCGGGCGCGCGGCAACCTCTATAATGACCGGATGCCCCGCGAGTCTTCCCCCGATTCCCACCACGAGCACGGCATCGCCGTGGAGCCCGCGCGCCCGGAAGTGGCGCCGCCGCCGTTCTACCAGGTCATGCTGCTCAACGACGACTACACCCCGATGGATTTCGTGGTGGACGTGCTGCAGCAGTTCTTCAACATGGACCTGGACAAGGCGACGCAGGTGATGCTGCATGTCCATACCCGCGGTCGCGGCGTCTGCGGCGTGTTCACCCGCGAAGTGGCCGAAACCAAGGTCGGCCAGGTCAACGAGTATTCACGGATGAACCAGCATCCGCTGCTGTGCACGATGGAAAAGGCCTGACCGGCCTCTTGTAGAGCCGAGCCCATGCTCGGCTACAGCGGGATCACCCCTCCGCCAGCGCCTCCAGTGCCATCGCCGCGACTGTCTCGTCGATATCGGCCGGGTCGCCATCATTGCGGAACCATACGGCCGACAGCCCGGCGCTGGCAGCGATCCAGCGCAGCAGGCGCGTGCGATCCAGGTCCGCCAGGGCGCTGACCTCGGTCACCCGGGCCGCAAAGCGCTCCGGCCGGGTCGCGACGTGGATGCCGGGACCGCACAGGTCGGGATTGCTGTACAGCGTGGTGTAGTCGAACGCGCGATCACCGATCAGCCGTTTCGGGTCGATCGCCAGCCAGCCGCGTGTGCCGAAGTCGAGCACGTTGTCGTGGTGCAGGTCACCGTGCAGCGGCCGGACCTCCTGTTCGGCCTCCAGCAGCGCGACCGCCAGCGATCTGCACTGTTCCAGCAGTGGCGGCAGCGAGCCCCTTGGCTGCAGCAGGTCGGCGAACCATGTAGGCAGGCAGACCAGCTCCGCTGGCGGTGCGCTCCGTGGCCGGTGCAGCCGCTGCAGGACCTGGCACAGGATCGTGGTACAGGTGCTGTCATCGCCGCCGATCGAGCGCTCCCGCAGCGATTGGCCGCCGGCGCGCTCGATCAGGATGGCCGGCCCCTCGTGCGCCAGCAGGCGCGCGGCACCGTCGCCGTCCCACCAGCGCAGCAGGCGATGGCTGTTCTGTTCTTCGGTTTCACTGCTGATCTTCAGCATTGCCGGCAGGTCGTCGGCGGTCAGTACCGGCCAGAGCCGGGCGTGCGGGGTACGGATGGCGGGACCATCACGTCGCAATCGCCAGCGGCTCAGGTAGGGTTTGCTCATGGGTGGGCCGTCCGGGAGTGAATGAAGATCAAGCAATCCGCACTGCTAACGCCATCTGAACGCAGCAATCCGCTAGGGTGATGGAAATCGCGTAGTCAGGCCGCATATTGTCCCCATCTGCCGCCGGAGTAATCCATGTTCAGCAAAGACCTCGAACACACCATCGGCCAGTGCTACAAGCGCGCCCGTGAGGCCCGGCATGAGTTCATGACGGTCGAACACCTGCTGCTGGCACTGCTCGACAACCCGTCCGCCCAGGCCGTACTGAAGGCCTGTGGTGCCGATGCCGACCGCCTGCGCCAGGAGCTGGAGCAGGCCATCGAGGCCTCCGTGTCCCGCCTGGCGGAAGACGATGGCCGCGACACCCAGCCGACGCTGGGCTTCCAGCGCGTGCTGCAGCGGGCCGTGTACCACGTGCAGTCCTCGGGCAAGAAGGAGGTCACCGGCGCCAATGTGCTGGTCGCCATCTTCGGCGAGAAGGACTCCCATGCCGTCTACTACCTCAACCAGCAGGACGTGACCCGCCTGGACGTGGTCAATTACCTGTCCCATGGCATCGCCAAGCTGGGCGAGGAGGGCGAACAGCCTTCCTCCGAAGGCGAGAGCCGGGCCGAGGGCGGGGAGGGCGAGCCGAAGGGGGATGCCCTGACCGAGTTCGCCAGCAACCTCAACGAGCAGGCCCGGGCCGGACGCATCGACCCGCTGGTCGGGCGTGCCGACGAGATCGAGCGGACCATCCAGGTCCTGTGCCGCCGTCGCAAGAACAACCCGCTCTACGTGGGCGAGGCCGGCGTCGGCAAGACCGCGATCGCCGAAGGCCTGGCCCGGCGCATCGTCGAGGGCTCGGTGCCGGAGGTGCTGGCCGATGCCGTCATCTATTCGCTCGACCTGGGCGCACTGGTGGCCGGCACCAAGTACCGTGGCGACTTCGAGAAGCGCCTGAAGAGCGTGCTGACGGCCCTGAAGAAGGTGCCCAATGCCGTGCTGTTCATCGACGAGATCCACACCATCATCGGTGCGGGTTCGGCGTCGGGCGGCACCATGGATGCGTCCAACCTGATCAAGCCGGCGTTGGCGTCGGGCGAGCTGCGCTGCATCGGCTCGACCACGTTCCAGGAGTACCGCGGCATCTTCGAGAAGGATCGCGCCCTGGCGCGCCGCTTCCAGAAGATCGACATCGTCGAGCCGACCGTGGGTGAGACCTACGAGATCCTGCAGGGCCTGAAGGGCAAGTACGAAGCCCACCACGGCGTGACGTACTCCGACGAGGCGCTGCAGGCCGCGGTGGACCTGTCGGTCAAGCATATCGGTGACCGCCTGCTGCCGGACAAGGCCATCGACGTGATCGACGAGGCAGGTGCGCGCCAGCGGCTGCTGCCGGAGGACCAGCGCAAGGAACTGATCGACGTGGAGGAGGTGGAGGCCATCATTGCCAAGATGGCGCGCATCCCGACCAAGCAGGTCAGCGCCACCGACAAGGATGTGCTGCAGCACCTGGAGCGCAACCTGAAGATGGTGATCTTCGGCCAGGACCCGGCCATCGAGACCCTGTCGTCGGCGATCAAGCTGGCGCGCTCGGGCCTGGGCAATCCGGAGAAGCCGATCGGCAACTTCCTGTTTGCCGGCCCGACCGGTGTCGGCAAGACCGAGGTGACCAAGCAGTTGGCCCTGCAGCTGGGCATCGAGCTGGTCCGCTTCGACATGTCCGAGTACATGGAGCCGCATTCGATCAGCCGCCTGATCGGTGCGCCCCCGGGATACGTCGGCTTCGACCAGGGCGGCCTGCTGACCGAGAAGATCGTCAAGACGCCGCATTGCGTGCTGCTGCTGGACGAAATCGAGAAGGCGCACCCGGACATCTTCAACATCCTGCTGCAGGTCATGGACCGGGGCGTGCTGACCGACACCAACGGACGTGAAGCGAACTTCAAGAACGTGGTGCTGGTGATGACCACCAATGCCGGCGCGGCCCAGGCCTCGCGGCGTTCGATCGGCTTCACCAAGCAGGACCACGCCACCGACGCGATGGAGACCATCCGCCGCAGCTTCACCCCGGAATTCCGCAACCGTCTCGATGCGGTGGTGCAGTTCCAGGCACTGGGCTTCGAGCACATCCTGCGTGTGGTGGACAAGTTCCTGATCGAGCTGGAGATGCTGCTGCAGGAGAAGCACGTCAGCCTGTCGGCCACGCCGACCGCGCGCGACTGGCTGGCCCACCATGGCTTCGACCCGCTGATGGGTGCCCGTCCGATGGCGCGCGTGATCCAGGACAAGATCAAGCGTCCGCTGGCCGACGAGCTGTTGTTCGGCAAGCTGGTCAACGGCGGCAAGGTCAGCATCGATGTCCGCGACGACGAACTGGTGGTCGAGACCCAGGCCGAGCCGGAGCGGCTGCTGCCGGCCACGGTGGAGTGAGCTGACGCCCGGGCTGTGGCGTGAAGGACTGGAAAGGGCAAGGGCGGCTTCGGCCGCCCTTGTGCTGTCAGGTGTCAGCGGCTGCGACGGCGCGCTTCACGCGTGAACCGCTCGGCATCGATCGGCTCGATGCGCGCCACCTCGCAGGAGCCGCGACCGGTGTCCAGCTTGCTTCGGCCCTCGCTGCACAGCGTGTCAGCCTCCTTGCCGTCGGTCGTGAAGCCGAGGCGGGTGGCCAGCACGGCGGAAGGGCAGCTGTTGCGGAAGTGCACGACATAGTGCGCTTCGCCGGAGCGGAGCAGGATGTTCCTGTCGGCGCCGGCGCGAACGATCTGCTGTTCGCCGGACAGCGGCACGCACTGCGCCGCCGGGGTGTCGGCCGCATGGGCGGACGGGGCCAGCAGGGCGATGGCGGACAAGGCCAAGGGGGCGAGCAGGGAAGTGAGGTTCATGGCGGGGCAGGGGTGGCGATCCGGAGT
The DNA here is from genome assembly GCF_054473825.1 of Stenotrophomonas genospecies 5. Classification (NCBI taxonomy): domain Bacteria; kingdom Pseudomonadati; phylum Pseudomonadota; class Gammaproteobacteria; order Lysobacterales; family Lysobacteraceae; genus Stenotrophomonas; species Stenotrophomonas genospecies 5. The sequence goes on from NZ_JBTMUW010000001.1 coordinate 969,129, forward strand.
GGATCGGATCCCAGAATGCTGCCGCTGTCGCAACTGCGAATCTGCCGCAAGCAGGGCTGACTGACGTCATGGTGAGATCGGTCACGATGACCTCCGGCAGGGCCGGAGAGCGGGCATGACAAAAGGCCAGCAACCCAGGCTGGCCTTGTCGAAGTGGCGCGACGCGCCGACCGCTTACTTCATGCGGTAGGTGATACGGCCCTTGGTCAGGTCGTACGGGGTCATTTCAACCTTGACCCGGTCACCGGTGAGGATGCGGATGTAGTTCTTGCGCATGCGGCCGGAGATGTGGGCGATGATCTCGTGCCCATTTTCCAGACGAACGCGGAAAGTGGTGTTCGGCAGCGTCTCGCTGACGGTGCCCTCGAACTCGATGGAATCGTCTTTCGACATGTAGTCCTGTGCGGTTCAGAAAACGGCCACGCTGGGCCTAAGGCGCAGTATTTTACGCGGGACGCGGCCGGCTTGCAAAGTTTATGTTAACCCCCCGCCAGGACGCGGGCCGGCAAGCGGCCCATGTGCCGGGTCCACGGGCCTTCACGCCCCGGGCAGCGCACGGCCTGCCGCACGTGGTCCAGAAACGCGGCGCGTGGCAGGTGCACCGCACCCATCCGCAGCAGATGCGGATTCTCCACCTGTGCATCGATCAGTTCCCAGCCCCAGCCATGCAGGGTGGCCGCCAGCGCGGCCAGCGCGATCTTGGAGCCGCCGCTGGCGCCGCTGAACATGCTTTCGCCGAAGAACACCGTACCGATGGCCACGCCATAGATGCCACCGACCAGGGTCTGCCGGTCCCAGACCTCGACGGAATGGGCGAACCCGAGGTCGTGCAGCCGGCTGTAGGCCTCGACCATTGCCGGGCTGATCCAGGTGCCGTCCTGTCCGGGGCGCGGCGCGGCAGCACAGGCGCGCATCACCTGGCTGAAGGCGGTGTCGGCAGTCACCTCCCAGTGGCTGCCGCGCAGCTGGCGGCGGAAGCGGCTGGACAGGTGTACGCCGGAGGTGCGGAACACCATGCGTGGGTCCGGTGACCACCACAGGATCGGCTCGCCGTCGCTGAACCACGGGAAGATGCCGCCGGCATAGGCATTCAACAGGCGTGCAGGATGCAGGTCGCCGCCTACGGCCAGCAGGCCGTCGGGACTGCGCAGCGCGGTTTCAGCGGGCGGGAAGGGGGCGTCCGGCGCATCGTCCAGGCGCCAGGGCAATTGACGGGTCATGCCGGGAGTGTAGCGATGCCGGCGCATCCATTCTGCGGCGGCGCTAGTCCTGCGTGCGGAACGGGCTGTGTTGCTGCAACGTCTGCTCATAGCGCCGCACGTCCCTGCGCTCCTGCCGGCACCAGTCCTGCAGAGCTTCTGCGAAATCCGCATCGGCCACCCAGTGCCGGCTGCGCACCCGCGTCGGCAGGAAGCCGCGCGCCAGCTTGTGTTCGCCCTGTGCGCCGGGCTCGAAGCGGGTCAGGCCTTCGCGCAGGCAGTACTCGATGCCCTGGTAGTAGCAGGCCTCGAAGTGCAGGCCAGGCAGGGTAGCGCCACCCCAGTAGCGGCCATACAGCGTGTCGCCCCCACGCAGGCACAAGGCGCCGGCAATCGGTTCGCCGTCCTGTTCGGCCAGGAACATCACCAGGCCGCGCCCGAGGCTGCTGGCCAGGTGGCGCAGGAAGGGCTCGGTGAGCGCCGGTGCATTGCCGTACTCGACGAAGGTCTGCAGGTAGAAACGGTACATCGCCTGCAGGTCGGCACGGCTGGCCTCATCGCCGTGCACGACGCGGAAGCCGATGCCCTGGCGGGTGACCCTGGCGCGCTCCTGGCGGATGTTCTTGCGGTGCTTGTGGTCCATGGCGCCAAGGAACTGATCGAACGTCGTCCAGTCGCCCGGGTTCTGCCACTGGAACTGGATATCCTCGCGCAACAGCCAGTCATCGCCGAACAGCGCTTCATCCGCTGCGGTGTGGAAGTTGATATGCGCCGAGGACACGCCCAGCGTGGGCAGCGCCCCGCGCAGGGCCGACAGCACGCCCGCGCGGGCTGGATCGTCCCGGGCCAGCAGCCGCGGTCCGGTCACCGGCGAGTACGGCACGGCGCCGAGCCATTTCGGGTAGTAGTCGCGGCCATGCCGGGCATAGGCATTGGCCCAGGCGTGGTCGAACACGAACTCGCCGTGGGAGTTGGTCTTCAGGTAGCCGGGAATCGCCGCGACCAGGACGTCGCCCTCCCACAGGGTGAAATGCCATGCCTGCCAACCCCAATCCCCGCGCAGGCAACCGTGGGCTTCGAGTCCGGCCAGGAAGGCGTAGCTGACGAAGGGATTGCGGCCATCATGCAGCGCGTCCCAGTCGGTGGCGGTAACGGACTGCAGCGAGTCGAGGAAACGGGGGGAGGGCATGGGCCAAGGATAGGTCAGAAGAAAACAGAAAGGCCGGCGCTTCCGCGCCGGCCCCCAGGATCAGTCATGGCGTGGAGCAATCTTCAGCCGGCCTTGCCCTGTGCATCCAGATAGCGCTCGGCATCCAGTGCGGCCATGCAGCCGAAGCCGGCGGAGGTGATGGCCTGCCGATAGTGCTGGTCGGCCACGTCGCCCGCGGCGAACACGCCTTCCACCGAGGTCTGGGTGGCGTTGCCGCCCAGGCCCGAGCGGATTTCCAGGTAGCCGTTGTTCATCGCCAGCTGGCCGTCGAACAGGGTGGTGTTCGGGTGATGACCGATGGCCACGAAGAAGCCGTGCGCGTCGATGTCGCGGGTGCTGCCGTCCAGGGTGGACTTCACGCGCACACCGGTCACGCCGGCATCGTTGCCCAGCACTTCCTCGACTTGGTGGTGCCAGACGGTTTCGATCTTGCCGGCCGCGACCTTGGCGAACAGCTTATCCTGCATGATCTTTTCCGCCTTGAGGGTGTCGCGGCGGTGGACCAGGTAGACCTTGCGGGCGATGTTGGACAGGTACAGGGCCTCTTCCACCGCAGTGTTGCCACCGCCGACCACGACCACGTCCTGGTCACGGTAGAAGAAGCCGTCGCAGGTGGCGCAGGCGGACACGCCGCGGCCCTTGAAGGCCTCTTCGGTCGGGATGCCCAGGTACTTGGCGGTGGCGCCGGTGGCGATGATCAGGGCGTCACAGGTGTATTCGTGACTGTCGCCGATCAGCCGGAACGGACGCTGGGACAGGTCGGCGGTGTGGATGTGGTCGAAGATGACCTCGGTCTCGAAGCGCTCGGCGTGAGCCTGCATGCGCGCCATCAGGTCCGGGCCCATCAGGCCATGGGCGTCACCCGGCCAGTTGTCGACCTCGGTCGTGGTCATCAGCTGACCGCCCTGCTGCAGGCCGGTGATGACGACCGGCTTCAGGTTGGCGCGGGCGGCGTAGACCGCAGCGGTCCAGCCGGCCGGGCCGGAACCGAGGATGACAAGCCGTTGGTGGCGGGAGGGCAGGCTGGTGCTCATGTAAACTCGCGAAAAGGTAAGTGGGACAAGGCGCTGGCGATGTTTGCGCAGCATCCATGGCAGGTCATAGAGTGGCGGCTGGGGCAGGGCGATTCAAGCCGATGAACAGAACGCCGTCGCCCATCGACGGTTTCCGGCCCCGGAGGGCGCCTCGCAGCGTCGCATAACTGAAAACTGACGCCGTCTCATTTATTATCAATCACTAACAGCGCATTCCAAAGGTATGGTCTAAGGTGGCGAAGCAGGTCCCCGAACGCTCCAAGTCCGACGACAGCAAGGCGTCACGTCGCACGGCCGCGGCGGCGGCGACGACCGACAACCCCCGCCGCCAGCGCCTCTGGCGCGACCTGGGCCTGATCGCGATCGCGCCGGCCCTGCTGTACCTGGCGGCAAGTCTGTTCACCTACTCGGCGTCGGACCCCGGCTGGTCGCATACCGGCAGCGTGGTCGCGCCGGTGCACAACATGGGCGGCCGCGCCGGTGCCTGGATCGCCGACGTGCTGCTGCAGTTGTTCGGCTACATCGCGTTCCTGCTGCCGGTGGTGCTCGGCGCGCTGGCCTGGATCGCCATGTTCGGCCTCAAGCGGGAAAGCAAGGGCGAGAACGACCTCGATCCGGCCCTGCGCCTGGTCGGTCTGGTCGGCTTCCTGATCGCCGGCACCGGCTTCCTGCATGTGCGCCTGTTCAATGGTGATGTGTCCAGTGCGGGCGGCATCCTTGGCAAGCTGGTGGGCAACTCGCTGACCGTCGGGTTCGGAGCGCTGGGCGCGAACCTGTTCGTGCTGGTGCTGCTGCTGGCCTCGATCACCCTGGCCACCGGCCTGTCGTGGTTCACGGTGATGGAGAAGATCGGCCGTGGGGTGATGTCGCTGGCGCCGCTGCTGGAGCGCAAGAAGGAACAGGCGACCGAGTGGAAGCAGACCCGTGCCCTGCGCGAGGAGCGTCAGGAAGTCCGCAAGGCGGACGCCGAGGTGCGCGCCAAGCGCGAGCCGGTGAAGATTGAACCGCGCCCGGAACCGGTGATCGAGAAGAGCGACCGGGCCAAGCGTGACAACCAGATACCGATGTTCCGCGGCGTCAACGGCGATGGTTCGGACCTGCCGCCGCTGGCCCTGCTGGATGATCCCAAGCCACAGCCCAAGGGCTACGACGAGGAGACGCTGGAGACCCTGTCGCGGCAGATCGAGTTCAAGCTGAAGGATTTCCGCATCGACGCACAGGTGGTTGGCGCCTATCCGGGCCCGGTCATCACCCGCTTCGAGATCGAGCCGGCGCCGGGCATCAAGGTCAGCCAGATCAGCTCGCTGGACAAGGACATCGCCCGCGGCCTGTCGGTCAAGTCTGTGCGCGTGGTCGATGTGATTCCCGGCAAGTCGGTGATCGGCCTGGAGATTCCCAACGTCACCCGCGAGATGATCTTCCTGTCCGAGCTGCTGCGCTCGAAGGAGTACGACAAGGCCTCCAGCGTGCTGACCCTGGCGCTGGGCAAGGACATCGCCGGCCGCCCGACCGTGGCCGACCTGGCGCGCATGCCACACCTGCTGGTGGCCGGTACCACCGGCTCGGGCAAGTCCGTGGCCGTCAATGCGATGGTACTGAGCCTGCTGTACAAGGGCTCGCCGAAAGATCTGCGGATGCTGATGATCGACCCGAAGATGCTCGAACTGAGCGTCTACCAGGGCATCCCGCATCTGCTCGCGCCTGTGGTCACCGACATGAAGGAGGCCGCCAACGGCCTGCGCTGGTGCGTGGCGGAGATGGAGCGCCGCTACAAGCTGATGAGCGCGGTGGGCGTGCGCAACCTGGCCGGCTTCAACAAGAAGGTGAAGGACGCCGAGGACGCCGGCCAGCCGCTGATGGACCCGTTGTTCAAGCCGAACCCGGAGCTGGGCGAGGCGCCGCGCCCGCTGGAGACGCTGCCGTTCATCGTCATCTTCATCGACGAATTCGCCGACATGATGATGATCGTCGGCAAGAAGGTCGAAGAACTGATCGCACGTCTGGCACAGAAGGCCCGTGCAGCCGGCATCCACCTGATCCTGGCCACCCAGCGTCCGTCGGTGGATGTGATCACCGGCTTGATCAAGGCCAATATTCCCACCCGCATCGCGTTCCAGGTGAGCTCGAAGATCGACTCGCGCACCATTCTTGACCAGTCCGGCGCGGAGACGCTGCTGGGTCACGGCGACATGCTGTACCTGCCGCCGGGCACCGCCATGCCCGAACGTGTGCACGGCGCGTTCGTCTCCGACGATGAAGTGCATCGCGTGGTCGAGCATCTCAAGGCGATGGGTCCGGCCGATTACATCGAGGGCGTGCTGGACGAGGTTCAGACCCTGGGGGACGGCGTGGTGGTGGGTGCCACCGGCCTGCCGGAAACCAGTGCCGGCGGCGACGAGTCGGATCCGCTGTATGACGAGGCGCTGAGGGTGGTCACGGAGACCCGCCGCGCGTCGATTTCCGGCGTGCAGCGCCGGCTGAAGATTGGCTACAACCGTGCGGCGCGACTGATCGAGGCCATGGAAGCGGCCGGCGTTGTCAGTGCGCCCGAGCACAACGGCGACCGGACGGTGCTGGCACCGCCGCCGCCGAAGTAAGGCCCGACGTACCCCCACGACGTCCAAGGATCCGACGAATGCTTCATCCCGTACCACGCGCGCTGGCGCTGGCGCTGGCTGGCCTGATGGCCGCCAGCCCGGCCCTGGCGGAGACCGCCACCCCCGCGCCCGCTACGGCGCCGCCTTCCACCAGCGGCGATACCGAAGCCAGCAACAACTTCAGCATCGTCCGCTATCGCGCCGACTACCAGGTGCGGCCCGACGCAGGCAATGTGCAGACCGAGACCTACGAGGTCCTGCTCAAGACCAAGGCCTCGGTCGAGCAGTTCAGCCAGGTGCGGCTGAGCTACAGCGAGAAGATGGAGACGCTGGAGGTGCTCGACGCCTGCACCATCACCGCCGATGGCCAGCGCCGTGACGTTCCGGCAGATCGCATCTACACCCAGGAAAGCTATTCCAGCGCCTCGGCAGCGATGTACGCCGACCGCAAGGTGCGGGTGATCGTGTTCCCGAACCTGGCGCCGGGCACGCGCCTGTATTACCAGGTGCGCCGCACCCAGGCCACGCCGTACTTCCCGGGCTACTTCGGCCTGTGGGAGACCTTCAATGTGTTCACCGAATACGAGGATGCCGAGGTGACGCTGAGCGCACCGGCCAACCTGCCGATGTTCGTCGACAGCCGCGGCGTGCAGGGCAGCGATCGCCCGGTGGTGAGGAACGGCCAGGCGCAGTGGCGCTGGCGCTACCAGCGCCGCGAGGCGATGCAGGCGCAGAACTGGTCGGCCGCCGGCTGGGAGTTCGGCCCGAACATCATGGCCAGCACCTATCGTGACTGGGCGCAGATGGGCCGGGCGTACCAGCTCAAGGCCGGTCCCGCCGCGCAGGTCACGGCGGAGATCCAGGCGCTGGCCGACCAGGTCACCGCAGGCATCGGCGACCGTCGCTCGCAGGCCGATGCGCTGTACCGCTGGGTCGCTCAGAACATCCGCTACGTCGCGGTGTACCTGGGCAATGGCGGGCTGGAGCCCAACAGCGCGCAGAGCATCCTCGACAACCACTATGGGGACTGCAAGGACCATGTGACCCTGCTGGAAGCCCTGCTGGCCGCCAAGGGAATTGCCAGTTCGCCGGTGCTGATCGGCGCCGGTGGCGGGCCGACGCTGCCGAAGATTCCGGTGCTGGGGCGCTTCAACCACGCCATCACCTACATTCCCGAGTTCGATCTGTACCTGGATTCGACCACCGCCTGGGCGCGCTTCGGCCAGTTGCCCGAGGGCGACCTGGGCGCGCCGGTGATGCGCACGGCCGACGCGAGCCTGGCACGCACGCCGGCCAATGGTCCGCAGCGCAACGCAACCTCGATGGAGGTGCGCTTCACGTTCGATGCCAACGGCAACCTGCGTGGCGAGACGATTCCGCAGCTGGGCGAGAATGCGGAGATCGGCATGCGCGCACAGTTCGCCCAGCTCAATGCGCAGAATCGGGCGCGCGCCGAGGAGTCGATCATGGCGGCGTCCGGTTTTGATGGCCGCGGCCAGCTGCAGCTGCAGGGCGTCCCGGTCGATCTGACCCGGCCGTTCGGCTACCGCATGGCCTTCCAGGCGGAAGACTACGTGGACTTCAGCGTGGCCGGGGGCATGGCGGTGCCGGATCCGCCAGGCGGCGAGTCGGTGCGCGGGCTGTACGCTACCGCGTCTGCACCGGCCAACGAGACGCCGTTCTACTGCAACGCGAGCCTGCGTGAAGAAACCTATCGCCTGCAGTTCCCGGCCAACGCGCCGATCATCGCCGTTCCGGCCAGCCAGCGTTTTGCCAATGCCGCGGGCGAGTACCGGGTGGACTGGAGCCGGCAGGGCCAGGAGGTGATCGTCCACCATCGCCTGCAGCAGAATGCCGTGCGCGGACCGGAGGCACTGTGCCAGCCCCAGGACTACACCGCGTTCCGCGCGCTGTACCGCGAAGTGCGCCGCGGCTTCCGCGGACAGGTTCTGTATGGAAGGCTGCCTGCGCCTGCCAACTGAATCGCCGGTGGACGTGCGGGGCGGCATAATGTCGCCCTGATCGCCCATTCATCTTTGCCCGGGCACACTGACATCCACCTTTCCTTGCGCCCGCGCCCACAGGATTCCCGCATGAACGTCCGCCTCCGCCGTATTCTTGCCGCCAGCACTCTCGCCATGGCCTGCGCCGCCGCGGGCAGCGCGTGGGCGGGTGCCCGCGATGACCTGAAGAACTTCACCAGCGGCCTGAAGGGCCTGGATGGCCAGTTCAGCCAGCAGGTGTTCGACAGCCGCGGCAAGGTCAAGGAGTCGACCAGCGGCCGCGTGGCCCTGTCGGCCCCGCGCCTGTTCCGCTGGGAGTACGTGCGGCCGCATGAACAGCTGATCGTGGCCGACGGCAAGAAGGTCTGGATGTACGAGCCGGACCTGGAGCAGGCCACCGTGCGCGAGCAGGGCAAGGAAGAGCAGAACAGCCCCTTGACCGCGCTGATCAACCCAGCGCTGCTGGAGCAGCAGTACGACCTCAGCGAGGAGGCGGCACAACGGGATGGCCTGCAGTGGCTGTCGCTGTCGCCGAAGCGCGATACCGAGGCCAGCTTCCAGTACGCCGCACTAGGCTTCAACGCCCAGGGGCTGGCGAGGATGGAGATCACCGACGCGGTCGGCCAGCGCACCGTGATCAATTTCAGCGGCTGGAAGCGCAACCCGACCTTCGCGGCCTCGACCTTCCGCTTCAGCCCGCCGGCCGGCACCGACGTCATCGGCAACTGATGGGTGACGCCGGGCATGGCCCGGCGCTACCGATGTGCGCATTTCGCCGATCCGCCGGGCATGGCCCGGCGCGACCGACGGGGGGCGCGGTACAATGAGCGGGTGCCAAGACAACGCTCCACTTCCTTCCCCGGCCCCGATCTGCTGAGTGTCGATCGGGATCATCTGCGCCCGCTCGCCGAGCGCATGCGTCCGCAGACGCTCGATGAAATGGTCGGGCAGAAGCGCCTGCTCGCTCCGGACAGCGCACTGCGCCGGGCAGTCGAGTCCGGTCGCGTGCATTCGATGATCCTGTGGGGCCCGCCGGGCTGTGGCAAGACCACGTTGTCGCTGCTGCTGGCCGAGTATTCCGATGCCGAGTTCCGCGCCATCTCCGCCGTGCTGTCCGGCCTGCCGGAGGTGCGTCAGGTCCTGGCCGAAGCGGCGCAGCGTTTCGCCGAAGGCCGGCGTACCGTGCTGTTCGTCGATGAGGTGCATCGCTTCAACAAGGCGCAGCAGGACGCGTTCCTGCCGCATATCGAGCGCGGCACCATCCTGTTCGTGGGTGCCACGACCGAGAACCCGTCCTTCGAGCTGAACTCGGCGCTGCTGTCACGCTGCCGCGTGCACGTGCTGGAGGCGGTCTCGCCCACCGACATCGTCGAGGCACTGCAGCGGGCGCTGGGGGATCGCGAGCGCGGCCTGGGCCAGGAGTCCATCGAGGTTGCGCCCGAGCTGCTGCTGGAGATCGCCACCGCTGCCGATGGCGACGTGCGCCGCGCGTTGACCCTGCTGGAAATCGCCGCCGAACTGGCAGGGGGCGAGGGCGGGCACATCACCCCGCAGACGCTCACCCAGGTGCTGGCCGACCGTACCCGCCGTTTCGACAAGGGTGGCGAGCAGTTCTACGACCAGATCTCGGCGTTGCACAAGTCGGTGCGCAGCTCCAATCCCGATGCGGCGCTGTACTGGCTGACCCGCATGCTCGACGGCGGCTGCGATCCGTCGTACCTGGCGCGCCGGCTGACCCGCATGGCGATCGAGGACATCGGTCTGGCCGATCCGCGAGCACAGAGCATGGCGCTGGAAGCGTGGGACATCTACGAACGGCTGGGCAGCCCCGAAGGCGAGCTCGCGTTCGCCCAGCTGGTGCTGTATCTGGCCAGCACCGCCAAGTCGAATGCAGGCTACGCGGCGTTCAACCAGGCCAAGGCCGACGTGCGCCAGAGCGGTACCGAAGAGGTGCCGCTGCACCTGCGCAACGCGCCGACCAAGCTGATGAAGGAACTGGGCTACGGTGCCGAGTACCAGTATGACCACGATGCGGAAGGCGGGATCGCCCTGGATCAGACCGGCTTCCCCGATGCGATGGGCGAGCGCGTGTACTACAACCCGGTGCCGCGCGGACTGGAGATCAAGCTGAAGGAAAAGCTCGACCGGTTGCGCGCCGAGCGCGAGGCGGCGCGGGCGGCGAAGCGGCGTTGATCGCCGTTATGCAACCAATCCGATTGTCGGGTCCACGCTGATTCGAGAGAATCCCCGGTTCACTTCTCAAGGATGACGTTCATGCAGGACATGACTCTGGCGTTGAAGCGCTACGCCCAGTTCGAGGGTCGGGCCAATCGCCGCGAATACTGGATGTTCCAGCTGTTCCTGTTTCTGGTGGCCACGGCGGTGTCGCTGCTGGCCGGCGTGCTGGCGATCCTCATGCGCTCCAGTCCGGATGCACTGAGCGCCATCCTGATCGGCACGATGGTGCTGCTGGGCCTGATGTGGCTGGCGACGATCGTGCCGCTGATCGCCGTCACCGTGCGCCGTCTGCATGACTGCAACCAGTCCGGCTGGCTCTATCTTCTGGCATTGGTGCCGATGGGCGGCCTGGTGATCCTGGTGTTCGCTCTGCTGCCCGGCACGCCGCAGGAAAACCCGTACGGCCCCGTGCCTGCGGGCCCTTGACGCGGCACCCGCCGGGCAGCGCCCGGTCCTGGATCGGCCTTCCCGCCTTGGCGGGAACAATGATGATGCGTCCCATGACGCCGCGGTATCGCGCGCGTGATACACAGTGTGACGTTTGATCGTTGTGATAATCATTCGCGTTTAAGGTAGACTGCGGTCCCTTGTGAAACAGCGGCCCAGGCCGCTGACGTCGCCCGCCGATGAAGCATTTCGTCCTGCCTCCGCACCGTGGTCCGCTGGCCCGCGGCCTTGCCGTCCTGATGATGGGTCTGCTCCTGGCTACCCCGTATGCGTACGCGCAGCAGCGCAATCCGCTGCAGAAGATCGGCCACACCGTGCTGGATGAGCCGGCCGCCAGCTATCGCTTCGAGCATTTCGTGATCGACAGTGCCGACACGCAGCGCCGCTGGCGGGTGAATCTGGCGATTCCGGTCCGCGCCTCCAGTGCACCTTCGCCGGTGCTGTACGCGCTGGACGGCAATGCGGTGGCGATGGTGCTCGACCAGCCGCTGCTGGCTGAACTTGCAGCACTCAAGGCGCCTCCGGTGCTGGTGCTGATCGGCTACGACAATGATCTGCGCATCGACTCGAAGGCGCGGACCCGTGACTACACGGCATGGATCGACCGCGCCGACGATGAGAGCGGCGCAACCCAGGCGGTCGGCGGGGGCGCTGCGGCGTTCCTTGATGTGATCGAACGCCGCATCAAGCCCGAGGTGGAGCGTCGCGCCCGCGTCGACACCGGGCAGCAGGCGCTGTGGGGGCACTCGCTCGGTGGCCTGTTCGTGCTCAACGCGCTGTACACCCGGCCGGCCGCGTTCCAGGCCTATCTCGCCGCCAGTCCGTCACTGTGGTGGGCGCAGGGCGCGGCGCTGGGCGATCCCGAACAGCAGTTCGTGCAGAACGTGCACGGGCAGCCGGCCAGGGTCTGGTTGATGCTGGGAGGCGCCGAGCGCGTCGGCGACCGCGGCAAGCGTGACCTGAACAACCCGCGGGTGGTCGCGCACCTGCGCCGCATCGGCGGCGCCACGCCTGACGCGGCGATGCAGTTGTCCGAGCGGCTGCGCCGGGTGCCGGGGCTGAGCGTGCAGTACCGCGAGTTTCCTGGCCTGGGCCATGGCCCGATGCTGCCGGCGTCCTTCCACGCGGCGCTGCATGAGCTGTACGGGGTGACCGATCGCAGTGCAGGCGATGGCGCCAGTGCAACGGATGGGCCGTCCAGCGAATGAATCCCTTCGCGCGGCGTGCCGTGCGACCCCACTACCCAGGCGAGGCTGCCCGCGTGCAGCGGCCCAGGCAACCGATGAATCCCGCGCCACGTGGCGCGGCCTACGTGTGCAAGGAGCCTGTCATGTCGTTCCGTTCCTCCCTTCGTCCTTCGCTTCGCTTCACCACTCTGGCCACCGGCCTGCTGCTGGCCGTCGCGGCCACCGCGCAGCCGGTATTCGATCAACCGGCCAACGCCACGTTCAAGGGCCAGGTGGTCTCGCGCGGCGACAATGTGGTGCCGGGCAGCACCGCCGATGTGGTCGGTCGCGGCTTCGTGCCGGGCCAGAAGGTCAGCCTGCTGCGCGGCGACAGCGTGTTGAACGCCCAGCCGGTGGTGGTTGATGCCGATGGCAACTTCAAGACCCAGCTGGCCATTCCCGCCGATGCCGTGCCGGGCACCCATCCGGTCGTGGTGCGGGCGAGCCAGCCGGCCGCCGCGACGGTGCTGAAGCTGCGCGTCTCGCCGCAGCTGCCGCTGTCGGGCCAGGCGCAGTTCACCACCCAGTCCAACAAGCTGGTGCCGGGCCTGTACCAGTCCGCCTACAGCGCCGCCAGCAATGCGCTGTTCGTGACCTCCGCGGTCGGCCGGCCGCCGGTGACCCAGTCGCAGCTGCTGAAGATCGACCCGGCGTCGCTGAAGGTCAGCAAGGCGATCACGCCGGCGCAGGTGCCGGGCAGTACCAACGGCGCGGTCTATGCGGTGTACGGCGTGGGCGTGGATGATGCCAACGGCAACGTGTGGGTGACCAATACCCGTCAGAACAGCGTGGCCGTCTATCGCCAGAAGGATCTGTCGCTGGTGCACCAGTTCCCGGTCGATGCGGTGCCGCATGCGCGCGACGTGGTGATCGATGGTACCCGCGGCAAGGTGTTTGCCTCGGCCACCGGTGAGGATCACCTGTCGGTATTCGATGCGAAGACGTTCAAGGAGCTGCCCGCGGTGACGCTTGAATCGGGCGTGGATGACGGCAAGTTCACGCCGATGAGCCTGGTGCTGGACGAGAAGGGCGGCAAGCTGTTCACCGTCAGCATCGGCACGCCGGAGGCGGCGGTGATCGACGTGGCCAGCGGTGAGGTCGAGAAGGTGATCGATCTGGGCAACTCGATCAGCGCGTCGGGCGTGGCGTTCGACGCGGCGCGCAACCGGTTGTACGTGGCGTCGCAGGGCACCGACAACCTGCTGATCGTCGACGTCGCAGCCGGCAAGGTGCTGCACGATGTGCCGGTGGGCGCGGGTGCGCTGAACGTCGCCTTCGATGATGCATCCGGCCTGGCCTATGTCAGCAACCGTGGCGCCGGCACCGTGACCGTGGTCGACCGCGAGGGCAAGGTGGTCGCCAACCTCGACGGCGGCACTTTGCCGAACCACGTCCGTGCCGATGGCAAGGGCAACGTGTTCGCGGTGAACAAGTCGCGCGGCGCTGAAGACCCGAAGGGTGACCGCATCACCCGCATCACCCCGAAGCAGTAAGTCAGACGGCAGGGCGGCGCGCGCGTCGCCCTGCCAGCAAGGAGAACGTCCATGAACATCGTGCCCCGTCTGCGCCTGTGCGCACTTCCGTTGGCTGTTTCGCTGGCACTGGCTGCCTGTGGCGGCTCGTCGGCTCCCTCCGATGCCAAGAAGCCTTCCGAACCGCCGCCGGCGGCAATGGCGGCCGCCGCGGACACCGCGTTGCCGGCAGGCTGGAAACGCGTGGCCGGTGCCGAGATGCCGGCCGTGCATGACCAGAAGGCCGTGCTGCCGGCCAAGGTGCATTCCGATGACGGCGCCGATATCGCGGTGACCGACACCCGCCGGATCATCGCCGGTGGCGACGACGTCATCGCGGTGATCGAGGCGCTGGGGCTGGGCAAGCAGGTATTTGCCGCCCCGACCAACACCACCACCGAGGCTGGCCGGGCTGCGCCGCACCAGTTCCTGTTCAACCGCACCACGGGTGTGGAGGGTGTGCTGAGCCTGCGGGGTTCGCTGTTCCTGGGCAACAGCCTGCGCCGCCACACCGAGCTGGCGAAGAAGCTGCGCGAGGTGGGGGAGCCGGCGGTGGTCATCGACGATCTGCAGCCGGCGCCGGACAAGGTGCGCAAGGTCGCCGCCGCACTCGGGCTGGCCGAAGCAGGGCAGACGCTTGCCACGCAGGTGCAGCGTCAGCTGGATGAGGCCGCAGCGATCGGCCGGGGCCTGGGCCATGCGCCGCGTGTGATCCATGTGTCGGCCACCGGTGCCGGTGGCGCACCGACCGTTGCGGGCGCCGACAGCGCATCGGCGCAACTGATCGCGCTGGCCGGCGGCGTCAACATCGGCACCGAAGCGGGAGTGAAGAACTACTCGCAGCTGAGCAATGAGGGCGTGGTCGCCGCGGCACCGGAGGTGATTCTGGTGACCGAGCACGATCTGCAGCTGTTCGGCGGTGCCGAGGGCCTGTGGAAGTCGTACCCGACGCTGAAGCAGACACCGGCCGGGCAGGCCAACCGGGTCTGGGTGATGCCGGATGTGCAGCTCAAGTACACCAGCGTAGGTTCCGGGGCTGGCGCACTGGCGCTGGCGCGGGCGCTGGCGGCGCTGCCGAAGGCATGAGTCCGGCGGACCGGCGCCGTCGTCGCGGGCGGACGATGTTGATGGTGGCGATGCTGGCACTGCTGGCCGCCATTCTGGCCTCGTTTGCGGTCGGGCCACTGCGCTTGCCACCGCTGGAGGTGCTGCAGGCGCTGGCGGTGAAGATGGGGCTGCTCGATCCGCAGGCGGTGAGCAGCCGCGACCTGGCGGTGGTCTGGCAGCTGCGCATCCCGCGCGCCCTGTTGGGCGCGGTGGTGGGGGCATCGCTGGCGATGGCCGGTGCCAGCCTGCAGGGCCTGTTCGGCAATCCGTTGGCGGACCCGGGCATTGTCGGCGTCAGCCAGGGCGCCGCGCTGGGCGCGGTCGCCGCCATCGTGCTCGGTGCTGCAGGTGCGGCCGGCTGGTTGGTGCCGGTGGCCGCGTTTGCCGGCGGTGCGCTGGCGATCGGCCTGACCTACGCCCTTGCCCGGCCGGGCAAGGGCAGTGGCAATGCCACGCTGTTGCTGGTCGGCATCGCCATGGCGGCGTTCTGCTCGGCGCTGATCGGTTTCCTGACCTACATCGCCAGCGAGAGCGAACTGCAGTCGCTGGTGTTCTGGCAGATGGGTTCGCTGGCCCGCGCCAGCTGGAGTGATGTCGCCGCCGTGGTGCCGTTGTTCGCCATCGGCGTGTTCGCGCTGCAGCGCCTGGCAACGCCACTGGACATGCTGGCGCTGGGGGAACGCCAGGCCCAGCATCTGGGCCTGGACGTGGCACGGACCCGCCGCCGGCTGGTGGCGTTCAGTGCCCTGCTGGTGGGTGCGGCCGTCGCGTTTGCCGGTTCGATCAGCTTTGTCGGCCTGGTGGTGCCACACGTGGCGCGCATGCTGGTGGGGCCGGGGCACCGCTGGTTGCTGCCCCTTTCCGGCCTGCTGGGGGCGCTGCTGATCGTGGTGGCCGATACGGCCGCGCGCACGCTCGACCCGCCGGCGGAGATTCCACTCGGTCTGTTCTCGGCTGCACTGGGTGCACCGTTCTTCCTCTGGCTGGTGCTGCAGCAGCGCCGCAAGGCAGCCCCATGACGGCCCTGCTTCATCTGCGCGACGTCGTGGTGCGACGCGGGCAGCGCGAGATCCTGCACGGCATCAACCTGGCGTTCGAGCCGGCGACGGTCACTGCCTTGGTGGGGCCCAACGGCGCTGGCAAATCGACGCTGCTGGCTGTGGCTGCGGGCGATCTGCATGCCGATGCGGGTGAAGTGAGCCTGCTTGGCAGGCCGCTGGCCGGCTACAAGGCCGGTCCACTGGCGCGCGAGCGCGCGGTGATGCCGCAGGAGCACGGCGTGCGCTTCGCCTTCAGCGTGGAGGAGGTGGTGGCGATGGGGCGCCTGCCACACCCGCCCGATCCCGTACGCGATGACACGCAGGTGGAGGCCGCGATCGACGCAACCGAACTGCAGGCGCTGCGCCTGCGCGAGGTGCAGCACTTGTCCGGTGGCGAATCGGCCCGGACCACGTTCGCGCGCGTGCTGGCGCAGGATACGCCGCTGCTGCTGCTCGACGAGCCGACCGCTGCGCTGGATCTGCGCCACCAGGAGCGTACGCTACGCAGCGTGCGTGCCTGTGCCGAGGCCGGGGCCTGCGTGATCGTGGTGCTGCACGACCTGAATCTGGCCGCCGGCTATGCCGACCGCATCGTGCTGCTGGAACAGGGCAGGGTGGCCGCCGACGGCTCACCCGCGCAGGTGTTGACCGTGGACACGCTGCAGCGGGTCTACCAGCAGGACGTGGTCGTGCTGGAGCATCCGAAGCGGGGCGTGCCGCTGGTGGTGGTCACCTGATCCGGGCGGCGAAAGGAATCCTCATCGTTCCACTGGTGCGCGCAATCAGCACTTGCGCGCCAGATTGGCAGGTCTAGAATGCGCCCCATGAACCGGATGCCGCTCCTGAAGTTTTTCACCCTGACCCGCGCAAGCGCGGAACGGGCGTGTCTGCCTGGAGCTCGACGGGGCCGCTGAATCGGCCACCATTGGACCATCCACAGAGCGCCCTCCGGGGCGCTCTTTTCGTTTCCGCAGTCCCTCTCATCCACCCGCTGCACCGCAAGGAGAACGTGCCATGCACCAGATCGCCGAGACCGAACGCTAGCCGCGCACCCTGTCGCCAACCGGGGTGCGCGGCCCCCGAAGTTGGCTTGCAGGAACCCATCACATGAACACCCAGATCCTTTCCCGTCGTCGCAACCTCGGCATCATTGCCCACATCGACGCCGGCAAGACCACGCTCACCGAACGACTGCTGTGGAAGAGCGGCGAGATCCACCGCGTCGGTGAGGTCCATGACGGCAACGCCACCACCGATTTCTCGGCGATCGAGCGCGAGCGTGGCATCACCATCGGCGCAGCAGCCGTGCAGGCGCAGTGGGCGCCGCGCGATCTGCCGCCGCATCGGCTGACCCTGATCGACACCCCGGGCCACATCGATTTCGCCATTGAAGTCGAGCGTTCGCTGCGGGTGCTCGACGGTGCCGTCGCGGTGTTCTCTGCCGTGGATGGCGTGCAGCCGCAGTCGGAAACGGTGTGGCGCCAGGCGCGCCGGCACCGGGTGCCGTTGATCGCCTTCGTCAACAAGATGGATCGTGTCGGCGCCTCGTTCGAGCGCGTGCTGGAGCAGCTGCGGGACAAGCTGCAGGCGCGGCCGTGGGCGTTGGGTGTGCCGCTGGGCAGCGAAAGCGACTTCAGCGGCTGGGTCGATCTGGTGGATGAGCGCGTGCTGCAGTGGCGCGACGGCGGCGTGGTGACCATCACGCCGTGGGATGACGCTGCACGCAGCCAGTGGCAACCGCGGCGCGACGCGCTGGTGGAGGCCGTGGCCGACCATGACGAGGGTCTGGCCGATGCGTGGCTGGAAGGCCGGGTGATCGATGCGGAACTGCTGCGCGCGGCACTCCGGCGGGCGACGCTGGCCGGTGCGGGCGTGCCGGTGCTTGCGGGTGCGGCGTTCAAGGACAAAGGCATCGAGGCGCTGCTGGATGCGGTGGTCGATTACCTGCCTTCGCCGTTGGATCGGCCTGCCGTCACTGCCGAAGGCGAGGCCGGCGACGTGCTGCTGCCGCCGGATCCGGAGGGTCCGCTGGCGGGCCTGCTGTTCAAGATCACCCATCAGCAGCACGGTGCGCTGAGCTTCGTGAGGCTGTATTCGGGAACGCTGAAGGCAGGCGACGCTGTGGCCAGCTCGCAGCATCCGCAGGGTCGGCGCGTGAGCCGCCTGGTGCGGGTGCAGGCAGACCAGACCCATGACATCGAGCAGGCCGTGGCCGGTGACATCGTCGCGGTGCTGGGCTGGAAGGATGCAGTCAGCGGTGAAACGCTGAGCGCACGCGATCAGCCGTTGCGCCTGGAGAGCATCCAGGCACAGGCGCCGGTGCTGGCGTGGCGCCTGGAACCTGCGCGTGCAGCGGACCTGATCCGCATGGCGCAGGGGCTGGCCAGCCTCGCCCAGGAGGATCCGTCATTCCGCGTGGAGACCGATCGCGAGAGCGGCGAAACGCTGGTATGGGGCATGGGCGAACTGCACCTGGAGGTGATGGTCGAGCGCCTGCGCAGCGAATGGAAGGTCGATGTCGGCATCGGTTCGCCGCGCGTTGCCTACCAGGAAATGCCGTTGCGTGCGGTCTCCGGCGTGGTCGGCAGGGTCGTCAAGCAGAGCGGTGGCCAGGGCCAGTTCGCCCATGTGGTGCTGGACGTGGCGCCGCGCGAGGATGACCAGGTGGTGTTCAACGATCGCATCGTGGGAGGCGTGATCCCCCGTGGTTTCATCGCAGCGGTGGAGAAGGGTGCGCGTGCGGCGCTGTCGGAAGGACCGCAGGGGCATCCGGTCGTGGGCATCGAAGTGACCCTGGTGGACGGCCAGGCCCATGCCAAGGATTCCTCGGACATGGCGTTCCACCGGGCCGGCAGTGAGGCCGTCAGGGCCGCGCTGGCCAGTGCCGGCACGCAGGTGCTGGAGCCGGTGATGGCGGTAACGGTGCATTCGCCCTCGGCGTCGGTGGGCGACGTGGTCGGCGACCTCAACCGTCGCCACGGTCGCGTCGCGCGCATCGAGGACCAGGAGGGCCGTGCCGAAGTGAGCGGCTTTGCACCGCTGGCGCAGCTGGTGGGCTACACCACTGCGTTGCGCTCGCTCAGCCAGGGGCGCGCCAGCAGTGAAGCGCACCTGCACGGTTACGAGCCGGTACGCGCTGCCTGAAGTGTGCAAGGGGCCCGTTCGCGGGCCCCTCTTGCTGCCGGCGAGCGGCGGCAGGGCGCATTGCATTGCAACAAAAGTGTAGAAAAAGCTGGATTAAAGTGATGCCTCACGATAAATTGCGCACCCGTCGTTGCTTGCCGCTGTCTGCCCCCACTCATGCGTGATGACAAAGACCCCGGAACCCTGGAGCTGACCCTGCCGCGCAAGCGCGGTCGTCCGCCCAAATTCGGGTACGCGATGAGCGATGCGCAGCGCGCCGCGCGTTACCGCGCACGCAGGTCGGGCCAGGCCAACCACGCCGATGTGCGCTCCTGCAGTGACATGGTCCTGCTGGACAAGATCCGCGCCGCGGTCAGTGCGCGCGACACCGAACTGGCGGGCTTCCTTGTCCACGTCCTGTGGCAGCGCTATCCGCTGCAGCTGAAATAAGTCAGTGCCGGGGTGGTGGTCGTCACCCGGCTTGTTGATAATGCGGGATTCAGGTTGTTCCCGCTGGCGCGCCCGGGATGGCAGGCGCGCATGATGAAACGGTTCCTACGATGACCACCAGCGACACCACCACCGAAGCGGCGCAGGCCGGCACCCCCCTGTTCTACACCCGTCCGGTGCCGCTGCAGGCTGATGTGCACGCCGACCTGCGCATCCTGCCGGGCAAGCTTGATTTCGCCGCCGGCAACAACGCCATTCCGCTGGTGCTCGGCGAGTTCTCGCTGGCACTGCACC
This sequence comes from Stenotrophomonas genospecies 5, assembly GCF_054473825.1. Lineage (NCBI taxonomy): Bacteria > Pseudomonadati > Pseudomonadota > Gammaproteobacteria > Lysobacterales > Lysobacteraceae > Stenotrophomonas > Stenotrophomonas genospecies 5. The sequence continues at coordinate 988,608 of NZ_JBTMUW010000001.1, forward strand.
ATTTCCCGATCCTGTTCGCCGGCCCCGGCGCCGTTCCGATGGCTGCCGTCGGCGTGACCAACGAGAACCTGTTCATCAAGGACGGGCTGTGGGAAGACGAGGCCTACGTTCCGGCCTATCTGCGTCGCCACCCCTTCATCTTCATCGACACCGGCGCGGACAACGATTTCCTGCTCGGCATCGATGAAGCGAGCCCGCGCGTGGTCAACGGAGGCGAGGAAGGCCAGGCGCTGTTCGCCGACGGCAAGGCTACCGACATGGTGCAGCAGGCGCTGGAGTTCTGCGGCCAGTACACCCGCGAGCACGAACAGACCCAGGCCTTCTCCAAGGCGCTCATCGAAAAGGGACTGCTGGTCGAGCGCAACGCGACCGTACGCGCTCCGAACGGCCAGGAGTTCAACCTCAACGGCTTCCAGGTGGTCGACGTCGAGAAGTTCGTCGCGCTGCCCGAGGAAACCGTGATCGAATGGCACCGCAGCGGCTGGCTGGCCCTGATCCACCAGCACCTGATGTCGCTGGGCCGCTTCAACGACCTGACCCGTCGCCAGGTGGAACGCCTGGCAGCCTGAGCGGGCTGAAGGGCCGGGCTCCCGCGCAGCGGGGCCCGGTCCGTGCGGGACGTCAGCGCAGTGACTGCGGAACGCGCCGCAGCTCGCGGGTGTCATATCCCATCGCGGCGATGCGTTTCACCGCCTGCGCATAGTCCTCCGCAGAGACCTGCGGGGTGCGCGCCATGTACCACACGTAGTCGCGCTTGCTACGCGCCACGATGGTCTGCTGGTAGTCGCTATCGATCCAGGCAATGACGTACTCGGCCTGAATGGGCCATACGAACTGCATGCCCCAGATGGCGCCGTTGCCTTCCTTCTCGACCCTGCCGATCGGGTGCATCGATCGCTGTGGTGCGTCGAAACTGCCCTTGCGATACGTGAAGGTGGTCTGGATGCGGCCGTCCGGCCGCGGCGCGTAGCTTTCAATGGCGTCAAACGCTTCGCGTTCCGGCCAGGAAGGGATATGGGCGATGACGTACCAGTCGCCCATGAAGCGGGGAACGTCGACCGCCTGCGGTCGCGGCAGGGGGCGCAGGTCACTTGAACTGCAGCCGGTGCCGAACAGGGCGATCGCCAGGAACGAGAGCAGCGGAAGGGGGCGCATGGTGACCTCAACGTGGCCGGAACAGGTAATGGGCAACCAGCCACTGCTGGCCGTTGTCGTAGCCGAACAACTCGGCGCAGGCCATCCAGAACATGCGCCAGCGGTTCCACCATTGCCTTGCCGCCGGCCTGCCATAGGTTGCCTCCAGGATCGGCATGATGCGTTCACGCGCGGCATCCTGGTTCGCCAGCCAGTGGTCAGCCGTACGCTGGTAATGCGTGCCATCCAGCAGCCAGCGCCGCTGCAGGCGCAGGTCCTGCTGGAAGTGCAGCAGAGTGTCGGCAGCGGGCATCAGCCCACCCGTGAAGAAGTGCCGCCCCATCCAGTTGTCGCCGCCTTCGGTTTCAAAGGGGTACATCAGGGTGCGGTGGGCGAAGATGTGCACGAACAGCGCGCCGTCGGGCTTCAGCCACTGCGCGATGCGTGACATCAGCTGCGCATGGTTGCGGACGTGCTCGAACATCTCCACCGAAACGCAGCGGTCGAAACGGCCGGCGGGCAGCTCCAGCCGGTTGACATCGCAGGTGATCACCTCGACATTGCCCAGCCCGCGGAGCCTGCACTGTTCAAGGATGTGCTGGCGCTGGCTGTGCGAATTGGACACCGCCGTGATGCGCGCGCCCGGGAAGCGCTCGGCCATCCACAGGGTCAGCGAGCCCCAGCCACACCCCAGTTCAAGGATGTGCTGCCCGTCAGCCAGGCTGGCACGCTCGCCGTAGAGCTCGAGCATGGCGACTTCGGCTTCGTCCAGGGTCTCGCGACCGCTCGGGTAGTAGCAGCTGCTGTATTTCAGGCGCTTGCCCAGGCAGGCCTGGAAGAATGCGGCGGGGACTTCATAGTGTTGCCGGTTGGCGGCATCGACATGAAGCGCGACCGGGCTGCCGGCCAACTGCTCAAGGCACTGGTTGAAGCGCGCGGACTGCGCCTCGATGCCCCCGGCACTCTCTTCCTGGAGGCGTTGGGCGCACAGCCGGCGGATACCGGAGCGCAGGGCCACATCCGGAATGAGGCCGCGCTCGGCCCAGGCGATCAGCCCGGTTTCCGGATCGGCAGGCGTTGCGAGTGATGTGGCGACAGTCATGGCAGGTGCTCCTTGGACGAACGCGGGAACCACGGGAAGAACATCGGCGTGCTGCGCTGGTAGTCGCGGTAGTCCTCACCACGGCTGCGCAACGCCTGCTTTTCGGTGAAGGGAATGCCGCTGAGATAGCGCAGGAACAGGTACATCAGCACCGGTCCTGTCCAGGCAAGCCAGCCCAATGGCGAGCCGGCCGCGAGCAGGACGTAGGTGAACCAGTGCAGCCATTCGAAGAAGTAGTTGGGGTGCCGCGAGTACCGCCAGAGGCCGGTGCGGCAGGTGCGCCCCTTGTTGGCCGGGTCGGCGCGGAACCGTGCGAGCTGATGGTCGGCCAGCGCCTCGCCGCCGACGCTCAACAGCCAGACTACGGCAGCGGCGGCAACCCAGCCCGCCGCGGCGGGCGAGTCGTTGCTGGCGACGGCCACGAATGGCAGGGAGAACAGCACGATCAGCAGCGCCTGGGCGATGAAGAAGCCGAAGATCTTGCCCTGGTGGCTCTGCCAGTGATCTCGCAGGTATCGGTAACGCCCGTCCTCGGCCTCGCGCCGCACGCGGCTCCACAGGTGCAGCGCGAGTCGGCCGCCCCACAGGCCGCCCAGCACCGCAAGGGCCACACGCGGCAGCGCGGCGCCGTCACCGAGCAGGGCCAGTATCAGCGCTGACGCAGCGACGCCCTTCGCCCACAGCACATCGACGATGCCGATGTTGCGGTGGCGGCGTTGCCATGCCCATCCCGAGGCCATGATGAGCAGGGCATACAGGGCAACCCAGGGCAGGGCGTTCATGGTCGGGCTCCGGCAAACGGTGGGCGGATGGCCAGCCTCGACCAGCGACGCGCAGCGCTACACAGCAGCGGCAGGGCGATGCTCCAGCCGATACCCAGCGTCAGCAGGCCTTTCCAGGCCGGGGGCGAAAGCTGCACGGCGTCGAAGCCGCGGCTGGCGGACAGGTACGCCAGCGGGGCAAGCAGCAGGCCAAAGCACACGGGGAGCGCCGTGTTCCGCTGCAGGAAGGCCATCGATGCATTGATCGTCATCGCGAAGGACGCCCAGAGTGCGAGGATCCAGGGCGGTGGCATCCAGCCCAGGGGCGCAGCGGCATAACGCACCACGCCCGCGGCGGCAGCGGCGCCATCGACCAGCCACGCACAGGCCAAGGCCAGGACCAGCAGGCGGAGCTCGACCCGGGGCAGGGGACTGGTGCTGAGCTGGCTGGCCACGAACAGTGTGGCGGCCAGCAGTGCTGGCCATTGCAGCCCGCGCCCGGCGCCAGCGACCGCGCACAGCCAGACCGCCTGGTTGCCGAGCAGATTGAGCCAGGTGCGGCGCATGTCAGTGTGCACCCGTGGCGTGCGCGCTGCCCCGATGGCCGGGGCGTGCCAGCAGCAGGTGTGAAACGCCGATCGAACGTTCCAGGAAGCCGCCCTCGCAGTAGGCCAGGTAGAACTCCCACAGACGGCAGAACCGGGCGTCGAACCCCTGCGCATGCACTGCGGGAAGCTGTGCGAGGAATCGCTGGCGCCACGCCCGCAGCGTGAGGGCATAGGAATGGCCGAAGTCCTGCTGCGCCAGCAGCTGCAGATCGCTGGCACGGGTCTTGGCGGCCATGATCGCGTTGATGGAAGGGATGAAGCTGCCGGGGAACACGTGGCGCTTGATGTAGTCCACGCTTCGGCGCGCCTGCTCGTAGCGGTGGTCTTCAATGGTGATCGCCTGCAGCAGGGCCAGCCCGTCCGGCTTGAGCAGCCGTTGCAGGGTGGCCATGTAGGTGTCCAGATACTGGGCGCCGATCGCTTCGATCATCTCGATCGAGACCAGCTTGTCGTACTGCCCGTCGAGGTCGCGATAGTCCTTCATCAGCAGGGTGATGCGATCCTCCAGACCCGCGGCGCGCACCCGTGCCGTGGCCAGCGCATGCTGCTCGGCGGAGATCGTGGTGGTAGTGACATGGCAGCCGTAATGCTGCGCGGCATGCAGTGCGAATCCGCCCCAGCCCGTGCCGATCTCGACCACCCGGTCTCCGGGTGCCAGGCGCAGCTGCTGGCAGATGCGATCGAGCTTGCGCCGCGAGGCGTCCTCGAGCGTGTCCTGCTCGCTGGCGAACAGTGCCGATGAATACATCAGGTCCGTTGACAGGAACAGGGCGAAGAAGTCGTTGCCGAGATCGTAGTGAGCCGCGATGTTGCGCCGGCTGCCTTCGCGGCTGTTGCGGCGCAGCCGGTTCCAGCCGCGCAGCAGCCAGCCGCCGATGCGTGCCGGGCCACGTTCCATGCCGTCCAGCAGATCGCGGTTGCGCACCAGCAGGCGTACCAGCGCAACCAGGTCGTCGCATTGCCAGTCGCCATGGATGTAGCTCTCGCCTGCGCCTACGCTGCCTTGTGCGGCGACTTTGCGGTAGAACGCCGGGTCATCGATGGTCACAGTGACATGCAGTTCCCCCGCAGCGTCGCCCAGCAATGTTTCGCCGAGGGCATCCCGTACCCGCAGCTGGCCTTCGCGCAGCGGCGCAAGCTGGGACAGCAGGCGTTGGCGCAGGTATGCGTCGAGCGCGCCGGCCCGGGGCATGGCTGCCGATGGAGTCATCTCGTTCATCGCGGTTTTCCGGCAAGTGAGGGGTGGTCATGGACCGGGTTGCGCTTGAGCCACAACCGCAGCGCATGCCAGTGAATCGCCGCAACGACCTGCACGGTCATCAAGGGATACAGGGTGAGCACCTTCGCCAGGCCGCGCCCGTCCAGCGGTCGTCGCTGCATGTGCTGCGTGGCGTCGAACTGGCGCACGCCCTCCTGCAGAACCTGCATGTGGACCCTGAGGTCCTCGCCGGGCGTGCTGAACCGCCAGTCGTAGGTGCAGTCCATCGCCATGAAGGGCGACACATGGAAGCGCTTCTGGAACTGCCAGCGCAGTGAGCCCGGCTCGCTGGCCGCTTCTGCCACTGACAGGACGTAGGCGTGGCGCTCTTTCCAGGGCGTATTGGTGATGTCGGCCACGATGCAGTCCAGTGTGCTGCCGTCAGGCTGGTAGCAGTAATAGAAACTGACCGGGTTGAAGACGTGCCCGCCGAAGCGCAGATGGGTCAGCAGGCGGATGGGGCCCGCCGGGCGATGACCCCGCACGCCTGCGACATGGCGGCGGACCGCCTCGGGAAGCGGCATCGAGGGGTCGCCAAAGTAGTCGCTGCGCCGGAACTCCGCCAGATTGCGGCGGTTCAAGGACCACAGCCATCGTCCGGCAAAGATCGTGTCCAGCTCGTCGAGATCAAGCAGCAGCTGCGCGACCGGGTAGCGGAAGGCGTGCGCGTGCGGCTGGTGCCTGCGGTGTATCACGTGGCCGAAGTAGAGGGCGCTGGCGCTCATGCGGCGGCCTCGTCCTGCGTCATGAGACGTGGCTGCGGCGAACAGGTGCGCATCGCGTCGACGACACGACGGGCACTGCGGATGCCATCTTCGTGGAAACCCCACCCCCAATAGGCTCCGGCGAACCAGGTGTGGCGGCGGCCCTGTACGTCGGCCCAGCGCTGCTGGGCTCGGACCGCAGCATGATCGTGCACCGGGTGTGCATAGCTCATTCTACGCAGTATGCGGCGTGGGTCGATCGCCTCGGTGCGGTTGAGCGTCACGACCAGCGGGATGTCGCCGGGCAGACCCTGCAGCAGGTTCATGCAGTAGCTCACGGTGCAGGGAGCGGCGGGATCGCGCGGCACATGCGCGTTCCATGCAGCCCATGCCTTGCGGTTGCGGGGCAGCAGGGATGCATCGGTGTGCAGTACGACGTCGTTGGGCTGGTAGCGGATGGCACCGAGTACGTCACGCTCGATCGGATCGGCATCGGCCAGCAGTGCCAGCGCCTGGTTGCTGTGGCAGGCGAGGATCACTTCATCGAATCCTTCCACGCCCGCAGCGCTGTGCACGCGCGCGCCCCAGGGCATCCGCTCGACGGCGAGGACGGGACACTCCAGGCGCTCGTGCACCCGCCAGCGGCGGCGCAGGGCGTCCACGTAGCGCGCCGAACCACCTTCCACCACGCGCCACGGCGCGCGGCCGGTCATCTGCAGCATCTGGTGGTTGGCCATGAACTGGGCCAGGTAGCGTGCGGGGAAGTCCAGGACGGTCGCCGTCGGCGACGACCACAACGCCGACGCCATCGGCAGCAGATGCTCGTCGACGAAGGCTTTGCCATAGCGCTGGCTGCGCAGATAGTCGCCCAGCGTTGGGCCTTCCCGCTCGGCCAGCAGCAGCGGCGCATCGCGATAGAAGCGCCGCAGGTCGGAGAGCATTCCCCAGAAGCGCGGCGAAACGAGGTTGCGTCGCTGGCAGAACAGGCCGTCCAGCGAGGTGGCGTTGTACTCCACGCCCGAACGCTCGCTGTGCATGGAGAAACTCATGGTGGTGGGCTGCGAGGTGACGCCCAGCTCGTCGAACAGCGCGCTCAGCAGCGGATAGTGCAGCGGATTGAACACGATGAACCCGGTGTCCACAGCCATCCGCGTCCCGCCCAGCTCGATGTCGTGGGTGTGGGTGTGTCCGCCGAGATAGTCGTTGGCCTCGAACAACGTGACGTCATGTTCGCCGTCCAGCCACCATGCACTGGCCAGACCAGAGATTCCCGAGCCGATGACTGCGATGCGCATGTCAGTATCTCGCCTTGTCCAGGACCCACGCAGGGATGGGTTTGAGCCCGCTGACCAGCCGCAGGGCGGCCATTGCGCGCAGCCCGTACCAGGTCATGTCCACCTCCCACCAGCGGAAGCCCTGCCTGACCGAGCCGGGAAAGAAGTGATGATTGTTGTGCCAACCCTCGCCGAAGGTCAGCAGTGCCAGCCACAGATTGTTGCGGCTGTCGTCACGGGTATCGAAGCGGCGCCGGCCGAAGCGATGCGCCAGCGAGTTGATGGTGACCGTGGCATGGAACAGGACGACGGTGGAAACGAAGAAGCCCCAGACCAGAAGCTGCGGCCCGGACGTGTGCAGGCCGGGCGCTGCCCGTTCGAGCAGTTCGCCCAGTGCATAAAGGCCTGCCGCCAGCAGTACCGGCACTGCGATGTCGAAGCGGTCCAGCCAGCGCAGTTCCGGGAACCGGGCCAGATCAGGCACCCGGGCAAGGTCGGTGGTGAACGCCTCGCGGGTCAGGAACCAGCCCATGTGACTGCGCCAGAATCCGCGCTGGCGTGGGGAATGGGGGTCCTGCGGCTGGTCGGCGTGGCGGTGGTGATGCCGATGGTGCGCGGCCCACCACAGCGGGCCGCGCTGCACGCTGGAAGCGCCGATCACCGCGAATACGAACTGCACCCAGCGCGGCGCCTGGAAGGTTCGATGCGAGAAGTAGCGGTGATAGAACGCGGTGATCGCAAACATCCTGATCGCGTAGAGCGCAGCTGCCACGGCCACGGCGATCCAGGACACCCCCACCCAGATCACGCCGAGGCAGGCCAAGTGCATCAGTGCGAATGGCAGCGCGCGCAGCCAGTCGATCCGATCCGCACGCCCGCTGTCGGTGTCCATTGCAGTGCCGGCGTCGAACCAGCGCCGGAGGGTGCTCAGAAGGCGTTCGCGTCGGCTGCGGAGGGGCGCTGCGGAAGCCATGGGGCGGATCTCGAGAGAGGCGTGTGTTTCTCTACGCAGCAGGGCGGGAAATGGATGCGCCTCGTTGCAGATTCTTCGTCTTCCTGTTTGTCTTCACTTCGCCGTAACGGCGCACCCGGCGACCAGAGGCCGCGCCCACGCCTGCTGCCACTGGCTGTCCGGCTGGGGCGCAGGCGGGCTGTCGAAGCGCACCACCACGGCGGGGTAAGTGCCACGTGCATCGCGCAGGTTGCTGGTGCCGCGGAACTCCAGCAGGCGACGATCGGCCTCGGCGTAGACCAGTGACAGGCGTGGGGCCACGCCGCCATACCAGGTGTCCAGCTGGACCTCGAATGACTGTGCAGCCAGCCCGCGCCAGCGGTTCGCACCACGCCAGCTGACCTTGACCGGATAGAAGCGCTGGCGCCCGGGGACGAGAAAGGGCAGGGTCACCTCGGCTCCCTGCAGCAGCGGTGTCCAGTGCTGGCGCACGGCCGCATCGAAGCCGGCATCGACGACTGCACCGGCAGGCGCTGGCAGGCGTGCCTGCCGCGATGTGGACGAGGCACTCTCCTTCCACGAGATGCGGACTGCATCGCTGGACATCTCCACGTCAGCCTGCTGACCGGAGCGCTGGTCGAGCAGCCGGTAGCCGCGCGCCAGCGGTCGATCCGTGGCCGTCATGTGTTTTCTTGCAAAGGGCTGGCCGTCCGGGCACAGGTACTGGACCCAGCGCTCGGCGCCTTCCGTGGTGCCCCGCTGCCAATGCATCTCGCGGTAGGCCACCCGGCCATCCGGCAAGGTGGCGACGCCCTCGTTGTGCAGCAGGGTGGCCGCGAGGGCGGGGCAGGGCAGGTACAGCAGCAGGAAGGTGAGGCGCATCGAAGGCGCTCCGGCGGGATGTGTTCTGGCATACGCGGCAGGGCCGTTGCTGGATGCAGGTCGGTGCTGCATCCAAACGGGCCCGTGGCCCGTACTCAGGACAGACCTTCACCAGCCCGCCGCGACCGCAGATGTACCCTGACGCCGCCAGCCCTCCCGTTCCCTTCGACACCGCCCGCCTCGTGTCCAGTTCCCAGCAGCCCAGCACTGACGCACTGAACTGGACCGGTGACATGGACGCGGTGGCGCGGTTGCGCGACCGCGACTGCTTCATGCGCATCTATGACCACTTCATGCCCAGGTTGTGCGTCTATCTGCGCGGACTCGGCGTGCCGGATGCCGTGGCTGAAGAGCTTGCGCAGGAATGCCTGTTGAAGGTGTGGCTGCGCGCTGGAGACTACGATCCGGCGCAGGCGGCACTGAGTACATGGCTCTACCGGATCGCCCGCAACCTGCATATCGACCGGGTCCGGCGCGAGCGCAGCTGGATGCAGGTCCAGGCGGCCGTCGAAGAGGCCGCTGCCGCGGACCTGGTCGAGCGCAGCAGCGCCGAGCAGTTTGCCGACCATGCACGGCTGCGCCAGCGCATCAACGAACTGCCGGCCGTGCAGGCGCGCATGGTCCGGATGTCGTACTTCGAGGCCAAGAGCCACGGTGAGATCGCCTCCATTCTGGGCATGCCGCTGGGGACCGTGAAGTCGCATCTCCGCCGCGCATTCCTGCGCCTGCAGTCGCGGATCGGAGGTGCGCAATGAGCCCGCAGCACCATCTGCACGAATCGACGTTGATGAGTTATGCGGCCGGCGCACTGCCGGCGCCACTGAGTATCGTCGCCGGCACGCATCTGGAGCGCTGCCCGGTGTGCCGGCAGCGCCTGCGGGAGGCTGAGGCGATCGGTTCGGCGCTGCTGGAACACACCCAGCCTGCGCTTGCCGAAGACCGCCGGGACGCCCTGCGCGAGGCCATGCTGGCCCATTTGTCCTCGCAGGCGGTCTCGGCAGCGGCCGAGCCATCATCGCCGCGGGAGGTGCCGCATGAACGGCCGGAGGCTGATCCGGACTACCTGCCGGCGTCGCTGCACCCGTATTTCGGCAGGTCACTGGCAGCGCTGCGTTGGCGCTGGATCGCGCCTGGCGTGCACTGCATCCGGGCCGAACAGATGCCATCGTTGATCATGCTGAAGATCGCCCCCGGAAAGTGCCTGCCGATGCACAGCCACGGACAGAGCGAACTGACGCAGATCCTGCGCGGTTCCTACAACGATGCGTTGGGCCTGTTCGCGCCTGGCGATGTCGCGGATCTTGACGAGGACGTTGAGCACCAGCCGGTGACGGCGCCGGGCGTGCCATGCATCTGTGTATCCGCGCTGGATGCCCCGCTGGTGTTCAGTGGTTGGCTGGCGCGCCGCATCCAGCGTTTCGTGAAACTCTGAGCCCCGTGGACAGCCACGCCGCCCCTGGCCGCATGAAGCTGCTCGTTGCCGGTGCAACAGGGCTGGTGGGGCAGGGCGTTGTCCTGGCCTGCCTGGAATCGCCCCGGGTGCAGCGTGTCACGGCACTGGTCCGCAGGCCGGGCAGCCGGCCGGGGCAGCAGGTCGCCGAGCTGCTGCTCGCCGATTTCCGGCAGGCCGCCGGGAGTGTTGACCTGTTTTCGGGATTCGACGCCTGCCTTTACTGCGCCGGAGCGCCGCCGGTGGGAACCCGCGAAGCCGAGTACCGCGCGGTCACCTTCGATGCCACGCTCGCGGTGGCGTCTGCGTTTGCCCGCGCATGTCCGCAGGGGCGCTTCCTGTACGTGTCCGGGGCGCATGCCGATCCGCAGAGCCGCATCATGCCATTGCGGGTGAAGGGGCAGACCGAACAGGCACTGGCCCGCTTGCCGATCCGTACGGTGATGCTGCGGCCAGGCGGTGTCCAGCCTGTTGCAGGTACGGGCACGGCGCATTCATGGATGAGGCCACTCTATGGTGTCGGCGCCCCGGTGCTGGGGCTGATTGCACGCATGGCCCCTTCCATCGCGACCAGCAATCTGGCCCTGGGGCGGGCGATGGTTGCACTGGCCGACATGCCACAGCCGCCGGGCGTCGTTGAGTGCGCGCAGATCAACCGGCTCGGAACCAGGCAAGGCCCCTGAGCCGGCGCGCGCCCCGGTCCGTCAGCTGGAGGACGCCAACACGCCGCGGATCGATTCGGCCAGATCGGCGCGCGTGAATGGCTTGCTCAGCAGCGCCGCAGAGCGGCCCGCGCCCCCCGGGGCGTCATGATCGCGCGGATAGCCGGATGTGAACAGAATCGCCACCTCAGGCCAGCGCTCCCGGACTTCGCGACCCAGTTCCCAGCCGGACATGCCGGGCATCACGATATCCGAGAACAGCAGATCGATGCGCGCGTCCGGGCGTTCCAGCAGGCGCAGCGCGGACGGCCCGTCATGTGCCTCCAGCACGCGGTAGCCCAGCTGGCGCAGGGCGTCGACGGTGTATGCGCGGACATCGTCATTGTCTTCAGCGACCAGGATGGTCTCGCCGCGCTGTTCATAGCCGGCCAGGCCCGCTGCCGGCGCGGGAGATTCACAGGGCAGTGGCAGCGGCGAGCGCGGGAACATCATGGTGATGCTGGTTCCTCCGCCCTCCACGGAGTCGATCAGGACGTGGCCGCCGGACTGCTTGACGAAACCATGCACCATGGAGAGCCCCAGGCCCGTGCCACGCCCCACCTGTTTCGTGGTGAAGAACGGCTCGAACACCCGCGCCAGCGTATCGGCCGGCATGCCGTGGCCGTTGTCGCGGACACGCAGCATCACGTACTCGCCCGGAGCCGCATCGGGGAACAGGGCGGCGTAGTCGCCGTCGAGATGGCTGTTGTCGATCTCGACCTTCAGCCGGCCGCCGCTGGGCATCGCATCGCGTGCATTCACCGCGAGGTTGAGCACGGATGCCTCCAGCTGCGCGACGTCCAGTTCCACGCACCAGATGCCGGCAGCCGTGCTGATCTCCAGTCGCACCAGCTCGCCCAGCGCCCGCTGCAGCATGTCCTGCATTCCGAGCATGCAGTCGTTGAGATTGACGGCCTGGCTGCGCAGGGGCTGGCGGCGCGCGAAGGCCAGCAGCCGCTGGGTCAGGCTTGCCGCGCGCGAGACGCCCTTCAGGGCGTTGTCCAGTGCGCGTGTGGTCGCCTCGGCCGACGCTCCAGGATGGCCGCTCAACAGCATCGCGTGCTCGACGTTGCCGGAGATGACCGTCAGGATATTGTTGAAGTCATGGGCGATGCCGCCGGTCAGCTGCCCGACGGCCTCGATCTTCTGCGCCTGCCGAAGTGCATGCTCTGCCTGTAGTCGTGCGGTGGTCTCCACGGCTTCGGACACCACCGCGGTGACCTCGCCTGCGCCGTCCTGCAACGGACGGAATGAAACGTCGAAACTTCGCCGGCCGGTGGGCAGCTCCAGTTCGAGCGAGTGCAGGGAGCTGCGCCCACTTACGGCATCGGCAACCGCCTTGTCGATCACCTCGCTCATTCCGGGCGTGGTGGTGAACCAGGGCGTCTGCCAGTAGGGGGTATCCACAACCTGCGCCTTCTCGGCCAGCACCGCGGCCAGCGAGGCGACGTTGGCGTCGACGACACGCCCGGACAGGTCAAGCAGCACCTGATGCTGGAAGCTGGACTCGAAGATGGACTGCAGACGTCGCTTGCTGGCCCGGAGCTCGGCGGTGCGCGCCTGAACCTGCCGCTCCAGCGACTGGTTGTCCTCGCGCAGGGCCAGTTCGGCGCGCTTGAGCTGGGAAACGTCGCTGCCCACGCAGATGTAGCCGACCACGCGGCCATCGGCTGCGCGCTCCGGTACGCAGTCCATCTGTACGAAGCGTGTCTCACCGCTGCGATGGGCAAGACGTGCCTGGAAGTTGGCGCGCTCTCCCTGGAGGACCTGCTGCAGGCTGGGCAGCGCCTCCTCGAAGGCTGAAATCCCGCTGATCTCGCGCGCAGTCCGTCCCTGCAGCTCGGCCAGGCTTACCCCGTGCCAGTCGAGAAACGCACGGTTGGCGAAGCGGAAGCGGTGTTCGTGATCGAACTGCGCGATCAGCGCCGGAACCACGTCGGTGATCTGCTGCAACTGCGCCTGGCTGTCATTCAGTGCCGCCTGGGCCTGGGCCAGCTCGCCACGCTCGTGGGCCTCCTGCCGTGCACGCCGTATCGCGTCCGGCAGTCGTTGCAGCCGCTGCTTCACCACGTAGTCGCGCGCGCCACGGGTCAGGGCCTGCACCGCCAGTTCTTCGGTAAGCGTGCCGGAAACAAAAATGAATGGCGTATGGGGGACGCGTTCGCGCGCCAGGGCCAGGGCCGCATCGCCATCGAAGCCGGGCAATACATGATCGGCGAGGATGACGTCATGCGTGCCGCTGTCGATGGCATCGAGGAAGCCCCGACGCGTCCATACGCGCTCCGCCTCGAAATCCAGGCCGGCCCGCAGCAGCTGGGCGGAGATTAGCTCCGCATCGAGTGCGCTGTCCTCCAGCATGAGGATGCGCAGGCGCTCGCCGCGGTCGGTGATATCACCCATGGTGGTGTCCCGAGCCGTTCGGGCGATGCGGCGGTGGTTGATTGGTGATTCCCCAGAACATGCCAAGACCCTGGATCGCGTCGAAGAATTCCTTGAAATCCACGGGCTTGACCACGAACGCGTTGACCCCTAGTTCATAGCTGCGGATCAGATCCTGCTCCTCCCGCGACGAGGTCAGCATCACGATCGGGGTGCTGCTGAGAACGGGATCGCCACGAACCTGCTCGAGCACCTCCAGTCCATTGACCTTCGGCAGCTTGAGATCGAGCAGCACGACCACGGGGCCGCCATGGCGGGCACCGGAAAAGGCGCCCTCGCATCGCAGATAGTCCAGCGCCTCGGCGCCGTCACGCACATGGATGACATCATTGAGCAGCTGGCAACGCGACAGCGCGGCCAGGGTCAACTCAGCATCCTTGGGGCTGTCCTCGACAAGCAGGATCGGCCGCAGGTCCCTCATTGAACATCTCCAGAATGCAGGGGCAGGGTGAAATGGAGGGTGGCGCCTTTGCCCGGCTCGCCCTCGGCCCAGGTGCGGCCGCCATGGCGGCCGATGATGCGGCGCACGTTGGCCAGGCCGATGCCGGTACCTTCGAATTCCTCGACATGGTGCAGCCGCTGGAACACGCCGAACAGCTTGTCCACATAGCGCATGTCGAAGCCGCAGCCGTTGTCGCGCACAGTGAAGACATCCTCGCTTTCCGAGCGCTCGTGCGCCACTGCGATCACCGCGTGCGTGCGCTCGCGGGTGAACTTCACTGCATTGGACAGCAGGTTCTGCCAGACCAGGCGCATCATGGTGGGGTCGGCCTCAACCTGGGGCAGGTCCCCGATCTGCCAGTGGACGTCGCGTCCGTGGTATTCGAACTCCAGCATCTTCCGCACATCCTCCACCATGGCTGCCATGTCGATGCGTGCGCGACCCAGCGTCGAGCGGCCCATCTGGGAGAAGCTCAGAAGATCATCCACCAGCGTGCCGGCCGATTTGGCCGAATCAACGATGGTGTCGAGGAAACGCCGCTCGGTCTCGTTCAAGCGCTCGGCTGCCGAGCTGCCCAGCAGTTCGGAATAGCCCACGATATGCCGGAACGGGGCGCGCAGATCATGGCTGATGGAATACGAGAACGCTTCCAGCTCCTTGTTGCTGCGCATCAGCTGCTCGTTCAGTTCGGCCATCTCTTCCGCCTTGCGCAGCACGATGTCGACGATGGCGTTGCGCATCTCGAGCGCCGCATCGCAGTCGGCCTCGTTCCACGGCAGGCTGCGCTGCTGCACGGTCTCTTTCCATGCCTCGAATGAATGCCGTGGCGACAGGGCGTCGCTGCCGCCTGCGCTCTTGCGTGGATCGCCACCCCATCTGACCGTGCGTACCACCTCTGGGCGGAACCACATCAGGTAGCTGTCATGCAGCTGGGAGATGGATACGGCGATCACGCCGCTGGCAACATCGCTGAACTGCTCCGCAGGCGGCCAGGCCGCGGTCAGATGATCGGTGACGTACATTTCCTCGCCCACGTGCGCGGTCGCGAGCCACTGTGCCAGCGCAAGTACCTCCGGATTCCCGGGGCATTGGCCCAGGCGCACGCAGTCGTTCCTGTGCACGATGGCCGCGCCCTGCGCGCCGGTCAGTGAAAGCAGGCTGTCGGGGTCGCGGCGGAGCGCGGCCATGAAGTCCTCGTCGCCGGCCATGCGGCCCAGCAGCTTGACCAGCAAGGACCGGCGCCCGACCCGTTCCTCCACGGCGCGTGCGCGCTGCTTCAGTGCGATCTGCAGCGACAGGATCTGCCCCATGAACTCGCAGGCCGTGCGCACGTGATAGGGCAGCCGGCGCGGCTGTGCGCTGTGGCACGACACCAGCCCCCACAGCTGTCCCTCGTGGATCAGCGAGACCGACATCGATGCCGCCGTGCCCATGTTGCGCATGTACTGCAGGTGCACCGGCGAGACGCTGCGGAGCGTGGAAAGGCTCAGGTCGGTGGGCGGGGCCTGGCGATGATGCCCGGCCCGCACCAGGGGCACGGGCGTGTAATCGCAATCGGCGATCAGCCGCACCCGGTTATGCAGATACAGGGCGCGCGCCTGCGCCGGAATATCCGATTCCGGGAAGCGCAGATCAAGATACGAAGGCAGGATGCCGTTGCCATCTTCGGCCACGACGGTTCCATTCCAGCCGGCGTCGAACTGGTAGACGAGGGTACGGTCGAATCCGGCGATCCTGCGTATGTGCGCAGCCGCCAGCTGGCAGAGATCCTCGACCGTCGCGGCCCCCTCGATGGCGAGCATCAGTTCGCGGATCGCGGGGTACAGCTCCTCCAGCGAGGCGGGTTGACCGGCAACGGGGGCTTCCAGTTCGATCAGAAGATCGTCATCTGAACGATGCGCGAGCAACTGGTGGCGCCCCAGCCCATCCAGGTGGACCGCGCCCAGGTGCAGCGTGCCGCCGGGTGCGATGTGCCGCAGGCGATGTACGAAGGGGCCGATCACACCGCCCAGTGCGTTCTCGACATGCTGCATCAACGGATCACCGTACTGGCGCAGCGCGATGGGCTGGCTAACGGCACATTCCCGCACCAGCAGCGTCAGCGGATCCAGCACCAGCAGCACGCCGTAGGGCTGGATGGCGCCCGGTGTGTGGATGGGTTCCCGCGCACAGTCCGACAGTGCATCGTTCCAGGTGCGATCAGCGGAAGGCATCAAGGGCGGTACTCATGATTCGTGACGGGCCGGGCGGAATGGAATGGTGACGGAAAATGCTGCTGCCGCATACCGTCCGGACGATGTGAATGCCTGTTCACGCATTGCTGAACACTTCAGCTGCGCAACGCCGCACGAATGCAAACGCCTGTTGAGCCGCGCTGCAGGCCTGCTGGCGTTGCTGCTGCGTGAGGGGTTCCGCATCCAGATGCGCGCGGGTGATCCGCCATTGCTCGGCCACGCCTGCAGGCGAAGGTGCAAGGTGACGGGCGCCATGGCCGGGACCCAGCCCCAGCGCGGCGGCGTACTTGAGCAGGACGGCCGAACCCAGGGCAGAACCCTCGACGGTATACAGCCAACCCAATGCCGACGCACGGGATGCGTGCTGCAGCCTGGGACGCCAGGCATGCGCGCGTGGCAGCGGGGCGCCCATATCCAGCAGATCCTGTTCAACCAGCTGCAGTCGTGCCGTTGCCGGAAGCATCAGCCCGTCCATGTACAGCGGCGCGGCGGCGTGGTGGAAATGCCATTGGACCTGGAGAAAGCGCCCGTAGCGCAATGTGGATTCGAACAGGCGTTGCCCGATCAGGAACGCATCGAGGCTGCCGTGCACCGACCGCGTGGCGTCCCTCAGGTACACGCTCAACGGACTACCGGCAGACTGCTGGCAGCGGGCGGGTGGATCGGAGGACGGCAATGGACTGTGCATCTGCGGCACCCTAGCAGAATCGGTCCGCGGCCCGCACAAGATTTCGCGGTCACTGCATGTGCACTGCACACCCGCTGCACGCCGGTTTCCATAACGTACGCAGGACACTTCCACTGGCGCTCCGTCGTGAACCTGCACACACCCCCGAACACGTCCCACTCCATGCGCGCGATGCCGGACAGCTGCCAGTTCCAGCTGCTGGATGTGGATCTTCTGCAGGACCCCGGCACCCGCCGCATCGTTCACCTGTATTCCATGGTGGCACGCTGCCTGCGCTGCGAGACGGTGTTCAAGGCGGTGGAGGGGCAGGGCCTGGTCAGTATGTCGGCCATCCGCGTGCTGCGCTGCCCGACCGGCTGCGGGCAGCAGTCGCTGAAGGGCGCGACCCTGCGCAGCTGGCAGCCTGCGCCTGAAGCAACCGCCTGAAGCGCGCACCGCCTTACAGGGCCCCGGGGTTGGCCTGCCACACCGCGTAGTTGAGTACGGCAGCGAACCCTACCCACAGCAGATAGGGCAGTAGCAGGATCGCCGCCAGCGTCCGGACGCGCGCGAAGGCAATCACGGTGGCGATGATGAGCGCCAGCAGGGCCAGGATATCCACGAAGGCGAGCGCACCCTGTTTCCATCCGAAGAACAGCCAGCTCCATGCGGTGTTGGCTGCCAGCTGCACGACGTAGAGCGCCAATGCCACCGTGTTGGGGCGCCGTTCCTTCTCGCGCCAGACCAGCCACGCGGCCACTGCCATCAGCGCGTACAACACCGTCCAGACCGGTCCGAACAGCCCGGCGGGAGGCGCCCACGCGGGCAGCGACAGGGTGGAGTAGAAGTCCGATGCCGAGATCGAGGCCCGTGCGCCAAGCGCCGCTGCCACGAAGGTCAGCGTAAGCCAGCCGGCCAGTCCAAGGGCCTGCGTTGTTCGTTTCATCGGGCATCCTCGCGTGGGTCTCGAACCAATACGAACGAGTGGCACGTTTGGATGCAGCGCCGGCCGTCAGTCCCCAGGCGCTTGTCGCGCAGGTGCCGCCGAGGCGGGCAGCAGGGAGGGGCGCTCATCAAACCACTCGCGGGCCTTTGCCAGGTGCCAGCGGCGCTGCTCGCCGTCGAGCTCGAGGCCGGCGCCGAGCACGCCCCAGCGCAGATAGAGATCGCCGCGCTTGTGCTGACCGGGAAGATCGAGGCGGGCGCGGACGGACCACCGGTCATTCTCCGCAGTCAGCTCGTCCAGGGTGAGATGCCCCGGCCGCCAGCGCAGTACGGTCTGCGCATCGACCTGGCCAGCGTCGAGCAGCGACAGCACCCAGCGCGGATAGTCGCCGCGCTCGGCAAACACCGCCAGCAGGGGCGAGGCATCGCTCATTGCCACGGCGCCACGTGCGTCCACCTGGAACGGCGACTGTGCATCGATGCGCCCGGACTGGATGTCGATACGTCCGCGCCACGGCGTCTTGCGTGCGACACCGGCCATCTGGATGTTGCGCAGCTCGACGGTGCTGCCGGAGACGTCGAAATGGCGGTCAGTGAAGTTGCCGCGGCGCAGGGCTGCATCCAGCTGCACGTCGCCGGCCAGTGACAGCCCGGCGACCTGCGCACGTGCCTGCCGGCCCAGCAGGCGGGCGCTGCCCTGGCCGATGCGACCATTGGTGTCCAGCCGCATCTCGCCGCTCACCTGGCCGGTGCCGCCGAGCAGCCGTACCTGGTCCGTGCCCAGATAGCGGTTGTAGGCCGCCAGGTCCGGAATGGTGGCGTCACTGAAACGCAGGTGCGCGCGCACACCGTTGCGCAGCTCGCGGATACGGCCGTCACCGCTCAGCGTCACCTGCAGATCGCGGCCATCGAACAGCCGTGTGCGCGGCGCGTCCGTCGGGTTGGCAGTGAAGCGGGGCAGGCGTACCGACAGCTCGGCGCGGGTGGGCGATCCGCCCTTGAGCTCACCATGCGCGCTGGCCGTGCCCGCCATCGTCACGCCGGCAATACCGGCAACCGCTTTGGCGGAGGGAATGTCGACCGTGCTGCCCGCCACCAGTTCACCGTTGCGGAGCTTCAGATCCGCCTGCAGGACGCCGCCGCCATCGAGCTGCAGCCAGGGTTTGCGAACGAACAGCGCGGGGATCCAGTTGAGCGAGGTGAAGGTCCACTCGCCGCGCACCGTTCCCGAGGTCCGTTCGATCAACTGGTCGATCTGGCGGAAAGGAATCTCACGGCCAGCAATCCGCAGATCGGCGTCCAGCGCTGCGCCCGTTCCTTCTTTGGGAGGCAGCCGGGCCTGCAGCCGAATGTCGTCGGCGGTGTTGAGTTGCAGGGCCAGAACGCCACGGCCGGGAGCGCCGTCACCGAGCAGCAGGGGCAGGTGCCACAGCGCGTGGCTGCCGGGCTGCAGGCGTCCATGGTCCATGCGGATGTCCATCTGCAGTCGCCCCGGCACCGGGGCACTGGCGATCCGCGGCTGCGCCAGGCCGGTATCCAGGCGCAGCCCCTGGCTTCGTGCGTTGACCTTGAGCGCAGCCCGCAACAGGCCCAGTTTGGCCAGGCCGGGCGCCTGGTCGCGGAAATGGCGGGGATAGCTGAAGCGGGACGTGAGTTCTGTGTCCCCCAGCAGCTGGACGCCGTCATAACTGACGTCGGCGGCATCGAATCGGACCTGGGAGTCGAACAGTTCCGACGGACCGCCGCGCAGTTGCTTGAGGAAACCGACCGTTCCGGCTCCCTTGCCGATGATCAGCAGCTTGCCCAGCCGGGCACTGCGGATGCTGTCGCTATGGATGGCGTTGAAGCGCAGCGTCCACCCGCGGGTGCCGCGGGGGGGCGAGGGGACGACCTGATCGACGCGACTGACGTCGGCCGAAACACCGGTCGCCTGCAGCCGCGGCACCCGGACTTCGCGCCGGAACAGGGGGAGGAGGGCAAGGCGCGCACTGGCACGTTCCGCATGCAGCACATAGACCGTGTGGTTGACGTGGCCGCGCATGTGCACGTTCCAGGCGATCACGTGGCCCGGCACCAGTGTGATCGCCGGGCCCGTGGTCATCACGAACTTCTGTGGCTTGCGGTTGGTGACGTTGTCGAACAGCGGCGTGTTGAGGAAGACGTTGCCCGCCAACAGATAGGCTGCGTAGAGGCCGAGCAGGATGTAGAGCGCTGTGCGCCACCGGCGAGGCAAATGCTTGAGGTGCGCGCGGACTGCTGCCATGAACGCTCAACATGATGACGAACTCCGGCCACTATGGCCGAGTACCGTGGTTCACCATGTGAAGTGACTGGCGGCGCTGGTGCAGCATGGCCCAGTGCGGAAACCGCATGAAGGTGGCGGCGTTCCGCTCGCGCAGGCAGCCGCACTGAACCCTGTGCCGGACCAGCGATGGCTCAGAGCAGCAGCAATGCCCCGAGCAGCGCGGGCGGCATCACCAGTACGCCGATGCGCAGGAAGTCGAGCCCGCTGACATGTTCGCCTTCGCGACGCAGGGCCACCAACCACAGCAGGGTCGCCAGCGAACCGGCCACCGACAGGTTCGGGCCGAGGTCTACACCAATCAGCAGTGCCGCGCGCGTCTGCGCCGGCAGGTCGGCCATCTGCCCCAGTGAGCCTGCGGCCAGGCCCACCGGCAGATTGTTGGCGAGGTTGCTGAGCAGGGCTGCGGCCGAGCCGGCCAGCCACCCGGCCTGCTGCGGTGAGGTGCGGGCAAGGGACTCCAGCGCACTGGCCGCCATCTGTATCACGCCGGTCTGTGCCACGCCTTCGACCAGCACGAACAGACCTGCCACCAGCGGCAGCACGCCCCAGGACACGTTGCGCAGCAGCGGCAGCGGACTCTGGCGCTGGCGAAGGGCGACGGCGACGACGCTCGCGCTGCCTGCGCAGAAGGTCACCAGACCCAGCGGGCCGTTCAACGCCGACGTCACCAGCAGCGCTGAGCCGGTGAACAGCACGCCGTAAGCACTCAGGCGACCGCCAGCAGACAGGGGGCGATGTTCCGGCGCCGGGGCCAGTGGCTGCGCGATCTCGCGGCGGTGCACCCAGCGCAGGACCAGGTAGGTCGCACCGATCGCCGCCAGCGACGGCAACGCGAACTGCGCCAGCCACTGCTGCAGCGGTGGCATGTGCCTGCCATACACCACCAGATTGGCCGGATTGGAGATGGGCAGCACGAAGCTTGCCGCATTGGCGATGAACGCACAGACGAACAGGTAGGGCAGGGGATTGGCGCGGGCCGCCCTGCACGCGGCATAGACCGCAGGGGTCAGCACGACCGCGGTCGCGTCGTTGGAGAGGAATACCGTCACCAGCGTGCCCACCAGGAACACCAGGTCGAACAGCCGCCGCCCGGAGCTCCCCGCGTGCCGCACCGCGTACAGCGCCAGCCAGTCGAACAGGCCTTCCCGCCGCGCGAGCTCTGCCAGAACCATCATCCCAACCAGGAACAGATAGACATCACCGCCTTCGGCGACCGCGCCCAGGACCGTGCCGACCTGCATCACACCGGTCAGCGGCAGCAGCGCCGCCGCCACGACGGCCCAGACATACTCGGGCAGGCGGAAAGGACGGAACAGCAGACCCACGGTGGCGAGCGCCACCGCCGACCAGATGATGGCGGAGGAGTAGGAAGCGAGCATGGGGAGGGGGAGCAGGAAACGCGGCATCATACCGTGTGGGTCGCGCCGCGGCCGCGTGTGCGATGCGCACAAGGGGACTGCCGCGGGAATGATTTGCTGCGCTGCACGGTGACAAGCGGGAACCAGGGTGATTAGTCTGCGCCTCAACGCGATGGTAGCGCTACCAATAGATTCGGGGTTTGGGTCCAGGGGCTGCCTTCTTTACCGCGTGTTCGTCCTGGCAGGCTTGAAAGCGAGTTTGAGTCGCGGCGCGTCCGGCGCCCGCGATGTTCGGTTTGGAATACGGGCCTCGCCCGTGCGTGCCCCTGGGAGGGGGCGGTACATCCATTCGATCGTATGTCATAGGGGACTTTCATGAGCGCTCGCAGTTTCCGTGCTACTCCAGACCCGAGGACCCGTCCATGAGCCGGACCTTGGCGAAGTTCCGCTCCAGGGCCATGTTCACGTTCGTCGGCGGCGTCCTGGTGATCAATCCCGCCTTCGCACAGGAGGCCTCCACGACCACCGCACAGCCGCCTACGGCGCAGACGCAGCCCACGCAGCCTACTCAGCTGGACGCGGTGCAGGTGACCGGTATCCGCAACAGCCTCAGCCAGGCCATGGACATCAAGCGTGATTCGGCTGGCGTGGTGGACGCGATCAGTGCCGAGGATATCGGCAAGTTCCCCGATACCAACCTGGCGGAGTCGCTGCAGCGCATCACCGGCATCTCCATCGAGCGTCGTGACGGCGAAGGTGCACAGGTCACTGCACGTGGCTTCGGTCCGCAGTTCAACATGGTGACCCTCAACGGACGCCAGATGCCCGGTGCCGATGCATTCGGTGCGTCCGGGCAGGTCGCCATCGGTGGCGTCGACGGTGGCACCCGCGCCTTCAACTTCGCGCAGCTGGCCGCCGAGGCCATCAACGGCATCGAGGTCTACAAGACCAGCCAGGCGCAGGTACCCAGCGGCGGCATCGGCGCGACGATCAACATCCTGACCGCGCGGCCGCTGGATCACGAAGGGATCATCGCCAATGCCGGCGCGAAGCTCGTCTCGGACCGCAGCCAGCCGTTCGACAATGATCTGACGCCGGAGCTGTCGGGCATCTTCAGTTACAGCAACCCGGAAAAGACCTTCGGTGTGAGCCTGAGCGCGAGCCAGCAGAAGCGCAAGGGCGGCTCGGTGCAGGCCACGGAGAACTACTGGAACGTGCAGCCGTGGACGGGCTCGATGCCCGGCAACCCGACGGTGGTCAACGCGCCGGAGATCGGCCAGCTCTATGCACGCCCGAACGACCTGCGCTATGCATTCTCGGAGTTCGAGCGGGAACGCGTGAACGGCCAGGCGGTTCTGCAGTTCGCGCCCACGGACAGCCTGACCCTGACCGTGGACTACACCTACTCGACCAACGAGATCACCGAGAACCGTGGCGAGCAGGGCATGTGGCTGCAGAACAGCAACTACACCAACGTCCAGTTCGATACCAGTGGTGCAGTGGCCACCCCGGTCTACATCCGTGAGATCGCCGGCACCAAGGATTTCGGGTTGGAACAGCAGCGCAGCATGCAGGAGTACAAGCTGGGATCGCTTGGCTTCAATGCCGTGTGGAATGTCACCGACCGCTTCAAGCTGAGCTTCGACGCACACAATTCGAAGAACGAGAGTCGTCCGAATGATCCGCTCACCGGCGGCGGCTCGATCTTCATGAGCATTGCCGGCACCAACAACTGTACCCGTGGCCCCCATTGCGGTGGCTCCTGGGTGCAGGAACTGGAGTTCAACAATGGTCTGCCGGTCGGCACCCAGACCTGGTATCCCAGCACGGCAGATGCGATCGCCGGCACCAACGGCGTGGTCAACCCGGGCTTCCAGGAGGGCGAGATCGGCACCCAGGTGCTGCGTGTCAACGCACAGTCGCAGGTGAGCGAGATCAAGCAGGCCCGCGTGGACGGCGAATGGAACTTCGACCAGGGGCGGTTCCAGTTCGGCGTGGACACCAACAAGTCGACCACGCACCGCATCCAGGCAGCCGAGGCCTACTCGACCCTCGGTGACTGGGGCGTGGCCAACGTGAACCGGGATACCGATGCCGGGCTCATGGATCTGCTGCGTCCGGTCAACATCGTCGGCCTGTTCGACGACTACAGCGCCAGCAGCTGGCCCGCATGGCGCGGCAACGCCGGCCAGCTCGCACAGTGGGCGGCGGACGAATATGGCGTGGGACTGGGAGTCAGCCCGCAACGCGCGGCCGACAACTTCGTGGAAGAGAAGACCAAGGCGGCCTACTTCCAGGTGGAACTGGATGGTCAGCTGGGCAGCATGCGCACCAATACCCGGCTGGGCGTGCGCTACGAAACCACCGACGTGGTCTCGACCTCGGTCATCGCCGTTCCCGAGTCCATCGAGTGGCAGGCCAACAACGATTTCCGCATCGTGCTGTCCGATGAGCAGCAGCCCTTCACCGAGAAGGCAAGGTACAGCTACATCCTGCCCAATCTCGATTTCAGCATTGATTTCACCGATGAGCTGAAGGGCCGTGCCTCGTTCGGCAAGAGCATCGCCCGCGCGCCCTACGGCAATCTGTATGCGGGCCCGGGTGCACAGCAACCGTTCGGGTCGGTGCTGATCGATCCGTCGTCGCGCGCCAGCGGCAATGCGCAGAATCCCAGCCTGAAGCCGCTGGAATCGGACAACCTCGACCTGGGGCTGGAGTGGTATTTCGCCGACGCCAGCTATGTGTCGTTGACCTACTGGAACAAGTCGGTCGACAACTTCATCGGCAATACCGTTGTCCAGGAGAGCCTGTACGGGCTGACCGATCCCACGTCCGGCCCGGATGCGCGTGCGGCTCTGGACTTCCTCACCAGTGCAGCCTGCGTCTCCCAGGTCGGTGCCGCCAATGCGGCCGCCTGCTCGGCCAACGACACCTCGCTGTTCACCGCGCTGGCGTTGCTGCGCAACAACCCCGCCGGACTGGCGGCCTACAACGGAACCGACGCGCAGGTGCTGGCCACCGAAGCGGCCTACGATCTGTATGGCCAGGCGGACGATCCGCTGTACCAGTTCAATGTCAACCGCCCGATCAACCAGAACAAGTCCAAGCTGCACGGCTGGGAGCTCGGCGGGCAGTACTTCTTCGGCGACACCGGTTTCGGCGTGCTGGCCAACTACACGATCGTCAGCGGCGACGTCGGCTACAACAATGGCGGCGATCCGGGCATCGACCAGTTCTCGCTCACCGGTCTGAGTGATACCGCCAACGCCATGCTCATGTACGAGAAGTACGGCTGGTCGGTCCGCCTGGCGTGGAACTGGCGCGACCAGTACCTGATCCTGGCCAACCAGGGCGCCAGCCGCAATCCCTACTATGTGGAGGCTTACGAGCAGTGGGATCTGAGCGTGAACTACACGCTGGACGACCACTGGTCGTTCGGACTGGAAGCGATCAACCTGACCGGCGAGGACGTACGCTGGCGCTCGCGCACGTCGCAGATGATCGTGAAGCTGGCTGACCAGAGCCCACGCTACATGCTGGGTGTCCGCTACAAGTTCTGAGTCTGGCGACGGACCCGTCCGGCACGGTACCGTTGTCCCGGCAACGGTACCGCGCGGGCCTGTCCTGACGCAGCACCTGTCGCACGTGCCGGCGGTACCCTGCCGGCCACTGGCCCCGCACCGGACTGGACATCCTGATGGCCCGCTATGAAATGCTCAACAACATCGCCCATCGGGACCTGAGGGTCGCCACCGGCTTCGGCCCCGAGTTCGGCGACGCCGTGGGCATGGTGCCGGCCTATCCCAGCGAGTTCGCCGAACTGCAGCGGGAATATCCCATCTTCCTGCGCAAACAGGCCGGATCGGGCGAATGGCAGGCCGTCGCCCTGCTCGGGTTTGAACAGCACGAGAACCTGTTCCTGCAGGACGGCCGCTGGAACGCCTCCTATCTTCCTGGAGCCGCAGCGAAGGGGCCGTTCCTGATCGGATTCCAGGAGCATTACGTCGACGGTGTGCTCACCCGTGAGGCGGTGATGCATGTCGATCTGGACCATCCCCGGGTCAGCACCGAGGCCGGCGAGCCGTTGTTCCTGCCGCAGGGTGGCAACACCCCCTACCTGGACCACATCGCCGGCGTGCTGCGTGGCATCCATGATGGCAGCGCGTTCGGCGCCGCGATGTTTGCAATGCTCGAGGAAAGCGGACTGATCCAGCCGATCACGCTCGACGTGCAGATCACGCAGCATCACCGGGTGAGCGTGAACGGATTGCACGGCATCGACCGTGAGCGCCTGGCGCTGCTGGACGACTCGACGCTGGCCGCGCTGAATCGCGCTGGCTGCCTTGAGGGCGCCTACCTGATGCTGGCGTCGCTGCACAACATGCGCCGCCTGATCGCCGAGAAGCAGCGGCGCCTGCGCGCGCAGGATGCAGCAGCGTCCACGGCCAGGAACTGAGGGCGGGCGATGGGGGCTGCGATGCGGATACTGGAGGGCATCGATCCTGCTGCGCTGCCCCTGGCCTCGCTGGTCGAGGCCGGAGAGCCGGTAGTGCTGCGAGGCATTGCGTCACACTGGGCGCTGGTCGAGGCTGGACAGCGCTCCACGCTGGACGCGCTGGCCTACCTGGGCGGCGTCGACGCGGGCGTGCCCATCCAGTACTCGTTCGGCGGGCCGGACATCGACGGGCGCCCGTTCTACACCGCCGACTTCAGCCGGCTGAACTTCGAGGTCCGTCGCGCATCGCTCAGCGAGGTGCTGGACGGGATCGCCTCGACGCTGCATGAGCCAAGGCCGCCCACCTACTACGTGGCGTCGCTGCCGGTGGAGCGGGCATTGCTGCCGGCATTCGCACAGGCCAACCAGGCAGGGTTGGCAGGGCAGGGCATCGACGCGTTGGCCAGCATCTGGATCGGCAACCGCGTCACCGCATCGTGCCATTTCGATACCCCCGACAACCTTGCGTGCTGCGCGGTGGGCCGACGCGAGTTCACGCTGTTCCCGCCCGAACAGATCGACAATCTCTACCCAGGTCCGCTGGATCCCACGCCTGGCGGCCAGGTGGTGAGCGTGGTGGACTTCGAACGTCCCGACTTCGACCGGTATCCCCGCTTCAGGGAGGCCCTGGCGAGTGCACGCAGCGCAGTGCTGGAGCCAGGGGATGCCATCTTCATTCCCAGCATGTGGTGGCACCATGTGCGCAGCCTGGCGCCGTTCAATGTGCTGGTGAACTACTGGTGGCGTAGCTCGCCGGCCTTCCTCGGCTCGCCCCTGCCGGCGCTGCACCATGCGATGTGGGCCCTGCGCGATCTGCCCGCGCGTGAAAAGAAGGCGTGGGAAGCGCTCTTCCAGTACTACGTATTCGGCCCCGGCGAGCGCGCGGGGCAGCACCTGCCCGACGATGCGCGGGGGGATCTTGCACCGTTCGACGAGCAGCGCGCGCCGCATGCGCGCGATGCTGCTGGGCAGACTCAACCGCTGAGGGGCACCGTGATCGATACCGCGAGCACAGCAGAAGGGCGCATCCGCAAGGTGGTCATTGCCGGCGGTGGCACCGCCGGTTGGCTGGCCGGATGTGCGCTGTCCCATCAATTTCGCGACCAGCTGGACATCACCCTGGTCGAGTCCGAGCAGATCGGTACGGTCGGTGTCGGCGAGTCCACCGTACCACCCATCCGCACTTTCCATCACTTTCTGCAGATCGACGAGCAGGAGTTCCTGCGCGCGGTGGCCGGCACGTTCAAGCTGTCGATCTCATTCGAGAACTGGCGCCTGCCGGGCGAGCGCTTCTTCCATCCGTTCGGCACCATCGGACATGGCACCTGGGCCACGCCGTTCCACCATTTCTGGCTGGACAGCCTCCGCCGCGGGATGCCATCGGACCTGGGCGATTTCTGCCTGGAGAGCGTCGCCTCGCGCGACGACCGCTTCTCGCTGCAGACCCAGCCGCAGCCCAGCTACGCCTATCACTTCGATGCCGGTCTCTACGCCCGGTTCCTGCGCCGCAGAGCCGAGGCGCACGGCCTGCGACGGGTGGAGGGCAGGATCGCCGAGGTCAGACAGCATGCGCATGATGGTTCGGTGCAGTCGCTGGTGCTGGACGACGGGCAGGTCATCGAGGGCGATCTGTTCATCGACTGCACCGGCTTCCGTGGCCTTCTGATCGAGCAGACATTGAAGACCGGCTATGAGGACTGGCACGAATGGCTGCCGTGCGATCGTGCCGTCGCGGTACAGACCGAATCAATCGCGCCGCCGGTGCCGTACACCCGGGCCATCGCCCATGAAGCCGGATGGCGTTGGCATATCGCGCTGCAGCACCGCGTCGGATGCGGGCTGGTCTATTCCAGCCGGCACATGTCCGATGATGAGGCGAGGGCGAAGCTGCTGCGCGACGTGGGCGCACCGCCGCTGCGCGAACCCTGGCAGGTGCCCTTCCGCAGTGGACGCCGTCTGCAGGCCTGGAACAGGAACGTGGTTGCGCTGGGGCTGGCCAGTGGCTTCATCGAACCGTTGGAATCCACCAGCATCCATCTGACGATCAGCGCCGTGGTGCGGCTGATCCAGTTGTTTCCGTTCGATGGGATCGCGGCCTCACTGGTGCAGCTCTACAACGAGGTCAGTCGCCAGGAGATGGAACACGTGCGCGATTTCATCATCCTGCATTACCACGCCACCCAGCGCGAAGAGCCGTTGTGGAAGGCGTGCCGCGAGATGGCGGTGCCCGAGTCGTTGCAGCAGCGGCTGCGCGCCTGGCGTGAGCGCGCGCACGCGTGGCAGGACCCCGGCGAGCTGTTCCGGGTCGAGTCGTGGACCAGTGTGCTGCTTGGCCAGGGCATCCAACCGGGCCGCCCGCACCCGCTTGCGCGGGCACTGAGTGACGCCGACCTGCGCACGCTGCTGAAACGCATCCAGCAGCCGGTGCGGCAGGCGGCCACGCAGATGCCATCGCAGGCGGAATTCATCGACCGCTATTGCCGGTCGGGCCCCGAGGTATGGCACGCGAACAGGGCGGCGTCGTAACAGGTCTGCCTGCAGATGCCGCGACGGCGAGCAGGGTTTTGCGTTGCAGCACGCTTTTTCCGCCGCGGCTGGTTACAGTGCGGCATCACGGCGGGCGGCACGCACGCCGTGCAAACGAGGAGGCAGTGCAACAAGGCCTCCTTTTTTGAATGTCAGAAATGGTAGCGCTAACTTTTCGGTGTTCGGAGGCGGTTTCGATGGGTCTGGTTGCCGGTGTCGACGCAGGAACGCAGAGTTTGAAGGTGCTGGTCTACGACCCGGAGGGGCGTGCCGTTGTCGCCCGCACCAGCGCGGCGCTGGAGATGAGCAGCGGCGCCGATGGCAGCCGGGAACAGGTGCCGGCCGACTGGGTGGCGGCGCTGCGCACCTGCTTCGACGGGATTGATCCATCGCTCCGGTCACGCATTGCAGGTCTGGCCGTATCGGGCCAGCAGCACGGCTTCGTGCCGCTGGATGCGGCGGGCGACGTGCTGGCGCCGGCCAAGCTCTGGTGCGATACCAGCACGTCGGCCGAATGCACCCGGATCATGGATGCCGCCGGCGGAATCGACCGGACCATCGCGCTGGCCGGCAATCCGATCCTTGCCGGCTATACGGCCTCCAAGCTGCCGTGGACGAAGACGCATCGCCCGACAGCCTATGCGCGGCTGGCGACCATCCTGCTGCCGCACGACTATCTCAATTTCGTGTTGACCGGGCAGCGGTTCTGCGAGCACGGAGATGCCTCCGGCACGGGCTGGCTCGATGTGCGCACGCGCACGTGGTCGCAGGCGCTGCTGCGCGCCACGGATCCGGACCGCGATCTTGCCGCCTGCCTTCCCCCCATCGCCCCACCTGATGCGTTGTTCGATATCGACCGCGCGGCTGCCAGCATGCTCGGACTGCCGGTGACGGTGAAGGTGGCGGTCGGCGGTGGCGACAACATGATGGCGGCCATCGGCACCGGCTGCGTCACGGAAGGCCGCCTGGCGATGAGCCTGGGAACGTCGGGCACGTTGTTTGCCTACTCCGATTCACCGGTGATCGATCCGGGCGGGGCCTGGGCCGCCTTCTGCTCTTCCACCGGCGGCTGGCTGCCGCTGATCTGCACGATGAACTGCACCGTCGTGACCGAGCAGGTAGCGAGTACCTTCGGTTTCAGTACGCGTGACGGCGATGCCCACCTCGACGCGACGTCGCCCGGCGCTGGCGGATTGGTCATGCTGCCGTTCCTCAATGGCGAGCGCACCCCCGACCTGCCGCTGGGCAAGGGCGTGCTGGCCGGCCTGGACACCCACAACTTCACGCCGGCGCACATCTACCGCGCTGCCATGGAAGGGGCGACCTACAGCCTGAAGTTCGGCTACGACGCGTTCAGACGCGCCGGCATGCAGTTCGACCGCATCGTGCTTACCGGGGGTGGCAGCAACAGTGCCGCGTGGCGGCAGCTGGTGGCCGATGTGTTCGGACTGCCGGTCGACGTGCCGGTGCAGGCCGAAGGCGCGGCATTCGGTGCGGCGCTGCAGGCCCTGTGGGCCATAGGGCGGTCGCAGGGTGATGCCGCGCCGATCAGCGAGGTCACCGCGCAGCATGTCAGCTTGGACCCGGCACTGTCCGCGCGTCCGGATTCCGGCCGCAGTGCGGCCTATGCCTCCGCCTATTCGCGTTTTCTCCGCCATCTCGAGGCCGTCACGCCGCTGCAGCGCGGCTGAGGTCCGCCTCCCTCCAACATCCCGCACAACGACAGGAGCACGTACCATGACCACGCAGCCCTTCATCGGCGCCAAAGAGTACTTCCCCGGCGTCGGCCGCATTCCGTTCGAGGGCAGGGACTCGGACAATCCGCTCGCGTTCAAGGTCTACGACGCGAACCGGGTCATCGGCGGCAAGACCATGCAGGAGCACCTGCGCTTCGCCGTGTGCTACTGGCACACCTTCTGCAACGCCGGCCACGATCCGTTCGGACCGGGAACCCGGCAGTTTCCGTGGGAGGCCGGTTCGCCGCTGGCCACTGCAGAGGCGAAGGTCGATGCAGCCTTCGAGTTCTTCACCAAGCTGGGCGTGCCGTACTGGTGCTTCCATGACATCGACCTGGCGCCGGATGCAGACGACATTGGCCAGTACCAGAAGAATCTCACGCACATGGTGCGCCTGGCCAAGGCCCGCCAGGACGCCACCGGGGTCAGGCTGCTGTGGGGTACGGCCAATCTGTTCTCGCACCCGCGCTACATGAACGGCGCATCGACCAATCCTGATTTCGCCGTGGTTGCCCGTGCCGCGGTGCAGGTGAAGGCCGCGCTGGATGCCACCGTCGAGCTGGGGGGCGAGCACTACGTGTTCTGGGGTGGGCGCGAAGGCTACGCGTCGCTGGCCAATACGCAGATGAAGCGCGAGATCGAGCATTTCGCGCGGTTCCTGACGATGGCCCGCGACTACGGCCGCAGCATCGGCCTGAAAGGCAACTTCCTCATCGAGCCCAAGCCGATGGAGCCGATGAAGCACCAGTACGATTTCGACAGCGCGACCGTGGTGGGCTTCCTGAAGGAGCACGGGCTGGACAAGGACTTCAAGCTCAACATCGAAGCGAACCACGCCACGCTCTCGGGGCACACCTTCGAGCATGACCTGCAGGTGGCCTCCGACCATGGCCTGCTTGGCAGCATCGATGCCAACCGTGGCAATGCGCAGAACGGGTGGGACACCGATCAGTTCCCGAGCGATCTGTACGACACCGTAGGCGCGATGCTGGTCGTGCTGCGGCAGGGTGGCCTGGAGGGCGGGCTGAATTTCGACGCCAAGGTGCGCCGGGAGTCGACTGACCTGGAAGACCTGTTCATTGCCCACATCGGCGGCATGGACGCGTTCGCACGAGGTCTGGAAGTGGCACACGCACTGCTCACCGAGTCGCCGTGGGAGCAGTGGCGCAGGGAGCGCTACGCCAGCTTCGACACGGGGGCCGGCAAGGATTTCGAGCGCGGCACGCTGAGCCTTGCCGACCTGGCCACGCTGGCCGCCGATATCGGCGAGCCGCGCCAGACCAGCGGCAAGCAGGAACGCTACGAGAACCTGCTCAACCAGTATCTGCTGCGCTGAGCACGGCAGCATCAAGGCGGCAATGGAGCGATCGAGGGGATGTCGATGAACCAGGCAGCAGATGGCGGAGAGAACACACGGCTGATCGTTCTGATCAGCGTGGTGGCAACGATTGGCGGGTTCCTGTTCGGGTTTGACAGTGGCGTCATCAACGGCACCCAGGACGGCCTGCACCAGGCGTTCCGCTCCGGGGAATGGATGCAGGGCTTCGAGATCGCCTCGATGTTGCTGGGCTGCGCCGTGGGCGCCTTCAGCGCCGGCAGGTTGGCCGACCGGCTGGGGCGGCGCAATGTGCTGATCCTGTCGGCGGTGATGTTCCTGCTGTCGGCGCTGGGGGCCGGCGCTGCGGGTTCTTCCGCGTGGTTCATCGTCGCGCGGGTGATAGGGGGATTTGCAGTTGGCGCGGCGAGCGTGATTTCACCGGCCTACATCGCCGAGGTGGCACCCGCCCGTTACCGTGGCCGACTGGCTACGGTACAGCAGATCGCGATCATCAGCGGGCTGACCGCAGCGTTCCTGTCCAACTATCTGCTGGCCGCCGCCGCCGGGGCATCGACGGAGCCTCTGTGGGCAGGGCAGGCCGCCTGGCGCTGGATGTTCTGGATGCAGGCGGTGCCCTCGCTGGTGTTCCTGCTGCTGTTGCTGACCATCCCCGAGAGCCCCCGCTACCTGGTGGTGAAGCGGCGCAAGGAGGACGCACTGCGGGTTCTCACCCGGCTGCTGGGCCGCGACAAGGCACAGCTCACGCTCGACGAGATCGAGGCCTCCCTGTCCACCGACCATCATCGTCCGCGGCTGTCCGACCTGAGGAGCAGGGCGACCGGGCGGATCCGTCCCATCGTCTGGGTGGGTGTCGGCCTGGCCTGTTTCCAGCAGCTGGTCGGCATCAACGTGGTCTTCTACTACGGCGCCGTGCTGTGGCAGGCGGTCGGGTTCTCGGAGAACGACGCGCTGCTGATCAATGTGCTGTCCGGCGCACTGAGCATCGGCGCATGCCTCGTCACCGTGCTGCTGATCGACCGTATCGGTCGCAAGCCGCTGCTGTGGATCGGCTCGGTGGGCATGTCCGTATCCCTGGCGCTGGTGGTGGTGGCCTTCGCCAGCGGCTCGCTGGCCGACGGGCACCTGCAGCTGCCGGGCCGCATGGGCACCCTGGCGCTGGTCGCCGCCAATGCCTACGTCGTGTTCTTCAATCTGTCCTGGGGACCGGTGATGTGGGTGATGCTGGGCGAGATGTTCCCCAACCAGATCCGGGGCTCGGCACTGGCCGTCGCCGGTGCAGCGCAGTGGACGTCGAACTTCGCGGTCACGGTGACGTTTCCGATGCTGCTGGCCGCGGCCGGGCTGGCGGCAACCTACAGCATCTACCTGGTGGCCGCGGTGGTCTCGGTCGTGTTCGTGCTGCGCCATGTGCACGAGACCAAGGGCAAGGAACTGGAGCAGATGGAAGGATGAGCGCCATGACATCGCAGGATTCCATGCGCCGTGCCGGCGCGCTGATCGCCGGACTGATGCTGGCGCTGGTCGGTTGCAAGGGGGGAGACCGGCCAGCGCAGGCCGCCGCTACCGAGGCTGATCCATGGCCACAGGTGGCCTGGCCCCTGGCCGACGATGCCGCACTGGAGAAACGCATCACCGACCTGATGGCCGGCATGACCGTGGAGGAAAAGGTCGGCCAGCTGGTGCAGGGAGACATCGCCAGCATCACCCCCGACGACGTGCGCAGATACCGGCTCGGCTCGATCCTGGCCGGAGGCAACTCCGATCCTGGCGGTCGCTACGATGCATCGCCCGCCGAGTGGCTGGCGCTGGCGGACGCGTTCTACGACGCCTCCATGGACACCTCGCAGGGTGGAAAGGCAATTCCGCTGCTGTTCGGCATCGACGCGGTGCACGGGCAGAGCAACATCATCGGCGCCACGCTGTTCCCACATAACATCGGGCTCGGCGCTGCTCGCAATCCCGAGCTGCTGCGCAGGATCGGCGAGATCACCGCGCTGGAGACACGCGTCACCGGCATGGAATGGACGTTCGCGCCAACGGTCGCGGTTCCGCAGGATGACCGCTGGGGGCGCACCTACGAGGGCTATTCGGAGTCTCCCACCGTAGTGGCCAGTTATGCGGGTGCCATGGTGGAGGGCCTGCAGGGCAGGATAGGGTCGCCTGACTTTCTTGATGGCCGCCATGTGATCGCGTCGGTGAAGCACTTCCTGGGCGATGGTGGCACGACCGGCGGGAAGGATCAGGGCGACACCCGCATCAGCGAGGCCGAGCTCGTGCGCATCCATGCGGCCGGCTATCCGCCGGCGATCGCTGCCGGAGCACAAACCGCCATGGCGTCGTTCAACAGCGTCAACGGCGAGAAGATGCACGGCCACCGGCACTACCTCACCGACGTGCTGAAAGGGCGGATGAACTTCGGCGGCTTCGTGGTCGGCGACTGGAATGGCCATGGACAGATCAAGGGCTGCACGACCACCGACTGTCCCGCCACCATCAATGCGGGCCTGGACATGGCCATGGCGTCGGACAGCTGGAAGGGCTTCTACGAAACCACCCTGGCAGCCGTGAAGGACGGCAGGATCACTGCTGAGCGGCTGGATGATGCGGTGCGCAGGATCCTGCGGGTGAAGTTCCGCCTGGGCCTGTTCGAGGCGGGCAGGCCTTCCACCCGGGCGGTCGGCGGCCAGTTCGCGCTGATCGGCGCCCCTGAGCATCGCGCGGTGGCGCGGCAGGCGGTGCGCGAGTCGCTGGTGCTGCTGAAGAACCAGAACGGCATCCTGCCGCTGTCGCCAAAGCAGCGGATCCTCGTGGCCGGCGACGGTGCCGATGATGTCGGCAAGCAGGCCGGCGGCTGGACGCTGAACTGGCAGGGCACCGGCACGACCCGCAAGGACTTCCCCAATGCGGACACGATCTTCGAGGGTATCGCGCAGCAGGCCAGGGCCGCGGGGGGCGAGGCCACGCTTGCCATCGATGGCAGATACACGACGAAGCCGGATGTGGCAGTGGTGGTGTTCGGTGAAGATCCGTACGCCGAGTTCCAGGGCGACCTGCCCACGCTGGCCTACAAGCCCGGCGATGAAACGGATCTGGGATTGATTCGCCGGCTCAAGGAAGACGGCATTCCAGTGGTGGCGGTCTTCCTGAGCGGGCGACCTCTCTGGGTGAACCGGGAAATCAATGCCGCGGACGCCTTCGTGGCGGCGTGGCTGCCGGGATCGGAAGGCGGTGGCGTTGCCGACGTACTGCTGCGTGGTCCGGATGGCCGCATGCAGCACGACTTCAAGGGCAGACTCAGCTTCAGCTGGCCACGTACGGCCACGCAGTACGCCAACAACGTCGGCCAGAAGGACTACGCCCCGCTGTTCCCGTTCGGCTTCGGTCTGAGCTATGCCGACAAGGGCGATCTGGCGGCACTGCCGGAAGTTTCGGGCGTCACCGGCAACGAGGGGGCAACCGGTGTCTTCTTTGCCCGCGGCGATGCAGGTGCCGGCATGGCGCTGCGGCTGGAGGATGGTGCCGGGCAGGGCATGACCGTGATCAGCGTGCCGGATGCACTGGCAGATGACCGTCTGAAGATCACCGGTGTGGACCATCTGGCCCAGGAGGACGGCCGACGTCTTGCCTGGTCGGGTCAGGGGGAAGCCGTGGCCGCACTGCAGTCGCACACGCCGCTGGACCTGCAGCGGGAAGCCAATGGTGATCTGATGCTGTTGACCACGCTGCGTGTCGACGTGGCACCACGTGGCGAGGCGTGGTTGTCGGTGGGCTGTGGTGCCGGGTGCTCGGCGCGCATCGCCATCGGGCCCACGCTGGCGGCGCTTCCGGTCGGCCAGTGGACGCGCGTGGGCATTCCCCTGAAATGCCTGGCTGCGGCCGGAGCGAAGGTGGGTGCGCTGGATCGGCCGTGGTCGGTGGGGACGGCTGATGCAATGACGATCTCCGTGTCCCGCGTGGCGCTGGGCGCGCTGAACGAAGCCGAAACCACCCTCGGATGCGGTGCGTGATGGCATCCTGCCTGGAGGCCAGCGCGCTGGACACAGGCACCGTGCGGGTGCCGGCATGACACGGGCCTGTGCGCTACCGGTGCGTGGGCGGGGCCGCCACCGAATCGCGTGCGATCAGGCGATGCGGCACGACATGATCCCGCAGTACGGGGGCGTTTCCGGCCGGGCGACGGATGGTGCGCAGCAGGATATCGATGGCAGCATTGGCCATCGAGGCGATCGGCTGATGGATCGTCGTCAGTTCCGGCCACACGGTGGTCGCGGCCGATGTGTCATCGAAGCCCACCACCGACAGGTCGCGGGGAACCTCCAGGCCGCGTCGGTGCGCCACGGAGATGGCGGCTGCCGCCATGTCATCGTTGCTGGCGAAGATGGCCGTCGGTGGCCGACGCTGGGACAGCAGCTTCTCAGCGGCGGCCAGTCCGGACCGGTAGGTGTAGTCGCCGTGCTGGACCAGGCCGGGTTCCACCGACAGTCCGGCTTCCTGCAACGCGGTGACGAAACCATCGTAGCGACGCGCACTCGCGCTCAGATCCCGGCGCCCGCGGATGAAGCCGATGCGGCTGTGGCCCTGCCGGATCAGGTGCTCGGTCATTTCCTTGCCTGCGTTGAAGTCGTCGATGCGGACGCAGGACAGGGCCTCGCTCAGGCGCCCCGATGCGATGGCCACCACCGGGATGCCGGCCTTCACCAGTTCACTCACGGCCGCCTGCGATTCGCACAGCGGCGGCGGCAGGATCACCCCGTCGACGCGGCTGGCCAGGGCACGCGCTGCCGTGCGCTCGGACTCATCGTCAAGGTTGTCCCAGTAGTCGATGACCAGTTGGATGGCAGAGCTGGACGCGACGCGCAGCAGCCCGACCAGCAGTTCGCGCAGGTAGGCACCGCTGGGATTGGTATAGATCAACGCAATGCGCGTATGCTGCGCAGCGGCCAGCGAACTGGCCGCCAGATTGGGCGTATAGCCCAGCTCACGCACGGCACGCATCACCCGCTCGCGGGTGACGTCCCGCACCTTGCCCTGGTTGATCACCCGCGACACGGTCATCGGCGAAACGCCGGCAAGGGCCGCAACCTCGTCGATCGTCACGCCCGCGGTTCTGCGGCGAACCGATTTCTTCGGCTTGTCCAATGCACGATCCCTTTGTTCTTGGTGGCGTTGCCGCGCAGGTGCGAGGGCAGATGATGAACCGTTCCGGCGCCGGTCGTAGTCTACAAAGTCGAATGTTAACGCCGTTGTTCCGTGCTGTCGGCGGACGGCTGTGCGCCGCCCTTGCCTTGCTGGCATGCGCCGGTGGCGCACATGCGGAGGATGGCTACGCATTGTGGATGCGCTACGTGCCGGCGGCCGTGGAGGTCGCTGCCGGCTATCGGCTGCAGCTGGGCGAGGTGGTCGCCCCTGACCAGACGCCCACCCAGCGCGCCGCGCGTGATGAACTGGCGCGCGGCCTTCCCGGGGTACTGGGAACGGCACCGCCCATCCGCACGGACCTCGCCGGTGATCACGCCCTGGTGCTGGGCACGCCGCAGTCCTCGATGCTGGTCGCGCCGTTCCGCGAAGACATTGCCACCTTGGGCGAGGATGGCTACCTGATCAGGAAGGTCCGCAGCGGAGGACGCGATCTTCTGCTGGTGGCGGCACGGCAGGACATCGGTGTGCTGTACGGCGTGTTCCACCTGCTGCGGCTGCTGCAGCGTGGCGGATCGCTGGAGTCGCTGGACGTGCGGGAATCGCCCCGGGTTGCGCTGCGGGTGCTCGATCACTGGGACAACCTGGATCGCTACGTCGAACGCGGCTACGCGGGCAGCTCCCTGTGGGACTGGCAGACCCTGCCGCAGTGGCGTGACCCGCGCTATACCGACTACGCCCGCGCCAACGCGTCGCTGGGCATCAATGGCACCGTACTGAACAACGTCAATGCCAGCGCCCTGAGCCTGTCGCCGGCCTATCTCGCCAAGGCCGCCGCGCTGGCGGACCTGTTCCGCCCCTACGGCATCCGTGTGTACCTGAGCGCACGCTTCAGCGCGCCCATCGAGCTCGGCGGCCTGGCCACGGCCGATCCGCTGGATCCGGAGGTGCAGCGCTGGTGGCGGAAAAAGGTCGAAGAGATCTACGCCCTCATCCCGGATTTCGGCGGCTTCCTGGTCAAGGCGAACTCGGAGGGCCAACCGGGCCCGCAGGATTACGGCCGCTCCCATGCCGACGGTGCCAACCTGCTGGGCGATGCCCTGGCGCCGCACAACGGCGTGGTGATGTGGCGTGCCTTCGTCTACTCGCACGAGGTGCCGGAAGATCGCGCCAAGCAGGCCTACGGTGAGTTCATCGGCCTGGACGGTGCCTTCCGCCGCAACGTGATCGTGCAGGTGAAGAACGGGCCGATCGATTTCCAGCCCCGCGAGCCGTTCCATCCGCTGTTCGGCGCGATGCCACGCACGCCGTTGATGATGGAGTTCCAGATCACCAAGGAGTATCTGGGATTTGCGACGCACCTGGTGTACCTGGGCACGCTTTACGAGGAAGTGCTGCGGGCCGACACCCGGGTACGCGGACCGGGCTCCACGGTCGCGCGCGTGGTCGACGGTTCGCTGCACGGCCACGGGCTGACCGGCATCGCCGGCGTCGCCAACATCGGCGTGGACCGGACCTGGAGCGGCTCGCACTTCGATCAGGCCAACTGGTATGCCTTCGGGCGGCTGGCCTGGAATCCGCAGCAGTCTGCCCGCGCCATCGCTGAAGACTGGGCCGCGCTGACGTTCTCGCCGGACCCGCAGGTGACCGGCCCGATCGTGCGGATGATGATGGCCTCGCGCGAAGCGGCGGTGGACTACATGACCCCGCTGGGCCTGCATCACCTCATGGCCCGTGGGCATCACTACGGCCCCGGTCCCTGGGTGGATGGGGGGCCGCGCGCCGACTGGACGTCCGTGTACTACCACCGCGCGGACCGGCACGGCGTGGGCTTCGACCGCACCTCAGCCGGGAGCAACGCGGTATCCCAGTATGCCCCGGCGGTCGCCGCGGAGTACGGCGACCTGGCGCGGGTGCCGGAGTCGCTGCTGCTGTGGTTCCATCATGTGCCGTGGGATCACCGCATGCGTTCGGGGCGGTTGCTGTGGGACGAACTGGTAGGACGCTACTCGCGTGGCGTGCGCCAGGTGCAGTCCCTGCAGGCTACCTGGGCAACCCTGCAGGGCCGGATCGATCCACAACGCTATCAGCACGTGGCCGCGTTCCTGCAGATCCAGCAGGAGGAGGCGCAATGGTGGCGCGATGCCAGCGTGGCGTACTTCCAGTCGCTCAGCGGCCGGCCGTTGCCGCCCGGCGAACCGCCACCGCCGCACCCGCTGTCGTATTACCAGGCATTGCAGTTTCCTTTCGCACCGAGGGATGGACGATGAGCATGATCGGACGGGCCGGGAGGGCGGCCTTGCTGCTGGCCCTAGCTGCAATGGCCGGGTCCGTCGCGGCACGGGAGCCGGCGGCGTTGCTGCATCCGCTGTTCCAGGATCATGCCGTCCTGCAGCGTGATCGGCCGATCGCGGTCTGGGGCCAGGCGCCTGCGGGGCAGGAAGTTTCCGTGACCTTCGCCGGGCAGGCGGTGACCACGCAGGCGGATGCCACGGGCCGATGGCACGCCACGCTGCAGCCGACTCCGGCAGGCGGCCCCCACATGCTGCAGGCAACGTCCGGCAAGGACATCCAGATCGCCCGCGACATCCTGGTCGGCGATGTCTGGCTGTGCTCCGGACAGTCGAACATGGAGCTGCCCGTGTGGCGCGCGCTCAATGCAGGCAGCGAGATCGCCTCCACCACGCTGCCGACGATCCGCCTGTTCACCGTGCCGCAGGCCGCGGCGGTGCAGGCGCAGACGACATTCCAGAGCGCGGTTGCCTGGACGCCGGCATCGCCCGCCACGGTGCGCGACTTCTCCGCGACCTGCCTCTACTTCGCACGCGAGCTGCAGCGCACGGTCGCCGTGCCGATGGGATTGATCCAGGCCGCCTGGGGCGGCTCGCGGATCGAGGCATGGACCAGCGTCGAGGCGCTGCGCGCGCAGCGGGGCATGGCAGAGCCCCTGGATATCCTCGCGCTGTATGCCGGTGACCCCCTGGCGGCACGCGCACGCTGGGGGCGGTACTGGCAGCAGTGGTGGGTGACGCGCGATGAGGCTGTGCCCGGCGCAGCGCCGTGGCGCGCGGAGGCCAGCGACAGCGGATGGCAACCGGCGCCGGCAGCGCTGGGCGCATGGGAGCATTGGAACGTCCCGGCGCTTGCCGATTACAACGGCATGGTGTGGTATCGCACGCAGGTCACGCTGAGTGCGGAACAGGCGGCGCAGGGCGCGACGCTCGAACTGGCATCCGTCGACGAGACGGACATGACCTGGGTGAACGGTGTCGCCGTGGGTAGCCAGTATGGCGCCGGTGAGCGGCGCTATCCGCTGCCGAAGGGGCTGTTGGAGGCTGGGTCCAACAGTGTCGTGGTCAACGTGCTGGACACCTACGGTGAAGGCGGCCTGGCCGGCCCTGCCACCGCACATGCGGTGATCCTGGAGGACGGTCAGCGGGTGGTGCTGGATGCGTCCTGGCAGTACCGGATGGCACCTGGCGGACAAGCGCCCCCGTTCGCTCCCTGGCAGGCGGCGACGGGTCTATCGACGTTGTACAACGGCATGATCGCGCCGCTGGGCGCGTTCGGACTGCGCGGCATGCTGTGGTACCAGGGGGAGTCGAACACCGGCGACGGCGCCGGATATGCGGCACTGCTGCGCTCGCTGCGGGATGACTGGCGACGCCAGTTCGGTGCAGGCACGCCGTTGCTGCTGGTGCAACTGGCTGGCTATGGCCAACCGCCCGTCGCCCCTGCGGACAGCGGATGGGCGCAGGTGCGCGACGCACAGCGCCGGGTCGCGGCCGAAGATCCCCGCAGTGGCCTCGCCGTGGCCATCGACATCGGCGATGCCTACGACATCCACCCACCGAACAAGCAGGAACTGGGTCGCCGTCTGGCCCGGGTCGCGCGCCACGTCATCTACGGCGAGCACGCAGTGGCCCCGTCAGGGCCGGATGCGGCCAGGGCCCTGCGCGTGCCGGCAGGCGTGGCCGTGGAATTCGAGGATGTCGACGGCGCCCTGGCAGCAATCGGTTCGAAGCACCCCATCGGCTTTGAACTGTGCGATGCCGCTGCCCCGCGCTGTGAGTACAGCGACGCCGACCTGGATGGACACCGGGTGGTGTTGCGCAGCCTGCCTTCCCTGCGCCCGACGCATGTCCGCTACTGCTGGGCCGATGGCCCGGTGTGCACGCTGCGTGACAGCAGCGGGGCGCCGGCCGGTCCGTTCGAACTTCCCATTGCCGACGCCGAGGCCCGACGATGAAGATGTTGTCCCTGCAGCACCCTTCTGCCCGGCGCGCCCGGGTGTCACTGGCGCGCCGGATGCTGGCAGCGATGTTCGCGCTGTCGGCGGCGACCGCCCATGCCGCCTCGCCAGAGGCCGCGCCGCCGGTGCACTTCGACTGGTTCGAGTACCGCGGTCATGACACCGCGTTTGAGGCGCCGCTGCCGGCGGGCCACTACCGCAACCCGATCCTGGCCGGCTTCCACGCCGATCCGAGCATCGTGGGCGCGAACGGGAAGTTCTACCTGGTCAACTCCAGCTTCACCTACTACCCGGGCATTCCGGTGTTCGAGAGCGTCGACCTGGTCCACTGGAAGCAGATCGGCAACGTGATCGACCGTCCGACACAGCTGGATTTCGACGGTCTGAGCGTCTCCCGCGGCATCTTCGCGCCCACCATCGAGTTCCACGAGGGAACCTTCTACGTCGTCACCACCGCGACCGACAGTGGTGGCAATTTCATCGCCACCGCGCGGGATCCGGCGGGACCGTGGTCCGATCCGCACTGGTTGCCCAGCATCGATGGCATCGATCCGTCACTGTTCTTCGACGACGATGGCAAGGTCTATCTGATCAACAACGATGTGCCGCCGGGTCCGGCGCGCTACGACGGCCACCGCGCCATCTGGATGCAGCAGATCGATCTGTCGGCCTTCAAGCCGGTCGGCCCGCGCAGGGTGCTGGTCGATGGTGGCGTGGAGCCGTCGAAGAACCCCATCTGGATCGAAGGGCCGCACATCTACAAGCGTGAGGGCTGGTACTACCTGTCCGACGCCGAAGGCGGCACAGGGCCGCAGCATTCGCAGGTGGTGCTGCGCAGCCGTGATGTATGGGGGCCGTACATCCCCTATCCGGGCAATCCCATCCTGACCCAGCGCGAGCTGCCGGACGACCGGCCGCTGCCGATCACCAATGCAGGGCACGCCGATCTGATCGAGGGCCCGGACGGCTCGTGGTGGGCAGTGTTCCTTGCCAGCCGCAATTACCAGAAGCGGCACTACAACACCGGGCGCGAAACCTATCTGCTGCCGGTTCGCTGGCAGGATGGCTGGCCGCAGATCCTGCCGACCGACCAGGCCATTCCCTATGTGGTCAAGGCACCGTCCTGGATGCAGGGGCAGGCTTCCCAGGCGCCGCTGACCGGCAACTTCGTCGACCGCGACACCTTTGATGGGCCGACGCTTGCCGCCCACTGGCTGCGCGTTCGGGTGCCCAAACAGGCCTGGGCCGACCTGGGTGACCGGCCGGGCATGCTGGCCGTGCACCCGCTTGCGGAGAATCTGGACACGC
The DNA here is from genome assembly GCF_054473825.1 of Stenotrophomonas genospecies 5. Taxonomy (NCBI): domain Bacteria; kingdom Pseudomonadati; phylum Pseudomonadota; class Gammaproteobacteria; order Lysobacterales; family Lysobacteraceae; genus Stenotrophomonas; species Stenotrophomonas genospecies 5. The sequence goes on from NZ_JBTMUW010000001.1 coordinate 1,030,616, forward strand.
TGCGCAATCCGGCGTTCCTCGGTCGCCGCCAGCAGCATCTGCGCTTCGAGGCGAGTACCGAGATGTCCCGTCCGGCCATCGGCGTCGCGGCGGGCCTGGCTGCATTCCAGAGCGAGGCCTACTGGTACTTCCTTGGCGTCCGCAGCGTGCGCGGTGATCGTCTGTCGGTCTTCCTCGAGGGTCGCGACGGCAGCGGCAGCACGCGAACGCTGGCCAGCCGCGAGGTCCCCGCATCCGCGGTCCTGCGCCTGAAGATCGCCGGGGATGAGGCCGACTACGCGTTCTCGTTCGATACCGGTGACGGGCAGGGCTGGCAGACGCTGGCACGCGGTGTGGATGGCACGGTTCTGAGTACTGATCGCGCAGGCGGCTTCGTAGGCGCACTGCTGGGACCATTCGCGCGCGATGAGCGCGCCGGGAGGAGCAAATGATGATATCGACTTCGTCCAACGGCGCTGTCCACCGCGGCACGCGGCATGGCCGGCGGGTGCTTTACGCTGCGCTGCTGTGCGTGGCGACCGCCGCGTCGGCCGCTGCACCGCGGCCGTGGCTGGATGCTTCGGCCAGCTTCGAGCAGCGGGCCGCATCGCTGGTGGCCCAGATGACGCTGGAGGAGAAAGCCGCGCAGATGCAGAATGCCGCGCCGGCGATCGAGCGCCTCGGTGTGCCGGCCTACGACTGGTGGAACGAGGGGCTGCATGGCGTGGCGCGGGCAGGGCAGGCCACTGTCTTTCCACAGGCCATCGGACTGGCGGCAACGTTCGACGTGCCGCTGATGGGCGAGGTGGCGATGACCATCAGCGACGAGGCCCGTGCCAAGCATCACCAGTTTCTCCGCGAGGGCTCGCACGGGCGCTACCAGGGGCTCACGTTCTGGTCCCCGAACGTCAACATCTTCCGTGACCCGCGCTGGGGCCGTGGCCAGGAAACCTACGGCGAGGATCCCTACCTGACTGCCCGCATGGGCGTCGCCTTCGTACGTGGCCTGCAGGGCGATGACCCGGTGTACCGCAAGCTCGATGCCACGGCCAAGCATCTGGCCGTGCACAGCGGGCCGGAGGCCGACCGTCACCACTTCGACGCGCGGCCCAGCCGGCGCGACCTGTACGACACCTACCTGCCGGCGTTCGAGGCGCTGGTGAAGGAGGCCGATGTCGATGCGGTAATGGGCGCATACAACCGGGTGTACGGCGAGTCGGCCAGTGCCAGCCGGTTCCTGCTGCGCGACGTGCTGCGGCGTGACTGGGGCTTCAAGGGCTACGTCGTCTCGGACTGCTGGGCGATCGTCGATATCTGGAAACATCACCGGATCGTTGCCACCCGTGAAGCCGCCGCAGCGCTGGCGGTCAGGAATGGCACCGAGCTGGAGTGCGGACAGGAGTACGCCACGCTGCCCGCAGCCGTGCGCCAGGGCCTGATCACCGAAGCGGAGATCGACGACGCGGTGACACGCCTGTTCGCCGCACGGATGCGCCTGGGCATGTTCGATCCACCGGAGCGGGTGCGTTGGGCGCGGATTCCCGCCTCGGTCAACCAGGCGCCCGCGCACGACACCCTGGCGCTGAGGGCCGCCCAGGAATCGCTGGTCCTGCTGAAGAACGAGGGGGTACTGCCGTTGTCGCGTGACCTCAAGCGCATTGCCGTGGTCGGTCCCACGGCTGACGACACCATGGCGCTGCTCGGCAACTACTTCGGCACACCGGCCGCGCCGGTCACGATACTGCAGGGCATCCGCGATGCGGCGAAGGGTATCGACGTGCGCTACGCCCGTGGCGTGGACCTGGTCGAGGGGCGTGATGATCCCAGCGCGACGCCCCTGATCGAGCCGACCTTCCTGCGGCCGTCGGCGGCGTCGACCGAGCGTGGCCTGCGTGGCGAGTACTTCCGCACGGCCGACCTGTCGGGCACGCCGGCACTGGTCCGCACCGACGCGCAGATCGGCTTCCGCTGGGACCGCGGTTCGCCAACCGACAATCTGCTTGCCCGTGGTGAGGCGGCGCCGGGGCAGGGGATTCCGAGCGATGGTTTCAGCATCCGCTGGACCGGACAGCTGCTGCCGCCGGTATCCGGGCGCTATCGGCTGGAGGTGGCCGGCGACGACGGCTTCCGGCTGTATCTGGACGGCAAGCGCGTGCTGGACCACTGGGTGAACTCGGATCGTCTGCACGCCGAAGGTATCGACGTCGATCTGCAGGCGGGCCGCACCTACGAGCTGAAGCTGGAGTACTACGACGACGAGCGCGATGCGGGCGTGCGGCTGGGCTGGCGCATGCCGGGCGCCAAGGCACCCTTCGACGAAGCCCTTGATGCGGCCCGCGACGCCGATGTCGTGGTGTTTGTCGGCGGCCTGACCGGCGACGTCGAGGGCGAGGAGATGACCGTCAACTATCCGGGCTTCGCGGGCGGGGACCGGACCGATCTGCGGCTGCCGGCACCCCAGCGCACCCTGCTGGAGGCACTGCATGCCACCGGCAAGCCGGTGGTGATGGTGCTGACCGGCGGATCGGCAATGGCCGTTGACTGGGCCCAGGACCATCTGCCGGCGATCCTGATGAGCTGGTACCCGGGGCAGCGCGGCGGCACTGCCGTGGGCCAGGCGCTGTTCGGCGACGTCAACCCCGCGGGTCGCCTGCCGGTGACCTTCTACAAGGCCGGTGAAGCGCTGCCGGCGTTCGACGACTACAGCATGGAGGGCCGTACCTACCGATACTTCCGCGGCACCCCCCTGTATCCGTTCGGCCACGGGCTCTCGTACACCCGCTTCGATTACACAGCACTGCGCGTTGATGCGGACAGGATCAATGCCGATGGCCGGCTGGGTGTGCACGTGGACGTGACCAACACCGGCACACGCAGCGGTGACGAGGTCGTGCAGCTGTATGTGCGACGCCAGCAGGCCGGCAGCGACGAGGCCGTGCAGGAACTGCGTGGCTTCCAGCGTGTCCATCTCGCCGCCGGCGAACGGCGCACCGTGACAATCGCGCTTGAGGCACCGCGGGACCTGCGCCGCTACGACGAAGCGGGCGGTGCCTATGCGGTGCTGCCCGGGGCCTACGAGGTGCGGGTCGGCGCCTCGAGTGCCGATATCCGCGCGCAGGCTGGCTTCTCGGTGGAGGCCGTGCATGGCAAGCACTGAACACACCCTCACGGTGCGCGAGAAGCTGGGCTACAGCCTGGGCGATCTCGCGGCGAACCTGATCTTCCAGACCCTGATCACCTATCTGGCGTTCTTCTACACCGATGTCTACCGGCTGCCGCCGGCAACGGCGGCTACGATCATCTTCGTGGTCGGCATGCTCGGCGCGTTCGTTTTCACCCCGCTGATCGGCATCGCCGCAGACCGCACCTCGACGCGGTGGGGGCGGTTCCGTCCGTGGATCCTGTGGACGGCGATCCCGTTCGGTGTGCTGTCGCTGCTGGCGTTCAGCACGCCAGAACTGGGCGAGCGCGGCAAGGTCATCTATGCGCTGGGCACCTACGCTCTGCTGGTCTTCGTCTATGCAGCGAACAATCTGCCGTACTCCGCACTGAGTGGTGTGCTGACCGGCAGCATGGCACAGCGCAACAGCCTGTCGGCCTACCGTTTCGTGGCCGTGATGATCGCGCAGTTCATCATCCAGGTCCTGCTGATGCCGCTGGTGCTGATCCTGGGTGACGGTGACCGCGTGCGGGGCTTCGAACAGGTGATGACCGTGTTCGCCATCGTCGGGACGGTGTTCTTCCTGATCACCTTCGCCACCACGCGCGAGCGCATCGTTCCCACCCGCGAGCAGACCGGAGGCGTGCTGCAGGATCTGTCTGACCTGCTGCACAACCGGCCGTGGCAGGTGATGCTGGCCCTGACCGTCCTGGTGTTCATCAACCTGGCGCTGAAGGGTGGCACGTACATCTACTACTTCCAGTACTACATGAGCGACGCTGCGCTGACCGGCTTCCTGGAAAACTCAGGATTCAACGGCCTGATCAGCGCGCTGAACGCAGGTCTGGGTAGTGCCGGATTCGCCGGCTTCAGCTGGCCCAGGGACGCGGCAACCTCGGCCTTCAGCCTCTTCAATGCCTGCGGAATCATCTGCATGATCCTGGGCATCGGCGTGTCGCGACGGCTGGCAGACCGCTTCGGCAAGCGTGACGTCTTCGGCGGCGCACTGTTCATCTCCACCCTGTTCCTGCTGGCCTTCTACCTGTTTCCGCCGACGGCGGTCGGCGTGGCCTTTGCTGCCTTCATGCTGCATGGATTCTGCTACGGCATCACCATCCCGCTGCTGTGGGCGATGATCGCCGACGTTGCCGACTACTCGGAATGGAAGAACCATCGCCGGGCCACCGCGATCATCTTCTCGGCGATGCTGTGCGGCCTGAAGATCGGCCTCAGCGTGGGAGGCGCCCTGGTCGCCGGCATTCTTGCCCACTACGGCTACCAGGCGGGCGTGGCGACACAGCCCGAGGGCGTGGTCGAGGGCATCCGCCTGACCGTGAGCGTCTACTGCTCCCTTCCTTTCCTGCTCGCCGTGGCGCTGCTGTTCGCGTACGAAATCGACAAGCGCGCGGAAGCCCGCATCGAACAGGACCTCCAACTGCGTCGCCGCACGGCCGACGCGTCCGCGTAACCCAACGATGACGACCATGATCGACCTCTCTCCAGGCGACGACGGCCGAGCCGACGACGCCCGCCTCGCGCAGCTCACCCGGCACGCCATCTCGCAGCCGCTGGTGACCCATATCTACACCGCCGATCCGTCGGCCCATGTCTTCGAGGGACGGCTCTACATCTATCCCTCGCACGACATCGACGGCGGCCAGCCGTTCGACGACGAGGGTGGGCACTTCGGCATGCAGGACTACCACGTACTGCGGATGGACACGCCCGACGGCGACGCCATCGATTGCGGCCAGGCGCTGCACCTTGACGACGTGCCGTGGGCGCACAAGCAGATGTGGGCGCCCGACGCCGCCTGCCGCGACGGGCGCTACTACTTCTATTTCCCGGCCAAGGATGCGCAGGGCCTGTTCCGCATCGGCGTGGCGGTCGGCGAACGGCCGGAGGGACCATTCATTCCCCGGCCCGAACCGATGCAGGGCGCGTACTCGATCGACCCGGCCGTATTCGAGGACGAGGACGGCAGCCACTATCTGTACTTCGGTGGGATCTGGGGCGGACAGCTGCAGCACTATCGTGACAATCGGTACGACACCGCGCACGAAGAGCCGACAGGCAGTGCGCCGGCGCTGGGGCCGAGGGTGGGCCGGCTCGATGCCGGCATGACCGAACTGGCCGAACCCACGCGCGAAGTGCAGATCCTGGACGAGCACGGCCAGCCGCTGCGCGCGGACGATCATGCGCGCCGCTTCTTTGAAGGGCCGTGGGTGCACAAGTATCAGGGCCGGTACTACCTGTCCTATTCCACGGGCAACACGCATCTGCTGTGTTATGCGATCGGCGACAGCCCCTATGGCCCGTTCACCTATGCCGGCGTACTGCTGACGCCCGTAGTGGGCTGGACCACGCACCACTCCATCTGCAGCTTCAAGGGACAGTGGTATCTGTTCTACCACGATGCGCTGATGTCCGGTGGCGTGACGCATCTGCGCTCGGCCAAGTGCACGCCGCTGCACATGGAGGCCGATGGCCGCATCCGGACCATCGACCCCTATGGTGCATGAGCGCAGGCTGCCGGTGGACGACGCGCTCGCCCCGCTGCCGGCCGGTGAGCTGCACTGGCTGCGGGCGGGCGATCTCGAAGTGGCGCTGGCGGCCGGGGCAGGGGGTCGACTGGCACAGATGCGTTACCGGGGCGTCGACTGGCTGGTGGACGCAGAGGAGGGCGGAGCGGCGACGATCGCCTGGGGCTGCTATCCGATGGTGCCGTGGGCTGGGCGCATTCGTCGTGGACACTTCAGCTTCGACGGTGCACCCCATGAATTGCCGGTCAACTTCGGCGGACACGCCATTCACGGGGTCGGCTTCTCCAGGCCCTGGCAGATCGACAGCCTCGACGCGACGAGTGCCACGCTGACGCTTGATCTGCCGCGTGACAGGTACTGGCCCTTCGGTGGCGTTGCCCGACAGGTCATACGCCTGCAGGCACACTGCCTGCAGCTGCACCTCTCGGTGCAGGCTGCGCAGCAGGCCATGCCGGCAGTACTGGGCTGGCACCCGTGGTTCCGCAAGCCGGACCGGCTGCTGTTCAACCCTGGCGCGATGTACCCGCGTGACGAGGAGGGTATTGCCGTTCTGCCGTGCGTGCCGCCCACGCGAGGTCCATGGGATGACTGTTTCATCACCGACCGTGATCGTGACATCGCGCTGGTGCGCGGGGGGCAGCGCCTGCGGCTGCGATCGGACGGCGACCACTGGGTTGTCTACGACGGTGCCCCCCACGCCACCTGCGTCGAACCGCAGAGCGGGCCACCTGATGGCTTCACGCTTGCGCCGCGCCGGCTGCAGCCCGGTCAGCAGCTGGCGCAGACGTTCGAGCTGGTCTGGGAGCAGGACGCCCCCTGAACTGCGGCGCGGTTCAGCGCAGGGCGGGAACTGCGACGGAACGGGCCATCACAGGCTCCAATCGATGCGCAGGCCTGCAATCAGCGCATCCGGCAGGTCACGCTGGCGCGCAGGTTCGTTGAACTGGTCGGGATGGACGATGTAGTGCAGGTTCGGCGCAATCCGCAGCTGTGGGGTGAGCTGGATGCCGTAGCTCAGCTCCATCATCACCTGGCTGCCATGCGGGGTGCCGCTGCCACCGGCTGCGGCTCGCGCCAGGCGCAGGTTCTCCAGGGCGATGCCGCTGTACTTCTGCTGGGTCACAACGAAGGCGATGCTGTCCTGTGGACGGCGGGCGAAGGTGCCTTTCTGCACCAGGCCGGCCTGCAGAAAGTGATCCTCGATCAACTGGCCGGAGGTGCCCTTGAGCACGGCGCCGAAGACCGTCAGGCCGCGACCGCTGCCATCACCGGTCAGCTGCTGCTCGAAACGGGCAAATGCACCGGAGCGACCGTGGCGGTTCGCGTAGTCCTGGCCACTGAGCACGGCGGGCATTCCGTTGATGTCGCGCAACGGATCACGATAGGTCGAGTTGTCCTGCCAGCCACCCAGTTCATACCGGGCCCGCAATCGCGCCGAAGCCGGGCTGCGCCAGCCGATCGTGTACGGCACGATCCAGCCGGTGGCCTGGTGCGTGCTCCATTTCAGGCCATGCTGGCCGTCTTCGGCCTGACTCGGATCGACCTGGTAGGCGCCGACGCGCAGATAGACATCCGGCGTCAACCAGGTGGTGGCATCGGCCATCCAGCTCGACACCGGCCACCAGGTGAAGTTGCTGGTGCGGAACACGTAGGTCGGGTTGCCGCAGGCCGAATTGCCCTGGAAGTACTGGCACAGTTCGGAGCCGAGGAAGTGGATGTTGGCGACGCTGCGTCCGGCTTCGAGCACCAGGCGGTCGTCGAGCAGTTTCTGTTCGAGGGTCAGATTGGCCAGACGCGTCCCCTGGCCACCGTAGATTTCCTGCACCGAGGTGCTGTTGCCGGTGCTGCTGGCAGCCAGGTTGGTGCCATGGCGGTTGATGCCGTAGGCCTTGATCGTTGCCCCCTGCCACCCGAACGCGGCCTCCAGGTTCACGTCCGCGCCGAACATCAGCTGGCCGGCGTAGGCGGTGCCGCTGTTCTTGCCGCCGTCGAGCGTGGCCGCGGCTTCGCCGGTGTAGGAAAGCTTGGGTGAAACGACCTCGCCCCGGTCGGCGGCCGCGGCCAGCGAGGGCAGCGTCAGCAGGAGTGCGGCCAGCAGCAGGCGGCGGGAGGAGCGGGGCATGGGCGGAAGTCCTGTAGATGGGCAACGACGCCGCCCCGGAGAGCCGGGACAGCCGAGTGATCGAGGCAGGGAGAACGGTCAGGCCGCGGCGGTGACCGGCTTCTTGAGGAGACGCAGCGCGAGCGCCGTCACGGTGACGCCGGCCAGCAGCGCCAGCAGGTAGACGCCCAGATGGGTGACCGCGTTCGGGATCGGCAGCACGAACACGCCACCATGGGGGACCTTCAGTTCGACACCGGCGGCCATCGAGATCGCGCCGGCCACGGCCGAGCCAAGGATCAGCGCCGGAATGGTGCGCAGCGGATCGCGCGCGGCGTAGGGGATCGCACCTTCAGTGACGAAACTGAGACCGAGCACGCCGGCGGCTCCGGCAGTGCCGCGTTCCTCGGCCGTGAAGCGGTTGCTGAACAACCACGTCGCCAATGCGATGCCCAATGGCGGCGTCATGCCGCCGATCATCGTCGCTGCCATCGGCGTGTAGACCTGGCTGGAGATCAATGCAGTGGAGAACGCATAGGAAGCCTTGTTGACCGGGCCGCCCATGTCCACCGCCATCATTCCGCCCAGCAGCAGACCGAGCAGGATCGCGCTGCTGCCCTGCATGCCGCGCAGCCATTCGGTCAGCCAGGCCAGCAGCCCTGCGACCGGCGTGCCGATCACGTACATCATCAACAGGCCCACCAGCAGGGTGCCCAGCACCGGCAGGATCAATACCGGCTTGAGGCCCTCCAGGCTGCGCGGCAGGCGCAGCGCTCGGTTGATCCAGTGCACGCCATAGCCGGCAATGAAGCCGGCCAGGATGCCGCCGATGAAGCCCGCGTCCATGTTGACCGCGACCAGCCCGCCGATCATGCCGGGCGCGATGCCAGGGCGGTCGGCGATGGAGTAGGCGATGTAGCCGGCAAGTGCCGGCACCATCAAGGTGAAGCCGGCCTTGGCGCCGATCTGGAACAGGGACCAGGCCAGCGTGCCCTTGTGTGCATCGTCGAAGGCATAGATGCCGCCGAGGGCGAATGCCAACGCGATCAGCAGGCCACCTGCGGTCACGAACGGCAGCATGAACGATACGCCGGTCATCAGGTGCTTGTAGGGGCCGGTGCCCTTGCTCTTCTCGGGTGCGCGGCCCGGAGCAGACGCGCCGGCGTGGACATTGGCCTCGGCCAGCGCCTTGCGGAGCAGGTTCTGGCCATCGTTGATCGCGGGCTTGGTGCCACTCTTGAACAGGCGCTTGCCGGCGAAGCGTGACAGATCCACTTCACGGTCTGCGGCGATCAGCACCAGGTCGGCGGCAGCGATTTCCTCGTCGCTCAACGCATCCTGCGCACCGACCGAGCCCTGCGTTTCGACCCGGATTGCGTGACCAAGCGCCTTGCCGGCCTGCTGCAGGCCTTCGGCCGCCATGAACGTGTGGGCGATGCCGGTCGGGCAGGAGGTGACAGCGACGATGCGCTTGCGAGGGTCCGCCGCATCGGCCTTGGGCACAGCAGTTTCCAGTGATGCCAATGCAGCGAGTGGATCGTCCAGCACTTCGCCGAGGCCGGCGCGCACCACCGTCGCAGTGTCGAAGCGGGTCAGATCGGCCTCGCCGTCGCCCACCAGCAGGAGCGTCGTCGCGGTGGCGTGTGCGGCATCAAGTGCGCCGGTCACGCCCTGTTCGCTGCGGATCTCGATCACCAGTTCGAGGCCACGCTGGCGGGCGGCGCGGCGCAGCGCTTCGGCAGCGAGAACGGCCTCGATGCTGCGCGCGCCAGCGGCGATGATGACGGGGAAAGGGTGCATGGGAACTCCTGGAATTCTTCGGGTTCTGTTCTGCGTGAGGCGCTGGGGCGGGCCGTGGGGCCTGCAGCGCCGCCTGCAGGGTTTCAATCCAATCGTTCGATCAGTACATCGTCCGTCCACCCGCGGACCTGCGCCGGATCCAGCCGTCGCGCGTCGCCGCTGTGCAGGCGACTCATCGAAAAGGCCGTTGCCAGGCGCGCGCAGCTGGCCAGGTCGAAGGCCGGCTCAAGCAGTGCGGCGGAGATACCGGCCACCATGGCGTCGCCCGCACCGACCGTGCTGCCCTGCGACAGACGCGGGGGACGCGCGATCAGGGCGCCGTTGCGATCCATGAACAGCGCGCCGTCGACGCCAATCGAAATCACCACCAGCGCAACCCCGCGTTCAAGCAGGCGCAGGCCGGCAGCGCGCAGGGCGCTCCGATCCGGCAGCGGCGTTCCGGCCCACGACTCCAGTTCGTGGCGGTTGGGCTTGACCGCATAGGGCACTGACGCGTGTGCGCTGCTCAGGGCGGCGGCGAGCGCATCGCCGCTGGTGTCGAGCAGTACCCGCGCGCCCGCGCCGCCCGCCTGCGCCTGCAGTCGCGTCCATGAATCGGCCGGCAGGCCGGAGGGCAGGCTGCCGGACAACACCACCGGCAGCTGTGGCTGGAGCACGGCGGCGAGTCGTCGGCACACCGCATCCAGATCGGCGCCGTTCAAGGGCAGGCCGGGCAGGTTGATATCAGTGGTCTCGCCGTGGGTCTCATCCACAAGCTTGATGTTGGTGCGGGTCCTGCCCGGCACGCGCAGGCAGCCGTCGGTGATGCCGCGCGCCGAGAACAGCGCACTGAACACGCCCGGGTTGTCCTCGCCGATCACACCCAGTGCGGCTGTCGGCACGCCCCAGTCGGCCAGGCAGGCGGCAACATTGATGCCCTTGCCCCCCGCGTCGTCGCGGCTGCTGAAGGCACGATGCACATGCCCCGGCTGCAGGCCCGCCAGGCGCACGGTCTGGTCGATCGCCGGGTTCAGGGTGACGGTGACGGCGCGGGGGGTCATGCGCGCGCTCCCTCAAGGGCACGCACCTGTTCGGTGGTTTCGCAGTCCAGTGCCTTGCCGGCCAGCGCCTGCAGATCGGCCAACCGGGTACCGCGCAGGCGGGCCTTCACCGCCGGAACATCGTTCGGGGTCATCGACAGCTCGTCCACGCCGAGACCGGCCAGCAGCATGGCGCCGAACGGGTCGCCCGCCAGGCCACCGCAGACGCCGACCCAGCGCCCATGCGTGCGTGCGCCGTCGACCGTGGCGCGGATCGCGCGCAGCACGGCGGGATGCAGGCTGTCGGCCTCGACGGCGAGTTCCGGATTCTGGCGATCGATCGCCAGCACGTACTGGGTCAGGTCATTGGTGCCGATCGAGAAGAAATCGGCATGGCGCGCCAGCACATCGCTCTGGGCTGCGGCTGCGGGCACTTCGATCATGATGCCGATCGGCACTTCGGGCGCCTCCAGCCCGATGCGCAACCGTTCGCAGATGGCACGCAGCGCGATCAGTTCCGGTACGGACGTGATCATCGGGAACATGATCGACAGGCGCGCACCGTCCTTCGCCGCGCGATACAGCGCCCGCAGCTGCGGCTCCAGAAGATCGGGACGGCGCAGCAGCAGGCGCGCGCCGCGCACGCCGAGGAACGGGTTGTCCTCATGCGGCAGCTCCAGGTGCGCAACCTGCTTGTCGCCGCCGATGTCGAGCGCGCGCACGATCAGCGGGCGGCCATCCAGGGCGCTGGCCATCGCCCGATACGTGGCGTACTGCTCATCCTCGCTGGGCGTGCTGCCGCGCTCGAGGAACAGGAACTCGGTCCGCATCAGGCCAACGCCTTCGGCGCCCTGTTCCAGTGCCAACGGCACCTGTTCGGGCAGGTTGACGTTGGCACCGATGTCGATGCGGTGGCCGTCGGTCGTCTGCGCGGGCTGCGCGCGTTGCGCGGCCTCGCGTTCGCGGATGTGCTGCTGCTCGGCGATCCAGGCGCGGGCCGAAGCGAGATCGGCATCGGACGGAGACAGATAGAGCCGCCCGCTGCTGCCGTCGATGATGGCCTCCACACCCGCTTCAATCGTCAGCAGATCCGCGCCACCGGCAACCAGCGCCGGCAACCCGAGCGTGCGCGAGAGGATCGCGGTATGTGAGGTGGGCCCGCCCTGTGCGGTGGCCAGACCGAGCACGCGACGGGTGTCGAGGTTGGCGGTGTCTGACGGTGAAAGGTCGGCCGCGAGCAGGATGCAGGGGTAGGCGGGCAGGTCGGCGAGACCACCGCCGGCCGCAGACGGATCAAGCTGTGCCAGCACACGCCGACCCACGTCACGCAGGTCGGCTGCGCGCCCGGCGAGCACCGGATTGCCCAGCGCCGCCAGTCCGGAGGCAATCTGTTCGATGGCCTGGTGCCATGACCACGCGACGCCATGGCCTTCCACCATCAGCTGACAGGTGCGGGTGATCAGGTCTGTGTCGTCGAGCAGCGCGGCCTGGGCCCCGAAGATCGCCGCATCGGATGCGCCGAGCCGGCGCTGGGTGTCGTCCTGCAGCGCCGCCAGCTGCTGGCGGGTGCGGCCGAGCGCGTCCTGCAGGCGTGCACCGCCTTCCCCGAGCGGGGCGGGGTGGTCGGCGACGTTGGTCTGCCTGCTGGCGAGCACATGGATCCGGCCGATCGCCAACCCGGGGCTGGCACCAATGCCGACGATCGCTGCCTGTGCCTCCGGTGGATTCCAGCCCGCGACCGGCGCCGCCTTGCGCTGTGCTGCACGTTCGGCATCGGCCTTTTCCTGAGCCACCAACCCCTCCATGACCCTGCGCAGTGCGGCCAGCAGTGCCGGCGCATCCGCGCCTTCGGCAGACACACTCACCGGGTCGCCATGACGCAGACCCAGCTGCAGCAGCGCGACCAGGCTCTTGGCATCGGCCGCCTGGTCGCCTGCGCGCACCTGGGCACGGGCGCTGAAACTGCGGGCCGTCTCGGCCCAGCGAGTGGCAGGGCGCGCATGCAGGCCATTGGGGTAGGCGATGGTCCAGCCGAAATGCTCGGCCAGATCCTGCGCTGGAACATCGTTGGCCAAGGTGGTGACGTCGCCGGCCAGCGCTGTCACGATCTCGCTCGCTTCGGCGGTCGTGAACAGACGCTGCAGCGTGGCGTCATCCTGGATGAGCCGGGTGAGCCGGCGCAGCAGGGTGATGTGGGTGTCGGACTGGGCGGCGATGCCGACCACCAGCCGCGTCACCTGGCCCGGATTCCATTCGACACCGTCCGGCAACTGCAGCACGGCAATGCCATCGCGGCGCACCAGATGGCGGTCCTCGCCGAGCCCATGCGGGATCGCCACACCGTGGCCGAGGAAGGTGTTCGCCAGCTGCTCACGGCGGCCCATGCTGGTTTCGTAGCCCGGCGCAACGCAGCCGGCGGCCAGCAGCATCTGTGCGGCCTGGGCGATGGCATCTGCCTTGTCACGGGCCCGTGCGCCGAGGCGGATCAGTTCGTGGCTGACGGGAGCAGGGGCGGGGAGGGAAGACAAGGCGGGCTCCGGGAAGGGTGTGCTGGCGTATTGGGAACGTTCCCAGTCCGCATTTCAATGTGCACTGCACAAAAATCCAATAGTACTTTGGCGTTAGCATTGTCCTGAACGGCCGTCGCGCTGCGGCCAGCACAGTTGACCGGGAACGTTTCCAATCCAATGAGCATCAGCATCAACGACGTGGCGCGCGTGGCGGGCGTCTCCAAATCCACGGTGTCGCGCGTGCTGGGTGGCGGCCCGGTCAGTGGAGAGGTGCGCAGCCGGGTCGAGGCCGCCATCCGCCAGACCGGCTATCGCCCGAACCTGCAGGCCAGGCGCCTGCGCTCCCGGCATACCGGCATCATCGGGCTGGTCGTGGCGGATATCCGCAACCCCTTCTTTACCGCGCTGATCCGCGCGGTGGAGGAGGTCGCCTATCGCGAGGGCCTGCGCGTCACCCTGTGCAACACCGACGAGGACCCCGAGCGCGAGGCACTGTACCTGCAGTTGATGCACGAGGAGCGCATCAGCGGGCTGATCTTCGCGCCGACCCGGACCACGGTGGGGCGGCTGGAACGGCTCGCGCTGGACTATCCGACGGTACTGGTCGACCGCGCCGCGCCGGGCGGGGCGATCGACAGCGTGGTGCTGGACAATCCGGCGGCCATGGCCGGGCTGGTCGAGCATCTGGTTGAACGCGGCTATCGGCGCATCGGCGGCCTGTTCGGCAGCACCAGCACCACTGCGGCCGAACGTCGTGATGGCTACCTCGCGGCCATGCGCAGGCATGGGCTTGAACCGGACTACCGGGAAGTCGAACCCACGGCCGAGGCCGCCATCAGCACCGCCGGACAGTGGCTGGCTGGGCCCTCGAGGCCCGAGGCGCTGGTTACCAGCAACAGCCTGCTGCTGATGGGAGCACTGAAAGCGGCACGCAGCGCAGGACTGGCGATTCCAGGCGCGCTGGCGCTGGCGGGGTTCGACAACGAGCGCTGGACCGAACTGGTTGAACCGGGCATCACTGTCGTCGAGCAACCGGTGGAGGAGATGGGGCGAGCCGCGATGTCGCTGCTGCTGGAGCGCCTGCGTGCACCGGAGATGCCAGTGCGCAGGCTGGTGATGACCGGCCGCTGCGTTGTACGGGGATCAACCGCCTCGCGATAATTTCCAGACGCCCGGGGCCTGCGGAACTGCGTTGCAGATCGTGGAGAGGAGGTGATCTGGCCCGATCCACCTCCAATTATCGTGACGCGTCACGGTCGATGTCGAAGGAAAATAGCTTACGTCCCATCGCTGCATTTGCTGCGCCAGCTATCGCCAGGTACCTGCGCCGCTGAAAGTGTTCATTGCGATCGTTCGTGAGTCGACGCAGAGCCGCCTTCAAACCCAACCGCCGGTTGCCGCATCCAACCGTTCTTGTCTTTGACGATGAAGGATGCTGCACGAAGCATGCTTGGTGGCTGCGCTGGTCGTTCCTTCCGCTGTTGATTCTTGGCTCGCAGGCGAGGCGATGCGAGAACGCTAGCAGCAGCCGCTCATGCCATTCCCTGGCCGAATCCGTGACAGCCCGGGAGTGCCCTGGGCATCTCATGACACATCCTCCCAAGAAGGCTTTCATGTCTGGCATGAACGATGAGCAGCAGCAACGCAACGCGCAGTGGGGCAAGGTCTCGCGTCTGTTCTGGCCCGCGATGGGCATTAGCGCGGCTCTGACGGCAATCGCCGAAGCGCTGTATCGCACAGGGGCATACCCACATGCCATGTTCGACGGCGGCAGCACCGATGTTCGAACCTGGTTGTATGTGGCTTTGATGTACTTGATCGCCATTCCAGTGTTGTTCCTTTGGATCAGGCGATTGCTTGCAGGCTATCCCATGCCATGGAATCCGCTGGCCAAGCGCTGGCTGCTAGGCGCATTCTCCCTGATCCTCTGCAGCGGAATGGTTCTGCTGCCGGCAATCGTGCTGACTGTTGGAGCCGGCGCTGCAGACCGCGGCAAAGGACTGTATCAGCTGTTCACCGGCAGCCTCTTGGGCACATTCTTTGTGGGGACGATCCTTGCCTACGGGGCGGCCATGGGCGCATGGCTGCTGATTGTCGGAACTCCCAAGCTGCTCTTCCCCAAACCTCCCGAGCGATGAGCGCGGGGCGGTGATTGTCCGATCGGTTCCCAAGCCCGGGCGTGCCGCTGTACGAAGAATACTTGCAGGATTGCCCCGTCTCGGGTGGAGGTGCTGCACGCATGTGTGTCATCCCTTCTCTCTGGCCAGATTCAACAAGGAGTGTGATCCGTGGCAATCTCTGTCATTACGCTTGAAGAAATTCGACAGAATGCGGGTGATCTCGCAGAGCAACTGAACAATTTCATCGGCGGCTTCTATGATGCGTACAACAACGGCTAACGGCGCAGCCGGAACGGATCGAGCAGAGTGGGGCGGTCATCAACGGGAGCGCCACCGCTCGTGGGGATAGGGCGCTCGGCAGCTTCTCGGAGACGCCGTCGTTCCAGAGCAGCAGCCACATGACCACGCCAGCGATCCCCACAAAGCTGTGACCCCGCCCTTACTCGCCAACCCTAAGGCGAAGGGGGTAAGCTTCGGGCCAGCTACAGGGGGAAGTCATGGTCACAAGGATTGCGGCAGCAGTGCTGCTGTGTGTGATGGCTGCGCCATTAGGCGCCCAGCAGATTTACAAGTGCGTCACCAAGGGCGGCGTCGAGTACCAGTCAATGCCATGCGCCAGCGGTGAAGCCGCCAAGACGTGGAATGTAGAGGTCGCGCCACGATCCGCGGAATCGGCAGCCAATGAGCGGCGCTTGGACATGATCCGGCAGCAGAACTCGGCTTCCGTCGCGCCTCGGCCGGCGCCGCGCCCAGCACCTGTTTACAGAAACGGCGGCGGTGGCGGGCAGTTGCACCATATCTCTCAGTACAGGGATGCCAACGCCTGCGAGGCCGCACGTGCGGAGCGTGAGCGCGTTTTCAGGGCCTACGGTACCAACCGCCCGTTTGATGTTGGCAGGCGTATGGACGATATGGTCTGGCGGGCTTGTAAGTGATTACCGTGACGCATCACGCCGGGCGCAGGGGAGCGCCCCCTACGGAAGCACCTCACACGCGCTGGCGAGATCTCGGCCCAGGTATAGGCAGGACCGCTGCTGCCGGCTCGGCGTCGGGCCCAGCCATCACTCTGGGCGAACGCCGTTGGTTCTTGGCTAGAACGTCCCGATTCGCCGGCACCCCACGGGTTTCCATCGGCCGCAGCCATTCCTGCGCTTGTGCAGCAGTGAGTGATAGCCAGGCCAGGTCCTGCGCCTCCAGCTCGCGGCGCTCGGGGGTGACCAGTCGGCCATCCTTAAACGAAAAACCGGCCCAAGGGCCGGTTAGTTTCCGATCACGCACGATCAGGCTCCATGCCAGAGTAGGAGCCGGGGAGACGGCAAGAGTCGTGCCAGCCATCCCAAGATGATATGAACATAATATACATTATGCGAAATGCTATATCGGACGGTTGCGGCGTTCGTGTCCTCGGCGTGGCAATGGCTGGGCCGTTGACTGCCACAACGGAAACGCCCCAGATCCCACAGCTGTCCGCCCGTATTTCCCCACAAGGACGCCCGCGATTTCCAGATCTCCCCCAAAGATGCCCTTGATTCCTGGATCCGCACCTAAGACGCCCTCGATTTCTGGCTCCACATCCAGCTCGCCCTTGAGTTCCCAACTGCGCACCTGATCGGTCAGAGCTTGTCGCCTGCACTTCCCAGTTCCGCCAGTCGCGACATTGGTCGCAAGAACAATTAGACGAGATCTCGGGCCTGAACGTGCGAACAGTTCAGCGGGTTGAGCAGGACTACAACACCGCGACTTCCCTGGGTGACGCGCCACGCCCCGCTCCACCTGCTCAAGCGCGTCGCTCGCCCCCTGACCAAGCTTTGACCTTAACTGGGCGTCGGTGACTCCCTCCCGTTCTGGTCGGCATCTGGGCCTTGTAGCGGCTCAAGCGCTGAGCTATAACGCCTTAGCCAGTCGCTATAAAGCGCCGGTGTTGTGCCCGCATAGCCAATAGGCTCCGGGTGCCCGAGGTCCACCCAATGGGGGCACGGGAATCCTTCGATTCCGGAGCCATCCATGACCGCCAAACGCCGCAGATCCCTTCGCACTTCTGCCTTCTACGCCCAATCGGGCCGTTGCTTCTATTGCGGCCTGCCGATGTGGCTCACTGCACCCTCAGAGCTCGGGCTGAAGGCCAGTAAGGCCCGAGCCTTTCAATGCACCGCCGAGCACCTGGTGGCCCAACAGGACGGGGGCAGAGACGTGTCCGGGAACGTGGTGGCCGCGCATAGCCGGTGCAACCAGGGCAGGCACCAGCGGAAGGGACCAGCCCCTTCCGCTGAAGCGTTCCGGGCGCTGGTTCAGACGCGGCTGGCAATGGGGAGATGGTGGTCCCGACTGCCATCAGGGATTGCACGTGCTTCCGTATGGCCAATTGAATTGAATCTTTGCAAGGAATCGGCAGCTGCTTGCCTGATTCGCTAGTCCACACTAGTGGCGCCCGGTTGCGGTGCTAGAACGGCGAGTCTGCTGCGAAATGGTCGCGCATTGGGCCTAACAAGGTCTGCGACCCTGTCAACACGTCCGAGAATTCCACCTGTCGCCACCTTCTCGTTCCAATATCGTTCCATCCACTCGGCTTTATCCAGGATCTTACCCGGAGCGCCTAGCAGCCTCTTGGCGATGAAATGCCGGATGAGAGCGGCCTGGCTATCGAGAATCACGACGCCCGCCCTTGGATTAGAGTCATAAGCGCTGTACGAGATCAGATAGTGGACATAGTGGCGGTCTGGCTCTTCGTCATCCCACGTCAACAGGTTGCTTAACCCCGCAGCGCGAGCATCCGATCGCACCTCTTCGCTCACGAGCACCATGGGATTGCGTGCTTCCTTACATTCCATGCGATAGGCGTCCAGCATCGCCGGTCCGAAGATCATCTGAGAATCATGATGAATGCTTCCAACTGTGAGCCCTCCACGTATCAATATATCAACCACTAGCAGGTTCTCGGCCAACATTCTGATGCAGCTCAGGATGTCGGCAAGGCCAGCAGGAGAGCGGCTGCTTGATATGACGATGCAGTCGCTGAAGTAAGTGAACAAAAGTCCTGTTGCTGGGTTGCAGCACGCTGTGTTCTTTAGTCTGTCGATGGCCTCTGCTATTTCATCAAGCTTGCTCATGTCGGCTGCCGACTCTTGGACAAGTGCGGAGAACCCGAGCATGTCGATGAAGGCGACGTACTTATCTTGGTAGAGCATGAAGAACTCCTTAGATGGTCGTGCCCATGGTGCCGAGGGCGGTTCCATTTGACCAGCGGGTGCGGGGCACGTCATAGGCCATGGAGCAATGTCAGCGACCTGGCTCGCGCACTAGTCTCGCAGAGGCTTGTTACGGCGCATCTTCGCATCGGATAGAAGCGAGCGAACGAGAGAGTTGAAGTCCATCCTGGCCCTAAAAGTTTCCTTCACCCTTGGTTAAACGAATGTCCGCTTTCGGTCAGAAGCGGACCAAAGTAGCCGGTGCTCTTCGCAGCCCGTACGCGACTTGGAGTCATATCATCAATCTGTATCAGGGCTCAGACCTAAGTGCCTGATGGTCCAATTCAGCGACACTATCCAGCTTCGGCGTCATCGCACACTTCGGGATACAGCCAGCGCGATCCGCTTATGGAACCAAACCGCACTGTGCCTTACTCTTAAGGAACATTGCCAACGGCAACCTTCGGCAATTGAATTTAGAGAATCCGGGCGGTTCATCCCGCGCGGCCCGTTAATGTCTACAGCTGTGGAGTTGTGAATGGCAGAAGATCAAGGTGGTGAAGAGGTAATTAGGGAGATAGGGAAGGCGCTAGCCCTTGCGTCTGAGCTTGATCCACAAATTGTTAGATCGCTTCGCTCCGCGATTGTTCAGGCGATGTCTGATTACGAGGACGACACGAATGCACAAGCTGCAGCCGCACTTGCGGCGGTTCTCGATTTTAGACCTGTGACGACCCAAGACGCCCTCTCGCAAACCTTGGGTGAGATCGGGAAGCTGGTCCAAGGTCTCACCGGACTGGAGGACGTTCATTACACTGTTGAGACACCAGAAGGTCGCCGAGTTCGCTCAATCCGGTCACATCTACCAACTGTATCACCCCAGCGTTTGACGGATCACGAGCAGGCAGATCTTGAGGCCTATATCGCTCGATATCTGCCACCGGACGACCCTCGCGAGGAACACGCGCCACGAGGACCGCGACTGTGACGATCAGTAAGTTAGCAATCCTCAACGCTGTGAAAGCAGCCATTTCGCGTGCTAAGGCGAGCGGGTCTCCCTACGCGCAAGGAAAGGCTTACGAACTTCGGGTGCTGCTTAGGCTTCTGCGAATCATCGATAGTGCGGGCTACAAGCTCACGTGTACCCCCAAGATGGCAGGCGTCCTGACGTTTGGAGGATCTCCATGCAAAGCAAACCATCCGGATCACGATTACATCAGTGGATCTACGTCTACTGAGAAGCTCGAGATTAGGATTTCAGTGCAGGTCACCACACTAAGCCATAGCTGGAAAGGCACGACGGTGGTCAAAGCGGCTGACCGTCACGAGATTGACGTCGGTGTATATCGTCCGATTAAGACCCGTCGCTATCCCGCATTTACGGAGTTACTTCTTGGGGTCTCGTGCAAGACTGGCGGCTGGAACAAGGCGTACGTCCGCGAGGCGCTAGGTATGCGTAGGGAGCTAGGATTCCTCACATCACCTAGGACGAGCTTGACGAGCTCAGCTCCGTGGTTCATCGCAACAGTTCCCTGCGATCCTCCGGTTCCCTTTGCCTTGTACGCGACCAACGCTGGGTCCGCCGTGTATGCGTCGTTGGCAGCTTTGGGGCTCTACGTCGAGCACTACAAGGGGTAGCGGAAACAGGCTTTGGAGTACGGATCAACTCAGGTGTGTCGAGAACGATGCCCGCTTTGGGTCGAAGGCGGATGCCATCACCGGGCCGGTCGCCGCCCAATGTCCGCTTCCGGCCAGAAGCGGACATCCACCCTGCCCTCGATAAACATCCCAAATCCACGGACGACCTTGGTCTGCTTTGGCCTTCTGCCTTAGGGCCAGACCTGAACTTCGATTTCAGCCCCTAGCGTATTTGACTCCCGCGACCTAGATCTCTCCTAGATCCTTGAGCAGGGCTTGCCCCTTCTGCAGAAACCCAACTAGCAGTCGACCTCCTGCTACTTTCCGGCCCAATTGCCCATTGAGGTAGCTGACCTGGAGACGCGCATGGGCCAGCAGATCCACCTGGGCCATGCTAGGGGTCGCGGCCTGGAGCGGTTCGCCCGGCGACGCCATCTGCCCCCCGATCGGCTGGACAACGCAAGGGCGCCGGCTGTCACTCTTCGCATACGCCGTGGCCATCATCCGGCCGTTCTTCAACGACCATCCACCAAGCACCAACTCGGTCCCGAGTTGCTCGATCGGCAATCCCGCTTCGCTAACCGCTTTCTCAAAGTTCGGCCAGAGTTGGTCCACCACCAGCCCTAGCTCGGCAGATAGCTGTTCTATTGTGAAATCTGCGCGGAAGCTGGCCTGCAGTGCAAGCTCGTAGATGCGGAGGAAGGGGGAACCGCAGAATTCGGAAAAAATCGTACGCTAAGCTAACGGTGTTCTCGTGACAGCTCTTTGACTAGGCTTTCTAAGGGGTCGTCTCAGAAAACGGAAAATAAAGCACGCTAAGGCATAGCCGAACCTGCCAAGCTTGCTCCACCCTGTAGTGACGCGATCAGCGGGCAGGAAACGTTCCCCCTTCGCGCATGGCAGGCGCGCACCAACTCAGACAGCACGGCCTCCATGCGCGCCAGGTCAGCCATTTTCTCGCGCACGTCCTTGAGCTTGTGCTCGGCCAGACTGCTGGCTTCCTCGCAATGGGTGCCATCCTCCAGCCGCAGCAGCTCGGCGATCTCATCCAGGCTGAAGCCCAGCCGCTGGGCTGATTTCACGAAGCGCACCCGCGTTACATTCGCCTCGCCATAGCGGCGGATGCTGCCATAGGGCTTGTCAGGCTCCAGCAACAAGCCCTTGCGCTGATAGAAACGGATGGTCTCCACATTGACCCCGGCCGCCTTGGCGAAAACGCCAATGGTCAGGTTCTCCAAATTGTTTTCCATATCGCTTGACTCCGTACATGAGTACGGAAGTAAGGTTACGCTATCCAATTTCAATTCGAAAGGACAAGCGCATGTCTGAACCAAAAACCGGGCGCGGCGCGCTCTTCACTGGAGGGCTTGCCGCCATCCTCGCCTCGGCTTGCTGCCTCGGGCCGTTGGTTCTGATCGCCTTGGGGTTCAGCGGCGCTTGGATCGGCAACTTGGCGGTGTTGGAACCCTATCGCCCCATCTTTATCGGCGTGGCGCTGGTGGCGTTGTTCTTCGCCTGGCGGCGCATCTACCGGCAGGCAGCGGCCTGCAAACCGGGTGAGGTCTGCGCGATTCCCCAAGTGCGAGCTACTTACAAGCTCATTTTCTGGATCGTGGCCGCGCTGGTTCTGGTCGCGCTCGGATTTCCCTACGTCATGCCATTTTTCTACTGATCGGAGTTCACCATGAAGAAACTGTTTGCCTCCCTCGCCCTCGCCGCCGTTGTTGCCCCCGTCTGGGCCGCCACCCAGACCGTCACGCTGTCCGTACCGGGCATGACCTGCTCCGCCTGCCCGATCACTGTCAAGAAGGCGATTTCCAAGGTCGAAGGCGTCAGCAAAGTTGACGTGACTTTCGAGACACGCCAAGCGGTCGTCACCTTCGACGATGCCAAGACCAGCGTGCAGAAGCTGACCAAGGCAACCGCAGACGCGGGCTATCCGTCCAGCGTCAAGCAGTGAGTCACTGAAAACGGCACCGCAGCACAACGGACGTCATTGTCTGGCGCCACAAACGATAAAGGATCTGTTGCATGACCCATCTAAAAATCACCGGCATGACTTGCGACTCGTGCGCGGCGCACGTCAAGGAAGCGCTGGAAAAAGTGCCAGGCGTGCAGTCGGCGCTGGTGTCCTATCCGAAGGGCACAGCGCAACTCGCCATCGTGCCGGGCACATCGCCGGACGCGCTGACTGCCGCCGTGGCCGGACTGGGCTACAAGGCAACGCTAGCCGATGCGCCACTGGCGGACAACCGCGTCGGACTGCTCGACAAGGTGCGGGGATGGATGGCCGCCGCCGAAAAGCACAGTGGCAACGAGCCCCCGGTGCAGGTAGCGGTCATTGGCAGCGGTGGAGCCGCGATGGCGGCGGCGCTGAAGGCCGTCGAGCAAGGCGCGCAGGTCACGCTGATCGAGCGCGGCACCATCGGCGGCACCTGCGTCAATGTCGGCTGTGTGCCGTCCAAGATCATGATCCGCGCCGCCCACATCGCCCATCTGCGCCGGGAAAGCCCGTTCGATGGCGGTATTGCGGCAACTGTGCCTACGATTGACCGCAGTAAGCTGCTGGCCCAGCAGCAGGCCCGCGTCGACGAACTGCGGCACGCCAAGTACGAAGGCATCCTGGGCGGTAATCCGGCCATCACCGTTGTGCACGGTGAGGCGCGCTTCAAGGACGACCAGAGCCTTACCGTCCGTTTGAACGAGGGTGGCGAGCGCGTCGTGATGTTCGACCGCTGCCTGGTCGCCACGGGTGCCAGCCCGGCGGTCCCGCCGATTCCGGGCTTGAAAGAGTCACCCTACTGGACTTCCACCGAGGCCCTGGCGAGCGACACCATTCCCGAACGCCTTGCCGTAATCGGCTCGTCGGTGGTGGCGCTGGAGCTGGCGCAAGCCTTTGCCCGGCTGGGCAGCAAGGTCACGGTCCTGGCGCGCAATACCTTGTTCTTCCGTGAAGACCCGGCCATCGGCGAGGCGGTGACAGCCGCTTTCCGTGCCGAGGGCATCGAGGTGCTGGAGCACACGCAAGCCAGCCAGGTCGCCCATATGGACGGTGAATTCGTGCTGACCACCACGCACGGTGAATTGCGCGCCGACAAACTGCTGGTTGCCACCGGTCGGACACCGAACACGCGCAGCCTCGCGCTGGACGCAGCGGGGGTCACTGTCAATGCGCAAGGTGCCATCGTCATCGACCAAGGCATGCGCACGAGCAACCCGAACATCTACGCGGCCGGCGACTGCACCGACCAGCCGCAGTTCGTCTATGTGGCGGCAGCGGCCGGCACCCGTGCCGCGATCAACATGACCGGCGGCGATGCGGCGCTCGACCTGACCGCAATGCCGGCCGTGGTGTTCACCGATCCGCAAGTGGCGACCGTGGGCTACAGCGAGGCGGAAGCCCACCACGACGGGATCGAGACCGACAGCCGCACCTTGACCTTGGACAACGTGCCGCGTGCGCTCGCCAACTTCGACACACGCGGCTTCATCAAGTTGGTTATCGAGGAAGGCAGCCATCGGCTGATCGGCGTACAGGCGGTCGCGCCGGAAGCGGGTGAACTGATCCAGACGGCGGCTCTGGCCATTCGCAACCGCATGACGGTGCAGGAACTGGCCGACCAGTTGTTCCCCTACCTGACGATGGTCGAGGGGTTGAAGCTCGCGGCGCAGACCTTCAACAAGGATGTGAAGCAGCTTTCCTGCTGCGCCGGGTGAGAAAAAGGAGGTGTTCAATGAACGCCTACACGGTGTCCCGGCTGGCTCTTGATGCCGGGGTGAGCGTGCATATCGTGCGCGACTACCTGCTGCGCGGATTGCTGCGCCCGGTGGCGTGCACACCAGGCGGCTACGGCTTGTTCGATGACGCCGCCTTGCAACGGCTGTGCTTCGTGCGGGCGGCCTTCGAGGCGGGCATCGGCCTCGACGCGCTGGCGCGGCTGTGCCGGGCGCTGGATGCGGCGGACGGCGACGAAGCGGCCGCGCAGCTTGCCCTGCTGCGTCAGTTCGTCGAGCGTCGGCGCGAAGCGTTGGCCGATCTGGAAGTGCAGTTGGCCACCCTGCCGACCGAGCCGGCACAGCACGCGGAGAGTCTGCCATGAACAACCCCGAGCGCTTGCCGTCCGAGACGCACAAACCGATCACCGGCTACCTGTGGGGCGGACTGGCTGTGCTGACTTGCCCCTGCCACCTGCCCATCCTCGCTGTCGTGCTGGCCGGCACAACCGCCGGTGCTTTCCTCGGCGAGCATTGGGTCATCGCGGCGCTCGGTTTGACCGGCCTGTTCCTTCTGTCCCTGTCGCGGGCGTTGCGGGCATTCAGGGAAAGAGAATGAGCGCTTTCCGGCCGGATGGATGGACGACGCCGGAACTGGCCCAAGCGGTCGAGCGCGGGCAGCTTGAACTGCACTACCAGCCCGTCGTCGATCTGCGCAGTGGTGGGATTGTCGGCGCGGAAGCCCTGTTGCGCTGGCGTCATCCGACGCTTGGACTATTGCCACCGGGCCAGTTCCTGCCCGTGGTCGAATCGTCCGGCCTGATGCCTGAAATCGGCGCTTGGGTGCTGGGCGAAGCCTGCCGCCAGATGCGTGACTGGCGAATGCTGGCATGGCGACCGTTCCGGCTGGCCGTCAATGTTTCGGCGAGCCAAGTGGGACCGGACTTCGACGGGTGGGTAAAGGGCGTGCTGGCTGATGCCGAGTTGCCCGCCGAGTATCTCGAAATCGAGCTGACCGAATCGGTCGCGTTTGGTGATCCGGCGATCTTCCCCGCCCTGGACGCCTTGCGGCAGATCGGTGTGCGCTTCGCCGCCGATGACTTCGGGACGGGGTATTCCTGTCTGCAACATCTGAAGTGCTGCCCAATCAGCACGCTCAAGATCGACCAATCGTTTGTCGCCGGGCTCGCCAACGACCGCCGCGACCAAACCATCGTGCACACCGTGATTCAGCTTGCGCACGGGCTGGGCATGGATGTGGTGGCTGAAGGCGTGGAAACATCGGCGAGTCTTGATCTATTGCGACAAGCGGACTGCGACACAGGACAAGGCTTCCTGTTCGCGAAGCCAATGCCGGCGGCGGCATTCGCCGTCTTCGTCAGTCAATGGAGGGGTGCCACCATGAATGCAAGTGACTCGACCACCACCAGTTGCTGCGTGTGCTGCAAGGAAATCCCGCTCGATGCCGCCTTCACCCCGGAAGGCGCGGAATACGTCGAGCACTTCTGCGGGTTGGAGTGTTATCAACGCTTCGAAGCGCGTGCCAAGACAGGGAACGAAACCGATGCCGATCCGAACGCCTGCGACTCGCTACCGTCAGATTGAGGCATACCCTAACTGGATGTCAGGCAGGGCCGCGCCGCTTAGTCAGAATAGAGTCATCTTTCGCATTTTTTGACACATGCCTGCGAAGGTCATAGATTTCAGCCTGACAGAAACGGGGTTTGAGGCACAACGGAACAGAAGGAGCACTTAAGCCGCCTTCAACCAAGGAGACATCGTGCAGGGGCACCGCATCGGCTACGTCCGGGTCAGCAGCTTCGACCAGAACCCGGAACGCCAGCTGGAACAGACACAGGTGAGCAAGGTGTTCACCGACAAGGCATCGGGCAAGGACACCCAGCGCCCCCAGCTCGAAGCGCTGCTGAGCTTCGTCCGCGAAGGCGATACAGTGGTGGTGCACAGCATGGACCGGCTGGCCCGCAACCTCGATGACCTGCGTCGCTTGGTACAGAAGCTGACTCAACGCGGCGTGCGCATCGAGTTCCTGAAGGAGGGCCTGGTGTTCACTGGCGAGGACTCGCCGATGGCCAACCTGATGCTGTCGGTGATGGGGGCCTTCGCTGAGTTCGAGCGCGCCCTGATCCGCGAGCGGCAGCGTGAGGGCATCACCTTGGCCAAGCAGCGTGGCGCGTACCGGGGCCGCAAGAAAGCCCTGTCCGATGAGCAGGCTGCTACCCTGCGGCAGCGAGCGACGGCCGGCGAGCCCAAGGCGCAGCTTGCCCGCGAGTTCAACATCAGCCGGGAAACCCTCTACCAGTACCTCCGCACGGACGACTGACACATGCCGCGTCGCTTGATCCTCTCGGCCACGGAGCGGGGCACCCTGCTCGCGTTGCCAGAAAGCCAGGATGACCTGATCCGCTACTACACCTTCAACGACTCCGACCTGTCGCTGATCCGTCAGCGGCGCGGCGACGCCAACCGCCTCGGCTTCGCCGTGCAACTCTGCCTGCTGCGCTACCCCGGCTATGCGTTGGGCACTGACAGCGAGCTGCCCGAACCGGTCATCCTGTGGGTGGCCAAGCAAGTCCAGACCGATCCGGCGAGTTGGACGAAGTACGGCGAGCGCGATGTGACCCGTCGCGAGCACGCCCAGGAACTGCGCACCTACCTTCAACTGGCCCCGTTCGGCCTGTCCGACTTCCGCGCCCTGGTGCGCGAGCTGACCGAACTGGCCCAGCAGACCGACAAGGGCTTGCTGCTGGCCGGCCAGGCGCTGGAGAGCCTGCGGCAGAAGCGACGCATCCTGCCGGCGTTGAGCGTGATCGACCGGGCTTGCTCGGAGGCCATTGCACGGGCCAATCGGCGGGTCTACCGCGCCCTGGTTGAACCGCTCACGGACTCGCATCGGGCCAAGCTGGACGAGCTGTTGAAGCTCAAGGCCGGCAGCAGCATCACCTGGTTGACCTGGCTGCGCCAGGCACCGCTGAAACCCAACTCTCGGCACATGCTTGAGCACATCGAGCGGCTGAAGACATTTCAGCTGGTGGACTTGCCCGAAGTCCTGGGCCGGCACATCCACCAGAACCGCCTGCTCAAGCTGGCCCGCGAGGGTGGGCAGATGACGCCCAAAGACCTCGGCAAGTTCGAGCCGCAGCGGCGCTATGCGACCCTGGCCGCCGTGGTGCTGGAGAGCACTGCAACCGTGATTGATGAGCTGGTGGATCTGCACGACCGCATCCTAGTCAAGCTGTTCAGCGGCGCGAAGCACAAGCATCAGCAGCAGTTCCAGAAGCAGGGCAAGGCGATCAACGACAAGGTGCGCCTGTACTCCAAGATCGGCCAGGCGCTGCTGGAGGCCAAGGAAGCCGGCAGCGACCCCTATGCCGCCATCGAGGCGGTGATCCCCTGGGACGAGTTCACCGAGAGCGTCAGCGAAGCCGAGCTGCTGGCCCGGCCGGAGGGCTTCGACCACCTGCACCTGGTCGGCGAGAACTTCGCCACCCTGCGCCGCTACACGCCGGCTCTGCTGGAGGTATTGGAGCTGCGCGCCGCCCCGGCCGCGCAGGGCGTGCTGGCAGCCGTGCAGACGCTGCGCGAGATGAACGCCGACAACCTGCGCAAGGTGCCGGCCGATGCTCCCACCGCCTTCATCAAGCCGCGCTGGAAGCCACTGGTGATCACCCCGGAAGGCCTCGACCGGCGCTTCTACGAAATCTGCGCCCTGTCCGAGCTGAAGAACGCCCTGCGCTCCGGCGACATCTGGGTCAAGGGCTCGCGGCAGTTCCGCGACTTCGACGACTACCTGCTGCCGGCCGAGAAGTTCGCCGCGCTCAAGCGGGAACAGGCCCTGCCGCTGGCGATCAACCCGAACAGCGACCAGTATCTGGAAGAGCGCTTGCAGCTGCTGGACGAGCAGTTGGCCACTGTCGCCCGCCTGGCCAAGGACAACGAGCTGCCCGATGCCATCCTCACCGAGTCCGGGTTGAAGATCACCCCGCTGGATGCGGCGGTGCCGGATCGGGCGCAGGCGCTGATCGACCAGACCAGTCAGTTACTGCCGCGCATCAAGATCACCGAACTGCTGATGGACGTGGACGACTGGACGGGCTTCAGCCGCCACTTCACCCACCTGAAGGACGGGGCCGAGGCCAAAGACCGGACGTTGCTGCTGTCCGCGATCCTCGGTGATGCGATCAACCTCGGGCTGACCAAGATGGCCGAGTCGAGCCCCGGTCTGACCTACGCCAAGCTGTCCTGGCTGCAAGCCTGGCACATCCGCGACGAGACCTATTCGGCGGCCCTGGCCGAGCTGGTCAACCACCAGTACCAGCATGCCTTCGCCGCCCACTGGGGCGACGGCACCACCTCATCCTCCGATGGCCAGCGTTTCCGGGCTGGCGGCCGGGGCGAGAGCACCAGACACGTCAACCCGAAGTACGGCAGTGAGCCGGGACGGCTGTTCTACACCCATATCTCCGACCAGTACGCGCCGTTCAGCACCCGCGTGGTGAATGTCGGCGTGCGCGATTCCACCTATGTGCTCGACGGCCTGCTGTACCACGAGTCCGACCTGCGGATCGAGGAGCACTACACCGACACGGCCGGCTTCACCGATCACGTCTTCGCCCTGATGCACCTGCTGGGCTTCCGTTTCGCGCCGCGCATCCGCGACCTCGGCGAAACCAAGCTGTACGTGCCGCAGGGCGTGCAGACCTACCCGACGCTGCGGCCGCTGATCGGCGGCACCCTGAACATCAAGCACGTCCGCGCCCATTGGGACGACATCCTGCGCCTGGCCAGCTCGATCAAACAGGGCACCGTCACTGCCTCGCTGATGCTGCGCAAGCTCGGCAGCTATCCGCGCCAGAACGGCCTGGCCGTGGCCCTGCGCGAGCTGGGCCGGATCGAACGCACGCTGTTCATCCTAGACTGGCTGCAAAGTGTTGAGCTGCGCCGCCGCGTGCATGCCGGCCTGAACAAAGGTGAGGCGCGCAACTCGCTGGCCAGGGCGGTGTTCTTCAACCGCCTTGGGGAAATCAGGGATCGGAGCTTCGAGCAGCAGCGCTACCGGGCCAGCGGCCTCAACCTGGTGACGGCGGCTATCGTGCTGTGGAACACGGTGTACCTGGAGCGCGCCACCCAGGGGTTGGTCGAGGCCGGCAAGCCGGTGGACGGCGAGCTGCTGCAATTCCTGTCGCCGCTGGGCTGGGAGCACATCAACCTCACCGGCGATTACGTCTGGCGGCAGAGCCGCAGACTGGAAGACGGGAAGTTTCGGCCCCTACGGATGCCCGGAAAACCTTAGCGTACGATTTTTTCCGAATTCTGCGAGCCCCCCAGGAAGAATTGCGTAGACCCGCGCGCAGCAAGCACTACGTTGTGCTGAGGGATCAGCAGCAGCTTTGCCCCCGCGGAATACGCCCCTGTGAGAGCATCCTCTGCCAGGGTATCCGCTGCGACGACGAGGTGGTCACGAGTGAGGAGAACGTTGAGGATGCTCATTGCGGGATCGTCTAGACGTTTGCAGACTATCGCCTTCCCCTCCCCTCCTGTCCAGACTGCTATGGCCTCCGCGATCACACAAATTCTTGGTCGCCCCAATGCTTGCGAGAACGCACTTGAGATACGCCGCGGCTACCTCAAGGCGATGGAAGATGCGCTGCGGGTTTCGCTTCTGATCCACCAAGATCCAAGGCTTCTGTTCGACACGTGGGCCAGACTGCTCCCCTTGATCGCTCAAAGCCACGAGAGTGACGGCAGCCAGCCATTTGCGACCGGGATCGTCCGCTCGCGCGATCATGGATCCCGGCGGTTGGCTGGCTGAGCGTATGGTTGCAATATAGGAAGCAATCGCGCGCGGACCAGAACGCTGTTCATCGCAGACATTCTTAGGGTGCCATTGCAGAGATTTCAGCTTTTGAGGAATAAAATTTCAGTGCAAGACGGTCCATTGCAGAAAAATTTGACTTGCGACTGACGCAACGCAGAAATTGCTGATGCACGGATGATGCAATGCAGAGATTACCGGCTAACAGATGCTGCAGCCCAGCCGGCCAACTGAGGGCTTTGCCCGATGGACGAGCCGTTACTCTTGCCTGCAGATCACGATTCTAGGATGACTTGTGCCTCAATCGGCTGACCAGGATCGGGCGTCTGTGCTGGAGGGCTCCTTAGAGCTCTTGGGTGAAATTCGAGCCGCTTGGATGGAGATAGAGCATGGACGTGACCGAAGATCGACGGCGGTGGCGGCACTTTGCCAGATGTCCCTTGATCACGCCGTGGCAGTACAGTCCCTGATCGCTACTCTGCCCCAGTCAGCAATCTCGCTGGTCCGGCCCCAGTATGAGGCCCTCGTGCGTGCAACCTGGGCATGTTATGCAGCTACCGACACCGACATCGAGAAGCTTCTTGCGCCCCTGACTCTGGAGAGTCAGCAAGCGGCAAAGAGGCTCCCTGGCGTTCAGGACATGCTCGTAAAGCTTGAGTCCTCTGGGCCCCGAGGAGCATCACAGTTGTTGGGCAGAGCCAGACAATGCCTTTATGTCGGCTTGAACTCCTATCTCCATGCCGGGATTCACCCCTTGGCAAGGCAGTTAAATGGCTACCCGGGCGCGCTTCTGGCGGGGGTGGCCATGAACAGCAATGCGCTTGCCATGCTAACCCTTCTGAATCTGGCGCACCTGTGGCCAGGCGAACCAGTTCTGGCATGGATGAATGCACTGCATCATCAATTTGGGGGTGTTTTGCCAGAGTTGGAGCCATTGACCCCCCATCAGCCCTCGCCATAGAGCTGTCCCGGATCGCCTGCGCGTCTAGGGTGGGGTCTGTGGTGAGTGACTAGGCAGTTGGGCCTCGCCCCCCTCTGGGGGCACGGGGAGAACATCACGGGCGCATAAGCAGTTGCCCCGGATTTCTCGTTGGGGCAAGTCCTGGCAGTTGATCTGTGTCGGGGGCCTGTCGGGCGACTGTCATGTTTCCAAGTTCGGCACCCTCCTAATCTGGGCTCCCTACCCCTCCGGAGTTATCTTCTATGACCACCAAGACCCCGCCTCGCCTGCTTACCGCTGCTGAGGTTGGCGCCTGCATTCGCCAGTTCCGCCAGTTGCGTCATTGGTCGCAAGAACAATTGGCCGAGATCTCGGGCCTGAACGTGCGAACAGTTCAGCGGGTTGAGCAGGGTGACTCGGCCAGTTTCGACACCCGTCGCGCACTGGCGCGCGCCTTCGATTTCAATGACATCGATGCACTCAACAAGCCTTTCTCGCTGCCGACAGACGAGGAACTGCAGGCGGCGCAAGCGCAGTTTGAGCGCGACTACATCACCCTGGCGGTGTCCCCGCTTGCTGCTGGGCGCGAGCTGGCCAGCCTGATCGTTTCGTGCGACATGGATCTGTCCGAACCGGCTTTCGAGCTGTCGCGCGAGGCGGCGAGCGAGTTTGCTGCACTGGTCGACTACTACCGTGAGTATCGCGACTGCCAAGACCTGTATTCAGAAGTCGACAAGCTAGACATCTACGACGGGCTGCAGCAGCGCATTGAGGTCCTGCGGGAACTGGGAGTATCACTGTCGCACGGTCAGCGTAAGGTCGTCATTCGGATGGGCTCAGGTATGCCGATGGATGCCACGGTCCTGTACGTCGTGGCGTTTCGCCTCGGCCACGAGTGCAGTCAGATCGTAACTCCTAAGGCAGCACGCATCGGCTGAGTCAGCATTCATTAGATCGATAGTGGTGGCGATACATCTGACAGATGTCTATTGATCGCGCCGTCGCAGTACAGTCCCTGGAGGTTGCCCTGCCTTAGTCAGCGATAGCGCTGGTCCGGCCCCAGCACAAGACCCTGATTCGTGCGACAGCAAGGTTCTTAGCTTTCGAGGCAGCGAATTTTTGATGTGCCCTGAACCCTCGCGAAGATCCACTATGGAGACGCCGTCGATTTCTGGATCCAGACCTAAGAAGCCCTCGAGTTCTGGATCCACAGGCAACTCGTCCTTGAGTTCCTGACTGCGCACCTGAGTGGTCAAGCTCCGCCCGGGTGAAGGCTCTGCGCCCAGTACTCTAGGAACTCCTCTTGAGCAATCGTTTCGATTGCGCCTGGCCTGGCATGCCGCACCATGTGGATGGCATCCGATGCCCGCTTGGCCTCGCCAGACTGCAGCAAAAGCATGGCAGCGACCGTTCCCGCGCGTCCCAACCCCCCCTTGCAGTGGACCACGATCCTTTGACCGCTCAGCATGTCAGCGACGAGCTCAGCACTTAGCTGTAGCCAATCTTTGAGGAGTCTGTCGTCTGGTGCGGCTCCATCAGTGATTGGCAGTCCATGCCAAGAGATGCCCTTCCCCGCCACTATCGCCGGTAAGCTCTCGATTCGAAGGTCCTTGAGCTCCCAAGGCTCAAGCAAGGTGACTAGGTGAGTGGCACCCCAGTCCTGAATAGCCGAGACGTCCACATCTAGGTCTCTCGCCCATGCTCCAGTCATGGCGACTTCCTGGTACTTGCCTGGCGCAAATGTCACCCCTATGCCGCCTCCATGGGCTCCAACAGGCAACTCTGCAATCAGTAACGGGTGGCTAGCGCTGGTGCGCATCATTTCGGCTCTCCCAACATGCGGTAACGTTCTGCGTCGTGCGCCGGGGCGCTCCCCGCTCATTCGCTGCACGGCTAGGATATCGGATGTTCAGATATCGTTGAACTGGAGAGAACACCTAAGGGTCAATATCGGAAAGTCAGATAGACAGTCTGTGGGCAGGTTGATATCCTGACAACTGGTATCGCGATTTGAGGGCTGTGTGGCCTATGTCGTTAGCCAACCGACCCTCATCGCGCCCTGGCCAGAACTGGACAATTTCGTTCGTTCAATAGGTCCCTTTCTTGCGTGCGCGTGGTGCGCGCTAGAGCGCTCAAGAACGGCTAGTTCGCCGGTAGCTGCTGAGGGGTTGGCCTCGCAGGCACTTGACACGCTTGCGACGCTGCGCGTCCTCCATCGCGAACCAGTCGAATGTTCTCGGCTTGCCGCAAGATCTCTGTATGAGCCCCTGGCTTGGTCCTACAAATCTCCGTGGTCTCGCAGTGACTTGAACCTTGAGTCGGCATTGACCCGGTCGCTCACCCAGTGGGCGGCTGAGTGCACGCCCAGTGCGAGGCGGAATCTCGGAATTTCACTGGCATCCACCGAAGCTCGAGCGTACTTGGCAAACCTTCTGCGGAAGCATCGGTTGGACCCGAAGCTAGGCGACGGGCTTCAGTCGATTGGATCGCCTGAATGGAATGCGCTCAGCTTGGGGCGTAAGCGCTACGTGCTGTGGGCGAGCATGCGAAATTCTGCCTCGGAGTTCATACAAAGCGGTTTGGATGAGCATGCCGCGAGGCGAGCACTTGATCGCGAGATAAAACGCAGATGCATCTGGTTAGCTGGACGCGAGCAAGCTGGAACCCTCGCCCGGAAGGATTTTTGCTTCTTGCCTGGTCAGGGTTGGCGTCAGCCGTTGATCCTGGACGTTGCAATGGAGACTTTCCTGCCGCTGGGCATGGCGTACTGGCTGGAACCTAGCGGCAGTTGGCAGCTTTAGCTTCTAGTCTGAGTAGACCGACCAGCTGCCACGGGTCCATGAGATGGTTTGAGGGGGCTCAGGACTCTATCGCGGTAAACGCCCCCCCAGGTCTATATCGACGGTTCTCCAACGAAGCGCTGGACCTTGGTTGACCGGCGAGCCTGTGGCCCATTGGACGCTGGCCAAGAGATGGCCCTCTAGTACTCGTTCAGTCGCTTACGGATTGCCTCGATGGCATCGTCCAGTCCCGCGTCGTCCTCGGGGTAAGGAGAACAAAACAGTTGAACCGGGACCCAGCAATGTTCCTGTCCCGGTTGTACATAGGGGGCGTAATCATCTAGTAGCCATGCAGAGCCGATGGGCTGGGAAACGTTGGCAAGATCCTTCGTCGGCCCAGTCCAGTCTATGTATGGCAAGCGGGCAAACCAACCCGGGGCCGCTCCTTCGCAAGCCAATAGGTCGGCAATCTCGCGAAATCTAGGCTCCGGAACTGTGGTGAAGATGACTAGACCCTCAAAGAGCGACTTTGCCGACTCCAGAAATTCGTAGAGGCCCGGGCGCGGGATCTGGCTTACAGCGTTGGAAATCAGCGTTCCTTCTAAGTCCAAGGCGAGGATGGACGGGCGCATTGTGTAATGGTCCTCTTTGGCGGGGGTGAACGTCGGTACCGCTACCAAGCCCCGCCGGAGGGTGATCCGCCGGCGGGGCTTGGTAGCATCAGACATCTTCGAACTCGCTCGCTTGCTTGAGTTGGTTCTCAAGGAAATCAATGCGCTTCTGAAGATCGGCACTTAGATAGGCTTTGTCCGTAAAGTCCATTGCTGTCTCAGGGATCATCTCCAGCTCGACGCGTGTGGATGTAGCTGATGTACAGCGCCGCATTCCAGCTCGCTTCGCTCAATGGCAGTGTTGAGCGGTTGATGATGCGGGCGGTGATGACTGGCTTGGGCCCAAAGAAGCTGTTTTCCATCCGGAACTCTGGATCAACCGCACTGACCCTCTTTAGCTCGGCGATAGTAGGAAGTTGATCGTTGGCCTCCTGTCATAGCGCTTCTATCTCCTTGGGATTGCTATCCCTGATGTGCTTAACCTGCCCTCTCACCACCTGCCTTACGGAAGCGTTTGGGTAGGTCTGGTTCAGTTTTTCAAGAAGGTCGGCAGGGATTCGTGAGAAAAACAGCCGAATCGTCTCTAACACCATGATTCAACGAGGAAACACCCCTCGACGTCAGGCAGTTCGTGGATTACAGACCTAGGCTTGATTGAACCAGAAGCCGCGTGACACAGGCATTCCTGGAGTACTGCTCAGGCACGCGTGCCCTTCTTGAATATTGGATTCAAGAGTTTCCACGCTCCTGACCCAACGGAAACCTTCAAGAAGGCTCTGACCGTCGCCTGATCCATTGCAGTAGTTCCTCGTGCGGGATCGTACGTCCAGCGTCGACGTCGGCCATACCCTCGCGGGTCCGCCGTTCCTTCTCTTCCTCGGTCAATCCCGGAAGGAGTGCTAGTAGCTTATCTTCAGGGCTCATAGGCCGATGAGCTGTGCTCAAGTTGGCTTGATTCTCGTGAAAAAATATGGGCAGGATCTGGGGATCATCCAAGCCCGCCGGCAAAGGCAGCGATACGTCGTGGACCGCCAAGTCGATGATGACGTCCAAATCTGAGCATAAGGGCTGTATGGCGGTGGTCACCAGACGAGCCGCCCGCTCGGCGAAAGCCAGGTCCACCACCAGCCAGATCAACAGACCGGGAGGCTGTTCGACGCCCCCTGACGAGTGAGTTTCCAGGAGATAGGCCGACGAGACGAAGTCGGCGTGCTCAAGGCTGCCGCTGATGGCCGGAGCGAGCCAAGCCGGCGCGGCCTGGGCAGGTCTCACCGCGAACTCCGCCGGCGCCAGACGTTCCACCCTGGCCAGAAAGCCCGTATCCAACAATGTCGCAACCTCTTCCGGGTACAGGACAACGCCGCCGTAGTTGGGATTGAGCATCAACGTCGCGCCGCGAGTACCGGTTAGCAGCTCACGGCCTGAAACTCCCAGAATTCTGACAGCAGACGAGCTGGCCGCCTGCGCCTTGTCGAGCGAGGTAAAGAAAGGGATCGCATCGAAACCGTCAGGATGGCGGAACTGGACCAGCCGCAGTGTCTGCGCGTCGTCCGAGATGGGCGCATGCACGTACACGATCGCATCCATCAGTCGCTTGAAGAATGCGCGTTCCTCGGCCGCACTGTCGCGGGCCCGTTCAAAGGAAGCCTCCAGCGCTGTCTCCGCAGACGTAGTCCCTCTTCCACGCGGCCTGCTCGGTTGCTTCATGGTCAGATGCGATGAGGGCCGAGCGGGTACCCGGAGAACCAATCCGCCTCGATCTCGCTGCTCAGGTAGGGTCGTACGAAGGCCGACTGGGTCAGCGCTCGCAGCCGCTCTTCGTGCTCAGCAATCGCCTCGATGTCGCTGACGGTTGGATAGTGCCGCAGCAGTCGATATGCCTCTTGCCGCACCTCTTTAGGCACGGCTTGGCTGGCCGCTAGCTGCCTGAGGAACGCGCCCGCCTGCAGCACATTGCGGGTGCGCTCAGATGGCATCGTCATGACATCAAGAATGACTAGCACTAAGGAATGCTTAGCTTATCGCGTTTGTGGCCGGCCAGGGCACGGTGCAACTACAGACCTTGCGATTCCTGTATTAATGTAATATAATCAATAACTTAATTCGCATAAGTGAGCGTTATGTCCATGGAGTGAGGGCCAATAGGAACGAGCAGGTAGCCTGAGCCTTCCCATGATGGGAAGGTCAACAACGCGGGACGGATTACCACTCAACTTGCCTGTCGTTTGACCTTCCCACCGTGGGAAGGCTCATCGTCACGCCGTCGGCAAACCGCCGATGCTTTTGGAGGGTTGTCCATGAATCTCGTTGTTGAAGGTATGACCTGTGGTCACTGTGTCCGAACGGTCACCCAAGCCATTCAGGCCCTTGACCCCCACGCCCAGGTGGACGTCGATCTGGGCAGTGGCGTGGTCAAGATCGAGGGCCTGCTTGCCGTAGAACAGGCGGTTGAGGCTATCCAGCGGCAAGGCTATGTGATCGCTGCGGTGCTCCCTTCTGAGGCTGGTACGCCGGCCGCCCCGGCCGTCGCATCCTCCTGCTGCGGCGGATGCCACCGCTGAGTCCGCGCGAGGGCTTGATCCTGATCAATGACAGTCGGCCCCAAGAGGGCTAGACTGGCCATCATGAGAGCTCGCACGTCCCCTGCCCTGATCTGCCCAGCGTCCGCAGGCGCTGCTTCGGGCGTGCGGGAGCTGTCATGGTGAGGCTGCTGAGGCGGTGGCGGCGACCCCGTTCTCGTGCCCGACTGGCATGGCTGGGACTGTGGGCGCTGCTGCTGCAGCAACTCGCGCTGGTGGCTTACGCCTGTCCGCTGGAATCGGTGGAAGCTGGACAAGCGACCCTGATGGTCGGTTGCGAAGAGATGTCCACGCCGGATCCCGATGCTCCGGCGTTGTGCGACCAGCATTGCCAGCGCGATCACATCGCCACGGCCGATGCGAAGGCCCCTCAAGTGCCTTACCAGCCCGCGCTGGCCGCCTTCGCGCTGGTGCAGGCTCTGTTGCCACCGGTACACGCGCAGTTGTATCGGGATGTTCCGGTGTGCGTGTCCGATCCGCCTCCCCTGCAGCGCTTCTGTAGCCTGCTGATTTAAGCCCCCTCCTGGATTGACCCGTGCTCGTGCTGCATGCGTTGCAGCGCGCTCGTTGTCGTTTCCCGGAGGTCTTATGGAGATGTCTTTCTTCTTGCGTGCAAGGCGCAAGATGGCGTGTGGGTTCGTGTTTGCCCTGGCGCTCAGTGGTCCTGTGCTGGCGGCATCGCCCGCTATCCCGATCAGCTACACAGAAGCCCTACAACGGGCGCTTGCTAACGCCCCAACCCTGCACGTGCGCCGATCGCAGATCGATGCCAGTACCGAAGAAGCCGCGCGTGCTGGCGCGCTTCCCGACCCACGTTTGATCGTGGGGCTGGCGAACTGGCCCGTCAGCGGACCCGATGCCTTCAGCTTGCGGGCCGATGAGATGACCACCCAGCAAATCGGTCTGATGCAGGAGTTTCCTGCGCGTGCGAAACGACGTGCCGAGCACGCGTTGGCGCAAGCGACGCTGGCGCAAGCGCGCTCACTGTCGATGGCCGAACAGCAGATGGTGGCCCAAGCGGCCGCGCTGGCCTGGATCGAGCTGTGGAGTACGCAGCAAGCCGTAGATGCGTTGGAAGGTCTGCGCGAGCCGGCCCGTATAGCCGAGCGTGCGGCGCGTGCTCGCTTGGCAGGCGGCACGGCCGGGGCCAGTGATGTGCTTGCCGCCCAGGCCGCCCTACTGCAGTTGGACAATCGCCTGGAGCAGGTACATGCGGAGCACGCCGCCGCGCAGGCCGGCCTGGCGCGGTGGTTGGGTATTGCACCAGAGGCGATCTTGGCCAGTGGTGCGGCACCGGATTTTTCGCAGTTGCCATTGGAGCCCACCCAACTGCTGGCCAAACTGGACCAACACACGCCACTACTGGGCTGGGAGGCACGCGAGAGCTTAGCCCAGGCCCAGGTGGATGCGGCCGTGGCCGAAACCCGCCCGGATTGGAGTGTGGAGCTCACCTACGGACGTCGCGAGCGCGCACCCGACGGCATGGCGCGCAGCGACATGCTCATGGTGGAAGTGGGTGTGGGCCTGCCGCTGTTCCAGAAGAACCGCCAAGCACGAGGCATCGCGGCACGGCGGGCCGAGCTGGAGGCGGTGTCCGCAGAGCGCGATGAGGCCCGGCGCATCCAAGCCGAGTCGGTGCAACGCGCGATAGCGCGATGGCGCGGGTTAACCGGCCAGTTGGAGCGCCAGAACACGCAGAGCCTGCCTTTGGCGCGCGATCGTGCACGCACGGCGTTGGCCGCCTACGGCGCCGGTGCCGACCTGCAGCCGTGGCTGGAAGCGCGGCGCGATGAGATCGAATTGCACCTGGAGAACGCCCGTCTGCTGGGCGAACAGGGCCGTGCCTGGGCGGCACTGGCCTATCTGCTACCCCATGAGGAGAACACGCCATGAGCCCGACCAAGACGCGTCTCACACAGCTCGCCGTGGCCCTCGGGTTGCTGGCGCTCGGCTTTGCCGGCGGCTACGCCTGGATGACTCGAACCTCTGATACCACCCCGCCCCCCGGCACGAGCGTCGCAGATCAAGCACGCAAGGTGCTGTACTGGTACGACCCCATGGCGCCGGAGCAGCGATTCGACAAGCCGGGCAAATCTCCGTTCATGGATATGGAGTTGCTGCCCAAATACGCAGATGAGGCCATAGGGGGCGGAACGCAGATCGATCCGCGCCTGCAGCAGAACGTGGGCATACGCACTCAGGAAGTGACGGTAGAGTTACTAGGGACTGCCGTACGCGTGCCGGGCACACTGACGTGGGATCTGACCCAGGAAAGCGTGATCAGTGCGCGCATGGAAGGCTTGATCACCCACGTGCAGGTAAAGGCGCCGTTTACCGAGGTTCGTCGTGGTCAAACGCTGGCCACCGTGCAGGCCCCGGCATGGAACGCGGCCATCGCCGAAGCACATGCCCTGAGCCAAGCTCAGTCCGCGGGCGCGCGTGAGCTGCAGGGTGCGGCGCAACAACGGTTGCGTTCGTTGGGTGTTCCTTCTGGCGCCTCGGCCAGAAGTGGCGTCGTGCTTAGCGCAGACCACAGTGGTGTCGTGACCGAGATCCTGGCACGCGAGGGACAGACGGTGATGCCCGGTACGCCACTGTTCAAGATCAATGGGCTGGACACGTTGTGGCTGGAGGCCTCGGTACCCCAGGCAGCGCTGGGCACCTTGCGGCCGGGGACCTCAGTGCAGGCCACGGTCAGTGCCTGGCCGGCAGAGCGCTTTGCCGGACAGATCCAGGCGTTGCTTCCCCAGGTCGACATGGCTAGTCGCACGCAGCGGGCGCGAATTGTGCTGCGCAACCCGCAGCGTCGGCTGGTGCCGGGCATGTTCGCCGAGGTTCTGGTGCAGCCCGACGCCGAGCAGGCCCTGCCAGTCGTTCCCACGGAGGCGCTGATCGCCACCGGGCGGGACAGCCGGGTCATCGTGCAGGATCCGGACGGGAGCTTCCGGCCAGTGCGGGTGAGTGTGGGACGTAGCGTGCAAGGGCGCACGCAGATCGTGGCAGGCTTGGCCGGTGGTGAACGCGTGGTCGTCTCGGGTCAGTTCTTGCTCGACTCCGAAGCCAATCTCTCCGGTGCGTTGGAGCGCCTGGGTGCTGCACAACCGACACGCCCTGCCAGCGCATCAGGTGTGCACGAGCGCCATGACGCCGGGCACGAACCACGCACTGTCGTGCCGTCACCGTCCAGACAGCCGGCGCCTGTCGCGCCAGACACCTCCACCTCTACGCCGCCGCGCTGCCCGGTGCAGTACTGGTATGACCCGATGGTGCCGGAGAAGCATTTCGACAAGCCGGGCAAGTCACCGTTCATGGATATGCAGTTGGTACCCAAGTTCGGCCCCGCCGCAGCCGCTGATTGCCAGGCAAGCGAGGTCATGTCCGAAGCGATGGAGGGCACACCATGATCGCGCGCCTGATCCATGCTTGCATCGCCAATCGCGTGCTGGTGCTGGTTGCCGCCGCGCTGCTGGCGGTGGTCGGTATCTGGTCGGTAAAGAACACGCCGCTGGATGCGCTGCCGGACCTGTCCGATACCCAGGTCATCATCCGCACGCAATGGGCGGGGCAAACCCCGCGCATCATCGAAGACCAGGTCACCTACCCGTTGGCCACCACGATGTTGTCCGTGCCGGGCGTGAAGGCGGTACGCGGCTTCTCCTTCTTCGGTGATTCATTCGTCTACATCCTGTTTGACGATGCCACTGATCTTTACTGGGCGCGCTCTCGAGTGCTCGAGTACTTGAGCCAGGTACGCGATCGACTTCCGCCGAATGTGAATCCGGCGCTGGGTCCTGATGCGACAGGACTGGGCTGGATCTACCAGTACGCCTTGGTGGATCGGACAGGTCAACGTGATGTGGGGCAGCTGCGTGCGTTGCAGGACTGGTTTCTTCGTTATGAGCTAAAAACCGTGCCGGACGTGGCTGAAGTAGCCAGTGTGGGCGGTGCGGTGCGCGCCTGGCAGATCCAGCCCGATCCGCAGGCGTTGGCGGCCCGTGGACTGACGGTGGCCGAGCTCATCGAGGCGGTGGATGCGGCCAACGGCGCTACCGGGGGCTCGGTGATCGAACAAGGCGAAGCCGAACTGATGGTGCGCAGCGAAGGCTACCTGCGCACACAGGAGGCGTTCGAACAGGTGCCGGTAACCGGCAACGACGGCATCCCCGTCCTGCTCGGCGAGGTGGCCACGATCAGTCGCGGGCCGGTCTTCCGTCGTGGTATCGCAGAGTTGGATGGTCAAGGTGAGGTGGCCGGCGGCGTGATCGTCCTGCGGACCGGCAAGGATGCCTTGGGGGCCATTCGGAACGTCAAAGCGCGACTGCAGGCGTTGCAATCCAGCTTGCCCGAGGGCGTGGAAGTGGTGCCGGTGTACGACCGCTCCGAGCTGATCCAGGATGCGGTACGCAACCTCACCCACAAGCTTGGCGAAGAGTTTCTGGTCGTAGCGCTGGTATGCCTGCTGTTCCTGTGGCACCTACGCTCGGCGTTGGTGGCCGTCATCACCCTGCCTTTGGGTATCCTGGCGGCCTTCATCGTGATGCACGCCCAGGGGATCTCCGCCAACTTGCTGTCATTAGGCGGCATCGCCATCGCCATTGGTGCGATGGTCGATGCAGCGGTGGTGATGATCGAAAATGCACACAAGCATCTGGAGCACTGGCGGGAGGCGCACGGCCGGGAACCTCAGGGTGAGGAGCGCTGGCAGCTGATGGCCCGCTCGGCGGCCGAGGTCGGACCGGCCCTGTTCGCCAGCTTGCTGGTCATCACCCTGTCTTTCGTGCCGGTTTTTGCCCTGCAGGCGCAGGAAGGGCGATTGTTCTCGCCTCTGGCCTACACCAAGACCTACGCGATGGCCGCCGCAGCAGGGTTGTCGGTGACCTTGATCCCCGTCTTGATGGGCTACCTGATCCGCGGCCGCATCCGCCCGGAACAGCAGAACCCCATCAATCGCATCCTGATCGCTGGCTATCGGCCCATCCTGCTGTGGGTCCTCAAACATCCCGGTGTCACCTTGCTGCTCAGCGGCCTGCTGCTAGTGCTCACCTTGATCCCCTTTAGCCGGTTGGGCAGTGAGTTCATGCCGCCCTTGGAAGAAGGCAGCCTGTTGTACATGCCCACGGCCCTGCCCGGCCTGTCCGCCGACAAGGCCCGTCAGTTGCTCCAGCTCTCGGGCCGGATGATCAAGACCGTACCGGAGGTTGAGCACGTGTTCGGCAAGGCGGGCCGTGCCGAAAGTGCGACCGATCCGGCACCGATCGAAATGTTTGAGACCACCGTGACCTTCAAGCCGCGGGATCAATGGCGCCCGGGCATGACCCCCCAGAAGCTACGCCAGGAGTTGGACGCAGCGGTCAAGATTCCCGGTCTGACCAACCTATGGGTCCCGCCCATTCGCAATCGCATCGATATGTTGGCCACCGGCATCAAGAGCCCGATTGGGATCAAGGTCTCCGGACCCGATGTGGAGCAGATCGAGCGCCTGAGCCAGCAGATCGAGCAGGTGGCCAAGACTGTGCCCGGCGTGAGTTCGGCACTGGCCGAACGCGTCACGGGTGGGCGCTATGTCGATGTACAGGTGCGCCCGGAAATCGCTGCACGTTACGGATTCACTCAAGGCCAACTCCAGCAACTGATTGCCACGGTCGTTGGCGGTGATCCAATCGGGGAAACGATCGAGGGGCGCGAACGCTATCCCATCGTCTTGCGCTACCCCCGTGGCCAGCGTGACTCGTTGCAGGCCTTGCAGGATCTGCCGCTGATCGCGCCAGGCGGTGTGCAACTGACCTTGAGCCAGGTGGCGGAGCTGTCAATCAGCCCAGGCCCGCCGATGCTCAAGAGCGATAACGGCCGGTTGGTGGGCTACATCTACGTGGATGTGGCCGATCGCGACTTGGGATCGGTGGTCCAGGACCTGCAAGCCGCGGTGCAGACCCAGGTGAGTTTGCCTGCCGGCTATGGTCTGGCGTGGTCGGGGCAGTACGAGTATCTGCAACGGGCTTTGGCACGCCTGCAATGGGTGGTGCCCGCGGCGTTGGCGATCATCTTCCTGGTCATCTGGATGGTGTTTCGCCGGCTTAGCGATGTATCCATCATCCTGCTCAGCTTGCCCTTGGCGTTGGTGGGCGGTTTCTGGTTGATCTGGGGGCTGGGCCATGCGATTTCGGTGGCCAGCATGATCGGATTCATCGCCCTGGGCGGCGTTGCGGCTGAGTTCGGCGTCATCATGCTGCTGTACCTGCGTCATGCCTGGGAGCAGCGCTTGGCCAGCGGTGCGCCGGAAGATGTGTCTACCCTGCAAGAGGCTATCTACGAAGGCGCCGTGCAACGGGTGCGCCCGAAGGCGATGACGGTAGCCGTCATCCTGGCCGGGTTGTTTCCGCTTTTCGTCGGTGCCGGTGCCGGCTCGGAGGTCATGCAACGTATCGCCGCGCCGATGCTGGGTGGCATGCTCACCGCACCGGTGCTCTCTATGGTGGTGATTCCCGCAGCGTTCTATCTAGTGCGGCGACGTGGATTGCGCGCGGCGCGGGGCGACCAATGAGAGACAGACTGAGCACTTGAGGTAAGTCCCCACAAAAAGACGCCAGTCATGGAAGAAGTCATGACTGGCGTCAAAGGGGAGAGTACCGCCTACATGCTTACTTATCAGTGCCCGGCGTGCGGGGAAATCTCAAAGCTCAGCGACGCCCGATCCGACACAAAATCCAAACCCTTTTGTGTAGAGGGCACAATGTGATTGGTGTGGATGTACCAGGTCTTGGCGGTGGTCACCTGGAAACTGGCTTGGCCTTGGGCATCGGTGCGCAGGAGCGTAGCGCTACCGTGCCCACCCTTGACCGGTGCGTCAGCACGATGACCGACGTACACGCGTAGGTTGGGCACTGGCGTGCCCTGCTGCAGCACCTGGAACGACAGCTGTTCGCCGACCTTCACGCTTCCAGGATTGCGGGCCAAGCGGATCTCCAGCGGATAGCCCAGCGAGGCAGCGAAATCGTCGGTCAGTTTTGTGCCCACCTGTCCAATGGTACGAGCATGCTTGGTATAGCTATAGGTGACCCCTTTGGGAAACTTGCTCGCATCATAGGTGGCCAGGGTATCGGGCAAGTCTTCCAACTCCAGGTACTTGCCGAACTCGCTGGCCGTACG
Source organism: Stenotrophomonas genospecies 5 (assembly GCF_054473825.1). NCBI lineage: Bacteria > Pseudomonadati > Pseudomonadota > Gammaproteobacteria > Lysobacterales > Lysobacteraceae > Stenotrophomonas > Stenotrophomonas genospecies 5. The sequence goes on from NZ_JBTMUW010000001.1 coordinate 1,074,274, forward strand.
CGTGCTGGTGGAGGCCATCGTCGAGACCCCCAGCAGATAGGTGCCCTCGCCCGCCGGATGCACGGTGAGCTGGCTCTGCTTGCCGACCTCTTTCCAACTGGCCAAGTCCGGTGCAGCCTTAGCGCCGCCCTGACTCAGCGAAACGTCCTGTAGACGCGCTCGGGTGACTGCACCTGCACTTTCATCGAAGGTGCCATTGTTCACCAACGCTGTGTTCGCCTCGCCCGCTGCGGTGCCAGGCTTGGAGAAAGCGACAAACAGGTCGTGCGCACCGGCACTGCCGGCCACAGCGAACAGCAGTAGTGTGGCGGATAGTTGCGTGTTTCTCATGATGTGTAGCTCCTCGTGATCGTGGCTTACCAGTGGTAACCAAAGCGGACATTCCAGCGACGACCCAGCAAGTCGTACGTCATGGTGTCGGTGTCGGTGTTGGGGTTGTTCTTCACGAACGGCGCCTTCTTATCGAGCACTTTTTCAACGCCGGCGGAGATATCCCACTTCTTCTTGATGCCGTAGCTCAGTTGCAGGCTGTGGTACACCACGCTGGACACATGCGAGCCGATCGTGTCGGGCACGGCGATGATGTCGTCCGCGCTGCCGATGTACTGCGCCGAATAGACGCCGGTCCAACGGTTCTTGCCCATACGCAGTGAGCCCAAGCCACGCCACTGGGTGTAGCTACCCAAGCCGCTGGTGATCTTGCCGGCGTACTCAATGGTGGTGGCCCCGGGCGTGAGCGCCCCCAACCCACGCGGGGTGAGTCTGGAGGTCCTGGAAGCCCTGCTGGATCTGGTCATGGCCTCGGGCAAGGTACGTGTGGTCGACGTGGCGGAACTGTGTCCGCCCCTGGATCCGGATCAAGCCACCGCACGTGTGGCCGCGCGTTTGATCCACCGAATGGTCAGTGCGCAGGCTCAGTGAAGTGATATCGGCTGGCAAAAGGCAGTGAGCTAATGGGAACGCTCAGCCAGCAACTGCTTCATTTGCGCGATCTCCTGTGTCTGCGAGGTAATAATGTCCTGGCAGAGCTTCACCAACTCAGGATCCTTCAGACGATTCTCCTCACACATCAGGATGGCGCCAGCGTGGTGGGGAATCATCGAACGGATGAACTGTTTGTCAGTGACCGCTGCTTGAGTGCGAATGCCCCACCAGCAGAACAGCATGAACGCCACCGTCAGACCAGCCAGAATCAGATTGCGTCGGCGATCGGGGTACATGCTGGACATTAGCCACAGCTCGATCAGCAGCATGGGAGCGGCCATCAGGCCCGCCATGTAGAACTGGTTCACGTTGTTATAGACGTTAGCCCACTGATCGACCATTGCGTACATCAATGCGTACATGGCCACGAAAGACAGGCCCATCATCAACAACAGGCGGCCGTAATGGCCTTGATGCCCTTGTTGTGCCTGGTGGGCAGGTTGGTGTGAGGCGTGCGGTTTTGCGTGCTGGGACTGCGGGTCTTGCGCGTTTTCGTGCGTACCGTGCGAAGAGGACATAACAATCTCCGTGGGAATGGCAGAACGGCGGAAGAACCCGCGAACTGTTGGAACAGCTCCCGGGCTGAGAACACTTACATACCCTTGCCGGCAGCGAATTCCTGCGGGCTCAGCTTGCCATCTTTGTTGCTATCGAGCATGCCAAAGTGCGGCGCCAGCTTGTGCTTGGCCAGTTCTTCCTTGGACAGCGAGCCGTCCTTGTTGGCATCGAGCTTGGTGAAATCGGCATCGGCCGCCGCCGGCTTGTGCTGACCGTGGTCGGTGGTGGGCGTGGTGGTCTGGCCGCCGGCGAAGGCCGCGCCCGCCATCAGGAACAAGGCCATCATCGAGAGGGAGGCATAACGCTTCATTGCAGTACTCCTTGTGGGATATGAGCCATCAGTGACAGGAATGGCCGCGCGCAGGCTCATCGGCGCGGTCAGGGTGGGGGGTGGCAACAACGGTGGAGCCGGACAAACGCAGGGCATTGGTGACCACCGAAACCGAGCTCAGGCTCATGGCCAGGGCCGCCATCATCGGACTGAGCAAAAGGCCGAAGCTGGGATACAGCAAGCCGGCGGCGATAGGCACGCCGATGGCGTTGTAGACGAAGGCGAAGCCCAGGTTCTGCTTCATATTGGCCACCGTCAAAGACGAGATGGCACGGGCTTGCACGATGCGCCTCAAATCACCCTTGACCAGGGTGAGCTGGGCGCTGGACATGGCCACATCCGTGCCCGTCCCCATCGCGATGCCCACATCGGCTGCCGCCAGGGCCGGCGCATCGTTGATGCCATCGCCAGCCATGGCCACGCGACGACCCTGGGCTTTGAGTTGCTGGACCAGGTCGGCCTTGTCCTGCGGCTTGACGCCACCACGCACATCCTCGATGCCCAGCGTGCGCCCCACGGCCTCGGCCGTCGCCTGTGCGTCACCGGAGGCCATCACCACGTGCAGGCCATCGGCACGTAGCAGGTTCAAGGCAGGCAAGGTCGTGGCTTTGATGGGATCAGCCACCGCAATGGCGCCGGCCAACCGACCATTGACCGCCAGGAACATCACGCTAGCGCCTTCTTTCCGAAGACGCTCGGCGCTGCTTTGCAAAGGTGCTACATCGGCGCCAACCGACGCCATCAGGCTTTGGTTGCCGAGCACGACATCCTGATCGGACACGCGCCCGCGGACGCCTTGGCCGGTGAGCGAATCAAAATCTTGGGCGGCCACCAGGTTCAAGCCACGTCGCTGGGCTTCAGCCACGATGGCCTCGGCCAAGGGGTGCTCACTGCCCTGCTCCAAGCTGCCGGCCAAACAAAGGATCTGATCGGCGTCGAAGCCGGCGTTGGAGAGCGTGTCGCGAAAGGCTGGACGCCCCTCGGTCAACGTACCGGTCTTGTCCACGATCAACGTGTCGATCAGACGTAGCTGCTCGATCGCCTGAGCATCGCGGAACAGGACCCCGACCTGCGCAGCGCGGCCAGTGGCGACCATGATCGACATGGGGGTAGCCAAACCCAAGGCACACGGGCAAGCAATGATCAGAACCGATACGGCATTGAGGACGGCAAAGGTCCAGGACGGTTCGGGTCCAAACAGACCCCATCCGAAGAACGTGAGCACCGCCGTGGCCAGCACGGCCAGGACAAACCAGTACGCCACCTTGTCCGCCATACGCTGCATCGGCGCGCGGGAGCGCTGGGCTTGGGCTACCAACTGCACAATCTGCGCCAGTACCGTCCCGGATCCGACTTTGTCCGCCCGGATGACTAAGGCGCCCGTCCCGTTGAGCGTGGCGCCTATAACGTGATCACCGACAGCCTTCTCCACCGGAATGGGTTCACCGGTCAGCATCGACTCATCGACACTGGCGCGGCCTTCGATGACTTCCCCATCGACCGGCACCTTCTCGCCCGGTCGTACGCGAAGCAGATCACCCACGTGCACGTGATCCAGCGCAACGTCCTCTTCGCCCCCATCGGGTTTGACGCGGCGAGCCGTCTTGGGCGCCAATCCCAGCAGGGACTTGATGGCCGCCGAGGTTTTGGAACGCGCCCGCAGTTCCAGCAGCTGTCCGAGCAGGGTGAGCGAGACGATGACCGCTGCCGCCTCGAAGTAGACCCCTACCCGTCCATGCTCGCGGAAAGAGTCCGGAAACAGGTCCGGTGCCACGGTGGCCACCACGCTGTAGCCAAACGCGGCGGCCACGCCGATGCCGATCAGCGTCCACATGTTGGGGCTGCGATTGCCGATGGACTGTAGGCAGCGCTCAAAGAAAGGCCACCCCGCCCAGAGCACCACCGGGGCGCTCAGCACGAGCTCAATCCAGGTGCGCGCCTGCGTGGACAAGCCGGGCAGACGGTGTCCCAGCATGGCCAAGACCAGGACGATCAACGTCAAAGGCAACGTCCACCAGAACCTTCGGGTGAAATCGCGTAACTCTGGATTGTCGTCCTCCTCCAGCGAGGGCATCTCCGGCTCCAGCGCCATGCCGCAGATCGGACAGGTGCCGGGACCTGGCTGACGAATCTGCGGATGCATCGGGCAGGTGTAGACCGTGGCGTGGGTACCGCTGGGTTGGGCCACCGCTGCTGGGGCGGTCACTTCAACTTGCTGGGGAGCATCGTCCGTATAGCGGACGGGATTGGTGATGACCCGTCCATCCGCAGCCTCGACAGGGGCTGCGCCTGCAGAATGGTGATGGTCATGGGACGACGGTGAGTTCATGCCGATGCTCGCTTTAGTGGGGATGGACTGCCAAGGCAGTGTGCCATTGCGGGTTACACAGCTATTCGGGGCTGAGCGTCCCGAGCACTGAAACAACAATCAGGATCAAGATGGCCAGCGCGGCCTCAGCCGTAACACTCTGCCGCAAAGCCCGCACCTCCTGCGCGGGATCTCCGCTGGTCAGCGCTCGTTCCAAGCGCGGCACCAGCGTCCATCGGTGCAGCGCTCCCAAACCCAGCATTCCAGCGAACAGGGCCAGTTTGAAAAGCAGCAACTTCCCGTAGGTGCTCTGGAACAGGGCCGATAACGACCACGCGGTGAGATCCCCGTAGTGCGCGATGCCGGACACGATGAGCGCACCAACGAAGATCGTTCCCAGCGTCGAAAAACCATGCAGAAAGTCATGCGTTGATCGCAGACGCCCGCTGCCGTTCGTCTCTTTGCCGCGCAGCAGCATGGCAAGGAACATCAGGACCGCTGCGATCCAGCCGCCTGCCGCGAGAAGATGGACGATGCCTGCAGCAAGCCGGACCGCGCCTGCCAAGCCCTCGCCAGCGGCGGCGTGGCCGTTCCATGCCAGCGAAGCGAGTGCGCCGCCCGCCAGCATCGCCCCCAGCGGGAAGGCGGTCTCCACCTTCCCGCGGCGACGATGCCATCCGAGCACGAACATCAGGGCGACCAGCAGCGCGCCTCTCGCCATGGCTGCCCGGCCCGCGGACGTCTCGAGCAGATACCAGCCAAGCGATGCGCGATCAACCTCGGCAAGCGGCATTCCCATGATGCCCGCGGTCTTGAAGACGACATCGAGCCCGGTGAGCACGAGACCGGCTACGGCACCCGCCAATAGAACGCCCATGAGTGACCACCCGGCCAAGGCGTCGGCGAGTGCCGATCGACGCGACCCGTACCAACCGAAGAGTGGAACCCCGAAAAGAACCATGATGACAAGGTATTCCAAGAATCTCAGTGCATAAGCCGACAGGTCGAACATTCGCGACTCCTCAGCGCACCGTGAAGCTGAAGCTGCCCGGCATGGGGTGGTTGTCACCACCGACGGCGCGGTATTCCACGGTATAGACGCCCGGAGCCAGCGGTCCAGGCAACTTGGCACGCAGGGTCTTGCCGTTGTTGACGATCTCGGTCGTGAAATTCTCGATCGGCATGGTGGAACTGCCGTGCTTCATGAGCAACTTGAGACGCGACGCCCGCGGAATCAATGTCTCGTTGAACACGAGATCGATCTGGCCTGGCGAGGCCACCACCGCATTTGCCGCCGGTGTGGACTGCTGCAGCGCGGCGTGGGCGTGCGCGACCTGCAGCGAAAACTGCCCGGCCGCGATTGCGAGGACGAGCGCGAAGGAGCGAATGACGTTGGACGACTTCATATGGATAAATCCTCATTGGAATGTGATGCAAAGCCCGTTCGGGAGGGGCCGCGCTGTGTTCGATGCGACAAGCGTTAGATGTCGGACTGTCACTGAAACCACGATTTGTCGGATTTTCTTGATACTTCCGCTTTCGCGAGACGAGGATCCCACCGGCTCAGGCGGGATCCTCGACGCATTACGCTGCCATGGCGCTGCAGCTTTCCGCGCAGCGGCGACAAACTTCGGCGCAGCGCGTCATCTCAGGGTCGTTCATGGCGTCGCATGCATCGGCGCACTGGCGGCAGATCTCCGCGCAGGCACCGCAAACCACGTCGTGAACGCTGGCACCGCGCAGCATCGCGTCGGCACTGGTTGCGCAGGTATCGGCACACGTCGCCAACAGCGCGATGTGCTCCGGGGCCGCGTGAACACCTCCTTTGGTCAGGCAGTAGTTGATGGTCTCCAGGCAGATCGCATGGCATTGCGTGCAGTTGTCGATGCACTCGTTCATGGCCTGGGGCCGGTGTGCTGCGGAATGGTGAGTCATGTAGTTCTCCTTCTTCCTCGCGGGCGAGAATCGGCGCGCCCGCAACACCGTCCCCTGTTGCTGCGACGGATCAGTGCTGTGCGAACGGTTCAGTGGTTCCGTCGCGATGTATCAGCTCGACCGTGAACGGCTGCTGGCGTCCCTCCGGGACCTCCATGCCCGGAGAACCAAGCGGCATCCCTGGGAGGACCAGGCCGCGTGCGTTCGGCTTTTCTTCGAGGAGACGCTTGATGTCCGCGGCCGGAACGTGGCCTTCGATGACGTATCCGCCGATCTCGGCCGTGTGGCAGGAGCCCTTTGCATAGGGGACACCCAACCGCTCCTTGACCAGACCCAGGTCATCCATGTCGTGCACATCCACGGTGAATCCCGCCTTCTGCACGTGGTCGATCCAGACACCGCAGCACCCGCAGGTCGGGGTCTTGTGGACGGTCATGCGTGGCAGGGCTGCTGGAGTCGCGTCGGCTGATTGGACGACAACCTGTGCGGAGGGCGAGGTTGTGGGTTGCGCGGATGAAGCATCCTGGGTGCAAGCACCCAGACCAGCCACGGCAAGGACCACAAAAGTCAGACGGTGCAATGTGAGCGTAGTCATTTCAATCTCTCGACTCAGCGCTTGGTCCGCGAGGACCAGTGGATGTGGACGATCCGCCAGCCGTCCGCGGTCTCCTTCAGCACCATCGTCTCGTCGCTCTGGACGGTCAGTGGCTGGCCGTCCTTCTGGGCATGCAACTCGCTTTCGGTTCCGACCCACGCGAACTCGCCAGCGGCTCGTGCGCGCTGACGGAGCAGCTGGCGATGGGCGCCCTTGAGGAACGCCGCATCGCTGACTGCGTGATGGCCCATGTATTCCTCGCGGCTGCGTTCGGCGCCCCCGGACTCGAGGATGAGAACGTCGGCAGCGAGCAGGGCTTCGACCGTGGCCAGATCGCCGCTAGACAGGGCCCTGTTGAAACGCTCCGCTACGGCGACCGCGGCCTCTGCAGTGACTGGGACGTCGACGTCCGCAGATGCCGCGGCAGCGGGGTGATGTGCGTGCGGCTGTGTCGCCTGCGCCATTGCGGGGGACACGACGGCCAGTGCCAGTGCGAGGGTGAACGAGATTGCTGTTGCGTTCATTGCGTGGGCTCCAAGAAGATCAATGGGGGTGCGCATGGCCGTCATCGGCCACGGGCGTGTGTGGTGCAGGGTGCGACTCCACCTTGCCGTCGGGATGGCCGTGGCTCACCAACCCGACTTCCGTGTCGCTGGGTGTCGGGCCGTGGTGATCGTCGTCCACGCCCGGCGGGTGCGCATGCGGCATGGAGTTGTTGCCCGGCTCGAATAAGGCAGGGTGATCCTCGGCCTTTTCGTCGTCATGGTGGCCTTGCGTCTCGCCGCCGCCATGCGAATGGCCCTCGCTGCTGTCGACAAGTTCCTTGTACGCAGTCGCGTCCAGCGTGGGCAACTTCTGCAGGAAGGCCGACATGTTCCATATGAACTCATCGTCCATGCTGCCGCCCCAAGCGGGCATGCCGCTGGCCTTGATGCCGTGCTTGATCACCCAGAACGCCTCAGCTGGAGCGACCGGCTGTTTGCTTAGGTTCGGTGGCGCGGGGTACAGGCCCTTGCTCATCTCGGTGGCCGCCGCGTCTGGTGAAAGATGGCAGGTCACGCACATGGCGTTGTAGTTGCCCGCACCCTGGCGGATACGCTCAGGATCATCAAGGTTCGTGGGTAGCTGAAGCTTGGCGGCGCGCACCTCAATGGAACGCTCGCGCGCCGTTTCAAGTAGCGCATACACCGGGCGACTATGCGGATCGTCGGCGGCCACGTTGTACACGCCCAGAGAGAGCGTGGCGGTTGCGACCACCGCAACCAATGCCACGCCGGCACCGAGCCATACCCACATCTTTTTGTTGGATTTCATTGTCAGTTCCCCTTAGAACCAGGTACGAAGGCCGATGACCAAGCGCGTGTCTTCAAAGGACTCGCCATGCTCGCGTCGCATGTCTGCGGTATTGCCAAACGCGCGCTCGTACACCACGCCGATGTAGGGAGCGAACTTTCGGGTGAACTCATAGCGAAGTCGTAGCCCCGCCTCAGCGGCACTCAGACCCGAACCTATCCCGCGCAATGGATCGTTCTTGCCATAGGCGGTGACTTCCACCAGCGGCTGCAAGATCAGCCGGTTGGTTAGCAGCAATTCGTACTCGGCCTCGACATTGGCGGCAGTCTGGCCCCCTTCGCCGAGATAGGCTGTGGCGGACACTTCGAACTTCATCGGCGCCAAGCCCTGTACACCGATAGCGGCGAAGTTCTGCGATGCCCCAGGCTTGAAGTCATGACGCACACCGGCCACCACATCCCACCACGTGGAGATACTGCGGCCGTAAAGCACTTCCAGATCAGCCGACTCGGTCTGACCATCCGTGCGTTCGCCTTCACTGCGGAGCCAGACGCGATTGAGGTCCGTACCGATCCAGCCCTGGCCCTCCCAGCCCAGCCCGGTGCCCGGATCGGCATCCCAGGTTTCCAGGCGATTGAGCAGCACGTAGCTCTTGATCGAGTTGTCATGCACCGGATGCGCGTGTTCCGGCGCGATGGCCGCCTTGCGATCCGCGTCCGTCACCGCGGGAATCGGGGTGCGCGGCTGCGTTGGCGCTGCAGGCCCGTGTCCCATCTGACTGTGGTCCATGCCCTCCATCGATTGCATTCCCGCTTCTGGTGTAGCGGGCGCGGGCGAATCATGGCCCATCTGCGAATGGTCCATCCCCTGCATCGCAGGCGTGGCCGTGCCGGAGGTGTCGGCTGCAGCGGGCTGTGCCATCTGACTGTGATCCATGCCCTGCATCGACTGCGCCTGCGCTGTGGGCGCCGCAGGTGTGCTCGCGGGCGAGCCGTGCCCCATCTGCGAATGGTCCATGCCCTGCATGGCAGGCTCGGCTGCGTTAGCCTGCGGCTCGGCGTGGCCCATCGCCGCATGATCGATCGTCGCTTCGCTCGTCTTGGCCGGTGTTGCAGGCTTTTGGGCTGGCGCAGGTTTTGATGTCGGTGCCTGATGTGCAGAGTGATCCTGAGTCTGGGTCTGCGCGCCCTGCTCCATCTGCATGGAGCCGTGCTGCATAGATTGGGCGCTGGCCGCATTGGCCAGGGCCAGCGAGATAGCCGTCAGCGCAGTCAGGGTGGTATCGCGTCTATTGATGTTCATTCGTCGACCCTCACCGTGCGCATCATTCCGGCTTCCATGTGATAAAGCAGGTGGCAATGGAACGCCCAGCTGCCCAACGCATCGGCACGCACGCGATACGTGCGTCGGCTACCTGGCGGCATATCCACCGTGTGCTTGCGCACCATGAAGTTGCCGTTGTCGTCCTCCACGTCACTCCACATGCCGTGCAAATGGATGGGATGGGTCATCATCGTGTCGTTAACCAATACGATGCGCATACGCTCGCCGTAGTTCAGCCGCAGCGGCTCGACATCGGAAAACTTCTGACCGTTGAAGCCCCAGGAGAATTTCTCCATGTGTCCGGTCAGATGCAGCTCGATCTCGCGACCGGGGTCGCGTCCGTCAGGGTCTTCAAAGGTGCTCTTGAGCATGGAATACGTCAGCACATGACGGCCGTTATCGCGCAGGCCATTGCCCGGATCATCCAAGCGCGAACTCACGCTCATGGCTTGGTTGTCCAACAGGGGATTGTTGGTCTCGCTAGCAGGGTGTGATTGCATGCCCCCGTGCTGCATGCCTGCCATGGCACCATCGCCGGCGGCGGGCATCGCATGGCCTGCATGGGCCGAGGTCGCGTTACCGCTGACAGGTGGGGTCATGCCAGGCATGCCCATGGCCGCACCACAGCCGCCTTCCATGCCCTTGCTGCCGCCAGACATATCCATCGACCCATGATCCATGCCCATGTCTGCCATCGTCAGCAGCGGCCGGGGATCCACAGACGGAACGGGCGCGCGTAATCCTTCGCGCACAGCGAGCGTGCCGCTGATGTAGCCGGTGCGACCGGAGTCTTGGGCAAAGATGGTGAATGCGTCCTGCCCGGAGGGCTCCACGATCACATCGAAGGTTTCTGCTACCGCGATGCGGAACTCGTCGACGGAAACCGGATGGACATACAAGCCATCTGCCGCCACCACGGTCATCTTCAGCCCCGGAATACGCACATCGAAGTACGTCATGGCAGAGCCATTGATGAAACGCAGGCGCACCTTCTCGCCACTGCGGAACAAACCGGTCCAGTTGCCCAGTGAGGTCGTGCCGTTCATCAGGTAGGTGTAGGTGTTGGCGTTGACGTCGGACAGGTCCGTGGGCGTCATCCGCATCACGCCCCACATCTTGCGATCTTCCAACGTGGCCGACAGGCCGTTGCGCTTCACATCGCGCGCAAAATCGCCGACCGTGCGCTTGTAGTAATTGTCATGGCCCGGCATCTTCTTCAAACGATCGAACAGGGCCGTCGGGTCCAGGTCTGTCCAATCGCTCAGCATCACGACGTAGTCGCGATCGAAACTGAAGGGCTCCGGCTCCAATGGGTCGATGACGATCGGGCCATAGAGCCCGGCTTGTTCCTGGAACCCTGAGTGGCTGTGGTACCAGTAGGTTCCGCCCTGATGCAGGGTGAACCGGTAGTGGTAGGTCTCACCACGTCCGATACCGTCAAAGCTCAGACCCGGCACGCCGTCCATGTTGGCCGGCAAAATGATGCCGTGCCAATGGATGGAGGTGTCCGCGCCATGGATGGAGTTAGCGGGCAATGCATTAGAGACGCGCAAGTTGACCGTGGTGCCTTCCCGCCACCGCAGCAACGGCGCCGGAACGGACCCGTTGACCGTGATCGCGGTGCGGGTCTTGCCGGTGAAGTTCATCGGCGTCTCGCCAATGGTCAGGTCAAACTCAGTGCCCGATAGTACGTTGGGTTGTCCCGGCCCCTTGAGCGCCCAACTGGCTTTGGGCCAGAAACCTAATCCTGCGACTGCGCCTCCCAAGGCCAAGCCTTGGACAAATCGCCGCCGCGAAGGCAGCAGCGGTCCACCGCGTGGACCACGAAAATCATCATGCGACATGAAAATGCTCCAAGCGTCGTGTTGCCACCGGCGGGCGGTGGTACAGAGCGGGCGGCTGGCCTAAACAGGCATGCAAGCCACACCAACGGCGCCATTGCGGCGCCTAGGGACGCTTAGCCGATCGGTGGTCGGATCAGATGAGGCAAGGCAGGTGCCGCATGCCCTAGGGGCAGCGGCATGACATCCAGGCCCAAGGCCAGTTGCACCGAAACATGCAGGCGCGCAGGAAGTGCGCTCGCGCAAGCGTGTACGCAGGCGCACCGGCACGCAGAAGACTTGCAACAGTCGGGACCGGCATGGTCGCCATGCCCAGTGCCAGCCTTTTCAATCGATGTGGCATCGGGATGATGCTCAGCACTGTGATGGGCGAAGCAGTCTTCGTCGACTTGCACCGCGGCAGCCACTTCGCTGGCCTGCTCTTCCATGACCGGGTTCATACTGACGGACGCAAACGCCGACCACGCGCCGTTAAGCACGAGCATGGCGATCAGGAACAGTCGCAGTAGAAGTGAGGAGGCTGACACGGGCGACATGGTATATCACTTTAGACAAGGCGCGTGTGTATCGGTCGTGAACAAAATCTCAAGTAAGCCTGAGATGTCGCGACTTGTCAGTCGCACTAGCCGCGGACACTGCAGCTCCCTCCAGAAGCGCCCAAAGGGCGGGTTGAGGCGAAGAGTTGCCCATAGGGCGAGCGCTTGTTCGGTTTACTTCTCGGGCGTGGCCTCGATCAGCTTCACCAACTCGCGCTTCTGCTGCTTGCTTAGCGAGCCCCAGCGCAGGAGCAACTTGGCCAGCAGATCATCGTCGGTGTAAAGGAAGGCGGCGGGGATCCCCAACGCTTGGGCCAACCGCTCAGCAATCTCCAGCATGGGCTCGTGCTTGCCACGCTCGTACTGGTTGATTCGGGGGCTGGCCACGTGAGGATCCAGACCGGCCCGGATGCCCAACTCCTTCTGCGACAAACCCGTGTGCAGGCGGGCTTGTTTGAGGCGTCGAGCGAAGGTCGGTGTTGAGTCGACGGACAAAGTCACGCGCGCACCCCATGGAGACCCCATAAGGATGGCGGATGTACCCAGCCTTGCATACTAAGATATTCTTAGCTTTGAGGCAACCGGCGACACCGGTAGCGCCGCCCCCCCCCCAGGAGCCACGCCGCTCCCTCATCCCCGGAAACCGCATGCCCGGAACCTCGTCAATGACGCCATCTGGGGTCGCCAGCATCGAGGAGTTGGGCCTTCGTGGCACCCTTTTCCTAGCCGCACTGTTAGCCGCGCAGCTACGACGCCTACCGGTGGCGCCCACACGCCGCTCCACCTTGCTGGTGCTGGACACGCTGCGAGACTTGGCCTTGATCCAAGTTCCCTGGCCAGCGGATCGATGGCAGATCCGCCCCGATGCCGAGGTCACGCCCATCGAAGATCCGCAATGTGCTTTCGCCTGGTCTACCCACGAGCGCAGGCACCTGCTCCCGGTGCTGGAAGACCAACTCGGCGATATGGCACACGATGTAGACTTGGCGGACGCGAAACTGGAGCTGTGGGATGAACTTGCACTCTGGGAGACCGAGCAGTTTCTGGAGCAGCAATTGCTCAAACATCACTTCGACCCAGGCTGGGCACGTGATGTGGGGTTCGTCTTTCAATCCGGACCGCGGGGCTTGCCGATCGCGCGGTGGCGTTACTGCTGCTGGGCGGCGGTACGCCAAGGTGCCTCGGTGGCGATGCGTCTTGGCGTGCACGACAGCGCCCATGTGCGGGAAGCCATCTTTCAGGAGGTCCAGAAGCGCCTGCGCTACCTGATGACCAGTTCGCCCGAGCAAGGCATGTTCAAGCCCTATCATTTGGCACCGGAGTCCTCAGTAGCCAAACTGTTTGTAGATTGGGTCGTCCCTATGGAATGGGCGTACTGGACAGGTGAGCGCCACCCCAGCCGCTAGCAGACAAACGAGCAGCCTCGTCAGTCGGCTCCCCCATCTTGCGCATGGCCGCGCCGAGTTTTCTTCACCGCATTTTGTGCTGGCGTCAGTTGATTCAGTAGAGGCTCTAGCGCTTCAAGACGTGCATTGGCACGCAACGCATCGGCTTCAGCGCTCTCGCGGCGCTCACGCTCCCGCGCAAGGGTGTCTTGAACTTGAGCTAGCTCGTTGCGCATGGTATCCAAGGTCTTGGCGTCAGTCTTCCAGCGCTCCTGCAGTGCCAAATAGTCCGTCGCGGTCTGGCGCAACGCCACGACCTCGCTGTGTTGGCCTTCGTGGGCCTGTCGTAGCTGGGCAAGCTCACGCTCAATCCGCCCGTGGCGCTCCAGCCATTGACCATTGTCGCGGTTCAGCACCAACAGCTCCTGATTCTTCGCGCCCAAGGCTTCATTGGCCTGACGTAAGGCTACTTGCAGCTCTTGGACCTGATGCTCGTGACGGCGAAGCTCTTGCTCACGCTGCTCTTTGGTTGAAGTGCGGTAGTGCTCAAGCGCTTCCCGGGCATGGGCATGCTTGTCCTCCAGAGAACGCGTATGCGCCTCATGATCAGCCAGCCGCACCGTCATGCCAGCGATGCGCTCGTTCAACTGGGCGATTTCCGCGATCCTGTCACCTAGATTCTGTTGAAGGAGGGCGTGAGCAGCTTGCTCTTGGTGCAGGCTTGCTTCGGTGCGCTGCAGCCGACTGCTCAAGGCGGCAGCCTCCTCTTGGGCACCGGAAAGCGCCTGTTGCCGACTGTGGAGCTCAGCCTGATGGCGCTCACGCTCCTGGGTGAGGATGGCCTCTGCTTCCTCCTGGAGCCGCGAGGCCAAGCGCGCAACCAAGTCCTGCAAAGCATCACTAACGGCTACCGTCCTCGCCGGACCGCCGCCTTCCTCTCCTTCCAGTTCACGCAAGTAGCGGTGGATCGTGGTCTTGGAGCCCGTGTTGCCCAAGGCCACTCGCACCGCGTCGACTGACGGCTTCTTGCGTTGGGCCAGCAGCGCGTCGCGCGCCTTCTGGACGTCACTCTTATAGAGTCCTGCGCGCGCCATCGTGCCACCTCACTTTATTTCGTAATGTATTACATACCATGTAATTACATACTATTAAAGCAGGTAGACGACCGCTCGTCGGCGAAAATAGTTATACGGGATAATATTGAATTATCCCGCGTAAGGCGGATTCTGACCCTTCCCGGCGTCCCAAGCAGTACGAAACCGCCCAGGGCCGGCGATCGCTGGGTAGTATGGCCCAGAGCGGAAAGGAGGCCAGCCAGGGTGCAGGCAGGCTCCGCCACCGAGCCCGTTGGCCATCATAGGACTGTGCATGCCGATCGAACGTATCGTCATCGACAACTTCAAGTCGTTTCGCCATCTGGACCTGCCCCTCAATGCCCACATGAACCTGGTGGTGGGCGACAACGAGGTCGGTAAATCCACCCTGCTGGAGGCCATCCACGCGGTGGTCACCGGCCAGCTGCATGGGCGCAATCTTGCCTACGAGCTCACGCCCTACCTGTTCCACCAGCCCACGGTGCGGGAGTACTTGGGAGCGCTTGCCACGGGCACGCCGGCCTCGCCGCCACGGATCTCCATCGAAGCCTATCTGGGCGCCGACGCCGCGCTGGCGTCGTTACGCGGCACCAACAACTCCCTGCGTCTGGATACCGCCGGCATCCGGCTGCTGGTCGAGCTCAACGACGACTACCGCGAGGAGTTCAACGCCTACCTGCAGCAGCACCAGGGCGCGGTCAGCCTGCCGGTGGAGTACTACACGGTGCGCTGGTACTCCTTCGCCAACAATGGCGTCACCGCCCGTAGTATTCCGTTCGACTCGACCATCATCGACACGCACGGCATCAAGACCTTGTCCGGTGCCGATCGCTATATCGCCGGCATCATCGAGCAGGCACTGACGCCTGCGCAGCGCGTCTCGCTGTCGCTGAGCTTCCGCCGCATGCGGCAGAGCTTTTCCGAAGAAGCGGATGTGGCAGCGATCAATGCCTACTTGACCGAGCACACCGGGGACATCAGCCACAGGGCATTGACGGTAGGCGTGGACACATCGCCGCGCTCAACGTGGGAAACCAGCCTGTCACCCTACCTGGATGAGCTCCCGTTCACCCAGGCCGGCAAGGGCGAGCAAAGCGCGGTGAAGATGAAGCTGGCGATGCACGCGGCCGGCGCGGCTCACGTGCTGCTGATCGAGGAGCCGGAGAACCATCTGTCCTATTCCAGCATGACCCAGCTGATCGACAAGATTGCGGCCCTCTCCACCGCCCAGCAGGTGATCATCGCCACCCACAGCAGCTTCGTGTTGAACAAGCTGGGCGTGGACAACGTGATCCTGTTCAGCGCGCAAGGCCAGATGAAGCTGGACCAGCTGCCCAGCGATACCCACGACTATTTCATGAAGCTGCCGGGCCACGACACGCTGCGGTTGATCCTGGCCAAGCAGGCGATCCTGGTGGAAGGCCCTTCCGACGAACTGATCGTGCAGCGTGCCTACAGTGACCATCACGGCGTGGCGCCGATGGCTCACGGCGTAGACATCATTTCGGTCAAGTCGTTGGCATTCAAACGCTTCTTGCAGATTGCCGATCGACTGAGGATTCAGGCCAAGGTGATCACCGACAACGACGGTGATATCGCAGTTGTGCAAGAGCGCTATGCCGAGCACATCAACGCGATCTATTACGATTCCGACGAGAGCGCCCCTTCGCTGGAAGAGCAGCTGATCAAAGCCAACTCGCTGGCCGAACTCAATACCGTGCTGGGCAAGGCCTTTGCCGATGAGGTGGCGCTGCTCAAGTACATGAAGGGCCATAAGACCGATACGGCCTTGGCGATTTTCAATAGCCCGCACTCGATCAGGTTCCCGGACTATGTCCAGCGTGCCATCACCTAACCGGGTCCTGCTCTCGGCAGCCGGCTCGGGCAAGACCACGTTGCTGGTCCGGCAGGCCTTGGAGCGACCTGAGCGCCGCATCGCGATTGTCACCTACACGCTGGAAAACCTGGAAGAGATCCGGCGCTCGTTTGAGGCCCACGCAGGCGCGGTCCCCGCGCATGTCACCTTGCACAGCTGGTATGGCTTTCTGCTGCGCCAGTGCATTCGCCCGTACCAGGCTGCGCTTTGCCCTGAGCCTCGCATCGAGACCATCCTGTTCGTAGAAGGTGTCACCAACAACCGCGCCCCACGCACCCAGGTGGCGCGCCACTACCTGGCGGGCAACCGGATGTATTCGGACCGAGCGGCCGATTTCGCTGTGCGCTGCGATGAGCTGACCCAAGGCCAGGTCGTGGCGCGATTGGCGGCGATGTACGACGAGCTCTACATCGACGAAGTCCAGGATCTGGCCGGCTTTGATCTGGATCTGGTCGAACGGCTGTTGAAGAGCGAGATTGCCATCACGTTGGTAGGCGATACGCGCCAAGCCACGTATGCGACCAACTATGCGCAAAGGTACAGCCAATACCGTGGTCCGAATCTGGCAGCGCTGTTTCAGATTTGGGAGGCCGACGGCTTATGCCGGCTGGATCACCGCCTCACCAGTCTGCGCTGCGTCCAGGCCCTGTGCGATATGGCTGACACGCTCTATCCGCAGATGCCGCGGACCCAATCAGGCAATGGCGAGGTCACCGGACACGATGGCATCTACCTCGTCGCTCCAGGGGATGTGGCCGCGTACATGCAGGAGTTCGCCCCCACCGTGCTCCGGCATGACCGGCGGCAGGCGTGCGACGGACTGCCGGCGGTGAACTTTGGGCAGTGCAAGGGCCGCACCTACAGTCGGGTCCTCATCTTTCCGAACGGGCCGTTGACGCAGTACCTGTGCACGGCCGATGCAGCGCGTATCACCGCGCCGCCGAAATACTACGTGGCCTTCACCCGGGCGCGGCAAAGCGTGGCCTTTGTGTATGCCGGCGCGTGCGCGTTGCCGGGTCATCAGCTCTATGCGCCTGCCAGCGCAGACGCATAGAGCCAGGGGCTGCGATCACATCTTCTTTAACGGCGCCGCGGTGGGCGGCGGCGGTACCGGGCCCGGGTCGTTGAAACACAGCATGATCTGATCGATGCCGAATTGATCGGCCAGGACCTGGGCAATCACAGCATGCACCAGGTCCAGGTCGACCGAGGGCGCCGCGACCGTGATGGTGGCCGCGATCGCACGGCCATGCTCACCGGCGACCAGGCGCAGGTCGTCCACCGCTTTCACGCCCGGGTCGGTAAACATCGCCGCACGGACCTGTTCCAGGTTGAGCTCGTTCATGGGGACTCCAAAGCAGTGCTACCGGCGCGGGGAGCTCGGTCGCGATGCAGCCAACGATAGAGCACCGGCAGCACCAACAAGGTCAATGCGGTGGATGAGACGATGCCGCCGATGACGACAGTGGCCAGCGGCCGCTGCACTTCCGAGCCAGCACCGACATTCAAGGCCATGGGTAGGAAGCCCAGCGAGGCTACCAGGGCGGTCATCAACACCGGTCGCAGGCGTCCAAGGGCGCCGTCGCGCACAGCGTCGTCTAGCGGATCGCCCTGTTCGCGCAGACGGCGGATGAAGGCGATCATGACCAGCCCGTTGAGTACGGCCACGCCCGACAGCGCGATGAAGCCCACGCCGGCAGAGATCGACAACGGAATCCCGCGCAGAGCCAGTGCCAGCACACCGCCGGTCAGCGCCAGCGGCACGCCACTGAACACAATGGCCGCATCCTTGGCCGAGCCGAAGGCCATGAATAGCAGAGCGAAGATCAACGCCAGTGTCACCGGAACGACCACGCCCAGGCGTTGGGTGGCCGAGATCAGCTGCTCGAAGGTGCCGCCGTAATCGATCCAGTAGCCCTCTGGAAGCGCGACATCCTGGCCGATGCGTGTGCGCAACTCGCCGACGAACCCGCCCAGATCGCGCTCGCGCACGTTGGCGGTGATCACCACGCGGCGCTTGCCGTTCTCGCGGTTGATCTGATTGGGCCCGCGCTCTACCTGGATCTTCGCCACTTCCCGCAGCGGCACCGTGCGAGGCCCCCCATTGGCGCCGGCGGCCAGACGGCTGGACTCATCGACACTGGTGCTTGCCGGCAGCGGAATGGGCAGATCTGCCAGCACAGCGGGGTCTTGGCGCTGCGCTTCGGGCAGGCGCACGACCAGGTCGAAGCGGCGGTCGCCCTCGATCAACTGGCCGGCAACACTGCCCCCAATGGCGGTGGCCACCGTTTCCTGCACATCGCCCGGGTTCAGGCCATACCGTGCCAATGCCGCCGGATCTGGCGTGATGGTCAGCAGCGGCAGGCCGGAGACCTGCTCGGCCTTGACGTCTTCGGCGCCGGGGACGCTACGCATGACCCGCTCGACCCGGCTGGCCAGGCGCGTCAACTGGTCAAGGTTGTCGCCGTAGACCTTGACCGCCACGTCCGAACGGACGCCGGAGATCAACTCGTTGGTGCGCATCTGGATGGGCTGGGTGAACTCGTAGTTGCTGCCCGGGATTTCCTTGGCCGCCGCCTCCAGCTCTTCCACCAGCTCGGCCTTGGGCTTGCGCGGGTCGGGCCACTGGTCGCGGGGCTTGAGCATCAGGAAGGTGTCGGCCATCGACGGCGGCATAGGATCGGTGGCCACCTCGGCGGTGCCGATCTTTGAGAAGATGTTGGCCACCTCCGGGAACTGGGCCAGGCGCTTCTCCAGCGTTTCCTGCATGGCCACCGACTGCTCCAAGCTGGTGCCGGGAATACGCATGGGCTGCAAGGTGATGTCGCCCTCATCCAGGCTCGGCACGAACTCCGAACCCAAGCGGGTGGCCAGCACGCCACAGCCCACCACCAGCACGGCCGCGCCGGCCAGCACCACCACGCGCCGACGCAGGGCCCAATCCAGCAGCGGCGTATAACGGGCACGCGACCAGCGCATCAGGCGGTTGTCGTGCTCAGCCACACGGCCGCGCAGGAAGCTGGCGATCGCCGCCGGCACGAAGGTCAGCGACAACACCATGGCGCCGGTCAGGGCCAGCACCACCGTGATCGCCATCGGGTGGAACATTTTTCCTTCTACCCCGGACAGCGAGAAGATCGGCAGGTAGACCGCGGCGATGATGCCCAGGCCAAACAGGCTGGGACGGATCACCTCGGCGGTGGCCGAGGCGGTCAGGTCATAGCGCTCTTCATCGTTGAGCTGGCGGCCTAGCGCGTGCTGCGCCTCGCCGAACCGGCGCAGACAGTTCTCGATGATGATCACCGCCCCGTCCACGATCAGGCCGAAGTCCAGCGCGCCCAGGCTCATCAGGTTGCCCGACACGCCGCCACGCACCATGCCGATGATGGTGAACAGCATCGCCAACGGGATCACCGCCGCGGTGATCAACGAGGCGCGCACATTGCCCAGCAGCAGGAACAGCACCACCACCACCAGCAGCGCGCCCTCGATCAGGTTCTTGGACACCGTGCCGATGGTGCGATCCACCAGCGCGGTGCGGTCATAGACGGCCTTGGCATGGACGCCGGCAGGCAGGCTGGCGTTGGCGGCATCCAGCTTGGCCGCGGCCGCCTGGGAGACTTCCCGGCTGTTGGCGCCGAACAACATGAAGGCGGTACCGACCACGACCTCGTGGCCATTCTGGGTGGCCGCGCCCGTGCGCAGCTCCTTGCCTTCGCCCACGCTAGCGACGTCGCGCACCCGAATGGGCACGCCATCGCGCCGGTCCAGCACGATGTTGCCGATTGCCTCCAGATTGGCTAGCTGGCCCGGCACGCGCACCAGGAACTGCTGTCCGTTGCGCTCGATGTAGCCGGCGCCGATGTTCTGGTTGTTGCGCATGACCGCGGCGACCACGTCGTTCAACGTGAAGCCCAGCGCCACCAACTGAGCTGGATCGGGAGTGATGTGGATCTGCCGCTCGAAGCCGCCGATGGTGTTGACCTCGGTGACGCCGGGCGTGGTGCGCAGCTGCGGCCGGATCACCCAGTCCTGCAGGGTGCGCAGGTCCGTGGCCGTGTACGGGGTGCCGTCGGGCTTGCGAGCGTTGGGCTCGGCCTCCACGGTGTACATGAAGATCTCGCCCAACCCGGTGGAGATCGGCCCCATTTCCGGGTCCAACCCTTCGGGAAGCTGGGAGGCGATCTGCTGCAGGCGCTCGGCGACCTGCTGGCGGGCAAAGTACAGGTCGGTGCCGTCCTTGAAGACGACGGTGACCTGCGAAAGCCCGTAGCGCGACAGCGAGCGGCTGTAGTCCAGCTTGGGCAGACCGGCCATGGCCGTTTCGATGGCAAAGGTGACCCGTTGTTCGGCCTCCAGCGGCGAGTAACCCGGGGCCTGGGTGTTGATCTGGACCTGGACGTTGGTGATGTCGGGTGTGGCGTCAATGGAAAGGTGACGGTAGCTCCACACGCCCAGCGCAACCAGCGCAGCGGTGAGCACTAGCGTCAGCCAGCGATGGCGGATGGACAGCCCAATGAGGCGTTCGAGCATGGCGGGCCTCATTCTTCTTCCACGGTGGACTTTTCGATGTCGGCCTTGATCAGGAAGCTTTGGGCCACCACCACCTGTTCACCGGCCTTGAGGCCTTCCAGCACTTCGGCGCGTTCGGCGTCGCGGCGCCCCAGCTTCACCGGCCGGGTGTGGTAGGTTTCGCCCTGCTGCACGTAGACCACGTCCTGGTCTTCTGCGGTCTGCAGCGCCGTGATCGGCACCACCAACGCTGCCGATTGGCGATCCACGGTGACCCGCGCCTTGACCGCCGACCCCGGCCGCCACAGGCCATCGGTGTTGGCCACCGTGCCGCGCGCAATGGTGCTTTGGCTGGCGGTGGCGGTGCCGGGCAGGACGCGCTCCAAGGTGGTCTGTGCGGTGACGCCATCGCTCAAGCGGGTAACCGTCACCGGCACGCCAGCACCGATGTGCTGGGCGTCGGCGCCGAAGATGTGCAGGTCCACCCACAGCGTGGACAGGTCGGCGACCTCAAACAGCGGCGCGCCCTCAGCGGCGGCCATGCCTACGGCGGCCGTGCGCGCCATGACCACGCCACTGATCGGCGCGGTGACGGTATAGGTGGTCAGGCTCAGGTTGCTCTCTACCGTGGCCAGTGCCTGGCCGGCCCGTACCTGATCACCCACGCCCGCACGCACGGAGCGGACCGGTCCGGGGAAGCGTGCCGTGACCTGCGCGATGCGACCGTCAATCGGGGTCAACAGCCCTTGCACCTCATGCTCGTCAGCAATCTCACCGGGGCCTGCCGGTGCGACCTGGATACCCGCTGCCTGCGCAGCTTTGGCGGCAATCTTGGTTTCCAGCGGCGCTTCCTCGTGCTCGCCGTGCTCTTCGCCCTCAGCGGCGGCGCCGCCTTCGGACGCTTCGTTGGGGGCCGACGCGTTGCAGGCGGCCAGCATCATCAGGGCCATGCCCAGTGCGGTCCAAGAAAAGCGATTCATGGGGTCTCTCCGGTGGAAGCAGCCGCCGGCGGCGCGACAAGCGCTTGGCCGGTCAGGCGTTGAATTTCGATCAGGGCGCGCTGCGCATCGAGCGCCACGTCCAGCTGCTGCTGGGCCATGGCCGTGCGTTCGGACTGCAGCTGTGCCCATTCCAGGTAGCTGATCGCGCCGGCGCGATAGGCGCGCTCGGCGGCCTTCTCAGCCCGGGCCAACTTCGGCAGCACCTCGCCTTGCAGCCGTGCCACCTCGGCCTGCGCCACGGTGTAGCGACCATGGGCTTCGACCAGCGTGGAATACAGCGACAGGCCCTTGGCCTCGCGCTCGATCGTCAGAACCTCCAGCTCGGCTTCGCCGGCGCGGATCTCCGGCTGCGCGCGGCTGCGGCTGCCCAGTGGCATGGACAGGCTGGCCACCAGCGCGGTGTCGTCAGTCTCCTGCAGGCGGCGCACGCCCAGCTGCCACGACAAGTCCGGCGAGGCCGCCGAACGCGCCAGCTGCAGTCGTGCCTGCGCGATCCGGCGGGCATCGGCAAACTGCGCCAACTCGGGAGTGCGCTCCAATTCCTCGGCCAGCGACTGCATGGACGCGATCGCCGGCAGGGTCATGGGATCCGCCGCGGCCACCTCGAAGCTCGGAGCACGTTCGCCCCAGAGGGCAGCAAGGTGCTGCCGGGCGGCAATGCGCTGCTGCTCGGCCCGATCACGGGTCAACTCTGCTCTCGCCAGTGCTGCTTGTGCGGTGAGCATCACCGATTCGGGAGACGCGCCAGCCTGCAGGCGCTGCCGGGCAGCGGCGACGGTCCGCTGGCGCTGGCCGACATCCATGTTCGTCAGGCTGCGTTGCCGGTCGGCACCGACAACGGCCAAATAGCGCTGCGCCGTCTCGGCGAGCAGGTCCAGCCGCCTGGTCTCGCGCTGCACGGCCAGTGCATCAATCCGGCTTTGGGCCAAGGTGCGGCGGGCGTCGAGCTTGCCGCCGCGCTCCAGGACCGAGCTCAGGCTCAAGGTCAACTCCGCGCTGTCCAGGCCACGGGCCGCGCCCGTGCCCAGCGCATTTTCAACCTCCGCCCCCAACGTCCACGGTGGCCGCTGCACGGCCTGGTCGCGCTCGGCAGCGAGCACCGTGGCTCGCGCATCGACCAGGCGCAGCTCGGGGTGGGTTTGGGCCACGCGTGCAAACGCGTCGTCCAAGGTCATCAGCTCTTCTGCTGTCGCCGGCGTTGCCGCCGCGCTCAACAGTAGCCACGCGGCCAGGGCCGCCAATCGCACATGCATGAAGTACTCCAGAATTTTCGATAGCCAACAGGGATCCGGCGCACGCCGGCGCGCATCACCCTGCGATCGGCGGCCGGAACGGCGCGAGCAGGTGCTCATGCCGATATCTGTCCGCATGGGCTGTCGCCGACGGCCAATGCCGGCCGATATGAGCAATGGCCAACACTATTTCTGGAGCCGGCGCGGCCTGGCTACAGCACAGCACCAGCTGCTGTAGCCGGTGCAGCGCGGCGTCTACGCCACGCTCGGAAGCTGGTGATGCCACTGCCGGGTCATGGTCGGCCGCGGCCAGATGGGTTTGAGCATGGAGCTCGCCAACCACTGCCAGCACCGGCTGCGTCACAAGGCCCACGGCCAAGTGCGCCAGCAGCAGCCAGCGCAGGCCACAGCTCAGCCGGCCAAGCGCTGTCATGCAGGCGTTTTGCGCGCGTCGGCACGCGCCCGGCGAGCATCACCCAAGATCTCGAAAGCCTCCTTGATCACATACAGGCCGATCAGGGCGCCGATCACGAAATCCGGGTAGGGGCTGGCCAGCCACCACACCAACAGGCCGGCCAGAATCACCCCAACGTTGGCCACCACATCGGCGCGGGTAAACAGCCAGGTCGCTCGCAGATGCACTTCGCCAGACTTCAAGGGGGCGAGCATACGGAGCACCTTCAGGTTCACGGCCAGCGAGACCAGAGCGGTACCGATCATCCAACCGCTGACCGGCTCGGCGCCGTACATCACCCGGCGGCCGACTTCGACCAGCACGCCTACGCCCAGCACCAGCAGCACGCTGCCACTGACCCACGCGGCGTTGGCCTTGAAGCGCGCCGTGCGCCCGATAGCGACCAGGCCAATGGCATAGGCGGTGGCGTCAGACAGCATGTCCAGCGCGTCAGCCAGCAGCCCGGTGGAATGGGCAATCCAGCCGGCAATGCCGCCGATCACGGCCATCGCTGCATTCAGGACCAAGGCGATCCAGAGGATGCGTCGCTCCTCCTTGTTCTTGGCTTCGTGGTGGCACCCGCAATCACTCATGTCTTGGTCCTCTGCTGTGTTGTTTCATTGCTTGTTTGCGCCTGGCTGTCTACGCACACCGGAACGGGCATTGGCGAGGAACCCCACGATGGCGGCGGTGCCTACCAATACCTGCGCCAGCAGCGACTGCCAGGTGGGATACAGGCCGATCCACTCGATGCGCGGCAACGCGAGCGGTGTTTGAGAGATCCAGCCCGCTTCCTGCAACGCGGCCACGCCTTTACCGATCAGGATGACCGCCATCACCGCGATGAGAATCGAGCTGATCGAAAAGAACCGGCCAATCGGCAGCCGCCTGCTCATGCGCAGCATCCAGTACGCCACCGCAGCCAACACCGCGATTCCCGCCGCCAGGCCTGCGAGGATGGCGGTGGACGCCTGATCGCTCCACATCGCGATGTAGAACAAGATCGTCTCAAACACCTCGCGGTACACCGCGACAAAGGCCAGCATGAACAGGAAAACAGCCGAGCGCCGTGTCAGCGCAGTCGTCAGCTTGGCGTGCAGGTACTCCTGCCACCGCCCTGCAAGGCTCTTTTGGTGCATCCAGATGCCTACGCTGAGCAGGACAGCGGCAGCGAACAAGGCCGAGACGCCCTCAGTGACTTCCCGGTTCGCACCGCTGATATCAACAAAGTAAGTGGCCACCGCCCAGGTAGCTGCGCCTGCCAACAACGCGCAGATCCAACCCGCATGCACATACGGCAACACATCAGACCGCTCGGCTTTACGCAAGAACGCCACGATACCAATCACGATCAGCAGCGCTTCCAGTCCTTCGCGTACCAAGATGGTAAAGCTGCCTAGAAACGCGGTGCTGGCGCCTATTCGGGTGTCCTGCAGCGCCACGTCCGCGCGATCAAACAGCTGGGCAATTTGCGCTGCCTGCCCGGCAACGTCAGCCGCGGGCGCATGCTGATCCAGCTGCGCGCGGTAGCCTGCCATGGCCGTCTCGATCTCTCGCAGCAATGACGGATTGCGCGTGGCCAGCGTGGGTTCAAGCGGCTCTACACCATCCAGATAGGACGAGAGCGCAAGCTTTTTGGCTTGAGCCAGGTCCTCATCAGCGTAAGCGCGCTGGCTGGCGGCCAGTCGCTGCCGCGCCACCGCAAAGCGATCGGCTCCTGGTACCGCTTCGTTTACTACCTGTGGCTGCGAACGCAGGTAGGCGATGATCGCGTTTGCCTGATCGGCGGGCATCGTGGTGGCAAGATCGGCCTCTCGCGTGCGTGTCAGCGCTTCGAGCGAGGGAATGTGCGTATGGGCCTCGGCACTGGTGCGCCATAACGCCTCACCTTGAGCCTTGGCTTGCGAGGAGTACCCCAAGCTGCCCACATAGAATGCCAACGCCCAGCGATCACTTTCTGACAGCCCAGAGAAGCTGACCATGCCGGTACCCGGCACACCCTGGGAAATGACCTCGTACAACGACAGCGGCGTTCGCTGCGCGGCGCGAGTGGCATCGGTGAACGCGATCGGCGGCGGACTTAACGCTTGCGCGGCGGGGCCATCACCGTGACCTGTGGGGCCGTGACAGGCCGCGCACTGCTGGCTGTAGATGGACGCGGCCTGGGAGGTCTTCGGCGCGCTCGCCGGAACAGCGCCGATCGGGTAGCGGGCCAACAGCGTCGTGCCGAGCCCGCGCGCCAACGTTGCCACTTGCGCCGGGTCGGCCTTCTCTGCCACCGCCTGGACCAGGCGGTCGGCCTGGGCCGTCAGCTCCTGCTGGTTCTGGCCACTGGGCAATGCTGCCAGCTGACTGCGCACGGCGCCGGCAAACTCGCTCATTTCGGCGTATTCGTTGGGGGCAATTACGCGACCGGCCTGGACCGCGCCGGGGTAGTCGACCGCGATGTAATCGAGCATCTGCCAGGTTTGGCGCAGGTCTGCTGCGGCAGGCTCCGCCTGAGCAGAAGCGGGCAGAACCCAGCCGATCAGCAAGGCAATCAGGCAGTAGCGAATCAAGGCGATGGGCAGTGGCATGGTCGTCACATGCAGCGCCGCGGCCGGAGTGGCGGCGGATACGGGTTCAGCGTAAAGTCCGTAGCTACTACGGAGTCAAGCGTACTACGAATGAAAATCAGTGAGGCTGCCGACGCCAGCGGATGCCACTTGGAGACGATTCGCTATTACGAGCGGATCGGGTTGCTGCCGCGCCCGGGGCGCACGGGCAACGGCTACCGGGTCTATGGCCCGGCCGACATCGAGCGGCTGCGCTTCATTGCGCGTGGCCGGGACCTGGGCTTCAGCCTGGAGGAGGTCCGCAGCCTGCTGCAGCTGGCCGGCGATGAGGAGCTTTCGTGCGGGGACGTGGACCGGTTGGCCCGCAGCCATCTGGCCGACGTGCGCGCCCGCATGGCCGACCTGCAGCGCATGGCCAGCGAGCTGGAACGGGTGATTGCCAGTTGCCATGGCGGGCAGCGGGCGGAATGCACCATCCTGTCGACGCTGCGCCAGACGACCTCGGTGGAGGCCACGCGCCAGTGACCGAACTGGACCGCTACCTCGATGCGGCCACGCGCCAGAACACGGTGCGCAGCTATGCGTCGGCGCTGCGGCACTTCGAGGTTGAATGGCAAGGCCACCTCCCAGCGACACCTGACAGCGTGGCCCGGTACCTGGCCGCTTATGCGCAGACCTTGGCGACCAGCACCCTCCGCCAACGTCTGGCGGCCATCGCCTCTTGGCACCGCGACCACGGCTTTGTCGACCCGACCCGATCGCCGCTGGTGCGCAAGGTGCTCAAAGGCATCCAGACCCTGCACCCGGGCCAGGTCAAGCAAGCCGCGCCGCTCCAGATTCGGCGGCTGGTCGAGCTCGATGACTGGCTGGCCGCGGCGATCGCTGCGGCACATGCCCGGGGCGATGGGCCGGCGGCGCTGCGCCATCAACGAGACCGAGCGCTGGTGCTGCTCGGGTTCTGGCGGGGATTCCGTGGCGATGAACTGCTGCGTCTGGACGTGGCCCATCTCACGCTGGTGCCGGGACAGGGGATGACCTGCTTCTTGCCACGCAGCAAGGGTGATCGCCAAGCAGCCGGCGTCACCTACAAGGTGCCGGCGCTGTCGCGGTTATGTCCGGTGGAGGCGACCCAGGCGTGGCTGCAGGCGGCCGACCTGCAAGAAGGGCCGGTGTTTCGGGCAGTCAACCAATGGGGCCAGGTGAGCGCCGAAGGCCTGCATCCCAACAGCTTGGTGCGCCTGCTGCGCGAGTTGCTGACCAGTGCAGGCTTTGCCGATGCGGGGCTCCACAGCAGCCATTCGTTGCGCCGCGGCTTTGCCAGCTGGGCCAACGACCAAGGCTGGGACATGAAGGCCTTGATGGAGTACGTGGGCTGGCGCGATGTGCAGTCGGCCATGCGTTACCTGGACGGGCGTGACCCGTTTGCCCGGGACCGCATTGAAGCAAGCCTGCCCAGTCCAACCGTGCCGGTACCGGCGATGGCACTGCCGGCGCCGGAGGGCAAATCGGCCCTGCAGCTGCGCCTGCGCATGGTGCTGACCCCGTTTGCCCGCACGGGCCGCGGCGCGGCCAAGGCCCGAGGCCGAATTGAAGAGATCTGCTTGGCCCCGTTCCAGGCTGTGCGCCTGAACACCGCCAGCAGCGAGTACCAGTTGACTGCTCCCACCGATCCCGAAAGGGATCTGGATGAAATCCTGGCCACGTTGCTCGATGACATGCACCGCATGGCCGATACGCACCAGTGCTTCCTGGAAGCGTCGCTCAGTACAGACGACGGCCGGCACTGGGACTGATCCCCCTCACACCCTCCGGATCCAATGGCTACCCTTCACGAGACCGCCTACCCGCGACTGAAGCCTGATCCCACCGCCAAGGAACTGGAGGAGATCTATACCCCGACCGCCGCTGAGATTGCATTCGCCAAGCAGCTGACCACCCAGCCGGGTCCGCAGCTGGCGGTACTGATTCATCTCAAGCTCTTCCAACGCTTGGGCTACTTCACGCTGTTGGCCGACGTACCCGAGCGGATCCGGAAGCACATCGCCAAGGCCGCCCGACTCGGGCGCGTATTGGACACCGACCAGCTCGAACGCTACGACGCTTCCGGCAGCCAGCGCCGGCATATGCCGCAGCTTCGGCAATTCATCGGGGTACGTCCCCTGGATAAATCGGGCTTGGCTTGGCTGGACACAGTGGCCACCGGAGCAGCCCAGACCAAGCACACCATCCCGGACATCGTGAACGTCCTGCTCGAAGAGCTGGTGCACCATCGCTACGAACTGCCCGGTTTCCGCACTCTGGAGCTGGCCGCCATCGGCGCCCGTGAGCGGGTCAATCTGGGCTACTACCGCAGCATCAGCCACGCGCTGACGCCTGCCACGCGCACGCTCATCGACGAACTGCTGCGCGCACCGGAAGGGTCCAGGTTCACCGGCTGGCAATCACTCAAGCGCGAGCCCGGCCGGCCCACCAACAAGGAAGTTCGGTTCTACCTGCAGCACATCCGCATGCTGCAGCAGTTGGCCGACCAGCTGCCTCCCATCGATGTGCCGGTGCCCAAGCTCAAGCAGTTCCGTGCAATGGCTCGGGCCTATGACGCCAGCGAGCTGGCCGAACTGGCTCCGGACAAGCGCTATGCGCTGGCCACCATCTTCATTCGCGCCCAGCATGCCAAGACACTGGATGATGCAGCCGAGTTGTTCATCAAGCAGGTGCGCGGGCTGGAGAACACGGCCCAGCAGAAATTGCTGGCCTACCAGCTCGAACATGCCAAACGGGCCGACTTCCTCATCGGCCAGCTCAAGGAAATCCTGCAGGCCTATCAGCTAGACGGCAGCGATAGTCAGCGCGTGGATGCCATCGACAACAGCCTGGAAGCGGAAGTGTCGACCTTGCTGGCCGAATGCGAAGAACATATGGCCTACGCCGGGAAGAACTACCTGCCTTTCATGCTGCAGCCCTATGGCGCGGTCAGGCCGCTGCTGTTCAATGGGCTGGAGCTGATGAAACTTCGGGCGACCAGCCACGACGCCGGCATGGAGCCGCTGATCGCAGCGGTGCTCTCGCTGCGCAACCAGCGCCGTGAGCTGATCGAGGTCGCCTCCCTCGGTTTGGACCCGGAAAAGGACTTTGACTGGATGTCCAAGCTCTGGTGTCAGCACGTGTTCGGCAAGCGGGCCAGTGCAGCCGGCGCCGGCTGGATGCACCGTAAGTACTTCGAGCTGGCCGTGCTGGTGCAGGTCAAGGACGAACTGAAGTCCGGAGATCTCTTCATTCCCAGCAGCGAACGGTTTGATGACTACCGTGAGCAGCTGGTCGATGAAGCCACCTTGGCCCAGGAACTGGAAGCCTACGGCCAGGTGTCAGGCCTGCCCACCGACGCCGAGTCTTTCGTGGCGGGATTACGTGCACAACTGACCTCCCTGGCCGATGAGGTCGACGCGCGTTTCCCGGAGAACGTACATGCGGACATCCTGGATGGGCGCCTGGTGCTGCGGAAGGGGCAACGCGCCGAAGTCTCCAGCGCGATTACCACGGTGGATCGCCTCATCGCCGAACGGCTTCCAGAATCCAGCATCGTCGATGTCCTGATCGATGCCAGCCAATGGCTGGATCTGCACCGTTTCTTCCGCCCGATCGCCGGCACCGAGAGCCAGGTCGAAGATCTGCCCCGACGTGTGATCACCACGCTATTCTGCTACGGCTGCAACCTGGGGCCGACGCAGACGGCGCGGTCGATCAAGGGCTTCAGCCGGCGCCAAGTCGCTTGGCTCAACCTGAAATACGTGACCGAGGATGTGCTTGAGAAGGCCATCGTGGAGGTCATCAATACCTACAACAGATTCGACCTGCCTGGCTATTGGGGCAGCGGCAAGAGCGCATCAGCTGATGGCACGAAGTGGAGCGTCTACGAGGACAACCTGCTGTCGGAGTATCACATCCGCTACGGCGGCTACGGTGGCATCGGCTACTGCCACGTGTCCGACAAATACGTAGCGCCGTTCAGCCACTTCATTCCCTGTGGCGTGCACGAGGGCATCTACATCCTCGACGGTCTGTTGGCCAACACTTCCGACATCCAGCCTGAGATCGTCCATGGCGACACGCAGGCCCAAAGCTATCCGGTCTTCGGCCTGGCCCACATGCTGGGCATCCAGCTGATGCCCCGGATCCGGAACATCAAGGACCTGACATTCTTTCGGCCCGAACCGGGTAGGGCTTATAAGAACATCCAGGCACTGTTCGGGGACAGCATCGACTGGCAACTGATCGCCACCCATCTCCACGACATGCTGCGGGTGGTGATCTCAATCCGATTGGGCAAGATCACCGCGTCCTCGATCCTGCGCCGGCTGGGCACCTACAGCCGGAAGAACAAGCTGTACTTCGCCTTCCGGGAACTTGGCAAGGCCGTTCGAACGCTGTTCTTGCTGCGCTACATTGATGACAATGAGATCCGCAAAACGATCCACGCTGCCACCAACAAGAGCGAGGAATACAACGGCTTCGTGAAATGGGTGTTCTTTGGCAGCCAGGGGATCATTGCTGAGAACGTCCAACACGAGCAGCGCAAGATCATCAAGTACAGCCAGCTGGTGGCCAACATGATCATCCTCCACAACGTGGAAGGCATGAGCCGGACCTTGGCCGAGATGAGGAAGGAGGGGATTGAACTGACGCCCGAGATCCTGGCCGGCCTGTCGCCTTATCGGACCAGCCACATCAATCGCTTCGGCGACTACCACCTGGATCTTGAAAGGGAAGTGGCGCCGCTGAGCTACACAGCCAAGGTGCTTGAACAGACCCCATAGATGGGGAGAACCTGATCGAGAGACGAGCAATCAACTTTGAAATTCAGTCGCTTAGGCAGCTTTTGGCCCTGTACGTAATGATTCCCTGCCGACCCTCTTCAAGGTTCATCCCAGCGACTGCCCAGTTGAAGGCCGCTCTTTCGTGGGCATTGAGTTCCGCGTCGATAGCGTCAATTGACTGCCGGTATTGCTGCTGGGTTCCATTCGTAACCATCTTCTTGTCTGTCGGACCGCTGCAGGCAGCTAGCAGTGCTGATGCTGCCAGGATCAGTGTTGCTCTGCTTCTGGCCGCGGTGATGAAGCGGTATGGCTGTTCGCTCATGCGTCCCCCTGTCAATGAAGAAGACAGAATATCTGGTTTTTAGATATCGGAGAACTGGATATAGCTTTCTAGGCCGCTCAGCCAAGGCGCGGTCGTGTCGAAGTCCATCCATCGAAAAGAGTACGCTGCCCTCATTGAGGCTGTTCGCGAGGCGCGGCTAGCTGCCGGTCTGACCCAGGCCCAGGTGTCCAGCATGCTGGGCCGCAGCCAGTCATTCATCAGCGACGTCGAAACAGGCAAGAGAAGGGTTGATGTGGTGGAGCTGAGAGATATCGCCCGCCTGACAGGCCTTTCGCTGGGCAAGTTGATCACAAACTTTGAGAAGCGAATCAAAGACTAAAGCCCCTTAGGGTGTAGCGGTAGGTTCGCGCTTCTTGCCGGCCGGTCGGGACCAGGCGCACACGCCAGTGACAGACGGCCAACCGGATGGAAGGGGCACGCCCTGCCGGAAATCCGTGACGTAGATCGGCCTCGGCGTGCCGGGTCGAAACTTTAGGCTGTTTTGTGGAACCGTGGGGTCTGAACCCTCGTGTAGATCCGGGTGAAGCGACGTCTTTACAGTTGTTGATGTGAAGACATTTCTCCGGCCCACTCCACAGCAGCTCCACAGGTCGCTAAAGCGAACCCCTAAATGCCTCCGATGGGCTTGTCGCGGGGCCTATACCCTTTCGGCGCGACTGTCTGACGTGGAGGATTGCGCCCTACACAAGCTTCGAGACGCAAAGGCTATCGCTTGGCGGCGGCAGCGCAAGATGCGCAGCTGGGCCGCGAAGCATCCCCGGTTCCTACTGTTAGCCTTTCCGCTTTGGGGTGATCCCCGGTCATTCGCTGAGTTACCGGAACAGAAGCTTTGGCCGCGCATTCTTGGCGTTTTCGCGCTTGTTAGCCCCCATCATCGATGCGCTACAAGCCGATCCAGGAAGTGGCCAGTCACTAGTTCAATGGGCAGAAGTTGCTGGCGTATCCTCTCGGACTCCTGCAAGACGCTGGGTTGCCGCTACTGGCCTGGGATGTTGTGAGTGGCGCCAGAGGCTGAAGCTTGCTGCGTCCCTCCCTCTCCTCCAGAGCGACTGCAAAGTTGGTGATGTTGCCAAGCGGCTGGGCTATAGCGGCCCCTCCCCTTTTATTGCAATGTTTCGCCGACTAACCGGCATGTGCCCAACTCAGCTGAAGAGCGCTGTCTAGATGCAACTTCACCTTGAGGAGAGGGCCCTTTGAACCTGGCTAGCCGAAGAAGCGTTCCCCGAACAAGGAGAACGGGCCTCAAGCGGCCCGTTTTCATTTGAACTGCAGCTATGCAATTGTCTTTCAGCGCTTGGTCGAGGTGTCATCCACGACCATGACCTCGTCAGGCTTCTTGCGAGCTGCGTACTCCGCCAGTACCACACCAAATACTGCCATCAAACCGCCACCCACGACCCAGGTGCTCAGAGACTCTTTGAGGACCACCACCGCAAGCAATGCAGTGACGATCGGGACGAGATTGAAGAACCCGGCCACGCGAGCAGAGCCCAGCCGATGCAGGCCGGTCATCCATGCCAACGGTGCCATGATCGAAGCGCCGATTGCTGCGAATGCAATGCAGCCGATGGCTGCGCCACCCTGGACGCCAGTGCCTGCGACAAGGAAAAGAGGTAGCAGCAGGATCGTTGCAGACATGGCTTGAAGAAACAGGGATTCGATCAGCGTTACGGGAATGCGCCACTTGTGCATCAGCAAATTGTAGGTGGCAAAAGCCAAAGCGCCCAGCAGCATCAGGGCGTCACCTTTGTTGATTCCATGGGAAACCAAGGCTTCAAAGTCACCATGGGACACTACCGCTATCACCCCAACCAAGGAGATGATCGAACCAATCACTGCGCCACCGCGGACTGCGTGACCCATGAAGATGCGCGACAAGGCAAGAGCGATCAACGGGATGAGTGCCTGGATAACGCCCATGTTGGTCGCAGAAGTGAAATGTGCGGCGTAGTACGCCAGGCATTGGAACATGACACCGCCCAAAGCACCGAGCACGAGGAAGCGTGCCCAATTGGCTTTCAGGACCGCTAGGTTCGACTTCAGGCGCGGCAGGGCGAATGGGAGCAAGATGATGGCCGCAGCAAGCCATCGCCAGAAGCTAATATCGACCGGGCCGACGGTCCCTGCAGCGAGCTTTGTAACGATGGTGTTGGCGCCCCAGAGAAGGCAGGCCAGGAGGGGGAGCAGGTAGTACATGGCATCCTCAGATACTGGATATCAACAGCCAGTAGCGTAGACTTGGCGGAATTTCGTTACATCCATAATTTGCGCCAATCTTCATCTTGAATGCGACATGGCAATGGACCCCGTCCCCTCGTTCAGCTCCATCCCTGGAGACATCTACGTTCGGCAAGGGACTTTGCCTCCCTCCGACTGGGATGCTCGTGTGCATCCGTGGGGGCAGTTCAACTATGTTGCGCAGGGTGTCATGGAGTTACAGGTAGGCGAGGACTGGATGGTGTCCCCTACCCACTATGCGATATGGATTCCGCCTGGTGTTCACCACTCATCCCGAAACCGTGGTGCGGTTGCTTATCGATCCGCATACCTTTCGGTCGGCGCGTCGGCGCAGATGCCCAGCATTCCGACTGCGTTAGCGGTTAGCTCGTTGCTTAGGGAGATCTTGGACGAACTGGCCCGTCGTGACATCGGCGAGGCCGTTAAGCCAGAAGACCGGCGACTCTCCGCGGTCGCCCTTGACCTGATTCTGGCCGCGCCGGTGATGTCGAGCTTCCTGCCGCTGGCCAGCGGTGACGTGCTAAAGCGGATTCTGAGCTATGCCGAGACCTCCCTTCAGGACTCTCCGTCGGCACTTGAGGTCGCAGAGCGCCACCACATTAGTGTTCGATCACTTGAGCGCTTGGCAAAGCGCGAGCTAGGGATGGGGTTCGGAGAGTGGCGCAGTCGGCTTCGTTTTCTGAGGGCAATTGATGCCTTGGGTTCAGACCGATCAATTACGCAGATTGCAGACGATCTGGGCTATGCAAACTCAACGTCTTTCAGTGAGATGTTCAAGCGACACTCTGGCCGGACCCCAGACCAGTATAGAAGGGGCCTCAGTCCGCTCCAGCGAGAGGTGGAGCCCTCCTCCCGCTGAATCGAGGCAGGCCTCGAAGCTGTTGGGTCAACCATTTAGCTGGCCCAGACAGTGGCCATTCGGATCGATGGATCATCCAGAGGGTGTCAACCACCGGAGATCCACAGTCAACCACCTCAATTGCGTCTTGCCGAGCGAAGGATTCACGGGCGTGTCGCGGAATGACAGTGAATCCCAGCCCGAGCGATACCGGCTCAAGGATGAGCGCAACCTGATTGGTGAAGCCGTGTATAGGAAGCGCGCGTACGCCTGGATTTCCTGGGAACTTGCGGGCGAGAAGGCGGGTGGCCATAGCCTGGCCATCTGGATGATCAACGAAACCCAACTTTTGAAGATCCGCCCAGCTGTCCGCGCAGGCACCTCTCGGAACTACCAGCTCAAGCGCCTCCTCGGTGAAGGGCTCAGCCCGCAGCCGAGGGTCATCCGGCCGAAGTGCAAGTAGACCCACCTCGTACTTCTTCTCCAGTACCGCCGATAGGATTTCTGGGTCCGGCGAGAAGCGATGACGAATGATCAAGCCGGGATGGGTGCGCTGGAAGTCCAGCAACACCGGGTAAAGAGCAAGGCCAACACTCCCGGGGGTTATCAGCGCAAACTCCCCCTGATCGCTGTCCGCGCTCGCGAGCTTGGCTTGAAGCCGGCGATCGGCCGAATCCATCTCTTGGCAGTACTGCAATAGAGCCATTCCCGCCGGCGTCAGCTCAATAAATCGTGGTCTGCGCAGAAACAGGGCACCCAGCTGTTGCTCAAGATGACGTACATGCTGACTGACCGCAGCCTGGGTGAGCTGCAGCTGGCCTGCGGCCCTGGTAAAGCTCCCGACCTCTGCGATAGCCCGAAAGGATCGGAGCCAATGCTCATTCAGCATAAGAATATTTTATCAATCTGATAAAAATGGATCAGATCATGGTTGAGTTGCAGGGTCTAATCTTGCGGCTACCCCTCTCTTCAGTGGTGTGCCGTGCCTGCCCTACCCCCTCCCTACCCTCGCGCCTTCTCCCACATCGGCCTGTCTGTTACCGATCTCGATGCCGCGGTTTCCTTCTATACAGAAGTCTTGGGCTGGTACCTCGTCATGCCGCCGACCAGGATTGCTGAAGACGAAAGCGCAATTGGCGTGATGTGCACGGATGTGTTTGGGCCTGGATGGGGCAGCTTCCGCATTGCACATCTATCCACTGGTGACCGGGTTGGAGTCGAAATCTTCCAGTTCAATAACGCCGAGCGTCCCGCGAACAACTTCGAGTACTGGAAGTCGGGCGTCTTCCACTTCTGTATTCAGGATCCGGACGTTGAAGGCCTGGCCGCTCGGATTGTGGCAGCTGGTGGAAAGCAGCGAATGCCGGTTCGAGAGTACTTCCCAGGGGAGAAGCCCTATCGGATGGTTTACATGGAGGATCCGCTGGGCAACATCCTGGAGATCTACAGCCACAGCTACGAGCTTACGTATTCAGCTGGCGCGTACGTCTAGCTCCACGCACACCCTCAGCCAGCTTTCGACTGCCAGGCAGTCCTCGCCAAACTGAGACACGACGGTACGGAGCAAGTGTCTCGGCTGTAGAAGTCAGAGGTCTGCAAGTTAGAAGCTGGCGAACGTAATTTTAACGATTCATCGGCGAGCCGCGCCGCTAGCCCTAAGGAGCATATGATGAAAATGAACGGCATTCGTTGGCCGGAAGGCTACCTTCCTGGTTACACCGAAAACTTTGTCTCGAATGAGCTGATCGTCCTCGGCCTTGCCGCAGCTGATGTTTGGCCGTTGCTTGAAGAGCCACGTCTGTGGCCGACCTACTACGGAAATTCAGCCAATGTGCGCTTCCACGATGGCGCCGGCCCTCTGTTGCGAAACGGGGATCGATTCTACTTTGAAACCTTTGGCTTCCCCGTGGAGGCTCAATGCGTCGAGCATGAGGCTCCTACCTCCGAGGGTCCGGGCCGGATCGCTTGGCATGGCTGGGCCGGTGAGCCCGGGTCTGCCGATCGACTTGACGTTCATCATGCGTGGATTGTCGAAGACCTTGATGGTGGCCGAGTGCGGATCCTCACGCAGGAGACGCAGAAGGGACAGCCTGCAGAAGCCCTGCGTCTGGCCAAGCCGAATCCAATGATCAATGGTCACCAGGATTGGCTGGACGGCCTGGTGGAAGCAGCTCGAGCCGCCAAGTCAACGTCCTAAGCCGGAGTAAATCCCCGTGCTTGCTCCTCTTGCTCTCCCCAAAGCCCCGTTTATGTCTGCCCTGTTTAGCCCATTCGAGCTCAAAGGTGTCACTCTTAAGAATCGTATCGCGGTGCCGCCCATGTGCCAGTACAGTGCGGAGGACGGCCGTATCAACGATTGGCATCTCAGCCACTATGCCGCGCTTGCGCGCGGAGGCGCTGGGCTCGTGATTGTCGAGGCTACCGCCGTGTCTCCGGAAGGACGCATCACCCCGGGATGTGCTGGCCTGTGGGGTGATGAGCAAATTCCAGGAATGGCAGCCATCGCTTCTGCCATCAAGCAAGGCGGTGCCGTAGCTGGCATCCAGATCGGCCACGCAGGGCGCAAGGCTAGTGCAAATCGGCCATGGCAAGGCGATGACCACATCGCAGCCGATGATCCCGCAGGATGGGCGATCCTTGGTCCCTCGCCGATCGCCTTTGGCGGCTCGCTCGATAGAGTTCCCAACGAGATGACGGTTGAGGACATTCATCGCGTTCAAGCGGATTTCGTCGCTGCAGCCAAGCGTGCGCTTGCTGCAGGATTTGAATGGCTGGAGCTTCACTTCGCTCATGGCTATCTGGCGCAGAGCTTCTTCAGCCCCGACAGCAACAAGCGGGAGGATCGCTACGGTGGCAGTGCGGAGAACAGAGCACGCTTCCTGCTGGAGACATTGGCGGCCGTCCGTAAGGTTTGGCCCGAGCATCTGCCGCTGACCGCGCGCTTTGGAGTTGTGGAGTACAACTCGCGCGATGGCCAAGCACTGGTCGACTCCATTGAGATTGGCAAAGAAATGCGAGAGTTGGGGCTTGATCTGCTCAACGTGAGCATTGGCTTCAGTGCTCTTGGTGGCCGCGTCCCATGGGGTACACAGGCGTTCCTGGCACCCCTTGCTGAGCGATTTGCTAATGAAACTGGGCTTCCGGTGGCCACAGGTTGGTGCATCGATGATCCACAGACTGCCGAGCGCGTTGTAGCGGACTGTTAGGTTGACCTAGTGATGATCGGGCGGGCCCACCTATCCAATCCGCACTATCCGTACCAAATGGCCATTGCGCTTGGCCAGGAGCTCCCAGCCAGCGTGCTACCCACGCCTTACAGCTATTGGCTGAGCAGATACAAAGGCCCGGGCAAGGCGTCGGCTCAATAGGAGCGAGCCAGCCCCCTCCTCCATCGAGCAATAGGGGCAAATGATCTGGCTCCCATCGAGAATCCCTAACGCCATTGCAAGCTGCTACCCCGCCTCAACACAGGCGGGGACAGGCACCATTAAAGTTGCTCCGCCTTGTCCGCCAGGGGTCACCGAAGCGGCTGCGTGAGCGAGACGGGATGGGAGGTCTGACTAGGCGCCGAAGAAGACTCGAGCTAGCGAGAGGCACTTGGCCGACGCTGCCTTGCCGGCATGCTCAAGCGCGAGCGCTCCGCCGCCGACAAGATGACCATCAGCACAAAGGGGTTGGCTACCTGAATCATGACTACGGACGTCTCTGAGATTGCACCTTGCAGCAGGAGAATCATCGGAATAGTGAGTAGGGCATGGAACAACACTCCCGCACCAACCAAAAGGGCTAGTGCTCGATAGCTCATACGACCCGCGCCAAAGGATGTGTAGATCATCCAAGCGCAGAGGGGGATGAAGATGATGATCGCAGTTAGCGTTCCCGCGCCGTAGCCGACCCCGAGAATCAGCGGGATCACGTGGAAGACAACGTTGATCATGATGATGCTGTAGATCGCATAGCCCCTTGAGCCAGGGCAAGGCTGGAAAGATTGAAGGCGGCGATCGCCTGCCCTGGGTGAAGACGCGTGGTGAGGACAACTACGCGATCTCAGAGCAAATCGGCTGGCAGGTCCATGTCTATGGACGAGCCAGTACTGAACTAAAGGGCTGGTGCGACAGCCGCGGCATGGCTCTTCGCGAGTTTACCTGGCACGAAGAACATGGCCGCGCTGGACGTCAGCAGGACGCTGTCTACGTTCTGCGGCCTGACACTTGGGTGGGATTGGCACAGCCAACGCAGTCCCTAGACGAGCTGCAGCGCTATTGGGATTCCCGCATGGGCAAGAGATTGAGCACGTGAGCGAGATGCAACCTAAGTGGAGTCGTCGCAAGGAGGCGCGGCCGCTCGAGATTGTAGACGCTGCGGTAGATGTTTTCCTTGAGAACGGCTTTGCTGCCGCAAAGCTCTCTGATATCGCGAAGCGCGCACGAGTCGCGAAGGGCACGATCTACCTCTACTTTGAAACCAAGGAAGAGCTGTTTCGAGCCGCAGCGCGCCAGTTGATCTCCACAAATCTGGAAGGCCTTGAGACGGCACAGGCGACCTTCGACGGGTCGATTGAGGAGCTAATCCCGACGCTCCTCCAGCGAGCGGTCTCATCAGGTGGCGATGCCCGCTTGTCTGCAGCATTGCGAATGGTGCTATCGGAGAGCCGAATGTTTCCTGAGCTTGCGAGGATCTGGCATGACGAAGTTGCATCTCGCATGATCCGGCTGGTGGCAAGCGCTGTCGAGCGGGCGCAGGCCAAGGGGACCGTCCGCGCCGGCGACTCAAATCTCATGGCCTTTTCAATCATGGCTCCGATCGTAATGGGTGTGCTGTTCCACGAGCTGTTCGGGACCTCGAGTCCGCATGCACCTGCGCTGGACAAACTTGCGTCCCAGCATGCTTCAATGATCCTTCATGGCATCACTGTGGATGCGATGTAAGCCGCCCTCACGGAGTTGTTAAGGGTTAGGCCACATCTATCCCTCCATGATTGAGATCAGTTGTCCTAGCCCTGCGACTTCGAGGGTGATCGTCTGCCGGCCAGAAGCAGATTCAGCGCGGCACAATCCTAGCCAGCGCATGCGCCCAAGGCATTGCTACTTGAAGGATGGGCAGCCATTGGCAAGCCACCAGCAGGCTACCGTCCTTCGTCGCCCCATGCGCACCGTCACGCAGTTCGAGCAGGGCATCCGGCCCGGGTTAGTCGTCCATCCCGCTGCAGACGATCAGGTCGAAACGACCCGTCGGCCACTCCTGCAGTTTCTGGGCGCAGGCCGCCGGAAGCGATAGAACGTTGAGTGTCGGTCCGAGGGCTGGCGCACCTCGTAGCCGCTGCCTCGATATCCCCCCGAGAACCGCTGGCCGAACGCAAGCGTCAGCGCCTCCACGCTCAGCACCACGTTCCAGATCCTTCGTGGCCCCACTTGCCGCTTCGCTTCCTGCGTTACGACGGCCAGCGCAACGGCCCCGATGACCGCGGACTGGTACCGGAGTTCAGGCACCACTCGCCGAGCTCCCGCGCGCCTGCGATCAGACGAAGACCTCATCGAGCAGGTCCCGCAGCGCGCCGTTCAGCCTCGGGTCGCCCTGTCCCTGCAAGGACAGGTACAGCGACAACGGGTCCACGACGGTGCCCGCGCCACCCAGGCGGGTGGAGTACGCCCAATGCTGCACGTCTGCATAGCCCTCGCCGGCCACGGGAAACCATTCCGGCTCCGGATGCCGACGGAAGCAGTCTCGTCCGATCGCAGCGATCGGACGCGATGGCGCCGCCAGTTCGGTGAGAACGGACAGGCCGGTTTCTCCCGCAGCACGACAATGATCGGCCAGCAGCATGTCCAAGCCACTTTTGCCGATGCAAGTGGTGCGCAGCACCGGCGAGCGCAGCCGCGGCAGCGCGACCGCCCACAAGGAGCGGCGCGCTTTCAAGAACCGTAGCTTCGTCTCCCGCCCCTCGCGCTGGGCGCTGACGAGGTTAGCCGCCACCAGTTCACGGGCGACCCGCGAGGCAGTCATGCGTGAGTAGCCTGCCTCGCGCGCCAGGTCGAGCGGCACCCACGGGACGCTGCCAGGGATGCCGCGCTCCTCCAAGTCGGGCCGCAACAGGGCCGCGATCAGAACCGCTTGTGCCGGATGGCTCAACCGCTCCCCAGCGGATGTGAGCACCCTTGGAGACGAATCGCGCTCGCGTAAGCTCATCAGGAAGCTCGGAGCGAACAGTTGGCTACCAGGCACAACGAAATCCACCCGAGACTCGATGAGCTTGGAGCGAATGTAGGGCGAAACGCCGGAGAGCACGAGAATGACCCTCAAGCCGGCCTTTTCCGCCAATCGATGCACCTGCGCGATCAGCCGCAAAGGTGGCAACGGTTCCGTCTGCGCCGGGACGGTGGCCAGCAGCACCCTGTGGCCGAGCAGGTCAAGCTCGGCCAGGCCGAATAGGGTGGCGAGGAAGTGGGGTAAGCCGCGCGTCTTGGAGCTGGGCCAGGGCTCGAGCTCACCGACCATGTCGGGTAGTAGACCCTGAAGATAGCGGGCTGCGGCGTCGAGGTCGTTCATAGCAGCGAATGTAACGGAGGTTCTTTACCGTAACAAGGCGCGGTGACAGTGAAACTGCTCTGTTACAGTCCAGTGCACCAGGCCCCTGCTACATCGCCAGGCGAGTTCCCCCGTTCAGACGCCAGCTACTCCCTCCGACTCCGCACGATTTGCCGGATAGCCCTCGGCAGTGGATTACTAGAGAGAGGTTTGTGACTATTACCGCGTAGTTGTAACGAACAGCATTTGCATGGGCTATTCATTAGGCAGCACGATTGTGTCGTAGTTGAAGTCTCGAGGCCGCTGACCGGTTGCCTTGATTGCTTCTTCGACGGCTCTATCGAGCATGAGCAGGTACTTTTTAACGATCTCGCTCCCCCGCCCCTTTTTCATCTCTTCTTTTCTCAGAAAGAGTTCCTGGATCTCCTTAAGTGCACTCACAGCCGTTGCTGATTGCTGCAGCGCAATCGCCAAGGATCGGTTCGGCACGTCAACATAGTTGACTGAATCGAAAGCCTTATGAAGCTGGGTCAGATGCGCCAAGATCAGCCGGGGGCCGCCGAATCCTCCCTCGAACTGCGCCAGCATCAGTGTCGCTGGAAATCGCGCATAGGAAATCAGCTCTATGAGGGACTGTGTGACCTCCCGTCTCCTGACTCTGGCGTGCCAAAGGGGGATCAGTCCCGCGGCGATGATGGCTGCGATGCTGCCGATCGCTTGCACCCACGCCGGCCAGTCAAGCGCTAACGTGGCGGATTTGGGACTCGGCTTGCTCATGAGTGCCCAAGTCAAGACGGCTCCTGCGGCAAAGGTCATCACAGCGACCACCGCCCAATCTCTGTCAGTTCTTCCCTGCTTCATGGCGTTCCTCCTCCGGCGTGCTGGTTTCTACCGTTCGTACGGGGCCTGTCGCGCCGTGCTCTCGGGCGCGGTCGAGGATGAACTTTGGGGGGGGCGTGTACGTCCTCCAAGTCTTTCGGGGAAAGAAGCCTTGATCGAATGGATGGCCTCAAGTCTTAGATTTCCTGCTATTGGGTTCTTGTGTCGGCTCGCCCACTCTTCTGGGCGCGGTGCGGCGTGGCTTGCTTTGCCTGCTTGGCGTTGCCGTGTTCGCTCTCCCTTGTCGGAGTGCCTCGGTAACTTGCCGAGTGGTTTCCTTCAGTGACGTCAGCTGCGCCTCCAAGCCATCAGCCCGCGCGTTCACGCCTTCCAGTCGGCGCAATGCCTGTTGCTCGCGGTTGGCAGCAGCAATGGCTTGTTGCTCGCTCTCTCGCAATGAGGTGGCCAAGGCCATGCGCTCCCGCCCCCACTCCTGCTCGGCTGACCGCAACGCCTGGCGATGCCGGTCAACCTCCGTATGGGCACGATCCTCCACTGCCCTGACGTGCGCCTGGAGCGCCCTCCTCTCTTCTTCGTGAGCGGCCGCGGCCTCGCCCAGACTGCGGCGTACGGCATCCAGTTCCTGCTCGAGTCGCTCCGCCCGTCCATAGGCTCCATCGCGTTGGCGCAGCAGGTCTTGTACTTGTGCCGTCATCTGGGAGACCTGTGCCGCCAACTGCTCCGCGGTGGTGGCGGCGGCCTGAGTCTGGACCTGAGCCTCCCTTTCGCGCTTCTGGCTGGCCTCAATCGCCAGCGTCAGGGCCACCCGGTCCTCCTCCAGCAGGCGCTCGCGTTCCTCCAGTGCGTGCCTGGTCGACTCCAGCTGGGTCTGAGCGAGCTCGCCGGCATCCTGCAGCGCGGCCTGCCACAAACGCTGGCTCAGGTGAGCTACCCGCTCTGGGATGCCTGGAACCGCCGCCTCAATGGCGCGCTGGCGCAGGCGAAAGCCTACGGTCTGCCACCAGGTCTCCAGCCAACGCGTGACGGTGTTGGGCGAGCCGGTGCCCAAGTGGGCTCGGATTCGCTCGACGGTGGGACGTTCGCCGGCGGCGATGATGTCGTCCGCTGCCTGGTGCACATCCAGTTCGCTGATGCCCTTGGCCATTGGGTGTCCTTCTGCGGAACGGTGAGAATTGGCAGGCCATGTCTGATAAGGCATATTTATCAGATGTAGCTCAACCTAATCATAGTGCACAATACATAGTACATATGAATAATATCACTGCTGCGTCAGGGGAACTCGTTTCGGGGCTGGTTCCGGAGCGGCTGGCCACTTCCGCCGCAGAAGCGGTGCGAGACATCCTGCAGGAGGCCGAAGCGCCTAACACCATTCGCAGCTACGCCGGCGCCCTGCGCTATTGGGCGGGCTGGTTCGAAGGGCGCTATGGCAGGCCCATCGCCCTACCCGTCCCCCCGGCGGCAGTGGTTCAGTTCATCGTGGATCACATGGGGCGCTCAGGCGATTTGGGGCTTCGTTGGGATCTGCCTGCAGACTTGGATAGTGCCTTGGTGCATGCGGGCCTGAAGAAGAAGCCTGGGCCGCTGGCGTTCTCCAGCCTGGTCCACCGGGTGGCGGTCTTGTCGGCGGCCCACAAGCAGGCCCGCCAAGACAACCCTTGCGAGAATCGCGCCGTGAGGACCCTACTGTCCAAGGGGCGCAGGGCTTCTCACAAACGAGGCGAGCGCCCGGCCAAGAAGACCGCGCTGTCAGCCGCAGATCTGCGCGCAATGGCGGCCACCTGCGACACCTCGCTCAAGGGGAAGCGCGATCGCGCCCTGCTCTACTTTGCCTTTGCTAGCGGCGGGCGCCG
Organism: Stenotrophomonas genospecies 5; assembly: GCF_054473825.1. NCBI lineage: Bacteria > Pseudomonadati > Pseudomonadota > Gammaproteobacteria > Lysobacterales > Lysobacteraceae > Stenotrophomonas > Stenotrophomonas genospecies 5. The sequence continues at coordinate 1,117,532 of NZ_JBTMUW010000001.1, forward strand.
CCGCAGCGAAGTCGCCGAGGCGACGGTGAATCACCTCACCCGACTGCCCGAAGGCGGCTACACCTATCGCTTGGATCACGGAAAAACCTTGCAGTCCGGGCCAGTGGTTGGCAGCAGCCCCGACAAGCCCATCCTGGGAGAGGCAGCCACCGCACTGCAGGACTGGCTGGACGTGGCCGAGATTACCGACGGCCCCCTGTTCCGGCGCGTCTGGCCACGGTCATTGGGCGGCGCGCTCAGCGGCAAGGCGGTCGCCGCCATCGTTAAGGACCGGGCGCGGTTGGCCGGTCTGGACGGGGACTTTGCCGGCCACAGCCTGCGCTCGGGCTTTGTTACCGAAGGTGCGCGGCGTGGGGTGGCCCTGCCGGCGCTGATGGCGATGACCGATCACCGCTCCGTGGCCAGCGTGATCGGATATTTCCAGCAGGGCGGCGTCGGCAGCAACCCCGCCGCGCGCCTGATGGATGAGGACTGAGCCTCCGGCCCGAGCGGCCAGCAGTGCGCGTTGAATGTGCCCCGCTCGGGCCCTATCCTGCACAAGACGCGCACCATCCACGGCAGGAATCAGGGGGCAGCATGAAGCTAGTCAAGGCACGGATCCGAAACTTCCGTTCTGCAGAGGATTCCGGAACGTTCGATGTCGGAGAGCTGACCTGCTTGGTCGGTAAGAACGAGGCGGGCAAGACTGCAATTCTGACGGCGTTGTTTGGTACCCGTCCCATCGCCGACCAGTTTGCTTACGACACGGTGCGCGATTACCCCCGCCGCTTCCTCACGCGGTATGAGGAACGCCACGACGACGAACCCGCACCGGTTGCCACCCTGACCTGGGAGCTCAGCCACGAAGACCAAAAGGCGGTCGCCGACGTCCTGGGTGCCGGCGCGTTAAGTAGTACGACCGTTGACGTAACGACAGATTACAGTGGCCACAGCACTTGGAGCATTCACGTCGATCCCAACGTGGTGCGCGCGTTTCTGCTCGACCAGCACGGTGTGGCAGGCGAAGAGCGGGAGAAGTTTTCCAAGATATTGCTGGATCGACTCGTGGTCGAGATAGATGCGCACCCCGAGCCGTCTGACCAATTGCAGGCGGTCAAGCGGTCCATCAGCGGCTTCCGCAAGGGGAAACCAGTGCTGGCGGCCATCGATATCCTGCAGAAAAGGATGCCGGCGTTCTTCTATACCTCTCACTTTGATCGCATGTCCGGGGAGATATCGCTGGACAAGCTGTCTCGTGACACCCAAAGCGGCGCGACGATCTCCCCGGGTGACCAGATTTTCCTCGACTTCCTCGAGTACGCCGGGACGTCGGTCAGCGAATTGCAGTCCAGCACACGCCTGGAAGAGCTCAACGCACGTTGCCAAGCCGCCTCCAATGAAATTACCGATGAGATCTTCGAGTTTTGGAGTCAGAACGACGCGCTCAGTGTAGAGATAGCGCTTGCCCAAGGCCTCTCCGAGGATCCCGCCCCCTTCAATAGCGGGACTGTTGCCAAAATCCGCATTCGGAATGACAACCACAAGGTTTCGGTGCCCCTGTCTGAGCGCAGCGCCGGATTCGTCTGGTTCTTCTCCTTCCTGTCGCAGTTCAAGCAGATGCGAAAGAGGAACCCCGGTGCGATCATCCTTCTGGATGAGCCTGGATTGACGCTACATGGAAAGGCGCAAGCTGATCTGCTCCGCTACATCATTGAGCGTCTACTCCCCGACCACCAGGTCATCTACAGCACCCACTCGCCCTTTATGGTGCCGGCCGATCGTCTTGCGGACGTTCGCGTCGTCGAGGACGTTGTCACCTACGACCAGCGTCGCCGCCCCACCGTTAAGGGCACACAGGTCTCCGCGGACGTCCTGAGCGTCGATCAGGACACGCTGTTCCCCCTTCAGGCCCATCTCGGTTACGAGGTTACCCAAAGCCTGTTTGTGGGAGCGCATACCCTGTTGGTCGAAGGACCTTCGGATGTGCTCTATCTTCAGGCGGCATCGCACGCGCTCAAGCAACGCAAGCGCCAAGGCTTGGACAGCCGGTGGGTGATCTGCCCCACAGGCGGCATAGACAAAGTGCAATCGTTCGCCTCGCTCTTCTCTGGCAAGGGCATCCACATGGTCGCCTTGTGTGACTACGGCAATGGCGATAAAGGCAAGGTGCAGCGGCTGAGGGAGTCTCAGATCATGAAGACTTCCGGCGTCTTGGTAGCCACGGATTTCACCGGAAAGGCCGAGAGCGACATTGAGGACTTCTTCGCACCCGCCGTCTTCGCCGACATCCTCAACGGTGCCTACGGTCTGAAGGGAAAAGGGCAAATTTCCGCCCGGCAGTTCAGCCAAGACGGTGCCCTGACGCGCCAGGTCAAACAGGCCGAAGCACTGTTTAATGTCATGGGGGCTTCCGTTCCGCCCCTGGATCATTTCACTCCCGCCAACTGGCTCATCCAGAATCAGCACGTGCTGGCCGCGGAAACTACGGCCATCAATGAAACGCTGGAGCGCTTTGAGAAGGCCTTCGCTGAGATCAATGCGGCGCTAGGGGCCGGTGCGTAGATGAACCTCTGCCAGAGCTCCGCAATGGCAGCGGGTTCCTCTCCCGGCGCGCACTCATCGGAGGGCAGGACTCGGCTGCCTGACTCCCGCGCCATGAAATCGGCCTCTAACAGTGCGCCCTTTCCCTGCCATGCTGGCCCTGCGAATGCCGGGTCCGCAGAGGGCGCTTTAGACGCGCCAAGCCCAGTCTGATCCGTGAATGCGGCGACCACCCTGCCGGTTCCAGCGGAACGCCTCCCACATCAGAGTCGGCGGCGTTCCACCGTACTTCAACTCATCAGCCAACCGGATGAACACCTCATCGGTAATCCAGGTTGACGGGGCAAGGTCCAGGTCCGTGAGCTTGGCCGCATGATTGGCCGCGCGTCCAACCCAGACGATGTCGTTGCCGCCTCGAATACCCGTGCGAGCAGCTCGGATTGGGCTGCTGTCGATTCCGACGACATGCCTCACGGTACCTGTCCAGTCGGGGTACTGCTTTTTCAACGCTGGCATGACGATCATCTTGACCGCATAGTTGATTTTCAACCCGGCCTTAGCCGCCGGCGTGGCTTGCCGGTCACCCACCCAGATGCCCATGACACGATCTCCGTCGTAGGAGGTGATCTTGCCGCCCTCTTTCCTGATGATCGTCGCTGCACAGTGCAGGAACGCTTTGTAGATCTCTGCACTCAACTGCCAGGCTTCGGTGTCGACCATATTCGTTGAGCCGTTCAGGTCCGCGTACAAAACAGTGGCACGATCAAACTCCACTGCGTCATTGCCCAATCGCAGATCTTCTGGATCGGGTACAACTTGACCTCTCCGTGTAGACCATCGGGTTTGTGCTATCGCCTGCACGGCGGCCGTCATCTCTTCCAGCAGTGCCACCGTCAGTCCCTCGGCCCAGCTTCGAGAATGCGGGAGCGAATTTGTTCGCATGCCGGTGCAATCAAAGCCCGGGCGTCCGGGCCAGGGGTGTATCGGTAGGGGACGGTCGTGAGCCCCGTGAGATCACTGGGAAGCTTCAGCTTGTCTTCGCGCGGCTCCATCAAGAAGGCGCGCCGACGCCCCAGGAATCCAATGAACATACCCAGTTCAAAGACGACGTTGTCGCGCATGACAGGCCACTCGTCACCGCGGCTGATGACCATGTCATCCGCGTGGGCCACGGCAATGGCAAAGTCTGCCTGTTCCAGCTGGCGCTCGAGCTCGTCAAGTGTGTAGTTGGCGGCGCGGAACACCCCGTGGTCCCATACCACCGTCAGGAACGGGTCGTGCTCGAAGTGCTGTACCAGCAACCGCGTGACAGGGAGCGCCTCCACCGACGACATCACAAAGACCCGGACCTGTCCGCGAGGTTGGGTAATCATGTGATTGCGCTCTTTTAGACGGCGCGAAAGGGTCGCGGCCAGCCGCCGCCAGATGACGGGGTGTGAATCCGCAATCCTGCTGAAATCGATTTCCGGCACCTTTAGCACTACGGTCGGCTCGCGTGCAGTAACAGTTGCCGCCCGCAGTTGCGCCGGTTCGATGGCTGCCATTTCGCCGACGTGGTCCCCAGCCCTTCGGGTATTAACCACTTTGCCGTTGACCAGCACGTCCACGGAGCCGGAGACAATGAAGAAAACGTCGGTCTCTGGGGCGCCCTGAGTGATAAAGGCCTGCCCTGTCCCCACGTCGAGCAATTCCCCGGCCTGTGCCAGCTGGGCTGCGGCCGCGTCCAAGCCGGCCAGCAGGCGGAACTCAGCCAAGGCGGCGATCAGTCGCCTGCCATCATCCGCCGCGAGGCGCTCGACGATCCCAGTCCCCATACTGCCCCCTTGAAAGTGTGAACTGGGTCCCAATATACGCCCAAAGGAGCTGGAATGAATCCGGCTGCCAGCCACGCCGTAGGCGACGCGACCCGCCCGGCCTGGCCTCCTCTTGGGCGCAGGGAGTAGCACGATGGGACACAGCTGGAAAAAAGATCGCACCAAGAAGCGCATTGCCACCCGTTACGCCGAAGTCCGCGACGTGGACATCCGCGATTACAAGCGGGAAACCTCGCTGGTGGATATTCCAGTCAATCGCGCCTATCGCGTCCAAGGGGCGCATGTCTACATCGACATCGTCAATCTGGCGGACATGCTTAGCTGCACTGACATCGAAGGCGAAACCTGCCACAAGCGGGCCCTTCGATTCCTGAATCAGCACTACCGCGCCGTCCATCGCATCCTCGTTGAAAGTGATGCCATCCGTGTGGACTTTCACAACCAGCGGCTGCATGCGGTTGTGACCAAGCCGTACGGCGATGCCAACGAACGCGCCCGGATCGAGCGCGCGGTTGCGATCGCCCAGCTCGCCATCGATGTGCTGGCTGAAACGGGCGACTCGGACGCGCACATCCCCAATGCCCAGGTTCGTGTCGGCATTGACAGCGGGATGGCGTTGGCCGTCAACAATGGTCGTCGCGCCAGCCGAGAACCTCTTTTCTTAGGCTCCCCAGCCAATCAGGCGGCCAAGTGTGCCGGGCATGGAGGGGCTGAAGGCATCTACCTGACGCACGGCGCACGTGCCGTGCTTGAACTGCCTACCTTGACCGGCAACAAGGACCGCACCACTTCGCTGACCGATGCTCAGATTTCCGCATGCGTCGAGGCCGCTGCACTCGGCATTTCCAAGTCGCGCATCATCGAACTCTGGAAAGATGAACAGGCCGAGCTCCCTATCGGCGAATTCAAGTTCAGTCGACCGACGCCTCCGCTTTCTGATCTGGACTTCTCCCTGCTCAGCGCGGCGAACTCAAGGCGATTTGATGGCGTTTCGATCTATGCCGACATTGACGGATTCACCGACTTCGTGGACAAGCACTTAGAGGAGGATCCCGAACATCTGGTTCGAACACTGCACGTATTGCGCTCTGAGCTGGATGCGGTCGTACACGAGGATTTTGGAGGGCGTCGTGTCCGTTTTATTGGCGACTGCCTTCATGGGGTGCTGCTGGAGGGCACGTCACAGACGACAGATGCGCAGGACACGGTCAGCACCGCTGCCCAGTGCGCGGGTGCATTGCGCAGCAGTTTCTCCACTGCCCTGGAGCAACTGAGCGCCGAAGGCGCGGAAGTGGCAGAGCTGGGATTGGCCATTGGCTTCGAACTTGGCCCCCTTGCCATTTCCCGCCTGGGCATGAAGGGGAGCCTTCTGCGGTGTGCCACGGGGCGAGCGGTGTTGGAATCTGAAGCCCAACAACGACTCTGCGACGGTGTGGAGACGGCCATTGGTGAAAATGCCTACAAGGCCGCCAGCGCCGCGATACGGACCGTCTTTACCGACAAGCGAAAGGCGGCGAACCTAGACTATGCCGCAGCGGTGGAGGAACTCGCCGCATCCGGGGACCGCGTGGCGAAGGCAACACTGGAGGCACACTACGCTGAAGTGGCACCCGCAGTGGCTCCTGCGCTCGCGCAGCCGATCCGTCCTCATGTGGCCGCGACGTGACGCCAAGGCCTTTGGAGCTGCTGCAGCGCGTGGCACCGGACTACGGTGCCACGTTGATCGTAGACCCTGTCGGGGGGCTGGTTGGGATCACAGTGGTTCGGGCCGGCGGAGCCGAGTACGCATTTAGATTGCTCGTCTCCGTTGCAGGCGAGCACGTCTCAGTGCGCGAGATCGCCGACCCCGGCATGCTGCCGGGGTTCTGTCCCGATCGGCATATCAACGGTGACCGTAGCTTCTGCCTCGGCTGGGGAGAAGACAATCCGAGCCGGATCCAAGACGAAGCAGCAGCGAGGCATTGGTGGGCCACGGTCTACCAGTACCTGACCTACCAGATCGGCGCGAACGCCCGCCGGGTCTTTCCTGGAGCGGAGAACGGCCGCGCGCACGGTCGTGCTGCGCAGCATCAGGCCAATGCTGAGCAGGCAGCCGAACGACTGGGTCCGGCATTCAAGGCAGATGTGCTCGCGGGGCAGTTCATGGTCCGCAAGGATTCGCGCCCTCAGAAGCGGAGGCTCGAGCTCTGGCACGGCAAACTACTCCTTGCTCGGGTGTCGACGCGCACTGAAACCTTGGTCGGGAGACCCCCAGTCTGCCCATGTGGCCGCGATCCTGACGGTGCGATCACTGCATGTGGCGACCACGCTGCGGCCCTGGTCACTTTCATCTTGGAACAGCACCGATGTGCGCTGGCCGACACAGCTTTCCTTGAGGATTGTGCGGCTGCAGGAGCGCGCTGCTGCGGAACGCTGGACATCTGCGGTCTTCGATCTGCCATCAAACGAACACAAACCGTATCCCTCAAGACAGAGAACTCACCCCGTGCAAGAACCTCAAAATTCTGGCGGCCACCCGCCAAATCAAAGCGACCGCGTTAGTGCCGCTTGGCAGCAGCTGAATTTGGTCTTGGGCTTCTTCTCCCGTGTAGACACAAAACTCTCGGTCGGCCTGGGTATCAACCTGGGCATGCTTGCCATGATCGCGACGCGGCTGCCGAAACTTGATGAACTAACGGCCCTGATCTCGGTTGTGGGCGTTTTGTTCCTTACACCGCTTACTGTTAGCTTCTGGCACCTGTGGTACGGATATTTTCCGGAACTGCGAGGCGGGTCAAATTCGCTCATCTTCTTTGAACGGGTGTCGAGCATGGCCGAGCACGAGTTCTTGCAGAAGTGCGCGGAGCGTACGCTGATGGAGTTCGAGGAAGACCTCCTGGGTCAATGTTGGCGCAATTCCAAGATTCTCTCGTCAAAATTCAGCTGTTTGAAGTACGCGTACATTGCCACTGTTCTGGCAATCGCCCCATGGATGGCACTCATCGTTGTGCTGCCTCCGCCGGCAAAGTGACACACAAGTGGCTTCTGCTCATCCAGTTGTTGAGCCGGAGCCCCGGGCAGCGCTGACAGGGCCGGGCCTTCCGGCCCAAGTCGGCCCAAGGTGAGAAACGGTGCTGGCCATTGCCGGAGTTTGGCCATCGGCTATCACACGCACGTCGCAGTTAGCTCCCTTTCGGAAGGGGATGCCAGCCTAGACGTGCAGCAAACTCACGACGATAGACGGTGTCAATCTGGGGCGGGGCTCGCCGGACGTACTCTTCTGCGAGCGTCGCAGTTTGCCCTGAGAGGCTTGCGAGGTAGGCAACTGCTTCTTCCACTGATGGGACGCGTTGATTTTCCCCGTTGAACTTCGGTGGCAGCGCCGTCCATAGCACAGTGGTAATCCCGCGAGCAGCGGCCCAGTCAGCGAGCCCAGGAATACTCGCCGGTGCTGGACAGCCATGTGTCCAGACCCCCAAGTGTCGCTCCATGTTCTTTGAGGGAATGGCTTCCCGCTCACGCAAGGCTCGCTTGGCGTCGCCCTCGTCGTCGGTACCAGCCTCAACCCAGAAGGAGGTGACAGCAGACGCGGCCGCATGCATGACCAACGTAAGCCGTCCATTGCCGGATTGCCTTAAAAACTCTACGCAAACCGTTGGCCCGTCTGCCAGCCACTGTCCACGAACCGGTAGACCGTCGGGTTGCCATACCAGCGACCCCCAACCAAGATAGGCAATCATCTTGAGCCTCTACTCGACTGCGACAGCCGTGCCGCCCACCACAAGCGGCTCATTTCGTAATCGGTCGAGCCTTTAGTCTCTGCGCTCACCATCCTGGATGCCTCCTCGTCTCAACAAGACTCTGTATTGATAGCGCTACCGCGCCATCTGCCGCGATGTTGCGCTGCAGGGTCCGACGCCGGGCGAGAAGAAGCGCAAAGACGGAGCATGCTGCTGATTGCGGACTACCCGCAAGAGCGGGTGACGCATGCCTGGGAGATAGTCGAACCCGCTGTCTTCAAGCTCAAGTACGAGGCGGGAGAGAACCTCATGCTGCAGGAGCAAGCGGCGTCGCGACGATGCAATCCGAACACCCCGGCACCCTGTGAAAGGAAGCACGAAATGGCTGAAGTACCAGAACAGCTCTTCGGCAATAAGCTGGATGGGACTATCCTGCCCCACCAGTAGCAGGCAATCGTGCAGTGCACGCCCCAAGGCAAAGCAGTCATGCCGTCTGCCCTGCTCATGGGCGACCCTCAACATCACCACTAGTGCCGCCAGGCTATCCAGAGTGCCCAGCCCGCACAAGCCCTCGGTGATCTCTCGTAACCGACGGTCTCGGCGGACAAACATGCCGGCTCGCAAGCTCGCTCCGCTGAACACTTCCAGTTGCACAGGTGCACTGAGCGACATGAGTATTGATTCTCCACAACCGCCAAGTGCCTCGTGGACATTCAGAGCGGCCCAGACCGGTGAACATAGAACCATGCGGGAGCCGGGATAGCGCGCCTCGGCTGCTGCCTGCGTCGCCTGGGACGGGACGTGTTCCGCATGGGCATATTTCACCCACACATTGGAGTGGCAGCCGGGACGCTCCGGGGATATCGACTGTCCGAGCGCGTATGCGCTGGATAGGCCCATTCGGCTTCGCAAGCATTCAAACCACAATCCGACACTGAGTGATCGCAGGCAGTACGGCACGGCTCGGTTGGCGGGAAGTATGCTCGTGCTTGCACGCATGCGGGCAAGTCGCGCCTCGCCGTAAAAGGGTATCTCTTTGAGCGCCATGGCCGTGCCCCTCCCCATTCACCTTTGATGGGTAACGAAACGCGAGTTTGTTACTCCTTCCACCATCCGTATTAGAGGGGCAGAATCAGGAGGACACAAGCGACGGGGTGTGACCACGCCATGACGGAGCGGACCAACGAATCAATCCTGGCCCCGGAACGCCGTGAGATCGAAAGAGAATTGACCTTTCATTTCGGGCCTCTCATCGGCTATGAAAACTTGCCGCGAGCTCTTGGCTATCGCTCCAGCCACGCGCTCCGCCAAGCAGAGGCACGCGGAACCTTGCCCGTGAAGATATTCAAAGTGCCCGGCCGCCGCGGCAAATTTGCCTTTGCGATGGACATCGCCGACTGGATGGTTGGGCTGAGGGCCGCAATCAGTCCGCCGGCAGTATCTGGCACCCCGCAAGATGAAGCGGCTGCTCTGAAGCCCAACCAGGAATGACGCCCCACAACCCAAACTCAAGGGGCCGGGCTTGTAGCGTTTCAAGAACAGACTCAAGACGTCCCCGAAGATGCGCTCGCCGAGCGCCGAGGAGAGTACCAAGAGCCGGAAACTAACATCTCCGAACCCTGGAAATGACTTGCCCCCGTTGGCGCGGGGGCAAGTGACATCTGTTGGAGCAGATGGTGGTGAAACTCAGCCTGTACCCTGAGGCTCACCCTTTTCCTTGACAAAGTCAAGCGACTTCCCGTTCGCGCGGAGGGGTGCGCCCATTTCCTCCCCATCTCATATGGCGGAGGCGAACCTGAATGGGCACCTTGTTCCAATCTCGAGACCGGGCAGACGTTCGCAAGCCGACGGCTGAGGAGCAGGATGATGACCGCAGGAAAAAGCGCGACCGCCAAACCGACGGACGAAGACCGCCGTGAGGGGCATCTGCCCCATTCCCCTCTCGAGCTAGCACGCGGCAAGCGCGACCGCCGCGAAATCTTTGTATTTCAGTCCCCGAAGAATGGGCGGACCGTAACGGTGGCCGACCTGGTCAACTTTTGCCAGGCGCTGATGCTCGAATTTGACCCCCAGGTGGAGATGTATGTTGAGAGGCCGCGTCGAATCACGGTAGGCGAGAAGCGCGACCTTGAGTTGAGCTTCTGGGTCGGGCGGAGGGATGGCACCCAGCACTACCAGTTTGTAATCCCTACAAAACGGGTGGCTTCACTGAGCGTTGGCTTAGTCAAGCTTCCCGCAGATGACGAGCTCATCCACATGGCCTTGAATCAAGGGCTCGTATTGCGACTTGTCCACGAAAACTCTCTGGCATCTCGCGCCAGCGAGGTCGCTGTTGCCTACGAACTACTTCCGCTTGTCTGGGCCAATGCAAAGATCGCGGGGGCCAGGCAGTTGGAAGTGAGGATTGAGGACATGCTCCAGAACGTTGAGCGCCTCACCATGAGCGCATTACAACTGCAGACGGGCCAGGCCCGGTTCGCAGTGGCTTGCGCAGTGGCAAGCCTCGTCTACACCGGCCGCGTACAACTCGTGGACTATCGCCCAGGGGATCCGGATGCCCTCGTGGAGGTGCGTCATGGCTAGGTACGAAATCTATGATCAGGCGACACTCGACGAGTGGTACTCCCCACATCCGGTTGATATTGCACCAGATCATCTCTCCAAGTTCCGCGTGGCCAAGGAAGCACTCACCGCCTTGCTTCTGGGCCGTTCCACCATCACCGCTATATCCCGGAGATATGGAATCTGCCACAAACGCCTGAAGCGCATGGCAATGAAAGCGCCCACGATAGCCCACGATGGCATGCCGCACGGATTTCGCGTATGCATTCCATGGGGCAGTTACTCGACTGAGCTTTCCTTCGAACCCGCGGAATTGCCGCTGGTTCCAGGAAGATTTGCGTGGCACAAAGTCTCCGAAGCTGTGCCGAGTGTTAAAGCCTTGATCGATGGCTTTGCAACCCATCTGCCGCCGGGCCGCCCTCCAAGCGCGTTCGTAAAATTGCACCAACGAGTCCTTGCGGAGCTGAAGCAGCACAACCTGGAGGACAAATTCCCCCTGAACGATCCTGGCAAGGGGAAGCGCTCGCTGCTTGCTTTGCTCAAGCGGCGGCAGTCGGCAGTAGCCGACGTGGACCTTTATGAACCTCAATCGGCATCGAACGCTCCTGTCGCTTTGGAGCAAGCAGTACGGATGGGCCTGTTCGCCAGAACGGAGTTTGACGCGCACCAAATCGATGTTGAATGCAAGATCTCCATCGATATGCCCAATGGCGCGCGTGTTACGCGCAAAGTGTCACGGCTATGGCTTCTCATCGAAATAGAGACTGAATCCAGGGCGGTAACGGGATGGCTTCTCTGTGTCGGCCAGAGCTATGACAATCTTGATGTAGCGCTCTGCTTGTCCAAGTCAATGGAACCCTGGGCTCCCAGGGACCTGACGATCCCGGACCTCTTCTACGCACCTGGCGCTGGAATGCCCGTCTATCAGGCAGCAACGCCGATAGTCACGCGCTCGGCCGCTGTCGCACTGGACAACTTCCTTGCGCACTCGGCCCATGCACTCGAAGCAGCATTCTGCAGGGCTCGGGGAGGTGTGATGATCTTCGGAAAGTCGCACACACCGCGCTCACGACCCATTGTAGAGCAATTCTTCTCGCGCTTGGAACGTGGTGCGCTGCGTAAGATCCCCGGCGGTTTTGAGCCCGCCAAACGGCTGGGGGAAAACAAGATCAGGATCAGCAACTTCTCTCCGGATGCCCATCCCATCCAGATGCACCTTCTCGAGGAGCTCCTGGACGTCATCATAGCCAACTACAACGCGACGCCTCACTCCGCACTCGGACAGATGACGCCGCTAGCGTATCTCACGAATCGCAAAGAGTCAGCGTTTGCGTTTGCGCCGGAAACCTGTGGCCTGGATGCTGCAGATATGGCTTCGACAATCGTAAGCCTGCCCGTAAAAGGCAACAAGGATAATGGGGAGTTGCCCCATGTCACCTACTTGTATGCGGACTACCGATCCCCTTCCCTTAACGATAAATGGGGACTGATTGGCACCAGGATTCTTGCGCGCGTGAATAGGCGCGATCTTCGTTCAATCGTGCTACTTCAAAGTGCCACCGTGCCATTCGGAGTGGCTACCGCGCGAGCGCCTTGGTCGCGCGCGCCGCATGACGAGAGGACGCGAAGGATCATCTGTCGTTGGTCCAAACAGCGCAGTGATTTCTCAATCGCTGGCGTGGAGTGTGCAATTGAAGCCTTCATAGCGCATCTTCGATCTACTGCAGACACGTCCCAACCCGCAGTCGACCAACTTGCGCGCTTGCAGCAGTTGCACTTCGGCCGTCTGCCCGACATTCGGTCCCAGCCAGCTCACATCCCGGTAAGAGTCCCCCGGGGAGGCAAGGTGAATCTTGATGACTAGATCGGACCTTGCGGAGGCCATCATGGCCGTCCGTCGCCTTGACCCCGACCATCCACTTTTCATTGAGTCTGGCTACCGTATCAACACGAAGCCTGTCGAACGCATGGCGGATTTCGTTCTGTACAACATTCAGCAGGGTCATCATGGGTGCTCTCTTTACTCAGAGAGCGGGGTTGGCAAATCCACGGCGCAAGACTATCTAGTCGAAACCGACTGGCGCTGGCTCGTGGAGGACGGACGCCGCGCAGGTGTGGCCAGGGCAATCGTCGCAACCTCAGATGCATGCAGGAGCCCGCTGAGCTTCTGGCACGCGCTTTCACATCAACTGGGAATGCCGCGCTGGTCATCGGCCAGGCCTCACGAGCTGAGGGCACGAATACACAATCACATGCGCGCCGCGTGTGGGCACGCCGACGTACGCAGGTACGTATTGTTCATCGACAGTGCTCAACGGCTCACCAATCTTGAGTTTCAGTGCTTAGAAGATCTTGATAACTTGATGAGCAAGGACAGGCTTACTCTCTTTTTGGTCTTTGTGTACCAAAGTGACCAGCAGGGCATCGAGCTTGGCGACATGTGGCAGCACCATCCGTCACATGTTGTTCGCCGGTGGTTTCTGGACTCAGCCCCATTTCTTCCTCTTGCGGCGCGAGATGAGGTCAGGCATGCCCTGTCGCGCTACGACGGCGCAGCATGGTGGCCGACAGAGGACATGCCATTTTCTAGATACTTCGCCACCGACGCATTTGATCGCGGATGGCGGCTGGAATCTGAAACGGAGATGATTTGCGATGCTGTGTCCGCCCTCCGGAGGGAGGTGGGACTTCCCGAACATAGTGGCTGGCCGATGTGCTCCTTCACATCGACCGTGCGGAATCTGCTAACGAACGCTTGGTTTCAGCAGAGTTTCGAACGCTTCACTCCATCTGACGTCCGTGCTGCGCTTGTGCATGTCGGGTACCTGCGAACCGAGTTCATTCGCATGCGCGAGAAGATGTCCGACAAGGCAATCGCCATCATTGAGAAGATACAGAATACGGCAAACCAGGTAGGGGGAAGCAATGAATAGCTCTCGCGCCGTAAATCCTTCTACGCCTCGGATTGTCGGCGCAGAGCATGAGTTCTATCCATACATATCGGGCTACGGCGTGCTGCAGCGGATCGTTGCACTGGGCATGCCAACAAGTGAGCAACTCATGATCATGGGGGTGAGGCGTAAGACTGGGCGCTCCATGCTCCGCCCTTTGCTTCTGCCGGGCCGGGTGCAGGATACTTTTGCGTCAGCCATCGAAGTCCGTGACGTCACAACGAAGAATCTATGGAATCCGGCCGCGTGGCTTCCAGTTCAATCACTTCGACTTCTCGCGGGTAGTGAGCTTCCATATATGCGGTGCCCCGCATGCGCACTTCACGGCTACCATTGTTCACTATTTCTCCTTCCTTCCATCTCTGCGTGCCCTTGGCATGGCGAGAAGCTCATCAGCCACTGCGAGGCATGCGGAAGGACGCTGGGCACCAGTTTTGACCACTCCGGTGGTCTCGGGACTTGTACTTGTGGATTTCAGCCAATCGACGCCCACACAGCGCTACTGGACGTCAGGCAATTTCCCGCTCGTGAAGTGTCGCAGTGGGTGGATGACTACCTTCATTGGGCATCACGCCAGCGGGCAGGCCGAGTGATTCACTTCCCCAGTGATGCGCAAAGCTGGCCTTCAGCTCTGGCGCGCCTGATTGATAGAACGACTCCTATGCCGCCCGTCCACCAGGACGATGGCAATGCTCACGTAAGGTATGAGGCTTTCCAGCCATCCGCTGACGATCCGGAGCCAGGGGCGTTCTGGGGCTGGGCAATGATTGGCGGCAACTCGGGCCTCATGTGCGCTCCGCTCCCATTGATGGCCTACGATGCTTTGACGCGGGCCACTGCAGCGGCATGCGCCAGGGTCGGACTTGAAGGCCTATCTGTCCTGAGCTTCCGCTCAACGCACTACGACACCCAAGGACCCACTGAGGTAGAGCGGCACGAGTCGTTCCTAGCTCCCTATGGTGTTTCTGCCAGCGGCGCGACTTGGCTCAATCTCTCGGTTGTCGACCCGATGGTAACGTTAGCGTGCGGCACAGCGCTGGAGCTGGCCGCTGCGGCCTTTGGTATCGCGAACGACAAGCCGGATAGGTCCCCTTCCGTAATCGTCGCTTCGGTATTGGACAGCATTAAGGGAAGATCCGCCTTGGTCGACGCGCTTGTGTGGGTTCTGGCAACCGCTTATGAGGAAGGCTTGGCGTTGACGCTTGCAAGGGTGTTCAAGCTGAATCCGAAGGATGTACTGCCTTCAGGTGGGTATCCGGTCATCGAGCTTCAGGGTTCCGCCCGTTCCTTGAGAGAAGTCCGGGTCGCCTGGGTGACACCTCGAAAAACAGCTAGAATCCAGCAGAAATCCTAAGGCAGGCAGTTCTTAGCAATTTTTGCCATCATTGGGGCAACGGCACTGTCTCGTGCCGGACTGCGAACGGCAGTAGCCTTCATGCGAGTACGCAACACAAGGGGAGGCTTTGCCGCCGCGTGGGCTAATTGGCAATTCTAATGAACCCCCGGCAGTCGTGGGCGTGTTTTATGGGCTTCCGGAACTGTTGGGCGTTATTTATGTACTTCTGGAAATGCCGGGCGTCTTTGGTGAACTTCCGGGAATATCGGGCATCTTTGGTGGACTTCCGGAAATATCGGGCATCTTTGGTGGACGGAAGCTGCCAGGAAGAGGCTAAGCTCACCCCATCCATATCTTCTAAAATCAATGCGTTAGAGGCCGGGCGTTTTCGGTGCGGCAGACAGCCGTATGACGACAATGAAGTTCCCTCCTTCAAGCCAACAGACGCCCTTTTTCTGACCAACAATCGCCCCTGACCCGACGGGCGACCGAAAAGATGCCCTCTGGAAGCACAAACTGACTACAAGTTGCCCGAAATGGAAGGCCGAGGTACTCGCTCGCTTTGTGGCAAACCGGAGTTCGCGTGTCTGCGCGCTGCAAACGACCAATCACCTTTGATAGCAGCCTCTATCGATCCCGGTATGCTTGCCCTATGACCTGCCTGGCCTCGCTCGACCCTCGAATACCTGCGAGCGCAGGTGCGAGATGGTGAGTTCCCGCTCCGAAAGCCTCCATCCAATCTTGGTCTCCGCTGCACAAAGGCGCGCGAGGTTGGCGGAGCATTGGCTGACGGCCGAGGAAGTATCTAGGGTCGTCGATCCTGCCTATGAGAGCTCGCTGCCGACAGTGGCAACGAAGCTCCGCCAACAGTGGCGACTTCTCGCCGTATACATGGATCCGCCGTCATCCCACTACCGCTACCCCGCACGGCAGTTTGGGGAAGACGATCAGCCCGTCAGCCAGTTGCATGACATCCTAACGGTCATGCGTGGACTGAGGTCGTGCAGTCACCGTCCGCTGACCCGATCAAACAAAGATCTTTCCCCGACTTGCCGCTTGGTCGGACAATTGAACTGCGCCGGTAACCCAGCCGAGCAATGATGTCTGCCCACGCCAAATTATAAGGATTTACTCGTGCCAACTAATGCGAAAGTCCTCGAAGCGGTTGCGAAAACTGGGTTTGTTCTTGAGCACGAGGTGGTGACAGCGCTACAGAAGGCGGGCTGGAAGACTATCAATGGAAGCTATTACATTGATGACGCAAGCAATCAGGCTCGAGAGCTCGATGTTATCGCCTACAAGACAACAAAAATGGACGATGTACACGTACTCACTTGCGCTCTGATCAGCTGCAAGAAAATCGCAAAGGATGCCGCAGCCTTTCTTTCGCGCAAGCGCCCAGCCAAGGACCCAAATGCTGACTGGGAGCCTGCGCCACAGGCCACGAGACTGCAGCCGATGAAGGCCCATCTCTCCAGCGCGAACTGGAAAGATCGCTATTTTTCATCGATGAGCCCCGCAGTTAGGGCGATGCTAGTGGCGGCTCGGGACGTTTTTGCATTTCAGATGGTGGGCAATGAGGGGCAGGCTAACAATGACAAGCCTTACTACGACTCTTTTACTAGCCTAATCAAGGCTCTCGATCACGAACTCGGAAAGCGGGCCGGGGGCGATATGGCGCGAAGGAAGAGGATCTACAGCTACTCACTGCATGCAGTCTTTGATGCTCAAATGGTGGAAGTTCAATTCAATGAAGACAGGAAGCAGGTGCGCGAGGTCGATCGCATCACTTGCTTCGTTCGATATATGGTGAGAAGGAAAGACACGGCTGCGTCCGTGCATTTCGTGCAATCTTCCGCACTGAAGCAATGGATTGGCGATATCGACTTGCTTCATTCGCATAATGTTAAGTTCTTCTCAGATGAGGTCGGCAAGAGCTTTGCGGCCATTGCGACTTCATCTGAAGTGCGCAGTTACTTCAAAGAAGAAATTGGCTATATGCTCAGGCACTATCTGAGCAAGGCGGCTTCGAGGCTGAGAATTCCCATGCCAAGTGGGGAAGTCATCCTTAGCACTAACAAGCGGGGAATCGAGGTGTCGATGGATTTTTCTGAGAGTGATGCGGATAAGCTGAACAGTGACGCCGAGCTTCGAAGGGAGTTTGCAAGCATCTTTGAAAAAAGAGCTCGGTACAAGGGTGGGATAGAGGTCGGAACGTTCGACATACCATTCTAGGAGCTTGTCGCTTGCGATCGTTTCGCTTCAGCCGAGGGTCATTAGGCAGGCGCCTTTACCGAACTAGTCCGGGCGCAGGCAATGAATGCAAGAACCCATCGAAGAGCCTCCTATCAGTCGGTGAGTCTAAGATCGTTGCAAGTTGGCCAATGTTGTCCTGGGTGGCAAATGCACGCAGCGACGTAATCGTGCGGCCGATTTGATCAAGCCTAGAGTCGATGCCGCTGGTCGCTTTATCAAGATGGCGAGCTTCTTTGTCTGAAATTGTGCTTAGATCGCACTCTGCCAGTCTGTTGAGCGTCGGGTCGAGCTCGTTGAGCAGTCCCCTAAGCGCCTCCGCCTCGTTTAGTGCACTCACGCTACTGATGCGTCCAACAATCTCACTGACATAGTACGGCATGTCCCGCCTAGCCAGCCCCGACTCAATGGCAAATTCTCGCTCTTGAGGGGTCGCCTTTCTATTCTTGGTTATCGCACCGTCTCCGACACGCATCATATTCCGTACCGCGTCGGCTATCTGCCGCGGAACACCTGACCCCCTCAGACCCATAGTAGCTCTGTAAAGTGGTTTCGCGTGGTCCCGCATAGAGCGAAACTGCTCCAGGACCGCCGGCAGCCTACTTTGAAGTGCCTCCAGCCTTTCCCTTCTCTCCTTGGCCTTGAGGTCTCTGTCGAACGCTCTTCGCAAGTTTGTAAACGTAATTGAGAACGCCCGCTTACCGCAAATGCTTCCAATGTTTGTGACGATTCCACTAGTAGTAGTTACTACGTATCCATTGCCGTGGGGCTGTTTGCAGCTCTTGAGACCACACGCTTCTCTCGTTTGAAATGAGTAGACGCCAATGATCTCCCTAAGCTGGACTGACTTAGCGTCAAGCACTTTGACATAGCCAGGTGTCTCATAGAGCTCATCCCAAGAACTAAGGCGAATTAGACCTCTATCGAAACTTAGAGTGATCATTCGGCTTGAGCCTAGGTTAAGTTGAGTCGTAGGCGCTCTGGCAAGAGCGGCAGCATGCATTGACTGAACAATCAGTGTGTCTGCTGCAGTTGCAGATTCTATTCTAGAAAAGCGGTTCCCATCCACCAAGCTGTCCGTCGTTAGAGCCAGCGCCCAGAAAGGTTGTCGCATGAGCTCTTGGTAGTGCGCGTATTTTCGTTTAGTTGGACAGACGGGGACCGCCGCGGATAGAAGTAGCATCGCTTCGTCTATCCTCGATAAATCTTCCTTGTCGCGATTGCATCGGCTACACCCCACGCGTCCTCCTCCATCGATGCAAACCTGTCATATAGCAACATGCGACGCATCGCCCCAAAGGCTTTAATTCGATTAACGTGACGGATCACGGCCGTTTGGTGCCGCCTCATTAGCGCCCCGCCCCTCACCCACTCACAAGGATGAGGCGGCACGCACGACCTATATCGGAATCGGGCCCACGTACTGGCGGCCATTTGTTTCGCGGTGCACGCCATTCACTGGCGCCCGGCGGGTGAGCGCGCGACTCACTCAGTATCGATCCAGCCCGCATCGCGCGCACGCGCAAGATCTTCTGCCGTGTCGACATCCAGGCCCAGTTCCGGTGCCTGTAGGACATGCACCATATCGGCAGGAAGTTGCCGCAGGCGCGCTCCGAAGCCGCGGTCACCGGCTGCACCCACAGGGGTGAACCAGGCGCGCGGTACTACCGCGGGAACGCCAAGCGCACTTCCGTGACGGGTGCCCGCGCACGCTGACGCCGCGGTGCGGGCACCCGAAAGCAGCGCCCGCAGATGGGCGTGCTCGATTGCGGGCTGGTCGCATGCCACGACCATCACCGCGCTCACCGTGGGCAGCAGGTGACCGCCGGCAACCTGCAGGCTGCTCGCCAGGCCGCGTTCCCAGTGGTGGTTGGTTACCGGGGTGGCATCCAGCCCGGAAATGCTGGATGTCACTGCCTGTGCGTTCGCGCCTACCACGACCAGCACCTGCGCCGGCGCGAGCTCCAGCGCCAATCGGACCACGCGATGTACCAGGGTCTCACCCTGCCGGGTTAGAAGCTGCTTGGGCTGGCCAAGTCGGGTGCTCCCGCCGGCAGCAAGCACGACGACCGCATGCGGGTCGGTCACCTGCCGTGCGCGCTTCGCCATTGCTGCAGCTGCGCGGCGATGCTGAGCGAAATCGCCTCTGGCCCTCGGCCGCCGATTTTCAGGCCAACCGGTGATCGAAGTCTCGGGGACAGGCGGTGGCGCTGATCCGGAGTCAGCAGTTTGAATAAGTCCTCGCGCCTTCGCTGCGGACCCAGCAGTCCAATGAACGCGACTTTGGTATCCGCCAGGGCCACCAGCGCCTCCCGGTCAAGTTCGAAATCGTGATGCATCACCAGTACCGCGTCGCACGGGTCGCCATGGAGGGCCTCGGCCGGGCTGGTCTGCAACTGTGCATCCGCGCCCTGCCCCGCTGAGGCCCAGCGCGCTCGCCGTTCGGCCACGCTGATCTGCCACCCCAGGCCACGCAGCAACGGAACCAGGAAGGGCGTTTCGGGACCGCCACCCAGGATCAGGGCCCGCGGAAGCCGGGGCAGCGTCAAACGCCACGCACCCTCACCAAAAGGCTGCGTACCATCCATCGGATGCAGCTGCCACGTCCGCTCGCGACGGCCCGCGCGGAAAACGATCTGCCCCGATGCGCGAAGCTCGCGCTGTAGTGGCACACCCTCGCGCAGCCATGCCTCGATGACAACGTCGATGCCGGCCATGGCACGCAATGGCAGAAGCGCAATCCGAAGCCGGCCGCGGCAGCCGAGCGCGGACCCACTCAGCAGGTCGTCGTCACTGCGGGTGTCGATCTCGATCCAGTCGACCTGCCCTGCCGCGCTCACCTGCTCCGCGCGTCGCGCGAGCTCTGGCTCCAGGCATCCGCCGCTGAGCCAGCCGACCTGGCTGCCGTTGCAGAACAGCACCATGTCGCCGGCACCGGCGTAGGTGGAGCCATCGGTTTCCAGCACCAGCGCGAGCACGGCGTGCTCCCCCGCGCGCACACGCGTCAAGGCCGTCTCGAGTACGCCGCGCGGGCTGCCTTCGGTGAGGAAACCCGGCGCTGCGGACAGGTCCTCGGCAAGATCGCCGGGCTGCCCTCCACCTGCCGCTGAAGCTTCCGGCGCGGGTGAGGCTACGGATCGGTCCATGCGCAACGTCAGCCTACGTCGGGCAAGCCGGGCAACAGCTTGTCCAGGGTGATGGGATAGCTGCGTACGCGCACACCGGTTGCGTTGTAGACCGCATTGGCGATCGCGGCGCCGACCCCACAGATGCCCAGTTCACCCACGCCCTTGGCCTTCATCGGCGAGATCACCGGGTCCAGCGTATCGAGGAAGACCACTTCCTGGTACGGAATATCGGCGTGCACGGGAACCTCGTAGCCGGCCAGGTCGTGGTTGATGAACAAGCCAAGCCGCTTGTCGACCACCAGTTCCTCCATGAGGGTCGCACCCGCGCCCATCACCATCCCGCCGATGACCTGGCTGCGTGCGGACAGCGGATTGAGGATCCGGCCGCCATCGCATACGGCAAGCATGCGGCGAATGCGCGTCTCTCCAGTGTAGGCATGCACGGCGACCTCGCAGAAATGCCCTGCGTAGGTGCCGACGTCGTAGCCTTGTTTGAAGTCGCCGAAGGCAATGCCGTCCTCCGCCGACAGTGTCCCCGCCTCCGCCAGCTTGATGGTCCGCCCATCCGCCTGGATGCGGCCATCGGCGAAGTTTGCGGTGTCGCCGTTGAAGCCCATTTTCTCGCCCACCTTGCGGCGCAGGCTGACGCACGCCGCGTACACGCCTGCGGTGGAGCTTGCCGCGCCCCACTGGCCGCCGGAACCGGCGGAGGCGGGATGACGAGAGTCGCCGAGGGTCACCTGGACCCGGTCCAGCGGCACGCCCATGGTCTCGGCTGCCGTCTGCGCGATGATCGTGTAGGAGCCCGTGCCGATGTCGGTCATGTCGGTTTCCACGATCACGCCGCCTTGGCCGTCGAGCCGCACCCGCGCCGCCGACTTCATCGTCGGTGCGCCGCGATACCCCGCGGACACGCCCATGCCGACCAGCCAGTGCCCTTCCCTTACCTGCGCCGGCCTGGCATTGCGCTTGTTCCAGTTGAAGCGCTTGGCGCCTTCGCGCAGGCAGCGCACCAGGTTGCGGTCGGAGAACTTCTTGGACGGGTCGCCGGGTACGACCTCCGGCTCGTTGAGGATGCGGAACGCGATCGGGTCGAGGCCCAGCTTCTCGGCCATCTCGTCCATCGCCACTTCCAGCGCCATGTGGCCTGGCGCTTCGCCCGGCGCGCGCATTGCATTGCCTTCGGGCATATCGAGCGTGGCGATGTAGTTGGCCACCAGGCGGTTGGCGCCCGCATAGAGCTTGGGCGTCTGCAGGGTGCCGTTCTCGCCGTCCTCGCCGTTGATGTTGCCCGACCAGTTCTCATGGGCGATGGCGGAGATCCTGCCGTCTTTCGCGCAACCGATCCGGACGCGTTGAATGGTTGCGTGCCGGTGGGTGGTGTTGTTGGCCATCAAAGGCCGTTGCAGCGCGATCTTCACCGGTCGCCCGACCTGCTTGGCCGCCAACGCGGCCAGCACCGCGTCGGCACGGATGAACAGCTTGCCGCCGAAGCCGCCGCCGATATAGGGCGAGTCCACGCGCACCTTGGCAGGATCGATGCCGAGGATCGCCGCCATGCCCTGCCTGGCCCAGTCGATCATCTGGTTCGCCGTCCACAGCGTGAGCGTGTCGCCCTCCCAGGCGGCGATGGTGGCGTGCGGCTCCATCATCGAATGACTTTCGTCGGAGGTGTGGTAGGTCTCGTCGAGTTTGACCGCGGCGCTCGCGTAGGCGGTGTCGAAATCGCCCAGCGCCTGCCGGTCGGGCTTGCCATCGCGCCCCTTTGCCAGCGGCGCGGACGGCGCCAGTGCGGGAAAATCAAAACGGCCCTTGCCGCGCTCATAGCGGGTGCGGATCAATGCCGCGGCGGCGCGGGCCTGCTCGAAGGTCTCTGCCACCACGCAGGCGATGGCCTGGTGGTAGTGGGCCACGTCGGGGCCGCCGAACAGCGGCGCATTGTTCCAGTTCGATTTGCCGACCGGCTTGGTCTCCGGTGCGGTGATGACCGCCAGCACGCCCGGGGCGGCGCGTGCGCGGGAGGCATCCATCGAAATGATGCGCCCCTTCCCGATGCCCGCGCCGACGATATAGCCGTAGGCCTGGTTCGGTGCCACGTCATGGCGCTCATACGCATAGGGGGCGGTGCCGGTGGTCTTGCGTGGGCCGTCGATGCGCGGCGTCGACTTGCCGACGACCTTCGCTTTGTCGAACAGGTTGTCACCGGCGGGGGCGTTGAATTCAAGGGGCATCAGTGCTCTCCTTCCACCAGCACAGCTGCGAGGGTGCGCTCGGCGAGAGCGATCTTGAACGCGTTCTCCCGCGTCGGACGGGCGCCGGCGAACACCTGCCGGGCTGCGGCCTTTACGCCGTCGCGCAGCAGGGGTTCGGCTGCCTCGATGCGCCACGGCTTCGGCGCAACTCCACCGAAGGCGAACCGCGCCGAGCCGTCTTGCTGCACGACCGCCGCGACCGACACCAGTGCGAACGCATAGGACGCGCGGTCACGTACCTTGTGGTACACGTGCCGACCGCCCAGGGGTTCCGGCAGCGTGACGTGGGTGATCAGCTCACCGCGCTGCAGCACGTTGTCCTGCTGCGGCCTGTCGCCGGGGGAACGATGGAAATCGGCGATCGGGATGCTGCGCGTACTACCGTCACCCCTGACGGTCTGGATCGAGGCGTCCAGCACCCGCAGGGCCACCGCCATGTCGCCCGGATAGGTCGCGATGCAGCTGTCCGAGGTGCCGATCACGCCCATCTGCCGGGAGAACCCTTCGAGCGCGCCGCAGCCTGATCCGGGCAGGCGCTTGTTGCAGGGAAGATGGGGGTCGTAGAAGTACGGGCAGCGCGTGCGCTGCAGCAGATTTCCGCCGGTGGTGGCTTTGTTGCGCAGCTGCCCGGAGGCGCCTGCCACGATCGCGCGGGTCAGCACCGCGTAGTCGCGGCGCACGCGTTCATGCGAGGCCAGTGCGGTATTGGTGACCAGCGTGCCGATGCGCAGGCCGCCCTCGTCGGTGGGTTCGATCCTGTCCAGGCCGATGTCCTGCACGTCGACCAGGTGCGTTGGCGTCTCGACCTCCAGCTTCATCAGGTCGAGCAGGTTGGTCCCTCCGGCCAGGAACTTCGCGCCCTCGGTACCGGCCACGGCTTTGGCGGCCTCGGCCGGGGATTTCGCGCGTTCGTAACTGAAGGCCCTCATGAGCGCCTCCCTGCAGAGGTCACGCCAGCGACCTCTTGCATTGCCTCGGCAATGTTGGAATAGGCGCCGCATCGGCAGAGGTTGCCACTCATGCGTTCGCGCATTTCCATGCTGGTGGCCTGGGGCAGTGCGCTGACGTCCGCCTGCACATGGCTGGGGACACCCCGCTTGATCTCGTCCAGTACCGCTACCGCCGAACAGATCTGCCCCGGCGTGCAATACCCGCACTGGTAACCGTCATGCTTGATGAAGGCGGCCTGCATCGGATGCAGGTCATCGGGGGTTCCGAGGCCTTCGATGGTGGTGATGGCATCGCCCTGGTGCTGCACCGCCAGGCTGAGGCAGGCATTGATGCGCTCACCGTTGACCAGCACGGTACAGGCACCGCATTGACCGTGGTCGCAGCCCTTTTTGGTCCCGGTCAGCTCCAGATGTTCGCGCAGGGCATCGAGCAGCGTGGTCCGCGTGTCGAGCTCAAGCTCCCGGCGCGCGCCGTTGACGGTCAAGGCCACCGTGCTGATGACCGGCGGCCTGGGCGGCGGGGATGCCGCCAGTTCGGCGGCGAGCGATGACGCCCCTGGTGCGGCGGACATCGCCACGGTCGTGGCGCCGCCGGCGATCACCTGGCGACGCGTCAACTTCATTCCTTCATCCCAACTTGGCACAGTGACCTCCTGGCGTTCGGGGAAACCCCGTGGCTGGATGGACGCGCTCACACTACTCAGAGGGCACTATGCCCGTCTGCGGGGTACAGATTTGTGAAACCGGTCGAAGGCATGCCGGCATCAACGGCCGAGCGTACTGGCCGGTCATCTTCAATGCCGTGTCTGGCAAGCGTGCGCCACAGACACTGATCTGCGGCACTGATCTGCCCCATCAGCGGAAGCCACGAGGCGATACTGAATCGCAATTGGAGGTTCGTTCATGCCCGTCAACACCCGCCGCAGCTGGGTTGAGCTCAAACAAGGATTAGAACGTGGAGTCGCCTCGACGCTCGGATCTGATGCATCCGAGTCTTAACGCGCCAACCTGCTGTGGATAGTCGAGATGCGGAATGGACTGCATCTGCCATGCGTAGGGCGGAAGTTTCAGTATTCGTCCTTGCAGTGAAGGAAATGTCTTCAGCTGCCGGCTTGAACCGGGAAGGCTCTAGTTTGGCCAGAGATCGTGGCGCCGCGGTAGAGCTACGGTTCGATGAATCAGTGCCTCAGCTTTCCGCCAGATCTCTGCAACGAACACGATCACTCGGAAACTCCACCGTCAGGCCCATTTCGGCAGACAGCTGCTCTATCGCGTGCGCGGAAACTGACCTGCAGCGGCACTTCGCAGATGCGAAGCAAGAACTGGGTGGCACCGTCAGGGGCCAGCACCACATTGCTGCCGTGGGCTGGCAACGGCTTTGCCCCCAGGGGATGTGCCCCGTTCGGGCATCCTTCCTGGCTATCCACCTCGACCGCCAGCCGGAGACGATTGACGTGAAGGGGATCTCACATCAAAGAGCGGACACTGCAATCTCGCGGCTCTTCTCCGGTGCACAATCCTTTGCTCCCGTGTCCAGCCCCCCAAATGGCACGACCATGCACCCTCCCAACACCTTCAGGGTCCATTCGATCCTGCCCCAGCTTGCACTCGATGGCGCAATCATCCGACTGGATCAGGTGCGTTCAACCTGTAGAAGCTGTGGGCTGAGGTCGTCAATGACCAGGGGCGCAGGCTTTGAAACAGATCAGAAGGGAACCACCCTCACCTGCCCTGCATGCGGGGCCACAGGTCTGATGGACGAAATGGAGATCTGGCACCACTGGCTCGAGCAGTGCCGTCGTCAACAACTCTTGGCGCGCTCCAAGCAGATGATCCATTCGATATCGAGGACTAGAAGCGAGTGATGGACATGCCCGAAGGGCTGGATTGCCTCCGCCGCCGCGAAGGCTCCACTGAGGTCTGTCGCGGCTGCCTGAAAGTGATCGCGTGTAGGGCGCAAGGCTGTTGCTGCCGATCGCGCGCGGGCAGATACCCGAGGCATGGATTCAGCTGCTGCCTGATTTCGCCGGATGTTCCGTCATTGCGCATGACCACGTTTGGGCCCGGAGGCATCGGCACCGCGCCGCGTCCAGCGTACGCAAAGTCTTTCGGCCGGCTGGGCTGGCCCTACGCCATGATCTCAGAGCGGCGGCGAACCCACCGGGAGATTGATCCTCCAGTCCCGGAAACGGCGCGCCTCAGCCGTCGGCTGGATGTCTCCCGGCCAAACTTCCCATCGTAAAGGCGAATCCCGCCTCTTCCAGAAGCGCCCTCATGCGCAGTTCCACGCGACGAGGTGAGCGCAGCCCATTGGGCGCGTAAAGGGCATACACGTAGCCAGCACCGTCAATGATCTCGCGGCGTACTGCGCACTCAGTCGATTCACTGGCTTCGCACCAGACAGACATCAGCCTGGCGGGGCTGATCGACTGTCCGTTCCGAAGACGGAAGAACAACCAGCGCACGCCTGGCGGTTGGGCTCGATCTACTCTAGCCATTGCGAGCCCCGGATCCGCCTCGACAGATCGCTGAGAACTTCAGGATCCAGGCGAGGGCGGTCATCTCTCGATGAGCGTGGCAGATCTATGCGCTCACCACCTCTCACCAGAGCGGGGAGATCGGACTGAAGGTCAATCCACCACCCGGCAGGAAGGCCGAGCCCCGTACCCGTTCGGTCGTAGATGCATATCGGGAAGTTCATAGCGTTGCTCCTGGATTTATCGAGCATACGCTTGCGCAATGTCAGGTCCGAATGCGACTACTCCAAGGCTGACGCATCGACTCTCTTTGCACAGATGAACACGCGTGCCTCGTCTCGCTGAACTTTCAGGAACGACTCAAGCCAGCAAAGAGCAGCGCCTCGATTGGCAATCACTCTTCCCAACTCTTCAGTCAAACACCGCGCACACTCCATTCCACCAGGACTCTCGCCATGGCAAGCCCGGCACTGAGCCATCGTCGTCGTGCTGACCGGGCGCGATTGGTACATGATCTGAGACATCAAGGTCACAGCCTGATTGTGAGACGACATTCCAGCCTTCCTGTCGATGCCGAAGCAGCCGCGCTGGGCGCGGCCACCTCTGGGGCATCAACGCTGACTGTCGCGATCAACACCCGCCTTTGGGTTCTGGCCAGGGCTTGGCTGTCCAGTCTCTGTTTCGCTTGGCTGCTGCTGTTGCTGCCCTTGCTGTCCGGCCAGATCCTCACCGCCGAGATCCTTGCCGTCCGCGTGGCCCTGCTGGCCGGGCTTCTTCTCGACACTCGAGTTGCGGCCATCATTCTGGTTCTGGGAAGTGTTGTTCATGTCTTGCTCCGATGCAGCCATCTGCTGCGACCCCACAGTGGGCTTCAGCGCGTTACGCAGCCGTGCCCGATTGGATCGAGTATGAACAAGCGCCATGAACAGGCCGCTGTCCTGAAGGGTGTACAGTGCATGTCCAACAGGAGCAAACCATGGAACGCACGAGGAACAAGGATTTCGTTGACGTCGAGCGTGAGCTTACCCATTGGGGGTTGGCATTCAACTCTGGCGCCCTGCCTGCTGTCAGCTTTCGCCATGAAGTTGACCCCGTCATCCGGCTCGCGTGTGACATCTACATCAGAGATCCGCACGGAATGCGCGAGGCATGGCTGGGCGCCCTCCAAGTCAGGCTTGCGGCTCGATCCAGTCTCCGCGGGCACCCCGGCGCAGCGGAGATCGCGACCCTATGCTGGTCACGACTCTCCTGCCCTTAGCAACGCCCCTCCTGCCCAGCTGCATCATTCCCTTCCCGCATCAGCTGATCATTCAGCACGTGGACGATGGACATGACAGCATCTGCAAGCGCCCGAGAGTCGCTGATCGAACCGTAGAAGTAGATCTTCGAGCCTTCAACCCGGACTTGCGCAAGCGAAAGCTGAGTCGCCAGCGCCTCACACTTCATCAGGAACAGTTCAATCCAGCGAGCACCGGGGGCAAGATCCAGCAATGCAATGATGGCCTCGTCGGTAGATGAGTCGACATGCTCCTGTAGCCGTGGCACGTCGAAACCTATGATTCTTGGAAGCATGGAGGCGCTCAACGATCTGTCCTCTCGCTCAGGGGCAATCTCAGTATTGCCCACGGTACACAGATCTACAATCAAGCGTTCGAGAAGGGACTTCCCGACCAACCCAGCAAGGAGGCACGATCCACGCTGGATGCGCGAGAGCTTCCGTTGGCAGAGCATTGTCCGGCCAACAGGTGCCTGACGGTCTGCCTTCGCCCCCGCGCAGCGCACGAAGTGCTACGACGTGAGCTACCACAGCTTGCTTGAGCGAAAGTCCACCGCGGCCTACCTCCTGGATAGTGCATGCCGTGGCATCAAGCAGGGCCAGCCCCGGCGCTCAGGCAACATCCGCGCTTGGCATCCGGAACGTGAACACGGTTCCGGCACTTTCACTTGACACCACATCGAGTATCCCGCCATGAGACTTGGCAATCTCCGATGCGATGTAGATGCCCAGACCAAGACCTGGCCTGGGAAGCTCGCCCTTCTCACGCGAGAACGGGTTGAAAATGGTGCTGAGCCTGTCGGGCGCAATGCAGCCTGCGTTGTGCACATCCAGCGTGAGGCGATTGGATGCAGCGTGCACCCTCAGCGTGACAGGAAGCGACCGCTCGCCATGCTGCACTGCGTTCGTCAGCAGGTTGGCCAGCAGCTGCGACAGCCTGCCGGGATCGCAGACCACGCTGCCCTCGATCCGCATCTGCACATCGATGTCCTCGCGACCGGTGGCGATCGCCACTTCCGCTGCAACTCGTTCAAGGTCAGCTTGCAGCGTATCGCTTTCCCGGAGCGAGATCGGGATGCCTCCACCCAATCGGCCCCTGGCAAAATCAAGTACATCGTTTATGAGCCCATCCATCCGGGTCACGCCAGATGCGATGTGCGCAAGCATCTGCTGCTGACGCGCGGACGGCGCCTCATCCTCAAGTGCATCTGCCGCTACGCTGATTGCCTGGAGGGGGCTGCGAAGATCATGGCCCAGTACCGCGATGAACTGATCGCGCAAGTCGGAATCCCGCCGCGCGTCCGAAAGCGCCGTCTCCGCTTCCTGTAGGCGGTCCTCCTTGTCCAGATAGTTGCCGACGAGCTCGGCAAGCAGCTCCATGGACCGTCGGACATGGGCTTCATCGAAGTTGCCCGGCGAAGAATCAATGGCGCACAGGGTGCCGAAGAAACTGCCGTCCGGCCGATGAATCGGAACCGACGCGTAACTCTCAAGCCCGTAGATCCGAGGCGTGTGGTGCTTGGAGTACAGCGGGTGGGTGCTGGCGCGTGCGAAAACCACGGAGGTTGATGACTGCCTGATCTCGTCACAGATGGTGGTTTCCAGGACCAGCTGCCCGCCTGGAACAAGCCCGAACCCGAGCGTGTCCAGGGTGGCGCAGGCCGTCCAGGTCGTCTCTGTAACCCTGGCAATCGCCGTGAATCTCGAGCCCGTGATATGGGCTACGGTTTCGAGGATGCGCGGCACTGCCTCGATACGACCGATCTCAGCGACGTCATTGAGCAGGTGGGGATCAGTCAGCGTATGCATATGTTGGCAGGCGGGCACAGTGATGCATCATCCCATGAAACCGCCATCGCAAGCCGGCTCCGTTCAGAAGGGGGCGTCCAAAGCGGGCAAACGGGCGATGAGCGCGCAGCCGCGAGGATGCGCCTGCTTCATTGACAAGTGAATGGCCGCAATCCCTAATCGGGCGGCAGATCGCCGTCCGCCTATCGACCCCTCCATCATGTCTAGAGTATCCACCACTGATTTCGCAGCGCACGCGAGCGTCGACAGCCTTCACCAGGCAGTTGTAGCCGTTACTGCCGCTTCGGTGGCGCGGGACTGGGAAAATGAGCGCCACCAGCACCGCAAGGCACAGCTGATCTATTCGGTTCGCGGCGTCTTGACCTGCGAGGTGGAAGATGGCGTCTGGATCGTTCCTCCGCAGTGCGCAGTCTGGATACCGGGCGACCTTCCCCACTCGGCAAGGGGAGCGGGACACACAGAATGCTACTGCCTGTTTGTCGAGCCGGAGGCCGCACCGGACCTCCCAACGTTCTGCTGTACCGTTGCGGTTTCGCCATTGCTGCGCGAACTGCTGTTGAAGGCGGCTGATTTTCCTGAGCGGTATGCAGCTGGAGGCAAGGAGGAGCGCCTCATTGCCACATTGCTCGACCAGCTGGCAGAGGCCCCGGTTGAAGATCTGCATCTGCCGATGCCGCGCGATGCAAGACTCCGTCGCTTGGCCGAGTGCCTGCTGGTCGACCCGACCGACAAGACGCCAAAGGGCGTATGGGCGAGCCGCGTCGGCATGAGCGAGCGCAGCATGAGCCGCCTCCTGCAGGACGAGATCGGTATGGGCTTTGGTCGTTGGCGCCGGCAGCTGCACGTCATCCTCGCGCTCCAACGTCTGGCCCAAGGTGAAAGCGTTCAAACGATCGCACTGGATCTGGGGTACGGCAGTGCAAGCGGCTTTGTAACCATGTTTCGCAAGGCGATGGGAAAGCCACCTGGGCGCTACCTTTCAGAACGTTCCATGCTGGCGCCGCAGATCGCGCCGCCCACAATCACCTTGCCCGGCCATCTGCCGGGCTGAACGGACTGGCCAACTCCCGTTCAAGCCCCCGGCCTGCTCCACCTCTGGCCCGGTACGACCCCGCTCCTTCGTTGTAGCCGACTCTCGCCTGCCGCGTGCCGCGTGCCGCGTGCCGCCTGCCGCTGCCGACCTGGCCTGACTGAACAATAGTCTGGCCTGGGTTCGCCAGTGTTCCACTGGATTTCGTTGTTAAATGTGCCGCCCAAACGCGAATGACTATTATTTATGACTGGCCAGCAGAGCGCCGATGCTCCCCATTACCCGATCAACGTGCTTGCCGGTGCGGATGGGAATTCTGATCTGGAGTACAGGCGCGGGCGCCCGATGGACGCCCGATACGCTGGCCTGGCCGTGGCAGTTGCATGGGCCCTGCTGGGCGCGCCGACCGCATTTGCAGGCGAATCCGTTCCGTCGGATCGCGCGGACGAATGGACAGCGCCGGAAGAGACCGCGTTACCCACGGTTACAGTGCTGGCTCACAAGGACAAGGCGGCCACAGAGGGCACAGGATCCTATACGACGCGGGAGTCCTCTGCCGCCACGCGCATGCCGCTGTCGCTCCAGCAGACGCCGCAGGCACTGACTGTACTGACGCGTCAGCGCATGGATGACCAGCACCTGGACTCGGTGCAGGCAGCACTGGAGAGCACTTCTGGAATCGCCACGTACCAGTCGGACAGTGAGCGCACCAGCTTCTATGCGCGCGGCTTCCTGATCAATAACATCCAGTACAACGGCATACCCACGGTGGTCGGCAGCACCGTCAATGGAAGTGGCATCGGCACTCTTGATACAGCCTTCTACGACCGCGTGGAAGTCGTGCGTGGTGCATCGGGCCTGCTGACAGGTACCGGCAACCCTTCAGCCGCGATCAATCTTGTGCGCAAACGACCGACACGTGATTTCTCGGCGAGCGCTTCGCTGGGGGCCGGCAGCTGGGAGACCTATCGGAGCGTCGGCGACATCTCCACACCGCTGACCGCCGACGGTCGGATCCGGTCGCGACTGGTGGGGACATACCAGGACGGACATAGCTACCTTGATGGCTACAGGCCGCAGAGGAAGTCACTGTACGGCGTCATCGAGGCCGATCTGACCGCCGACACGACCTTCCGCCTGGGGTACGAATACCAGGACATCACGCCGAAGGGATCGACCTGGGGAGGCCTGCCACTTTGGTTCAGCGATGGTACGCAAGCGGAGTATGCGCGCTCCAGGAACTACGCGCAGGACTGGAGCTACTGGGACAACACCCTCAAGACGGCCTTCGCCGAAATCGAGCATCTCTTCGGAAACGGCTGGAAGTTCCAGGCCACCGCGAATCAATATCGGACCGAGCATGCCGCCGAGCTCCTTGGCCTGATCGGCCGACCTGATCGTGCCACAGGCCTGGGCGTGTTCCCCAACGGGGCCTATCCGGTAGCGCTGGCGTCCGAGGGGCGCAGTCGCCAGAACACGTTCGACGTCATGGCCGGTGGCCCCTTCCAGCTGTTTGGCCGACAGCACGATCTGGTCGTCGGCGCCACCCGCTCGCGGCGCAACGCATATCAGGAGGACGTCGCCCCCTTCTATGCAGGCATCTGGCCGGTGAACGTGTATGAGTTGAGCCCCTCATTCCGCAGGCCTGACTTCGATGCGATGTCCACAACGCCGACGCGAACCCGAATCAAGCAAGGTGGCGTCTACAGCGCGGCACGACTCTCGCTGGCTGGACCACTGAAGCTGATCGTCGGGGGGCGCATCAGTACCTATGAAATCGACGATGCGGCCGGTGGAGCACCGGTGCACTACAGAAAAAGTGGCGAGTTCACCCCGTACGCCGGCCTGATCTACGACATCAACGCGACGTACTCGGTCTACGCCAGCCACACAGGAGTGTTCAACCCCCAGACAGAGTATCGGGACAGCAACGGTAACGTGCTGACCCCTTCAAAAGGCAGAACAAGCGAAATCGGGCTGAAGGCAGGGCTTCTTGACGGGCGCTTGACTGCATCGATTGCCCTCTTCCACACCGAACTGGACAACGCCGCGCAATCGGTCGCCGGCACCTACACACCCAGCGGAGCGCAGGCTTACCGCGGCGCCGACGGGACCAGGTCTCGCGGTATCGAGCTGGATCTTCAGGGAGAGCTGTCCCGTGGATGGAACGTCTACGCGGGTGTCGCGCACTTCACTGCGAAGGACGGTGCCCACGAGCGCTTGAACACGCAGTTGCCCCGCACCACAGCGCAGCTTTTCACGACCTATCGGTTGCCGGGCCAATGGGACCGCTTGACGCTGGGCGGCGGCTTCAAATGGCAAAGCCGCTTCTACAACGCGCCCAACACAGGAACCAGTTCCCTGGGTGGAGAACAGGGATCCTATGCACTTCTCTCGGTAATGGGTCGCTACTCCATCACGGACAAATCCAGTGTGGCTATCAACGTCAACAACGTCCTGGACAGGAAGTACGCGCTTCAGAAGGGAGATTTCGACACCGTCGGCTATGGCGCGCCGCGCAATGTGATGGTGACGCTGGACTACAGATACTGATTCATCACTGTACCCGACAAGATCCATAGAGGCTCATCAGAGAACAATCCGCCATGCCCACCCAACCCTCCTCGCCCACCGCCCCACCCCGGCCCGGAAGTGTTCCAGACAGAGTTGCATTGCTGTGGCTGACGACTGCCGCTGGCGCCATTCTCTTCGTCACCTTCCAGCTGTTCTTCTACGTCAACGACTTCGCCAGGGCCAATGGAGCGGCACCGGCAATCACGTTTGATCACGACGCGCTCTGGGCATTTCCCGCCTATTACGGGTGCTGGATAGTGACAGTGCTTCTCGCACTGTCAAATACCCGAAGATCCCGTTGGATGGCGCTGATACTGGGGAGCGCACTTGTGCTGCTGAATACGCTCGGCGGCGTCTTCGACGGTTTCAGGGACGGTTGGCACGTCACCTTTTCCGCAATCTTCTTCATCACGCTGCCGGGCCTGTTCGCTGCAGCGACCACCTGGCGACACATCAAACTCAAGGAAGCCGCCCATGTCGATGAACAGCAGTGATTTTCCCCTGGTCTGGATGGACCTCGCGCAAGGCCCCGAACACGAACATCAGGATGACTTCGACGCATTCGAGGAAAATCTGCGCCGGGGGGAGCCCTTCGTACTTCTCACTGATACGGCGCCATCGGAGGAGCATGACCACTCGCCAGCGGAGAAGAAACGCATGGCGCTGTGGATGAAGCAGCACAAGGCCGAGCTTCGCAGGCTGGTTCTGGCGATGGTCCTGGTCGAGCCCAATCCGGCCAAGCGCGTCGCCTACAAGACGTTCTCGGTACCCTTTTCCAAGTTCTGGGGCTACCCTCTCCACATTGTCACCTCACGCGAGAAGGCAATAGAAGTGGCGAGGAATCTGCTGTCTCAATCAAACGAGACGCCCTGAGCCGCCTTCGTTGGGCGCTGTACCTGCGGCGCCTCAGCGCTCCTGACAGCATGCCTCCGAGTTCTTCAATGGAAGGTCCTGCTGAGCGCGCGAGGCCGATCAGAAGTAGAAACCGAGGTTCAGATTCAGCCGAGAATGCCAGCGCGAAGGGCCTCCCTCGCTGATGCCGATGCCGTCGCCGCCGGCAAACCACATGTTGCGTCCGGCGATCCAATCGACATAGGTGAGCATGACGCCCTTCTGCAGGCTGCAACCGGTCACGTTCTGCCACGAGTTGCGTAGGCCCGCGCGGTGCCCGACCGGGCGGGTCATGCTGAGGTTGTTATAGCAGGTGATGTCATCCAGCCAGCCCTTCCGGCCGAACGAATAGGCGATGTTGGCGCTTGGCACATCCGCCTGCGCTGCTACCTGGAAGGGGGATTGGAACGCCGAAATTGCGATGCGATCTCCGGGCACGTCATACCGGTACCGCGCCCACTGCAACTGCGCGGTCCAGCCATCGCGCGTCCACTGTGCATGCAGAGCTGCACCCTGGTGACCGTAATGGCGTCGTGTCTGTGTGTTCTGCACTTTGCCGGCGAACGCGGATGCGCCCAGCAGCAGGTCCCCGCCAGCCCAGTCGCGCGCATTCTCCACGCGTGCATGCAGCCGTTGCCGCTCGCGATACGGCAACGCCTCGGTCTGGGCGACATCGAAGGAGTAGCGATCGTAGCGAGCACCCGATCCGTATTCGTCTCCGGAGAACCAGCCGAGATGCCAGGTTGTGCTGCCGCTGCGGTGAATCACTACAAGGCCCGGATCGTAATCATCCTCGATGCCCAGGTAGTAGCCGGAGCCGAACCAGAAACTCTGCGAAACGGTAGGGAGCAGCCCGAACGGGACTTGCTGGATACCTGCCTTCAGCTGGGTAGCATCGGAGAACTGCCAGCCCGCGTAGGCGTGATGCACAGCGTCGAAACCATCGTACCAGCGGTATTGGGCAGAGAAGGAAAACGGCCCGGTCCCAGCGTCGAGGTCTGCACGCAGCAGTTCAAGCTGGAGGCGGCTGGTTGCGCCGTAGTCGAGCCAGCCGTAGTTGAACCTTACCGCGCCGCCCGGCTCGAAGTAAGCGCCGCCGTTTCGATCGCGTTCCGATGCCTCCGCTGTCAGCGAAGCGCTGACGAGCACGGCAGCGGCAATAGAGGAAATGGCTCTCACGATGGGGCTACTTGCCTCCCTGTTCCGCATGTGAAAGCGCGCAAGTGTAATGTCGCGGGCAGTGAAGAAGGCGTTGGTCGATGGTCGGCGCGGTGCAGGCCCGCGCCTTCAGGAAATGACAGAGCCCCCGGCCAGCGGCGCCACGCCCTCATCAGGCAGCGGCAACGATCCTCACGTCAACGATTGACGTTGACCACGACGCGTCCGCGGATGCGTCCTGCCATCAGGGCTTCGGCAGTGGCTACAACCTCTCCCAGGCCGATGTGCTGGGAGATGGCGTCGAGCTTGGCCAGATCCAGGTCCTTGACAAGCCGTTCCCACGCCACGAGCCGCTCTGCGGTGGGCCGCGTGACGCTGTTGATTCCCAGCAGGCTCACGCCGCGCAGGATGAAGGGCGCCACCGTGGCAGGAAAGTCCATGCCCTGAGCCAGCCCGCACGCGGCCACGGCGCCATCTTCCTTGATGGCGGCACACACATTTGCAAGTGTGTGGCTGCCCACCGAGTCAATGGCGGCACTCCACCGCTCCCGCTGAAGTGGCTTGCCTGGCTGGGACAGCACATTGCGATCAATAACCTCGCTGGCACCCAGGGACTTCAGGTAGTCGGTCTCGTCCAGCCGTCCGGTGGACGCCACGACGTTGTAGCCACGATCGGCCAGCAATGTCACAGCGAAGCTGCCTACGCCTCCGCTCGCTCCGGTAACCAGCACTTCACCGGCATCCGGAGAAAGGCCATGGCGCTCCAGCGCGATCAGACTCAGCATGGCGGTATAGCCGGCCGTTCCGATAGCCATGGCCTGCTCGGGTTGCATGCCCTTTGGAAGCGGGATCAGCCAGTCGGCGTTGACGCGTGCCAGCTGAGAAAGCCCTCCCCAGTGCCGCTCACCCACGCCCCAGCCATTGAGAACCACCTGGTCGCCCGGTTGATAGCGCCGGTCCGCCGACTCGAGCACAGTGCCAGCCAGGTCGATGCCGGGCACCATCGGAAAGGACCGCACCACCGCACCGCCCTGGCCGGTGATTGCCATCGCGTCCTTGTAGTTCAGTGTGCTGTGCGAAACCTGGACGGTGACGTCGCCCTCCGGCAGGGCCGATTCAGGCACCTGCCTGACGTCGACCTGCAATTCGTTTCCCGTCTTGTCTATGTATACGGCGTTGAACATGGCCTTCCTCCTGGGGCAGCGGCAAGGTTGCTGCACGATTTAGACTGATCGGCTACAAGCCGGCAAAGGAACATGGACTCAGCGGGGCAAGCCCGCCAGGAACGCATTGGCGAAGATCGTGAGCGGCGCAGCGCTGCGCTCAAGACGTGCTCGTTGGACAGCTCCCTCCCATCCGATCCAGAAGGCGGTGGCGATCTCGGAGCAGCGCGCGTCGGACGAGAGCTCAGCGCGCCCCCGGGCCAGTTCAAGGCACGCGGCCAGCCGGGATTCCCATCCGTTGAACACCTCGATCAATCGGGCACGGTAGGCCTGCGGCAATGTCGAGATCTCCTGGCCAAGGTTGCCGACCAGGCAGCCTCGCCGGAAGTCGAATCGTTCCAGGCCACTGCAGGCGTCGGCGACAAATCCCAGGATCCGCTCAAGCGGATCGCGTTCTTCGTCCAGCAGATGCCGGTCGAGCTTGCGGCAGAAATACTCGTCGTAGGCCTCGAGCACAGCCAAGCCGTAGGCCTCTTTGCTGTCGAAGTAGTGGTAGAACGACCCCTTGGGGACACCCAGCTGCCTGACGATTGCGTCGATGCCCGTTGCAGAGAAGCTTCGCTCCGTCAACAACGCGATCCCAGTGCGCACCAGCTCGCGCCGGGTGTCATCAAAGCCGCGATCCGCCCTCGGCGGGCGCCCCCGGCGGCGCGTAGTCGTAGTGACAGCAGGAGTCATGCCGCACATTTTAGACCGACCGTTTTCTAAATTCAAACGGGCAGGTCTGAACCCTCCGGAGCTGCCAGGCTTCGCCATTCTCAGAGCTGGAACCAGCACCCTGCCGATCATGATTGGGATCATGCGTTCGACATGTCGGCCGGAGCGAGCACGAGCAACAGCGCTGATGCGAACAGAAGCGCGCCCATCACCCTGTCAATCCAGTTGCGTGCCGCGGTTGTGTCCAGATGGCGCATCATTGAAACGCCCATCGCGCACCAGAGAGCGAGACAAAGTGCGGAGATCACCGTAAACGCTGCCGCCAGCACAAGGGAGGTCCGCAGGGGCTCGGCGCCATTGCCGACGACGGCAGTCACCGTCAGCACCAGCACCCAGCTTTTTGGATTGACGAACTGAAAGCAGAACAGCGCCACCACGCTGCCTTGCCGGACACTGGTCGGCGTGGGCACGCGCTTCTCAGGTGGCCGGAGTGTTTCCAGGACCAGGCGGGC
Organism: Stenotrophomonas genospecies 5; assembly: GCF_054473825.1. Taxonomy (NCBI): domain Bacteria; kingdom Pseudomonadati; phylum Pseudomonadota; class Gammaproteobacteria; order Lysobacterales; family Lysobacteraceae; genus Stenotrophomonas; species Stenotrophomonas genospecies 5. The sequence goes on from NZ_JBTMUW010000001.1 coordinate 1,154,624, forward strand.
GCCCATCCAGCACAGGTACGCCCCGCCAGCTAGAGTCATAAGGGCGTACAGGTGCGGCACGGTTTGGAATGCGGTGCTTGCTCCGGCCGCCACCATCGCCCACATGCCCAATCCCCCGGCAACGATGGCGGCGACCGCTGGCAGCGCGCTCACGAATCCGGATCGCGCGGCGATGCGCATGACCAGCAGGTTGTTGGGACCTGGCGTGATGGTGGCAACGGCGATGACACCTGCGCCGATCAGGAGAGCGCTCATCGCACCACCTTTCCGCGCTGAAGCGTCATGGGATCGACCTCAATCGCCTGCCCGGAGGCAAGCGTCACCCGCGCCGGCCCGAAGCGCTCGCGACCGTGCGCAGCCGACCAGTCCGAATCGGGTGCGGCGGCAATGATGCCGAACGGGTTGACGCTTCGATCGTGCCAGTAATACCCGTTGCGGATCACGTCGAGATCGACCGTAGCCGCGACACCGCGCCAGGAGTACAGGTCTCGCGCGTAGGCCCACAAGTGCGGGTAGTCGATCAGTCGCCGACGTGAACATTTGAAGTGGCCGTGATAGACGGCGTCGAACCGGACCAAAGTCGGGAACAGGCGCCAGTCCGTCTCGGTGATGATCAGGCCAAACAGATAGCGTGCATTCGCAAGACGCCGCTCCAACTGATCCAGCATGGCGAACACACTCTCGACAGCTTCTTCGTAGGCGTCCTGCCGTTGCGCGAAACCGGCGCGATAGACGGCATTGAACAGCCCGGCCTGGAGCGCGGCGTTGAGGGCATCGATCCGGCCGCGGAAGGCGGGCGGGACGAGCGTGAACGCACCCGCGACGTTCGCATCGGCCGCATCGAACGCGCGCATGATGTGCGACGACTCATTGCTGACGATCCTGCAGGCCTGACTGTCCCACAGCACCGGCACTGTTGCCCGGCCGGTGTAACGGGGTGCCGACAGACGGTAAATCTCGTGCAGGTGCCGGACCCGCGAGCCGCATCCCGGGACGACCCAGGAGGCACCGCCGGCCACCGCGTAGCCCTGCCTTCGCTCACCACCCGCGATCTGCACCGGCACTGCATGCTCCAGGCGCTTGAGGGCACGCAGCAGCAGGGTGCGATGCGACCACGGACAACTGGACGACGCAATGAGCCAGTAGCGACCCGGTTGTGCACGCAGTCGGCCCGCAATGCCATCCAGACCCTGCCGGAACATGCTTTCCGGTCTCACAAAGCGACCATCCATCATTGTCGAATCGGCATCGACCCAGCGGCCATCGACCAGCATTCCCATGTTCATCCTCTCCGATCTGGACTCGATGCAACATCGTGTGATGGCAAGCTGGTCCAAGGAACGCCGCTTCTGGTCTATTATTGAGTCCACCATGAAGATGCCCCTCAACGGACTTCGGGCGTTCGCCACCGTGTATGCCCACGGCGGGATTCGCTCGGCCGCGCGCGAGCTCGGCATCGTCCACTCGTCGGTGAGCCGCCATCTCGCGGAGCTGGAGCTCTGGCTGGGTGTACGGCTGGTCGGCGACGCTGCAGGCCGGCGAGGAATCACATTTACACCGCAAGGCGAGGCATTGGGCCGAGCCACGCTGTCGAGCTTCCGCGATATCGAGCGCGCAATCACCGCAGTGCAGGAAGCACGCTCCGGGCGATCGGTGACCGTATCGACCACACCTTCATTTGCGGCACGCTGGCTGCTTCCGCGCCTTCCGCGACTCGAGCAGGCGCATCCTCATCTTGAGGTGTCGGTGGTTGTAGACCAGAAGATCGACAACCTGCAGACCGGCGACATCGACCTGGCCATACGCATGGGCCGTGGGCCCTGGCCCGATGCCAGGTGCGAGCCGCTGATGGACGAAGTCCTGTATCCGGTCATGAGCCCGGCGCTGTTCGAAGCTTCCGGCCAACCGGCGCAGCCGGCCGACCTGCTCGGGACGCGGCTGGTGCATGATCGTGATCCACATGCATCGTGGGAGGCATGGCGGCAGCTGTACGGTCCGGCCTCGATGGATGTGACTGCCGGCCCGCGCTTCTCATCGTCAGACCTCGTGCTTCGGGCTGCTGTGCAGGGCCAGGGCGTCGCGCTGGCGCGCCATCGCTTTGCATTCGATGACATCGCCTCGGGCGCGCTGGTAAGGCCATTCAAAGATGCCGCTGTAGCGCTCGGCCCGGCCTACTGGATTGCGCTTCCACTGCACCGCGATGTGCGCAGCGGCGCATCGACGGTGATCGCATGGCTGAAAGAACAGGCGGCGTTTAGCGATACGGTGATCTGAGTGCCCAGCACCTTCAGATCCCTTCTGCCGCGTGTCGTGATTGCCCTGAATTCCAGGCTCCGGGACTCGAGCCATCACCACCACGACAGCCCACGCCTGAAATCAGGCCAAACCCTTGCACGATGGGCGCCTCCCTGCCCCGGCCAGCTATGCAACAATGCCGAAAGCGTCGAGGGCGTTGTCGGCATCAGCCCCAAGCCCTTGGCTTCCCGCATGACCGGGAGTAATTCTTGGCCCGCCACCGAAAACGGGTGGCCGGGCTTCGAAACCCCGGTTCTACGCTGAAGTACACGCTTGCCAGCCGGCATCACCCATCAGGTGGTGCCGGCTGGCAATCCGTCGGCCGGCTATGGCGGGCGGTGCGCGGAGGCCTTGTGCCTGCCGGTTTAGCGTAGACCGGGTTTCGAACCTCGCACCGTCCGCCACCTTCATCGGTGGCGGCTTCCGTTTATCTGTTCGGAGCCCTGCCATGACCAACGCCTACCCCCCTTCTCCGCACCCGATCCGCCTGCATCCCGCCAACGAGCCCACACCGGATCCCAACGCCTTTGCTTCACTGCTGCACAGCATCGGCGCAGGTGCCGCGTCCAACGGCCGGCCCTGGCCGGAAGGCCATCTTCCGCCAGGGCGACGCATGGCACTGTCCGACGCCGACTGTTCTCTCAATGGCCTGCGCGTGGTGATGGAAATTCTGCTTGCCGCAGAGCGCGCCCGCAAGAATGGAGAGCCTGACCAGTACGTCGGCGACCGTGTGCTGGAAGGGCTGGTCATGGCCGGCCTCGGGCTGACCACACACGCCAGTGAACGCCTGTTGCCGGAAGGCTGATGCCTCGTCCCGCGGGCGCTGGCGCTCGCGGGACACACAGTCACTCCCGTTGACCGCAGCGTCCGTAGATGTGGCCCCGCCCTGACCGGCGGGCGGCACCCGTTAACGTGACGCGTCACACCCAACCACGCACCGTTAACAGTCGCGCACTATCCTCGAAGCCCCTGAACCTTCACGAGGCGAGTCCATGACCAAGCTCCACACCGTGCTGATTACCGGCTGCCTACTGGCCCTGAGTCCGCTGGCCTCGGCCGAAACCGTGAACCTGACCAACAGCGCCGAAGGCGCCAACCGCGATGCCGGCATTGCTGCGGTCAAGAAGAAGCTGCAGGACGCCTGCACCGATCGCAAGGGCTCGCCGGATACCGACTCGTTCGAGGTGGTCTTCGAGAAGACCAGCGACAACCCCAACGTGCCCAAGCCGTACTACGTGGACGGAAAGATGAAGTGCGAGCTGCCGGGTTGAACCCGGCGACCGCTATCGACCGGCGTCGTCCCCGGACATGACGCGGTCGATCCAGCCGGCGTAGCGTGAGATGCGCACGTTGAACACCACCTGGCCATAGAAGCCGGCCTCAAGGGCGTGCTCAGGAACGGCGGTGATCCAGGAGCCGAGGCCGACCAGCTGCCAGTGGCCCTGCACATTGATGACCAGCGGGCCGCCGCTGTCGCCGTTGCCGAGCACGCCTTCAAGCGGCAGGGCGCGCGGCGGCGGATCGAAGCGGTACCAGAGATAGCGGTCGTTGCCGCCGGTGATGGCGTTGAACGCACGCCGCAGGGTGGTGCGATGCGACCCTCCGGGGATCAACCCCTCGGCGCCATTCCCGGTGGCGCCCTTCCCTATCAAGGTGGCCACCTGCGCAACCTCGCCCGCGCCCCGATAAAGCGCGACGGGCTCGACAGCGGCGACGGGCGTGGCCAGCCGGATCAGCGCGATGTCATCCGATGCCGCCAGGAACGCGTGGATCTTCCCTGCACTGCCTGTTGCCAGGGCCTCTTCGCCCAGCGCGGCCGGCATCCGCCTGAAACCAGGGTGCAGATACACACGCGCGACGGCGTAGTTGCGCCCACCGACGGTGACTTCGGCACCCATGCCGTCCATCGGTGCCGCGTGCGCGGCGGTGACCACCCAGCGCGGAGCGATCAGTACGCCGTGGCCCTCTCCCGGCAGGTCGGCCAGGGCCGGGAAGGCAGATCCATCGATGCGGTAACGGGCATCGTCCACGTCGTCACGGATGACGATGGCCCCGGCAGCAAACGGGACCGTTACAAGCATCAGGAAGAGCCAGCGCTTCATGTATTTCTGCATCCCCGTGTTCAAGTGCCCACGCTAGCCGAAATGCACCTGCCTGGTGAGCGGCATGCGACCAGAGCCCGCGCCGGCCGACGAAAGCCGGCAAAGCGGGCGCGGAATCAGGGATGCGCTGGCCTTCCAAGGGATTCGATCTGCGCCCCGCCCAGCTCCACCAACCGATCGGCGTCGGTGACGACACTGCGCCGATGGGTGATGGCCAGCACGGTCACCTCGCTGGCCAGCGCCCGGATATGACCCATGATCTCGCGTTCGGTGGCCTCATCCAGGGCCGAGCTCGCTTCGTCCAGCAACAGGATCGCGGGCTCACCATAGAGTGCGCGTGCAATGGCGATGCGCTGCCGCTCACCGCCGGACAGCTTCAGGCCACGCTCCCCGACCGTGGTCTCGAAGCGCTCGGGCAGTGCCTCGATCAAGGTAAGGATGGCAGCCTTGCGTGCGGCATGCCGCAGCCGCCCGTCATCGCGCGGGCGCCCCAGCAGGATGTTGTCGGCCACGCTCTCGTTGAGCAGCATCACGTCCTGCGGCACGACGGCGACGGCCGCGTGCCACGTCGCGCGATCGATCCGTGCCAGGTCGGTACCGTCCACCCGTATCCGGCCGTGCTGGGGCTCGATGGATTTCAGGGCCAGCTTGAACAGTGTCGACTTGCCGGTACCGGTCTCTCCCATCAGGAAGGTGATGCCGCCGCGTCCGGCGTGGAAGGTCGCATCGGTGACGCCGCGACCATTGTCATAGCGATGGCTCACTGCGTCGAACTGGAGCAGGCCGCTGCGGGCGGAGAACCGTTCGGCATGGGCCACCTGCGGTTCCTCGGGCGCGGCCCACAGGGTAGAGAGCGGTGCCAGCATGCTCCACGAGCGCGCGACGTCGTCGATGGAGCGCGCGATCATCTCCAGCGGCAGGTTGAGCTGGAGCAGCAGCAGATTGAACAGGACGATGTCGCCCACGCTCAGCTGCCCGTTCTGGTAGCCCGGCAGCAGCAGGCTGAAGGTGACGATGAACTCGATGGCCAAGCCGATGCCCAGCAGGGCAATGAAGCCTACGCGCTGCAGTACGTAGGCACGCCAGCTGTCGCGCACGCTCTGCGCCTTCTGCTCGAAGCGCTGCACCATCCAGTCGCTGCCGCCGAATTGCCTGAGCGTTTCCATGGCACTCATGGCATTGCCGACGAAGCGCGCGTTCTGCTGGCCGGCCTCGACAGCCGCTTCGCGGTGGATGCGTGCACGTCGGGTAGCGAGGGCAGATAGCGCTACGGCCACCGTGCCGTAGCCCAGCACGATGGCGACGATCTGCATGTTGATCAGCGCGCCCAGGGTGACCAGGGTCAACACGATCTGCAGGGCACTGGGAATGAAGGCCACCAGGCCCAGCTGCACGACGATCTTGAGCGCCCCCCGCCCCTTTTCGCCGGCCACCTGCAGTTCCGCTGCGTTGTATTCCACGAAGAAGCTGCTGGTCTTCTTCAGCAGGCGCGCGAAGTAGCGGGTACTGGTGATGAAGCCCAGATTCTCGCCGCTGAGGAATGACAGGTACTGCACCGTGTTCTGCAGCACGCTGCCCACCCCGAGCAGCACGGCGTAGAGAACGAACCACCCGGCCAGGACAGCTGCGCCCTGCCCGGGGAGGCGGTCGATCAACCGCGAGAACAGATAGGGCGCCGCAACGGTGGCCAGGCCGGAGAGCAGCACGGTGCCGGCAATGAGCACCAGCAGCGTGCGATCGGCTTTCCAGTAGGCCGTCAGTATTTCGCTGACAGGCGCGGGCACAGCGAACGGCTTCATCACTCTCGGTCCCCGGCGTCTCGGCGGTCCACAGGGCAACGCAGTCCCTGCACAGTTGAATGATATGATATAACATCGCTCTCAAATGCACGTGACCGTGCTGCAGGCCGATATCGGATGAGAGTGATGGACCGGGGAATGGAACAGGTATTCATGGGCGGTAGGCGCGCGTTGCTGGCTGCGAGCATCGCTGCCGCGCTGCAGATCGGAGCGCAGGCCCAAGCACAGAACGCGGGCACCGACGACGATGCACCCACGGCCACCCTGGACAAGGTGCTGGTCATTGGCAGCAACATCCGCGATGCCGTCGGCGGTGGTGCGTCGCCGGTCATCGTGATCGACCGGGAGGCCATCGACCGCACTGGCGTGGCCTCCCTGCAGCAGCTGTTCGAGAAGCTGCCGCAGAACTTCGGTGGCGGCGCCAATGGTGCCAATGTGGCCAATCTCGGTGTTGACCGTGATACCGGCAACAACTTCGGCCAGGGCACTGCGATCAACCTGCGTGGCCTGGGTACGGGGACTACGCTGACCCTGGTCAACGGCCATCGCGTGACCTCATCGAACCGCTACCAGTATGTCGATGTATCGCTGATTCCACTCAGTGCGGTCGAGCGCGTGGAGATCCTCACCGATGGTGCCTCTGCCATCTACGGCACCGATGCCGTCGGTGGCGTCGTCAACATCATCCTGCGCCAGGACTTCACCGGCTATGAGTCGTCGCTGCGGTACGGCACGGTCACCACCGGCAACATGGACGAGTACCAGGTGTCGCAGTCCGCGGGGTGGGCGTGGGACCGCGGCCGTGTGCTGGCAAGTTACGAGTTCCTGAAGCAAGGCAACCTGCCCGCCACCGACAAGGATTTCTCCCGGAACGTCACGGTCAGGCCCTACGATCTCTATCCCGGATCGAAGCGGCACAGCCTGTATGTCGATGGCGTGCAGGAGCTCAGCGATGTGCTGACGCTGAATCTCACCGGCTCGTTCGCCAAGCGCGAGATGGACACCACCATCTCCGGCACGGCCGACGAAACCCGGTTGTTCCCGCACACGCAGCAGTTCGATGTGTTCGCAGGCCTGACCCTGGAGCTCCCGCGCCAGTGGCAGGCGCGCCTGGACGCTGGATTCGGCAGGAACGAGGTGTCCTACGAGCGCACGACCATTACCGGCAGCACCGTCAGCACGGCGCCACCGACGGATACGAACTCTGAATCGCGCTATCTGGACGTGGTGGCCGACGGCGAGGTGTTCAGCCTGCCCGCCGGCCCGGTACGCGCAGCGGTCGGCGTCGGTTACCGTCGCGATGGCTATGAGCTGCTCGATCACCGTGGGCTGGAAAAGCCGCTCGATCTGCAGCGCACGATCAGGTCCGCCTTTGCCGAGCTCAACATCCCGCTGCTCAAGGAGATGCCCGGCGTTCGCAACCTGTCGCTGACCGCGGCGGCGCGCTACGACGACTACAGCGACTTCGGCTCCACCTTGAACCCCAAGCTGGGGCTGCTGTGGGAAGCCACCGAGGGACTCTCCTTCCGTACCAGCTACGGCCGCTCTTACCGCGCGCCGGTCTACCAGGACATGCAGCTGAACAACACCGTGGTCGTGGCGAACGTGCCGAACCCGAACGCGGCCAACGGCAGCACCGTCCTGATGATGCTCTCCAACGGCAATCCCGATCTCGGCCCCGAGCGTGCGAAAACCTGGACCGGCGGGTTCTCGTTCGCGCCGCCCTCCGTTCCCGGCCTCACGGTTGATGCCAACTACTATCACATCGACTATGCGGACCGGATCGGCAGCGGCTTCGGCGGCAGCTTCCCGTCCCTGTTCCTGCAGTCCACGGCTCCCTACGCGGACATCCTGACCGTCGATCCATCGCAGCAGCAGATCCAGCAGGCGCGCCAACTGGGCGTGTCGGGCCTGGGGCTGTTCGTCTCACGTGTGGGGCCGTATGCACTCCCTGCCGGTCTGGATGAGACCAGCAGCCAGGTGATCCTGGACAACCGCTTCCGCAACAACGCATACACCTCGCAGCGCGGCGTCGATCTCAACGCGTCCTATCGCGTCGATGTGGGCCAGACGCGGATCGCGATGAGCCTGGCCGGGCAGTACATCCTCGAATCGACGCGGCGCGTGACCAGCACATCGCCCGAGCTGGACGCGGTCAACGCGGTGTACTACCCGGTCGACCTCAAGCTGCGCGGCGGCCTGACCCTGGACCGGGGCCAGGCCGCAGGCGGCGTCTTCGTGAACTACGTGGACAGCTACCGCGATCCGGCCAACATCGCCCACCCACACGTCAGCTCCTGGACGACCGTCGACCTGAACCTCAAGTACCACTTCGGCGCCCCGGCCGGCGACCACGAAGGCACGTCGCTCGCCCTCAACGTGCAGAATCTTCTCGACCGGGATCCGCCCTTCATCATCAACAGCATCAACACCGGCTACGACCCCACCAATGCGACCGCGCTGGGGCGCTTCCTGTCGGTGACCCTCACGCATCGCTGGTAAGCCGGATGAGCCCGCCCTCCCCCGCCCGCTTCCGGCCTGCGTCGACGCTTCGGCAAGCTGCCGGTGTCGCGGCAACCCAGCTGACCTTGATGTGGCGTGAGCGGCGCCTGCCGTGGCTCGCCCTGGTCCTGCTGCTGCTTGCGGGCGCATCCGTTGCCACGGGTGCCGCGCGCCTGTCCCTGCAGGCGCAGGAGCGCCAGGCCGTAGCAGCGGAGGAAGCGCGGCTGTGGGACGGCCAGGGCGTGATCGATCCCCATGCCGCGGCGCATGTGGGACGCGCCATTCCCGCACCGGTGCGACCCTTGGCCGCGCTCGATCCGGGACTGACCGATGTACTGGGCACCTCGGTGTTCATCGAAGGTCACGCACAGAACCCGGCCAGGCATCGCGCGATAGACGCGGGTACCGCCCTCAGCCGGTTCGACGGTTTCTCTGCCGCCTGGGCGCTGCAGGTAGTAGCGCCGCTGCTCATCATCCTTGCCGGCTTCGCCACGCTGTCCGGTGACGTCGCCCGCGAAACCCTTCGCCAGGAACTCGGCACCGGGGCGTCGCCTGCGGTGCTGATCATCGGCCGATTGATTGCTCTGGCAAGTGCTTCCCTGCTGCTGGTGCTTGCCATGCTGGCGGCGACGGTTCCCGCTGTGGCGGGACAGAACGCCGGCTGGATGGACATCGCCGCGCTGCTGGCCATGTGCGCGGCCTACGGACTCTATCTGCTGGTGTTCTGTGCCCTCACGGTCGGTGTCTCGGCGTTGTCCAGCTCGGCGCGGACCTCGCTGGTGGTGCTGCTGGGGTTCTGGGTGGTAGCCACCGTGCTGGTGCCACGAATGGCGCCAGCGGTGGCCGAATCGCTGGATCCCACGCCCAGCGCGCCGGCATTCAGGGCCGCCGTGACGGAAGAGGCGGAGAACGGAGTGGATGGCCATGACCCTGCGGACAAGCGGCTGGACGCCCTGCGACACGCGCTGATGGCGCGCTACCAGGTCGACACGGTGGAAGAGCTTCCCGTCAACTTCCGGGGCGTGGCCCTGGAGTTCGCAGAGAGGAACTCGACGGACACCTACAACCGCCACTTCGAGCGGATCCATGCGACCTATCGGCAGCAGCAAGCAACACAGCGCGCATTCGCCTTCGTTTCTCCGGCCATCGCGCTGCAGTCATGGTCACGCGCATTCGCCCGCACCGATTTCGCGGCGCACCTGGCCTTCCTGCAGAGCGTGGAAGACTACCGCTACCGCCTGATCCAGGCACTCAATGCGGAAGTGAAGCAGCACAAGGCGCCGCAGGGGGAGAAGCATCGTGCCGACATCGCGACCCTCACCCGGTCCGTGGCCTACAGGCCGGGGCAACAGTGCCTGGCCGGCATTGCCGCGGCACAGGCGGCGAACCTGGCCATTCTGCTGGGCTGGGTGCTGCTGGCGCTTGGACTGGTGTTCTTCTCGGCCCGGCGCCTGGGGACGACCCCATGAGCAGTCTTTCCGTTGCCGGCCATGAGGTGCGCAGGCTGCTGCGCGATCGGGCGCTGCCCACCCTGCTGATGCTGCTGCTGGCGCTGGCCGCCTACGCCGCGTGGAATGGCGGGGCGTGGGTCGAACAGCGTAACGCCGCCATCGGCGTGATCCAGCTCGAAGAGCAGCACACCCATGACCGCAGCCGGGTGTTCGTCGGCAAGGCGCCCTCGGTGTTGCCGCGCGTCCAACCCGTGCTGCCGCCGGCTGCGATGGCGTCGGTATCGATCGGGCAGGCGGAGGCCTATCCCTATACGGCCGATGTGGTGGCGCTGGGCGATCGCACCCAGCTTTTCAGGAACGTGTGGGCCGACATCGGCAATCCGGCAGCGCGGGCCGCAGGCCGGTTCGATCTGGCGTTCGTCATCGTCTTTCTGCTGCCCTTGGTCATCCTGGCAGCCAGTTATGACCTCTGGGCCCGCGAGCGCGAGCGTGGCATCGCTGCGCTGGTACTGTCGCAGCCGGTCGCGGCGGGACGGCTGATTGCGGTAAAGGCGCTGGCCCGGGGCGCAGTGGTGCTGCTGCCTGCGGGAGTGATCCTGGTCGGCGCGGCGGCGTGGTCCGGTGCGGAGAGCCTTGCCGGCCTCGGCCTGCTCTCGCTGGTCATCCTTGCCTATGGCGGCTTCTGGCTGGCGGTGGCGGTGCTGATCGGCTGTTTCGCCCGACGCACCACGGAGGCGGCCATTGCGGCCGGCGGAGTGTGGTTGCTGATCGTGGTGATGGCCCCGTCGTTGACCCTCGCCGCAGTGAATCTGGCCGTTCCGCCGCCATCACAGATGCAGCTCGCGACCGACGTGAAGGCGCGGCTGGCCGCAACGGCCAGGCAACAGACACTCCATCGCCGCAGTGCTTCAACGGCTGTACGTTCTTCGACACCGGTGATTCCGGACCACGTGCGCGAGGCCTATGCCGACCTGCTGGCAACCGATCTCGACCTTGCGCCGCTGATCGAATCGCATGAGCGGGCGCAGGATGCACGCCGCCGGGTGCTGGACAACGTGCGGTTGCTGATGCCCGCGGTCGCAGTACAGGACGCGCTGGACCGCATCGCCGGCTCGGACGCGGATCGCGCGCTCGCCTTCCAGGACCAGGTCCATGCGTTCTGGCAGGCCCGTCGGTTGCTGCACAAGGCGTACCTGGATCGCGACGCGCCGCAGACACTTGCCGAATATGAAGCCCTGCCCCGCTTCCGGTTCGTGGAGCCGGCCGGCGTGGGCCGGCGTGGAGTGCGTGCCGATCTCGCGGCGCTGCTCGCCGCCACCCTGATTCTGCTGATCGCCGCCGGATCGATGCGTCGCCGGTTGGCGGCCCCTTGAGGAGCCCACATGCTTTCTGCAAAGAACCTGGTCAAGGAACACGGCACCCACCGGGCACTCGACGACGTCAGCTTCGAGGTGGGACCGGGCGAGATCTTCTGCCTGCTCGGAGCCAACGGTGCGGGAAAATCGACCACGATCAAGCTCTTTCTGGGCTTCCTCACCCCCACCTCCGGATCCGCGGAAGTCGATGGACTCAGCGCGCACCGGCACCCGCAGGAGGTGCGACGCAGGCTGCTGTACATCCCCGAGACCGTGGCGCTGTACGACGAGCTGTCCGGTCTTGAGAACCTGGACTACTTCGCGCGTCTGGCCGGCGTGGACGACCGCTCACCCGCCCGGCTGCGGGATGCACTGAGTACAGCGGGCCTGGCGCCGGATGTCTTCGGACGACGCGTGGGCCTCTACTCCAAGGGCATGCGGCAGAAGGTCGGCATTGCCCTGGCCATCGTCAAGGACGCCAAGGCACTGCTGCTTGACGAGCCAACCTCCGGCCTCGACCCCACCGCGTCGGCCGAGTTCCATGACCTGATCGTGCGGCAGCGTGATCGTGGCACCGCCATCCTGATGGCCACGCACGATCTGTTCCGCGCGCGCGAGGTGGCCACCACGATCGGCCTCATGCAGGCCGGGCGGCTGCGCAGGACATTGGATGCCACCACCATCACCGCCAACGATCTTGAGAGCCTGTACCTCGAGGAGATGAGCCGGAGCGCCTAGGCGACTCCGGCTCCCTGCCCTGCGGGCCGCTCTGCCCAGCGCCTGAGCCAGGCTTCGATGTTGACCTGCGGGCCGAAGATGCCGAGCACCTGCGACGAATGATCCGGGCCGACCCGGCGGATGCCAGCGTCGGCCGAGGCGCTGTCGATGTACCCACGCCGGGCCAGCAGCCCATCGACAAGCAGGCTGCGGATGAACGCCTGATGGCCCTGGGTGACCGCGACCGAATGATCGTCGAGGTAGGACTTCACCTTCCGCGACAGCAGAGCGTCCGGCAGCAGCCCCTGCAAGGCACGCCGTGCGATCGTCCGGTCCTCCGCGTCCGCCATGAGCAGGCGCAGCGGCATGCGCGCGAACAGTTCGACCAGCGGTTGTGCGCTGATCGGAGAGACACCGTGCCAGCGACCCGCGCCCTCGAACGGATCAAGGACGCTGGTCGGAAACACCATCCGGCTGATGTGCGCAAGCTTGTACGGTGACACCTCATGGCCTTCGTTGCGCGCATGGCGCAGCCAGGCCGGTGGCGTGACGTCCTGCTCGGTCGCGTCGACCTTCACCCATTCGCAGGGGTTGCCCCAGCGACCGTTGATGCTGGCCGGCCGCCTGAGCAGCCCATGGATCACCGCATCCTTGAGGACGCCATAAAGCGAATCGCCCGACTGTGCGGTTTCAAAGGCGACCCGGAACAAGTGGCGGTCGATGCCGCGCCGCCAGGCATGGTCGATCGCCGCAGCGTTGCCCTTGAAGCGCAGGAAGACCGCGTCGCCGCCGACGCCGGTGAACTGCACGGTATCTGCGTCAAAGGCGACATCACGGCGATGCAGAAGGTAGCCCGAGCAATGTGCCGGCCGCGCCGTCCGCGGGAAGGTCATGATCTCTTCCAGCGCGCAGTGGGGTTGCCGCCGGTACTCGACGAACCCGCAGCGCCGGCCCGACGACTCACTGGCACCGGCCACCGCCATGCGGGCGAACATCCGCTCATCGGCACCGATGCCGTCGTCATAGTGGTGGACACAGTCCACTTCCGGCATGGAAGGTGCGTGCAGCAGGCCGGCGAGGATGATGGAGGAATCCAGCCCACCCGACAGCTGCAGCTGGATACGCCGGTGCCGGCTGGCCAGGGCACCGATGCAGCCCAGCAGCGTGGAGCGCGCGAGCTGCACCGCCTCCTGCAGGTCTTCGATCGGTTCGTCGCGGGCCAGGCGCACGATGTCCCACTGGCACTGCCGGCTGACCGGCTCGCCATCGCGGATTGAAACGGCCTCCCCGGCCTCGATGGCGGTGACCTCCCTGAAGCCGGTCTGCAACCCGTCACGGAACGGAAACAGCAGCGAGTAGGACAGGAAGAGCCAGTCGATGCTGAAATCGCGCAGGCCCAGTGCAAGGCAGTCTTCCATGCTGGAGAAGACCACCGTCAGCTGATCCGCCGTCGTCATGTAACAGGGAATTTCAGCGGTGGGATCACGCAGGACGAACCAGCTCGATGACTGCGGCTGGTAGCCGAACGCTACATAGCGGCCCCAGTAGTGCTGCACCAGGGTTTTTCCCTGCGTGCGGCAGGCCGCATCGGCGGCGGCCGCATCCAGTGGCACGCGCGCGGGCACGGTATCCCGGCCGAAAGTCCTGTCGAACAGCGCGCCGAGCACGACCAGCGAGCCGCAGCGGCTGCAGTCAAGGTAGCCCGGGTTGTCACTCTGGACATAAATCGCGGCGCCGTGGTCGTTCATCACGCAGGTGATGCCGGCGTGCATGGCCTCGATGCGCTGCATCGCCTGCTGCGCCCGGGCGGTTGCGGAGTCGCAGGAGGTGTTCCAGAGCACGGCGATGTATCGATACATGCGTGAGGCGCCTCTACAGCACCAGGATGGGAACCATCCGGCGCAGGTTGAAGGGGATATCGGTCAGAACCTGATCGCCGTGCTGCAGCCAGCAGTGCGCCGCGAAGGGCTGGGTCCTGACCGCGAACACCCAGTCCGCGACGATTCCATGCCTGGACAGGAATTCGCGCATCGCCAGGCAGTAGAGAAAGCACTCGTCCGTCTTCCTGAAGGCCAACGGCCGCAGCCAGTCGAACACCCGGACGCGCAGGGCCAGCTCCTGCACGCTTACGTCCGTGCGCTGTGATCCCTGCGCACGCCTGCGCGCCGAGGACACTGTGTGGCTGAAAGGAAGGAACGTCCTGCTGCATCCGGCACGCATGCACGCGGCCATGAATCTGCGGACGTCACGTGCGGTGATGCGCGGACAACCGCGGGGTTCACCGTCGCGTATCCAGTGGCGCGGCAGCGCGATCGAAGCACTGGTCGCGGCTTTGCCTCGCTGCGGATCGTCGGTGATCAGCCCGCGTTGCAGCAGCGACTGCAACAGATCCGGCATCCGCCGGCCGTCTGCCGGCAACGGCCAACCCAGCACCAGCCCGCCCAGGCTGGCAGCACGATGGCGGTCGAGCGACAGGTATTTTCCCGTCGCCTGGTCCAGGATCACCATTGCATCGCCGGTGACACAGACATGGGCCTGCTTCGACAGGAAATAGCGCGCCGCAGGCTGTTCCATTACGTGATCTCTTCAGTCCAGGCGGAGAAGCGGTGCATGCGCAGGGCATGCACCGCAGGTCATGCATGCCGCAGTGGATCAGGGCGAGGTGGTCGGGAACACGCCATCCCACAAGGTGCCGTGGTTGTGTGCCTTGGTTTCCGAAACCACCGAGCCCAGCTCGATCAGATCACCGCCCACACCCTGGTCTTCAGGGTTCTGCTGTCCTGCCACTACACCCAGCTCAATCAGCTCGTTCATGAACATCTCCTCTTGTCAGTGGATGTATCCGGGCGTCGTGCCACGGATACGGAGCAGCCAAGCCACCATCGCTGCGCGTGTTGCAGAGCGATTGCCGTCAAGGCATGCAAATGTTATGATATAACATCTTATTTCAGTGTGACGACTGTCGCTGTCCGGCAACGTCGACACGCGTTCTCGAAGGGGAAATGGATGAGCGACCCGATCAGTGACGATGGCCTTGAGCCCACCCTTCTGCTCAAAGGACCGTTCCCGCTGCCGAGGTTCATCCGCTTCATCAGGGAGCGATGCCCGCCCGGATGCTTCGATGAGGCGATGCTGGTGGAGGAATGGAAGAGCGCCCGCGCCGACGCGCTGCGCCAGCTGAAGGAAGAGGCCAACGACGCCGACGCGGTCGAGGTGCATGCACTTCCTGCGGAGATGGCGGCGCTGGCCGACCACGCGCCACGCCAACCGTCGATGCACCGCATGACGAACAACGTGCCGCGCGCATGGCAGATGGTCGAGATCGACCGGCTGGTGGTCTTCCAGGAGTGCATCAATCTGCGCCATGTCGGCGAGCTTGCCGCGGCCTTCCCCGCCTCCCCCACGGCACAGGACATCATGGAGCTGGTTGCACGCAACGGGCGGCACGCTCACCCGCCCGTCCGCGCGTCCCGGTCCGAAGGCAGCTACACCTTTGCGTCCAGCTCCAACGACCTGCGCTTTCTGGACGTGGCGACGATCGACCCGTCCGCCATCGCCGGCTACGAACCCTTCGGTGCAGCCAGCCACGCGCTGGTCATCTATCTGGGCTTCAGCGACAACCTCGTCAGTGCCACCCGGATCGGCAACCGCCTGATCCTGACCAATGGCTCCCATCGCCTGTACCTGCTGCGCCAGCTTGGGCTCCGCCATGTACCGTGCCTGGTGACTGACGCCTCCGACAGCGACTTCAGTGACGTGCTGTTGCCGGCAGCAGTCAAGCAGGACCGTGCGTTCTATCTGGGCTCGGCACGGCCGCCGTTGTTCAGGGACTACTTCGATCCACGCCTGACCCGCATCGTGCCGGTGATCCGCAAGAACTATGCGCTGCGGGCCACGCTGGACCTGCAGAGGATCACGGTGCCGGCGGTGTAACGCAAAGCATCGGAACAATCCGGCACCTCACACCTCCAGCCCTGCGGCGGCGTTTCATCACAGCCGCGCGGCCGCCCTGGCGCCCGACAAGGCTGCTGGAGAAGCGTGAGAGCATTCGACCGCCGACGCAATCACTTCACCCCGACTCCGCGCCCGTACGGCGCACCCAGCAGCGGCATGCCGTCCTGGCTCCAATGCACCGGCTGGATGCGCGGCGAGCGCCTGGCGGTGCAGCCCATGTCCGGCCCCGGGTTGGCGTGGTAGATGATCCACGGCGCGCCGTCGGCCATCTGGAAGAAACCGTTGTGCCCCGGTGCGTACACGTTGCCAGCAGGATGCTTGGCAAGGATCGGCTGCTTCGCCTTGTGCCACGCGCTCGCATCCAGCGGATCGGCGCCCGCCTTGGCGTGCAGCAGTCCAATCGCGTAGTCATCCGACCAGCACGCACTGCCCGAATAGGTCAGGAACAGGTCGCCGCGTGGGCCCTGCAGGAACTCCGGGCCCTCCAGGATCTGCCGCCCGCCCTGTCGCTCCCACGCCTGGTCCGGCCGCGCGATGATGGTTTCGCTGCCCCGCAGGGTCCAGGGGTTGGCCATGGCCACGATGGCCAGCACGCTGTCCGGTCCTACATAGGGCGAATACACGAAGTAGCGCTTGCCGCCGGTCACGAAGGTGGTGCCGTCGATGCCGGGGTGTGCCGTGGCCAGCCGTCCGCGATCGGTCCACGTGCCCTGGGTCGGATCGGCATTGTCGTTCTCCAGCACGAACACCCCCCGATGGGCGTCTTCCTGGCCTTCGGGTGCATCGCCCGCTGCCGCCGTGTAGTAGATGTACCAGCGCCCATCAATGCGATGCAGTTCCGGCGCCCAGATCGACTTCGCATTCGCTCCCGTTGCCGGCGGACGCCACACCGTGACTTCGCGCGCGTCAGCCAGGTGCGCAAGGTCGCGGGTGGCGCGGATGGCCAGGCGATCACCGTGCGTGCCCATGTAATAGAACACGTCCCCATCGCGGGTGATCCAGGGATCCGGCCCGGAGTCCAGCAGCGGATTGTCCACCGCCGGCGTTGCGGCGGACGCGTTCGTCGATACCTGAAGCAGCGCTGCAAGCGCCATGGAAAGCGTGCCGTTCATTGCGTTCCCCTCCCGACTGGAACTGCGCCGGCAGGCTTGCCAGCGAGCGGCAACCAAACCATATAATCCGACAATAGGCAACACCATCGCTCCGAGGAACCACCATGCAGCAGGACCACCCCGACAGCATCATCGGCATCAACTGGGGCAGCAGCAATCTGCGCGCCTATCTGATCGGACCCAACGGTGAGCGGCTTGATGCCCATGAAATGCCCGCGGGCGTGGCCACGCTGGACCGTGACGACATGGTGGTGGCCGCCAACACGATCCGCGCACGCTGGCCGGCTGCACGCCACGCCTATGCGGCCGGCATGATCGGGTCGAATGTCGGCTGGATCGATGCCGGCTACGTGGAGTGCCCTGCAGGTGTTGCCTCGATCGCGCAGCAGCTGGTGCCGACCCGGATCGGCGAGCTCTCCGTGAGCATCGTGCCCGGCATGGCCTGCGTGCGCCCCGTGGATGGCATGCCGGACGTGCTCCGCGGCGAGGAGACCGAGCTGCTGGGGCTGCTGCGCGGCGGCGATGTCGGCCCCGATGCCATCGTGGCGCTGCCGGGTACGCATACCAAGTGGATCCAGCTGATCGACGGCCAGGTGCAGAGCTTCATGACCTCGATGTCCGGCGAACTGTTCGATCGACTGGCCAGTGGCGGCCTGCTTGCCTCGGTGCTGGACGGACCGGGTGAGCCAGGACCGGCCTTCGCCGAGGGTGTGCATGCAGGCGCCGACCGCCGACTGGGCCTGGGTGCGCTGCTCTTCGGCGTGCGGGCACGGATGATCCGCGGCACCCTGCCGCGCACGGCGACCAGCGCTTACCTGCGCGGACTGCTGGCCGGTGCGGAGATTGCAGACGCATTGGCGCTGTTCCCCGGGCTGAGGTCGGCGTCGGTGCCACTGGTGGGCTCCGGACCGGTCACCCGGCTGTACCAGGCGGCGCTGTCGGAAATCGGCATCGCCACGCACGCGGTGGCGTCCGCCGACGCCGTGGTGCGCGGCTTCTCCGCACTGCACGCGATGACCGCGACTGCGCGTTGACCCCAGCCGAACGCGGCGGTCCGATCACGTGCTGCGTCGCAACGTGCGTATTGTCTGATTATATGTTTTTGTACGCATCACGACATCGAGAGGGGTCTTGAGCAATGCGTGCTGGCAAGGGGAAGACGGCAGGGCTGATCGGCGTACTGGCACTGTCTGCAGTGGGCGCAGGTCAGGCACAGGAACGCGCTGTGGTAGGCCGGACGGCCGATGGCACCGTGGTGGAGTCCATCCTGCTGCGTGACGGCACCGGCATGCAGGCCACGGTACTGACGCTGGGCGCTGCACTGCATTCACTGGAAGTGCCGGACCGTGATGGCGCATACGCCGATGTACTGCTTGGCGACGCGACGCTCAAGGCGACGCTCGACAATCCGCAGTACTTCGGCACCATCGTCGGCCGCTTCGCCAATCGCATCGCCAAGGGTCGCTTCACCCTGGATGGCAGGACCTATCAGGTACCGGTCAACAATGGGCCGAACAGCCTGCACGGCGGCACCCGCGGCTTCGACAAGGTGGTGTGGAAGATCGTCGACGCCGCCGCCGATCACGCCACCCTGCAGCATGTCAGCCCTGACGGCGACCAGGGTTATCCGGGCACGCTCACGGTCACGGCAACCTACGCATTGAAGGGCAATGGCCGGCTGGAGGTGGAGTACCGCGCCACGACCGATGCACCGACCATCGTCAACCTCAGCAACCACGCATACTGGAATCTGTCCGGCGAGGGTTCCGGCTCGGCGATGGATCACGAATTGACCATTCCGGCCAGCGCCTATACGCCGGTGGATGCGAGCCTGATTCCCACGGGCGTGCTGCAGCCGGTGCAAGGCACCGCCTTCGACTTCCGCACGGCCAAGCCGATCGGGCGCGACCTGCGCCAGGGCAATGAGCCGCAGCTGCTGCATGGTCGCGGCTACGACCACAACTGGGTCATCAGCAGATCGCCCACGCGCTCGCCGCGCGAAGTCGCCCGCGTGCACGACCCGCGCTCGGGCCGGGTCATGACCGTGCTGTCCACGCAGCCTGGCCTGCAGTTCTATTCGGGCAACTTCCTCGACGGCAGCACCGTGGGCAAGAGTGGCCGTGTCTATCGCCAGGGCGATGCCATCGCGCTGGAACCGCAGCTGTTCCCGGACACACCGAACCAGCCGTCGTTCGGCTCGGCGCGGCTGGCCCCGGGCGAGACCTACGTGAACCGCATCGTCTACGACTTCTCGACCGACCGCACACCGCCCGGCCGCTGATCCCGCGCAGCTGGCACACCGGTCGCCCACGGCACCGGCAATCCGACGCAGTACGCACCGCCCGCCTCCTGGCTCACGCCAGGACGGGCAGCTCATGAACCAAGGAGATGCATCTCATGCGAAAGTGGCTTACCCCTTTGCTGGCAACGCTGCTCGCCGTCGCACCGATGGCGCATGCGACCGACGCCGCACGCTGGACCCCGGCCGAAGCCGACGCGTGGTATTCCAGACAGCAGTGGCTGGTGGGCGCGAACTACACCACCTCCAACGCCATCAACCAGCTGGAGATGTTCCAGGCCGAGACCTTCGATCCGGCAGCCATCGACCGCGAACTCCGCTGGGCGCACGAGCAGTTCGGCATGAACACCATGCGCGTCTACCTGCATGACCTGCTGTGGCAGCAGGACCCGCAGGGCCTGCTGAAGCGCATCGACACCTTCCTGTCCATCGCCGAGAAGAACGGCATCCGCCCGATGCTCGTGCTGTTCGACAGCTGCTGGGACCCGGATCCGGTGCTCGGCCCGCAGCGCCGCCCGATTCCCGGCGTGCACAACTCCGGCTGGGTGCAGAGCCCGAGCCGCCACATGCTGGTGGACCGCGCCAACGACGCGCACTTCCAGGCCTATGTGGAGGGCGTGATCGGTCACTTCGCCAATGACACGCGCGTGCTGGCCTGGGACCTGTGGAACGAGCCGGACAACCCCGGGGGTGGCAACTACATGGACAAGCAGCTGCCGGGCGAGCAGGAACGCATCGCCGAACTGCTGCCGAAGATCTTCGACTGGGCACGCGCGAAGAAGCCGGTGCAGCCGCTCACCAGCGGCGTGTGGATCGGCGATGACTGGTCGCCGGGCGCCGCATCGCTCACCGCGATCCAGCGCACGCAGCTGGAGCAGTCGGATGTGATCACCTTCCACAACTACGAGCAGCCGGAGGCATTCGTTGCCCGCATTGCACAGCTGCGCAGGTACGGCCGCCCGCTGATCTGCACCGAATGGCTGGCACGCGGCGCAGGCTCGAACGTGGACACGATCCTTCCGATCGCCCGCCGCGAGAACATCGGCATGATCAACTGGGGGTTCGTGGACGGCGCGATCCAGACCCGCTTCCCGTGGGACAGCTGGCAGCGCCCCTACACGATGGAAGCCCCCACCGTGTGGTTCCACGATCTGCTGAAGGCCGACGGCACGCCCTACCGGGCACGCGAAGCCGAGCTGTTCCGCAGGCTGGCCAAGACCCCGCGCACCTCCGTTCCCGCTTTCTGACCCTACTGGCGCCCGCCTTCGCATGAAGGCGGGCCACTCAACCGCGACTGCTTTCCGGAATCCGGAGATACCGCCATGACCGCTCGTTCTTCCCGCACCGTGCTTTCCCTGGCCATCCTTTCGGCCCTCGCCCTGCCCTCTCTGGTGCAGGCGCAGGAGGCCGGCCCGCAGGAGGCCGTCAACCTGGACACGGTCACCGTGACCGCGCTGCGCCAAAGCCTGCAGACCGCCCAGTCGATCAAGCAGGAGGCGGAGATGGTCGTCGATTCGATCGTTGCCGAAGACATCGGCAAGCTGCCCGACAACAGCGTGGCCGACGCCCTGCAGCGCGTTACCGGCGTGCAGGTGGCGCAGGGCAACCAGGGCGAGACCACCGGGGTGGTGATCCGCGGCCTGCCGAACGTGATCAGCACCCTCAACGGCCGTGAGATCTTCAGCAGCTCCGGCCGCGGCTACGCCTTCCAGAACCTGCCGGCCACCGCCATCAAGAGCCTGAACGTCTACAAGAGCAGCGAGGCGAGCCTGCCACTGGGCGGCATCGCGGGCCTGGTGGACATCCAGCTGCGCCGCCCGCTGGATTTCGACGGTGCCGAGATCGCCGGCACCGTGACCGGTACGCACAGCAAGTACGGTGGCGACATCGATCCCTCCGCCAGCCTGCTGCTGAGCAACCGCTGGGACACCGATGCCGGCGAGATCGGCGCCATGGTCAACTTCGGCTATGTCGGCAAGCGCTACGCGTACGATGCGGTGTGGGGTGACTTCCCGAAGGTCCTGGAGAATCCGGATGGCACGCCGGCGCGTACCGATGACGGCAACCTGATCGCCGCCCCCAATGGCTGGGGGACCAACTACAACCATGGCGACCGCAAGCGCAGTGCGTTCAACTATGCCCTGCAGTGGAAACCCAGCGAACGCACCGAGGTCTATGTCGAGGGCCTCTATGATTTCGTGCGAGACGATTATGACCAGGCGCTCCTGTTCAGTTTCCCGGTCGGGGTGGTGCCGCCGACGGGGCTGCAGGTCGGCGACAACTGCTATGCCAACCGCCTGGACGGGCCGCTGTCCGGCCAGACCATCTGCGACGCCACCGCAGGTACATGGACCGGCGACAGCTATGCCGCCAGCAGCACCCAGGCGCACAAGCAGCGTGGCCAGGACATCCAGAACGCGCTGGGCTTCAAGTGGCGCGGCGACCAGCTGCGGCTGTCCACCGAGGTGGCCCGTACGTCCGGGTACTACCGGGATGAGAACTTCATCATCGACACCTTCCTGGCCGGGCCGATCACCACCGTATGGGACGGCACCTCGGGCAAGCACCAGAACTGGCACCTGGCCGGCAACCCGGCCATGGATCCGTCGCGCTTCTACCTCAATGGCCTGTTCCAGACCTGGGGCGAGTCGCGCGGCGAGGAAAACAGCTGGCGCGGCGACGGAACGTTCGAGTTCCTCGACGGCCCGATCGCCAACCTCCAGTTCGGCCTGCGCTATGCCGACCGTACCGCCAGCGCCAAGGGCAGCGTGGAAATTAGCACGCCGCCGCCAGGCGGTGCCGGTACGGGCAACATCACCGCCTCGCCCAACCCGGCCAACCAGGTGGTGGGGCTGTTCCCGGCCAGCAGCTTCTTCTGCAGCAAGCGCGGCAACTCCGCACTGAGCCAGTCGTTCCTGACGCCCTGCTACGACTACCTGATCGACAACGCCGACGCGCTGCGCCGTTATTACGGTCTGCCGGACGGACTGGCGGCGGAGAATCCCGGCCGCTTCTTCGATATCGAAGAACGCAAGAGCGCCGGCTACCTGCAGGCGAAGTACGACTTCGATCTGGGCGGCCTGCGCGTGGATGGCCTGGTGGGCGTGCGTGCGGAGAAGATCAAGCGTGAACTCAACGCCTTCTCGTTCGACGCGGGCACGGGTGTCTACAGTGCCATCACCCGCAGCACGCAGGACACCAATGCCCTGCCCAACGCGAGCCTGAACCTGCACTTCAACGATGCCTGGCAGCTGCGCGTGCTGGCGGCCAAGACACTGAGCTATCCGGACTTCGGTGCCTTGAATCCGTCGATCTCGCTGAACCCCGGCACCGTCAACCGGGCGGGCGTGGCCAGCAGTGGCAACCCCGACCTGAGCCCGATCAAGTCGACCAACTACGACATGTCGCTGGAGTGGTACTTCTCCCCGGTGGGCTACGTCAGTGCGGGCGTGTTCTATCGTGACATCGATGGCTACATCCAGAACTACATCACCAATGTGGTCATCGCCGAAGAGGACTACGAGCTGTCATCCCCGCAGAGCGCCGGCAGCGGCCATCTGCAGGGTGTCGAGCTGGCCTACCAGCAGACCTTCGACTTCCTGCCCGGCGCCTGGAGCGGCCTGGGTGCGCAGTTCAACTACACCTACATCGAAGGCGATACCAAGTCTCCGGAGTTCCTTGGCGGGCCCGTGATCTCGCGGCCGCTGCAGAACGTCTCGAAGAACAACTACAACGCCGTGCTGTTCTACGAGAACTTCGGCCTGAGTGCGCGCCTGGCCTACGGCTACCGCAGCCGGTACATCGATTTCTTCACCCAGCCCACGGTCGCCGGAACGGAGGACCAGGTCGAGCCGGCCAGCTCGCTGGACTTCTCGATCAGCTACGACGTGACCCCGCGCGCCACGGTGGTGTTCTCGGCCACCAACCTGCTGGGCAACAACCTGCACCAGTACTGGGGCAGCGGCAACACGCGGCCGCGCGACATCCGTTACCAGGACAAGACCCTGGGCATGGGCTTCCGGTTCAAGCTCTGATGAGGACGCTCCCCCACATGCCTCACACCCCTCACCCATCCTTTTGTCGGATAATAGGAGTGACCGCAGCCTGCGGTGCACCAAGCCAAAGGGATGCCTGTGAAACCGATCGAGGTACGCAACCTCTACGACCAAGTGGCCCAGGAGATCGGGCAGCGGATCATCAGCGGCGCACTTCAGCCGGGCGAATTCCTGCCCAGGGAAGAGCTGCTGTCACAGACCTTGTCCGTCAGCCGCTCCGCCCTGCGCGAGGGCCTGAAGGTGCTGGGCTCCAAAGGGCTGATCGAAACCCGACAGAAAACCGGTTCGCGGGTGCGCGACCCGCGTCACTGGAAGCAGCTGGACAGCGACATTCTGGCGTGGCGCTGCGCGCTGATGCCCACCCAGGACTTCGTGGAAAAGCTGGTGGAGATGCGCGAGGTGATCGAACCGGCGGCCGCGGCTTCCGCAGCCGAGCGGCGTTCGCCCGCGCAGCTGGCCAGGATCAAGAGCGCGTACCAGGCCATGGCCGATGCACCGGACCAGGATGCGTGGGCCAAGGCCGACCTGATGTTCCACGAGAGCGTGCTGGAAGCCACCAACAACGAACTGCTGGCATCCCTGTTCTCGGTCATCGACGCGGCGCTGGGCACCTTCTTCCTGCTCTCGGCGCAGACCGCGCAGGACTTCAAGTACTCGCTGCCGCGCCACTTCGACGTGTACGACGCCATCCGGCAGAAGCAGCCGGACGCGGCGCGCGCCGCCATGCTGGACATGATTGCCGACTCCCGCGCCAATCTGAAGGGCGCGCGGCTGTCCAGAAAACCCCCACGCTGAAGGAAACACCATGAGCACCGCCTGGATGCAACCCCTCCCCTTGGTTGCCATCCTGCGCGGGCTCACCCCGCAGGAAGCGCCCGCCATCGGCGCGGCGCTGGCCGAGGCCGGCTTCCACATCCTGGAAGTCCCGCTGAACTCGCCGCAGCCGCTGCAGAGCATCGAACTGCTCGCAAAGCAGCTCGGCGATCGCTGCCTGATCGGTGCCGGCACCGTCCTGTCCACCGCGCAGGTGCAGGTCGTGAACAACGCCGGTGGCCGGCTGGTGGTGATGCCGCACGCGGACGTGGAGGTCATCGCCGCCGCCCACGCCAGCGGCATGGTCTGCACGCCCGGCGTGGCGACGCCCACGGAAGCTTTCGCTGCCCTGCGGGCCGGTGCGGATGCACTGAAACTGTTTCCCGCCGAACAACTGCCCCCCCCGGTGCTGAAGGCGTGGTCCAGCGTGCTTCCCGCCGGCACGCCGCTGCTGCCCGTCGGCGGCATCACCCCGGAGCGCATGGCCGCCTACCGCCAGGCAGGTGCCGCCGGCTTCGGTATCGGCTCCGCCCTGTATGCCCCCATGACCCCCGCGGACGACGTCGCACGCCGCGCGCGTGCGTTCATCGACGCCTGGAACAGAACGAACACGGACTCCCCCGCATGAAGATCACTGCCATCACGACCTACCTGGTGCCCCCGCGCTGGCTGTTCGTCCGCATCGATACGGACGCCGGCATCTGCGGCTGGGGCGAGCCCATCGTCGAAGGACGCGCGCACACCGTGGCGGCGGCCGTGGAAGAGCTGTCCGACTATCTGGTCGGCAAGGACCCCCGGCACATCGAAGACCACTGGAACGTGCTCTATCGTGGCGGCTTCTACCGTGGTGGTCCGATCCTGATGAGCGCACTGGCGGGCATCGACCAGGCGCTGTGGGACATCCATGGCAAGGCACTGGGCGTGCCCGTGCATGCCCTGCTGGGCGGCCCCGTGCGCGACCGCATCCGCGTGTACTCATGGATCGGCGGCGATCGGCCGGCCGACACCGCCCGTGCCGCCCGCGACGCCGTGGCACGCGGTTTCACTGCGGTGAAGATGAACGCCACCGAGGAAGTGCAGTTCGTCGATAGCCATGACAAGGTCACGCGGGTACTGGAGAACGTGCAGGCCGTGCGCGATGCGGTGGGCCGCGATGTGGGAGTGGCCGTGGACTTCCATGGCCGCGTGCACAAGCCGATGGCCAAGGTGCTGATGCGCGAGCTGGCGCCCTTCGGGCTGATGTTCATCGAAGAGCCGGTGCTTTCCGAGCACCTGGAAGCCATCCCGGAACTGGCCGCCCTTTCGCCTGCGCCGATCGCGCTGGGCGAACGCCTGTACTCCCGCTTCGACTTCAAGCGCGTACTGCAGACCGGTGGCGTGGACATCCTGCAACCGGATCCATCGCACTCGGGTGGCATCACGGAAACCCGCAAGATCGCGGCCATGGCCGAAGCCTACGACGTCGCCATCGCTCTGCACTGCCCGCTCGGTCCGATCGCGCTGGCGGCCAACCTGCAGCTGGATGCGGTCTGCTACAACGCCTTCATCCAGGAACAGAGCCTGGGCATCCACTACAACGCCAGCAACGATCTGCTGGACTACCTGGTGGACCGCGCGCCCTTCGAGTACAGGGAAGGCTTCGTCAGGATTCCCGACGGCCCGGGGCTGGGCATCGAGATCAACCAGGCTTACGTTGACGAGCGAACCGCCGAAGGCCACCGCTGGCGCAACCCCATCTGGCGCCATGCCGATGGCAGCGTGGCCGAGTGGTGAGCGCCATGACCGATCAGGCACGTTATCCCAGCCTTGAGAACCGCGCGGTGCTGATCACCGGTGGTGCCACCGGCATCGGCGCCGCCTTCGTCGAGCACTTCGCGCGGCAGGGTGCGAAGGTCGTCTTTCTCGACATCGACGACAGCGGCGCCCAAGCACTGCTGGAAAGCCTGGGCGACATTGCGACTGCCCCGCGCTATCTGCATTGCGACATCACCGATATCGAGGCACTCCGGTCCGCCATCGCCCACGCGCGGATCCTGGCTGGACCGTTCTCGGTGCTGGTCAACAATGCCGCCAACGATGCTCGTCATGCCCTGGCCGACACCGGCATCGCGGACTTTGAACGCAGCATGGCGGTGAACCTGCGCCACCAGTACTTCGCCATCCAGGCGCTGGTGCCGGACATGCGCGCCCTCGGCGGCGGTTCGATCATCTGCCTGGGTTCGACGGGCTGGATGATCAAGAACAGCGGGTATCCGCTGTACGCGGTGGCCAAATCCGCGGTCCACGGCCTGGTCAACGGCCTGGCCCGGGAACTTGGGCAGGACCGCATCCGCATCAATGCGCTGGTACCGGGCTGGGTGATCACCGAGAAGCAGCAGCGGCTGTGGCTGGACGCGGAGGGCGAAGCACAGCTGCGTCGTGCGCAATGCCTGCCGGGCTATCTGCGCGCGGATGACCTGGCGCGCGCCGCCCTGTTCCTGGCCGCCGATGACAGCCGCATGTGTAGCGGCCAGGACTTCATCATCGACGGAGGCTGGGTGTGAGCGGGTCCGCCACTGTCGCGGTGCCGGCCGCAAACACCCTGGGCGAAGGCGTGCTGTGGTGTGATCGCGAATCGGTGGTGTACTGGACCGACATCGCGCAGGCGCAGCTGTGGCGCTATCGCCCCGGTGACGGCGCGCTCACCCGCTGGCCGATGCCGGAGCGGCTGGCCGCACTGGCATTGTGCGAAGCCGAAGGCTGGCTGCTGCTGGCGTTGGCGTCGCGGCTGGCATTCTTCCATCCGGCGCGCGGCGAGCTGCGTGACGTGCTTGTGCTGCCCGACACAGGGGCGCGTGTGCGCGCCAATGATGGCGCCTGTGACCGCCAGGGCCGTTTCGTGTTCGGCATGCTGCATGAGCCCACGAACGGTCCGAAGCAGGCCGTCGCACCCTTCTACAGGCTCACCGCCGAGCTCGTGCTCGAGACGCTTCCGCTACCGACCGTGGCGATTGCCAACAGCGTAGCGTTCAGTCCGGACGGCCGCACGATGTACTTCTGCGACTCGCTGCAGAAGCAGATCCTGCGTTGCGATTACGGCGACAGCCCGGGAGCGGTAGCTGTGTTCGCCGATCTGCGGGCCGAGGATGGCGAGCCCGATGGCAGTGTGGTCGATGCCGAAGGCGGACTCTGGAATGCCCGCTGGGGCGGTTCGCGCGTGGTGCGCTACCGGCCCGATGGCCGGCAGGACCGCACGCTTTCCGTCCCGGTCGCGCAGCCCACCCGCCCGGTCTTTGGCGGCAGCATGCTGCGAACGATGTTCATCACCAGCGCACACGACGGCCTGGACGCGACGGCGCGCGCGCGCGACCCCTTCGCCGGCCATCTGTTCGCCACCGACGCCGGCATCGCCGGCGTTCCCGAGCCCCGGTTCGCCGGCAACCCCAATGACGTGCCGCCGTGCCCACAGCGCGGACCCATCGCGGAGCTTCCATGAGCCTTTCCCCCCTGGATATCAGCATCGTGCTGGCCTATCTGGCTGGCATCTTCATCCTCGCGCAGTGGGTTTCCCGCGAGAAGGCCGGCCGGCAGAAGTCGGCCCAGGACTACTTCCTGGCCAGCCGCAGCCTGCCGTGGTGGGCGATCGGTGCCTCGCTCATCGCGGCCAACATCTCGGCCGAACAGATCATCGGCATGTCCGGCTCGGGCTATGCCATCGGCCTGGCCATCGCATCCTATGAATGGATGGCGGCGATCACGCTGCTGATCGTCGGCAAATGGTTCCTGCCGATCTTCCTGCGCAACGGCATCACCACCATGCCGCAGTTCCTGCAGGAGCGCTACGGCAACCGCATCCGCACGCTGATGGCCGTGTTCTGGCTGGGCCTGTACGTATTCGTCAATCTCACCTCGATCCTGTGGCTGGGTTCGATCGCCATTGCCGGGGTGGCAGGCCTCAACCAGGACGTGGCGCTGGTGCTGCTGGGCGCCTTCGCACTGGCCTATCAGCTGTATGGCGGCCTGAAGGCGGTCGCGCTGACCGACATCGTGCAGGTCTCGCTGCTGGTTCTGGGTGGCCTGCTGGTCACCTTCATCACGCTGGGCCAGATCGGCAACGGCAGCGTCACCGACGGCTTCATGCAGCTGTGGCAGCAGCATCCCGAACGCTTTGAAATGATCCTCAGCAAGGACAACCCGTTCTACAAGGATCTGCCCGGGCTCTCGGTGCTGCTGGGCGGCATGTGGATCGCCAATCTCAGCTACTGGGGTTTCAACCAGTACATCATCCAGCGCGCACTGGCCGCCAAGGATCTGCGTGAGGCGCAGAAGGGCGTGGTATTCGCTGCGTTCCTGAAGCTGCTCATTCCGGCCATCGTGGTGCTGCCCGGCATCGCCGCGGTCATGCTCGCCCCCGGCCTGGAGCGCCCGGACGCGGCCTACCCGACGATGCTGGCGCTGCTTCCCAGCGGCATCCTGGGCCTGGTGTTCGCCGCGCTGGTGGCCGCCATCGTTGCGTCGCTGGCATCGAAGATCAATTCCGTCGCCACCATCTTCACGCTCGACTTCTATGCCAAGCGCGCGCCCGATGCCTCGGAAGCCAGACTGGTGCGTGTTGGCCGGTTCGCGGCGTCCGTCTCGATCATCGTGGCGGTGCTGACCGCACGCCCACTGCTGGGCGGGTTCGACCAAGGCTTCCAGTACATCCAGGAGTTCACCGGCTTCTTCACCCCCGGCATCGTGGTGATCTTCCTGCTGGGCCTGTTCTGGAAGCGTGCGAACGAAGCCGGTGCGCTGGCTGCGGCGGTCGGCTCCTTCGTACTGTCGCTGGCCCTGAAGCTGCTGTGGCCCTCGCTGCCCTTCATGGACCGCATGGGCGTGGTGTTCCTGGTCACGCTGTTGCTGGGCGTAGGCGTCGCGCTGGGCACCCGCGCCAGTGGCGATCGTGATCGTATCCGCACCGACGATGTGAGCTATGCCACCGCCCCATCGTTCAACGTCGCTTCGCTGGCGGTGCTGGCGATCCTGGTGGCCCTCTACGCAACCTACTGGTGACCTCGATGCGCCTGACTGTCCGACACGCATTCGCTCTGCGCAGTGGTATGCGCTGCCTGGCACTGCTGGCCCTGACCGGGTTCGCCTCTGTGCTGCACGCAGCGGAGATCACATGGACCGGCACCGCCACCGTGGCCGCCCGCAACGCGGGCTGGGGGCGATTGGCGCAGCTGCCGGATGGCCGCTGGCTGGCAGTGACCACGCGCTTCAATGAAGGGCAGCCGACCACCCTGCAGCTCTCGATCAGCAGTGACCGGGCCCGCAGCTGGGCGCCCTGGTCCGACGTGGCCGAGCCCGGCCGGATGATCGACAACGGCGAACTGCTGGTGCTGCCGGAGGGGCGTGTGCTGCTGGCGATGCGTTCGCTGGTCGAAGGCGTCTCCTACCGGCTGCATCTCTATGCCAGCGACGACCTTGGAGCACACTGGACCTTCCTGAGCACCCTCGCCGGCAACGAGGCACCGAACGGGCGCAAGGACCGCGGCGTGTGGGAGCCGGTGTTGACGCGCCTGGACGACGGCACGCTGTCGGTGGTGTATGCCGATGAAACCCGTGCCGACGAGCATCCGTCCTACAACCAGGTCGTTTCACAGCGCCTGTCCAACGATGGCGGGCGCACCTGGGGACCTGTGATGACGATTGCCGAACAGCCCGGCGGTGGGCAGCTCCGGCCCGGCATGCCCGTCATGGCACGCCGCCCCGCCGGTGGCTACCTGATGGTGTTCGAGACCTGCGGCGATGACCCGCAATGCCCGGTGTCGTACAAGGTCTCGACGGACGGGCGGACCTGGCCGGCCGGCCTCGGTACGCCGCTCGCCGACCAGCGCTGCGGCCCCCACGTCATGACCAGTACGCGCGGGGTGATGTTCGTGACCTCGTGCCTGAACGAAGTCAGCTGGAGCGAGGACAGCGGATCGAGCTGGCGCACGGTAACACCTCCCGCATGGCCGCTGGGTTTCCGCCATTCCTGGCCCGCCGTGGTCGAGCTCGGCCCTGCGGAGATCGGCGTCGTGAACGTGGTGGAAGGCGCAGTGCAGATCCGTTTCGGGAGCTACTAGGGGGCGCCATCACTTCTGCTTGAACACACTCCTGCGCCCGATGACCACATCCTTGCCCGTCGTCGGCCTGGCCAGGCCCGGAATCAGGAAATCGGTCGCGCTGCGACCGTGCCGGGTCTTGTCCGCAAGCCAGCGCGGCATGCGCCCGCGACCGGTCCAGGTATTCCGCCGGTTCTCGGGGTCGCGATATTTGGGTGCGACCTTGCCTGTCTTCCGGCGCCTGCGGGAAGCGCCGCCCGCAGGCACGGACACCGCGCTGGCGCCGGCGAACAGTTCCTCGATTGAATAACCGCATTCTGCGGCGGCGGCGACCAGCTCACGCCTGACGACGGCCGCGGAACGTCGCTGTGCGAGAAGTTGCAGCCGCCGCTCGGCGGCCGCGATGAGTGCCTTCAACTGCCGCTCGTTCAGCGCCTTGATATCGATATGCATGGCACGCAGCGTGGTGGGGGCGCCGTGACCTGTCAAGGGATGCTCCGCGGGTGCCGCACCCGGATCGCCGGCCGGGCTCAGAACGAGACCTGCGCCCGTACGCCGACAGTATTGCCGGAATCCGGCCCCTGGGCATTGCCCACCTTGTTGTCGGTCTTCCAGTGAACGTAGTTCAGCATCAGGCGGGACCAGTTGTTGAGGTACCAGTTCAGCCCGAGCGTCCATGCCGCGCCCTCGCCGCCGCGGGCGGCATCGAGAAAGTCGTAGCGGTCATAGCGGGCCGCCAGCTCGAAGGCGCCGATGCCGCCTTCCTGCACGGGGCGAAGTACGCGCGTGGTACCCCATACCCCGGAGCGGCTGCTGAATCCAGGGCGCTCACCGGTGATCAGCCAGCCTGCGTAGATCGATGTGGCCTGCTGGTCGACCGGGTCGACCGTGCGCGACTCGATGGTGCGCGTGGTGTGTTCGGCAAAGGCCCACACCGGGCCGTACACCCCGCCCAGTTCCAGGCCCCAGGCGCGGTTGTCGGTGACGTTGGCGATGGAACTGGCCGATACGCGCACGTTGCCGTTCCAGCCCAGTGCGATCGGCGAGGTCTTGTTGATGCTGCCGACGTCCTGGCCGAGATCCTCGTACCAGTACCAGCCGCCCAGGTGCAGGAAGCCGGCCTGGCCACGCAGCGGGTTCCAGTGCGCGCGCAGCAGATACGCAATCGTGTCGCTGGCCGTGCTGTCATTGCCGATATCGTCGCCGGTCACCGCGACGCTGGCATGCCAGCCATCGCCGATCACCTTGGTGGTGACGCCCAGTCCGTAGTACCCGCTCTGCTGGGCGCCCACCGAGGCCACGGCATTGCGCTGCATGAAAGGCGTGTTCACTCCACTGGTGCCACCGTCGAGGCCACGGTCCTTGAGCTTGTTGCCCACGTAGATCTCTGTCGGCAGCCCTCCCATCCGCGTGTCCCAGGACAGGTAGGTGTCCTTCAGTGATACCTCGTTGCCAGCAAAGTCCGCATCGATCTTGTAGCCCAGCGGTCCCATCTGTCCCTCTGCACCCAGGCGGCCGCTGGCCAGATCGGTGCCGGTGACGTTGCGCGCGTCGAATCCGGATCCGTGGGTGGTGCTGAAATCCACCAGCACGCGGCCACGGGGATGGAAAGTGAACTGGCCATCACTGCTGCGCAGCTCGGGCCCACCCTTGCGCCAGCGCACATTGCCATCGCCTCCCCCACCAGTCGCGGCAAGCTGGGCCACCTGTGCCTGCAGAATGGCCAGGTCGTCCTGCCGGGTGTCGGCGATTGCGGCGGCTACCTGCGCGTCAACGTTGGCGTCGCTGCCGGGCACTGCGGCAGCGCCCTGCGTTCCCCCTTCCAGCGCAGCCAGGCGTGCGCTCAGCTGCTGCAGCAGGGTTGCCTGTTCGCGCAGCTGTCTGGCCTGCTCCTGCACCTGTGCACGCAACCCGGCTTCGGTATCGCTGGCCGCGGCCAGCACGGAGGGTGACGCCAGCAACAGGCCGCCGCCGGCAGCCGCGGCGAGCGCGGCACGCTTCAGTGAATTCATGGAGTTCTCCCGAATGAAGTACGGTGCGCGGCTCAGTCGCCCGCGCCATCGTCGTCCAGCGCAGGCTGGGGCTGAGGTGCAGCGGCCGGCATCGCCTGGCCACCGTTCGGGGGCAGCCGCGCAGGCGCTGGCCCGAGGTAGCCGTGGCTGCGTGCCCAGTTGGCGAAGAGCCGCGGCCACTGCGCCACCAATGTGCCGGGCCGGCCCAGCCCCCAGCTGTGGCCTCCGGCCTCGAACAGATGCAGCTCCACCGGAATACCCGCTGCATGCGCGGCCTGGTACATCGCCACGCTGTGGCCGACATCCACGATGCGGTCATCCACGGCCTGGGCCAGGAACACCGGCGGCATGTCCTTGCGGATGTGTTCTTCGACCGAATACGCCTGCTGGGCGTCGTCCTGGCTCGCCAGCTCCCGCTTCGACCGGGTCTGGTCCAGCGGCGCACGCATTGAAACGACCGGATAGATCATGCCGAGGAAATCCGGCCGCGCCGACAGCTGGTCGGCCGCATCCACCGGCGCATACAACGGGGCATCGAAGCGCGTGGCGACGATCCCGGCCAGGTTGCCTCCAGCGGAAAAGCCCAACGCGCCGATGCGCTCCGGATCGACCCCCAGGCTGGGAGCCTGTGCGCGCATCAGCCGCATGGCGCGCTGGCCATCCTGGAAGGGCGAGACAGGTGCCCATCCATCGGCAGGCAGCCGGTAGTAGACAACCGCAGCCGTGACCCCCAGCGACTGCAGCCACTGCGCCGTCGGCTTGGCGGCGCTGCCGATCTGGATCCGGAAGTAGCCGCCACCGCCGAAGATCACCACCGCGGAGCCGTTCGGCTTCAGCGGGCGATAGATTTCCATGCGCGCATCGCTGATGCCCGAGACCGCGCCCTTCGCGCTGCCTTCGATCCCGATCCGTTCCGGGCCACGCGCGCGTTGCGGCCAGTGGTCCTGCGGCCACAGCGGAACCACCTCGGGTGCAGGCACCGACGATGCCGCCGGCGCCGCACCCGCAAGCAAGGGATTCAGCAGCAACACAAGCACTGCCAGCCTGCGCAGTCTCCCCATGTACAGACTCATCTCACGCCCCTCCCGTAGGCCTTCACGGGACGAAGTGTGCATCGAGCGGCGCTGGGCTCCTATAGCCGGATGGGACTAGCTGTGCTGCGTATTTCTGTGTGCACTGCAACATCATCCTGCACCCCGCCGATGCCCGTGGCGGGCGCAGCCAACGCAGGCATCGACTTCGCCAGGCGAATGATCTCCGCTGGAAACGTGGCGTAATCGTCGACCGGAAAGGCATGGCTTTCCCTGCGCTGGATCAGCCGGACCGCGACGATGCGCTGCTCCGGTACGACCACCAGGTGCTGGCCAAGATATCCATTGGCGGCGTAGGCGCTGACCGGACCACGCTGGGATTGGAAAAGATCGGCGATCTTCAGCCCGCGGCCGGTGATCTCGGTGGCGTACAACGGCTGCCAATCGTCGCCCAGCTGCTGGCTGAGATGCGCCATCAGCGCGGACTTGCTGGCAAAGGTGCTGCCTTCCGCCGCCAGCAGCGCATGCTGAAGCCGGTCAGATACGCCGCGCTCCCGGAGCGTGCGCTGCGCATCATTCCGCAGCGTGTATCGCTCCCATTCCGGCAGCCGCCACCACAGTAATCCGACGTCCGCAGACTGCGTACTCTCGACGGTCATCAAGGAGATCGCGTGTTCGCTCATCAGGCGCGTTCCGTCCTTGGCCACGCCGCCATCGAGCATCAGCTGACCAATGGCGGCCAGGTCCCGGGCTGACAGGGAGAGCCCGGCCATGCCCAAGGGCGTGCCCGCTTCATCCTTCATCCAGTCGTAGCGCGTGATCCCCAGGGGCCTGAAAAGGCGCGCCTCCAGATAGGCATCCACGGGCTGGCCGGCCAGGCGGGCAATGATGCCCGGCAGAAGATTGGTGGCCTTGTTGTTGTAGGAGAACGCGCTGCCGGGCACGGACGTGATTTCCGCTGCGAGCGCGAGCTGCACGAGATCCGGCGCAGATTCCAGCTCGACCCCCGCGTTGGGAACGTTCTGCAGGCCGGAGGTATGCTCCAGCAACATCCTTACCGTGATGTCCCGCTTCTGGCCCTGGCGCCATTCCGGATAGATCGCACTGACCGGTTCGTCCAGCGACGCAAGCTTCCCGTCATCGAGCAGCAGGCCGATCGCCAGCGCCATGATCGACTTGGTGGCCGACATGAGGTGAATCGGCTCGCTGGTCGAGGCCACATCCAGCAGTGGAACACCGTCCTTCTGGATCAGCACAGCGTCGGAATGGGCAGCACGCCCGTTACGCTCGATATCCGCCAGCACATCGGCAGGCGACTGCCTGGCCTCGGCGAAAGGACAGTACAGCGCGAACGCCAGCAATACGGACGCCACGTGTCGGATGGCAGACAAGGCAATGCTCCTTCCTGGGACATGCGGTCAGAGTGGCGATGGAGGCAGATCGCCTGCAGTGCCTGAAGTCATGGCTCCAGCACGACCTGCCTACCGCGCCCCGGTACTGCCGGGAACGCACGCCGGCGTCCAACCACTGGCGCTGAACAGCGCCTCTGCGGTTTCGGGCCTTACATCCAGCAGCTCGGCGATGGCCTTCTGCCTGTCGTCGGCGCGGTTGACGTACGCCCGCGCGATGCGCTGCCCGATCCAGTAACCCAGATCGCCGCGGCGGGTGTCGTCGCCAGGGCCGTTGTACAGCCACCGCGACAGGTCGGTGCTGTCGCGCTGCGCGACGAATTCCCGTTCCAGGGCGCATTCGCGCCCTGCGGCCCAGCGCCGCAGATGGCTGTTGGCGGGCTGCCCGGAGATCAGTTCACCCACATACTCTGCACCGCCCTCCAGCAGCGTCTGGTACAGCAGCGTAGGCGCCGGTACTTCAACAGCGGCGCCGTGCTGTTGCACGTGCACATACTCGTGCGCAATCAGGTGCACGAAGCGTTCCGTCACATCGGCCTGCATCCAGTCCGCGTTGCAGAGTGTCTCCAGGCCGATCACCACGCCGTCGGGCGTGGTAACGCCACCGGTGGTGCCCCGTCCGACGAGGAGGGTGACCGGAGGAAAACGGGCCGACGGCACGATCTCGCCGAGATTCCGCAGCGCACGGGTCACTCCGCTGCGGATGCCCGGCAGTGCCGCAGCACACGTGCGCGCCTTCACATACAGCGCCGGCTTCTGCTGGATTGCATCGGCAAGCCGCTGCATCGAGCCGATACGCAGTTCGCTGAACTGATGCAGCGCATCGCTGCCCGGCTCCAGATAGCGGCGCTGCAGCAACAATGCATCCGGCCTGCCACCGCTGGCGTCCATCACCGCGAAGAAGCGTGTCACATCATCGGTTCGCACGATGGGTGCGCGCGCCCGAGTCTCCGCCTGTGCGGCCGTGGCCAACAAGGCTATTGCCAGCCCACCGGCGATCCATCTGCAGATGACCGATGCCATCGACCGCCGCGTCCGGCGTCTACTGCGCACCGGCTTCCGGGGCCAGCGTATGCACCACCCTGCCCTGTGCATCGAGGAACTCGATGGCACCATGGCCTTCGGCAGTGACGGTCAGGCGCAGGCGGGTCCGGTCCTGCTTGTCATTCAACGCGATGGCCGGCGTGCCGTCGGCGCCCACCACCATCTGGATGCGCGTCGGAACCTGCACCCCCGGCACCAGCTTGTTGCCCAGTGCGGCATCGCGGATCGGCGGCGGCGCCTGGTTGATCGAGAACCGGACCTCGCCATCGGGCGATACCCGCCAGCCGATCGCGTCCATGGCCGGATGATCCAGCGCCAGCACGGCCATCCCGCCCTCGATGTCAGCGGTGCCGAATCCGCCGCGTTCACTGCCCTTGTCGTCGTACAGCACCATGCCCGCGACGTTGAACGCGCGCTTGTACTGGATGCCATCGATGATCGGTGCCGGCGTCTGCCCCGACAGCGTCATGCGGATCACGCCCTTGTCATCCACGATGTCGATGCGGCGAGCTGTGATCCGCTCGCTGTCAGGACGTTCGACGCGAGTCTGCGGCGAGCGGTCGACAATCAGCCGCTGCAACTGCTCGGACGACGGGCGCTTGGTGCTCTCGTCTGACTCGGCCCAGGCATTGCCGGTCAGCATCGCGGCCAGTGCAAGGGCAAGGCATCCAATCGGTTTCATGCGAGTGTGGTTCATGGCCTGCGCTCCCCGCGCAACTGGTGAATCCAGCTCTGGAACCCCTCCAGGAAGCGGTGCAACCGCTTGCGGGTGGCGTCATCGAAGTCATTCGTTGCGGTGTCGAGTGCCGATGCCGCCTCGGCAATGTACAGCTGCGGCGAGGTCATGACGAGTGCCCCCATCGCGGCCAGCGCGTGGCGCAGCTGCGATTGCGCCAGCCGTGTGCCCCACCGCCCCGGGGTGGCGCCCATGATGGCGACCGGCTTGCCGGACAGCACCTCACCCGGCGCGGCATCGTTGCGCGACAGCCAGTCCAGGGTGTTCTTCAACACGCCCGGCAGGGACTGGTTGTATTCGGGCGTGGCGATCAGCACGCCGTCGGCTGCAGCAACCGCAGCACGCAGGCGCATCACGCCGTCCGGACCACCCGCTGCGTCTGCTTCCAGGTCTTCGTTGAACAGCGGAATGTCAGCGATGCTGTCATGGACGGTCAGCGACAGGCCGGCCGGCGCCGAGCCCGCTGCAGCGTCGATCAGGTGCCGGTTGTAACTGTCCCGGCGCAGGCTGCCGGCGAAAGCGAGTACGCGCAGGGGGGCGGAATTGTCAGGCATCAGAGGTTCCCAGGAAGGACCGGATGGAGAGCACTCGTCCGAATGCTCTGCCGATGATGCCAGACACCACACGTCGCAGCGCTATGGATCTGCGTCGAACACCACGGTGACGCTGCCCTGATACGTGGTGCCCGGGTGGTCCAGCATCTTCCGTACCGGCTCGCCGTTCACGGCGAACCGAAGCGTCGACGAACGCCCGATGATGACGGCATCTGCGGTGAATACAGGCGGAGGCTGGTTCACCCGCAGCGGCAGATCCACCACCTGGCGGCCGCTCGCGCGATCACGGAAACCCGGCAGTGTCAGGCTGACATCCAACGGAACGTCATCGGCATCAACGCTCGTATTGCGGATCCCGCAGCGCCCGTCCGCCTGCAGGTGCTCGCACTGCATCGAGACACTGAACTGGCCGGAACTGCTGATGTGGAACGGAACCTCCTGCTGCAGCCGCGCCGGTGCGATGCCATGGTCGGTCCACTGGCTCCACCCGCCTCTGGGCGCCAGCACCGCGTGATCCATGCCGGGGGCCACATCCAACCGGAACGCATGGCGCACCTCCAGGCGGAAATGCACGTTCACCAGGCTGTCGGACAGGGATACCCGGTGCCCGAGGTCGAAGTCACTGCCCTGCCCGGTTCCCCCGAACGAGAATCGGGTCGAACCGGTGTAGATGCCACTGCGCATCTCCAGCGGCGCCGGGGTTTCCAGCGCATAGACGAAATCCAGTGCTGGAATGGCATAGTTGTTGGTGTTCACCCAGTGCAGGCCGCAGGCGACGGCGCCCTGTCCGCCGTCGCTGCGCAGGAGCATGCGCATGACAGTGTAGGCACTTGATCCTGTCACCCCATACGAGCAGTTGTTCGGTCCGCCGCTGGAGTAGAACCCGCTCGACGCCCCGTCCCTGTCCTCGTCGGTGAACCGCATCGCCGCGCCGATCACCCGCAGGGTGAGGTCGAAGCTGCTGGCGCCATCCTCGGACGTGACGGTCACGATGCGCGGTGCCGGCATCGCGATATAGAAGCCGTCCGGGCCGTAGTCCGCATTGCGGATCACCTCCTTGCTGCCACGGACGGTCGTATCGATGCTCCACCAGTTGTTGGCGATGCAGGTCGCCATATGCGCATTGGCACAGACCCCGCTCCACGGCGTGGTGTTGACGAATCCCCGTTGGTTGGGGTTTGTCAGGTCAGGCTTGAACTCGGCCGTGATGTACACGTCGCCCGCCTGCGCGGCCAGGGCGGGCAGCAGCATCGACACGCCGAGCGTGAGCCGGCGAAGGAAGCGGCACAGCAGATGGAACATCATGGCGCTTCTCCAGCATGGCCGGCCGCAGCCTGTGCGGCCAAGGCCGAAGGTGGACATCTGAGGACGCCGGCCATCCACATCTCCCCACGCGGGCGGGTTGTGCGGCCATCCAGCTCGAAACTGCATGCGCTGATGTCCGGATGACGCACCACCAGCGTCGGCATCCGGCTGTTCATCTCCAGGGCGAAGAAGCCATCGGCCTCGGCGACACTGCGCCCGGCATGATTGACCACGTGCGCACCCGCGAGCGGCCGCCCCTGCGAGTCCTGCAGATGGCCCATCACGGTGATCGTGCTGACGACATCGACCTGGTTGTAGGCGATGCCGCCCTTGTTGAGGTGATAGGGCAGCACCGACGGCTGGATCGCGGCGGCCGGCGCATGGTGATCATCGAAGTCGAGCTGGATCGACCCGGGCCTGTAGGCGGACACCGGCAGCAGATTGCGGCCGGGGCGCAGGATATGGGAACCGCCACGGCTGTCGTGGGCACGGATCGTGGCGCCGGCCAGGTCCGAACGCACATCGATGATCATGCCGGTGTCAACCATGCTGGCCTGGCCGTCGCCTGCGATCGCCAGGGAGCCTCCGCCCACGGCAAGCGTGCTCTCCAGATTGACGCCCCCGCTCACACCACCGTCCAGCGAAGAGCGCTGCAGATGGAGATCCCCGCGCAGTGCAGCCGACTCGAAGTGGGCGTTGCCGCCCAGGCCGATGCCCGTGCTGTCCACGGTCGCCTGCCCGGCGATACTGTGCACGATGCTGTCTGCGAAGCTCTGTTGCACGCCTGCACTGGCGTAGACGTCACGTCCTCCCCGGGCCCCGGTACGTGAGCCAAGGCTGCCACTGTAGCGCCGCCCATCCTGGCCGAGCGCGATGTTCAAGGTGAACTCCACGCCACGATTGCGTCGCAGGCCCGAGCTGATGCTGCCGGGGCGATCGAAGACCGAGGCCCGCCAGTTGGCGTCACTGCCGAACAGCGTCTGCCGACGGCTGAATGAAAGGTCGAAGCCGGTGCCGCGGCTGATGCCCTGGCTGTGTGAGATCCGGGCCGAGAGCTGGCCATGCCGGCCGAACCCGTGATTGACCCCGACTGCGGAGGTGCGCAACCAGCCCTCGCGCACGGGCGCGCTGGTGTACCCGGGAAACGGCGGAGGCTCGATGAGGTCGCCCTGCGCCTGCCAGCTCCGCGTATGCGAGGCGACCACGCTGCCATTGCGGTAGCGCAGCAGGCCCTGCAGGTCCACGCCCTTGCCGGTCCGGTTGGAGGTATAGGCATTCGTGTAGACATTGGCCCAGTCGTTGACCTGCCAGTCGACTGAACCGGCAAGCGAGCGCTCGTCCCCGATGGATTGCACAGCAACGCCAAGCACCGCACGTGGATGCGCAAGATAGTTGACCACGCCGCCCACGGCAGGCCGGCCCGCGCCGGGATCATCGAAGCTGTCCAGCAGGCTGTCCTGCACGCCGGCAAAGGCACTGTAGCGCCAACGCCGGCTGGGATCGCGCCACTGGGTGGGTTTGTGGATGATGGACGTTGTCCGTGACGTCTCGCGTCCGTCCTCGATCACACGCAGTTCCACTTCATAGATGCCGCCAGGCAGACGTCGCGTCTCCACCTGCTGAAGCCCCGGACGGACCGCCTGGGTCAGGATCAGGCTGCCGTCACGGTAGACCTCGACGCTGCCCTCGCGGTTGGCAGTCACGTATACCGGGTACAGGCTGGGCGAACGACTGTCCACCAACAGCGTATCGGACGAACCGGCCATCACCCCGAAGGTGGTGAAACGGTTGCGTCCTGCGCCACGGGGCTGCCGTGTAACGCCGTCGAAACTCGGGAGGAACCATCCTGCACGCAGGAAATGGTCCTTGAACTCACGCTGCGCGTGCAGTGACTGCAGGACATGGCGGACGCGACGATCATCCTCGCCGCTGCGGTCCGCCTGGTAGCTGGCGTCCAGTGTCCAGTTGCCGACGCTGCCCTGTGCGGCGAGCGCGTAGCGACCGGCAGCCCGCTG
Source organism: Stenotrophomonas genospecies 5 (assembly GCF_054473825.1). Lineage (NCBI taxonomy): Bacteria > Pseudomonadati > Pseudomonadota > Gammaproteobacteria > Lysobacterales > Lysobacteraceae > Stenotrophomonas > Stenotrophomonas genospecies 5. The sequence continues at coordinate 1,195,252 of NZ_JBTMUW010000001.1, forward strand.
GCCCTCCCCGCCATAGGCATTCAACTGGTGGCGCAGGATCAGGCCACTGCTGCCGGAATCAGGCAGCGACAGGTGGCGCTGCACCGCAAACGCCTGGCCGGCCGCTTCGGAGGCGATCGAAAGCAGGGAGCTCTCGAGGCTGTAGTGCAGGCCGGCGAGCCCATCGCGGCACGGCTTGGTGCACGGGCCGAGGGCATGAGGGGAGCCCAGCACGGCCAGCCAACGCTCGCGCTCGCTCTCGGGCTGGGTGCTGCCGTGCGCGTCGGTGAACTCCAGCAACGACACCGCGTTGTCGCGGGTAAGCACGGCGCGCGCGTCACCCAGGTACTCGCCGTCCCGTTCTACCCGGACCACCAGCGGCACATCGAAGAAGTGATCGCGGAAGTCATCCGGCAGGGCATCGGACTGCTCCAGCAGATTCAGTGTGTCCAGCGCGCCCTCGGCAGCCAGCACGGCAGGCGCGGTGCAGAACAGCGCGAGGGTAATGGCGAGAGGGAGGGTGCGCGGAGACATGATGGCTTCTTGTTGAGTCAGAATGAGGCGCGCGCCCGCTCTCCCGGGGGGAGCGGGCGCGCCCGGTCTGCACAGGACTGTGCTTACGGCGAACGGCTTTCGAACATCATCGAAACGGTGCCGCTGTAGTTGCCCTGCAGGTAGTCGCCGCCGGCCGGCGCCGCTGCGATGGACACGAGGGCACGCTTGCCAGCCGCAGCCTCGACTTCAGTCGCGACTTCAACGGCGGCGGCCGGGCCCACGTCCAGGGTCTTGCCGGCCACGGAAACCGTCATCGGCATTTCACCGGCGTCTGCCGCCAGCTTGGCGTCGTAGGCAAGGTGCGCAGTGATCGCACCCAGGCCGCTCTTCATGTCGATCTGCTTCTGCACCGGCTCCAGGCGCTGCGTGGTCATGTTCCACGGCAGGTCCTGGGTTTCGCCGGCCCAGTCACCCACCGGGGAAATCTGCAGGCCGGTCGGCGACGGCACGGTGGCCGTGACGTTGATCTGCAGCGGGAACTGCTCCGGATCGGCGAAGGCGACGGCCGGCGACAGGGTCAGGGTGGCCAGGGCGGCCACGGTGATGGACTTCAGGTTCATTGCAATTGCTCCAGGGTTGGAAAATGCCGACGTGTGCGGCGGTGGACGCAGCTTCAGAGGAAGCTGCTAGTCGAGCAGGACGGATTTGCGGGATTTCCCCTCGACGATTTCAAAGCGATGGTCTTGGCCAGGCAGATGTGCGAATGCCTCGCTGCGTCCGGGCAACAGATGCACCCTGCGCGACGCTCCGCATTGCCCGGGCTGGGTGCCGGTGCTGCACTGGCGCACGTTGTCGAGCACCACGGTGCTGTTGCCCGCGTTGTGCACCACGGTGCGGTCGACCTGTCGATCAGTGCGCAGATCAGACAACGGCTTTTCCGGATGCACGATGACGAAGACGCCATAGCCGGTGAGCACGTTGACGCCGGCCGCGATGGAACGGCGATAGTCCTCGGACTGCGCCTCGGTCAGTGCGAACTCGTCCTCCTTCTTCGGCAGCACAGGCACGAAGCGGACACGGTAATAGCGCTCCTTGTCACGATTGCCGTGGAAGAGCAGCCGCGTGGCCTGCTGCCCTTGGCGCGGAACGATGAGGCGCGAAGGGCTGGCAATCAGGGCATTGCCACCACCGCCATACACACCCGGCTCCACATCGACCTCGTAAGGCGTGTTGTCCTCCGTGTAGCGCACCTCGGTGACCTGCACACGCACGAATGCCGTGGCGTCACCGCTGTTGCGGACACGCTTCAGCAATGCGCCCTGGTCGGGCAACAGGTACTCGTACATGGCGCCGACGTGGATCGACGGCATTTCGGCGCTGGCGAACGTGGGCAACAGCAAGGCTGCGCCCAGCAGAATGAGGCGTTTCATCGGAGCTTCCTTGAGGTCGGGGTGCGGCGTTGCCGACACCCTCTTCGTCGAAGGGCGCTACGATAGGGACGGATACTCTGCCTGGGTATGCAACTATTCCGAATAATTCGAAATCCCGGGCCGCGCGGATGAACGGCTCAGCTTCGTGTACTGCGCACGCTGTAACAGGGAATCAGCGGGTCGCGCCGCAGCTGGAACAGTGGTTCGACAGGCCCATCAGAGCGATCACATGCTGGCGGACCGCATCGTCGGCGCACAGGATCATCACGCCTTCGCCATCGGGCACCGAACGGAACATGCCGTGCAGGGTGATCGGAGCGGCGGTGCGTGTGGATATGGCAACGGTATGGATGCGACCGCGGCCGCACGCGCTGCGCAGCGCACGCTGCTCTGCCCCGGTGGCCTGCCTTCCTGCGTGACCGACGCCACGGGGCTCCAGCCCGATGCTCACCGTCAGTGACCGGCCCATGAACCGGCTGGTGATCACCGGCACATCGCGATCGGGGAATCGGCACAGGAAGGCAATGTGGCTGCGCACGCCTGCCTCTTCCGATGCAGATGACGGCCCCAGGATGGCACCTTCATCATGGGGCATCGTTGCGGAGTCCCGGCACAGGCAGTGACGCAGATCCGACAGTACTCCGGCTCCCGCTGCGAACATCGTCTTGACCCCCTCGACATGGTCCATGTAGGTAACAGCCCCCTCGCCGCTTCCTGCGCCGGCGCGCCGTCCATGCTATGTCCGCCGGCTGGAGCACTCAATCGAACAACTCCGAAGTTCAGCGCGGATCGCCCTGTCCGGCCAGCTCGGCAACGAATGATTGATAAAAGTTCTATGGAAAGAACGCGGACTTGATTGCACTGTTGCCATATTGCACTGCAGCGAAACCCGCTGGAGTTGCACTGTCGGCGCGATGGCGCGCCGTTTGACCCGGCCGGAGATGCGGTGTTCGGATGCGTGTGTGCTTTCTGATGAAGTTCGACCTGCGGCGTGATCGCCATGGCCTCGCGCCCCCGCTCTACGCCTACGTCTGTGCCCATGCGACATCGCGGGAGATCGCACTGCGCAAAGCCTCGCGCGTGCTGTCGAGAATCGTGATGGACGACAGTCAGACGAAGTGGATGATGATGGAGTGCAAGGACGTGGTGCAGGCATGTCGCTCCGGGCTTCTGCCCGTGGAAGAGACACTACTGGAGCAGGCAAGCGCGGCGAGGTCCGGCGTTGCTGCACTGTATCGGGAATCGGTGCAGATCGTGGGCGTCACGGAACAGCGATGATGTGTGCGGGCGCCCCACTCCACACGCGTGGCCGCCTAGGCCTGCCGGGGCACGGCGCTGCGACCGCCCACCTCGTCGCGACGATGGTTCTCCCACGTGCTGCGCAGCTGCCTCCGCTGCGGCGCGGACGCGTACATGTAGCCGTTCAACGAATCAAGGAACCACCGCTGCTGCTCGACATCCAGTGCAGCGAACCGTGCAAGCACTCCGGCTACGCAGGCATCCAGTTCAATGGTCATTCCGCTCCCCCGGACTACGAGTTAAGTTGCAGTCACTGTATGGATGGCAGTTCACTTCCACAATCGAACTAGTTTGCAAATGCCGCAGGCCTATCCGCCATCGGCACAGGTCACCCAGCCATTGGCAGCAGCATAGCGATGGACATCGATGGTGCTGTTGAGGCCGAGCTTCTTCATCGCCGAGCGCTTCTGTGCACTGATGGTCTGTACGCTGCGGCACAACTGGCGGGCCACCTCGCGCTGGCTGTAACCTTCGACCAGAAGGCGCAGGACCTCCAGCTCGCGCCCGGACAGCACCACGCCCGGCAACTGCTCATGCAGCGAAGCGAGTTCGAGCATCCGCGGCGACAGGTGGTTCCTGCCGACCGCCGCGGCGAGAATGGCCGGTGGCAGGTACTCCAGCGGATCGGACTTGGCAACGATGCATTTCACGCCGGCCCGCTGCGCATGCTCGATGATGTGGCTGCTGTCGTTCCCGGTGAGCAGGACGAGCGCCGTGCGAGGAAAGCGTCGCAGGAGGAAGCGGATCAATGACAGACCGTCTCCGTACTCGCCACCCGGCATCGAGTAGTCGATCACCGCGACCTGCACGCTGGTGGTGGCCAGCAGGTTGACGAGCTCGCTCGAATTCCTGGCACACCCCCGCAGGGACAGGTCCGGGTGTGCGGCGATGAGCCGGGCAACGCCGATGGTGACCACGGGGTGATCATCGGCGATGATGAATTCGACAGGCATGTTTCGCGCCTCCTTCTGTTGACGCTTGTCAGGTTGGCCGTGAAGTTTCCTGTTCGCGAAAACGCAATGCGAAGGAAAACACTATGAAAGACCGAGTCGAGGATGTTGTCATTGCCGACGATCATCCGATCACACGCTTTGCGGTTGAGGCGATCGTCGATGAGCAGGCAGGATTCCAATGCCTGGCCAGCGTTGCAAACGGCGTCGAACTGCTGGACATCCTCGCTGTCCAGCCTGCCGATGTTGCCGTCGTCGACTACTCCATGCCCGCTGGCGACGGCTGCGATGGCCTGGCGTTGGTGGATACGTTGTGCAGCAGGTACCCGGCACTGCGCATCGTGGTTCTCACCGCGCTGGACCAGTGGCCGATCATCCAGGTTCTGCTCACGCGCGGGGTGGCCGCGGTGGTCAGCAAGTCGGATGACCTGCGGCATGTCGCCAGAGCGTTGCTGGCCGCATCCCAGGGACGCCGGTATTTCTCACCCGCCATCCTGGCCAGCCGCGATGTGAACGGATTCGATTCCGCCGGCGAACTGCTCTCGCCTCGCGAAGCACAGGTGGTACATCTGCTCCTGGCGGGCAAGGGCGTGAATGAGATTGCGCTTGAGCTGGCGGTCACCAAGCAGACGGTCAGCACCCAGAAGCGTGCGGCAATGCGCAAGCTCGGCGTGAGCAGCAATGCCGAACTTTTCAGGTTCGCATCGGAGTTGGGACTGGAATGAGCGCGTCTGCCGACGGGCGCGCCCAGGGTCGCGTTGGCACCTCGTGTAGTGGGAAGGCGGCAGCGGGCCGGGGCAGGAATGATGTACGGCTCGTTCAGGTTCTCCAATACAATTAGTTGCAAAGACGCATCGGGCACTCTTTGCTAGCCTTCCAGCACCGAAATGGAGGAGCACCGCGGGGTGACAGCACCGCGTCGCCACGGCTTCTTCAGCACAACGTCCCGTGAGATCCGCTCACGTGCTTTGCCCGCCTCTGGAAGGCCGATGAAACGATCAACAGGAATGGCCGGGCTGCTGGCTGCAGCCGCGCTTCTGCTCTGCGCGCTTGCCACGGGAGTCCATCACTCCTCCCGCAACCACGACGTCACGCAGGCGCGCATCATCCGTGTGGCCGCCGATCCGCAGTTGGACGGAGGGCGTGCGGTTGGCTTCGCCACCGGGAAAGGTGCTTCCGCCTATCGCTACATGATGCACATCGCCGGGCTCGCGGGCGTCCGCTTCCAGTTCGTACCCACCGGATCGCCCACGGAGGCCTACCGTCAGCTTCAGTCGGGCAAGGTGGATCTGGTGCCTTCGGTCATGGACCTGGATCTTCCGCAGGATGACCGCTTCCTGGTGTCGCCACCCTACTTCGAGGGCAGGACACTGCTGTTCTCGCGCGCGGCGGGGCCCGGTTTCGCTACGCTTGGCGCGCTGGCCGGCCACGTGGTCGCCGTACGCGAGGGCAGCCAGTACGTCGACTGGATCCGGCGCCATCATCCGGATATCAAGGTGCTGGAGTTCACGGGAGTGCCGCAGATCCTCGGTGCGGTCGAGTCGGGAACGGCGGATGCGGCGCTGGGAACCGATGCGCTGTACAACCCGGTGATCCGCCGATACTTCCAGCATACCCTGGTCGCGTCCGGTGCGGTCGCGGAGCTGCCGATCGTGGTGCGTGCGGTGGTCAGGCGCGAGGACAAGGCGCTGCTGGACACCATCGACAGCGGACTCCGCGCGCTTTCGGTCGCCCATCACCGGGATGTGATCGATGGCTGGCTGGAGACGGTGTACCGCACGCCGCCCTCGGTCGGCGCAATCCTGCGGTACTACCGGACGGAAGCGATTTCCGCCGCGCTCATCCTGCTGGCGCTGGCGTTCGCGGCCTACCAGATGAAGCGATCACGGGATCTGGCCAAATGCGCCGCGCAGGAGAAGGCAAGGATGCTGGCCGTGGTCAGCCATGAAATCCGCAATTCGGCCAATGCGCTGCTTTCGGCAACCGACCTGCTCGGCAAGGGACCCGTGCTTCTGGAGCAGGAAGAGGCGCTCGATGCAGCCCTGGCCAGTGCCTCCAGCCTCAGTCTTCTGCTGAACAACGCTTTGGAGTACTCGCGATTTGAAGGAGGCAGCCGCGCAGCGGAGCCAACGCGGGTCGCGCTGCGCCCCCTGATCGAGGAGTCGGTGCGCGCGTTCCGCCCGCAGGCGCGCGAACGCAACGTAACCTGCCATGTGGAACTGCCCGGTGGCGAGCCGGGCGATCTGTGGATCGATCCCATCGTGGTGCGGCAGGTGGTTGTCAACCTGTTGTCCAACGCGATCAAGTTCACACGCAACGGTGACGTACGTGTGCGCCTGTGGGTGGAGGCCGGCACGTCCGGGCACTGCACGCTGAACATCGAGGTCATCGACAGCGGCATCGGCATGAGTGCCGAGGAGCGCGACGCCTTGTTCTCCGACTACTGGCAGAGCCAGCAGGGACGCGCCCTGGGCGGTGCTGGCCTGGGCCTGTCCATCTGCTCGCGCATCACGCAGCGGCTGGGGGGTTCCATCCAGGTGGAGAGCAGCCCCGGAAAAGGCAGTCGCTTCCACGTCGTGCTTCCCGCACGTCACGCGCGAGCCTGCGAAGCTTCCGCTCCCACGCTCGCACTGCAACAGCAGGCGACCGCCACGCCCGGGAATCCATCGGTACTGATCGTGGAGGATCATATCTACAGTGCACGGATGTTCAAGGCGCAGATCGAGGCGATGGGGCTGTCGGTGACCTTGGCGACGGATGCTGCGCATGCCCTGCGCGTAATCCGGACGGCTCCTCAGTTCGGCTCGATCCTGCTGGACTGCAACCTGCCCGACATGGATGGCTACGCACTGTGCCGGCGGATCCGCGCGATTGAGCACTCGCGGCGGCAAGGACGTGCCAGCATCCTGGCGATCTCAGCGATGGAGGGCGTTGAACATGCGAAGGAGTGCGCCGAGGCGGGGTTCGATCACGTCGTGACCAAACCTCTCTCCACCTTCCAGCTCAGGGCCTGGCTGGGCCGCGGACCGGGGGACGAGATCGCACGCGGAATGCTGGAGATCTTCTGGGAATCGTATGACAGCGACCTGCAGGCTCTCCAGGTCGCGGTCGAGGCGGGCGTCTGGGGCAAGGCCAGCGACATGGCCCACCGCATCTGCGGCAGCGCGGCCATCGCTGGCGAGCGTGGCATCGAAGCCATCGCGCGGGCCCTGATGCCGGCACTGCGCCAACGCACGGCAGACCCGGCGTCGGCCAGTGACATCGCCCGCCTCATCGAAGACCTGCGATGGTATGCGGCGCATGGCACGCGGATGCAGCAGGCGCCGCTGGCAGCGGCGCCGTGCGCTTCCTCCGCCGCACGCGGCCGCGTCCCCGTCGAGGAACGCGGCATCGCCTCAGTGCAAGGGCACCCGCAGGACTGAAGGTGCGTTGGCCGGGGAACTGAAGGTGACCGTTCCGCCCAGCTGGCTGACGCCGGCATAGCGCAGGTCCACGGTGTCGATCACCAGGGTCAGCCGGCTTCCGGCCGGGATGTTCCAGCTGCTCGCTTCAAGACGCAGATCGAGCGTGCTGGCCTGCCCTGGGGTCGCGCTGCGCAGGGTGTACGGCTTGTGGCTGATCAGCTGCCCGTTGCCGAGGACGTCCTCGACGAACAGATACGCATAGAGCGTGGTGTCGGCCCGGCTGGGGGTGACGGTGACGCGCACTTCCGGCATGCCGTCCAGGCGACGGGCGCTCCAGTAGACCGGGCTCTGCCAGACGCCGGCGGCATTGCGGCCGATGAAGGGCACGTAGGCGCCAGGCGCAACGTTGACCATCTGCAGGGAGCCGGACACCATCGCGACACCGGAGTTGGCAGCGGTCGGCAGGCCACTGCCGATGCGGTAGCTCCAGCCGCTGCTGCGCCCGTTCTCGACCAGGCCGCCCGTGGGAAGCAGCAATCCGCCCGGCGCGGTCAGCGCGTACTGGGTCGCCCCGGCACGGGTCGCCTGCCAGTCTGCATAGGTGTTCCAGCTGCCCTTCTGCGACTTCAGCTGCACGGCCGGGGCACGATCGATGCCGTTCGCCACGCCCTTGAGGTAGTGATCGAACCAGTCCCCCACCGAGGCGTAGACCTCATTCGGCACCCCCAGCGCACCCAGCGCCTCGTTGAGGGCATGATCGCCATGACGCAGCTGCAGCTGCTTGGGGCCAGTCAACGCATTGAAGAAGTCCACCAGCTGGCCGGGCGGGAACAGGCTGTCGTTGAAGGCATTGGCCAGGAAGATGGCGGGGCGGTTGGCGTTGATCTCCGCCACGCTGGCGGACGGGCTGCGCAGTGCCGCAACCGGCAGCAACGATTCCACCGCGCCCTGGAAGTTGCCGGTCACCACCCTGCGGTTGATCGTGGCCAGCTCCTCACCGGGACGGCCGGTGGCCAGGCCGGCGGCCACCAGCAGGGCAATGCCCTGCGCGCTGGGGGTGTCATTGCTGTACAGCGCCGCCTGCAGGTCGGCCCAGCCGCTCAGTGCGGCCACTGCCTTGATGCGCGGATCACGCGCCGCCGCCAGCAGGCTGGTGCCGGCGCCGTAGGAGATGCCGGAGACACCGATGCGGGCAGGATCGGCCCGGGTGTTGTCCAGCGCCCAGTCGATCAGCGCGCTGACATCCTCCACGGTGGCGGGTCCGGCGATGTCGATCGCCCCACCCGACTCCCAGAACCCGCGCGAACTGTAGCTGAGCACGATATAGCCACGCTGGGCGAGCGCCTGCGCGACGCCGACATATTCCACGCTGGGAACGGCCCAACTGCTGGGCATGACCAGCAGCGGAAGGCGTCCCTCGCCCTGCCCCTGCGGCTGGATGACGAATACCCCGAGCGGTGTTCCGTCCCAGCTGGGTATCGTCTGATGGGTGGTGGTGACGGTCACCGCCCAGGCGGCAGGTGACAGACCGGTCAACAGGATCAACAGCAGCAGCATCTTGCGCATCGTCGTTTCTCCCCGTCGCTGCAGTGCGACGAGCCGGACCGTACCAGTGCGAATGGTGGGAGACACCTTGCGACGCAACATGGCGGGAACGCCCCTGTCGCCAGGCCTGAACATGAATGCGGCGTGCTAGGCTTGAGCGTGCCGATGCAGGCATACAGACAGCTCCCTCCCCGTGCTGGTGGATCCGGTTGCCAAGAAGAGGTCGATGGTGAAGTTCCCGTCCCGGATGGCCGCGTGCGTGGCCGCCCTGCTGGTCCTCCTGGCGATGACGCTTGTCGTCGCCTCGCGGCGGTCTGCGGACAGCACGCAATCCCCCACGGCCACTACCGGAGCCGAGGCTGCGCTGCACGGTGCGCCGGCGTCGGCAGCCGCCGCGGGTACCAGACAGGCCAAGGCCGTGCTTTCACCCATGGCGCGCTACCGCGAGGCGGCCCGCCTGGATCTGCTCATCGCCGACCTGGAGCAGCGCTCGCGAAGCGGCGACGCCGACGCCAGCCTGGCCCTGAGCCGGATCTACGACGAGTGCATGATGTCCCTCGACCCTACGGCACTCGCGACGATCGACATCCCGACTGCGCGCCGTGCGGCCCTGATACGCAGCCATGCCTGGTTGCAGAGGCGCTGTGCCGGGGTGTCGCTGCGCATTCTCGAGAGCATCAGGAACGTCCGGCACTACCGAAGCCTGGCCGCCCGGCAGGGCAGTCTGGTGGCCCAGATAGAAGAGCAGATCCCGCTTGCACGTTCTGATCTGTCCCTGGCCGATCACAGGACGCTGATTGAAGCCGTCCTCCTGCAGGAGGATGGCGAGGCGTACGTGGCTCTTTCCAACCTGATGGGTTCAACGGCAGCCGGCAGGCGCGAGCAGCTGCAGGGCGTTCCCGCCGGCAGCGAGGTCGCCACAGCGGCCTGGATGCTCGCAGGATGCCGGCTCGGCATCCCCTGCGGAATCGACTCTCCGCTGCTCAACCGCTTGTGCGGCCAGTCGGGCATGTGCGGGCCGGAGTCGGTCGAGGACCTGTTCACCAGCGACCTGCAGCCGGAAGACAGGGACGCTGCCCAGGCCGGGGCCGATGCGATCTTCGCGTTGGCGCATCGCATGGGACGGGAGCCGGGCCTGTAGTCGGCGCGCCCTCGGCATCCCATGCGCAGCCCGGCAACCCGGCGCTGCGCGAACCGGCGATAATGATGGGCTTTTCACTGGCAGGAGTTGTCGATGTCCCCCTACCCCTTCGATGCGGTGCTGTTCGACTGCGATGGCGTACTGGTGGATTCCGAGCCGCTGGTGGCCCGCGTGCTCTCCGAGATGCTGAGTGCGCGCGGCTGGCTGCTGACCCCCGCCCAGGCAGGCGAGGTCTTTCTCGGCAAGTCCGTTGCCGGATTGGCCGGCCTGATCGAGGAGCGCACGGGAAAACCCTTCACCGCCGAATGGCTGGAGGAGTTCCGCCAGCAGCGCAATCGTGCCCTGGAGCGGGACCTGACCGCCATCGAAGGTGCCCCTGAAGCCGTGCGGGCCATCCACGCCGCCACCGGCGGTCGGATCGCCTGCGCGTCCGGCGCGGACCTGCACAAGGTGGAACTGCAACTGCGCAAGGTCGGGATGTTCGACGCCTTCGAGGGCCATGTCTTCAGCGGCCAGGACATGCCGCGCAGCAAGCCACATCCGGATGTCTACCTGGCCGCTGCCGCTTCGCTGGGCGTCGAGCCGCAACGCTGTGCGGTGATCGAGGACACCGTGACCGGCGCTGCGGCCGGCGTGGCCGCGGGTGCCACCGTGTTCGGCTTCAGCGAGGGCGGGCCGCACCACAGCACCCCGGAGGCACTGCGCGCCGCAGGTGTCCATCGGGTGTTCCAGCGCATGGACGAGCTGCCGGCCCTGCTGGCCGCCCACGCGGCCGGCGCCGTGGCGTGATCCGGTCAACCGGATGCAGCGTGGGGCCGGCCCCGCGCCCGCGGCTCATGGCCGCCGCCTCGCATCGGACCGGGCCTCGATCATCTTCCAGCCATTGCCGGAAGGATCACGGAATCCGGCATCGACCGCGCCGTAGCGCTCGACCGGTTCCTGGGTGAACTCGACCCCGCGCTGTCGCCAAGCTTCGTAGGTGGCCCGGCAATCGTCCACCGCGAGCACCAGGGGCGGCATCGCCCCCTTGGCCAGCAGCTGCTGCAGGCTCGCCGTGGTGGCGGCGTCGTGGACCGGTGGGCCGGGCCGGAACAGGCCAAGCTGGACGCCGTCCTGCCCGGGGCTGCGGACCGTCAGCCAGCGGTAGTCACCGTTGCGCACATCGGTGTGCACCTCGAAGCCTAGCTTGCCGACGTAGAAGTCGAGTGCTTCATCCTGGTCGCGCACGTACAGGCCGACCACATTCACGCTGTTCGTCATGGGACCTCCCTCAGTCAGGGGCGACGTTAGCAGCGCTGTCGCGTCGCCGCTTCTCCAGAACTGCGGTCTTCAGGTCAGGGCGTCGCGCCGCGCGGGCGTGGCACTCCGGTACCCGACCCTGCGCCGCCACCCCTGCGCGCTCGCGTTCGCGGATGGCACCCGGGCTGGCGCCGGTGATGTCACGGAAGATGCGGCCAAAGGTGCCCAGGCTGACCCAGCCGGTCGCCAGTGCGATCTCGGTGATGGGCAGTTCGGTCTCGCGCAGCAGGGCAACCGCCCGCTCGATGCGCCGGCTGAGCAGGTAGCGATGGGGCGGTATGCCAAACGCCTGCTTGAAGGAGCGTGCGAAGTGCGCCACGGACACTGCGCTGACGTCGGCCAGACGGGCGACCGGCCACGGTTCGTGGCTGGCGCGGTCCATGCAGTCGCGGGCACGCAGCAACCGGCGCAGCAGTTCCGGGCTCTGGTTCATGGCCTCCCCGCATGCACGAGGCAGGGCCACGCATCCTCCGCGCACGCCACCCCTTCAATGGCGTGCGAGGATGCGGACAGGGGCGATGGGTGTCGGGCGGCCATGAGCCGGCCCAGCCTGCGTCCCCGACTGCGCGCGGTCAATCCCTGCCAGTCGCCGGCGCCCTGCGGCATGATGGGCGCCTTGTCCCCAGTGGAAGCAGTCATGCCTGTCGGATTCATCGGGCTCGGAGTGATGGGAACGCCGATGGCGTCGCACCTGGCGCGGACGGGAAGCCAGGTACTGGGATGGTCGCGCTCGGGCCGCAACGACGCCGAGGCGGTCGCCGCCGGTGTCGAAGTGGCCGATGGCGTTGAAGACGTGTTCGCTGCCTGCGGCACGATCATCCTCATGCTCGCCAACGACGCGGCGATCGACAGCGTGCTGGCACGCGACAGCCCCGAATTCGCCGCGCGTGCTGCCGGTCGCCTGCTGATCAACATGGGGACCAGCTCCGCGTCCTATTCGCAGGCATTGGCACAACAGGTGCGCGCAGCCGGCGGGCGCTATGTGGAAGCCCCGGTATCCGGCTCGCGGGTGCAGGCCGAAGCCGCGCAGCTGGTCATCCTGCTGGCAGGTGAAGACGAGGACGTCGCACAGGCCTCCGCGCTGGTGGCGCCGCTGGGCAGGCAATGCGTTCCCTGCGGCAATGTTCCCGCGGCATTGCGCATGAAGCTCGCCGTGAACCTGTACCTGATCACGCTGGTGACCGGCCTGGCCGAGGCCGTGCATTTCGCCGAAGCGCACGGCATTCCGCTGGAGCGCTTCGCGCAGGTGCTCGATGCCGGCCCGATGGCCAGTGACGTTTCGCGGATCAAGCTCGACAAGATGGTGCGCGGCGACTACGCGGTGCAGGCGTCGATCACCGACGTGCTGAAGAACAGCCAGCTGGTGGCTGCGGCGGCGCGCGATGCCGGCATCACGGCACCGCTGATCGAGGCCAGCGATGCTCTCTTCGCTCGCGCCCAGCGGCTCGGCCTGGGCGGGCTGGACATGGCGGCCGTGCTGCAGGCGCTGCGAGGACCGCCCGCCGCCTGATTCAGCAAGGGATGGCACGCCCGCCCCCGCCCGCTGCTATATTCAGGCGGGCTCGACAGGCATGGTGCCTGTCCACGCAACAACAGGGAGTTGGCCATGGGTCTGGTACAGGCGGTGAAGGGTGCGGTCGGTGGTGTTCTGGCCGACCAGTGGAAGGACTTCTACACCGTGCCCACCGGCCTGCCGGCCACCGCAGCCCTGTTCGCTGCGGTCCCGCAGGGCACCAATGCCGGGCGCGGCTCCAATACCCACGGGTCGTCCAACATCATCAGCAACGGCTCGAAGATCGTCGTGCCCGAGGGCTACGGCCTGCTGCTGTTCCAGGACGGTGCGATCACCGCCTTCGTCGCCGAACCGGGCGGATACGAATGGCGCTCGGACGACCTGAACTCGCAGTCCCTCTTCGCCGGCGATGGCCTGGTCAGCACCTTCATCAAGCAGAGCTGGGAGCGCTTCAAGTTCGGTGGCCAGCCGGGAAGCCAGCAGGCCGCCTTCTTCGTCTCGCTGAAGGAACTGCCGGACAACCGTTTCGGCACCCAGTCGGAGATCTACTGGGATGACGGTTTCCTCAACACCCAGGTCGGCGCGGTCACCCGCGGTTCGTACACGTTGAAGATCGTTGATCCGATCCTGTTCGTGAAGAACTTCGTACCCGCAGCCTACCTGCAACCGGGCAAGGTGTTCGACTTCACCGACCTGGACAACGCTGCCGCCACCCAGCTGTTCAATGAGGTGGTGGGCTCGCTGGCGCCGGCCTTCAGCCTGTACACCAACGATCCGGGCAAGGGCAACCGCATCACCCGGCTGCAGCAGGATTCGATCGGCTTCGCGCAGAGCCTGTCGGCCGCCGTCGAGCAGGCCTACCAGTGGCAGAGCGATCGCGGCCTGGCCATCGTCAAGACGGCGATCGTCTCCATCGAATACGACGCCACTACCCGTGAACTGCTCAAGACCGTGCAGCGCGCCGACGCGCTGGCCGGATCGCGCGGCAACTCCAACCTGCAGGCCAGTGTCGCCCAGGGCATCCAGTCCGCCGGCGAGAACGGCGGCGCGGCAGGCCTGGTGGGGGTCGGCATGGCATCGGGCATGTTCGGTGTCGGCGGCATGCAGCAGCCGGCCACCCCGGCTGCGGATGACCCGGTGGCCAAGCTGAAAAAGGCCAAGGAGATGCTGGACCTGGGCCTGATCACCCAGGATGACTATGATGCGTTGAAGGCAAAGGCGCTGGGCCTGTAACCCGCAGGACGCGAACCGCACATGTCAGATCCACGCAACGGACCGCCTCCGCTGCCCGCTTCCGGCCCTGTGACACCGCCGCCGTTGCCGGGGGCGGCGTTGGACGGTCCGGGCTCTCCGCGGGACGTCCCTCCCCCACCCGGCAGCTTCCCGCTGGACACCTCGCAGCTGCCGCAGGCGATCCGCGACGAAGTGGACGCTCCGGACCCGCTGGCCATCGACACCTCCGCCACCGAGTTGAAGGACGGCCTGAACCGGTGCCCGAAATGCGGCGCCACCGATATCCGGCCCAAGCTCGGCACAGACATCCTGGTCTGCCTGTACTGCCGTCACGAATGGCATGGCGTCCGGGTGGAAGAGGCATTCGGTCTGGGCGAGAACATCGACCAGCTGCGTGGCACCATCATTGCCAGCGGTGCGCGCGACATCGATGCCGATGCCTCGGCGCTGATGAGCTTCAAATGCACCGGCTGCGGCGCCGAAGTCACGGTCAACACCGAGAGCACGATGACGGCGCGCTGCCACTGGTGCCGGCATGTGTTCGGCGTCAACGAGCAGATCGCCAATGGCGCGGTGCCGGATGCGGTACTGCCGTTCCACATCAGCAAGGACGAAGCGGTTGCCCGCATCCGCCAGTTCGTCGACAAGCGCCGTCTGTTCGCCCTGAAAGCCTTCAAGGATCAGTTCACGCCCGAGAACGTGGTCGGCGTGTACCTGCCGTACATGATCGTGGACAGCAATGTCAGCGCCGCCGTGGCGGGCAAGGGCGAGATCCAGACCCGCCGATACACCGTGGGCAGCGAGAAGAACAAGCGCACCGTATACGATGCCGATGTCTACCAGATCGAGCGCCAGGTGAACTTCACCGTCGACGATCTGCCGCTGGAATCCTCTGCCGAGCGCGGCAATCTGGACATCAGTGCCAACACCAACAACATCATCAACACCATTCTGCCGTTCGACACCAAGAACGCGGTGAAATGGAACGCGTCCTACCTGGCCGGCTTCACGTCCGAGAAGCGCAATCTCGATGTCGAAACGCTGCGCCCGCGGCTGGAGGACCAGCTGCTGTCGATCGCGCGCGCACAGGTGGAAGCGTCGGTGCGCGGCTACAACCGGGGCGTCCGCTGGGAGCAGGAACAGCTGGACGTGCATGGCACCCGCTGGGTATCCATGTACCTGCCGGTCTGGCTGTACTCCTATCATCAGCCCGGCCGCAACGGCGGCATGCTGCACTACATCGCGGTGAACGGGCGTACCGGCGAAACCATGGGAAGCGTGCCCGTGCAGCAGTGGAAGATGCTGCTGGCAGCCCTTACGGCCGGCACGATCATCGAAGCAGTGGCAATCCTCATTCTGATGGCGACCGCATGAGCGACGACAGTGGCCTCTGGCTGTTGGCGGCGGGTCCGGCCGGCGCGACCGCGCTGTACTGGGCGCTGTACCGCTACTACCGCAATACCGACAAATCACACGCCTTCGAGCATGAAACCGAAGTGCAGGCCGCGCCCGTCAGCGGCTCGGACCAGAAGGTGGGCCAGGTGCGCGGCACCGAGGCCACCCGCATCGAGGGCGACAACGTCTACCAGTACCGGCGACGCGTGGCGCGGCTGAAACCCAGGCCCTGACGGCCGGGAACGATCGGGGACGCGATCCAACGCGTCCCCGCGCACGCGTCATGGCGACGCTCAGCCTGCCTGGCCCAGCCTGATCTTCAGCTGCCGGATCTCCCGCTCGCTCACGCCGATCGCCTTCAGATAACCCTCGGCACCACCGTACTGGCTGCGCAGCGCCGCCAGGAACCGCTCCATGTTGTCCGGCGCGGTCCCGGCCATCCCGGCCATCTTGCGGCCGATCTCCGGATTCTGCCTGATGAGCGCCATGATCTGCGCGTTCATGGCGCTGTCTTTCGGCTGCCCCTGCAGATAGTGGGCTGAGATCGCATAGTTGTGCACGATGTCCGCTTCGGGCACGCCGGCCAGATCCAGCAGCAGGCCCGCGATGATGCCGGTGCGATCCTTGCCGGCCGTGCAGTGGAACAGCACGGTGCCGTCCTGCTGTGCGGCGATGCGCTGGAACACCTGCTTGAACTGTGGCTGGCTTTGGCCCAGCCACTGTACGTACGCATCGCCCAACGTATCGGGGAAGCTGGCCATCATCTTCTGCAGGTCCATCTGCTCGGTGCCCATCAGCGAGATGCGCTGGTAGTCGAAGCGCTCATCGCGGGCCAGCAGGTCCGGCGACTGCCGTTCCTCGTCTGCGGTACGCAGGTCGATGTCCAGCTTCACCCCGGCCGCGGCCAGCGCGTCGCGGTCTGCGTCGGTCAGGCGGCCGAGGTCGGCGGTGCGCACGAATGCCTCGGCGGGAATCGGCCCATGGCGGCCCTGCAGACCGGCGAAGGTACGCACGTTCCATGCTCCCTGCAGCGGTATTTCCCGCGACGCATCGGCGGCGACAGGCACCACGTTGGCGGTGGCAGTCGGCTTTGCAGCCACGGCCTCCGGGGCATCGGCGGCGACCGCAGTCATGGCCACCGGCAAGCAGAGCATCAGGGCCAGGAAAAGGCTGGCAGGGCGGGTCTTCATGAGGTTCTCCAGGGCTTTCAGAAGTTGATGGCCACATCGAGGCCAAAGGTGCGCGGGTCGTTGAAGATGCCGGTCTGGCCAAGTGCCGGACTGTTGAGCTTGTAGAACAGGTGCTGCTCATCGAGCAGATTGCGCGCCCATAATGAGAACGACATCGTGGTGCCAGTGCTGTTCATGGGTACATCCACCAGTGCAACGCGGGCATTGACCACGAATGAACGGTCGGTCAGCATCTGGTCGTACTCGCTGGTGTAGAAGCCGTCGGACCAGTTCCCATCAACGTGGAACTTCAGCGCGGAAAAATTAGCGAATGGCACCAGATAGTCGATGGCCAGGCTGCCGGCGTTCTTCGGCGCCAGCAGCGGCTGCACGGTCACCTGCACGCCTGCGCCGAACGGATCGACCGCGGTCTGCGCATCGATCTTCGTGTAGGCGTAGTTGAGTGCCAGGGTGAGGTTGTCCACCGGCATCACGTTGAACTCCAGTTCCGCGCCGCGTGATCTGCCATCGCCCAGTGCGTTGGTGGTGACCATCGTGGTACGCGTCTCGCCGCTGTTCGGGTCGAACGGCAACGAGAAATCCATCTGCTTGTGAGCAATCGTGGCGTCGAAGAGCGCGACGTTGAGACGGGCGCGGTCGTCCCAGAACTGCGACTTGAAACCCAGCTCGTAGGCGGTCACTTCTTCCGGGCCGAACGCGGTGTAGTTCGTCGAGCGGGAATTCGCGCCACCGGCCTTGAAGCCGGTGCTGTAACGCACGTAGACCATGGCCTGGCCACCGAGGTCATAGGCAATGTTGACCATCGGGTCGAAGCGACTCCAGCGGTCGTTGAACGCCAGCTGGGTGGCGGCACCGTTGACGGTGTACAGGTTGCCCTTCTTGTCATCGCGTGTGTAACGGGCACCCGCGGTCAGGTGCAGCCGATCCATCGACTCCGGCGTCCACGTCGCTTGCCCGAATACCCCCAGGCTGTCGGTCCATGCCTTGCTGGCACGGTCCACGCGTACTTTCGAGAGATCCAGCGGATTGGTTGCCGGGTTGACGGTGTAGCTGTTGCCACCCGGCCCCCACACCAGCATGTTCGGAGTCTGCGCATTGTCGCCGGCAGTCTCGTGGTAGAAGAATGCACCGCCCAGGAACTGCAGCTGGTCGGTATTGCCGATCAGCTGGAGCTCCTGGCTGTACTGGTGCTGGTAGACCTGGGCAAGGCTGTAGCGTCCGAATGGCGTACCGGCCCCTCCATAGGCCGAGATCGCATCGACCAGGCCCATGTCGAACTGGCCTTGGGTCAGTTCGCGATAGGAACTGATGGACTTGAGCTCAAGCTGGTCGCTGAGGGTCCAGGACAGGTTCAGCAGGTGTCCGCTGGTGCGGCCGATATTGTCCTCCTGCGGTCCTCCCAGGATCGCACTGTCGCGCCGGTCCTGGCTGGCACCGGCCTGCTGCAGCGGGCTGAGGAAGGCACCCGGGACCAGCACCTGCGTGTGGTAAGGCGTGGTTGCATCGTAGGATCTGTCGAAGGCGTACAGCAGCGAGAAATCATCGCTGGGCTGCCAGAGCGCGCTGAGTCGCGCGCCGCGCTTGTCATAGGCGTTGAAATCGCGCTCGCCGCGCATCGGATTGTCCGTGGTGCCGTCACGCTTTGCCTGCACGGCATCGACCTTGAAGCTGAGATCCGCCACCCTCGGCAGATCCAGGTGCAGTGCGGTGGTGTAGCCACCAAAGTTCGACACGCCCGCGCTCACGCTGCCACCGAACTCCCCGGTTGGCTGCTTTGTCACGATGCTCACCGCACCGCCTTCAGTATTGCGGCCGAACAGCGTGCCTTGCGGCCCTTTCAGCACTTCGATGCGCTCCACGTCGTAGAGCATGCTGCCCAAGCCCTGCGCACGCCCCATGAACACACCATCGACATAGATGCCGACTCCGGCATCGCGGGCGGGTTGATTGGCGTCTCCGGATGCGCCAATGCCGCGGATGCCGATGTTGAGCGCCGAGCTGCGGGTCGCGAACGGGGTGACACGCAGCGATGGGATCGATCCGTCGGACAGACTGCCCAGCGAGATCGCACTCCGATCCTTCAAGCCTTCTGCGTCGACGACGGAGACCGATATGGGCGTTTCCTGCAGGTTGGTGGCGCGCTTCTGTGCGGTCACCACCACCTGGTCCAGGGCGACCACGGTGCGCGCGGTTTCGCTGGAGATATCGGCGGTCGGGGCTTCTTCGGCACGGGCCAAGGCGGGCAACGTAGTGGCAACGGCCAGGGCAAGGAGGGATCGGTGCAGCGGAAGGTGGCGCATCGGACTCATTCACGGAAGGGGCTGGCCGGCGCAGTGTGGAGGCGGCCAGTGACAGATGAATGACCGTTCATTCACGCGATCCGTGAAGTACTATCCCGGCCCTTCATCCCAGCCAGGAAGATCCATGACACAGACGCCCGCGGTCCCCTCGCCCGCAGCGGATACCGCCGCCGCCCATGCAGATGCGCAGCGGCGGCGCATCCTCGATGCCGCGCAGACATGCTTCATCACCCGGGGATTCCATGCCGGCTCCATCGCCGACATCGCTGCGCAGGCGCAGATCAGCCAGGGACTGATGTACCGCTACTTCGCCAGCAAGCGGGCCCTGATCCTGGCCCTGATCGAGCGCCAGCTCCGGCACGACCAAGCGTCCATCAGCCAGATGCCGGATGCACCGGACCTGCTGGCTGGGCTGCTGGAGTGCTACCAGCAATGGGCACGGGGTGAGGTACTGCCGATCCACGGCAATGCCATTGCCAGCGTAGCGCTGTTTGCGGAAATCAACGCCGAAGCACACCGCGACCCGGCGCTCGCCGAGGTGCTGCGCCGCCACGACAAGCAGATCACCGCCGCGATTCATGGCTGGCTGCGTGAGCGTGACGCGGGCCGTGGCCGCACGCCGGACGAAGAGCGGATCGCCCGCCGTACCCTGCTGCTGCGAGTGCTGGTGGAAGGGCTGGCCATGCGGGCAGTGCGCGACCCTGATCTGCCCACGCCCCGCGTACGCATGCTGCTGGCCGATGCCATCGCGCAGGTTCTGGACGAGTGAGGAACGTTGCGCAGCCGGCATGGCACCATCACGCGGTCTCCCACCCTGCCGGTCTCATGCTTTCCGGGTCGCCCTCCCGAGCATCCCGCCATGATCGCCCTGCTCCCGCGTACCTGCCTGGCCGCGCTGTGCTGCCTGTCCCTTCCCGTCATGGCCCAGGATGCATCCTTCGGCTTTGGCCAGCAGAGCACCGAAACCTCGCAGACCACCCAGACCTCGACCACCCAGAGCCAAAGCCAGCGCAGCGATGACACGGCCTTCGGCAGCAGCGGCTCGATGACCTCGCAGTCCAGCACCCATTCCCGGACGCATTCCGAATCGAACAGCGAGAGCACCGGCGTGGATCTGGAGATCGGCGTCCCCGATGACACCGATCGCTGGGGCCAGGAACGCCGCCATCCCCGCGATCTGCGCGACAGCGACCTGTTCGGCACGTGGACGCTGGGCGAGGAGAACGGGAACACCTGCACGATCGAACTGAAGAGCATGGAGTGGTTCGGCGGCTACAGCGCCTATGTGCCGGCGGGCTGTCCAGAGGGATTCTTCCCGGCCAACCGCTGGGTGCTTTCCGGTAACCAGTTGCTGCTGACCGACACCAGCAACACGGTGTACGGCCGTTTCCGTGCATCGGGTGGCGGACGGTGGTCTGGCTTTCGCGAGTCCGACGGCGCGCGGCTCTACCTGAATCCGAAGGGTCGCTGACGGACGCCCTGCACGCCCCGGGGACGGCAGCATCAGGAAGATCAGGCAACCTTCCTTGAACCGCCCTGCGATGTCCGCCCCCACCGGTCCCCGCCTCGTCATCTATGCCGCCCTGGCCGGCAACCTCGCCATTGCCGTGGCCAAATTCATCGCCGCTGGCATCTCCGGCAGTTCAGCGATGCTCAGTGAAGGCGTGCACTCGCTGGTCGACACCCTGAACGAAGTGCTGTTGCTGTACGGGCTGCGCAGGGCCGGCAAGGCGCCGGACGCCGTGCATCCATTCGGCTACGGGCGCGAGCTGTATTTCTGGAGCTTCATCGTGGCCTTGCTGGTGTTTGCGGCGGGCGCGGGCGTGTCGGCATACGAGGGCATCCAGCACATCCGCCAGCCGGAACCGGCGACCCACCATGTGCTGAGCTACAGCGTGCTGGGCATTTCCATCCTCTTCGAAGGCGCGTCGTGGTGGGTGGCGCTGCGCGAGTTCCGCCGCACCAAGGGCAGGCTCGGCTACTTCGAGGCGTTCCGACGCAGCAAGGACCCGTCCACGTTCACCGTGCTTCTGGAGGACAGTGCAGCCCTGCTCGGTCTCGGATTCGCGCTGGCCGGGCTGGTCGCGGCGCAACTGCTGGACATGCCGGTCCTGGACGGCGTGGCCTCGCTGTGCATCGCCGCAGTTCTGGCGGTGACTGCGTTTCTGCTGGCACGCGAGACCAAGGGTCTGCTGGTGGGCGAGCCTGCCCATCCAGCGGTGGCCGAGCGCATCCTGGCCGTCGCCGAAACCGATGCCGATCTGCGCCGCGCCAATGGCGTGACCACCATGCAGATGGGCCCGGAGCAGGTGGTGGCCATGCTCAGCGCGGAGTTCGAGGATGATCGGCATACGCCGCAGATCGAGGCCTGCATCACCCGCATCGAAAACGCCGTCAAGCGTGAGTACCCGGAACTGGTGGCGCTGTTCGTCAAACCGCAGACGCCGGAAGTCTACGCCGCCCGGCGTGCGGCGCTTCGCGCGCCGCGTTCACCGGATTGACGCCGCGTCCGCATCCGCTTCACCCTGCCAGCGCCAGACTGATCCCCCGTTCGCCGACCCGCTACCGCCGTGCCTGACTGGCTGCCCGATCACTGGACGCTCCTGCCGCGCCGCTTCTACCAGCGTCCGCCGCAGGAGGTCGCCCCCGAACTCCTGAATGCGCTGCTGATACGCAGCGATGGACGGGCGGCCCGTATCGTCGAGGTCGAGGCCTACGGCGGCAGCCAGGACCCGGCCGCGCACTCCTACCGAGGACCGACGCCGCGGACAGCCAGTATGTTCGGGGACGCCGGGCACCTGTACGTGTACTTCAGCTACGGCATCCACTGGGGAAGCAACGTGGTGTGCGGGCAGGAACACGAGGGCGTGGCAGTCCTGCTGCGTGCAGCGGAGCCCGTGCAGGGCATCGACAGGATGCGGGAACTCAGGCCAGCCGCACGGCACGACCGCGATCTTGCCAGCGGCCCAGGCAAGCTGTCCCAGGCATTCGGCCTGGACAAGAGCTTCGACGGCGCCGATCTGGTGACGGGCAGCCACGGTGTGGTCATTGCCCGCGACGGCACACCTCCGCCGACGGACCCGGTCATCGGCCCGCGGATCGGCATCAGCCGCGCCGTCGACTTTCCGTGGCGCTGGCATGTCCGCGGCCATCGGCACGTCTCGGCACGCGCCCCCCGGCCTGCATCGGCAGCACGCAGATGACGCCGCTGGACCGGCCACTGCGGCGTGAACTGGAGATCGACGGCCAGCACTACACCCTGACGCTTGATCCGCAGGGCCTGAAGCTGGTGGAAAAAGGCCGGCGCAAGGGTGTGGTCCTGCGCTGGCGTGACCTGGTGTCAGGTGATGCTGCCCTGGCCGCCGCCCTGCAGGCATCGTTGCAGACGCGCTGAGCGGACGCCCCACCACAGTGCTGACGGACAACGCCGGATCCGGATCAGGTGCGCACCGTCACCCACGTTGGCGCGTGATCGCTGGCCTTGTCCTGCAGGCGCACCCAACGATCCACGCCTGCGTCCACCATACGTGCCGCCAGGATCGGGTTCAGCAGCAGGTGATCGATGCGCAGTCCCCGGTCGCGCTCGGCATGCTGGCGGAAGTAGTCCCAGAATGTGTAGATCGTGCTGTCACCGTGCAGGCTGCGCAGGGCGTCGGTCCAGCCCTGCGCGAGCAGATGCTCGAACTGCTCGCGCACCTCCGGCTGGAACAGCGCGTCGCGGCGCCATGCCTTCGGGTCGTACACATCGGCCTCGGTGGGGATGACGTTGAAATCGCCCAGCAGCACTGCAGGGTGCGGGAGATCGACGAGGCTGCGCGCGTGACGGATAAGGCGCTTCATCCAGCGCAGCTTGTAGTCGAACCTGGGGCCCGGCTGGGGATTGCCGTTGGGCAGGTAGAGACCACCCACGACGATGCCGTGCACCGCCGCTTCCAGATAGCGGCTCTGCACATCCGCCGGTTCGCCCGGCAACCGCCGCCGGCTTTCCACCGGCACCGCATCCCTTGCCAGCAGGGCCACGCCATTCCATCGCGCTTCGCCCAGCCACAGTGCACCGTAGCCGGCCTGTTCCAGCGCATCGGCCGGGAATGCAGCATCAGTGGCCTTCAGCTCCTGCAATGCGACCACGTCCGGCGATGTCCTGTCGAGCCAGGCAAGCAGATGGGGCAAGCGCGTGCCGATACCGTTGACGTTGAACGTGGCGATGCGCAACGTCTTGCGGCGGGCCATGCAGAACTCCTGAAGCCGGCGGGCAGAGCTACCACTGTGCCTGCGCCGTCATGCAGGCGCCGTCGACGTCATCGAAACGACGCTCGGCGATCATGGCGAACGCGCCCACAGCAACCTGCTGCGAGCGCTACCCGGCCCCGCGCCCGCCCGCCAGAAACAGCGCCATGCGCTGCAGCTCGTCCTCCAGCGCACTGCGGAACAGCCGGTCGCGCGCCAGTGAGCGCCCCGCGTAGCCGAGCGATGGCTCAAGCTGGCCGTCGCGGACAGTCACATTGGCCCACCCCACCACCTGCTCGTGCCACAACATCGGCAGCGCGTAGTAGCCATACTGGCGCTTGGGCGCCGGCGTGTAGGCCTCGAACCTGTAGACCCAGCCCCACAGCAGCTCGAACCGCCGGCGGTCCCAGACCACCGGATCGAACGGCGCCAGCAGGCGTACCTGCTCGTCCGGCGCATGCCGTCGTGAGCGCGGATTCTCGTCCGCCGGCCAGTACCACGTGGTGCCCTCCACGGTAGCGCTCGCCAGCTGTTCCTTCGCCAGCTTCAGCGCCTGCCGGGTCTGCTCGGCCAGATGCGGTGCGCCGTAGCCCAGCAGCCGGGCCAGGTAGGTCAGGCTGGCCGATGGAAGCGGCGCGTACTTGCGCACGATCAACGCGACCAGTGCAGCCGCGCGCCGCACGCGCCCGTCCTCGCTGTCCTCCGCCGGCGCATGCTCGGCCACGCTGTAGATGCGCGTTCCGCTGTCGCGCCGCTGCACCCGCAGCAGGCCGCGATAGTGCATGCCCTCCAGCAGATGCGTGCTGGCGTTGCTGGTGCCGCCCCAGTAGTTGGTCACCCGGCCGTGCGCGAACGCCTGGTCGACCTCGCGCGGATGCACGCTGCCACGTTCGCGCACGAACGCCAGCACATCCGCCGCACGGCGTTCGGTGTCCGCATCCCATGCACGCCGGGCCACGCGGGGATGCATCAACGCCAGGTACTCGCGCGGCAGGAAGCCGTAGTTGACCAGGCAGTCCTCCTCTACCGGCAGGCGCGGGTAACGCCGCTCGAGGTCACCGGCCCGATAGTCCTTCACCCGATGCCGCAGTGTCAGATCCTGTGCCCGGGCCGGCGCGCGGATCGGATCGGCCTGTACGAAGCCCAGCCGCCGGATCGCGGCCATCAACGTTGTTGGCGGGAACAGGGTGCGCGCCACCGCGTAGCGGCGCAGGTCGTCGAGAGTGGGCTGCCTGGACATGACGCCATTGTAGGCGCGCGCCGGGGGTATGCTGTCAGGCCCCGGTCCACTGACGTCCATCATGCGCACGCTGTATCCCCCGATCACGCCCTATCGCGAGCACACTCTGCCCGTGAGCACGCTGCACACCCTGCATGTCGAAGAGTGCGGGACGCCCGACGGCATTCCGGTGGTGTATCTGCATGGCGGTCCCGGTGCCGGCATCTCACCCACGCATCGTCGCTTCTTCGACCCGGCGCGGTACCGCATCGTGCTGATCGACCAGCGCGGCAGCGGCCGTTCCACCCCGTTCGGCGAACTGCGCGACAACACCACGCAGGAACTGGTGGCCGATATCGAGAAGGTACGTGAGCACCTCGGTATCGAGCGCTGGCTGGTGTATGGCGGCTCCTGGGGCTCGACGTTGTCGCTGGCGTACGCGCAGGCCCATCCCGCCCGCGCCACCGGCCTGATCGTGCGCGGCGTGTATCTGGGGCGGGACATCGAGAACCAATGGTTTTCCGAGCCGCAGGGCGGTGCGCGCTGGATATTTCCGGAGCGCTGGGACCGCTATGAAGCGCACATTCCCGAAGATGAGCGCGGCAACCTGCTGCAGGCGTACTGGACACGCCTGGACAGCCCGGACC
This sequence comes from Stenotrophomonas genospecies 5, assembly GCF_054473825.1. Classification (NCBI taxonomy): domain Bacteria; kingdom Pseudomonadati; phylum Pseudomonadota; class Gammaproteobacteria; order Lysobacterales; family Lysobacteraceae; genus Stenotrophomonas; species Stenotrophomonas genospecies 5. The sequence goes on from NZ_JBTMUW010000001.1 coordinate 1,220,518, forward strand.
CCGCCATCCGCATTGCTGCCGCAATGGCGTGGCTGGGCTGGGAGGACAATGCTGCGACCCTGCAGCACGAGGTGACCGCCGAATCCAGCAGCGACCCTATGGATACCCTGGCCAAGGCCCGGATAGAAGCGCACTACTTCCGCAACGGGGCCTTCCTTGAGCCCGGCCAGCTGCTGCGCGATGTGGAGCGGATCCGCCACCTCCCGGCGGTGATCGTACAGGGCCGCTACGACATCATCTGTCCGCCACGCAGCGCGTGGGAACTGGCCAAGGCGTGGCCGGAAGCCAGGCTGGAGATGGTGATTGCCGGCCACAGTGCGAACGAAGCGGCCACGACCGACGCGCTGGTGCGCGCGACCGACGACTTCGCCGACCGTTTCGGCCAGCCCGGCTGAATCGCCCCTTCACCGTGCCACGGTGAAGCCGACCGTCGTCAGACCGTCCGAACTGGCCACGAACACTTCGCCGCCATGCAGTGCGGCGATGGCCTTGACGATGGACAACCCCAGCCCGTGATGGCGCTCGCCCCGATACTCACGGGCCTGGTCGACCCGGTAGAAGCGCTCGAACAGCAGGGGCAGATGCTCGGCGGCGATGCCGTTGCCTTCATTCAGCACGGCCACCCGCACGCCGTCGCCTTCGGACTGCAGCTGCACACGCACGTCGCTGCCTGGACGCGCATGCTGCACGGCGTTGTGCAACAGGTTGGTCAGCGCGCGGCGGAACAACGACGGATCGATGCGGGCGGTGGCGTCGCCTTCGACATGCAACGTCAGCTGGGCCTCTTCGAACAGGAATTCCATGAATTCACCGGCGGTGGCGACCTCGTCTGCCAGCTGGACCTGACGCGTTTCCACCGCGATATCGCCCTGGCCGGCCCGCGACAGGAACAACATATCGTTGACGATCGCACGCAGGCGCTCCAGTTCCTCCAGGTTGGACTGCATGACCTCCTGCAGCGCCGCCACATCACGCGGACGGGACAGGGCCACCTGGGTCTGTCCCATCAGATTGGCCAGGGGGGTGCGCAGCTCGTGCGCGACGTCCGCGTTGAACCCGTCCAGCCGCGTGTACGCTGCCTCCAACCGATCCAGCGCGCCGTTGAAGGCCTGCGTGAGGTGGCCCAGTTCGGCCGGCAGTCCCTGCGCGGCCAGGCGCTGCGACAGCCGCTGCGGGCTGAGCGAGCGTGCCTCGTTGGACAGCGCCCGCAGCGGGGCCAGCCCCAGCCGGGCGATCCAGTAGCCAAGCCCGGCCACCAGCAGCACGCCCAGCCCGCCGGCCACCCACAACGCAACGCCGAAGCGCTGCAGCGCCTGCGTGTAGGGCTCCGAGTCGATGCCGATCCACAGGTCCACATCCGGTCGCGCACCCTTGCCCGGCACCCGTTCATACAGCGTGCGCAGCGGGTGCCCACCCTCACGCGGCAGCGTACCCATGCCGTTGTCGCCCTTGCCGGGGGCCTGCACCTGCGGCTCTGCCTGGCCGATGCGGAATGTGGGGTTCTCGCTCCATGCCCAGACCAGGGTGTCGCGGTCCCCCGAGATCAGGTTGCCGACCTTCTCGCGCACCTTGTTCCAGCGCTCGGTGCTGTCGCACATCGCGACGCTGCCACTGACCGCGTGCAGCTTGGTCTGCAGTTCCGCATGCTGGTAGCGCACCACCTGCCGCTCGAGCACGCCATAGACGCCCACGCCCAGCAGAGCAAACACCAGCAGTGCGGCCAACGCGAACATCGCCGACAGGCGCTGGGCGATCGACATCCTCATCCCCGCCCACCCTCGTCCTCGCGCACTTCCAGCACGTAGCCCATGCCGCGCACGGTATGCAGCAGCTTGCTCGGGTAAGGACCGTCGATCTTGCCGCGCAGGCGCTTGATCGCCACTTCGACCACATTGGTATTGCTGTCGAAATTGATGTCCCAGACCTGGGCGGCGATCACCGTCTTGGACAGGATCTGGCCCCGCCGCTGTGCCAGCAGCGCCAGCAGCGCGAACTCCTTGCCTGTCAGGTCCAGCCGCGAGCCATCGCGGTAGGCCCGCCGGGCCAGCAGGTTCACCTGCAGATCGCCCACCTGCAGTTCGGTCGGCTCCTGCTGGCGCCCACGCCGCACCAGGGCCTGCAGCCGCGCCAGCAGTTCGATGAACGAGAACGGCTTGACCAGGTAGTCGTCGGCGCCCTGCCCCAGGCCGTGCACGCGATCATCCACGCGGTCCCGCGCGGTCAGCATGATCACCGGTGTCTGCTTGCTGCGGCGCAGCTCGCGCAGCACGCTGAAGCCATCCATGCCCGGCAGCATCACATCCAGCACGATCACGTCGTAGTCGAACTCGCGCGCCAGATGCAGGCCGGTGACACCGTCCGCAGCCAGATCCACCGCCCAGCCCTGCTCGCCCAGGCCGGTGCGCAGGTAATGGGCGGTCTTGCCTTCATCTTCCACGATCAGCAGTTTCATCCAGGGTCCGCCAGGGCAGCGCCCGCCGCCTCCCTGCGCTCGCGGCGACGCTGCAGGAACAGGCGGTCCAGGGCCAGGTAGATCACCGGGGTACTGTACAGGGTCAACAGCTGGCTGATCAGCAGGCCACCGACCACCGCCACGCCCAGCGGCTGGCGCAGTTCCGAACCCGTACCGAAACCGATCATCAGCGGAATGGCACCGAGCAACGCGGCCAGCGTGGTCATCATGATCGGGCGGAACCGGGTCAGGCAGGCCTCATGGATCGCCTCCAGCGGCGCCAGCCCGCGGTTGCGCTGTGCGTCGAGGGCGAAGTCGACCATCAGGATGCCGTTCTTCTTGACGATGCCGATCAGCAGCACGATGCCGATCAGCGCCATGATCGAGAAGTCCAGCCCCCACAGCCAGAGCATCAGCACTGCGCCGATGCCGGCCGACGGCAGAGTGGACAGGATGGTCAGCGGGTGCACGAAACTCTCGTACAGCACGCCGAGGATGATGTAGACCGCCAGCAGGGCCGCGAGGATCAGCAGCGGCTGGCTGGCCAGCGACTCCTGGAAGGCCTGTGCCGTGCCCTGGAAGCGGCCGCTGATGCTGGCAGGCATGCCGATCTGCGCCTGCGCCTGCTCCACCAGGCCGACCGCTTCGCCCAGTGAAACGCCGGGGGCCAGATTGAAGGACAGGTTCACCGCCGGCAGCATGCCGTTGTGGCTGATCGACAGCGGACCATTGCCCGGAGGCTGCACCTGGGCCACGGCCGACAGCGGCACCATCTGCCCGGTCAGTGGCGAACGCAGGTGGAAGTAGGACAGCGCATCGACCTGCCCCAGCATGCCCGGCGCGATTTCCAGGATGACCCGGTACTGGTTGGTTTCGGTCTGGAACTCGTTGATCTGGCGCTGGCCGAAGGCATCGTAGAGCACCTGGTCGATGTCGTTGGCGGTCAGGCCGAAGCGCGCCGCTGCCGTGCGGTCGATCTCCAGCCGGGTCACGCTGGCGCCGACCTGCTGGTCATTGGACACGTCGCGCAGCTGCGGCAGGCCCCGCAGCCGCTCGGTCAGCTGCTCGGCCCACTGCGACAGTTCGCGGCTGTCCTGTCCGCGCAGGGCGTACTGGTACTGCGTCCGCGCCGGCCCGGCGCCGAGATTGATGTCCTGCGCCGCGCGCATGTACACGGTGATGCCGGGCACGCTGGCCATCTTCGCCCGCACCCGGTCAATGAAGCCGTGCACGTCCACATCGCGGTCGCCGCGGTCCTTCAGCACGAACCAGAAGCGGCCGTTGGACAGCGTCTGGCTGCCGGCAGTGGCGCCGACCGCGTGGTTGTAGGCCTGCAGGGCCGGATCATCCGCAACGATGCGCGCGAGCTGCTGGTGCTTGGCCACCATGTCCTCGTAGCCGATGTCCTGCGCCGCCTCGGTGGTGGCGAACACGAAGGCGGTGTCCTGCAGGGGGAAGAAGCCTTTGGGAATCACTATGTACGAGGCCACCGCCACCGCCACGGTCAGGCCGAAGCCCGCCAGCACCAGCCGCTGGCGGCGCAGGGCCCATTGCAGGCTGCGGTCGTAGCCGGCCAGCAGGCGCCCGGCCAGGGTCCGCTCGCTGTCCCGGTGCGCCGGCATGCGCTTCATCAGGTGCGCGGCCATCATCGGTGCCAGGGTCAGCGAGGCGACGATGGAAATCAGGATCGCCACGGTGATGGTCAGCGCGAACTCGGCGAACAGGCGCCCGACCACCCCGCCCATGAACAGCAGCGGGATGAAGGCGGCAATCAACGACAGGCTGATCGAGACCACGGTGAAGCCGATTTCGCCGGCGCCCTTCAGGGCGGCGTCCACCGGACCGAGCCCGGCCTCGCGGTGACGGTGGATGTTCTCAACCACGACGATCGCGTCGTCGACCACGAAGCCGACCGCAACCACCAGTGCCACCAGGGTCAGGTTGTTCAGGCTGAAGCCGGCCACGTACATCGCGGCGAAGGTCGCCACCAGCGCGACCACCAGTACCGCGCCGACGATCAGCGTGGCGGAAAGCTGGCGCAGGAACAGGCCCATCACCAGCACCACCAGCACGATGGTCAGTACCAGGGTGAGCTCCACCTCGTGCAGCGACGCGCGGATGGTGCGCGTACGGTCGTTGAGCACCTCCACATCGACGCTGGCCGGCAGGTTCGCGCTCAGTTCCGGCAAGGCGGCCAGCACCGCATCGGTGGTGCGCACGATGTTCGCGCCGGGCTGCCGGCTGATGATCAGGCCGACCCCAGGCTGGCCGTTGGGCCACGCCTGCACGTAGGCATTCTCGGCGCCGTCGATCACCTGCGCGACATCACCCAGCGCCACCGGTGCGCCGTCACGATAGGCAACGACCAGGCGCCGGTAGTCCTGGGCACTGAACAGCTGGTCGTTGGCTTCGAAGGTGGACGTGCGCTGCTCGCCCATCAGTGCACCCTTGGCCTGGTTGAGGCTGGCGTTCTGCGCCACGCCACGCAGGTCGGACAGGGTCAGGCCCATCGCCGCCAGCCGCTCCGGCTGGGCCTGGATGCGGATCGCCGGACGCTGCTGGCCGACGATGCCGACCTCCGAAACGCCGCTGATCTGGCTGATCGAGCGTGCGAGGCGGCTCTCGGCCAGATCGCTCAGTTCGGTCATCGACATCTGGGTCGACACCACGCTGAGCACCAGGATGGGACTGTCGGCCGGATTCACCTTGCGCCAGGTCGGCATGTTCGGCAGTTCACTGGGCAGGCGGCCGGCGGCGGCGTTGATCGCCGCCTGCACTTCCTGTGCGGCCGTGTCGATGTTCTTTTCCAGATCGAACTGCAGGGTGATCGAAGTGCTGCCCAGTGCACTGGTCGAGGTCATCTCGATGATGCCGGGCACGCCCGTCAGCTGGGTTTCCAGTGGCGTGGCCACCGCCGAGGCCATGGTCTCGGCGCTGGCACCGGGCAGATTGGCATTGACCCGGATGGTCGGGAACTCAGCCTCCGGCAACGGCGCCACCGGCAGGCGCGGCAATGCTGCCACGCCCAGCAGCACCACCGCCAGGGTCAACAGGGTCGTGGCGACCGGGTGATGAACGAACCAGCTGGACAGCGAGGTGCGCGCGCTCACGGTGCCGCCCCGCGCCGGACCGCTGCAGGCGCCGCGGCGGGTTTGGCCTCGGCCACCACCGTGCCCGGCCGCAGCCGCGACTGTCCATCGCGTACCACCACATCGCCGACCCGCAGCTCACCCTGCACGACCACCTGCCCGCCGTCCTGTTCACCGACCGTGACCGGCAGCGATTCCACGCTGCCATCAGCGACCACGCGGTAGACGAAGCTGCCCTGCACGCCACGCTGGATCGCCGCGGCATCCAGCACCAGCGCGCCCGTGCTCTGGCCGGTGCGCACCCGCACGCTGACCAGCTGTCCGGGCCACAGCTGGTCGGACGCATTGCTGAAGCGCGCGCGCAGCCGCACCGTACCGGAGGCCTCGTCCACCTGGTTGTCGATCACCTGCAACGTGCCCTCAGCCAGCAGCTGGCCACCCTCGCGGTCCAGTGCCTGCACCTGTGCGCCGTCTGCGGCGAGCGCCTGTCGCAGCTGCGGCAGCGCGTCCTGCGGCAGCGCGAACACCACCGAGATCGGATCGGTCTGCTGCACGGTCACCAACCCCTGCGTGTCACTGGCGCGCACCAGATTGCCCGGATCCACCTGGCGCAGACCGATGCGGCCGTCCATCGGCGCCACGATGCGCGTATACGAGAGCTGCACCTGCGCTGCGTCCACCGCAGCCTGGTTGCCGCGGCCGGTGGCCTGCAACTGCTGCACGGTGGCGGCCTGCTGCTCCAGCATCTGCCGCGACACCAGCTGGTCGCTGGACAGATGCTGCAGCCGTGACAGATCCGAGCGCGCCGCGTCCAGCGTGGCGCGGTCGCGCACCAGCGCCGCCTGTGCACCGCCCAGACCGGCACGGATGGCGCGATCATCGATACGCGCGAGCAGTTGCCCCTTGCGCACCTTCTGCCCTTCCTCGAACAGCACTTCGGTCAGCACGCCATCCACCTGCGGGCGCAGCACGGTGCTCTGCAGCGACTGCACCGTGCCGACGCCGCTTCGCCAGTGCGGGACATCACGCTGCTCGACGCGCGTGGTGACCACCGGTACCGGTGGCGGTGCCGCGCTGGGCTGTGCGTCGCCGCGGGAAACGCCGTGGAACAACATCGCCAGCAACAGGGCAACCAGCAGTGCCGCTCCCAGCGCGAGGTGGCGGCGGCGCAGCAGCGCAGTGACATCAGGCAATCGCATGGCAGGGGGTCCAATCCGGTGCCCGCGCCGGTCTGCGCAGGCCTGCCGTCATCCTGGGTGGCAACCTCCGGCACCATGCTGTCGCCTGCCTGACAATTCCGTCAGCTTCGACTGCGGCCGCTATACCAAGGTATAGCGACGCTAACCCACGGGCCTCTAGGCCGTGCCCGGCCAGCGGCCGACAATGGCACCACCGCCGGGAAACGCGCCCGGCAGCCCCTTCCCACCTGCACGGAGACGCCGATGGATCCCGACCCTGCCGGGCGCAACGCGCCCCTGCCTGCCTGTTTCCGCCCGTACCTGGCGCCTGGCGGCCGGTCCCTGCCTGCGTGAGTGCGGGGGGCCGCCAGGCGCACCTGCCTGGAGAGTGCCCCCATGTTCTGCAAGACCCTCTACATCACCCTGCGCCGCCTGATGGGTACGCGCGATGTCACCGCCCTGCGCAGCCAGCTGTGGGTGCATGGCCCAGTGCTGTTTGCCCGTTCGCTGGCGCTGGGCTCGCCACGCGTGGTGGCCGACGTCCTTTCGTTGCTGCCGATCAGCGAGCGCATCAGCGTCCTGCGCCATCTGCCCTGCCCCCTCCGCGACGCGATGAAGCCGTTGTGCATCGGCGGCAGCCAGCGCCTTCGCATGCAGCCCTGGTCGCCTGACGTACTGGCCCTGCGCTCCGCCTGAACGGCGACGCGACGCCCTGCCCCCTGCGTGCCGGTCCTGCGCCGGCCCCATCAAGGAGTTCCCCATGAGCCTGCTCAATGCCTGGTTCAACGCTTTCCTGCGCAGCCGGCGCGCCGGCAACCTGTTCCGGCGCCGGGCGATGCCCGAAGCCGGCTTCGGTCCCGGCAACAGCGGGAGCGTACCGTTCAACCTCACCGCCGGACTGGTCACCTTGGCGCAGCTCGATGAAGCGCACCTGCTGAGCAGGCTGGACTCGCACGCCGATGGCCTGGGCCAGCACGAGGCGGACTTACGGCTGGCCGCCCTCGGCCCGAACGAAGTCGATCACGAAAAGCCGCTGCCGTGGTGGCGCCACCTGTGGCAGTGCTACCGCAATCCGTTCAACCTGCTGTTGACCGTGCTGGCAGCGGTCTCCTGGCTGACGGAGGATGCGAAGGCCACGGTGGTGATCGGCGCGATGGTGCTGTTGTCCACCCTGATCCGCTTCGTCCAGGAAGGGCGTTCCAACCGCGCCGCTGAACGGCTGAAGGCACTGGTGGGGAACACGGCGCGTGTACTGCGGCGCACCCCTGGAACGGAAGCGGCAGACCTGGCCGATCAGTACTTCGGTGCGCACCTGCACAGCCGGCGGCCCTCACGGCTGCTGGACCTGCCGATCCGCGAGCTGGTACCCGGCGATCACCTCGTGCTCTCGGCCGGCGACATGATTCCGGCCGACTGCCGGGTGCTGTCGGCCAAGGATCTGTTCGTGGCCCAGGCGGCCATGACCGGGGAATCACTGCCGGTGGAGAAGTTCGCCCATCCGGGCGATGCGCAGGCCGGCCTGCTCGATCAGCACAACCTGCTGTTCATGGGTACCAACGTGGTCTCCGGCACGGCCACCGCGGTGGTACTGGCTACCGGCAACCGCACCTATTTCGGCACTCTGGCCGAGCGCAGCATCGCCAGCGACCGTGCACCCACGGCCTTCCAGGCCGGGGTCAACAGTGTCAGCTGGCTGCTGATCCGCTTCGCCCTGGTGATGGTGCCGTTCGTGCTGCTGGTCAATGGCTGGACCAAGGGTGACTGGACCGAAGCCTTCCTGTTTGCCCTGTCGGTGGCGGTCGGCCTGACCCCGGAAATGCTGCCGATGATCGTCACCTCCACCCTGGCCAAGGGGGCGGTGCTGCTGTCGCGCCGCAAGGTGATCGTCAAGCGCCTGGACGCCATCCAGAACTTCGGTGCCATGGACGTGCTGTGCACCGACAAGACCGGCACGCTCACCCAGGACCGGATCGCCCTGGAACGGCATACCGACGTGTTCGGCCGTGACTCGGAAGACGTGCTGAAGTTCGCCTATCTCAACAGCCACTTCCAGACCGGCCTGATCAATCTGCTGGACCGCGCCGTGCTGGAGCACGTGGAACTGCAGAGCTCGCTGCGCCTGAGCCAGGACTACCGGAAGGTGGACGAGATACCGTTCGACTTCGAGCGCCGCCGCATGTCGGTCGTGGTATCCGAATGCGGGAATCACCATGAGCTGATCTGCAAGGGCGCGGTCGAGGAGATGCTCGCGGTGTGTTCCACCGTGCGCGAGAACGGCCACGACATGCCACTGGACGAACGGCGGCTGGCGCGGGTCCGGCAGACCACCGAGGAACTGAACGAACAGGGCCTGCGGGTGGTGGCGGTGGCGATGAAGGAAACCAGCGCGCAGCAGGCGACCTACACCCAGTCCGACGAATGTGGACTGACCCTGATCGGCTACGTGGCCTTTCTTGATCCGCCCAAGGAATCGGCTGCACAGGCACTGCAGGCACTGGCGATGCATGGCGTCGAGGTCAAGGTGTTCACCGGCGACAACGAACTGGTCACCGCCCGTGTCTGTGCCCAGGTCGGACTCGACGCGGACACGATCCTGACCGGCCCGCAGATCGAACGCATGGGCGATGAAGCGCTGGCACACGCCCTGCAGCACCACCGCGTGTTTGCCCGCCTGACGCCGCTGCACAAGGAACGACTGGTACGCCAGCTGCGCGCGCAGGGCAAGGTGGTCGGCTTTCTCGGCGACGGCATCAATGATGCGCCCGCGCTGCGCGCCGCCGACATCGGCATCAGCGTCGACAGCGCCGTGGACATCGCCAAGGAAGCGGCCGACATCATCCTGCTGGAAAAGAACCTGATGGTGCTGGAGGAAGGCGTGATCCAGGGCCGGCGCACCTTCTGCAACATGCTCAAGTACATCCGCATGACCGCCAGCTCCAACTTCGGCAACGTGTTCTCGGTGCTGGTAGCGTCCGCCTTCCTGCCGTTCCTGCCGATGCTGCCGCTGCAGCTGCTGGTGCAGAACCTGCTGTACGACGTTTCGCAGATTGCCATTCCGTTCGACAACGTGGACGAGGAACTGGTGCGGCAGCCGCTGAAATGGAACCCGACGGACATCGGCCGCTTCATGGTGTTCTTCGGACCGATCAGCTCGGTCTTCGACCTCAGCTGCTTCGCCCTGATGTGGTATGTGTTCGACGCTCGCACACCCGCCGACCAGGGCCTGTTCCAGTCAGGCTGGTTCGTCGTCGGCCTGCTGACCCAGACCCTGATCGTGCACATGATCCGCACGCCGAAGCTGCCGTTCCTGCAGAGCATCGCCGCGCCACCGCTGCTGCTGATGACGGGACTGATCATGGCCCTGGGCGTGATCCTGCCGATGAGCCCGCTGGCCGCCTACTTCAGGCTGCAGGCACTGCCGGCAGGGTACTGGCCGTTCCTGGTGGCGATCCTGTTCGGCTATGCCGCACTGACCACTGCACTGAAGAAGCTCTACATCCGTCGCTACGGCTGGCAGTAGGCGTTGCCGGCCGTGCCTGGGGAGATCCTGATGTCCGCCATCAACCTGAACCTGCCCGCGTTCAACGCCGGCGCCACGCTCGGCTCGCTGCTGAGCCTGTCCACCGCCTTCGTCCTCGGTGCCGCCATCGGCCTGGAACGCCAGCTGCGCCAACGTACCGCAGGGCTGCGCACCAACACGCTGGTAGCCGTCGGCGCGGCGGTGTTCGTCGACCTGGCTGTCCGTTTCCACGACCTGTACGGCGGGCCGCCGTCGCCGCTGCACGTGGTCGCCTACGTGATCTCCGGTGTCGGCTTCCTGGGCGCGGGCGCGATCATGAAGGAGGGCGCGCAGGTCTCGGGCCTGAACACCGCCGCCACCCTGTGGGGCTCGGCGGCAGTGGGGGCCTGTGCCGGCATCAAGCTGTTGCCGGAGGCGGTGATGGCCACGCTGTTCGTGCTCGCCGCCAACACGCTGCTGCGGCCGGTGGTCAACCGCATCCAGCGGCAGCCCTTGCCGGAGACGTTCAGCGAAGCCGTCTATGCCATCAATGTCGTCTGCCAGCGCGAACAGCAGGCCGAGGTACTGGATCGCCTGCTGCTGTTGCTGGAACAGGCCCAGTACCCCGTGCGCGCGGTGGACCACCATCCGTTCGGCGAGCGCGATGTGGAGATCGAAGCGGTACTGTATGCCACCACCGCCGATGGCGACGAGCTGGATGCGGTTCTGGCGGCGTTATCCACCACGCCCGGCGTCCTGCAGGGGTTCTGGAATGCCAGCCTGGAGGAGTGACGCGAGATCATCGCGCGCACGTGCAGCGCGGCAGCCGCTGCCGTCCAGGTGCACACGCAGAGCCACGGGAGGCAGAGCCGGCTTTGCTATCCTTTCCATCCCGCCAGGGAGCTGTCCCGATGCCTTCGCTGTCGTCCCGCCGTCCACTGGTGCTGCTGGCCCTGATCGCCTCCGTAGTGGCGATCTTCCTGCTCGACACGTTGACCGACTACGCGGTGGCAGCCGCCTGCTTCTATGCGGCGGTGATCCTGGCAGCCTCGCGGGTGCTTTCGCCGCGCGGATTGCTGGCCCTGGCCGTGGCCTGTGTCGCCCTGACCGGCCTGAGCTTCGTACTGACGCGGTTCGGCACCTACCGCATCGGTCTGGTCAATTCGGTGATCGGCATGCTGGTGATCGCCATCACCACCTGGCTGGCGCTGAAAATGGAAGCCGCCAAGGCCGCCGTGCAGGAGGCGCAGGCACGCCTGCTGCGGGTCGCCCGCGCGTCCACCGTCGGTGAGCTGACCACGTCCATCGCGCACGAGGTGAACCAGCCGCTGGCGGCCATTGCCAGCAGCGCCGACGCCTGCCAGCGCTGGCTGGCGCAGGAACCGCCGAATGTTGACAAGGCACGGCAGGCGCTGTCACGCATCCTCGCCGACGCGCATCGTGCCGGCGATGTGATCGCCCGCATCCGCGGACTGACCCGGGGTGCGGCACCCCAGCGCGACACCTTCGACCTGAATCAGGCCGTGGAGGAAATGCTTGCGCTCTCGCGCAGCGAACTCGACCAGCATGGGGTGACCGTGGCCCTGCTGCTGGAGCCGGACCTGCCGCCGGTGCAGGCCGACCGCGTGCAGGTGCAGCAGGTGATCGGCAACCTGATTCTCAATGCCGTCGATGCGATGGAAGGCGTAGCGGTGGCCGAACGCCGGCTGTCACTGCTGAGCCGGCGCGACGGGCAACGGATCACCCTGAGCGTGCGCGACCGTGGCATCGGCCTGCCGGCGGAACAGCCGGAGCGCGTGTTCGAGGCATTCTGGACCACGAAGTCGAGCGGCCTCGGCCTGGGCCTGAGCTTGAGCCGCTCCATGATCGAGGCCAATGACGGCCACATCCGCGCGGAACGCGTTGCCGGCGGTGGCGCCTGCTTCGTGTTCGACCTGCCTGTTGCCATCGGGGACCGCCATGCGTAGACCCGCTGCACCGGCCGTCGAGCCGGCGCCCATCGTGTACGTGATCGACGATGATCCCTCGGTGCGCGCGGCGCTGGAGGATCTGCTGGCCTCGATGGGCCTGCAGGTACGGGGCTTCGCGTCCACCCAGGCGTTCCTCGAACAACCGCTGCTGGATGCGCCCGCTTGCCTGGTGCTGGATGTGCGCATGCCGGGCCAGAGCGGCCTGGAATTCCACCGCGGCATGCGCCAGCGTGGCCTGCACCTGCCGGTGGTGTTCATCACCGGCCACGGTGACATCGCGATGGGTGTCAACGCGATCAAGGACGGTGCGATCGAGTTCCTGACCAAGCCCTTCCGCGACCAGGAACTGTTGGATGCGATCCACAAGGGCATCGGCATCGATCGCCAGCGCCGCCGCGAAGGCGACGAACTGGGCGCCCTCCAGCAGCGCTGGGAGTCGCTGTCGGCCGGCGAGCGCGACGTGGTGGATGGCGTGGTCCGGGGCCGGCTCAACAAGCAGATCGCTGCGGACCTGGGCGTCAGCGAGATCACGGTGAAGGTGCGCCGCGCCCAGGTGATGCGCAAGATGGGCGCGCGCACGCTGGTCGACCTGGTCCGCCTGTACGACCGGCTGCGGGCCGGGCTGGACTAGCCTTATGGGAGCCATGAAATCTATGCGGAACGCGGCCGACGAGGCCCATGCTAGTTTCTGCGCCTCCTTCCAGCGAACCCTCACGATGCGCTCTCTCCTGCCTGCCCTCGTCCTTGCCGTGGCGGTCCCGCCGGTACACGCAGCAGAGCCGCCCCTGCCCCAGCTGCGGGCCTACACGGTGGATGCTTCATGGCTGCAGCCGATGAGGCCGCTGCAGATCGCCGACCACACCTGGCAGATCGGCACCGAAAACCTGACCGCACTGCTGGTACAGACCGACGACGGCGCGGTGCTGATCGATGGCGGCATGCCGCAGATGGCCGATCACCTGCTGGCCAACCTGCAGCAGCGCGGCGTCGCACCGCAGCAGCTGCGCTGGATCCTGCTCAGCCATGCCCATGCCGACCACGCCGGTGCGGTGGCCGAACTCAAGCGCCGCACCGGCGCGCAGATCGCCAGCAACGCCGAAACGGCCGTCCTGCTGGCGCGCGGGGGCAGCAACGATCTGCACTTCGGCGATGACATCACCTTCCCTCCGGCCAATGCCGACCGCATCCTGATGGACGGCGAGGTCGTGTCGCTGGGCGGAATGCACTTCACCGCGCATTTCATGCCGGGTCACACACCGGGCAGCACCGCCTGGACCTGGAACGACACCCGCGATGGCAGGCCGGTACGCATCGCCTATGCGGACAGCCTCAGTGCGCCGGGCTACCGGTTGCAGGGCAATCCCCGCTATCCGCACCTGATCGAGGACTATCGCCGCAGCTTCGCGACCGTGCGCCGCCTGCCCTGCGACGTGCTGTTGACCCCGCATCCTGGCGCCAGCGGCTGGGACTATGCCGCAGGCGCCAAGGCCAGTGCCGCAGCGATGCGCTGCAGCGCCTACGCGGATTCAGCCGAGCGCAGTTTCGAGGCACAGCTGGCCAGGGGACGCGACAACGCGCACTGAAGCCGTGGCGGCCTGTGAGCCGCCACAGCAGCAGCGACCCTCAGCCGCCCTGGCCGTGGTGGGCGAACGGCTCGGTGCTGCCGTCACCGCGCACCAGTTCCACCGTGTACGGCTGCACATAACCGTCGGGCATCTCCATGCCGGGCGAACCGGCCGGCATGCCCGGCAGCACCAGTCCACGCGCCGCAGGACGCTCCTTCAGCAGCCGCTTGATGTCCTCGGCCGGAACGTGCCCCTCCACCACATAGCCGTCGATCTCGGCGGTATGGCAGGACCCCTTGCCGACCGGCACACCCAGGCGCTGCTTGATCGGGTTCATGTCATCGGTATCCCGTACGTCCACCGCGAAGCCCGCGGCCTGCAGGTGTTCGATCCAGACACCACAGCAACCGCAGCTGGCGGTCTTGTGGACGATGGCGGTCGGCAGCTGCGCATCGGGGACGGAGGCGGCATCGGCCGCTGCGTGGGCATGGCCCGGCGCCGCGGCCACCTCTTCGGCTGCACGGGCGCAGCCGGCGCCGGACAGAATGCTGGCCAGCAGCAGGCCGAGAGAGAGAGAACGGTTCATCGTGTTGGTTCCTTTGTGCATGCGGGCGGAACGCCCGCGACCCACGCATCGAAGGCGCGGGAAAATCGGGAATGGGACAGGCTGGACAACAGGCGGCTGGCGCCTGCAGGCCATCACACGATGGGAGGTCGCAACGCGTCGGTCAGGGGCGGCGGCACAGGCCGTCGTGCAAGGGCAGCGCGTGGCGCCTCACGCCAGGCGGTTATCGCCACGGCGAAAGAGGTCGCCGGCACGCCGGTACACGCCGGAGGGCACGGGCAATCACTCGCTCCGCAGTCGCCCGATGATCGATCGCCGCAGCATCCGGCCCGATCCACGGCCGTCTCATGCAACGCGGCGCAGTGCTCCATGTCGCCCTGCCCACCGTCGCCCGATGCGGCCCGCGCCAGCCCGGGTGCGGTCAGCACCAGGGCAGCGAGCAACAGCCAGCGCAGCAGGAGAGCAGCAGCATTCATCACCGGCATCATAGCCGATGGGCGTGGCGGGCCGGGCCGCCGCCCGGCCCTAGGCGGTGTCTGCGCTGCCTGTGTCTGCTCGCATGCGCACCGGAATCGACTTCGCCGCAGGCGTGCCGCTGAGGCGATCGTAGTAGTCCAGCGGCAGCAGCGCATTCAACTCAGGGTAGTAGCCCGCCAGCGCGCCCCGTGGCATGGGGTAGTCGAGCACGGTCAGCCCGTCGATGCGACGCCGCACGCCATCTGCGCTGAGCGTCTCCAGGCTGACCCGCGCCTCCTTCTCCAGACCGCGTGCCAGCCGGTCTTCGATGTTCATGAACACCACCCTGCGATCGTTGTACACGCCGCGATAGCGGTCGTTGTAGCTGTAGATGGTGGTGTTGAACTGGTCATGCGAACGCACTGTGGCCAGTCGCAGCATGTCCGGATCGTGCACCGGGTCGTCCACATCCAGGCCCGGCATCACCAGGATGTTGGCCTTGCCGTTGGCGGTGGGCCACACCCGGCGGCGCGGTGCAATGTCCAGATGGAAGCCGTGCGGCTGCCGGATGCGCTCATTGAAGCCTGCATAGATCTGCGGGTACACGGCAGCGATCAGGTCACGGATCCGCGCATAGTCATGCCTGCAACCTGCCCAGTCGACCCTGCTGTCCGGCAGCGTCGCCATCGCCATGCGACAGACGATCTCGACCTCCGGCAGCAGCTGGTCGCTGGCCGGCTCAAGAACACCGCGCGATGCGGTCACGTTCGACATCGCATCCTCGATCGTCACGAACTGCTCGCCTGCGGGCGTGACGATACGTTCCGAGCGCGCCACTACCGGCAGGATCAGCGCATCGCGCCCATGCACCAGGTGCCCGCGGTTGAGCTTGGTGGCGATACCCACCGTCAGCTGCAGGCTGCGCATGGCTTCGTAGGCCCGGGGCGTGTCCGGCACGGCACGGATGAAATTGCCGCCCAGCCCGATGAACACCCTGGCGCTGCCGTCGAGCATCGCCTCGATCGATTCGACCACATGATGCCCGTGCTCCCGCGGCGGATTGAAACCGAACACCTCCTGCAGGCGATCCAGATACGCTGCCGCCGGCTTCTCGTCGATGCCGACGGTACGATCGCCCTGCACGTTGGAATGACCCCGGATCGGGCCGATCCCCGCCCCCGGCTTGCCGAAGTTGCCGCGCAGCATCAGCAGATTGGCGACCTGCTGCAGCAGCCGCGAACCATACTGGTGCTGGGTCAGGCCCATGCCATAGCAGATCACCGTGGCATTGGAGCGGATGTAGATCTCGGCGCAGCGCCGGATCTGCGCCTCCGAGATGCCGGAGACCCTGACGATGTCGTCCCAGTCCTGCGCCATCACGTCCGCGCGCAAGGCCTCCAGGCCGACCGTATGTTCATCCAGGAACCGATGGTCGAGCACGCGCTGGCCCTGTGCCTCGCGCTCGAACATCACCTTCATCATGCCTTTGATCAGCGCCAGATCACCGCCGATGCGGATATGCACGAATTCGCTGCTGATCTCGGTGGAGCCGAAGGTCGCCATCTGCACCACATCCTGCGGCTCGGCAAACCGGATCAGGGCGCGCTCGGGCATCGGGTTGACCGCCACGATCGGCACGCCGCGCCTGCGCGCCTCGACCAGGTTGCCCATCATCCGCGGCGAATTGGTGCCGGTGTTCTGGCCGATCACGAAGATCGCCTCGGCGTGCTCGAAATCCTCCAGGACGATGGTGCCCTTGCCCACACCGATGGAAGGTGGCAGGCCACGGCTGGTCGGCTCGTGGCACATGTTCGAACAATCGGGGAAGTTGTTGGTGCCGAACTCGCGTACGAAGATCGAATACAGGAACGCCGCCTCGTTCGGCGTGCGGCCCGACGTGTAGAACTCGGCCTGATGCGGGCTGTCCAGTGACCGCAGGTGACGGCCGATGAGTGCGAACGCCTCGTCCCAGCTGCATGGCACATAGTGGTCGGTGGCTGCGTCGTAACGCATCGGCTCGGTCAGCCGGCCCTGCATTTCCAGCCAGTAGTCGGTCCGCTCCATCAGCTCGCTGACGGTATAACGCGCGAACAGCTCGCGATCCGCCCGGAACCGGGTCGCCTCCCAGGCCAGTGCCTTGGCCCCGTTCTCGCAGAACTCCAGTTTCCTGCGCTCGTCGGCGTCGGGGAAGGCGCAGCTGGGACATTTGAAGCCAGCGGGCTGGTTCATCGCCAGCAGTGCCCTGGAGCCGTTGCCGATCACGCTCTGCTGCAGCAGAACCCGGGCGGTGGCGCCGGCCGCACCCCAGCCGCCTGCGGGCTGGTTGTAGGGCTTGTAACGAGGGGGTTTCTGCTCGGACATGTTCGAAGACCTGGCGCCAGGAGACGAGACTGCGAAGGGCACGACAGACAGAGTCAAGCACGCCCGGGACCGCTTCGCCAGAGCCGCCCCGCATCTCCCAGCGCGCCCCCTCCGGGTCGACGGAGTCTGCTGCATTGCCACGGACGCACTGCGCTATCCTCGGGGCGTGGGCCAGCAGCCCATGACACGCTCACTCTGTCCGGACACTCCGCATGGCTGACTCGCCCCCGCCGCCCTCTCCGCCTGCCGGCACCGCGCAGCGCACGTTGCAGCGCTGGCGCGAGGGCGGGCTGCAGGTGCAGGCGCAGGCGCAGGCCGACGTGGTCGCCGAAGAGGTGCCGGTAGCGCTGCACTACAACGGCACCGTGTTCGCCGTGATGATGGCCACGCCCTGCGACCTGGAGGACTTTGCGCTCGGCTTCTCGCTCAGCGAGGGCTTGATCACCACGCCGACGCAGCTGCTCTCGATCGATGTGGGGCCGCAGCTGGAAGGCATCGAACTGCGGATGACGGTTTCTGTCGAGGCTCCGGGCGCCGGTCTGGATCCGGCCGATGGCCGCCTGCTGCCCGGCCGTGGCGGCTGCGGCCTGTGTGGAACACGGCAGCTCGAGGATGTGCTGCGGCCCCTGCCCCCGGTACGCGAACGACGGACCTACGCGCCGGCGGCCCTGCAGCGGGCACTGGCCACGCTGTCGCAGCACCAGCCGATGAATGCGGCCAGCGGCTCCACCCACGCGGCCGCCTGGGCCGACGCCAACGGGCGCATCGGCTGGGTGCGCGAGGACGTGGGCCGCCACAATGCACTGGACAAGCTGATCGGCGCCCTGCATCACAACGAGCACGCCATCAACGGTGGACTGCTGCTGATTTCCAGCCGGGCCAGCTACGAGATGGTCAGCAAAGCAGTGCGCGCCGGTGCCAGCGTACTGGCCGCCGTGTCCGCGCCAACGGCGTTGGCGATCGATCTGGCGCGCAGCGCAGGGCTGTGCCTGGTCGGCTTCGCCCGCGGCAGTGGATTCAATGTGTACACCCATCCAGAGCGGTTGCGGCCGGAAGACATGCCAACGGCATGAACGCGGCCATGGCGGGACCCGCCATCGTCAGTGGGCAACCCCCATCATCGGCCGGGTGACAACAGGCCCGCGATGCGCTCGGCCACCTGGGCGCGCACCGCGTCGTCCAGCTGTCCTTCGTACATGGCCTCGTAGATCCACAGCCCATCGGCCGCCAACCGTGCCACGAAATTGTCCAGCGCCGCAGGATCAACCACGCCGGCCGGCGGCGGCGATGGCGCCCAGCGCTGCACGGCCGGGCTCCACGGCCGCTCACCGGCCTCCGGGTCCACCGATTCGAGCATGAACATCAGCTCGGCGCGCGTCGCGCTCTGCGCCGACACGCGGACGAAGGTCTGATAGCGCTCGAGCGCCGTGGCCTCGCTGGCACGCTTGCCGAGCAGCGCTTCCATCGACGCCTCCCAGTTGTGCACCAGGTGCTCGTCGATGCCGCGCAGCAGTGCATCGCGCGACGGGAAGTGATACAGCAGGCCGCCGCGCGTGAGGCCGGCTTCTGCCGCCACCGACTCGAAGGTCACCGCGCGCACGCCGTCTCGATTGATCACGTTGACGGCGGCATCGAGGATGCGCTGGCGCTTGCTGGTTCTCATCGCACTACTTTACGCGATCGGCCGCTCCCTCGCGGCTCCCCGCCCGCGCAGCAGGCGCGCGATCAGCGCTGCACCCACGGCCAACACCGCGGTGATGACCAGCAGTACGATCTGGTAGCTGCGGTCATAGGCGGCGGTGGCGCCGGCGAACCACTCGCCCGGGCCGGCTTCGCGGGCGACCTGCTGCGCCTGGGCGAATCCTTCCCGCGCCAGTGCCGGAACATCCGCCGATACCGGCAGGAAGGCGCCGTACATCGCTGCGCCCAGGCTGCCCAGCATCGCCACCGCCAGCAGGCCGCCGAATTCGTAGGAGACCTCCTCCACGGAGGACGCCATGCCCGCACGGTGCGCAGGCACGTTGTTGAGGATGGCGGTGGATGCGACCGAGATTGCCGAGCCCATGCCGAACCCGGTGATCGCCATGCCGGCGACGACCCAGCCCAGTCCGTGCGGAAAACCGAACGCGACCACGCCCACTCCCAGTGCCCCCGCGGCCAGTCCGCCGCAGATCAGCGGACGCAGGCCGACGCGGTGCAGGATGCTGCCGCCGAGCAGCGCGCTGGGCAGGCTGCCCAGCGCCGCCACCGATACCAGCAGGCCCGCCTGCAATGGCGTGAATCCGGCGACCAGCTGGAAACGCTGGGTGGTCAGCAGTTGCAGGCCCGCCATCGCAAACAGGGTGAACACCGCAGACAGCGTACCGGCCAGGAATGCCGGATTGCGGAAGATCGCGAAGTCCAGCAGTGGATGCGGCAGGCGCTGCTGGCGGCGGGCAAACGCGGCGCCCGCCGCCAGCGCCAGCACCGATGCCGCCGCGCCGAGGCCATAGGAAGGCGGCGTGGCGATCAGCGATTTGATCGCCAGCACCAGCCCCGACAGCGCCGCCAGCGCCAGCAGCGAGGACAGCAGATCCCACGGCCGGGACGTGTCGCGCTGCCCCTCCGGCGCCAGCAGCAGCGTCGCGACGAAGGCCACGATCACCACCGGCACGTTGACCAGGAACACCGATCCCCACCAGAAATGCTGCAGCAGCCAGCCACCGATGATCGGTCCGAGTGCGGCGCCGACGATCGCCACCGAGCCCCAGATCGCGATGGCGATGTTGCGCTCACGCTCTTCATGGAAGCTGAGGCCGATCAGCGCGAGCGTGGCCGGCATCATCGCCGCGGCGCCCACGGCGAGCAGCGCACGGGCAGCGATCAACTGCGCTGCGGTGACAGAGAACGCTGCCGCCAGCGAAGCCACGCCGAAGACCACCAGGCCGATCAGGAACATGCGACGGTGACCGATGCGGTCGCCCAGCGTGCCCGCACCGAGCAGCAGGCCAGCCATCACCAGTGGATAGGCATTGATGATCCACAGCGCCTGACCCGCGCTGGCGGAAAGTTCCGCCGTCAGCGTGGGCAGCGCCGTGTACAGCACGGAGTTGTCCAGCGTCACCAGCAACAGGCCGGCGGCCACCGTGAACAACAGCGCCCAACGCCGGGCACGGGACAGGGCCGGAGCATCGGCCAGGGGCTGGGACAAGGCCATGGGAACGGACCTGGGCAAAAGGGGGTGAATTAACTATACCGGATATCCTGTATAGTTATGGCGCTACAGGGACGTGTTCAGGTTTCGACCCAGGCACTGTTCAGCCGCGGCAGGCGCCGCTGGTGCTACCTGCAGTCCACCGGCAACGCCGCCACCGCCGCGACCACCTGTTCCTGCATGCCCTGCCCCACGGCCATGTCGAGTTCGCCCGCGATGTCACCGTGCTGGCGCCGCAGTTCGTCCTCGCACAGGCTACGCACCCGGGCCCGCGCGTTCGCCCGCAGCGACGCACAGCGCCAGTCCGCGTCGCCGAGCGGCAGTACCGAATAAACCACGCTGTTGCATGCGTTGGAGGCCCGCTCGCGCAGCGTATGCCCACCGAAATCCCGCGGCGCCCTGCTGCGCGTGGGATCGAAGTAGCTGTCCGGGAAGGTGCGTGCATACTGCTCGATATCGACGTGCAGCACGCGGCCACCGGCCGCTGCGAGGGGCAGCGGATCCGTGCAGCGGGCACTGTCGGCGCGGTGCTGGATGTAACGGTAGATGGGACGGTCAAGGCCTGGATCCTCCGCAGTCACCGCACTCACCGCGGCCAGTACCGGCAGCGCGGCACGGTTGGCCATGCGCGCGAGCAGCCCTGCCTCTGCCGGCCGGCAGCGGTCGCGCAGGGTTGCCACCAGCAGGAATGCCACGTCGTTGCGGAAGGCCGCATCGTCCCCCATCCGCCGCTCGATCCGCTGCCGCATCTCATCGGTGGGCGCCACGGAAGTGGCCTGCGGCGGCTTCGGCTGCGCTGTCCGCAGGTACAGCCACCCGACCGCCGTGGCCGTCACCGCCAGCAGCGCCATCGCCAGTAGTGGACGCCCGCGCATCAGTTGTGGATCGGCGTCAGTGTGGCGGCCGCCACATCGTAGGAAGCGCTGGCGATGTCGGCGTCGAAGCGCTTGACCTGCACCCGCCCGGCGAGTCGATAGGGGTCCCACAGCGCACCCAGCGTGATCGGCGTGGCCAACGTCACGTGGATCATCTGGTTCGGCGGTGGTGGGGGTACATGGATGCAGGCACCATAGAACGGGACGAACAGCACCTCGTCCACGCGTCCATCGTCGGTGGTGCCCAGGGGCACGACGTAACCGTCCAGGTCCACCGCACGTCCATCCACCGATGCCACCACGCGCGAAGAGCCGAACTGCCGGGCGCGCTCCGGACGGGAGTGGTCGATCGCCTGACCGGGCGGCGTGCCGGCGCCGCTGTCGTCAATCAGGCCACCGACGCCGGCCATGCCGTCGCGTGACAGGCCGATCTGCGGCGGCGGTCGCTGGAAACGGTCCTCGTCCGGCATCAGGGCGTCCCAGCGGTCGATCGGGCTTGCCGACGGAGACGGCGCCGCCGCCGGCAACGGTGCGGGGTGCTGTCCGGCACCGTCGGGCACGCGGGCGCATCCGGCCAGCAGCGCGCATCCGGCGAGCCATGCAAGGCAATCACGGCGCATAGGGTTTCAGCCGTGCATCGCGCATGCTGTAGGCAGAGCCTGCCAGCTCATCGTCCAGGCGCTCGGCGTGCAGGTTTCCGGCCAGGAAGAACGGAGCGTACATGTCAGGCATCTCGATTGCCCGGTCCAGTACCACGTGCACGATCTGGTTCGGCGGCGGTGGTGGCACATGGATGCACGCGCCGTAATACGGGACGAACAGGAATTCACTGAGCCGTCCTTCCGCAGTACTGGCGAGCGGCACCACGTAGCCCGGCAGGCGCACCGGGCGCTGCAGCACGGCGTCGACGGTGCGGAACGTGCCGAACTGCGGCATGCGTCGGCTGCCGTTGTGCTCCACCTCAGGGCCTTCGCCACGTTCCAGCGCCGCCAGCTCGTCGGCGGGCATCATCTGCAGCCAGTCCAGCTCCTGCTCTTCCACGGTCGCTGCGCCCTGATCCGCCACCGGTGGCGGCAGCGCCTGCACGCCGGTGTCGACCGGCCGCTCGCAGGCAACCAGCATCAGCAACACTGGCAAGCCACCCAGCCGGCGCATGCTCATCCCGGCGACGCCAGACCGTCGGCGAGCGTGCGCCGGTAGGCCAGCGCGGCCGGCAGCAGGCCCGCCACGGCGCTGACCAGCAGCAGGCCCGCCACCCAGCCCAGCTCGCGCGCATCCGGCCAGACGTGGGTGATCGACAGGCCATACTGCGCCAGCGCCCAGCTGCGTCCCACGGCACTGGCCAGCACAAGCGCCGCCAGTGCCAGCCCGCACGCCAGCGCGCTGGTCGCCACCGCCTCCACCACCAGTAGACCGGCGATGTAGCGCGGACGCGCGCCGACCGCGCGCAGCACCGCCATCTCGCGGCGCCGCTCCTGCAGGGTTGATACCAGCAGCGCCACCAGCGAGACCATTCCCAGCAGCACCACCATCGCGCTGATCAACCGCAGTGCCCGCTCGGCCGTGCCCAACGATTGCCACAACTGCTGCAGGGTGACGCCCGGCAGGATCGCCAGCATCGCCTCCTCCGGATAGTCATTGATCGTGCGCTGCACGGAGAACGTCGCGATGCGGGTATTCAGGCCAAGCATGAAGGCGGTGATGCTGGTCGGGGTCAGATCAAGCCGCCGCGCCTGCTCCGCGCTGACATGCTGGCCGGGCAGCTGCACGCCGGAACGCCAGTCGATGTGGATGGCTTCGATCGCCGGCAGCGATACCAGTACCGACGCATCCACCGGTGTTCCGGTGCGCTGCAGGATCCCCACCACGCGGAACGGCTTGTCGGCATGCGTGGCCAGGGGCACCGCCCCGGTGCCATGCGCCAGCACGATCGGGTCGCCCGGCGTGATGTTCTGCGCCTGCGCCACCTCCGCGCCGATCACCGCATCGTACAGGTCCGAGAAGGGCCCGCCCTGTGCGAAGACCAGTTCATGACCGGCACCGTAGCGGTAATGCTCGAAGTAGCCGCCGGTGGTGCCGACCACGCGGTAGCCCCGCCAGGAATCGCCCAGCGAGAGCGGCACCGACCACTTCACCTGCGGCAGCGCCGACAGCGCCTGATAGGACTGCCAGGAGACATTGTTGGTTGGATCACCGATATGGAACACCGAATAGAGCAGCAGGTTCACCGGTCCGGAGCGCGCACCCACGATCAGATCGGTTCCGGACACTGTGCTGGCAAAACCTTCATGCGCCTGCGTGCGGACCCGCTCCACGCCCAGCAGCAGAACCACGCTGAGGGCGATCACCAGCACCGTGAGGGCAACACTGAGCGCGCGGCTGCGCAGGCTGGCCCAGGCAAGTTCAAGCATGGGCAGCTCCGGCATGATTGATCTCGGCCAGGACGATGACCCGGTCGAACAGAGGCTGCAGGCTTTCATCGTGGCTGACCACCAGCGCGGTGGTGCCGCAGGCCTGGCATTGCCGGGTCATCAGGCGCACGAACGCGTCCGCCGCGTGCCGGTCCAGTGCCGAGGTGGGCTCGTCGGCAAGCAGCACCTGCGGCCGCCCGATCAGTGCGCGTGCCGCTGCCACGCGCTGCTGCTGGCCGACACTGAGCCTGCCCGCCGGACGGTCCATCAGCGTCGGGTCGATCTGCAGGGACTGCAGCAGCCGTGCGATCTCCTCGTCCAGCGCTGCGCCGACGCGCTGCCTGCGCAGCCGCGAGAAGCGCAGACCCAGCGCGATGTTCTCGCGCACGCTGAGGAACGGCAGCAGGTTGAACTGCTGGAAGATCACGCCCAGCTGGTCGGCACGGAAGCGGTCGCGGGCCGGACCGTTCATCGCATGCAGGGAGTGTCCGGCGACGTCGACCCGGCCCTGGCGAGCGCGCAGCACGCCGGCCAGCACACCCAGCAGGGTGCTTTTGCCACCGCCACTGGCACCGCGCAGCAGCACGCTGCTGCCCGCATCGACGCGCAATGCCGGAATCTCCAGTACCGGGCGATCGCCATAGGCGAAGCGCAGGTCCTGCACATCGATGACCGCCGCACTCACGGCGCAAGCACCACGCGCAGAGTGTCGGCGGTCAGCACGTGCCGTCCCTGTCCGGCGGGCGTGGTGCTGTTGACGATGACCTCATGCAGGCCAGGGAACAGCACCGGCAGGCGGACCACCAGCACCCGCAGCGCGGACGGATGCGCGCACTGGAAACGCAGTCCGGCACTGAAGCCGGCATGGCCGTGGTGCCCGGCGTCGCGCATCGGGTCTGCAGCGAATCCGTCGGCGGCCACGCTGCTGGCGGCAAGGCGGCACTGGGCCGCAGTCGGCAGGGTGACCCATGCGCCTTCCTTCAGCAGTGCCTTCGCACGTGCGAGCGCGGCGCGCTCCTGCGGGGTGGCGGGCGGTCGCTCGAAATCGAGCAGGCCGATACCGGGGGCCTGCATTGCCAGGTCCAGTGTTCCCCGTTCGAGCGCCACATCGACCGTGGCCTGGCCATGCACATGCGCGCACTGCTGGCGCACCTCATGGGCGTGGGCGGACGCCGCAGAAAGCAGCAGCAGAAACGTGGCGGGAAGCTTCATGAGGGTACCGTTAGTGTTACTATGTAACATTATGGACCACATCCCCACCGTTCCTGCAAGGGGTCTGCCACAGCCGCCAGCATCGGCACGCTGGCATCCCCGTTTCGATCTGGCCGGCGCAGGGCTGTCATTGGCCTGCGCAGCGCACTGCATCGCGCTGCCGCTGCTGCTGGCCTTCGTCCCGGCGGCCATGATGGCGTTGCGCTCGTTCCAGCACCCCGGCCATGCCCTGATGACCACCCTGCTGCTGATGTCACGCTGGGAGTGGGCGTTCGCGTTGCTCGCCTCGCTGCTGGCGCTGGCCAGCACCGCTGCGGGCCTGCGCCGGCACCGCCACTGGCTGCCGATGCGACTGGCCCTGGCTGGGGCTGGCCTGCTGTTGTCCGCATCGCTGTATCCACCGCTGAAGGAATCGCTGCTCTGGCACGGCATGGCCACCGCCTGCGGCGGTGGGCTGCTGGCGATGGCCCACCTGTGCAACCGCCGCGCCCTGCGTGCCTGCCCACGCGCGCGCCGATGATGGGAAGGGCGGGTCGGCCCGGCACCGGCCAACCTGACAGATCGGTAATGTCCGGGTCAGGGCCACGAAAGGTGCCCGCCGTCAGCCTGAGCGCCCCATTCCTGCAGGCACCCACCATGTCGTCTTCGCTCCGCCGCTCCGCCGCTCTGCTCCTGCTGCTGCCGGGCGTCGCCGCCGCTCCGCTGGCCCTTGCACACCCCAGCCTGGTGAAGGCAACGCCCGCCGCCGATGCCAGCGTCGCGCCTGCCAACCGCATCGAGCTGACCTTCAGCGAGCGGGTGATGCCGCGCGCCACCCGCATCGAACTGAGCATGGCCCATGGCCGCACCCTGATGGCGATGCCTGCCCTTTCCCAGCAGGTGTCGGACGATGGTCACCGGCTGGTCGTGAGTTTCGCCAAGCCGCTGCCTGCCGGAGACTATCGCCTGCAGTGGCGCGCCGTCGGCCAGGACAGCCACCCCGTCACCGGCGACTATCGTTTCAGCGTGAAGTAAGCTGCGGTGGTGATCGAACTGTCTCCCTATGCCCTGCGGCTGGCGTTGTACCTGGCCTTGATGCTGCTGTTCGGCAGGATGCTGTTCATCCGCCCTGCGCCTGCGCGTCGCATGTTCCTGCCACTGGCCGTGATCGCGCTGGCAGTCGTGCTGCTGGACGCGGCGGTGCGGGTGACAGGCGTGCTGGGGCTTCCGCTTGCCGCGGTCGATCAAGCGACCGTCGCATGGTTCACCACCGCCACACCGGTCGGCGAAGCGGCACTGGTGCGTGCGCTGGCGCTGCTGGCAATGCTGCCGCTGCTTGCCGCAAGCGCGAAAGTGGCCGGGGCACGCCGTGTCATCCTGCTGCCGCTCTCGGCGGTCGCCCTGGCAAGCCTGGCCTGGAACGGCCACGCCGCCGCCGGCGACGGCATCCGCGGTGCGCTGCGCCTGGCGGCCGGGACCGTCCACCTGCTCGCCGCAGGCGCATGGGTCGGCGCGATCGCCGCGGTGCTGCATCTGGCCCTGCGCACCCAGGGCCCTTCCCTGCGTGAACGCACCCATGAACTCTGGCAGGTGGCGCATGGTTTCGCCCTGCCCGGTACGGTAATCGTGGCCCTGCTGGCGATGACCGGCACCTATACCTACGTGGATCTGCAGGGCTCGCTGCAGACCCTGTTCAACACCGCGCACGGGCGCTGGCTGCTGTTCAAGCTGGCCCTGGTCGCGGGCATGCTCGGCCTGGCCGCGCTGCACCGCTGGCGGCTGGTGCCGGCACTCGCCACCGCCATCCGTGGCGGCTGGCAGTTCCGCCCGCTGCGCTCGCTGCGTCACAGCCTCACCTTCGAGGCCGCACTCGGGCTGCTGGTACTGGCCTGCGTGGCCGTGCTCGGCACGCTGGACCCGCTGGCATGAGGGCGGCGCTGCGCGGGCCGGCATGCACACGATGAAGCTGCTGATCGTCGAAGACGAGCCCAAGACCGGCAATTACCTGCGACAGGGCCTGATCGAAGCGGGCTACGTGGTCGATCTCGCCTGCGACGGCGTGGACGGCCTGCATCTGGCGGCAAGCGGCGAGTACCAGCTGGTCATCCTCGATGTGATGCTGCCCGGTCTCGATGGCTGGAACGTCCTGTCGCGCCTGCGCGATGCGGGGTGGCAGGTGCCGGTGCTGTTCCTGTCGGCGCGCAGCAGCATTGCCGACCGCGTGCAGGGGCTGGAACTGGGTGCCGATGATTACCTGGCCAAACCTTTCGCCTTCGCCGAGCTGCTGGCACGCGTGCGTACCCTGCTGCGACGCGGCCAGGGCCAGTCTCAGCCTGACCGCATCGTCGTCGCCGATCTGGTGGTGGATACGCTGCGCCGGCGCGTGGAGCGCGGTGGCCAGCGCATCACACTGAGCCCGAAGGAATACGCGCTGCTGGAGCTGCTGGCACGACGGCGCGGCGAGGTCCTGCCACGCTCGTTGATCGCCTCGCAGGTGTGGGACATGAATTTCGACAGCGACACCAATGTCATCGATGTGGCGATACGCCGCCTGCGCGCCAAGATCGACGATGGCTTCGCCGAAAAGCTGGTGGTCACCGTGCGCGGGATGGGCTACGTGCTGGAGGCACCCGAGGCCGAAGCAGCGCAACCGCAATGAGCCTGCCACGCTCCATTGCCGTCCGCCTCACCGTGCTGTTCGCCACGGTCGGTACGCTGGTGCTGGCTGCACTGGGCGTGGCGATCTATCTGAGCGCGCGCCATGATCTGGTCGCACAGGATTTCGCCGAACTGGAGAACAAGGCCGCGTTGATCGCCGACCTCGCCGGCAGCGGCACGTCCGATGAGCGCGCCCAGCGCCTGGGCGATGCGCTGCGCCACCATCCCGATATCGCCTTCCACATCGTCGATGAGCAGGGCGGCGTGCTCTTCTCCACCGCGCCGGAGGCCTTGCGCGCGCATGCGCGGACTCAACCCGCCGACACTGAACCGCGCCGCCATGACTGGACGCTGGCCGACGGAAGCCGCCTGCACGCCCTCAATCTGCGGCAGACGCTGGCCGATGGCAGCCGCCTGGCCACCCTGCTGGCGATCGACGATGCGCGCCATGCGGACTTCCTGCAGCGCTTCCGCCACCTGCTGGCCGTCGCTCTGGTCACTGCTGCCGTGGCCAGCAGCCTGCTGGGGGGCTACGTCGTGCGGCAGACGCTGCGCCCACTGCGCACGCTGGCCGACGAGGCCCGCCATATCACCGCCGGACGACTGCAGCGCCGGCTCACGGCCGAGCACGTGCCCGTCGAACTGGAACAGCTGGCGCAGAGCCTGAACGGGATGCTGGCGCGGCTGCAACAGGACTTCGAGCGCCTCAGCGGGTTCTCCGGAGACCTCGCCCACGAACTGCGTACGCCGATCACCAACATGCTGACCCAGGTGCAGGTGGTGCTCGCGCACCCCCGCAGCAACGAGTCCTATCGCGAGACGCTGCTCTCCTGCGCGGAAGAGCTGCAACGGCTGGCACAGACCGTGGGCGATCTGCTCTATCTGGCCCAGGCCGAAGCACCCGGCGCCCTGCCCTCGCGCGAGGGGGTGGCGCTGGATGCGATGGTCGATGCGCTGCTGGAGTTCTACGATCTGCTGGCCGAGGAGCGCCAGCTCACGCTGCGGCGGGAAGGCAGCGCAGAAGCCAACGGCAACCGCCTGATGCTGCACCGGGCGGTCGCCAACCTGCTTTCCAACGCCCTGCAGCACGCCACGCCGGGTACGGAGATCGTGGTGCGGCTGGACGGCACCGGGCCCATGAGCCGGATTGCTGTCCACAACCTCGGTCCGTCGATTCCCATGCAGGCACTGCCCCGCTTGTTCGACCGGTTCTTCCGCGGCGAGCGCGGCCGGCACGAGGGCGCCGGGCTGGGATTGGCGATCACCCGCGCCATCGTGCAGGCCCATGGTGGATCGGTGAGCGTGGTCTCCGACGCATCGGGCACCGTGTTCGAGCTGGCCCTGCCGGGCGCTAGCGGTCCGGCGCAAACACGCCGGCAATCCAGTCGATGAATACCCGCAACCGCGGCGACGGCGTGCGGTTGCGCGGGTGAACCAGGCTCAACGGGCTGGGTGTGGGCGGCGATTCCGCCAGCAACTCCAGCAACTGACCACGTTCGATATAGGGATCCAGCCGGTAGCGCGGCGCCTGGATGATGCCGAGCCCCGCCAGTGCCGCCCCCAGGAAGGCATCTGCGCCGGATACCCGCACGGTTGCCGGCAGAGGCACATGGCGCACCTGCCCGGCCTGCTGGAACTCCAGAGGAATCAACTGTCCGCTGGCACCGGAACGGAAACCGACCATCCGATGACCGGACAGCAGCGCGTCGATGCTGTCCGGCAGCCCATGCGAACCCACGTAGGACGGTGAGGCAACGGTGACTTCGCGCAGCAGTGCCAGTCGCCGCGCGACCAGATCGCTGTCGGCCAGGGTGCCGACCCGAAGCGCGGCATCCACGCCTTCGCGCAGCAGATCCACGTAGCGATCCCCCTCGCTCACGTCCAGCTCGATGTCGGGATAGCGCTGCAGGAACTCGGGCAGGTGCGGAAACAACAGGTGCCGACCAAGCGTTCCGTGCACTTCGATGCGCAGCGTGCCGCGCGGCGGGACATCACGGAATGCGGCTTCGGCATCGTCCATGTCGGCGATCAGGCGCAGGCAGCGGCCATAGAAGGCTTCGCCCTCGAGGGTCGGCACCACCCGTCGCGTGGTCCTGTGCAACAGCCTCACCCCCAGCCGCCGCTCCAGCGCCTTGATCGCGTCGGTCACCGTGGCCCTCGGCAGCCCCAGGTCCTCTGCAGCGCGGGTGAAGCTGCGACGTTCGACGATACGGACAAAAGCGCGCAGGGCGGTGAATCGATCCATTGTTCGAACATCCGGATGATGTTGTCGGATTCTCCATGATTATCCGGGCGGCAGGAACCAGCAAGATGATGGGGCGCCACGCGGGCGCGTCTTCGAAGGAAGCCTTCATGTCCCGCTCCTCTCCCCGTACAGTCGCCCTGGTCACTGGCGGCTCCCGCGGCATCGGCGCCGCGATCTCGCGTCGGCTGGCGGCCGACGGCCATGCGGTTGCGATCAACTATGCCGGCCGCCGCGAAGAGGCTGATGCCCTGGCCGCCGAGCTGGTCTCCGCCGGCGGCCAAGCCATTGCGCTGCAGGCCGACGTGGCCGATCCGCAGGCGGTGAGCCGCTTGTTCGATGCCGTCGAGGCTCGATTCGAGGGCATCGATGTGGTGGTCAACAGCGCCGGAGTGCTGCAGCTTGCGCCGCTGTCAGCCACCGACGACGCGTTGTTCGATCGGGTCACCGCCATCAATCTCAAGGGCGCCTTCAACGTGCTGCGCGAGAGCGCGCGACGCGTCCGCGACGGCGGCCGCATCGTCGCGCTGTCAACCAGCGTGGTCGGCCTCAAGCTGGAGAACTACGGTGTCTACGC
Source organism: Stenotrophomonas genospecies 5 (assembly GCF_054473825.1). Classification (NCBI taxonomy): domain Bacteria; kingdom Pseudomonadati; phylum Pseudomonadota; class Gammaproteobacteria; order Lysobacterales; family Lysobacteraceae; genus Stenotrophomonas; species Stenotrophomonas genospecies 5. Next base: position 1,250,800 of record NZ_JBTMUW010000001.1, read on the forward strand.
CGCAGGCAAGGCGGCCGTGGAAACCCTGACGGCGATACTCAGCAAGGAGCTGCGTGGCCGTGGCATCACGGTCAATGCCGTGGCACCCGGCCCGACCGCGACCGACCTGTTCCTGGAGGGCAAGTCGCCGGAACTGATCGAGCGCCTGGCGCAGATGAATCCGCTGGAGCGGCTGGGCACGCCGGACGACATCGCCGGCGCGGTGGCTTTCCTGGCTGGAACCGACGGCGGCTGGATCAATGGCCAGGTGCTGCGAGCCAATGGCGGGATGGTGTGACAGCAAAGCCGCCGGGCATGGCCCGGCGCTACCGTTACGGCGTTGACATCGAGTACGGCGCCTGCGCGCCCTGCCCGGGCCAGTCCCTGTTCGGCTCGGCCTGCATGGTGAAGCGCAGCTCGCCCCCGGCCATGATCTCGTCGTGGCGCAGGAAGGTGCGCTGCAGCGGTTTGCCGTTCAGGGACACACTGCCCACATAGGTGTGCCTGTCATCCAGCCCCTCGGCCACGATGGTGAAGGTCCTGCCGTTGGGCAGGCGCATGGCGGTCCTTGGCAGGAACGGGCGGCCCAGGATGTACTCCCCCGAGCCCGGCGCCACCGGATAGAAGCCCAGCGCGGTGAACACGTACCACGCCGACATCTGGCCCACGTCATCGTTGCCGGCCAGGCCATCGGGACGGTCGGCGTACTGGGTCTCCATGATCTGCTTCAGGCGCGCCTGCGTGCGCCAGGGCTGACCAGCGTAGGCGTAGAGGTACGCAACGTGATGGCTGGGCTCGTTGCCATGCGCATACCAGCCGATCAGGCCGGTGATGTCTTCCATGTGCTCGAAGACCGCCGGATCGACCGTGGCGTTGAACACCTCGTCCAGCCTCGCCAGCAGCCGGTCGCTGCCGCCATGCGCGGCAGCCAGGCCCGCCACGTCCTGCGGGACGTACCACGAGTACTGCCAAGCATTGCCCTCGGTGTAGTCGGTGCCGTAGCCGCTGGCGCTGGGATCGAACGGGGTGCGGAAACTGCCGTCGCGCTTGCGGGCACGCATGAAGCCGGTGTCCTTGTCGAAGGCATTGCGCCAGTTCGCCGCACGCTTGTCGAATGTCGCCGCGATCTCGCTCCTGCCCATCGCCTGCGCCATGCGCGCGATGGTCCAGTCGTCGAACGCGTATTCCAGGGTCTTGCTGGCCGCTTCGCCCTCTTCATCGATGGGCACATACCCCAGCTCACGGTACTGCGCGATGCCGTCGTAGGGACCGTAATTGGCGGTCTCCACCATCGCGTCGAGCGCCTTTGCGGCGTCGAAGCCGCGGATGCCCTTCACATAGGCGTCGGCGATGACCGGCACCGCGTGGTAACCGATCATGCACCAGTCTTCCAGGCCGTGGAACGACCACACCGGGAGCATGCCGTACGGGCTGTGTTCGTGGTGAGCCAGCATCGAGTTGATGAAGTCGCTGTTGCGTTTTTCCGGCTGCACCAGAGTCAGCAGCGGATGCAGCGCCCGGTAGGTGTCCCACAACGAGAACGTGGAATAGTGGGCATACCCCTTGGCGACATGCACGGCGTTGTCGGGGCCGCGATACTGGCCATCCACATCCATGAACAGCGTCGGCCCCAGCATCGTGTGGTACAGGGCGGTGTAGGCGCTACGCCGCGCATGCTCCGGCGCATCGATGTCCAGCACCGATAGTGCCTGCGTCCATTCCTGCCGGGCCTGCGCGCGCACGCGGTCGAAGTCGAAGTCGGCGACCTCGGCATCCAGGTTGGCGATCGCACCGGCCTCGCTCACGGGCGAGATCGCCACCTTCACCACCAGCGGAGCATCCAGCCTGCCGAAATCGAACGTGCCGACCAGCTGGCGGCCTTCGATCTGTGCGCGCTGTGCCGGATCTTTCTCACCCGGCGGCGGGAAGCCCTTGTACACGATGTCCTGCTCGGTGTTGTGCAGCGCATGGCCTGCCAACGGTTGCGAGAAGCGCATGGCGAAATACAGCTGGCGCCCCGGCGCCCAGCCGCGGGTCTCGCGGAAACCGGTGATGGTGCCGTCCGTACGCACCCGCACCCGCGACCACAGCACCTTGCCCGGGTAGTCGTACATGCTGGTCCGCATGTCCAGCAGTACCTTGGCATCGACGCCCTTGGGGAAGGCGTAGCGATGCACACCGACCCGGGCGCTGGTGGTCAGTTCGGCGCGCACCTTGTAATCGTCCAGGGTCACCGCGTAGTAGCCCGGTTCGGCCTTTTCGTCGTCATGGCGGAAGCGCGACGCATAGCCACTGCGGGGCCGTTCGGGGTCGCCGCGTTCCAATCCCGGGTTTCCGGTGAACGGCATCACCAGGATGTCGCCGAGATCAGAATGCCCGGTGCCGGAGAAGTGGGTGTGCGAAAAGCCGACGATGCTGCTGTCGTCATAACGGTATCCGGCGGCCCAGCCGTAGGCCTTCTCACGCGGCTGGATGCGCGTGTCCGGGCTGAGCTGGACCATGCCGAAGGGTATCGTCGCGCCGGGGTAGGTATGCCCCTCACCACCGGTACCGATGAAGGGGTCCACCGAGGCATACGCCTTGTCGGCGGCGGACTTCGAAGGCGCTGCCCAGGCCGCGCCGGAGGCGAGCATGGCGGTGGCGGCGAAGGCGATCAGGAGACGACGGTCCAGCGTGGGCATCGGCATTTGGATCGATTCAGATGGTCTACCGATGCTAGCACCAGTGCCCGTGCATCGCATGCTGCAGTGCGGCCGCAGTCCCCGGTGCAGCGTGCCCTCAGTCGGGCAGCGCGCCCTCCAGCGCGGCGAGATCGGCACGCACGCGCGGACGCACCACGCGTGCCACTTCCCGGCCGTCGTGCAGCAGGATCACCGTGGGCCACAGCTTCACCTGGAACGAGCGCCCGAGCGCCCGCCCTTTCCCATCCTCGATCTTCCAGTGCGCCAGATCATGTGCTTCCACGACCTCCTGCAGCGCCGGCTGTGCCGCCTGGCAATGGCCGCACCAGGGCGCACCGAATTCCAGCAGCTGCCAGCCGTCGCGCGCCTCCACTTCGGCGCGTGACGGCTCGCTGGACAGCTGCGTGCGCATGAAGGGCACCGAGGTTACCCCGCCAGGCTGCGCTGGATGTCTGCCAGCGGCGCGTTGGTCAGGTCCTTGGCGATGTCGCCCAGCAACCGTGCCTGCGTCTCCTTGTGCAGCAGCGGACGGATCCGTCCGAGCGTGGTGGGGTCGGCCACCAGCAGCAGGTGGGCATAGCGGTTGTTGAGCGCATCCTCGTTGAGCTGTTCGGCCACCTGCTTGGCGAAGGTGGCTTCGTTGAGCTGGGCGATGGACATGTCCTTGGGAACGGCACCGGCCGGGCCCTGCCCGGAGACGCCCGTGTCGCTGATGTCCTGCAGCCGCAGTTCGCCCTCCTGCTTCAGCGTGAGCTGCTGCGCGCTGCCGACATTGGTGAACACCCGGGCCGAACCACCATCGGCCACCACCACGAGCGTCCCCTCGGGAATCGTTCGTGCCATCGCTGCCTCCTCGTACGGGTTTCGAATGTTTCTGCAGCACCACCCTAGGTCGCCCGCCGTAACCGTGGCGCGCACACAATGTGATCCATTCGTTGGAATGGAAGATCGCGGCTCAACTTGCCCCGGCGCCGGCCGCTACCCACGGCATCACCGCGAGGATCCCCCCATGTATGCTGCCTCCCTGCTCCATGTCTGCTTCGCCGTTGGCCTGGCCGTCGCTGGATGCGCCGGCTGCATCCACCAGTTCCTGCAGGGCCAGCCGGTGCTCGCGCTCGGCATTGCCCTGGCTTCGCTGATGACCACGGGCACCGCGCTGGCGACGCGTCATCTGGCGGTACCGGTCGCGATGGCGCTCGCCTGCACCCTGATCGGCGCAGCCGCCACGCACTGACCCGGCCAGCCATTGAAGGAACGCAGGCGCTACCCGCGCGGCGGCGACAGGCTGGAGGTGGCATCGGTCTGCAGCAGGCTGTCGCGCTCGCGCAGCGGCAAGCGGATCCACGCATCCACGCCCTGGGGTGAGAACGCAAGTTCGCCGCTGCCGCCAAGCTCGTAGGGAATGCGCTGTTCGACCAGCGCCCGACCCAGCCCGCGATGCGAAGGGACGACCCAGTCGTCGTTCACCGCGCGCCGCTCGCACCAGTGCAGGTCCAGCCAGGCTTCACCGTCGATGTCCTGCATCGACCAGGACACCTCGATCCGCGTATCGCTGTGCACCGATGCGCCGTGCGTGAGCGCGTTGCTGGCCAGTTCATGGACCGCCAGCGACAGCACCTCGGCCGCCTTGGGCGGCAGCAGCACGTCCTCCTCGCCCTGCAGAAGGAATCCGTCGGGCGCGTGTCCCTGCACCGCGATCTCCTGGTCCAGCATGCCACGCAGGCTCACCCCGGCATTGGCGCTGCGGGTGAGCAGGGTCTGCGTGCGGGAGAGCGACATCAGGCGTGCGCACAGGCGGTCAGCGTACTCGTCCACGCTGTCGACCGATTCGCGCGTGCGCCAGGCGATGGCGTGGATCGTGGCCATGATGTTGCGCACGCGGTGCTGCAGCTCGGCCAGCAGCACCGCCTGCCGCTCGGTGGCACGCTTGAGATCATCGATGTCCACCGCGATGGCGAACACGCCCGTCACCTCGCCGTCGACATCTCGCAGCGGCGCCGCCGCGACCCGCGTCCAGCGGACACACCCATCATCGTGGGTGAACTGGAACTCCAGTCCGGGCACCACGGTTTCTCCGCGCAGGGCCCGTGCGATGGCGAAATCCTCGGGTGCGATCGGGCTGCCATGGGCATGCCAGCCCTGCCATCGGTGCTGGTTGACCGGATCGGCCGAGGGCACCTGGCTGCTGGGAAGATACGCGCGCATCTGGTCGTTCGACAGCTGCATCTGCCCCTGCGCATCGACAATGCACAGGCCGACCGGCAATACTTTGAACGCCAGCGCCAGGCGCCGGTCGCTCTCCTGCCGCCGCCGCTCCTCGCGCTCACGCGCGGCCTGTGCCACGTGCGCTGCCGTGGTCTCGAACATGGTGACCAGCACACCACCCACCTGCCCTTCCTCGCCGCGGAGCGGGCTGTAGGTGATGGTGAACCAGACGTCCTCCAGCCGGCCCTGCCGGGCCAGCGGGTACACCTTGTCCTCGAACGTGACGGTCTCACCCTGCCAGACCCGGTCGTAGATCGGCCCGTTGATGTGCCAGACCTCGGGCCAGCAGTCGCGGGTGGGCTGCCCCAGGCCAGCGGGATGCTTGTCGGCAAGGATCTCGGCATAGCCGTCGTTGTAGAGCTGGATGAGCTCCTGGCCCCACAGGATGATCATCGGAAACCCATGGGCCAGCATCATGTCCACGGTGGCGCGCAGATGCGCCGGCCACCGTTCTGTCGGGCCCAGCGGCGTCCTCGACCAGTCGTGGCGCGCGATGCGGGCATCCATGCCGTCGTGCAGTCCACCCAGACGATGCTCCGAAGCTGCTGCACCGCGCACGGACGGGGAAGCAGCGGTATCCAATCGCCGGCCCATGCCGCGCAGTCAGACCTTGCCCGCAGCAGCCCGCGGTGCGGCGACCAGTCCGGCCAGCTGACGGGCCAACGCGTCGATATGGTAGGGCTTGGGGCAGCGCGGCGCGCTGGCGAAGCGGCTCGGCAGGTTGTCGTCGTAACCGGAGGTCAGCAGGAACGGCGTCCCCGCCTCGGACAGGCGGTCGGCCAGCGGGTACACCTGCTCACCACCCAGGTTGATGTCCAGCAGGGCGACGTCGATCGGGTGATCATCGACCAGACGCGCCAACTCGCGCAGGTCACCGGCTGGGCCCACGACGTGTGCACCCTTCAGCTGCAGATAGTCGGCCAGGAACATCGCGATGGCGAATTCATCTTCGGCCACCAGCACCCGCAGACCCTGCAGCCCCTCCCGTTCATCGCCCGACTCCAGCACGCTGTACTCCCTGACACGCGCGGCCCGCCCGGCCGCAATGCCCGCAGGATGCGCGAGTTGCCCTACAAGAACGCGTGATGACGGATGAAGACAACAGCGAGACCGCATTCACCTCGGCCAAACACGCTGTGTGCCCGGCCTGCGGTCAGAACGCACGCTCCCATTTGAGGCTCAGCAGGCTGCGGTCATGGCTGTACAGCCAGTCCACATTGCTGTCGATGCGGGTGTAGCGCAGGCTGAGGCTGGGTACCAGGCCTGCCACCGCCAGCCGTTCGCTGCGTACCAGCGCGATGAGGTTCTGCTCGTCGTCGTGCCGGCGCGCTTCCAGCAGCGGACTCCAGGCATCGTAGCTGCGCTCGCGCAGCGAAAGGAACAGCGTGGCAGTCGTGCCGCTCCACTGCCGCGCCGCGCCGACGCGCAGGCCGCGCTGGCGATAGGCATTGGCTGCGTCGGCCGCTCCGCTGTCGGCCAGATCGATGCCGGCGAAGACGGTCCAGCGCGTAGTGAGCGCACGGAACCAGGTGGCGTACAGTGCTCCCATCGAGCCATCGTAGTTGTCGGCCAGCCCCGGTTGCCGATAGCGCTGGCGCTTCCAGTCCGCCTCCAGCTTCAGCAGGCTGCGCGGGTCCAGTGCGTATTGCCATTCCGCATGCGCGCCTGCGGCGCCCTGCAGGGTACGGTTGCCCAGTGCCTGATAGTCGTAGCCGGGGGCCAGCAGCAGGGTGTGCCGCGCACTGCGCCAGCTGTAGCCCACCTGCACAGTGGCGTTGAGTTCGTTGTAGGCGCGGTTGTCTTTCCATGCCTGGCCGAAGGCCAACCCGCGCACATACAGGCCGTGGTGGCCGGCCAGTGCCCAGCGGCGTTCCAGGCTGCCGTCGTAGTCCACCCCCGGTGCGCGCTGGGCATCGGGCAACCTGCGCTCGATGATGCAGTCCTCGCCTACGCCGAACAGGCAGGTGCGGCTGGCCGAACTGCGGTTGATGTTGTCGCTCCATGCAGGTCCGGCGGACAGTGCGCCCTTCCAGCGCCGCCGCGCCTGTAGCGCCTGCAGATACCCCTGCACCCGGCCGCGCACGCCGGCGGTGGCAGGGTCGCGGTCATCGATGCCGGCGGCGATCGCGGTGAACAGCGACGTCGCCTCCCGGTCACGCTGGTCCTCGGCGTAGACCCGCGCCAGTTCAAGCCGCGCAGGCAGGAAATCCGGCTGCCGGGCCAGCAGGGCCTCGTACTCAAGAGCCGCGCGATGATGCTCGCCCGCAACCCGCGCCAGCGCGCCCTGTGCGTAGTGGCGCAGCAGCGGGTCATGGCCGGGAAGTTCAATGTATTCGTGCAGGAAGGCCTGCGCGGCGGGCCATTGCTGGTGCTGCAACGACAGGTACAGCGCCTGGCCCAGGTCGTCGACCGTGCGCTCCACGCGCAGGGTCCGGCCATCGAGGGTGACGGTCGGCCGATCCGGTTCGGCCTGTTGCAGCCGCTGCTGGTCCTGGCGTTGATGGCGCACGTCGTTGCCCTGCTCCAGCACGCGGCGCAGGTCATCCTGCTGGGCGTGCGCCGTGGCGGTCAGCGCCAGCAGAAGGAGGCAGAAAAGAGGGAGGCGCATGGTCGATCCGGTGTGAAGCGATGCAGCGGGCCGAAGCAGGGACTGGCGGATCGCGGCTTGTCCCTGCCCTGCCCCGTCAGGGGCGTGGCGATCAGTTCTTGCTGCCGCCGAAGGCGGTGTCGTACTGGCTGTTGCCGGCGAAGGTGGCGATACCGGCCAGGGTGGCGGCATTGGCACCGAAGAACTGGCCCTGGGTGGTGCCACTGACCGAACCATTGGCGGTGGCCGCGCCTGCGAACGAGGCGGTGGCGCTGTTGATGGTGGCGTTGATGTTGACCGACAGGCCACCGCCGCTGAGGCCGCCCAGCAGAGTGCCGGTGCCGAAGTTGGCGCGGAAGGTGCCGCTGAGCAGGTTGCTGCCGTTGAACTTGTTCAGGCCAGCCACGCTGTAGGTGGCCACGCCGGCCGGCAGGGTGGTGCCGGCACGGTCGCCGACGAAGTAGACCTGGCGGTTGTTGAAGCCACCTGCGGCGCCGTCCTTGGACCATTCACCGAACCAGACATCGCCACTGCCGACCTTGACGAAGTTGAAGTGGCCCATGCCCGAGTGGCTGCCCGGCGCACCGGTGATCGGCATGGCCAGCGTGCGCACGGTGGTGCCATTGACGGTGGTCGGCACCGAATAGCTGGCCAGGCCCTGGAAATCGACGCGACGGGCGTTGGACACGGTGCCGACGCCGATACCGGCCTTGCCGGCCGAGTGCGGGCCACCGTTGACCTGGGAATCACCGACGGCGACATACAGCTCGGCATCGGTCACCGGGCTGGCCGCACCGACGATGTCGGCTGCCTGCGCCGCGCCGGCCAGGGCGAAGGAGGCGGCGACCGCCAGGACGGAACGGGAGATCATTTTCATGGTGTTGCTCCTTGGGTTGAGGGAACTACGGGTACAACGCTTGAATGCAGGTGCTCAGAAGCGTGCGGTGATGCCCAGCTTGAGGGTGCGGCCCGGCGCCGGCAGCGTGGACCGCGTGGCCGGGTCGACGTAGTAGCGGTTGCCGAGATTGCTGCCGACCAGCTCCACGCTGGCGTGCTCGTTGAAGCGCCAGCGCGCATACGCATCCACCGTGGTGATGTTTCCCCAGGTGAAGGGCACGTTCTGCCAGAGCAGGCTGCTGCCACCCGCCAGCAACCGGTCGCGGTAGGCCTGCAGGTCCGGATTGTCGTGGCGCCGGTAGTGGATGATCCGGCTGCCCAGCTCCAGTCGTTCGTCGAACAGGCGGGTGCCCAGCGACGCGTTGACCGACAGCTTCGGAATCGCCTGGGTCAGCAGGTAGCCGCTGACGAACCCATCCTGCACACAGTTCGGGACCAGGCCACGGTTGGCATCCAGCAGCACGGCACTGCTCTCGTCGCAGACCTCGTTCTCCAGCGTGCGGGCGATGCCCAGATCGGTGAAGAAACGGCGGTTGTCGAAGCGCGCCTGCAGTTCGATGCCGCGGATGGTCTGCTTGTCGATGTTGTCGAACAGGAAGTAGGCATCGCGCTCGATCACGTTGCGGGTCTTGTGCACGTAATAGGCCAGCTTGACGTCGGCGTCGGCGGTGTTTCCGAACAGCGCCGACAGGTCGTGCACGTAACCCAGCTCGTAGTTGTAGGCATGCTCCGGCTTGAGGTCATACAGCGGGTTGAGGCTGCTGGAGAACGCGATGGTGCTTTCGAACATGCTCGGGAAACGCACTGCTTCGCTGTAGCGCAGGTAGATGCGCGCGGCCGGCGACAGATGCGCCGTCGCCGAGAAAGTGGGCAGCCACGCGTGATCGCGCTGGCGCCGGTTGCTGCCATCCACCGGCCGCGCCTGCACGGTGTTGCCGATGCTGCAGACCAGGTCGCTGCCGGCGAACAACGGCAGCACGCCCGGGATCGCGGCCACCTCGCCGTTGAGGCAGGGGTTGGTGGCACGGGCATAGTTGCCGTTGGCGTCGGGCAGCCAGGCGATGTTGTGCTCCACTGCCTGCGGTGTTTCGTAATAGGCCAGCAGTCCCCGGATCGAATCATCGATCACCGAGCCCATGCCGATGCTCTCCCAGAACTCGCGTTCTGCTTCCAGCGCATCGATCTCTGCCTGCAGGCTGGCCGGTCGCTCGGGCAGCTCGTTGACCCGATAGGTAGCCTGCTTGCTGCCCACCCCCTTGGTCAGAAGCTCCGGGTGCGCGTCGAGGAAGTCGTCGAAGGCCCAGTAGCGGCTGTAGCGGACGCCGGCGTTGAGGGTGAGGACATCGAGCGGACGCCATTCCAGGTTGAGGTAGCCCTCACCCTCCTGGCGGCGGCCGGCACGCGGAAACATGCGCCAGCCATCAGTGGTGCCGAAGTAAGGATCGCGCGAACCCAGGCTCTCGTACTGCCAGTTGCCCCCTACGGTCAGGTCGAGGCTGGAGTGCAACGCGAAGCGGTTGCTGACCGTCAGGCCGGTGCGATCGTTGCGCGCGTTGGCCAGAGCGGTGTTGCGCAGGATCGGGCTGGCTTCCGGGTCCCATTGCGGATTGCCCGGCGCGAAGTTGGGGAAGCCGCCCGCGGTATAGGTATCGCTGTCGGTCTCGGTGCGCCACAGATTGGCATACAGATCCAGCCAGCGGCTGCCGGCCGGCTGCCAGCGATACTCCAGGTTCCAGGCATCCGAGTCGACGCGGCTCAACGGCCACTGGATGCGGCCGTAGTCCGGCGCCGACAGGATGCGCGAAGGCATGATCTCGCCGTAGTGCGAGAGCGTGTGCCGCCAGCTCGCCTTCAGCTGCTGGTCGTCATTGATCTGCCACGTCGCCTTGAGCAGCCACGACTCCTGTTCACTCGACGTATTGGGCACTTCATCACCCGGCTTGAAGTAGCGGGCCAGCGTGGTGATGTAGTCGATGCCCTGGTACTCGTACTGCTCGCGTGGGTCCTGGTCGTAGTAGTCGCTGCCCTGGCTGCCGGAGAAATAGTTGCCACGCCGGCGCCAGGCATAGGCCGCCATCACGTCCACCGTCTCGCCGCGCAGGCCCAGCGCCAGTCGCCACGCCTGATCCTCGCCATCGAATGGAGTGTTGCCGCTGCGCGACTGCACCGGCACCACCAGGGTACGGTCGTCATAGGGCGAGTTCGGCGACCCCTGCGGGAAACCCGGCACCGTCCGGTAGTCCTCGCCGCTGTGGAGGCGTGGCAGGCGTGGCGCCACCGCGTCGCTGCTGCCTTCTATCTTCAGCTCCCCGCCGAAGCGTTCGCCGGCCGCCACGACGTCATCGATGTCGATGGTCCTGATGACCAGCGCGCCGCCGATGCCGCTGTGCACGTCACGCACCAGGCCGGGCCCCTTGATGACCTGGATGCCACCGATCAGGTTGGGATCGATGTAGTTGCGGTTGCTGACGCCGTTGTAGCCCCGCCACACCGTGAGGGCCTGTTCGCCGCCATCGATGCTCACCGGCACCCGCCCCGGCCCCTGGATGCCGCGGATGTTGATGTCCAGCGCGCCGCTGTTGCGCGCATCGCCGCTGAAAACGCCGACCAGATCCTTGACCACGTCGGCCGGGTTGGCGCCACGGAAGCGCTCCACCCGGTCCCGCCCCGAATACGCCGTGGTCAGGTCCAGCGCGAACACGTCGTCATAGCCACGGCGATCGCGCGCCTCGCCACCTTCCGGCTGCAGGCGACCGGCGACGTCCAGCGTATCGGTCACCCGCACCCCTTCCCCCTCGGCCGATGCCTGCGTTGCGTCCGCGGCGGCGCGCAGGCTCCAGGTGCCATCCAGGCCTCGCTGGGCACGCACGCCACTGCCCTGCAGCAGCCGCTGCAGCGCCTGCATCTGGCTGTACTCACCCTGCACCGCAGTGGAGCGACGCCCTTCGACCAGGTCGCTGCGGAACACCACCTGCGCATCGGCCTGGCGCCCGAAGGCACGTACCGCGTCTGCCAGCGACTGCTCCGGGATTGCGTACTGGCGCAGCGCCGCCGCTGTGCTGGGTTGCGCCTGCGCGGCCGGCACCCGGGCCAGCGGCAGCAGTGCGGTGCAGATGGCCAGGGCCAGTGTGGTGGCGCGACGGTGGCAGGCAGACGCCGTGGACGGCATGGACAGAACTCCTCAAGCGTAGGGAAACCACGGGCACAGCCGCTGCCGGTGGTGTGTCTGGCTTGAGGAAAAACGGTGTTTCGCTCTGGCTGTACCTCTATAGACAGCGCACGCTGCAGGCTGCCCACGCTTTTTTCAGGTTTTTTTCATCGCGATCTCCAAACCCTGCCGGCATCACCAGACCACCAGCGCGCCACCCGGCAGCCGCTGCACGCGCAGGCCCGCCTGGGCCGCCACTGCGGTGATGGCCGGGTCCGGCTGGCGCAGATGGAACAGGCCACTGACCCGGATCTGCTCCGCTTTTCTCCCCAGCACCCAGACCGGTGCGGCCCGATAGCGCGCCAACCGATCGATGGCCTGGGCCGCGCTCAGATCGTCGATGGCAACCTCACCGCGCCGCCAGGGTGCCACCGCGTCGCTGGCGAGGCTGCTCACCGGCTGCAGCCAGCGTCCGTCACGGAACGCGCGTGCCTGCCCTGCATGCAGCCGTTGCAGGCTGCCATCACCGGGATGTACGTCCACTACCCCTTCGCTGACCTGGGCGGTCACCACCGCGTCCTGCAACGAAACGCTGAACGCGGTACCGATGTCGCGCACCAGGCCACCGCCGGCCTCGACCCGGAACGGCCGCGCTTCATGCGCGACCCGGAACCACGCCTGCCCGCGCAGCAGCCGCAGTTGCCGCTGATGCCCATCGAATGCGACGGCCAGCGCGGTGCGGGCATCCAGCACGATCGTGCTGCCATCCTCCAGTTGCACCACACGGGGTGCATCGCCGCTACGCAGATCGCTGCGCGCCCACAATGCGACCCCGGGGAGGGCTGGGACCGCCAGCACCACCGCGGCCACGCTGGCCCACCACCAGGACAGGCGCCTGCGCGGGGCGATCGGGCGCAGGCCCTGGCGATCGGAGGTCAGTGCCGGCAGTGCGGCCAGCACCTCCGGCCCAGCCGCGTCCAGGCCGTCCCAGAATGCCTGCTGGCGGCGCCAGGCCAAGGCATGGCGCGGATCGGCCTGCAGCCATCGCTGCAGGGCCCGCTGCTGCCGGTCCGGCAACGGGCCTGCACTGCACCGGATCACCCAGCGCAACGCCTGCCTGGCCTGTCGCGGCGAGGGTTCGGACGTGGTCATGGTCGTAGCCTGTCGCACCACGAACCGGTGCGCGTGACTGTTGTGACAAGGGCGGGCGGCCTCTGCCCACGGTAATTGCAGGTCATCGGCGTGCGCCCTGCTGGTGCTGCTGGATCAGCATTGCCGCGCGCAGCACATGCTTGCCGACCAGGCTCTTGGAAATGCCCAGGCGAGCGGCGATCTCACGCTCGCTCAGGCCCAGGTAGCGGTTGAGCACGAAACACTCCCGCACCTGCGGCGGCAGCGCAAGGATGGTCCGGGTGATCTCGCGCAGCTGCGCCTGGTCCAGCGCCTGTTGCTCACCACCAACGGCATCGCCGACCTCGCACGCGTACTCGGCCATCGCCCGCCGTTCGCGTGCGTCGGCCTGACTGCGGTTGAGGGCGTGGTGGTACGCCATGCGGTACAGGTAACCGCGCGGTTCAAGGATCGGCGGATCGCCGGGCACGCTGCTGGCCTTCAGGTACAGGTTCTGCAGGGTGTCCTCGGTGCTGGCCGGGTCCAGGTAGCGCGCGATGAAGCGTGACAACGCACGGCGCTCGCGGATCAACAGCTCGACCAGCGCCAGGGCATTGGGAGACATAGGTGCCAGGCCGGACCGGGGAATGATGGGCGTGATGGCGACGGTCCGGGACGTGATTGTAGGGCGCGGCACCCCATCACGCCCAGCCCGCACCACGGCACCCGCCACTCCCGGGATCGTCAGTCCCATTGTCACGATAGCCCTGCCACCCGATCATCACCGGTGATGGCCGCGCGGCACCGCGCCTGATCCGGCCCCACATCCCCCGCACAGGAAAGCCCATGGCCTACGCACGCATTGTCTCGACGGCTGACAACTACCTGCACCACATCAGCAACGGCACCTTCGATGTCAACGCCGACGAGCCGGCCTCGCTGGGTGGCCAGGGCAAGGGATTCGCCCCGTTCGACCTGTACCTGGCCTCACTGGCCGCCTGCACCGCCATCACCCTGCGCATGTACGCCCAGCGCAAGGGCTGGGAGCTGGGTGAGTTCCATGCCGAACTGCGCTCGGAGCGCGATCCTGATGGCCGTCTCCATCTGCACCGCATACTGCATGCCAGCGCCGCGCTGGACGATGCCCAGTGGCAGCGCCTGCTGGAGGTGGTCGAGAAGACCCCGGTCACCCTGGTGATGCGCGAAGGGGCGCGCATCACCAGCGAACGCGGCCAGAACGCCGCTCCCGGAAAGTGCTAGCGGCGGGGATGCAGCACGGTGCGCCGGCGCATCGCGTTGAACTCCCGCTCCACCTGCTGGATGTCCTCGGCCTGGAAACCCGCGGCATCCAGCATCTGGTTGGCCGCGGCGGCCGCCAGCGGATCGTCGTCACGCTGGCGCCAGCAGCGGGACGGCAGGAAATAGCCCACCTCGCTGCGCCCGCGCATGATCACCACCGGGCGGCCGGCGTACAGCAGGAACTCGGCCAGGTGCTGGCGCAGGCCCTCCACCGAGACATAGGCCGGACCGATGCCCAGCATCTGGCTGGACGTCCCGGGATTTTCGAACAGCTTGCGACGGCTCATCACACTCCTCCTTGTTGCCACGCGTGGTCTCCTTTCCCTAGACGGGCGCATCGCTGCACCCCCGCCACGTTTCGTGCCGGCCCGTCATCGCTGGCGGCTCAGAAGCCGGTGTTGAACTCCAGCTGGAACACATCGATCGCCAGCGGCGGGCCCGACACCGCCTTGGCAGCCATCCACTTGCCGCTGATCCAGCTGCGCGTGTCCAACGCATAGGCACCACCCACGTAATAGCCGCGCGCGTTGGTGCCACCCAGATGGAAGTTCGGATCGTTGTAGGCATCCGGCAGCGCATCGGCCTCGATCCGCTTGTAGCCCAGCAGTGCCTGCCACTGCCCCTTCTCCTTCAGATCGATGGCGCCGAACGTTGCCTGCAGCATCCACGCGGTGTCGCCGCTGCGGAACGTATCGATGCCGGGAGCGTCACCCGCACCGAAATTGTTGACGATGCCGTTGTTCGCGCGGCGGAACATCGCCCGCGTGTCGTACGCCAGGTTGCGGATGAAGTCACCTTCCAGGCGCAGTCCGATGTCCTGCGCCAGCCGGGTATCCCAACGCAGGTTCAGCGTGGCCAGGCGGAAGGCGGACGCCAGGCCGACATACTGCGGCGTCGGCGTGCCGGCCGGATCCATCGGATTGAGCGCGATGTCGCGGATCAGCATCAGGGTGTTGCCCTTCTGCATGAACGCCGGGCGCGACCAGTCGGTGTCGCAGCCGACGGCGCCGGAGTACAGGGCACAGGGCGAGGACAGCCGACCGCTGATGTTCTTGAAGTCGTAGTAGCCCAGTGCGGCCCGCAGTGCGTTGTCGTCGTTGAAGCGCCAGTTCACGCCAGCCTGCGCGCCGGACAGCCATTTGTTCTCGTTCGGCGACTTCTCTCCGCTGCGGCTCTGCAGGCTGTCCGAGGTGTACTCCAGCGGCGCCACGGCAAGGGTGCCGAACAGGTCCAGATCGCCGTCGCCGAACCCGTACTTCAGGTTGGCGGCAAGTCCATCGAAATTCAGATCGTTGGAGAACAGGGTGTCGCTGCTCCAGAACGGATTGCCGAAACGGCCACCACGCACGGTCAGCCAGTCGGCCGGACTGTAGGCCAGCCACGCCTGGTCGAGCCACACGTCCTTCTTGCTCAGGCCGCCCCCCAGCTGCTCGGTGGTGGACACCGGGCCATTGCTGCTGCCGCTGGCCAGTCGGATGCCAGCGGTGGTGTGATCGCCGATCATGGCCTCGACCCCCAGGCGGGCGCGGATGCGCCACAGGTTACGGCGGTCCTGTCGGGTGTTGAGCAAGGGCGGCAGCTGCAGGTTGGTATTGGTGTTGGTGTCGAATCCACTGCCCGCATTGACCGCGGCCCAGTTGCTGACGATGCCGCTGTTGTCATCGCCATAGAAGCGCGACTCGCTGCGCACACGCACGTCCCCGGTCACCTTGATGCGCTGTGTCCATTCGGCGACCTCATTCGGCGCCGCCCAGCCCTCCGCCTTCGCCTGCGCCATTACGTCCTGGCGCACTTCGTCGCGGATGCCATCACGGACACTCTGCGGCACATAGGGCACACGCACATCGCCCGTCTCAAGCGCGATGCCTCCACTGCTGGCCGATGCAGCACCGGCAGCACCGCGCTGGGCTGCTGCTGCCTCGGCTTCGGCCTGCACCAGCAGCGCCTGGCCGTCCTCGGGCTTGAGCGCGCCAGTGGCCATCAGGCCTTTGATCAGCTTGATCATGGTGGTCTCAGCAGCCATTGCACCGGCCGGCGCCGCCAGGCTGAGCAGCACAGCGCAGCACAGCAGCGCCCGTCGGGCCGGCCGCGACGGGCGGGAGTCGGTTCGAGCGCGGACGTGGTTGTTCATCACGGTTCTCATCGGAAGAAGGGAAATCGGGGAAATCACGGTTCACGCCCCCGGCCTGCGGCCCTGCACAAGCACGCGCGCGGGGAAGTCCAGTGAAGGTGGCGGCGGCTGGTCCACCCGGCCGATCTGGCGCAGCGCGTCGAGCACGGCGGCGTCGGCCTCTTCATTGCCGCTGCCGCGCACCAGCTCGACTTTCTCCAGGCGCCCATCCGGCGCCAGCCACACGTTCACCTGCAACTGGAAGGCCAGGCGCTTGACCCGCGCATCGCGCGCAATCGCCTGCTGCATCAGGTAACCCAGATAGCGGCCATAGGTGGCATTGCCGGCACCACCGCGACCGGTACCGGACGCGCCGCCGCCACTGCCCGCCTGGATGCCGAAGTTGTCACCGCCCGCCTGCGCGTCGGCGTTCATGGTCACCGGGTCGGCGTTGTCCGGCGTCGGCGTCGGCTCCTCGGCCGGGGTCGGCTGATCCAGCGGCTCTGGCTCGGGCAGGGTCTCCTCCGGCGGGGTCTCCGGTTCGGGGGGCTTCTCAGGCGGCGGCGGTGGGGGTGGCGGCGGGGGTGGCAACGCCAGCATCGGCGGCTGCACCACGGGGCGGCGGGTGCTGGCCGTGTCCTTGAACAGCAGCCACCACAGCACGGCGCCCACTACCAGCAGCACCGCCAGCACCAGCGCGACGGTCACCAGCAGCGGGCGGTCACGCATGCCGGGCTCCGGCCGTGGGGAATGAGGGCCGGTCATGCCTCAGCCCTGTGCCTTGCCGGTGACCAGGCCAACCTGGGCCAGTTCCAGCCGCCGCAGCAGATCCAGCACCTCGACCACGCGCGCGTACTGCACCTGGGCGTCGCCACGCACGATTACCGGGAAGTCCGGCGAGGTCGCGCGTTCTGTCCTCAGGCGGTCCTCCAGCTCGGCAATCGTCACCGGGTAGGCGTCAAGGAACACCTGGCCGCTGGGATCGATGGTGATCGCCTTGGTCTTGGGCTTCTCCAGCGCCACACTGTTGCTGGCCTTCGGCAGGTTGACCTCGATGCCGGGAATGGAGGCGTTGCTGGTGAGGATGAAGATCACCAGCACCACCAGCAGCACATCGACGAAGGGCGTCACGTTGATGCCCTTCTCGCGCTTCTTGATGCCGAACTTCGCCTTCTGGGCCATGACGCGCTCCTCAGCCCTGCACCGTGGCCGGGCCGCGCCCGTCCTGCTCTTCAGCCAGGCGGGCGGCGAATTCGTCGATGAACACGGCCATGTCGGCACCGATGGCCTCGGCGCGTGCGCCCAGCCAGTTGTAGCCGAACAGTGCCGGGATCGCGACGCCGAGGCCGGCGGCCGTACACAGCAAAGCCGCCGCCATGCCCGGCGCGACCGAGTTGATGTCCACCGCACCGGCCATCGCCGCGACCACGAACACCAGCATGATGCCGATCACCGTACCGAACAGGCCCACATAGGGCGCGCCTTCGATGGTGGTGGACAGCCAGTTCATGCGACGCGACATCGCCTCCTGCTCGCGCACCATCACCGCATCCATCGATGCGCGGATCGCCGCGATGGTCGCCGCGCTCAGATAGCCGCCGTTGCCGTCGCGCTGGTGGCGTTGCTGCATCTCATCGATGGCCACCTGATAGATGCGCCACAGCGAACCGTCGCGCATGGCCGCCGGTGCCTGGCCCTGCCGGTCCATGTCCGAGAGCGTGCGCAGCGGCACGCCGGCCAGCTTGCCGAAAGCATCAGTGAACACCGCATTGGCCTTGCCGGTGCGGCCGAAGTGACGGCTCTTGGCGATCATGATCGCCCACGACATCAGCATCATCAGGCCGAGGATGGCCACCACCACCCAGGCGTCGAACGGCATCGCCTTCAGGATGAAGCCGAAGTGACTCTGGCCCATGGACTGCTCATCGGCGCCATAGCTGATCAGGCGTGAGTCAGCGCCCTGCGCGGTGGCATCGGCCAGCAGCAGTGCCGCCGGACGCGCAACGCGAGAAATCCGCAGTTCATCCAGCGCACCGTCGAAGCTGGCCAGCGGCTGCTCGGCACCCGGCGCGTCAGCACCCACCACCGCTGCGGTGGACATGGCCGGAAGTTCGCCGCTGAGCTGCGCCACCACGTGGCCATTGAGATACAGCTGCAGCGACCCCTTCTCCGCCGTCAGCGCCAGATGCGCCCACTGTCCCTCCGGAATCGGCTGCGCAGGCGTGCTGCGCTGGCCATTGAGCTGCACGAACGGCACCCGGTTGTCGATGCCCAGCAGCAGTTCCGCGCTGCCATCGCGACGGGCATAGATGGCCTGCGCCGCATTCTGTGCACCCGGCTTGATCCACGCGGACACGGTCAATGGCGCGCCGGCCTCCTGCGCCAGCGAAGCACTGGCTGGCAGCGGCAGCGCAGTGCCGGCGAACTGCACGCCGCGACCGATCACCGAACCTTCGGCGGCCGGCACCACTGCGCCCGCATTGTTGCCGTAGGCCGTGGTGTCACGTGCCGGGGCATTGGCGTCGGCGAAGTGGTAGACCAGCGTGTAGTCCGGATCGAATACCTGCTGTCCATTCCCACTGGCCGGCGCCTTGTCGTTGCCGTAGTACATCCAGATCGTCTGAGGTGCGGCGGCGCTGACGGCCGGCACATCCACCCACACCAGAGCCAGCCCCAGCGCCGGGTCGAACTGTTCGATCTGGTGCGCCAGCACGGTGCGCCCGTCCGCCGACACGAAACGCAGATCGCTGCCGGCATCCTGGGTGCCGTCGAAACCGAAGTTGCCCGTATGCAGGCGCAGCAGCAGCGGGGTTCGACCGGGATCGCCTGCCAGACCGGCACCCTGCGGGCCTGCGTCGATCGTGATCGGCTTGCGGTATTTCCATTCGGCCTGCCACCAGCTGGCATCGGCCGCAGCGGCGGGTAGCGCGATCAGCGCGGCCAGCAGCAGCAACATCCGGGAAAGCAAACGGTCCATGCGAGGGGTCTCCGGAGAACGCATGTTCAAGGGAAGGGTCAGTAACTGGTGCTGATGTTGAAATGCAGCCGCGGGTCGTCCTTGCGGGTCACCGGCCCATCGGCATAGGGCCACGCATAGTCCAGGCGCAACTGCAGGTGATCTCCCAGGCGCAGCTGCGCGCCGAGCCCGACCGAGGCCAGGTTGTACTGGTCGCGCTGTTCGGGCAGCGGCCGCCGCAGGCGCAGGTAGGCCGCGTCGGCAAAGCTGTACACGCGAAGCTGGCTGCCGCTCCACAGCGGCCATGCCGGGGTGCGCCATTCCAGGTTCGCCACACCGCCGTAGTCACCGATCGCCTCGGCCGACAGGTAGCCGCGCACGGTGTACATGCCACCGGCGGCGAACTGCTCGGCCGAGACCAGTGGCGCATCGGTCACCTGCAGGGCCCCGCGTGCATACCATTGCCAATCGCTGCCGAAGGTATGCGTATTCGACACATCGGCCTTGAGTGCGACGAAGCTGGGATCGGCCCACGCCCGCTTCTGGCTGAAGTCGTACCCATTGCTGCCATAGCCGAACAGGCGGCGGGTTCCGGCCACCAGCTGCGTGCTGATGCTCAGCTGGTCCTGTTCGCCCTGGCGCACACCCACGAATGCCAGCGTGAGCGGTGCGTACTTCAGGGGAGTCTTCAGGTTGTCGCTGCCCATCCAGGTGTCCTCCTCGGTGTCCTTGAAGTCGACGCCGAGGCTGAGCTGCCGCCACCATGCAGTGCTGCCGGGCAGGCGGTAATTGAGCTTGAGGCCGATCGAATGACCATTGCCGACCACGTTGGTGCCGGTTCCCGCGCCCCCCTGGCCGCCGGCATTGAGCACGCGGCTGTCGGAGGTATAGCCCGATGCCTCCAGGCTCCAGGGGCTGCCTTCAAACGGCAGCGTGTACGACGCCGAGAACACCTTGGCCTGATCGGTATCTTGCGGAGCGAGGAACACGCCGAGACTGGCGCTGTGCCCGCGTCCCCACAGGTTGTCATCCGCCAGCGAGGCACTCAGGCGCAGTTTCTCGGTGTCGGCACTGCGGTCATTGTTGAGTGCGGCGCTCGCTCGCCAGGGCGACTTTTCTTCCACCTGCAGGTCCACGTCCATCGTGCCGGGCGTCTTTCCCTCACGGACCAGCGGCATCACCTGGCGGCGACCGCCTTCGTTGAGCGCGGTCAGTTCCTTCTGCGCCCGGTCGAAATCCGGCACCTGGCCCTCCGCCAGCGCCGGTACCCGTGCGCGGATCCGCGCCGCCGCAGCAGGCGCCGCACCGACCACGCGCAGTTCGCCGATCGGCGTCTGCTGCACCTTCAGCAGCACCACGCCGGCACTGACCTGCTGCTCGGGCAGTTCCACGTACACCGACTGGTATCCCGCCTGCTGGTACAGCGCGCTGACTGCATCGCGCGCCTGCTCGACGTCGGCCAACGTCCTGCCCGGGCCGAGATAGGGCTCAACGGCGCGCTCGATCAGACGCGGATCGAGTACGGTGTTGCCGCGCACGATGTACTCGTTGATGTTCACCCTGGCCGCCGGCGTGGCATCCTGCGCGAGCAGCGGCAATGGCAGGGACGCCACGGCCAGCGCGAGTACCCGCGGACGCAGGCGCAGCGGGAGTCGGACAGCTCGGCACGGAACAGGCGTCATTGAAGGCATCGCGTCGTATCGAAGGAAGTGGCCAGGGAGCGGCGCGTGGGTCTACCCACAGGACGTGCAGGGCGCGTCAAAGCCGCCAACAGTTTTGTGACAGCACTGTCATCTGTTGACGGCGGCGGAATGCGCGCAGGCGGACACTGCGCCCGCCACCCGTCCATGAAGCAGCCGACATGGGGTGGCGGGAGATAGGAGATGAGCATGATCCTGATTGCATGGCGCTGGCCTGCCGTGGCGTTGCTCGCGTCCATCGCGATGCCGATTGCGCACGCCGATGACCGCGCAACGCGCGCGGACACACCGCCCTGCATCGACGTGCAGGTCAACGGAGAGCGCATTCCGGCCTGGGAATGTCTGCAGCGCAGGCTCGCACCGGCACCGCCGCGTGCACGATCACCGCGCCTGTCCGAGTCGGAGCGGCTGATGCGGCAGCCCGGCAACCAGCTCATGCAGTACAACCTGGAAGGCACCCGGCAACGGATGGGCGACGCCTTTGGTCGCTCGGTGACACCGCAGCGCCCCTCTCGCTGATCGCGCCTCAGTGCCGCCCCGCAGCGGCAGGCACGATGCCGTCGGCAGGAACGGGCTGCAGCGCGGGCACCGGCAGGCTGCGCGACCGCCCCGCCTGCTGCAGTTCGATGGTCTCTGCGCCGATGCCGGCCAGTACCGTGGACGGTCCCAGGCGCTGCCCCGGCACATAGGCATCGACCGCGCCACCATCGACCGACAGCAGTGCCAGCGGTGCGTGCGCGCTGGCCATCACACCCAGTACCACTACCTCGGTGTGGATCGCACCCGGTGACAGCAGCCGCACCAGCGGAGCGCTGGCCGCAGCGTCGAACGGTGGCCGGGCCGGTGTCGACGGCCTTACCGCGCTGGCCGCCGCGGGTGGTCCTGCAGCGAACAGGGCAATGCCCCAGTAGGCCATCACGGCCAGCAGCAGCGTCGCCGCCAGCAGTGTCAGCAGGTGATTGCGATCCCAGCGCCTGCCGTCCATGTTCCGCACCTTCGTCGACATTGACGGCCACCACGCTAGCAGTCGCCGCTGACGCTTTTGTTTCATCATCCGCCGCTACCCTGTCCGCGATCGGCAGGCACAGGAGGCGATGTCGATGCGGCGCATCCCGCGCGGCTTCACCCTGCTGGAACTGATGGTGGTGCTGGTCATCATCGGCATCTGTACAACGGCCATCGGCCTGGGCCTGGGCACACTGCTCGATCCTGCGCGCCAGCTCCGTCAGGAAGGCGAGCGATTGGCGCAACGCCTGCAGGTGGCACGCGATGAGGCCCGCATCGATGGCCGTAGCCTCCGCTGGCAGGCGGATGCCGAGGGCTACCGCTTCAGCCGACGCGAGGGCGACCGCTGGACCGACGTGCAGCGCGACGACCTGCTGCGCCCCCAGCGGTGGCAGAGCCCGGGCATCGCCGTACAGCCGGCGGCAGCCATCGAACTGAGTCCGGAATGGATCGGCGTGCCGTGGGAGCTGGCGCTGTCGCTGCAGGGGCGACAGCTGCGCCTTCGCGACGACGGCAGTGGACAGCTGCAGGTCGTGCAGTGATGGGGCCGCGGCGGGGGTTCACCTTGATCGAGGTACTGATCGCACTGGCCATCGTGGCAGTCGCGCTGGCGGCGGTGATGCGCTCGGTGGCAGTGGCAACCGATGACCAGTCGCGGCTGCGCGACCGACGTCTGGCACTGCTGTGCGCACAGGACCGCTGGCAGGAACTGCGGCTGGCCGCGCAACCGCCCGCGGATGTGCAGCAGCGCTGCGTGCAGGGTCGCAGCCGCTTCCTGGTGCGGCAGCATCTGGGCAGCGGCAGCGACGGGCAGCCGCTGCTGGAGCTCATCGTGGTGGCGGAGGATGCACCAACGCAGTCGCTGGCACGCATGCTGCTGCCATGGACCGCTGCACCGTGAAACGGCGCGTGCAGGGCTTCACCCTGATCGAAGTGATGATCGCGATCACCCTCATGGGCGTGCTGGCCGTGATCTGCTGGCGTGCGCTGGACAGCGTGTCCACCAGTGACCAGCGACTGCGCCAGGCTGATGCAGGCACCAATGCCGCATTGCGGGTGCTGCAGCAGTTCCAGCGCGACATCGAGATGCGCGCGGACGATGCCCTGATGAATGGTGCGGTACGCCCCGCTGACCAGCCACAGCGCCTGCTGCCGCCGGCGCTGGTCAGCGAACGGCAGGCCGACGGCAGTTTCGCGCTGGAGATCACCCGCAGCGTCGGCAGCGACGGGCTGCGCTGGCAGCGGGTGCGCTGGTGGCGCCAGGGCAATACCCTGTGGCGGGCCAGCGGGCCGCCATCGGATCGCTATCCGTTGCCGCCACCAGAGCAGTCACGCGGGCTGGCCGTGGCGCACGATGTCCAGTTCTTCGATGTGCGCGCCTGGCAGCCGGGCGCCGGCTGGACGACGCTGCCCAGCCAGGGCCTGCTGCTGCCGGCCACCGGGCTGGAACTGAGGCTGCGGCTGCGTGATGGCCGCGGTCCGTTGAGCTACCGTCGCGTCCTTGAACTCTAGCCGCAGACGCAGCTGCACGCCGTCGACCCACGTCATCCGGGGCGCAGCGTCCGCCATCCCGGCCACCGGGCGCTGTCCCGCGCCCGGTGGCGCCTGTGGGTGCTCCTCACCGCCGATGGCTGCTCCCTGCCCTCCGTGCCGTCCTGGCGGGGGGCCGCCACCGCTCCGTGGCAGCGGGCCCGATTGCGGATCGCCACGCACCGCGTGGATCATCCCCGGCAACTATCGCCGCTGTGTGCCACCCTCTCCACGCGCCTGCGGTTCGCGGGCCTGCGGGAACTGGAAAGCACTGTCTACGTCGTAGCCGCTGGCCGCGGTCGTGCCGCGTGCCGGCGGGTTGATGCTGCTGCTGGCGTTGCCGAAGCCCAGGATCTGCACGCTGATCACCGAAGGCTGGTTGCGCCGGGCATCCTCCTGGCTCTTGCGGATCACATCCTGTGCCGCCTGGCTGGCACTGCTGGCGGCGGCGCTGGCCGAAGCCAGCGCGTTGACGTTCACCGACGCCAGCACCGGCAGGCCCTTGCTGTCTCCCTGCACCTGGATGTTGGCCGCGTTGAGTACCTGCAGCGCGGCCAGATTGATGTTGCCCGACACACGGATGCCCGCCTCGCCCGCATCGATGGTGCCCAGCGGCGCGATCAGATCCACATCGCCCGGCGCGACTTCCGCGATCGGATTGAGGGTGGCAATGCCCGCACCACTGGCCGGCGCCTGGGGCGACAGGATCACATTGCCCCAGGTGTCATAGACGCGCCGTGGCGGTGTGTACAACAGCGTGGTGCGCGAGCCGCGACCGGCATTGATGTCGCCCTGTTCCGACCACGCCAGGATGTCGCCACCGAAGGTGGTCATCACCCGCGACAGGCCCAGCAGCACGCTGTCCTGGCTGAACAGGCGGATATCGCCCTGCCCCTGGGTGACGAGGCCGGCACTGGCAGGCGGGACCACACCCTGTACGCCCACCACGATCTGGCCTCCCGGTGCCATCAGTTCGATGTTGCCGCCCGCCTCGGTGCGCACACCGGAGCCGCCGTACATCACGATATCGCCGGTACGGTCGATCGTCGCACCGGCCGCATTCCTGTCCGGCATCAGCGTGGCGATGGCCTCGCGCCCGCGCAGATAGGAGCCGAAGCGCGGCCCTTCCGCATCGGTGTACTCGCGTCCGCCTTCGCGCAGCTCGGCGTAGTAGATCTGCCCCAGGAAGATGCGCTGCTGTTCCTGCGGCAACGCATCGAACGCTGCCAGCGCTGCCTCGCCATCGGCGGCCATGCCGAAGCGTTGCTGCAGCCACTGCTTCAGTTCCTGGTCGTAGACCTTGACTGCCCTGCCCGGCTGCGACGCAAGCGATTGCGCGGGATCGGCCAGGTTTGCGGGATCCAGATAGCGGGCACGCAGGGCGGCGAAATCGATCTGCTGGTTGCCGGCCGTCAGCGCGATGCTGGCACCCGGACGGGTGTCACCCTGCACGATGCCACCGAGGCTGACGATGCTGCCCGCCTCCTCCTGGCGCAGCTGACGGCCGGCACTGATCTCGACGTTGCCGGGGCCGGCGATCGTCGCGTCCAGATGCACGATGTCACGTCCCGCCGCCGCCACCGTGATATCGGTGGGCGCGCTGTTCAACGCGGTCATCGACACGCCGAGGATGTCCCGCCCTGCCCGCAGCTGCACCGCGCCTGCTGCCTCGAACCAGTTCAGCTGCGTGCGCTGCCAGGCGGTGCCGTCGAGCGTGCGTTGGGCGCCTGTCGCCAGGCCGATGATGTCGCCCTGCACGGCGTAGAAGCGGCTTGGTGCCAGTGCCGAGGAGACCGTGGACAACGGCGTACCCGGGCCGAACGCGAACAGCGGAAGCGATGCCTCCGGCGAGGCGATGTTGCCATCGACCGACAGGTTGTGCCGCGGACGCGTGACATTACCGCTGGCATCGCGTTGCTCGGCAACGAATGCGGGGTCGAACGGCCCCGGCAGGCGCGCATCCGCGCCCGAGCGCGTGATCTGGGTCGCGCCGCTGCGGGCGAAGATGCTGCCGCCGGCCAGGACGTCCAGCCGCCCGGTGGCCGAGGGCGCCAGCAGGATCACATCCTGCGTCCCCGTCACGGCACTGATCCGGTCCAGCTTGATGTCACCCTGGGCGGCAACGGCGCTGAAGCGCGAAGGATAGAGCCAGTAGTTCAGCAGCTCCTCCCGGCTGCCCGGTGCCAGCGCAACCTGCTCGGGCCACAGATTGCTGCCGGTCACGTTCTCCGGCCCGGCGAGGCCCGGCGCCAGGTCACCACCGGCACTGAACAGATCCACGGCTGTGTTGGCGGTCCACAGGGAGAACCAGGTGCTGCCCGCAGCGCGGCTGCCGTTGTCCTGCACCACCGTGCTGTAGTTGGCCAGTGGAACCCGGCCGGCATCGGCGACGCCGCCGAGCACGACATCGCCCCGCGCCTGCAGCTGTGCGACCGCATCGCCCAGCACCAGCACCGGCCCGCCCATCGGGCGGGCGGCGTCGGCGGCGAACAGATCGGCCGCACGCAGCTGGCCCAGCGTCCCGTAGCTGTCCAGGGTGACGCCCATTGCACCGATGCGTCCCGCATCGAGCAGCAGGCTGCCGCGCAGGTTGCTGAAGGTACCGTTGAGATCGAGATTCTGTCCCGCCCTGGAGGCATTGAGGCTGGAGAACGTCGCCCGCAGATTCGGATTCAGTGCGCCACCGATACGCAGTTGCAGGTCGCCGCCGCCGGTCAGGTGCAGCTGGCCATCGCTGACCCGGCCGGTCGATCCCACCGCCGCGATGATCGCACCCGAGCGCGGTGCGATCGTCGAGTCCAGCGCGTCACCTATCGCATCGCGCACGCCGGCGTCACGCCCGGCCTCCAGCGTCAAGTTGCCGCCGCCCAATGTACCGAAGCCGGTGAAGCCGACCATCCGCGGAGAGGCGCCAGCAGCAGCGGACACGTTGGTGTAGGCGCCAAAGTTCATCCACCAGCTGGTCGGCACCGGCTCCACGCCGGTGGTGCTGCCGGTTCCCTGCCGCCACAGCCAATTGCCGACCGCGGCACTGGAGTACAGCGCCCAGTCGCGCTCACTGGTACCCGACTCCGCGCGCGCGGTCCAGACATCACCGACGATATCGCGTCCGGCCTCGACGCGCAGGTTGCCGCCATGATCGGGATACCAGGCCTGGTAGCCGGCCAACGCGGCATCATAGCTGCCCGGCACCAAGTTCGGCCCCAGCAGTGCGGTGTTCCTGGGGGCTGCTGCACGGGGCGAATTGAAGGCAGCGTCGCGGCCCTCGCCCAGCGTGGTGGGAGTGCCCGCCGTGTACACACCGAAGCCGGACTTCATCACGACATCACCGGCAGCGAGCAGTTCCAGATCACCTTTGCCGGTGCGCAGCACGCTCCAGGCTGGCGTGCCCGCGCGCTTGCCGTAGGTGGTCACTTCGGTCTGCGTGCCACCGCCGGCGCAGTAGCTGGGTGCCGTGCTGCAGAACTGGTCTTCGGTCATGCCGAACATCGCCGCGAAGTCCTTCGCAGGGGTGCCCACGTAGGACTCGTCACCCCAGTAATCCAGCGAGCCCTGCGCGGCTACCTGGCGGGGGGCCGGGCCGCAATAGTCGGCCGACATCGCGCAGAACTCATCTTCGGTGAAGCCATACATGTCGGCCAGCTCCGCGATCGGACGGCCCGCATAAGAGGTGTCGCCGATCCAGTCCAGCGATGCCCGCTCGGTCAACGCACGATCACCCACCCAAATGATTTCGGTCTTGACCGTACCGATCGAGCCCTGGTGGGTGTCGGCCAGCACCACGCTGCCTTCGCTGCCCCAGCGCCGGCTGCGTGGATCGGCTGCCCCGGCATCGGCGCCGGCAACCGCAGTCAGGTCCCAGGAGGTGGTGCCCTCGGCCAGCATCGGCGCCAGCGCCCAGTTGCGTCCCTGGTTGCCGTTGGCGTCGGCAGGACGCAGGTTCACCGATGCGTCGCCGGGCAGCTCCACCTTGGTCAACGATGGAATGTACGCGCCTACCTTGAGCTCGACTTCCCGTGCCAGGCGCAGGGTCACCGGCAGCATCGCGCCGGCCGGCCAGTCCTGGGCGGCCATCTGCACATCGCTGCGCAGGCGGAAGCCGGCCCCCAGTCGCGCACCGGCCGCCAGCACCAGCGGCTCCTGCAGCACGGTGCCCGCCGCCAGCGTCTGCCCGGAGTCGGTGGTCACCGCCGCACCCAGCACCGTGCCCGCGGGCAGGCGCAGGTTCTGCGAGATCACCATCGGCGCGGGCAGCACGGTACCGACCGGAAGCGTTACCGATTCGACCGGCACGTCATAGTTCAGGCGGGTACCGGCCCGGAACTCCGTACCGGGCTGCAGCCTCACGCCCTCCACCGGCACCACCAGGTCGCCGCCGAACGGCGTGTGACCGGCGGTGCCGTTGCGGCTCTCATGCAACTGCCATCCTGCCTCGTCCGGATTGGCCGGTGGCGGCGCGAAGCCATCGTTGATGCTGCCGTGCACGTTGATGTTGCCCTCCGCGCGCAGCACCAGCGACGCCGACTCGCCGAAGCCGCGCCGCGCCGAATCATTGCGATCGGCCTCAGGCCCATAGCGGTAGCCGGACAGGTCGATGTCACCGGATACGGTCAGGTCACCTCCGGGATTGGCCTCGCTGCGGCGGGCGAGGACCTGCACGCCGGGGCGCAGGCGATGCGTGCCCAGCGCAGCCGTGCGTTGTCGGAGATCCGCATTGGCCAGCGCGCCGTCCATCCACGCACGGTTGTCCGGATCGACGATCTGGTCCAGCCACTGCTGGGTGACGCGCTGCGCGCGGTTGCCGTTGACGTCGACACTGTCCGCCAAGGGGGCGTCCTCATAGCGTCGCACCGCATTGACCTGGATATCGGCCGCACCTTCGACGCGCAGACCGTTGGCGACCGCTATCGCCGCATCGTTGCCGCCGATGCGGGGCGCATCGATCTTCAGGGTGCCGCGGGCCACGCCGTCGTTCTGCCCGCGGCCGCCGCCCACCGCCACAGCCGTCCCCGCGCGCAGGTCCAGATGAGCGCCGGCGCCGATGTCGATCCCGCCGGCGGCGCTGCCCAGTTCGATCGTGGCCCGGTTCGGGCTGTCGATGATCTTGCCCTGGCTGTCCACGCGCAGGCCGGTGCCATGCGTATCCAGCGTTCCCTCCACCTGCAGACCGTCACGTGCGTACAGGCGGATCGCGCCGACCTGTTCGCCGCTGGCGTCGATGCGCCCCGCCACGCGCAGGCTGCCTGCGTCGAGGCTGATGTCGACCCTGCGCGCCTTCACCTCGTTACCGATCAGCAGATCACCCTCACCGATCCGGAACGTGCGCCCGCCGGTGACACCGCCTGCGTTCAAGCGCTGGTTCAGGGCTGCGAAGTCCTGCAACGTGCCAGCGCGAACCACGAGGTCTGCGCCGTCGTAAGGCACCACGGTGCCACCTGCGTCGTAACGGCCACTGGCAGCCCCCTCGATGCCGCCGGCCAGATCGGCACTCCCGGCCAGGGCATTCACCGTCAGCCGTCCGCCGCGGTTGTTGCGCGCCGAGAGATCTATGCGTGAGGCGGCGTCAGTGCTGACGTCACCCGCATCGCTGGACAGCAGCACGTCGCCGCCCCAGCTGTACCGGTCCACGTCGTACAGCGTAACCCTGCGTCCTGCCAGGTCCAGCGCCGCCTGGCTGCCGAGCGCGATGCCTTCGCGTGCGCTCGCTGACAGGCGGCCGGAGGCCAGTGCGATCGTGCTGTCCAGCGCGATCCGCTCGGCATCGATGCTCAGTTCACTGCCCAGTGCGTCGCCGCCGGCCCTGCCGCTGCCGCCCTGCAGGCGGAAGTCGCCGCCGGTCCGTACCTGCAGCTGCGCACCCGGATCGGCCGTCAGCAGCGGCGTGTCGATGCCGATACTGCCACCGCTGTACTGCCAGCCCTTGTCCGCGAGATAGTCGCCGCGCTGCTGGTACACGTCCAGCGTACCCTGCGCGGAAAACAGCAGCTGCCCGGACGCGCTGAGGTTGAGCGCGCTGAAGCCGAGCACCTGGCGGTTCGCGGGCACCTCGGAGCTGGGACGGCTGAACGGGGCGCGCGCCAGCTGCAGGTTGCGGGTGACGATGTCCAGCTGCCCCGCGCCAAGCCGGTCCACCATGGGATCGGCCGGCGGCACCGATGCATCGCTGCCCGCCGCCTGCGTCGCCGCCAGCGAACCGTCCCAGACCAGTGTGTCCACCAGGATGCGCGCACGGTCGCTCGCCGCACCATAGCCATGGATGGCCTGCGCGCCCAGTACCAGCGTCTGCAGGCCACCGCGGCCGGTGGCACTGTCGCGCGCATCCAGGTCGACGCTGCCGAACACGTTGACCGAATCGCGTGCGACCAGGCTCAGCGTATCCAGCGCCGGTGCGCCGGTGGCATCATTGCCGCGCAGCAGCTGCTGCAGCACGGACTGGTTCATGGTCATGCCATTTGGCAACGCCCCTGCGGCCGCTGCCTGCGCGATCGCCTCGGCGCTGCCGAGGTTGAGCGCCGCCATGCTCACGCCCAGCTGGCGCGTGCCATAACGGGCGGAATCGCGCATCTGCAGCACGCCATCGGTGGCCACCCCGATGCTGCCATCGGATACCAGCCGTGCCTCGCCTTCGCAGTCCGTGTGGCAGCCGCCGATGTCGATCGCGACCGGCCCTGCCGCCACGCCGGTCGTACCGGTGATCAGGTTCAGGCGCTGGTTCGAGACGGCCAGCAGGCCGCCATTGACCTGATAGGGCACGGTCGGCGCGGACGCGGTGTCGCGTGCGAAAGACAAGGTATCGAGTGTCGCCCCGGCTTCGACCAGGATGCCGCTGCCACCGGACGCCGCAGCCACCAGTATCTCCGGCGCCTGCAGGGTCGCACCGGAGCGGATCGCCACATCGCGCACCGCGCCGGACACCGCCACCAGCGAAGCCGTCTCATTGAACTGTCCGCCGATCACCATGCGTTCCGGCCGCAGCGCATTCAGTGCGTCGTCGGTGAAGGTCGCGCCACGATCGTGCGCCTGCGACGGACTGCCGGCAGCAGCGATCTCCAGCGAACCCACGGCCGGGCTGGCGAGCGTGGCGAACAGGGTGCCGCCGCGTCCCTTTTCATTGGCCGCGGAGAAGCGCGCCGTGCCGGCGAAGTCGATGGCCGCGGTTCCCTCGCGGCCAGCGCCTTCACCCAGTGCCAGGGTCAGCCCCAGCGCATCGATGGTCTGCCAGCCGCGCGCCTCGCCACGACGGTCGGCGGTGGCCTGCACGAAGCTGTTGTAGCTGGTTTCGTTGTAGCCGGAATGCCGGCGCACCACCGCCGCCGGCGTCAGCAGGATGTCGGTGAGCAGCGGCGACGCCACCCCACCCAGTGCCGATCCCTGCTGACCGGACACGCGCCACGTCCCGGTGCCGGTCTGGATCGGCTGCGGTACGCCGGAGGTCCCCGTCGCGCCCAGCTCTACGCGGAATGCACCCGGCTGCAGCGCGAAGCTGGCCGGCAGCAATGTGTAGGTCCCCGCGGGCAGCCCGGGAACGCCGGCGGGTACGGTGATCTGCTGGCCCACCGCTGGAGCAGCGAAGCCATCATCGCTGCTGGGTGCGAAGCTGCCGGCACGTCCCGGCACGATCGCGTACACCGGGTTGCCGGAGGCACTGAACGCATAGCGCGGGTTGGCATCGGCCAGCGCAGTGCGCAGCACGTCGACGGAGCCACCGCGGCCTGAGACAAATGCCGCGCCGGTCAGTTCGCCGCCACCCGATACGTCCAGCAGCGCACCGGCATGCACGTCCACATCGTTGGCGGTTACGGTCACGCCCTTGGACGCAATGCCACCCGGCGTCAGTGATTCCAGGCTGCTGCTGCCTCTTCTCCACGACACGCCGTCCACGGTACCGCCGTAGGGCAGCGCCAGACCTGCGCCACTGGTGGAGGTGATGCTGCCCGGCAACAGCTCCACCCGGCTGGCACGTGTGCCGCCCAGGATCAGGCCGCCCAGTTGCAGCGCCCCCATCGGCGCCTGCACGTTTCCGCCCTGCTGCACGGTCGCTGCCACCAGCTGCAACGCGCCCAGCGCTGACTCGGGCGGAGTGGCCGCCGCCGTGCCGGTACCCCGGATGCGCAGCACCGCATCCGGATCTGACCAGTATCCGGGCGTCGCCAAGGTCGCCGCAGACGCACCCGCGACCAGATAGCCCGTCGCACCGGAGGTGGGGTACAGGCGGGCGGCACTCACGTCCATCGACCCGCTCGCCATCAACGCACTGATCGATCCGCCGTTGGACACCGCGTTGAGCAGCCGCACGTCGCTGCGGCTGTCCAGCACGACCTGGTTGAAGCCGGGCAGCCAGGTGACATCACGGATGTCGATCAGATCAGCCCTCGCCGACAGCACGTGGTCGCCTTCCGCAGCCGACGCCACGGTATCGGTGACCACCAGGTTCTCACCCGGCAGCGACTGCCAGTGCGACTGTGCCAGCAGCAGGTGCGGAGCACTCAGCGAAATGCCGCTGGACTGCGGTGCTGCCACGGCCATGCCGAGGCTTGACTGCCCCTGTCCGTAGATGCGCAGGCTCTGGCCCATGCGCAGGTCGACATCGCCCTCCGCGCGGACGTCACCGAACACGGACAGGGTGTCGAAGCCACCGGCCTGGATCTGCTCCACCGACAGCGCCGCGTGCCCGTACTCCAGCCGGTCCGGCAGCACCGCGTCGACCGGGCTGCGCTGGCTGAGCGTGATGCCACGCGCGCGCAGCACCTCCTCGCTCGCACCGCGCGCATGAACGCTGCCACCAAAGGCTACGCCCAAGGTGCCGCCACGCGCGCTACTGCCGCCGGCAGAGGCATCCATGGCGCCGTCCAGGTACAGAGCGTTGGCCGAACGCAGCACGATCTGCCCGCCGTCGCTGTCCACCCGGGTCCGTCCCTTCCCGTCGACATCCAGCGGCGCCGAGGCGCCCGCTGCCCGCAGCTGCGCGCCACGCTCGAGCACGACGAAGGCTTCAGGCGGACGGTTGTCCACCGACGCAGAGCTCTCCCAGTCGAGCGCGCCGCCGATCTCGATGCGCCCGCCGGCCCGCACCTGTCCCTGCAGGCGGCCACCGGCATCGGCCAGTGACACCGCATCCGCGCTGGCATCCAGCAGCGCACCGTCGGCGAACCGCCAGGTCCGTTCGCTCCGCTGCCCGGCATACAGCGTGGTCGGCAGGCGCACATCGTCGATGCTGATGCGTCCCCCCTGCGCACGCAACGTACCTTCCACGTCGATGTTGCCGGCGCCGAGCAGGGAGATCGCCTGCCCCGGGTCGACCTCGATCAGCGCGGCCTTGCCCACCCGCAGGTCGCCGCCGACGCTGTTGCGATCCGAGCGCAGGCTCACGCTGGCACCGCTGCGCTGGCGGACCAGCCCGCTCAGCGGATCGGCACTGTAGAGCGGTGCCAGCCAGCGCTCCAGTGCGTCCTTCCGGTCCGTCGCGGCGCGCGCGTCGGCGGTGATCCGAAGGCCCGGCATGCGCGCTGCCA
Organism: Stenotrophomonas genospecies 5; assembly: GCF_054473825.1. NCBI lineage: Bacteria > Pseudomonadati > Pseudomonadota > Gammaproteobacteria > Lysobacterales > Lysobacteraceae > Stenotrophomonas > Stenotrophomonas genospecies 5. The sequence goes on from NZ_JBTMUW010000001.1 coordinate 1,283,579, forward strand.
GCTGCGTGCCATCGGCAACCTCCAGCCCTTGATGGCCATTGATGTCGTACTGGGCAAAGCCGCTGCCGAACAGGCCGGCATCGATCTGCAGCGCGGCTGCATCGGCCGAATCCGCATCGCCCACCCGCACCCGGCCACCGGTGCCCAGCGAGAACGTGCCGCTGCCCTGGCCACGGCCACTGAACCGGCTGCCCTCGCCCAGCTGCACCCGGCCGCTGCCGTCCGTTGCCACCGTGCTGCTGTTCGCCTGCAGACTGATGCTGCCCCCTTTGCCGACACGACCCTTGCCGCGCAGGTCCAGCGCGGCGCCGGCCTCGACGTCGACCGTCGCCCCCGCGCCCACCCTCACGTCATGGCTGTTGCCCAGGCTCAAGCGGCCGCCATCCGTCCAGGCACCACCCGCATCCAGTGGCTCTCCCAACGCTGCGTTGCTCCATTCACCGGCAAGATCGATGTGGGTACCGTCGGCAATAACGGTGCGTGCGCGGCCATCGTGCAGCAGTGCCGTCGGCCTGCCCTGCACCTCCAGCAGGTTGCCCGCCGACAGCTGGCCGCCGGCAATGCCGATGTCGCCCGCCAGTTCCACCTCGCTGCCGGTCAGATTCAGCTGTCCACCCGCCTGCAACCGAAGGCGGCCGTCAATGCTGATGCGATCGGCGCTCGCCAGATCGATCCGCCCCCACTGCTGGGCACTCAACTCTGCGATGTCCAGCCACACCGTGTCGCGTCGCTCTTCCCCGACCGGTGCCAGCAGTGACCACGCCGCCGTCTTCGGCGCCTTGTCATCCACGCGCACGTACGAACCGAACACGCCGCTGCGGCCCTGGCCGTCATAACGCCCGAGGTAGAGCTGTGCGTTGCGCGCTGCTGCCGTCTGCGCCTGTGCATAGCCGTCCAGTGCGGCATCGGGCCGGCGGTTCTGCTGCGCGCCCTGGAAGGTGGCGGTCTCCACGTGGCCGTCCAGCACCGCCGTCGGGGCGGAGACGATCAGGCGTCCTGCATCGCGGCCGACCGTATACCCGTTGTCGACACGCTGCGCCGCGAACACGACCGGATCGCGGAACGTCTCGGTGACGCCCCAGCGCTCCTGCTTCACCTCATGGCCGTTATACACCCCGTCGAACAGCATCTCCGCCGGCCCGTCATCAAGGCGGTACACCTGGCCATCCACGCCGCGCACCCAGCTCTGCCGGATCACGCCGCTCTGCACATCCAGGCTGCCACCCGCAAGGTTGATGCGTGACCCACCATGCGTGATCACTTCACTGCCACCCAGCAGGACGGTGCCTCCCTGCGCGGCCCATTCGCCGATCGAATGCCCCTGGTTGTCGAGGTAGCCGCCCACTTCCAGCAGGCCGCCTGCGGCATACCAGCGCTCACCGTCGTAGCCCCCGGTTCCGGCTGGCACGTGGATGAGCCTGCGGCGGTCGACCCAGACCTCGCTGCTGGTCAGCTTGCCGCTGTCGCGGTTGTCCAGCGCATCGCGCAGTTCGTTGCCCTGCACCTTGATCTGGACATTGTTGCTTTCCATCGAGACCTGCACGCCCACGGCACCCGACACGTCCACGCGTGCTGCATCGTCGACGTAGCTGCGGGCCGCCGCGTCGGCGATGACCTGGCCGCCCGTGGCAACCGTGAGCGAATCGGGGCGGAAATGGATGGTGCCACCGGAAACGATCTCCACCCGCGACTGGTCGCGTCGGTCGTTGTGCTGGGAGAGATTGTCGAAGGTTGCCGAGCGCGCACCCGCGCGGATCGCATCCTGCTCTGCCGATTCCCTGATGAGGCTGTCGCGCTGGGTGTCCAGTGCCGTGGCCTTGCCATCGTCCTCGATCAGCACCGCCGTGGTCGATCCATCGGCGAGCGTGACGGTGCTGCCGGCATCACTGGCCGAGGTCAGAAGATGCACGGTGCCGCGCTGTGCGAGCGTCGTGCTGGCCACGGCCACGCCGGCCTGCTCGACGTTGCGTCCGGCCAGGGTCACGTCACCCTCGCGGGCACGCAGCAGGCCGGTATTGCGCACGCTGCCCGCGGTACTGTCGGCGATGAAGCGCGGCGCGATTTCATTGCCACGCGTGGTGGAGCTGGTATTGGCTGCGGTGCCGACGCCGCGCCGGATCACGAAACTGTCGCCGGCAGCCAGCTGCACCTGGCCCTTTCGCGCCTCGATCTGGCCGGCGTTCTCCACGCTGTGTCCCGCCAGCAGCACGTAACCGCCGCCACGCGTGGCGCTGGTCGGCTCGTGGGTCGCGATACGTGCGCCCCGCTCCACCATCACCTTGCCAGCGGCATCGCTGAGGGCGGCCGTATTCGTATCCGCGCTGTACAACCCGGTGTCGCGGAACTGGCCATCGCTGATGCGCGCCGCCGCCGCGACCAGGTTGCGGACGTTGACCTGGCTGTTGTTGCCGAACACCACGCCGTTGCGGTTGGCCACGAACACGGTGCCGCCCGCGGTGAGCTGGCCGAGAATCTGGCTGGGCCGCGCGTTCGGGTCGTTCACGCGGTTGAGCACGGCCCAGTCCGGGTTCTGCAGGAAGTTCAGCGTGGTGTTGCCGCCGATATTGAAGGTCTCCCAGTTCAGGATCGCCTTGTCCGCGGTCTGCTCGATGCTGACCTGGACACGTCCGTCACTGCCCTGTGACTGGATCGCCTCGCGGGCGTTGATCCAGCCCCGGGTCAACGGATTCTCATCGACCTTCAACCCGTCCCTGCCCAATCCGTCGGCAACGATGAACCCCGCCTCCCGCCGCGATTGCCGCGCCTGATCCTGCAGGCGCTGCTGCAGGGCGATGGCCTGCGCGGCGGTGCCGAGATTGTCGATCGACTGCTGCAGCTTCTGCCGCGCAGCATCCTGCTGCTGGGCCGGCAACTGGAACTGGATGGGCACGCCGTTGGGCATGCGCCCGCTCTGGCTCGCAGCGCCCTGCGCTGCGCCGCGCTCGGCGAACCAGGCCGGGCTGAACGCCTGCTGGGCCTGGCTGGCCGGGGCGACCACGCTTCCCAGTGCGACCGCGATGGCCCAGGCCATCGGATGATTGCGGCGCATCGGCGCGGCCGGATGAACAGCGGACGGGAGCGGGTGCGACATCGTAACCTCATCAACCTGGTGGACCGCACTGGCGGCGGTGATCGGAGACACGCGCAACGCATGCCCTGCCACTGATAGACGGTTCGCATGACATGAAGCCGACAGCGTGCAGGGGGCGATGGCGCTGCACGCCGCACGGCGGAAATGGCGACGCCGGCCACAGGGGCCGGCGCCGGGTCAGACAGGGTTCACGCGGTGCTGCGGATTACAGCGGACGGCCGATGCCCGCACAGGTGCTGGGATTGTTCAGGCCGGCTGCGCTGCTGGCCAGCACGAAGCGGTTGCGGATCGCATCGCGCCACTTCTTGGGCAACGGGGCGAAGCCATGGCCGGTGATCGATGCCTCGTAGGCGGCCGGGTAGGCCGCCGAATAGTGGCGAGCCAGGAAACCCCTCAGTTTATTGGCAACCGTCTGATCCTTGTAGCACTGACCAATCAACAGGTAGGTGTAGCCGATGATGGGGTAGATAACTGAAGGATTGCCCATGTAGGGAGCCCAGTTGACAGGGTCCTGAGCAGCGATGCCGAACGGAGGATCGAAAACAGTCAGGATGAATTCCCATTGCGCCCGATCCGGCGAGAAGCCTCTGACCTTTGCGACCTTGGTCGCATCGGTCAGGCTCGGGATCACGTCCGGCCCGGCGTAGCCGATACGGCCTTCAAACGCGTAGACAGCGTTGTACAGCGAGGTGTCCCCGGTGGCCGGGGCGGCCACCAGGAACCCCGGCAGGTTGCCGTTGGCATCGCGCTTGTAGAGGTCGGCGAAGGTCGACTTGATGGCGAACATGCCGCCCACCAGGTTCGAGGTCTCAGCCCGCTCACGGGCGCAGTTAGTGGCAAGGAATCGGGTGAGAATCTCGCTGGTTCCGCTGCTTTCCGAACGGTACACGACCTGGATCGGGCCACTGCGGTTGGTGTCGATGGTCGACCAGTCGCTGATCGCACCCGAGAACACGCCGCAGATCTGCGCCACGCTCAGGTCCACCGCCGAACCGGCCTTGTTGAACGGGATGGTGACCGAGGTGGCCACCGACGGCACCTGGATCAGCGCGCCGTAGCGGTTGGCGTTGGTCGGCTGGTTGAAGTTGGTGGTGTAGGTATTCAGCTCGGTGCTGCTCAGCACCGAATCACTGCCGGCGAAATGCACGGTACCGTTGGTCGAGAACAGCGCCGAGTCGTTTCCCAGAAACGCCTTCTTACCGGTACCCGATCCGGTCACGGCGTAGCTGAAGTTCGCCGGCAGGATGCTGTCGGGCGAACCCTTGTAGAGGTCGGCCGGCAGCGAGGCCCCGCCGCCGGTAACGGTCTGCGCCGACGCGGCGCCGGCAGTGGCGAGCAGCGCGGTGGCAACCAGCGCGGCCAGAGTCTTGTACTTGTACATGATCTTCTCCTGAAGGTTTTACTGCGAAGGGAAACGCCAAGGAAGGAACCGTTACTGCACCCCTACTGTCATCTCCCAGCCCGCAGCATGAGGACACGTCCATCCTCGTTCGTGCCTACGCGAGCTCTGCAGCGCAGCTCCGTGTTGCCGGACCAGCAACTGCAGCTGGAGGCGTCCGACGTCGTGCATTCGCCTGATGCGAGTGACCGCGCACTGGACCGCACTGGCAGCGGAGATCCGAGACACGCGCAACGCATGCCCTGCCACTGATAGACGGTTCGCATGACATGAAGCCGACAGCGTGCAGGGGGCGATGGCGCTGCACGCCGCACGGCGGAAATGGCGACGCCGGCCACAGGGGCCGGCGCCGGGTCAAACAGGGTTCACGCGGTGCTGCGGATTACAGCGGACGGCCGATGCCCGCACAGGTGCTGGGATTGTTCAGGCCGGCTGCGCTGCTGGCCAGCACGAAGCGGTTGCGGATCGCATCGCGCCAGGCCTTGGTCAGCGGGATGAAACCATGGCCGGTGATCGACGCCTCGTAGGCCGCCGGGTAGGTCGCCGGATAATGACGGGCCAGGAAGCCGCGCAGGCTGGTGGCAACCGCCGAATCCTTGTAGCACTGGCCGATCACCAGGTTGGTGTAGCCGGCAATCGGATAGCCGGCCGAGGGGTTGCCGAACACCGGCACCCAGTTGGCGGGGTTCTCGGCAGCGGTGCCGGTCGGCGGAGCGACGGTATCCAGGGTGGCCTGCACGCTCACCTGGTCCGGCGAGAAGCCCTTGACCTTGGCAACCTTGGTCGCATCGGTCAGGCTCGGGATCACGTCCGGGCCGACGTAGCCGATGCGGCCATCCGCCGCATAGACAGCGTTGTACAGCGAGGTGCCGCCCGTGGCCGGCGCGGCGACCAGGAACGCCGGCAGGTTGTTGTTGGCATCGCGCTTGTACAGGTCGGCGAAGGTCGACTTCACGGCGAACGTGCCACCGACCAGGTTCGAGGTCGCAGCCGGCTCAGCGGCGCAGGCGGCAGCCAGGAAGCGGGTGAACATTTCGCTGGTGCCGCTGCTTTCGGTGCGGTAGACCACACGGATCGGACCGCTGCGGTTGGCGTCGATGGTCGACCAGTCGCTGATCGCGCCGGAGAACACGCCACAGATCTGCGCCACGCTCAGGTTGACGGCCGAACCCGGCTTGTTGAACGGGATGGTCACCGAGGTGGCCACCGACGGCACCTGGATCAGGGCGCCGTAGCGGTTCGCATTGGTCGACTGGTTGTAGTTGGTGGTGTAGGTGCTCAGTTCGGTCGCGCTCAGCACCGAGTCGCTGCCAGCGAAATGCACGGTGCCGGTGGTCGAGAACAGCGCCGAATTGTTCTCCAGGAACGCCTTCTTGCCGGTGCCCGAACCGGTCACGGCGTAGCTGAAGTTGGCCGGCAGGATGCTGTCAGCCTGGCCCTTGTAGAGGTCGGCCGGCAGCGATGCACCACCGCCGGTAACGGTCTGCGCCGACGCGGCGCCGGCAGTGGCGAGCAGCGCGGTGGCAACCAGCGCGGCCAGAGTCTTGTACTTGTACATGATCTTCTCCTGAAGGGTTTGCTGCGAAGGGAAACGCCAAGGGAGGAACGGTCACTACACGCCTGCTGTCGCTGAGGGCCTCCCAGCCCGCTCCGCGACGACAGGATCATGCTCGTCCGTGCCGATGACAGGCCGCTTAAGAAACCTGTGGAAGATCGAAAAAAGGTATGGAGGATTGTGTGGAGAAGCGTGGCCTGTGCGCCGCACGCCCGTCACTGCACGAGCTGGTTCATTTCCATGATCGGCATCAGCACCGCCAGCACGATGGTCAGCACCACCCCGCCCATCACCAGGATCATGGTCGGCTCGAGCAGTGCGGTCAGTGCCATCGCGCGCCGCTCGATCTCGCGCGAGAGGGTCTGCGCGGCGCGATCCAGCAGGGGCGCAAGTGTGCCGGTCTTTTCACCACTGGTGACCAGATGCACCAGGATCGGCGGATAGACCTTCTGCACTTTCAACGCAGCGCCCAGTGCCGCGCCTTCACGCACGCGCGCGGCGACATCCTCGGCGCAGCGCGCCAGCAGCGCGTTTCCCAGCGTCTGCCGCGCTGCCTCCAGCGCGCGCAGCAATGGCACGCCGGCATCGAGCAGGATGGCCAGCGTCGAGGCGAAGCGCGCACTGTTCACGCCAAGCACGAAGCGCCCCATCACCGGTACGCGCAGCAGCATCGCATCCCAGCGCAGGCGCAGATCGGTGCGGCGCAACGCCAGCCGCCATGCCGCAACCAGCAGGCCGATGCCCAGCGCTGTCCATGCACCCCAGCTGCGCACGAACGCACTGGCGGCCAGCATCACCTGGGTCAGCATCGGCAGTGTCTGCCGTGCCTGCACGAACGCTGTCACCACCTGCGGCACCACATAGCTGAGCAGGAAGATCACGATCGCCACCGATACCAGACTGATCGCCGCTGGATAGATGAACGCCGTGAGCACCTTGGCCTGCAGCGCATTGCGCTCCTCGATGTAATCGGCCAGGCGTTCCATCACCCGCGCCAGGTCGCCCGAGTCCTCGCCGGCGCCGACCAGGGCGCGATAGATCGGCGGGAAGTCGCGCGGCCGGGCCGCCAGGGCCACGGTCAAGCGCTGCCCTGCACGCACATCGGCGCGCACCGACGTCAGCGCCTGGGCCACATGCGGTCGCTCTGCCTGCTCGATGACGGCGCTCAATGCGCCCTCCAGCGGCAGGCTGGCGGCCAGCAGGCTGGCCAGCTGGCGCGTGGCCCAGGCCAGTTCGCTGGCCGAAAGCCGGCGTGCTCCCCAGCCCCGGCCTGCGCCGCGCGCGGAGCTGACCTGCACGGGCGTCAGCCCACGCCCACGCAGCAGCTGGCGCGCGCCACGCGGGCTGTCGGCATCCACCTGGCCCTTCTCGATGCGTCCCTGCGCGTTGGCGGCCTGGTAGTCGAACAGCGCCATCGTCGCGTCACCCGTCGCCGCTGACGCGCAGGATTTCCTCCAGCGTGGTCAGCCCGCTGTCGACCCAACGCTGGCCGTCCTCGCGCAGGCTGCGCATGCCGGCGGCCCGTGCCGCCTGGCGCAGCGCGGGCTCGCCCTGCCCCTCGTGGATCAGCGCCCGTACCCGATCATCGACCACGAACAGCTCATGGATGCCGGTTCGCCCGCGGTAGCCGCTGTGTGCGCAGGCTGCGCAGCCCACTGCCCGCCACACCGTGCGACCGTCGGCGTCGACCTCCGCGCGCCGGCACTGCATGCACAGGCGCCTTACCAGCCGCTGTGCCAGCACACCGCGCAGCGAAGACGCCAGCAGGAACGGCTCCACCCCCATGTCTGCCAGCCGGGTCACTGCCGAGATCGCATCGTTGGTATGCAGCGAGGCCAGCACGCCATGACCCGTCAGTGACGACTGCACGGCGATCTGCGCGGTTTCCAGGTCGCGGATCTCACCGATCATGATGGTGTCCGGATCCTGGCGCAGGATCGCACGCAGGGCGGTGCCGAAGGTCATCCCGATACGCGCGTTGACCTGGATCTGGCCGATGCCCGCGAAGTCGTACTCCACGGGATCCTCCACGGTGAGGATGTTGCTGGTGCTGCTGTCGAGCTGGCCGAGCGCGGCGTACAGCGAGGTGGTCTTGCCACTGCCGGTCGGGCCGGTGACCAGCACGATGCCGTGTGGCTGGCGGATCAGGCCAGTGAACGTGGCCAGGGTGTCGTCGGCCATGCCAAGGCGCTGCAGCTGCAGCCGGCCGGCATCCTTCTCCAGCAGCCGCAGCACCGCCCGCTCGCCATGCCCGGTCGGCACGGTGGACACGCGGATGTCCAGCGGCCGGCCGCCCACACGGAGGGCGATGCGTCCGTCCTGTGGCAGGCGCTTCTCGGCGATATCCAGGTGCGCCATGATCTTGATGCGCGACACCAGGGCGGCATGCAGGGCGCGCCGCGGCTGCACCATGTCGCGCAGCGTGCCATCGACACGGTAGCGGACCACCGAATGGGTCTCGAACGGCTCGATGTGCAGGTCGCTGGCGCCATCGCGCGCGGCCTGTGCCAGCAGCGCATTGATCATGCGGATCACCGGCGCGTCATCCTGTGCGTCCAGCAGATCGGTGATCTCCGGCATGTCCTGCATCAGCCGGTCAAGGTCGACTTCGCTCTCCGCCGCGCCGACGACCGCCGCCGCGTCGCCGCCGTCACGATACTGTTCGCCCAGCCGCTGCTGCCAGGCCGCACTGTCCAGTTGCTGGAACGGCAGGGGTCCATGCAGGCGGCGAAGCTCGGCGACAGCCCAGGCCGGGGTCTCGGCGGTACCCAGCAGGACCGGCCCATCATCCGTGTCGGCCAGCAGCACACCGTGGCTGCGCACCCAGGCATACGGCAGTGATCGCAGATCGTTGGCCACGGTCACGGCCCGATCACCAGTTCCGGGGTGTATCCCAAGCCCCGCAGCTGCTGCAGGGCCGGGTCCAGCTGTGCCGGATCGCGTGGCAGTCGCACCCGCAGGCGCTGACCCGCTGCGCCCGGTGTGGCTTCTGCGTACGCCTGCAGCCCCAATGCCCGCACCTGCGCCACCGCCTGCGCGGCGCGTGCGGGGTCAAGGCCCTGCGCGAACTGCACAAGTTGCGCAGTGCCTTCCCCGGTCGGGTACAGGGCCGCCAGACTGGTGTTCTGCAATGGCCGCCCCTGCCCGTCGCGCGCGTTGTCCTGGCCGAGCGCGCCCAGGTCCCGTGGCGGCAGCTGCGGCGCCGACAACGCCGGCAATGCCCAGCTCTGCACCGGCTGTGCAGCGGCCTGGGCGTTGCGCATGTAGTCGTAGCGATCGCGGGTCAGGCGCTGGCCGGCCGCCGGGTCCCGCACCACGTGGGGTCGCAGGAACACCATCAGGTTGGTCTTGGCGCGCCTGCGCGTGTCGCTGCGGAACAGCGCGCCCAGTACCGGAATCCGGCCCAGGCCCGGCACTGCGTCGCGACCGTGGCTGACGCTGTCCTCGAGCAGGCCGCCCAGCACCATGATCTGGCCGTCGTCGAGCAGCACGCTGGTGTCCAGTGCCCGCTTGTTGGTGATGATGCCCTCGCTGCTGGAGCTCTGGCCGTCGATGCTGCTCACTTCCTGATAGATGTCCAGCTTCACCGTCCCGCCTTCGGAGATCTGCGGGCGCACCCGCAGCTTCAGGCCGATGTCCTCGCGCTCGATGGTCTGGAACGGATTGTTGCTGCCACCTCCGCCGTCGGTGACATAGCGGCCGCTGACGAATGGGACGGTCTGGCCGACCATGATGCTGGCGGCCTCGTTATCGAGCGTCATCAGGTTCGGCGTGGACAGGATGTTGGCACCGCCCTTGCTCTGCAGCGCGTTGGCCAGTGCCTTCATGTTGAGGATCTGGCCCACGCCCGGCAGCGTGATGGTGCCATCGATCACGCCCACGTTGAGGCCATCGCGCGGCAGCACGTCCAGCGTGGTGCGCGCCGTGCCATTGAGGCCGCTGCCGCCGGTCGCACCACCGAAGTGGGTGCCTGCGAACGTACGGCCATTGCCCAGCATCCACTGCACGCCTAGTTCAGCGGCATCGGTCTGGTTGACTTCCACGATCAGGCTTTCCACCAGCACCTGCGCGCGCCGCTGGTCGAGCTGGTCGATCACCCGACGCAGGTTGCGGTACACCGGCTCCGGCGCCGAGATCAGCAGCGTGTTGGTAGCGACATCGGCCTGTACGGAGATGCCGTTCTGGCTGAAGCCACTGCTGCCGGCATCAGCGGGGTCGCGCCGGTCCGGATCGAGCCGCTGCGACGGCAGCGCATTGCCCGTGGCCCCGGCCTGCTGCGGCTGCGGCTGCGTCGGCGCGCTGCGAGCGGACCCGCCAGGCAGCGGCGTGATGCCCTCGCCGCTGCCCATCGCCTGCGCGTCGCTCTGCCCGGCCACCACGCCACGCAGCACGCCCGCCAGCTGGGTGGCCTGTGCATTGCGCAGATAGACCACATGCAGGTTGCCGGACTCGTCCTGTGCCCGGTCCAGCTTCTCCACCAACTGGCGTGCCAACCGCGTGCGCCCCGGGCTGCTGGAGCGCAGCAGCACGCTGTTGCTGCGCGGATCGGCCATCACCACCACCTTCTGGCCCGGCTCGGCGCCCTGCGCATCCAGCAACGGTGCGACCATCGCGGCCACATCCACGGCGATCCCCTGCTGCAGCTTGACCACGTCGGTGTCCATGCCAGCCGGGGTGTCCACGCTGGCGATCACCCGCGCGATGCGTTCCAGATTGTCGGCATAGTCGGTGATGACCAGCGTATTGTTGCCCGCGTTGGCCGTGATCGGGTTGTCCGGACTGATCATCGGCCGCAGCACCGCGACCAGTGCGGCCGCATTCTCGTAACGCAGCGCGAAGGTCCGTGTGGCAACCTCTCCACCTGCCGCTCCGCCGCCTACCCGGCCGCCCAGCAGCTTGGCATCGGCCTGTGGCACGACCCGGCTGATGCCACCGTTCTCGACCACGGCGAAGCCACGCATGCGCAGTGCGCCGAGCAGAAGCTGATAGGCCTGCGCGCGACTGACAGGACCATCCGATACCACCGTCATCTTGCCGGTCACGCGTGGATCGATCAGGAACTGGCGGCCGGTGAAACGCGCTGCCATCCGCAGCACGCCACCGATATCGGTATCCACCAGATTCAACTGCACCGGCTCGTCGCTGGCATCCTGCGCCCATGCCGGCGCGGGCAGGTGGAGCATCCCCACGACCAGAGCCAGCACCGCGCCACAGGCAAGACCGTGCATCGACCTCATCGAAGCTCACCCGCAACGGCCTTCATCACGATGCTTCCTGAAATGCGTGCCGCCGGCATATCCGCGTCCCCTGTGCGTTGCAGTTGCAGTCGTTGCAGTTCGATGGTCGGGTCGGCCAGCAGCGGCAGGAGCCAGTTCCAGAGCACATCGGCGGGCACCGACTGCACCTGCAGGTGCCAGCGTCCCTCGCGCGCGTCGACCCGCACCCCATCGGCAAGGCCGGCGGCGGCGATCCGCGAACGCAGGCTGGTCAGTGTCGGCCGCTGCTCCCGGGCCAGGCGCTGGCGCTCGCGCGCGTCCAGCAAGGGCGCCAGTGCCCGTATCTGTGCCTGCAGGCGCGGCAGCTCAACCTGCCAGTAGCTGCGCTGCTTCAGCAGGGGCTCCAGCCAGAATGCCCACAGCGCAGCGGCCAGCAGTGCACCCACCATCGTCGTCAGCATGACGCGTTCGCGTAGCTGCAGGCGCCGCCAGCACTGCGACAGCGCCGCGATGCCGCCTTCCATCCACGCAGTCCGTACCCTCATCGGCTGCCCCCGGTGCTCAGCCGCAGGCGGCCACCGCCCTGGCGGACCAGCTGCAGGCCCTGCGCCTGCGCCGCCTGCTGCCATCGTTCCAGATGCTGCGCATCATCGGCCAGCGCCTGCGCATCGGCGTCCAGTTCCAGTTCAAGCGCGCCGGGCGTGTAGTCCATGCCGCGAACGCGGCCGGCCAGCTCCGGAACCGCCTGCAATGCCAGCGCGACCTGTTGCTGTATCCGCGGCAGTGGAGCCGTCTGCACCGGTGCGGCCAACGCACGCCGTGCCTGCAGGACCGGATCCAGTACCTCGGTGATTTCCGGATACTGCGCGCTGAACTGCCGCGTCATTTCCCGCTGCAACGCCTCACCTTCGCCGCGCCAGCGCGAGACCTGCAACTGCAGGCCCGTCGCGGCGAGCACCGCGGCCGCCAGTGCCAGCCCGATCGCCACTCGTGGCAGGCGTCGTCCGCCGCGCTGCAGCGGTAGTGCCCATGCCGGCAGCGGGCCGCTGGCCTCGCTGCCCGCGGCCACTGTGCTGGTCTGCAGGTGTCCGGGCCAACCCGAGGGCACCGCATGCACCCATTGCACGGCCTGCACGCCGGCCTGCTGCAGGCGCAGGGAGGTTGCCTGCAGCACGGCTGCCACGTCGCGCCCGCCACTCCACTGCACGAAGCCGCGGTCGCGCCCGCTGCGTACCAGCAGGTGCTCGCCCTTCGCCTCCAGCGTGGCCCGCCCCTCCGTCCACGGCAGCAGCAGCGGCGTCGGGTACAGCCCCTGCAGGCTCAGGCCGCACGACGCCAGCAGCTGCTGCGCCTGGGCCACGGCCTGCTGGCCCAGCCATGCCACCGGCACGGTCCCGTCAGCCGCCTGCGGCCCATTGGCCAGCGCAACATCCTGCAGGTCGTCCAGCAGCATCGCCTCCACCTCGCCCTGCAGCGCGGCCTGCAGCCGGCGACCTGACAGCGGCGGCAGCTGCAGTTCCAGCAGGATCAGGTCATGCGGATCGAGGCAGGCGTGCACCTGTGCCTGCGGATGGCGCTGTCCCAACGCCGATAGCGCCTCGCAGCCATGCGCCGCCACGTCACCGCGTTGCAGTTGCGCCCACTCCACCCGGCTGTCGGCCTGCAGTCGATCCAGCGCCGGCAGGCGCACCCGCAGCTGCACGCTCATGCGCCGATCCTCGTCCATACACGCTGCACGCGCACGCTGTCATCGCGGTACTCACGCCAGATCAACGCGCGGAAATCGACGTCGCGGTCGTCTGCCTGGACCTGTCCGACCGCCAGGAACCATTCGCTGTGGATGCCCAGCGGCATCACCGACATCTGCTCGCTGCTCACCTGCAGGCGGTTGGCAATATCACCGCGGTTGAGCAGCCAGCGGCCGCCATCGCGCTCGTCCACCAGCGCCCGCAGCCGGCCCGGATCAGCGCCGGGTGCAACCGCCTGCAGCACGGCCAGGTCAGTCGTATTGGCGTTGACCAGCGTCTGCGCCGGCAACACCACCGTGCGCCGGGACAACGCCCGGACGGCGCGTGGCTCGGCATCGGCCAGCGCCTGCCCGATCAGGGCTTCGCGCGGCAGGGGCGCCTGCGCGGCGCGATCACCGTCGCGCAGCCGTGCCTGGATGTGGTCCGCGGCACCGCTGCATGTAGCCGCAGACACCCCCTGCTCCACGCACAGCGCCACGAAGGCCTGCCGCGCCTGCGCATCCGGTTGGCCCTGCGACAACAGGTTGCGCAGGTTGAACAGCGACTGCGCGTCCACCATCTGCAGGCGCACCGGCAGCGGCGCATCCAGCTGCACCGGCCGTGCCCAGCGACCGTCGCGCACGGTGGTCAGCTGCTCGCGCGCGTCGTCACGAAGCTGCTGCCCCGCGCGCTCCAGCGCGGCATCCACGGCCATGCGTACCTGCGCCCGCAGCTGGTCGCCACGCAGCGCACGCAGCTGCGCGGCCTGGCGGGTCAGCAGCGCGGTCGCGATCACCGCCACCAGTGCGACCACCAGCATCGCGACGATCACCGCCATGCCCTGCTGGCGACGACACGGAAAGGCTGCCATCGGAGGCGACATCGGTGGACCTCACAGCTGCCAGGAGCCGATGTCCGCATTGCCGGCATCACCTCCGGCCTTGCTGTCCGCGCCAAGGGAGAACACGTCGATGTCGCCGTGCGCGCCCGGGTTCTGGTACTGGTACGGATGCCCCCAGGGGTCGTTCGGCAGGCGGTCCAGATAGGGGGTTGTCGGCATCGCGCCGCTGCTCTGGGGCGGCGCCACCAACGCCTGCAATCCCTGCTCGGTGCTGGGGTAGCGGCCATTGTCCAGGCGATAGAGCTTCAGCGCCTGCATCAGTGCGGCGATGTCCTGGCGTGCCGCCACCACCCGCGCCTGATCGGGACGATCCATCAGGCGCGGCACGATCAGTGCGGCAAGAATGCCGATGATCACCACCACCACCATGATCTCGATCAGGCTGAAACCGTGCTGCCGGGCCCTGCCACCACGAAGCTGTCTTGCCATTGTTCCGCCCTCGTCATCCTGGAAGGGACCGCTGCACCATGGTCAGCGGCGCATGTGTCAGTACGATAAACATCCACCTGCAATTCGCTGCTGCTCCACCCTGTCTGCGCTGGCGCCCGCCGGCGGCACGGCAGCCGACTGCAGCAGCGTTGCAGGTACTGCCGCCAACGCGCCTTCCACGCAGCGACGCAGCAGCGGGTGGCGACTGGCCTGCAGGATCCGCACGCATTGCGTCGGCGACCAGGCGCTGCCACGGCCGAAGCCGACGAAGCGGCGGTACACCTGGTGATGGCGCAGGTCATCGTGTACCCGTTGCGCGCTGTCCAGTGCCTGCACCCACAGCAGCAGAGCGGCACGCTGCAGCATGCGGACATCGTCCATGTCCAGGGGCAGCGTCGCGATGGCTGCTTCCGGCCACGCCGGCAGTTGCGCATCGGTTGCGCGGCGCAGCGCCAGCAGCGGATGCGCCTCGACGTCCAGCGCCGCCCATCGCGCGGCGTCTGCCCAGGCGTCGCTGGAAAGCACCCAGACCCACGGATGCCCGTAGCGCTGTACGCACAGCGGCGCGTGCCGGGCCTGTTCCAGCGACCGGCTCAGGTGACGATCCAGCTCGAGCATGCTGATCCTGCGACGTTCCGCCATCGACGCTGCCTGCGCTCCACGACGCGGATGCGCCGTACTCTGGAGAAGACGTCAGCAGGGTCGATGAAGCGACAGCGCGTTGCGCGTGATGTGCCGTGCGTTGCGCTTCAGCCCCTCTGTCACAGCGACGTCATGCGCCTGCAGGCATCGGCATCCAGCAGCGGAGCGATGCCGCCGCATTGTCGTGCCAGCACCATCACGTCGGGACGTCGGGCAAATGCGGACAGCAACCCGGCCGCGTCCGCGTCGGCCAGCAACGCGGCCGTGGCCTGGCGCAGTGCCGGCAACTGCCATCCGTCCATCGCAATCACCGCACCGGCCACGAACCAGTGCCACAAGCGGTGATGGATCACCTGATCGTGCAACTGTGGCAGGCCCTGTATGCCATGCATCGCCATCAGCAGCAGACCGCGGGCCGCCATTGCCGGTGATACGCTGCCCTTCTCCGGCAGCGACAGCGCCTGCTGCAACCTCAGCAGGGCAGCCAGCGGATGGCCCTGCGGGTCGAAATCCAGCAGCACGGACTGTTCCTGCCACTGCGGATCGGAGACCACGCAGACCCAGGGCGATCCATAGCGATGCACCGTCAATGGACGCCGCTGCGTGGTCTCCAGCAATGCGGACAGGTTGCGTCGCAGGTCGAGCACACCGATGGTCTCGTTGCGCATTCCTTGGCTTCTCCTTGCATGCGGCAGCCACACGACGCGCGTGGCCGGGGACTCTACCCCAGGACGGCGATACCGCCCGGGAAGCGACGCAGCTCCAACGACAGCGTCAACCGCAGCTGTTCCAGCGCCGCGTCCGGGTCATCGATGCGGAAGCGACCGCTGACCGGCGCACGCGCCTGTGCGCCGTCACCGAGCAGGACCCTGCCGCGGCGATAGCGATTGATCTCGTCCACCACCTCGCGCAACGGCGCGCGGCGGAACACCAGCATGCCTTCGGTCCAGGCGCTGACCTCGCCGGCCACGGCCTCGGCCACCACGCCGCTCAGGCGTTCGTCGTAGCGGGTCTGCTGTCCGGCCTGCAGCCGCAGCCGGCCCTGCGGGTGCTCGATGCGGGCGCTGCCGCGCAGGCACGTCACCCGGACGTGTCCCCCGGTATTGCGCACGTCCAGCCGGGCTGCGCCCTCATCGGCGATCACACAGCCCGGCCCCGCGTACAGTGCGAGGCGTGAACCCGCAGCGGTCTCGAATGCCGCCTGCCCCTGCACCAGCTCGTAACCCTCGCCACCCGCACCCATCCGGCGCCGCAGACTGCTCTGCGTATCCAGCTCCAGCGTCAACTGCGGCGTCAGCGCAAGCTGGAGGCGCTCGCCGGTGCCGGTATGGAAGTCGGCCGCCATCGCACTCACCGACGGCCACAGCCCCAACGGTGGACGGATCGCTGCCACCACGGCGAGGCTGGCGGGGGCGGCAATGGCCGCCCCCAGGAATGCACGCCGGCTCCATCGCCGTGCCAGGCCCGGTGCCTGCGGCTGGCGCGCCGCAGCCGGGACCTGCTCACCGGCCACGCGCACCTGCTCCCATTGCCGCCGCGCACGGGCAAACGCTTCGCGGTGACGCGAATCGGTCGCGCACCATTGGCGGAACCTGCGTCCGTCGGCTGCCGTGGCCTCGCCCGACGTCAGACGCACCACCCAGGCGTGGGCCTGGCGCTCCACGGCGTCGAGCGTGCGGTGCGGGCGATCATCAGGGTCCATGCGCAGTCCAGCCATGCCCGCACGCTGCGGGGTTCTGCTCGGCGTCAAAGTGTAGACGGACGCCGCCGGTCAGAACCGCACCTGCCGGTCCTGCCCGCTGCGCTCGGCCAGATAGTCCTGGGCCGCTTTCAGTTCGCGCTGCACCAGCCGCAGCGACACGCCCAGCTGCTCGGCCACGTCCCGCTGCTGCAGGCCGTCCACGCGGATCGCCAGCAGGATCCGGCGGCGGCGTTCGGGCATGCGGTGCAGCAGGCCGACCATGTCTTCGAGGGCACGATCAAGCTCTGCAGCCTGAGCCGGACCGGGGCCCGGATCGGCCATCTCCATCAGCGCGTCCACTTCTTCCAGGCTGAGCAGGCGATGGTCGGCGCGCTGCCGATCGATCACGGTGTTCATCGCCATCCTCAGCAGATAGGCCGCCGGATTCTGCACCGGGTCCAGCCGGTCGCGGCGTGCGCTCAGGCGCATCCAGGTGTCCTGCAGCGCATCGCCTGCCAGCTCTTCCGAGCCCAGCTTGCGCACCAGCCGGCGCTTGAGTTCATCGTAAGCCCCCAGCAGGTGATCCATCAGGTCCACCGCCCCGGCCGTTCCGTTGCTCATGTTCGAATCCTTGAAATCATGGAAGGGGCTGCCGTCGGCCACAGTCGTGGTCGGCACGGGAGGGCTGGATCTGCAGCGTCACCGGCTGCGGCAACGCGGCGGCGTCGATGGACGGCGCCAGCCTGCCGATGGCAAGCAACAGGCGCCGATCGCGCCGGGCGTCGCCGCTGCCGACGAGCAGTTCGGCATCGTCGACATGGCCCTCGGCGGTGATGCGGAAACGCAGCGTCGCCGCGTAGCGGCCCGGTGCGAGCAGGGGGTCGTCACAGAACGCGTCGCGCAGCCGCTGCTGCAGCCCGCCAAAACGACGGCTGCGCTCGGATTCCGGCAGCAGGCCGACGGGACCGGCTGCGCGTTCGGGTTGCGCGCCCAGCCGAAGCACCACGCGCTGCGCGCCGATCACCTCGGCTTCGACGCCGGTCTCCTGCAGCAGGGTCTGCAGCGCCTGCAGCGGCGGCAGGCTGGCGTGCAGCGGGTAACTGCGCCGACCGGCAGCGAGTTCGCCGGCGTACATCACCGACCACCCGCTGCTGACACTGAAGCGCTCCACTGCCTGTTCCAGCGGCTGCGCCGGGATGTCGTAGGCACGGACGTCGTCCTCGGCCGTGGCGACGAAGGCCAGCAGCAGCCACGCAGCGATGGCCACTCTCCATGTTCTGACCGCGTGGCGTCCATCCAGCCCCCTGACGTTGAACACATGACCCTCGGCAGCGACAGCAGCTGTGACGGAGGCAGGCGGCACGACCGGGAGGTCGCCCGCGCGCGACCGGCAAGCGGGGTCAGACCCTACCGGGGGCAGATGTCATTGCGATGACCGCCGCACCGGGGGCCGGCGCGGCGCGGCCTCAAAGCGGCAGCCGGGTGGTCTGCTTGATCCGCTGCATCGGGATCTCGGTCTTGGTGTTCTGCACCCCGGCGATCCTGTTCAGATGCCGGATCTGGAACTGGCGATACGCGTCCAGGTCGGCCACGGCCACCCGCAGCAGAAAATCGCAGTCGCCCGCCATCAGATGACATTCAAGCACTTCCGGCAGGGACTTGACGCTGTTTATGAAGTGGTTGGTGGTGTCCTCGTCCTGCCCACGCAGCCAGACCCGCACGAACACGGTGAAGCCCCGTCCGACCTTGGTCTCGTTCAGCAGCGCCACATAGCGGTCGATGTAGCCGCCCTCCTCCAGCAGCCGGACCCGGCGCAGGCAGGCCGACGGCGAAAGACCGACCTGCCTGGCCAGCTCCAGGTTCTGCAGACGACCATCGACCTGCAGCGCCTCGAGAATCCGGCGATCAAGGTTATCGAGTTGAGATTGCATTGGATTTCACCCTCATGGCCATCTGCCGCATCAGATGCGCAACATTCTCAATTGAATGGCATCAACGCAACCCAATTTCGTGCCGTCGCCGCTAGGATGAAGCCCCCTCACTCGCTTCCGCTACATGGACGCCCAATCCTCCCTCCTTCCGCCTGACGCCCCCTGCCACGTCACGCCCCGCGCCGAGTTCCTGCGCGGCCTGCGCGCTGCCGTGCCGGTGATGATCGGTTTTGTTCCCTTCGCCCTGGTGCTCGGTGCACAGGCTGCGCAGAAGGGCCTGTCGGCGCTTGAAGTACCGCTCATGACCGGGCTCAACTTCGCCGGTGGCTCGGAGTTCGCCGCCGTCGAGCTGTGGACGTCACCTCCGCACATCGCGCTCATCGTAGCGATCACCGCGCTGGTCAACAGCCGCCATCTGTTGATGGGGGCCAGCCTGGCACCGCTGCTGCAGCACCTGCCACGCCGTCGCACGCTGCCGGCGTTGTTCTTCATGTGTGACGAAAGCTGGGCCCTGGGTGTCGCCGACGCGCGGCGGCGCATGCACGGTTTCAGCCTCGCCTACTACCTGGGCACCTCGGCCGGCCTGTATGGGGTCTGGGTGACCTGCACGACGCTGGGGGCGATCGCCGGCCCGCTGCTGGGCGACATCCATGCCTATGGATTCGACATGGCCTTCCCCGCGGTCTTCCTGGTGCTGCTGCGTGGCATGTGGCAGGGGCTGCGCGCGGCGCGGCCCTGGCTGGTCAGCCTGCTGGTGGCCGCAGGCACCTATCTGCTGGTTCCCGGCGCCTGGTACGTCGCCAGTGGTGCGCTGGCCGGGCTGGTGGCCGCCTGGCTGCTGGCGGAGGACGCGGCATGATCCAGTGGAGCTCGCTGCTCACCATCGTGCTGATGGCAGCCGTTACCTACCTCACCCGCATCATCGGCTTCCTGGCCCTGCGCAACCGCACCCTCGGCAAGCGTGCGGTGACGGTCATGGAGGCCGCGCCGGGCTGCGTGCTGATCTCGGTGATCGCCCCGGATTTCGTCGCCGACAAGCCCGCCGATCTGGCTGCGCTGGCCATCACCCTGCTGGCCGCCACCCGGCTGTCGATGCTGCCGACCGTGCTGATCGGCGTGGTCTCGGCCGGGTTGCTGCGCCATCTGCTGGGCTGATTCACGGCAGGCCGGGCGGGACCCGGCGCTGCCGATCGGTCTTCGCGCCGAGCGGGCGCGCTGCAATCAGGCGCTGCTGGCCGCGAGCAGGCACAGGCTGCGCGGCGGCAGGGTCCAGTCGCCGGTGCCGTCCTGCTCCAGCGGCGCCTCGTCGGTCTGCAGCAGTACGCGCCGGAACGACAGCGCCTGATCCGATACGCGGAACCGCTGCGGCTGGTCTCCGGCATTCAACAGCAGGGCGAGGCTGACATGCCGCCCGGGCTCACGCAGGCCGCTGTCGGGGCTTCGACCGTCCAGCACAATCAGCAGCGCGCGCAGTTCGGGGTCGTGCCAGTCCGCCTCCTCCATGCTGCGGCCGTCCGGATGCCGCCAGTCGATATCGCGCAGGCCCAGCGCTTCATCGTATTCGCCGCGCAGGAACCGGTTCCTGCGCAGCAGGCCATAGCGCCGGCGCAGCGATAGTGCACGCCGCACGAATGCCACCTGCGCCTGCGCCGCCGGCTGCGAGGCACGCTCCCAGTCGATCCAGCTCAGCGGGTTGTCCTGGCAGTACGCGTTGTTGTTGCCCTGCTGCGAATGGCCGAACTCGTCGCCGGCCAGCAGCATGGGCGTGCCCTGCGACAGCAGCAGCGTGGCCAGCAGGTTGCGCATCTGCCGTGCACGCAACGAGAGGATCGCCGGATCATCGGTGTCGCCCTCCACACCGTGGTTGCTGGAAAGATTGTGCGAATGGCCATCGCGGTTGTCCTCGCCGTTGGCCTCGTTGTGGCGGTCGTTGTAGCTCACCAGATCGTGCAGGGTGAACCCGTCGTGTGCCGTTACCAGGTTGATGCTGGCCGACGGCCGCCTGCCGTGGTGTTCGAACAGGTCGGCCGAGCCGGTGAAACGGGTGGCGAACTCCGGCAGCTGCCCGCCATCGCCACGCCACAGCGCGCGCACTGTATCGCGGAAGCGGTCGTTCCATTCCGCCCAACCCGGCGGGAACTGGCCCAGCTGGTAGCCGCCCGGGCCGATGTCCCAGGGCTCGGCGATCAGCTTCACCTGGCTCAGGACCGGGTCCTGGCGTACCGCATCGAGGAAGCTGCCCGAGGCGTCGAAGCCATGGCGCTCACGGCCAAGAATGGTCGCCAGGTCGAAGCGGAAACCGTCCACCCGCATCTCGGTCACCCAGTAGCGCAGCGAGTCCATCACCATGCGCAGCGCGCCGGCATTGGTCAGGTCGAACGTGTTGCCGGTGCCGGTATCGTTGATGTAATAGCGGCGATCATCGGCCAATCGGTAGTAGCTGGCATTGTCGATGCCCTTGAACGACAGCGTGGGGCCCAGCTCGTTGCCCTCGGCGGTGTGGTTGTAGACCACGTCCAGGATCACTTCGATGCCGGCATTGTGCAGCCGCGCGACCATCTGCTTGAACTCGGCCACGGTGCCCGTCGACAGGTAACGCGGCTGTGGGGCGAAGAAGCCGATGGTGTTGTACCCCCAGTAGTTGCGCAGCCCACGCTCGAGCAGTTGCTGGTCGTCCACGTAGGCGTGCACGGGCAGCAGCTCGATGGCGGTCACACCCAGATGGCTCAGGTGATCCACCACCGCATCATGCCGCAGTGCAGAGAAGGTGCCGCGCTCGGCCTGCGGGACATCAGGATGCTGCATGGTCAACCCGCGCACGTGCGCTTCGTAGATCACCGTCCTGTCCCAGGCCGTTTCGGGTGCACGCTCGACACCCCAGCTGAAGGCCGGATCGATCACGGCGCAGCGTGGCATGTAGCTGGCGCTGTCGCGGCGGTCGAAACTGAGATCGCCATCGCGATGGCCCAGGGTGTAGCCGAACAGGTGGGGCGCCCACTTCAGCTCGCCGACGATCTGCTTGGCGTAAGGGTCCAGCAGCAGCTTGTTGGGATTGAAGCGATGCCCTTCCTCCGGCGCATACGGACCGTGCACCCGGTAACCGTAGCGCTGCCCGGGCCTTACATCGGGCAGATAGCCGTGCCAGATCTCATTGGTGTACTCGGGCAGCGCGATGCGCTCCACCTCGCGGTTGCGCGCGTCGAACAGGCAGAGTTCGACCCGGGTGGCATGCCGCGAGTACAGCGCGAAGTTCACGCCCAGCCCGTCCCAGGTCGCACCCAGCGGGAAGGGCCGGCCTTCGCGCACGCGCGAGGTCTGTGCCCACTTACGGCTCGCCATCGCTGCCCTCCTCGCCGCGCGCCGCGGCAATCTCGGCCTCCACCAGCCGCTCGGCCATGTGCCAGTGCCGCTGCTGCTGGTCGTCCGGGCGCCCTTCCGCTTCCCATATCTGGTGGGCCAATGCCTCAATCCGCTGCCGTCGTTCCCTGCTGTCCATCCCTACCCGTCTCCTCGTTGATCCATACCGCCAGCGGGCTGCCAGCCACAAGCCGTGCTGCATCCGCGGTTTCATTGAAATGTTCGATGCGTCCGTCCAGGAGGTTGCGCATGCGTCCTGCCGGAAGCCCGCGCAGCGTTGGGCCGGTGGCGACGTCACGCGCAACGTTCAGGCCGGGCCCGGGCACGGCGATGGGCGAGCCACGCTGCACGATCACCAGCAGTACCTGCGTCTGGTGCCTGCGCACGAACGCCAGCCAGGGCGAGCGCGCCGGCGCGGACAGCGGCTGCAGCTCGCCGTACAGGAAAAGGTGCGGGTGCCTGCGGCGGCAATCCAGCAGCTGCCGCAGCAGGAAGGCCTTGATGCCTCCGTCCCGCCAGTCCTGCAGCAGCGTGGGCCAGGAGCGCGTGTCCCGCAGCCATGCCTGCCGCGCCGGATAGTCCACGGCCCGGCGGTTGTCCGGGTCCACCAGGCTCAGGTCCCAGCCTTCGCCGCCTTGATAGAGGTCAGGCACGCCGGGCAGGCAGTGCTGCAGGCACAGCTGTGCCAATCCGTTGCAGGCGCCCGCCGGCGCGACGCGGGCCACGAAGGTCGCCAGCGCCTCGCGCACCGTCAGCAGGGGGGCTCCCTCCAGCAGCGCGTGCAGCCACTGCGCGGCGGCGTCCTCCACTGCCACATCGGGATCGGACCAGTTGCTGATCCGTTTGCCCTCGCGCAGGGCCTTGGTCAGCCAGTCCGCCATCCTCGATGCGAAGTCGGCACCGGGGGCGCCCTGCATCGGCCACGCCGCCACCAGCGCCTGCCACAGCGCATACGCCTCGGCGCCCGGCAACGGCAGCGGCATGCCGGCCTTGGCGGCCATCCGGCTCCAGCGCCGTACAGCATCCCGCCACTCCGCCGTGCAGGTGCTGAGCACCGCCAGCCGCGCCCGGCTGTCGCCGCCCCGCTTGTGATCGTGGGTCGCCAGTGCAAGCAGTGCCTCGGGATGGCGCCGCAGGCGCCGCGCTGCATGCTGCAGCAGCTCGCGTCCCTGCATGCCCAGCCGCTGCGGATCACTGCCGACTTCGTTGCGTGAGAGCAGTCTGAAGTAACGATAGAAGCCGGTATCCTCCACCGACTTGGCGTTCAACGGCGCGGCCAGCTGCCCGAAGCGCACGCGCAGCTCGCTTTCAGCCGGTGCCTGGCCGGGAAGCGCCTGCAGCAGCAGGTCCAGTGCCGCCCGTCCGGCACCGTCCAGCGCGGCTCGCGCGGCGGCAGCAGCGGCGACCAATGCCTTCCGCTCACCGGCGTCACGCAACGAGTACGGGCGGTAGGTGCGGTAGTGCCGCAGCAGCGCGGCCAGCGCGCGCGCCAGGGCGGCCGTACCGATGTCGGCCTCGGCCAGCCGGGGCTGCAGCGCCTGCTGCGCACTGCGCAGCAGGCGCTGGAAGTCGGTGTGAAGCGACTGGCGCAGCAGCATCCCGCGCGCGTCCTGCTGTATCTGTTCAAAGTCGTGCGTGTCGCCGCTCGCCGCCTGCCAGGCGCGCGCGAGCGCGGGCGCCGCTGCCGGGTCGTGCAGCCACGCGCCGACCTGGTCCATGAAGTCATAGCCGGTGGTCCCGTCGCAGGCCCATCCCTCGGGCAGCTGCTCGCCCTCGGCCAGTATCTTCTCGACGTGCAGGGTCACCGCCTCCGGATCACGGCTCCCGGCTGCGCAGGCAGCGTTGATCGCTTCGCGCAGGCGCTGCAGATAGGTGCCGGGCGACGACAGGCCATCCACATGGTCGATGCGCAGGCCATCCACCCAGCCCTCACGCACCAGCCGCAACGGCAGCGCATGCACCGCTTCGAACACGTCCTCGCGCTCCACCCGCAGCGCGGCCAGTTCGTTGATATCGAAGAAGCGCCGGTAGTTCACCTGATCGCCTGCCGTGCGCCACCACGCCAGCCGGTAGTGCTGCCGCTGCAGCAGTGCCTGCAACCGCTCGACGCTGCGGTTGCAGCGTTCGGCCCACGCCGGCCACTGCGTGGCGTCCAGGGGATGACTGCGCGGCGACAACGGCAGGACCAGCCCATGATGGCGCAACCCTGGCCGCTCATCGTCCACCCCCACCCGCAGTACGCCGTCGCGCACGGCGTCGTGCAGTGGCCGGTCCAGCACCGGCAACCATAGCCGGCCTTCGCAGCCCGGCGCCTCCCAGTCGATGTCGAACCAGCCTGCGTGGCGGCTTCGACGCCCGTGCATGAGCACATCGCTCCACCAGTGGCTGTGCGGGGATGCCGCCAGATGGTTGGGCACGATGTCCAGGATCAGACCCAGGCCGTGTGAGCGCGCCGCGGTGGCCAGCTGGCGGAAGGCCGCTTCGCCGCCCAGCTGCGGATTGATGCTGGCCGGGTCGATGCCATCGTAGCCATGTGTGGACCCCGGCATCGCAACCGCGATCGGCGACAGGTAAAGGTGACTGACGCCCAGTGCGGCGTAATACGGCACCTGCGCTGCGGCCGCCTCCAGGTCGAAGCCTGCATGCACCTGCAGGCGCGCGGTGGCACGCAACCTCGTCATCGCCCTGCCCTGCGGCGCGTGCTGCTCAGGCGCGCCAGGCGCGCATCGGCGGCGGCACCGTCCCACGCCAGCGGCAACCGCCGTCGCCAGTTCGGATGGCCGCTGACGGTGCCTGGCAGGTTCACCTGCGCACGGCTGCCCAGCACATCTTCCAATGGCAGCAGCGCCAGCCGCGACGCTGCATGGGCAACCAGTGACAGCGCTCCGTCCTCCACGGTCGCGCCGTCACCACCGCAGACCGTGGCCAGCGCCTGCACGTCCCGCGCGCGCGCGCGCAGTGCTGCCGGCAGGTCCTCCAGCTCACCCAGGCGGGCACGCCAGCGCAGGTCGCGCCCGCGCAGCCAGCCGGCCAGTGGTGGCAGGTCATGGGTGGACGGCATGGCCGCCGCATCGCGGCGCCACCGCGGCGGTGGCAGGAAGCGCTCGCCGTTGCGGGCGAACGGCAGCACCTCGATACCCAGGATGCCCCGGGCTGCCAGCCGCTGGCGGATGCCCGGCGGCACCACCCCCAGGTCTTCACCGATCAGCACGCAGCGATGCCGCCACGATTCCAGCACCAGCAGATTGATCAGGTCATCGAATGGATAGCGCAGGTACACGCCCTGCCCGGCGCCAGCGCCGTGAGGCAACACCCACAGCCGCTGCAGGCCGAGGATGTGGTCGATGCGCAGGCCGCCGCGGCCGGCCATCACGGCACGCAGCACGCGGATGAACGGTGCAAAGCCCTCGCGATGCAACGCCAACGGTGACCAGCTGGTGATGCCCCAGGCCTGGCCGAGCGGATTGAACGCATCCGGCGGCGCACCCAGTTCAAGCCCCTGCAGCAGATCGGCGCCACCGGTGCGTGCCTCGACGCCCTGCGGTGCACAGCCCACGGCCAGATCGGCAATCAATCCGATCGACGCGCCATCACTGCGCAGCGCCGCGTGCACCTGCACCCAGCCCTGCTGCGCCAGCCACTGCGCAAATGCATGGTCGTCGGCGCTCCCGGTGACCCCGTCGGCGGCATGCTGGCAATAGCGCAGCAGCGGTTCGCCCTGCGCATCGCACCAGGTCTCGATCTGCTCGCACTGTGCCGGTGCCTGCTGCCGCAGCCAGTGGCGCACCTGTCGCATCCAGCGCCACTTCAATGCCGCCGACTGCGGCCAGTCAATGCGGCGTGCAGCGGTGGCGGCATCAATTGCCATCGCCAGTGCCTCGTCCTGGCGCAGCACGCTGTCGGCAGCCTCCGGCAGTACCTGCGGAAGAGCTACCTGCAGCGGATCGAGCCAGCGCCGGTCACTGGGCGAATAGGGGCTGTAGCCTGGGCCGGGTGGCAAGCCGGCGTGCAGCGGACTCAATGCCAGTGCATCGCCTCCATGCCGATGCAGCAGCTCACGCCACCGTGTGCAGCCGGCGCTGTCACCGATGCCTGCATCGCCACGGGCGCGCAGACTGTAGACCTGCGCCGACAGACCCCAACCGCGCAGCATGCGCGGTGGCCACCAGGCTCGCGGCGGCGCCACCGCGACCGCCTGTTGCCGCCCGCCCTGGCGCCACTGCCAATAGCCCGGTTGATCCGGAACTCGCCAGCGCCCCTGCGCATCAGGCCGTGCTGGCAGCTCGCGCCCCTGTTCATCCACCCAGCACGCCGCCCCCGTCGCCTCCGGCATCACCAGTACCTGGCCATAGCAGGCGGTGAGCAAGCGGGCGCGCACCGGCGCACCATCGCAGTGCAGCCCTTCCAGCACCGCGCGAAGCACGTCCGGCGCGACTTCGCGCTCGACGCCGGCCACGTCGGTCCAGCGCTCCAGGAGACCTGCCCGGCGTGCGGCGTCCCGAACCGATGTATCCGTCCTCATGCCGCCACCCAGCACGCAACAACACTGCCGCCTGCCGGCAGCACACCGGCAACGTCGGGACCCACAACGCGCTCGCCGGCCGGCACCGCATGCGCCACGGGCCGTGGGCCCACATTGATCGCGATCCACCATTGGCCCGATGGCAGCTGCCAACCCGCCTGCACCGCCCCCTCGCCAAGCACCCGCGCACCCAGCGACCGGGCCTGCAGCAGGCCGGGCTGCAGATAGCGTCTGCGCAGGGCCAAAAACCCGCCTGTGCAACGCAGCCATTGCTGCGACCAGGGATCATCGCCGGGCGGCGGCGTGTACGAGACCTGCAGGGTGGCCGGATCGTTCGGGTCCGGAATACGCGCACGCGAGGCGGCATCGGCGAAGGCACTGAAGCCGGAAAACTCGCGGCGACGTCCCTCGCGCACCGCCTCGTCCAGCGGCGGCGCATAGTCGGTGAAGAACAGGAACGGCGACCGCGCCTGCCACGGTTCACCCATGAACAGCAGCGGGATCATCGGCGTCAGCAGGGTCAGCGCCAGTGCCGCGCGCAGCCGCGCCGGATCCACCAGCATCGACAGGCGCTCGCCGAAGGCACGGTTGCCCACCTGGTCGTGGTTCTGCGCGAATACAACGAAACGCGCGGGCGACAGGTCGCTGCTGGGTTCGCCGCGGGGATGGCCGCCCAGGTCAGGTTCACCCTGCCAGGCGAATCCTTCTGCCAGGCAGCGGGCCAGCAGCGCGTCGGCGCGACCGGCGTAGGCCGCGTAATAGCCTTCCTGCTCGCCGGTCAGCATCACGTGCAGCGCGTTGTGGAAGTCGTCGTTCCATTGCCCCTGATAGGCACCGCGCAGCCACCGCGCCTGGTTGCGTTCGTTCTCCAGCACCAGGTGCGCGTGCGGCACCTCCGCGCGCACCTCATCGGCCAGCTGCTGCAGGAAGCGGTCATCGTCGATGGCGTGTACCGCGTCCAGGCGCAGCCCATCGAAGCCATAGTCGCGCAACCACATCAGCGCATTGTCGATGAAGAAGCGCCGCACCCAGGGCTGGCGGAAGTCGATCGCCTCACCC
The DNA here is from genome assembly GCF_054473825.1 of Stenotrophomonas genospecies 5. Classification (NCBI taxonomy): domain Bacteria; kingdom Pseudomonadati; phylum Pseudomonadota; class Gammaproteobacteria; order Lysobacterales; family Lysobacteraceae; genus Stenotrophomonas; species Stenotrophomonas genospecies 5. Next base: position 1,311,089 of record NZ_JBTMUW010000001.1, read on the forward strand.
CAGGGGGTGCTGCGATCGTCACGGAAGAACGCCCGCGCGTAGTCACGCAGAGGGTTGCCCTGCGGTCCGAAGTGGTTGTAGACCACATCCAGCAGCACCGACAGTCCGGCATCATGCGCCGCGTCGATGAAAGCCTTCAGCGCTGCCGGCCCGCCGTAGACATGGGCCGGTGCGTAGGGGAACACACCGTCGTAGCCCCAGTTGCGCCGGCCGGGAAACTGCGCAACCGGCATCAGCTCGATGGCGGTGATGCCCGTTGCGGCCAGCATCGGCAGCTGCGCGGTCAGTGCAGCGAGGCCGCCGCCTGCCTCGATGTGCACTTCACAGATGACCAGGTCCTGCCAGGCGGGCCCCTGCCACGTCGCCTGCGCCCTGCCGGTGTCCAGCACCACGGCGCTGTCGCCATCGATGCCGTCCGGCTGCCAGCGCGAGGCCGGATCTGGCACGTCCTGGCCTGAAGGGAGGCGGAACCGGTACCGGTCGCCATGCGATGCCTGTGTCCGCAGCCAGTGGCAACCGTCCGGCTCGCGTTGCATCGGCCGCAGCGCACCCTGCAGGCACAGCGTCATCGTGTCTGCGTCCGGCGCCCACACACGGAACTCCACCCCCTCACCGGCCGCACGCCAAGCGCCCAGACGCGGGGACGCTGTGGTCATGCATCAACCTGCAGGTACAGCGTGGACAGCGGCGGCAGGGTCAGCCGCAGCGACTGGGCGTGGCCATGCATCGGCCTTGGCTCGGTCTGCACCGCTCCGAGGTTGCCCGCATTGCCGCCGTTGTAATGCGCGCTGTCGGTGTTGAGGCGTTCCGTCCAGCGCCCCGGTTGCGGCACGCCAACCCGGTAACCCTCGCGCAGCACCGGGGTGAAGTTGCTCACCACCAGCAGGGTGCGGCCGCTGCCGGCAGGATCCCGGCGGATGAAGGCATACACGCTGTTGCGGCTGTCATCGGCCACGCTCCAGTCGAAACCGCGTTCATCGCGCTCGTCACGATGCAGCGCGGGTTCGCAGCGGAGCACGGCATTGAGGTCGCCCACCAGACGCGACAGGCCCCGGCCCTCACTGCTGGTCGCCTGTTCCCAGTCCAGTGCTGCATCGTGCGACCACTCATGTCCCTGGCCGAACTCGCCGCCCATGAACAGCAGTTTGCTGCCCGGGTGCGCCCACATGAAGCCGTAATACGCACGAAGCTGGGCCAGCCGCTGCGCCGGTTCGCCTGCCATCTTGGCCAGCAGCGCGCCCTTGCCATGCACCACCTCGTCATGCGACAGCGGAAGCACGAAGCGTTCGGAGAAGGCGTACACCAGGCCGAAGCTGATCTCGCTGTGGTGATGCTGGCGATGGACAGGATCGCGCCCCAGGTACTGCAGGGTGTCGTGCATCCAGCCCATGTTCCATTTGTGGGTGAAGCCAAGCCCGCCCTCCTCCACCGGCGCGGTCACCCCCGGCCACGCGGTGGATTCCTCGGCAATCACCAACACGTCCGGGAAGCGCTCACGCAGGGTCTGGTTCATCCGCCTCAGGAAGGCGACCGCCTGCAGGTTCTCTCGCCCGCCCTGCTCGTTGGGTATCCACTCACCGTCAGCACGGCTGTAATCCCGGTACAGCATGGACGCCACTGCGTCCACGCGCAGTCCGTCGATGTGGAACCGCTCCACCCACTCCAAGGCACTACCGATCAGGTAAGCGGCCACTTCGTTGCGGCCATAGTTGTAGATCAGCGTGTCCCAGTCGGCGTGCACCCCTTCGCGCGGGTCGGCATGCTCGTACAACGCGGTTCCGTCGAAACCGGCCAGGCCATGCGCGTCGTTGGGGAAGTGTGCGCTCACCCAGTCCACGATCACCCCCACTCCGGCCTGGTGACAGCGATCCACGAAGCGCGCGAAGGCGTGCGGCGTCCCATGGCGTGCCGTCGGTGCGTAGATCCCCAGCGGCTGATAGCCCCAGGAACCGCCGAAGGGATGCTCGCTGACCGGCAGCAGTTCGATGTGGGTGAAGCCGAGTCCGGCCACGTACGGAATCAGCCGGTCGGCCAGCGCATCCCAGTCCAGCGGTGCGCCATCATCGCCACGCTGCCAGGAGCCCGCATGTACCTCGTAGATGGACAGCGGCGCGCCGGCGCCCGTCTGGCGCCGGGCCGCCCTCCAACCCTCGTCATGCCACTGCATCGGCGCCGCCGAAGGCACGCGTGAGGCGGTGGCCGGTGGCAATTCGGCCCAGCGCGCCATCGGGTCGAACTTGTCGGGCATCACCTGGCCATCAGCCCCGACAATGCGGAACTTGTAGCGGGCACCGGCCTGCACGCCGGGCAGGAACAGTTCCCACACGCCAGCCGCATGGCGCAGCCGCATCGGATGGCGTCGGCCATCCCATCCGTTGAAATCGCCGACCACGGCGACCCGCCGCGCATTGGGCGCCCACACCGCGAACCTCACGCCGGCGATCCCCTGCACCTGCATCGGGACCGCGCCCAGCTGGCGCGCCGCATCGGCATCACCGGCATGGAAGCGTTGCAGCAGCGCTTCGTCCAGCAACGGGCCGAAGGCATAGGCATCGTGCACCTGCTCCACACCCTGCTCGAAATGCAGGGCAAGCAGCGGCACCGCCGCTTCACCGGCGGCGCCCTCGAACAGGCCGGGCAAGGGGCCCGGGTGCAGATCCCAGCGTCGCCCGTCTTCTCCGATCACCTCGACGCGCTGCGCGTGCGGCACCAGCACGCGCAACCGCCGTTCACCCTCGCGCTGGCGGTGCGGGCCCAGCCAGGCAAATGCATCTGCCGGGCGGGCATGGACGAGGTCCTCCAGCGCCGGCGCGATGCGGTGATCCAGTGCTGTGTCTGCGGTGGTGTCGTCCTCGAGGGCGGCCAGATGCGCGCTGTCGTGGCTCATGCGGCCACCTGGCAGGTCTGCTGGTACAGCGCCAGATAGGCTCGCCCGGCCGCATCCCAGCCGCCCGGCCGCAGCATGGCGGCGCGGCGCATGGCCTGCAGCAGGCCTGGCAGACGGAAGGTGCGCATCGCCCGCTCCACGCAGCGGCGCAGGCCATCGGCATTGGCACCGTGGAACAGGAAACCGGTCACGCCATCCTCGACGGTGTCCACCAGCCCGCCCGTCGCATGCGCGACCGGCAGGCAGCCGAAGCGCTGCGCGTACATCTGGCTGAGCCCGCAGGGTTCAAAACGCGAAGGCATCAGCAGGAAGTCGGCGCCGGCGAACATCTGGCGCGCCAGCGCTTCCTCGAACCCGATGAATGCGCCCACCCGGCCCGGGTAGCGCCGGGCCAGCGCCTGCACCTGTGCTTCCACCTGCGGCTCGCCGCCGCCGATGACGACCAGCTGCCCCCCGGCCGCGACGATCTGTGGCGCCACGTCACAGGTGATGTCCAGCCCCTTCTGGTGCACCAGGCGGGAAACCACCGCGAACAACGGGCCGGTCGAGGGCGCCAGGCCGAACGCCCTGCGCACCGCATGTGCGTTGGTCGCGCGTCCGGTCCATTCGCCGATGCCGAAGTGCGCCTTGAGGTGGATGTCGCGTCGCGGATCCCAGCTGGCGTCGATGCCGTTGACGATGCCGCTCAGGTGACCGCCGGCGGCGCGCCGGGCCAGCAGGTCATGCAGTCCGCATCCATCATCCGGGGCGGTGATCTGCTGTGCATAGCGCAGGCTGACTGTGTTCAGCCGCGTGGCATTGGTGATGCCGCCCTGCAGGAATGACATCTGTCCGTGGAAGTGCAGTTCATCCAGGTGCGCGGCCGGTACGCCCAGCACCGGCGCAAGCGCATACGGGAACAGGCCCTGGTAAGCCAGGTTGTGGATCGTCAGCAGCGTCGGCACGGCCGTCCGGTCCCAACGCACGTAGGCGGCGGCCATGGCCACCGGCCAGTCATTCAGGTGCAGCAGCTGCGGTGACCAGTCCAGCCCGGCACGCCCGGCCGCAATCTCCGCAGCCGCGTGTGACAGCGTGGCGAAGCGAACCGCGTTGTCCTTCCACTCCTGTCCCTGCCCATCCACGTAGGGCGAGCCTTCCCGCTCATACAGCTCAGGCGAGAGCAGCACGTAGATCGGCAGGCCGTCGGCCTGCACCGCCATGCCGATGGTGCACGCAGGCAGGCCGGCTCTTTGGCTGACCTGCCCCACCGCCCGCAGCTGCGGCAGGCGCTGCAGCACCTCCGGGTAGCCGGGAAGCAGCACGCGCGAATCACACGCGCCGCGCACCGCGCGTGGCAGGGCCGCGGCCACATCGCCCAGGCCTCCCGCCTTGACGAAGTCGGCCATTTCGGTCGCGACAAACAGCACGCGCTGTACCAGTTCCGGCAACTTCAACGGCTGTGAGTGGCCCCGGCGGGTCCCGATTGGTACAGGTGCACCGGGAGGCGTCGCAACGGGTGAAGCGGACTGGACGACGCGGGCCATGGCGATGATCTCGGAAGTGTTCAGGCAGACGGACGCCAACGGCGCCCGGACGGGCGCTGAAGCGGAGAGGGAAGTCGACGCAGAACGTGGGGGACGTCAGCGAGAGGCTCAGGAGGACAATAGCCCCGAATGCGATCAATCGGCCGTGAAGCCCTGGCGATTTCTTTGTGACAACGCGTCATGAGCTGAGTACGCATGCCGCGTTCATCACGCCCATCGATGCCTCCCGGACGGGACATCCACCTGGATGCCGTGCGCGCGCTGCCCGTGGCCTGGGTGGTGGCGGTCGGCTGGGTGCCATATGCGACATCCCGTCGCAGGCGATCCCTGCCTCCCCCTTGACCAATGTCAAACCGGCCGCCGGCACGCAGGGGTATCTCTATGCAGGACCCGAACACGCCGGCGTTTCCGGCAGCCACAAGGACCCTGCAATGCACGACACCCCCGACAACAGCCAGCTCCTGAACGCCCTGCAGAAGGTCATGGTGATCTCCACCACTGACCTGCAGGGCAACATCACCTACGCCAATGATCTGTTCTGCACGCTCACCGGCTTCGCACGTGAAGAACTGATCGGCCAGCCGCACAGCATCGTGCGCCATCCGGATGTGCCCAAGGCCGTCTACAAGGACATGTGGGACACGATCAAGGCCGGCGGCATCTGGACCGGCATCGTGCCGAACCTGGGCAAGGGTGGCGTGCTCTACGTGGTCGACACCACCGTGCAGCCGCTGCTCGACGCCGAGGGCAACATCACCGCGTACATCAGCATCCGCCGCGTGGTGAACGACCTGATGCAGGACTTCGAGCAGGTCGAGTTCAGCAAGGAGAAATTCGACGACTTCTACGAGGCCGCGTGAGCACCATCGCTGCCACACCGGTTCGCCGCCTGCTGGTGGGTTTCGCCTCCGAATCGGGCAATGCCCGCGCCCTGGCCCAGCGCCTGGGCGCGGACCCGGGCCTGCAAGCGCTCGCGCCGCAGGTGCTGCCGTTCAACGACATTGACGTTGCCAGCCTGGGCCAGGGCGATGTGCTGCTGGCGATCTCCAGTTCGTTCGGCGACGGCGAGCCGCCCGCCAACGGCGAACGCTTCTTCCAGAGCGTGTGCCAGACCGGGGCGCTGCCCGGCCTGCGCTACGCGGTGTTCGGCCTGGGCGACACCGGCTACCCTCGATTCTGCGGCTTCACCCGAGCGCTGGACGCGGCGCTGAGCGAACGCCAAGCCCAGCCGCTGCTGCGGCGGGTCGACGCCGACCTCGGCTATGAACGGTTCTTCCAGCAGTGGCAGCCGGTGCTCCGCCAGGTGCTCGAGGGCGATGCCGCCGCCGGCCAGGACCTGCATCTGCAGGTTACCGCCTACGGTGACGACAATGCCTTCGCCGCGCCCATCGTCGAGCGCCACCGCGTCAACAGCAGTGATCCGGCCGCGTGGCACCTGCAGCTGGATACTGCCGGCAGTGGCATGGTCTACCGCGCCGGCGACACGGTGCACGTGCTGCCGGACCACGACCCTGCACTGCTGCAGGCCCTTGCCACCTGGTACGGCGACAATGCGGCCATCGCCATGCTGCAGGACCGCGAACTGCGGCTGCTGGGCAGGGGCGTGCTGCGCGAGCTTGCCAGGCTGGGCGACAGCGAGCGGTTGAAGTCGCTGCTGAAGGTCAGCCAGAAGCGCGAGCTGGATGCCTACCTGCACGGTCTGGACGTGCTGGATATCCTGCAGGACCACGCCAGCCCGGACCGCGTGCCGCTGGCCAGGCTGCGCGACATCCTGTCAGCGCGCCTGCCACGGGCCTACTCGATCGCCTCGCATCCCGGCAACGGCCAGCTGAGCCTGTGCATACGCGAAGTGCGCTACACCCTGCGCGGCCGCGAGCGTTCCGGTACCGCCACCGGCAGCCTGCTGCGGGGGGGCAGCCACGCCCGCGTGTACTGCCGCTCCAATCCCGGCTTCCATCTGGCCGACACCGGCAGCGCGCCCCTGCTGCTGATCGGCACCGGCACCGGCATCGCGCCGCTGATCGGCCTGGTGCAGCAGGTGCAGGCCAATGGCTGCGGACGCGAGGTGCATCTTGTGTTCGGCGAGAAGCATTGCGAACACGATTACCTGTATCGCGAGCAGCTGCAGGACTGGCATGCGCGCGGCGTGCTCGCCGGCCTGCATCCTGCCTTCTCGCGTGACGGAACCGAAAAGGTGTATGTGCAGCATGTGCTGCGGCAGCGCGCCCGCGAAGTAAGGCAGGTGTTGTCCCGCGGCGGGCACCTGTACCTGTGCGGCAACAAGCGCCACCTGGAAGACGCGGTGCGCGAGGCCATCGACGCCATTGGCGGCCAGGGGCATTGGGACCTGCTGCGCGGGGAGGGCCGCATTCACTGCGAGCTGTACTGACCCTGCATCGATTCGGCCGGCCGTGGCCCGGCACGAGCGCATGCATCAATCGCCGACGACCCGGCCGTCCGCCATGTGCGCGACCTGCTGGCCGAAGACAACGGCATCCTGAGGATCGTGGCTGATCAGCAGCAGCGGAATGCCGGTACTGTCCAGCACCGCCGCCAGCTCCTCGCGCAGGTGCTGGCGCAGGTCGTGGTCCAGTGCAGCGAACGGCTCGTCCAGCAGCAATGCCTGCGGTTGGGTCACCATGACCCGCGCCAGGGCCGTACGCTGACGCTGGCCGCCGGAGATCTGCGACGGCAGCAGATCCCCCACGTGGTCGATACGGAACGCCTGCAGCCACTGCTCGACGACGTCGAAGCGCTGGCCACGGCGTGGATTGAACCAGCTCCGCTGCAGCCCGAACGCCACGTTCTGGCGCACGCTCAGGTGGGGAAACAGCGCGTAGTCCTGGAACACGTACCCCAGGCGACGCCGCTGCGGTGGCAGGTCGACCCGCGCGTGGGAATCGAACAGCACCTGCCCCTGCAGCGTTACATGGCCCTGTGCGGGCCGCAGCAGTCCGGCCACGGCCTTCAGCGTCAGGCTTTTGCCGGCCCCGGACGGGCCGAACACCACCACCTGGCGCTGCGTGCACTGCAGCGTGACGTCCAGTTCGAAGACCTGGCCCGCTGCCTGCATCCGGCGCCGCACCTTCAGGTCAAGCCACATCGCGCAGCTCCCTGCGATGCCCGCCCACCAAGCGTGCCGCCAGCAGCAGGATGACGATGCACACTACCGACGTCAGGATCACCAGCGCATTGGCCCTGCCGTCCTGCCCTGCCTGCACCGCCTCGTAGATGGCGATCGACAGCGTCTGCGTACGACCCGGGATGCTGCCGGCCACCATCAGCGTCGCGCCGAACTCACCCATCGCCCGGGCAAACGCCAGCAGGAGGCCGGCGAGAATGCCGCGCCAGGCCAGCGGCAGCGTGATGCGGAAGAACACCGCGGCCTCCGACACGCCGAGCGTGCGCGCGGCCTGCTCCAGCTGCCCGTCCACATCCTCGAACGCCGCGCGTGCCGGCTTGAACACCAGCGGCAGCGAAGCCACTGCCGCGGCGACCACCGCCGCCTGCCAGGTAAAGATCAGGTTGATGCCGAACCACGACTGCAACCACGCGCCAATGGGGCCGTTGCGCCCTATCAGCACCAGCAGGTAATAACCGAGCACCGTCGGCGGCAGCACCATCGGCAGGGTCAGCAGCGAATCCAGCAGTTCGCGGCCGGGGAAGCGCCGACGCGCCAGCAACGCCCCCAATCCAACGCCCAGCACCAGATTGATCGCCGTGGCCCAGCCGGCGACCTTCAGCGACAACCCCAGCGCGCTCCAGTCCAGGTCCATCCGTCAGGGCTTGCCGAACCCGTGCCTGGCCAGGATCGCCTGCCCTTGTGCCGACCGCACGAAGGTGGCGAAGCGCCTGGCTTCGGCTGGCTGCGTGCTGGCCCGGGTCACCGCCAGCGGATAGGCGATGCGTCCGGACACCGGCACTGCGAAGGCACGACGCACGCGGCCGGCCATGGCCTGTGCGTCGGTGGCGTAGACGAAACCGGCGTCCACTTCGCCCCGCGCCACGTAATCCAACGACTGGCGCACGTTCTGCGTGGTGACGATCCTGCTCTGCACCGACGGCCACAGGCCCGCCGCTTCCAGCGCACCCTTGGCATAGCGGCCGACCGGCACGCTGTCCGGGTTGCCCAGCGCGAGGCGCCGTACGTCGGCACCCGCGAGATCCTTCAGGCTACGTGGCCCGCCCCTGGTCTGCGGCGGCACCACCACCCACAGCGCGTTCACCGCGAACACCTCGCGGGTACCGGCAGCCAGCAGGCCCTGCTGCTGTGCCTGATCCATGGTGACTTCGTCGGCCGAAGCAAACACATCGACCGGTGCGCCCCGGCTGATCTGCTGCAGCAGCACGCCGGAGGCGGCGAAGTTGAAATCGACCCGGGCGCCGGGGTGGGCCTTCTCATAGGCGGCACCGAGTTCACGGAAGCTCTCGGTCAGGCTCGACGCCGCCGATACCGTCAGCCCGGCTGCGTACGCCGGCAGCGACGCCAGCACCCCCAGCAACATCAGTCCCGCTCGCATCATCTTCGGCTCCCCGCCAGATTCAGTTCGGATCGGATTCATCGGCCGATGCCAGCAATGCCAGGCGCTCGGGCTGCAACAACAGGATCTCCCGCTGCCTGACCGCGATGATCCCATCATCGCTCAGCCGGCGCAGCACGCGGCTGGCGGTTTCCGGTGCCATCCGCAGGTAATTGGCGATCTCGGTGCGTGCCATCGTCAGGTTGAACCGGGTGGCGGAGAACCCGCGGCGTGCGTAGCGCTCGGACAAGTCCAGCAGGAACGCGGCCATCCGCTCTTCGGTGCGATGGTTGGCCGCCAGCAGGGCGACCTTGCCGATCTCCGCACTGAGCAGGCTGAACAGCCGCGCCTGCAGGCCCGGCATGCGGGTGGCCAGCAGGCTCAGCCTGGGGAATGAGATCCGGCACAGGTACACGGTATCCAGCGCCACGGCATTGCAGGGAAAGCGTGCCTCGTGGATCGCGTTCAGGCCGATCACCTCACCGGGCAGACTGAAACCGAGCACCTGCTCGTTGCCCTGGCTGTCATCGACAAACGTCTTGACCATGCCGGCACGCACCGCCGCGATCGAATCGAACGGCTCGCCGGCGCGGAAGATGTAGTCGCCCGCGTGGAACGGGCCGACATGGTCGACCAGCACATGCAGTTCGCCCAGCGCGGCCTTGTCATACCCCTGCGACATGCAGGCATCGGAGAATGCACAGGTACTGCAGAAGTGCAGCGCGTCGCCGTCATCGGCAGCGGCGGGGTTCGGCGTCGCCGCGCCCTGGCGAACCTGTGGGGACGGAGTGGAGAACATCACGGAATGCCTGGATGAAGGCCTTCATCATACGGCAGGCGTGCCACGGCCGGTCTCACGGCGGCGGATGCTGCCCCCGCCGCTGATGGCCGCGCTGGCGCATGCTGTCGCGCACATCCACGTCGAACTGAAGCTGCAACGAACTGTCATCATCCAGCGCGATGGAAAATTCCAGACCCTCACGCGACGGCAGTCGTGCTGCCAGCCCCTGCACTGCATCGCGCGGCAGCACCAGCCGGCAGACCGTGCCACCGTCCAGCAGCACCGCCTGGTCGCCCCCATGCAGCGACAACGCGGTTCCCCACCCACCCGTGCCACCAAACCGGGTCAGGTTCTCCAGCGAGTCACCGGCCAGCAGTGCTGCCAGTTCCTCTTCATCGACACGCAGGCGCATGGATTGCCGCTGCAGCTGGACTTTCATGTTGCGATGGACTCCCAGTCGGCCCCGGTATTGCAGTTGAACAGCAAGGCACGCTCATTTTCAGGCAGCGGCAACGCCGTCGCCGCCAGCCGCTCCTGCAAGGCGCGCAGCGAACGCCGCGCCTGTGGATCTTCGATCAAGGTCCGCAGGGCCCGCCGGCAATGATCATCGATCTGCAGACACATCGGCAATGGCTCGCCGGAGAACACGCTGCAGGCGGAAGGCACCCCGTGCAGCCGATGCAGCAGGGCGCCGGTCAAGCTGGGCATGTCCACCGGCACCACCCACGCAACGGTATCGGGCATGGCCAGAGACACGCTGTAAAGCCCGCCCAGCGGGCCGCAGCGCGCGACCTGGTCGGGAATGCCATCGAAGGCCGGATAGTCACCGCTCACCCACACCCGCTGCGCACCGGCCTCGATCAACACGTCACGCATGTGCTCAAGCAGGGTGCGCCCGCGCCAGGGCAGCAGCGCCTTGTCGCGGCCCATGCGGCTGGACAGGCCTCCAGCCAGCACGATGCCGTCAATGGCCGTGCTCGTGGTCATGGCCATGTGCGGGCGTGCTGTCCGCATGGCACAGGCTGCAGCCCTCGCTCCAGGCGCTGTCGCCATCCTCGTAGTGTTCCTGCTTCCAGATCGGGCACTGGTGCTTCACTGCCTCGATCAGCTGCCGGCACGCGCGGAATGCTTCGTCCCGGTGCGGGCTGCCGGCGGCCACCACCACGGCCACATCGCCGATGCCCAGCCGCCCCTTGGCATGCGCCACATACAGCTTCAGGCGCGGTCCGAACGCCGCCTCCACCTCGGCCGCCAGGCGCTGGATTTCGTTCAGCACCAGCGGCTCGAACAGGTCGTAAGTGATGCCCGTGACCACCCGACCGACGTTCACGTCACGTACCTTGCCGATGAACACGTCGATACCGCCGAAACCCGGGTCGGACACCGCGGCGATCCCTTCTGCCGGGTCGATCGCCCCGTGCGCCCGGTTCACCACCTTCGCAATCGGCTTCGCGTCCATCGCTCAGCCCCCGCTCACCGGCGGCAGGATGGCCACGCGGCCATCCTCCGGCAGCACATCGTGATCGCGCAGCACGCGCTGCTGGTCGGCGAAGGCCGAATAGTCCAGCAGGCCAGCACGGAAACCGGGCCAACGCACCGGCAGCAGCTCGCGCAGCGCCTGGCGCAGGTCGGCCACGGTCGCACCCGACACCTCCAGCGTGATCTCCCGACGCTCATCCAGATCGGAGAACGCACCGAACAACTGCAACGTCACCTGTTTCATTCCCACTCCCTGCCCGTCAGCTGCACCGGGTCGGCGTGGCCCCAGCCCTGTACGCGCACCGCGCTGCCGGCCGGAACCAGATCGCCCTCGTCCTCCAGCACCACCCAGGCGTTGGCCTGCACCATGGACATCAGACGGAACGATTCCTGTCCGGACAGCACCCGCGCGCTCAGCTGGCCCTGCTCGTCCAGCTCCACCCGCGCACGGGCGTGGACGCGCAGACCGGGCGGCTTGCGCACCATCGCCTGCAGGGGAAGCCGCAGCACCGGTTCCTGCGCCAACCCCAGCAGCCGGCGCAGTACAGGCTCGACAAAGAACCGCTGCCCCACTGCCGCCGACACCGGGTTGCCCGGCAGGCCGAAATACAGCGCACCGTCGGGCAGTACCGCAAACAGCAGCGGCTTTCCCGGACGGATCGCCACTTTGTGGAACACGATGCGCGCCCCGCGCGCGCGCAGTGCGTCGGGTACGAAGTCGTAACGGCCCGCAGAGACCGCACCGGTACTGACCAGTACCCGCGCACCGGCCGCCAGTGCCTGGTCCAGCGCTGCATCGAACGCGGCCACATCATCACCGACGGTGCCCTGCCACACCACCTCAGCTCCGGCCGCGTGCAGCCGCCCGACCAGGTAGGGGCGGTTGCTGTCACGGATCTGCCCGGACTCCAGCGCCTGCGTCGCCTCGCTCACCAGCTCCTTGCCGGTGGCAATCACCGCCACCGCCGGTCGCGACATCACCACCACCTCGCCAACGCCAAGGGCGTGCAGCAGGGTCCGTGCGTTGATATCCACCCTCTGTCCCGCCCGCAGCACGCATTCGCCTTCGGCTACGTCCTCGCCCCGCAGGCGTACGTTCTGGCCCGGCCTGACCACGCTCTTCAGCGCGATCCGGGTCGGACGGCCCGCTTCGCTGGCGAGGATCTGCACGTTCTCGATCGGTACCACCGTGTCCAGGCCGCCCGGCATGCGCGCGCCGGTCATGATCTCCCAGGCGCCCTCGCCGCCTTCGGCATCGCCATCACCCGCCGCCTGCCAGCCCTGCACCGTGAATTCGGTACCCGACTCGAACGCCACCCCGTTGGCGCGCAGCGCAAAACCGTCCATTGCCGAATTGTCGAACGGCGGCAATGCCTGCGCGCTGTGGATGTCACTGGCCAGGGTGCGGCCTGCGGCCTCCTGCAGGGGCAGACGCTCGGCGGGAAGCGGCGTGGCCGCCTCCAGCAGGTGCTGCAGTGCTTCACTGTAGAGAATCACGCGTGGTCACCACCGTCGACCATCGCCAGGGCGTGGCCCAGCACCGGCGCCAGGATGTCCAGGCACTGCGCTGCCGCCTTCGGGCTGCCGGGCAGCGCGAACACCAGCATGCTGCCCAGTTGCACCACCTCGGCGCGGCTCAGCCAGGCCATCGGCGTGTGCTGCGCGCTCAGCGCCCGGACCATCTGCGCCAGGCCATGCACCGGCCGCGCGTTCAACGAACGCAGCGCCTCCGGGGTGAGGTCGCGCGGGCCCAGGCCGGTACCGCCGGTGCACAGGCACAGGCGCACGCCGTCGGCGGCCAATGCCTGCAGGCGATCCGCCAACGGCTCGATGCCATCGGGCAGCACGTCGGCAGCCACCACCTCGCCGCCCAGCTTGTTCAGGCCGGCCACCAGGGTCGGGCCAGAAACATCCTCATAAGTGCCTGCGCTGGCACGGTCGCTCAGGGTGATCACCGCGCAGGCCGCGCCTTGCAGGCCCTTCGGCGCACGCGGTCTGAAGCGCTCGCGTTCGGCATCATCCATGCCATCAGGATGCAGCCACAGGCCGCGCTTGCCACCTTCCTTGAACAGCAGGCGGATACCTTCGATGCGCAGCGCCGGTTCCACCGGCTTGCTCAGGTCGTACAGGGTCAGCAACGCCGCGTTGACGCCGGCCAGCGCTTCCATCTCCACACCGGTACGCGCCTCGCTGGCACACTCGCACCAGACCCGGATGGCGTGCCGTTCCGGCACCGGCGCGCAGAACACCTGCACCAGCTCCAGCGGCAGCGGATGGCACAGTGGCATCAGCATCGACGCCATCTTCGCCCCCTGCAGGCCGGCGATCTCGGCCATGACCAGCGCGTCGCCCTTCGGCAGGCGACGCTCGACGATCAACGGGTACGCCAGCGGACCGGCATGCAGCTCGCCCACCGCCACCGCCCGCCGGCGACTGATGCGCTTGTTGCGGACATCGGCCATATGGAATGCCGCGTTCAGTTCCCCACTCATCGTGCTGCTCATCCTCCGATGGAAGCCAGGTGCGGGGTCAGCCCGGTCCGGCCCTGGTGCAGGCCATGCCCGGCCGCTTTCAGGCCAAGCTGGGTGGTGATGCGCGCCAGCAGCGCGTCATGGTCGTCATCGTGCTGCAGCAGCGCGCGCAGCGGCACGCCGAAGTCGCCGAACAGGCACAGCCGCAGGTCTCCCCTGGCTGTTACCCGCAAGCGGTTGCAGCCCTTGCAGAAATCGCGCGAGTACGGCGCGATGATGCCGATGCTGCCACGATGGTCCGGATGGCCGAACTCGCGCGCCGGGCCGGCATCGGCCGCCCGTGCACGCTCGCGCCAGCCGGCAGCCAGCAACTGCTCGATCACCCCGTCGGCACGCAGGTGATGCTGCTGGAAATAGGCTTCGTTGTCGCCGGTGCGCATCAGTTCGATGAAGCGCACGCTGAAGGGACGGTCGCGCAGGTACGCCATCCACTGCGGCAGCTCATCGTCGTTGAGGCCGCGCAGCAGCACCGCGTTGAGCTTGATCGACGGCAGCCCCAGCGCCTGCGCCAGGGCCAGGCCCTGCTCGATCTCCGGCAGGCGGTCATGCCCGGTGATCGCGGCAAAACGTTCGCGCCGCAGACTGTCCATGCTGACGTTCAGCGCCGTCAGGCCGGCGCGGTGCCAACCCGGCAGGCGACGCGGCAACTGCGTGCCGTTGGTGGTGATGGCCACTTTGCCGATACCCGGCACCGCCGCCACGGCCGCGATGATGTCATCAAGATCCTTGCGCAGGCTGGGCTCGCCACCGGTCAGGCGGATCTTGCTCATGCCCAGCGCCGCGAAGGCGCGGACCAAGCGGCTGATCTCCTCGACCTGCAGGAAACGCGGGCGGCCATCGGCCTGGTACCCCTCCGGCAGGCAATAGCCACAACGGAAGTTGCAGGCTTCGGTCAACGACAGGCGCAGGTACGGAAAGCTGCGTCCGAAACCGTCGGTGAGTTGGCTCATGGCTGGTCCACCTTCTTGCTCCACCGTCCTGCCTGTTGCCGCGTGATGTCGGTGCATCACAGCATGCGGCCTGCGCTGCCACGGGAGTGTGACTGGGCCCATCATGAACGATTTCCGGCAGCGGGTGCACGCTGCCGGGCAACAGGAAGAGCCGCAGCCAGTGTCCGGATGGATGCGTGCCAGGCTGACCGCGCCGCCCACCGGGCCGGCGGCGGAGCGTCTACCTGCGGGCAGATCGTGCGCGCTTGCCGCCGTTGTGCTGCGCAGCCGCGCGGCTCTGTGCGAACTCGGGGAAGGTCTGCTCGATCGGGTCCACGTCCGGCAGGATGTAGAACACCCCGCCCCGCTCGAAGGTGGAACGGATGATGCGTTCGTAGAACTCCGGCGAGACGTTGATGCAGCCGTGGGTGACGCGGTTGTCGTCCGGCGACGGCGATGCCAGGCGCTCGACACGCCTCTCTGCCGGAACGCCGGTCGCGGTCGGATGGATGGAGACTGCGGACTCGTAGTCCACCCACAGCACCCGCCCTGCATCGATCGAAGGGCCGTAGCCGCCCACGAAGCGACCTGCAGGCGTGGTGCGGTCCCGTCCCGGAATGGCACGCAGGGCGAGACCCGCAACGCCGGGCGCGGTGTGGTCGCCGGTCGCTGAACCGAACAATGCAGGGGCCGCGCCGCGCAGCCGGCCGTCTCCACCGAACACCAGGATCTGCGCGGCAGCCTTGTCCATGACCGCGAACGGATAGCCTTGGCTGTCCTTGGAAGCCACGACCCAGCCCGCCAGTTCGATCACGGTTTCGGAGACATCCTGGCCGGGTGGCAGTTCATCAACGGCGGCCGACGGCGGCGCGACGGCATCTTCCGCATTGACGACACCGACCACCAGGAACGCCAACGCCACTGCCAGAGCAGCGCGATGGGCATGGCGCGCAAGGGAGGAGTGGGTATGGATGGGAGCATTCCTCGAAAGCTGTGTTACGGGAGGACACCAGTGGCCGCTGCGGCCACTGGGCCCCTGACTCCGATGTTCAGGCTACAGGCGGTCAGCCGCGCGGGGTGCGGCGAGGTGCCCGTTCAAGCTGCTGGACGCGGCCTTCGATCTGATCCAGACGCTGGTTGGCCTGCTGCGCCGACTGATTGGCCGACTCGGCGCTCTGCGCCGCACCCTGCACCTTCACATCAAGCTGGTCGAGCCGCGAGTTGATCGTTGCGAAATCGTCCTTGTAGGTGGCGCAGGCCCCAAGGCCTACGGTGGCGACAATCGCCACACCGAGCGTACGTGCCATCATCAGGTGCTGCTTGGTAAGAATCATTCCACTCCCTCCTTCGTCTGGGGTGTCTGGAATATAGCGGCGTTTCGGCACACTCTCCGATTGGCTTTCAGCTGCAGGTGGAAGACGTGGACGTCGCGTGAAGACCCCGTCTCAACCGCGTCGCCAAGCGAATCCGGCGGCAATCGCCAAGGATGCCGCGATCACCAGCGAGGCCACCACGAACGCGGTACGCACCTCCGCGGGCGTTGCCGTGTCAGGCGCGACGGCGAAGAACACACCGCCCACCAATGCCACCGACAGCGCCGCACTGATCTGCAGTGTCGCACTCACGATGCCTGCGGCCAGCCCGGCGTGGCGGGCATCCACATGGTCCACGCTCTGCTTCACCAGCGCCGGAAGCGCAATGCCCTGTCCTGCGCCGATCAGAAACAGCGGAAGCGGCAGCCACGACGGCATGTCCAGCAGCGCGAGCGTTGCGACCGCCAGCAGGCCCGCAACCTCCATCAGCATCCCATGCGATGCACCCTGTGCGGCCAGCCGCCGGAACGCCGAACCACACAGCGGCCCGAGAAGGAAACCCAGCCCCAACGGCAGGATCGCCAACCCCGCCGACGCGCTGCTGCGCCCCAGCGCGGACTGCTGATACACCGCGAAGACGAGAAAGAACGCAGCCAGCGCGTAGAAGAAGAATGTCGCTGACAGACTGCGCCTCAACCCGCGTATCTGCAGCAGCGATGGCAATACCAGCGGCATCTGCCCACGCCCCACGCATCGCTGCTCATGCCTCCAGAACAACAGCAGCAGGGGGCCGCTTGCCAGCAGCAGTCCTACGCACCACCACGGCCACTGGCGCTGGCGGCCCTCGATGATCGGTACCACCAGCGCCAGCAACGACGCCGCCAGCGCCACCGCTCCGACAGCGTCCAGCCGTGCTCCCTGGCGGGCGTGCGACTCACGCAGCAGCACGAATGCAGCCGGCACCGCGGCTGCGACGATGGGAAGATTGATGAGGAACACGCTCCTCCACCCTGTCCCCCACAGATCGGCTGTCACAAGCACCCCTCCCAGCAGCTGCCCGCCCACCGATGCGAGGCCGAAGGTGGCGCCATACAGGCCAAGCGCACGGCGCTTCTCGCTGTCCGGGAACAGGGCATGGATCGATGCCAATGACTGCGGGGCCATCAGCGCGGCCGACATCCCCTGCAGCAGCCGTCCGGCCACCAGCACTTCAGCCGCAGGCGCCAGGCCGCACAGCGCCGATGCCAGGCCAAACCCCAGCATGCCTGCGATGAACACCCGTTTCCTGCCGTAGATGTCGCCCAGCCGGCCTCCCAGGATCAGGGTCACCGCGTAGGCCGTGGCGTAGACCGAGATGACCAGCTGCGAGACATCCGGGGGCGCGTGCAGATCGACACGGATGGCCGGCAACGCGACATTGACGATGAAGAAGTCGAGCGGCGGCAGCAGCGTGCCTGTCAGCAGTACAGCCAATGCCATCCAACGGCGCGGATCGGGCGACACGGGGCCCGCAGCGTCAGCCGGTAGATTCATGTCGTCCCCCACTCAGCGCATGCCGCCTGAGGCAAGCAGGGTGTCGCCGCTCATCCATCGCGCATCATCGGAGGCGAGAAACGCAACGATCGGCGCCACGTCCAGTACCTGGCCTGTCCGGCCCAGTGGTGTCTGCGCCAGATTCCAGGCCTGGAACCCGGAATCGACGACACCCGCAGCATGTGTGCCCTCGGTCTCGATCAGGCCGGGATTGACCGCATTGACACGGATACCGCGCGGACCCAGCTCCCTGGACAACACGCCGGTGATGGCGTCCATCGCGCCCTTCGAACCGGTGTAGATGGCGCTGTCCACCGGCAGGATGCGGGTCACGAATGAACTGATGTTGATGATGCTTGCACCGGGCCGCAGATGGGGAACGGTGGCGGCAGTGACCAGCAGCGGGCCCAGCACATTGATGTCGAACTGGTGGCGATAGAGCGCCTCGGTGGTGTCCTCGATCTTCGCGAACCGGTACACGCCCGAGTTGTTCACCACCACATCCAGCCTGCCGAACGCATCCAGGGCCGTCGCCACCAGTGCATCGACCTCGCGTGCGTCACGCACGTCGGCGCGCACCGCCAGCGCCCGACCACCGGCGGCTTCGATATCGGCAACGACCTGTTCGGCGCCCTCCCGGCTCGAGGCGTAGTTGACGACGACGCTGGCGCCGTCGGCCGCCAGGCGGCGGGCAACCGCAGCGCCAATGCCCTTCGAAGCGCCGGTGACCAGCGCGACCTTGTCTTTCAGCGTGTTCATATCAAGCGGATCCAGTTCCAGGGGGAGGCGGTCAGTGCGACCGGGGCCCATGCTGGACCTTTCAAACTTGTATGTGGACTGACACTGATGCACATTTGTCGTACATTTTTGAACGAGCACGATCATGGAATGGGGTGATGTCCGTGTCTTCCTGGCGATCGTGCGGAGCGGGTCTCTGGGTGAGGCGGCGCGCCGCCTTGGTGTCAGCCATCCCACGGTGGGCCGCCGGTTGAAGGCCCTTGAACAGCACGCCCGGCAGCCCCTGCTGCGGCGGACGCGGGACGGGCTGGTCACGACCGATGCCGGTGATGCGGTGCTGGCCCTGGCCGAAGCCATGGAGAACTCCGCCCTGGCCATGGAGCGCCGCCTGGAAGGCAGCCCGGGCCGGCTGGAAGGCATTCTGCGCATTTCGAGCGCGGACTGGTTTGCCTGCCACGTGCTGACGCCCGTGCTCGCCGAACTGGTACGCCGGCATCCGGCGGTGGTTCCGGAACTGATCGCCAGCTATCGACTGCTGGACCTGTCGCGCCGCGATGCCGACGTCGCGTTCCGCATCGTGCCGTTCAGTGAGCCGGACATCGTCCAGCGCCTCGTGATGACCCTGCCCTACGGCCTGTATGGTTCGGTCTCGACCATCGCCCGGCTGCAGGACGACCCCGATTCGGTCGGGCTCATCCTGATGAACACCGCGCAGTCGCACTTCCCCGACGTGGAATGGTTGCTGCAGCGGTTTCCGCGTTCGCCGCGCGCATTCACCAGTACCAGTCGCAGTGTCCAGGCGCAGATGTGCCTGCACGGTACCGGCATCGCCGTGCTGCCCCGTGCGTTGGGTGACGCGGTGGCCGGACTGCAGCGCATCGAATCACACGGGACGCCCCCTTCGCGGGGCATCTGGGTGGGCTATCACCAGGATCTGCGCCACATGGACCGTCTGCGTGCCCTGCTGGACATCCTCGATTCGACACTGCCGCCAACAGGCGCCGCCCCCTCAGCAGGGAAACAGACAGCATGATTCCGTTCACGGGCGTTGGCCTATGGTCCACCTCACCAGGCCGGCAGGACCGGTCACTGACAGGAGGATGCCATGAGGACCCGACACGTCGTACCTGCTCTGATGGTGGCACTGCTCGCCGTCGCACCGGCCTGGGCGGATCCGCCGCACCACGCCCGCGGGAACGGTCCCCCGCCGCACGCAGGCGGACCGCACAACCGCGACGCACCGCCGCCGGGATGGCAGAAGAAGGCATGGCGGCGCGGCGATCATCTGCCGTGGGCGGAAGTGGATCGTCGCTACTGGGTAGATGACTACGCACGCTACAGGCTGCGTGATCCCGGCCGCGGCCAGCGCTGGGTCCGCCAGAGCGACACCGAGTATCTGCTTGTTGAAATCGCCACCGGCGTGATCGTCGACGCGCTGCGTCGGTGAACGCAGCCCTGGCTGACCCATCGGGCGCAGACGCGCGATGGGTCAGCCCTTCCTGCGCTGCCTGCCGCTGCTGCGTCCAGCGGTGGGCGCTGAAGGGCTAGTTCGGCAGGGCGCGTGCGTTCGCGTTTGGCCGCAGATGGACCTGCCCGTTTCTGGTATCCAGCAGGATGTTGAAGTTGCGCAGTGCTTCACTGCCCAGCGCGCCGTCGGCATTGGATCCATCCTCATCGATGGTGAACGACACCTTGGGCTGTTCCAGTCGCAGCCCGCCCACATCGACCGATGCGATCCGTGCATCGACGGCCCGGATCTTCCTGCCCGCCGAGCCGCTGAACTGTGAGGTACCGATCGTGCGGGTGAACACCTCCTGCAGTCGGTGGCGCGAGCTGTACGCATGGCCCAGATCGATGGCGCCGTTGCTGCCGGTGTCCACGAACAGCCAGGCCGCAAGTGTCGAGCCACCCTCACGCAGAAGCACTTCGATGGCGGGCGTATTGTCGATCCAGCGGACGTTCGCGCGGGTGTATCCGTGCAGATCCGGCAACCGGTCGTGCACGCGCAGCAGCTTGCGGTCGTAGTCGATCTCGATGATGCGCCCCGCGAAGAATGTCCAGCCAAGCACGGCGTCGAACGGACGCTTGCCGTAGTCGATCACGGCCGCCCCCATCGTCCGGCGCATGTCTCCCACGACGACCGTGTTGTGGGTACTGTAGTCCACGAAACTCACGCCGTCGGAGCCGGTGTTCTCGGAGCGGTCATCGACCTGCATCGACGCCGCCTTGCGGGTGGCAACCGTGACTGCCAGTCCGTCAGCGCCGGTGTCGACAAGAAAGCGCAGCGGTCCTGACTGGTTGATCCGCCCTTCCACATAGATCCGGTGATCCTTGTCCTGCTCGAAAGGAAGGGTGATCGTCCCGGCCGCGGCGCGGGACTGCGGAAGAACAAGCAGCCCCGCAACCAGGGCGACGTACCACGAACGTATGGACTGGCGCATTGATGGCTTCCAGTGGAGGGCAACGGCAGATTGCCGCCTGCCTTGGATGCGGCAGGGGTGCAGAAGGTTTAGACGCCTGCCGCGCTGCCCTCGATGATTCCGGACCGAAGCAAACCGGCGCCCGCGGCCCCGTGTTGCCATCCGGCGCTGACGTCGGCGACCGCAGCATGCACGGGCCGTTGACGTCGCAATGCCAGACTGCTGGAGCGCGCTCCACCGTGGAGCGCCGTTGGTCGTGCGATCTTGGGGGGATCGGCAATGCCCTACTTCACTGATTCGACCGAGGTGGCCGTCGAGGGTATCGGCGCGGCGCGGCGCATCGGTTGGATGCGGTTCGTCGGCAGCAGCCTGGCGGCCCTCCCCCTGGCCTCCATCCTGCTCGAACGCCAGGATGGCGTGTGGCCATGGACGCTGCTGCTGCTCAACGCGCTGGCATGGCCGACGATCGCTCTGGTCCTCACCCGGCCTTCCCCCGAGCCGGCCGCCACCCAGTTCCGCTGCATGGTGCTCGATTCCTTCCTTGGCGGCGCGTGGATCGCGTTCATCGCCCTCAGCATCGTGCCCAGCGCACTGTTCACCGCCCTGCTGGTGGCCGACAAGATCGCAGCAGGGGGAGTGCGGCTGGCGCTGCGGGCGACGCTGGCGCTGGTGCTGGGTTTTGGACTCGTCTGGTTCGCGCTGGGCTTCCCCTACCAGCCGACCACCTCGCAACGCAGCATCATGCTGAGCATGCCGTTCCTGTTCGTGTACGGCATCGGCCTCAGCATCCTGAGCTGGCAACTCGCGCGCCGGGTCAAATCACAGAACCGGCAGCTGCGGCGGCTGAGCCGGATGGATCCGCTGGTGGAGCTGGCCAACCGGGGCTTCCTGATCCACCGTGCCCAGCAGGCGCTGGACAAATCCCAGCGCCACGGTGGCATGGCGTGCCTGTTGATGCTGGATGTGGATGACTTCAAGCGCATCAACGACTCGCAGGGGCATCGCGCCGGCGATCAGGTCCTGCGGCATATCGCCACGACACTGCGCGAATTCGCCAGCCCGGCCGATACAGCTGCACGGCTCGGGGGGGATGAGTTCGTCGTGCTGCTGCGCGACTGCGCCGCGTCAGACGCCATGCAGATGGCGGCACGCATCCGGCAACGCCTGCACGAGAACGCACGCCGGACAGGACCGGCGAGCGATTTCAGTGTCAGCATGGGAGTCGCTGCGAGCCCGCGACACGGCAGTGTCGAGGACTGGCTGGCACTGGCCGACCGAGCCCTCTACCACGCCAAGCGGCAAGGCAAGGACACCGCCAGTTTCGCCGAGTAATGGCCGCGTAGCAGCGTCATCCCGGTCGGTCGCGGTCCCGATCCGGATCAGTGCGCCAGGGCGAAATCCAGGCCCGCACAGACCGCCGCGACCTGCGCGTCGTTGCACTCCTGCGGGTGGGTACGCGGACTGTCCGGGTAGACCTCCGTGGTGGTGGCAAAACGCGCATCGGTGAATCCGGCGCAGGCCCCGATCGAGCGCGATTCACCCCATACCACGCCCGGTGACTGCAACGGCAGGCCGACCAGGTTGCCTTCGGCATCGGCCGGGGCGATATGGGTGATCGGCGCCACGGCAGCGATCAGCGCCCGCTGGAATGCCGGTTGCGGGTCTTCGCTGTTGCCGATCACGTAGAAGCCATCGGGAATGGTGTCCCGCTCGAAGGGCTTGCCATCACGGGCGCAACGGGCCGGGTCGAACTCGTGCAGGTCGCTGTCGGTGGTTTCGTGCAGGTCCAGGTGCACCCGGATGTCGGCCTTGCGCCCGGCCACCCAGCGCATCAGCGAGGCGGCTTCCTCGATCAGGCCGCCGTCGCGGAAGCTGCGGTTCGGGTCCAGGGCAGCGGGGTTCCAGCGCTGGATGCGCTCATAGCCCCACGGACTCACGCAGGGGGCCACGATCAGGTTCAGACGCCCCAGGTAGCGCTCGGCCTGCTGCTCCAGGAACTGCAGGGCACCGTGTACGCCGCTGGTCTCATATCCATGCACGCCGCCGGTAACCAGCGCCGTCGGCAGTGCCGGGTTCCAGTCGTGGTTGACCACGGCGAACAGGGGATAGTGGTCCGGCGCGTAATCGAGCTGCCCGTACTGGATCACGTCGAAACGCTCGTCCAGGCGTTCCAGCGCCGCCACCACATCGTCATGGTAGCTGCGCTGGCGTTGCTGGCGGGCCCGCCACTGCGCGCGTTCCGGATCGCCCCAGGGCTGTCCGGGGGTGCCGATCGGGTAGAACTGCGCAACAGTCATGGGTGCTCCAGAGGTCGAACGTGGTGAGTGCAGCCGGTCATTCTAAGCCTTGTGGCGCCTGCGGGCCCGCCCACCCGTCCCGCCCTTCATCCAGCCAGGCTCATCTGGCTGTAAAATCAACGGTTTTTGGCCCCTCACCCCTTGATGGCGAACGCAGCGCAGACGGTCCTGGGTGGACCGGATTTCCTTCGCCTGCTCGCCCGTCTCAGCGACGGCGCGATGCCGGCCACCAGTCCCGTCCTGACCGATCGCCTCGGTCAGTGGGTGGACTGGAGCCGTGCTGTCGCGCTGTCGACGGCACTGGGCGGACGCGTGCCTGCAGCGGCGGACGCGGGCGAGGCGATGGACGACCTGCTGGCCGACTGCGAGCAGGCCCATGCCAGCCTGCTGGCGTCGATTCGTGACGACGCCGAAGCCGAGCGCCTGCTCGATCTGGCCGAGGCGGCCGCCACACCCACCTTTGCCTCGTTGCGGCAGCGCTACCGGGTGCTGCAGCAGGCCATCCAGACCGCGACCGGACGCCTGCGCGGACGCCTCCGTGACCAGTTGCTGCGGGCCTCGCCCGATTTGGCGCGGCTGGCCGAGATCGACGCCGTGATGGAGCAGACCCTCAGCCCGCGCGAGCACAGCCTGCTGGCCATCGCCCCGTCAGTGCTGGGCACCCGCTTCGACCGCGTGCATGGCCAGCCTGGCTGGCGCACCGCATTCCGCCATGACATGCGCTCGCTGCTGCTTGCCGAGCTGCAGCTGCGCTTCCACCCGATCGAGGGGCTGCTGGCAGCCCTGCGCTCCCACTGACCCGGAACACCATGTCCAGAACTGCTTTCCCTGTCGTTGTCTTCCTTGTCGGCCTGCTGGCCGTGTGCTGGATCGGCATCGGCTACGTTTCGGTGCACCCGTTGGGTGCAGCGGTCGCGGCGGTCATTGCCGCCTGCTACATCGCCGGTGGTGTGGAGCTGTACCGCTATCGCCAGGCCAGCGCGGGCCTGCGCGATGCCCTGGGCGATCTGTCCGCCGCCGAGGAGCGCCTGGCACCCTGGCTGGAGCGCGTGCCGGCAAGCCTGCGCAATGCCGTGCGCCTGCGCGTGGAAGGTGAGCGCACCGCCCTGCCCGGCCCGGTCCTGACACCGTACCTGGTCGGCCTGCTGGTGCTGCTGGGCATGCTCGGCACCCTGCTGGGCATGATGGACACCCTGCGCGGCACCGGCCTCGCCCTGCAGAGCGCCACCGACATGGCCGCCATCCGCGGCTCGCTGGCATCCCCGGTACAGGGCCTGGCCGTCGCCTTCGGTACGTCGATTGCCGGTGTCGCCAGTTCGGCCATGCTGGGGCTGCTTTCGGCGCTGTTGCGCCGGGATCGCCTGCAGGCCGTGCAGCAGCTCGACCGTGCCATCTCCGGCCCGCTGCACCCGTATTCGCAGGCGTGGCAACGCGCCGAATCCCTGCGACTGCTGCAGGCGCAGTCCGCAGCGCTGCCGGCCCTGGTCGACCGCCTGCAGGCGATGACCGGTGCCTTCGAGCAGCACAGCCTGGCGGCCAACGAACGGCTGCTGGCCGGCCAGGCCGAGTTCCTCAGCCAGAGCCAGGCGCTGCAGGAGCGCCTGGCGGCCTCCCTCCAGCAATCGCTGCGCGAAGGCGCCGAAGCCAGCGCAGCGGCCATCGGCGGTGCCCTGCAGCCGATGGCGGAAACCACGCTGGCTGGCCTGGCCAGCCACGGCCAGGCCCTGCATGCGCGCGTTGAACAGGCGGTGCAGCAGCAGCTGGCCGGGCTGGCGGACGGCTTCGAGCGCAGCCGCGTATCGACTGAAGCCAGCTGGACGCGGGTGATGGCCGAACAGGCCCAGGCACAGCAGGCGCTGGTGACCGACCTTCGCCAGCATCTGCAGGCCTTCAGCGATGCCCAGGGTGCACACGGCGAAGCAGTGGTGGCACGCATCGGCGAACGGCTGCAGGCGGATGCCGACCGCCAGACCGACGCGTGGCGCACTGCGGCCGACCAGCAGCATGCGCTCAACACCACGCTGGTCGAGCGCCAGCAGCAGGCACTGGAGGCG
Organism: Stenotrophomonas genospecies 5; assembly: GCF_054473825.1. Classification (NCBI taxonomy): domain Bacteria; kingdom Pseudomonadati; phylum Pseudomonadota; class Gammaproteobacteria; order Lysobacterales; family Lysobacteraceae; genus Stenotrophomonas; species Stenotrophomonas genospecies 5. The sequence continues at coordinate 1,336,094 of NZ_JBTMUW010000001.1, forward strand.
GTCAGCCAGCATCTGGACGAACGGGCCCAGTCGCTGCTTCACGCGCTTGAAGAACGTCATGCAGCCAGCCAGTCGCTGCTGCAGGACCACGAGCAGCAGCGCCAGGCGCGCTGGGAGGCCGCCAGCACCCATCTGCAACAGGCCCACGCCGCGCTGCAGGCACAACTGCAGGCCGGTGACGAACAGCGCCTGCAACGCTGGAGCGACGCGCTGCACACCCTGTCGAACGATCTGGCCGAACGCCTGCACGCCAATGGAGAACGCCTGGCTGCGCAGCAGCAGCAGATCTGCGACACGCTGGCGGAGACCGCGCAGCAGATCGGCGAGAACGGCCGTGCCCAGGCCAGCGCCACGCTCGCGGAAGTCTCGACCCTGCTGCAGACGGCTGCCGCCGCACCGAAGGCCGCTGCCGACGTCATCAACGAGCTGCGCAGCACGCTCTCCGAGAGTCTGGTGCGCGACAACGCGATGCTGGAGGAGCGCGGCCGCCTGCTGGCGACGGTGCAGACCCTGCTGGATGCGATCAACCATGCCTCGCATGAACAACGCAGCGCGGTCGATGCACTGGTGGGCGGCTCGGCGGAACTGCTGGAGCGCGTCGGCAACCGCTTCACCGACCACATCGCGGCCGAAACCGGCAAGCTCGACGGCATCGCTGCACTGCTCGATGGCAGCGCCACTGAAGTCGGCCACCTTGCCGGCGCCTTCGGCGACGCCGTGGCCCAGTTCGGCGCCGCATCGGCCGAGCTGTCGGGCCGGCTGGAACAGATCGGTGGCGCGCTGGATGCCTCGCTGGCCCGCAGCGACGAGCAGCTGGCCTATTACGTGGCGCAGGCGCGCGAGGTGGTCGACCTGAGCCTGCTGTCGCAGAAACAGGTGATGGAGGAGCTGCAACAGTTGGCCGCGCGCCGCGGCAAGGCCGGCACCGCATGAGCGACGAGCTGGAGGTCGACGGCGGTTCGCACGCGCCGATCTGGGCGGCATTCGGCGACCTGATGTCGGTACTGCTCGGCGCGTTCGTGCTGATCCTGGTCGGCGTGGTAGCGGTCCAGCTGGAACTCTCGCAGCGGCTGGAGGATGAAGTCAGGCAGCGCCAGGCCGAAGCCAAGCGCCTGCAGACGCTGGAGCAGGCACTGGCCGGCCCGCTGGCGGCGGGCCGGGTGACGCTGGTCGATGGCCGCATCGGCATCAGCGGCAGTGTGCTGTTCGCCCTCAATTCAGACCAGCTGCAGCCGGAGGGCCAGGAGCTGCTGCGCAGCCTGGCCGCACCGCTGGCTGCCTACCTGGGCAGCCGCGAAGAGATCCTGATGGTCAGCGGCTTCACCGATGATGCGCCGGTGCGCGAAGGCAACCGTCGTTTCGCCGACAACTGGGAACTGTCCGCGCAGCGTTCGCTGACGGTGACCCGTACCCTGATCGCCGATGGCGTACCGGCCGATGCGGTGTTCGCCGCCGCCTTCGGCAGCGAGCAGCCGGTCAGCTCCAATGCCAGCGAAGATGGCCGCGCGCGCAACCGCCGCGTGGAGATCGCGCCGATTCCCAGGCCCAGGGCACCGGATGGCAGATAAGCTGCCAGCGCTGGAGGGGCTGCGTGCACTGGTGCGCGATCTCGATGCGGGGTCGCGCTCATTGGCGGACTACCCGCAGGTGCCGATGCTGCAACAGGTGCAGCACGAGTGGTCGGAGCTGCGCAGTGAACTGCAGGTGCGCCGTTCGCTGCGCACCGAGGCCCCCGCCGACGGCGGCCCGCTGAACTCTGCCGTGCTGGTGCAGCGCATGCTCGATTCGATGCAGGCCGCCAGCCCCGGCTATCTGCGCCACTTCATCGATTACGTCGATACCCTGTCGTGGTTGCAGGCGCTGCAGGACGGTGCGGCCAGCGGCGGTGATGCGGCGAAACCGAAGCGCGCGCGCAAGCCCCGCAACCCCGGTTGAGGCCCGGCCCTGCATCAGGGGGTCAGCCGCGCAGCGTGGCGCCGCCGTCGACGTACAGGTCACTCATCGCCACATGCCCGGCCTGCTCGGACAGCAGGAACATCACCGACTGGGCAACGTCCTCCGGCGTAGCCAGCTTGCGCAGGGGAATGCCCGCCTTGTAGGTGTCGAGGTTGCCGGCAATCACCCGCTCGGCACCGTACGCGTCTTCCCACATGCCGGTCTGCATGGCGGTCAGCGTCGAACCGGGTGCGACGATGTTGCAGCGGATGCCCAGTGGCGCCAGCTCCAGGCCCAGGCAACGGGTGAACATGGTCGCTGCCGCCTTCGAGGCAGCGTAGGCCGCCATGCCGTGACGCGGCACGCCTGCGGCGTTCGAGCTGACGGTGACGATGGCGCCCTGTCTGCGCGGTGACATCACCCGCGCCAGTGCGCGGCCGAGATGGAACACACCGTCAGCGTTGACCGAGAAAACACGGCGCCAATCGGCATCACAGGTATCCGTCACCGCGCCGACCTGCAGCACGCCGGCCACACTGGCCGCCAGGGCGATCGGTCCGATCTTCGCCTCTACCTGGTCGATGAGCGCATCGACCGCTGCGCTTTCGCTGACATCCAGCGCACAGGCATGGACGCGCTCGCCCACGATCGCGGGCGACTCGCGGTCGGTGGCCACCACCTGGCAGCCGGCGGCGACCAGCAGTTTCACCAGCGCGGTGCCGATTCCCCCGGCTGCGCCGGTCACCAGCGCCACGCGACCCTCAAAACCGGTCAACTGCATGTTGCGATCTCCTGTTGTTCATCCCAATGCCGCAGTCGCGCGGACAGCCATGGCGCGAGCCGCGCCACCGCATCACGACCGGTCAGTTCGGCATGCAGGAACGGCAGTTCGAGCGCCTGCACCGTGCGCGCATGCGCCTTCCACAGCGCCGACTGCAGCTGTGGTCGTGCCTGGTGGTCCCGCCCTGCGCGCACATGCACCAGGGTGCCGTCGAATGGCCGGTGGTGGTGCTCGCGGATCAGGCGGTTGGTTCCGGTGACCGCGCGCACCACGCCGTCCAGCACCACGTCGGGCAGGCCGCCCAGCGCACTGCCACCTCGACGCAGGAAGGCCAGAATGCGCTCGCGGCTGTCCAGCTCCGGGTGTGCGTCGGGATCGTGGCCGGCGATGGCCAGCAACGCCCGCAGTGCGGCGATCGGATCCGGCTCCGGCTCGGCCCGCCAGCACTCACTGGGATAGGCGTCGAGCAGGACCAGCTCGCCGACCTTGCGACCGATCTCGTGCAGGCGCACGGCCATCGCCTGGGCGATGATCCCCCCCACCGACCAGCCGAGCAGGTGCACCGGCCCGCGCGGCTGCAGGGTCACTACACGCTGCACGTACTCGTTGGCCATCGCCTCGATGCTGGCCGGCAGCGGCTGCGCGGCGTCCAGCGCCGGCGACTGCAGCCCGTACACGGCCCGCGCCGGTTGCAGCGCACGCGCCAGCGCGCGGTAATTCCAGGCAATGCCGCCTGCCGGGTGCAGCACGAATAGCGGCGGGGGTTCAGTCCCATCGGTCGTGGCCAACGCGATGACCGGGCCCAAGGCATGATCGGCCAGCATCGGGGGTTCGGCGATACGCCGGGCCAGCGCCGCCACCGTCGGCTCCGCGAACAGAACGCCGAGGCCCAGCTCGCAGCGCCAGCGCTGTTCGATGGCCAGCAGCAGGTGCACGGCCGAAAGCGAGTCGCCCCCAAGGCTGAAGAAGTCCGCATCGACCGCAACGGCCTGCTCACGGCCCAGTGCCTGTGCGAACAAGGCGGCCAGCGCATGTTCCAGTGGCGTGCGCGGTGCGACACCGGTCATCCCGACCTGCGGAGGTTTCGGAAGCGCGCTGCGATCCAGCTTTCCGTTGGTGGTCACCGGCCAGTGATCGACCCCGACAAACGCCGACGGCACCATGTAGTCCGGCACGCGCGCCGCCAGGTGCGCGCGCAGGGCAGCGGCGTCGGCCATTGCCGCTGGCACGTAGGCGACCAGCCGCGGCTCACCGGGAAGGTCGTGGCGCAGCAGCACGTCCACGCGCTCCATGCCGGGCAGTTCCCGCAGCGCCGCCTCGATCTCCCCCAGCTCGATGCGCAGACCGCGCAGCTTCACCTGATGGTCGCTGCGGCCCAGATACTCGACCGCTCCGTCGCTGCGCCAACGTGCAACGTCCCCGGTGCGGTAGATGCGCTCGCCCGCGAGGAAGGGATCGCCCAGGAAACGTCCGGCGGTGAGATCGTCGCGGCCCAGGTAGCCTCGTGCCAGCTGCACGCCGCCGAGGTAGAGCTCGCCCGCCACGCCCACCGGCAAAGGCTGCATGCGTGCATCGAGCACATACAGGCGGGTGTTCCAGACCGGGAAGCCGATCGGCACCGGGCGTGAGCGATCGCCTGCCGGGGCTGGCCAGTAACTGACATCCACCGCGGCTTCGGTAGGCCCGTACAGGTTGTGCAGCTGCGCGTCGATGCGGGCATGGAAGCGGTCGCGGAGCGAGGCGTCGAGCGCTTCGCCGCTGGTGAACACCCGGCGCAGCTGCAGGCCCTGCGAGGCCGGCGCCGCGAGGAAGGCGTCCAGCATCGACGGGACGAAGTGGGCGGTGGTGATGCCCTGCGCGCGGATCAACCGGCCCAGCTCGGTGGGATCACGATGCGCATCCGGACCCGCGAGAACCAGCGTGGCGCCGCACAGCAGCGGCAGGAAGAACTCCCAGACCGACACGTCGAACGTGGCGGGCGTCTTCTGCAGCACGCGGTCGTCTGCGCCGAAGCCGTAGTGCTCGCGCATCCACAGCAGGCGGTTGACGATGGCGCGATGCTCGATGACCACGCCCTTGGGTTCGCCGGTCGAGCCTGAGGTGTAGATCACATAGGCTGCATCATCCGGCGCCGGGTCCGGCCAGGGCGCGGCAGACCCCTGTGCCATCCATTGATCGGGCGGCAGCACCGGCACGCCTGCGGTCCGGTGCGCCATCGTGCTGTCGGCCAGCACGCAGGCCGGACGCGCCGAGCGCAGGATGCGCGCCAGGCGCTCGTCGGGATGTGCAGGATCCAGCGGAAGATAGGCGGCGCCGGCACGCAGCACGGCCACCAGCGCGATGACCAGCTCCATCGAGCGCGGCAGCGCGACCGCCACCACACTGCCCGGCCCCACCCCCAACGCGCGCAGCTGTGCGGCCAGTGCGAAGCTGCGTGCCTCCAGCGCGGCATGCTCAAGCGTGGCGTCGCCGCAGACCAGCGCCGTTGCCTGAGGGTCGCGATCCATGCCCTGCTGCAACAGTTCCACCAGTGTGGTTTCAGGCAATGGATGGGTGGTCGCGTTGAAGCGGTGAACCACCTGCGTGACCTCTGCCGCGGTGGCCAGTGGCACGCTGGCAATGTCGTCGGCATCCAGCGCCGCCGACACGAAATGCAGCAGCCGTTGCGCATGCGCCTGCACGTCGGCGTCGCTGTACAGGGCGGGGTTCGCCTCGATCTCCAGATCCAGCAGCGCCTGGCCATCACCGCGGAAGCCCAGCACCAGATCCTCCACCGGCCCGGTGCACAGCACCTGCAGCGTGGCCTGCACGCCGGGCAGCGCCAGCGGCCTGTAGAACGGCTGTATGTTCACCAGCGGGCCATGCAGGCGCTGCTGCGCACCGACCAGTCCCAGATCGCGCCGCAGCTGTTCGCCGCGATACCGGCCATGCCTGCGGCTCTGGCTCAACTGCCGGCCGATGCCACGGGTGTAGCTTTCGACACTGCCCTCGGCAGCGGCCACGCGCAGCGGCAGCACGTTCATCACCATCGCGGGCACGCGCGCCGACGCGTTTCCCAGGCGCCCCATGCAGGGCACCCCCAGCACCACTTCCTCGGCCGCACTCATCCGCCGCAGGTACTCTGCCGCAAGTGCGGCCAGCACATCCGGCCACGGCTGCAGCCAGCGCACCGATGCCTGCAGCAGCTCTTCACGGAAGGCGGCATCCAGCGGCTGCACCCAGCGCAGCGCGTCATCACTGGCGGCGGCGATGCCGGCCAGACCAGCGGCGGCCGGCGCGTCCCGCAGGTGGTCGCGCCACCAGGCGCCGGCCATCTCGCGACGCGGATCGATGCGGTATGCCGCATCGTCGGCCAGTACACCGGCCAGGGGCGGCAGCGCATCGCCGCCGCGCCCGGCGTACAGCGCGCAGACACGATCGCTGAACAGTGCCATGCCATAGCCATCAGCGGCGAGATGGTGAACGCGCAGGTACCAGACCCAGCGCTGGCCTCCCAGTGCGTAGAGCACCTGCTGGCTGATCCGGTCGCGGGTGGGATCGACCGGGCTCAGCCGGTCGGCCCGCATCGCGGCGTTGGCGTCGGCCACCGGATCGGCAGCGCTGGAAAGATCATGGACTGCCAGCAGCGGTACATGCGCCGGCTCATGCCATTGCAGCGGCTGGCCATCGCTGCCTTCCGTGAAGCGCAGTGCGAGCGCCTGCGCCTCTGCCGCCGCCTGGTTGGCGGCGGCCGTGAACGCCGCCACGTCCAGCGCGCCGTCGATCCATACGGCATGGGCCGTGTTGAATGCAGGGTTGTCGGGAGCCAGGCGCTGGGCATACCACAGCCCCGCCTGGGCCTCGGTCAATGCCACCGGTGAGGCTGGCGCTGCACCGTTCATGCGCCTTGTGCGGCCTGCAGCCGTTGCACCACCTGCCACCACTGGCGCAGCGTGGTGTGCTCGGCCAGCTGCGAGAACTCCAGCGGAAGGCCAGTGTTGCTCCACGCAAGAACGAGGCCGAGCATGCGCATCGAATCCAGGTCGAGATCGATCAGGTTGTCGTCATCGCCGATGTCGGCCGGCTCGCATTCGAGCACGCGCGCCACGTCCGCGCGCATCCGTTCCAGGTCAAGCACATCGCCCGTCCTATCCATCACAGTGTCTCCAGCAGCTGGCCGGTGGTCATCGGTACGCCACAGGTCCGTGCGATCCAGTGCAGCGCCTGCTCATGATCGGCGCGCGAGAAGTCGGCGACCGCATCCGCGGCGATGAATGCCTCGATATCACGCTGGAAGGCTTCGACCACGGTCGCGGTGCAGCCGATATGCGCATACACACCGGTCACCAGCAGCTGGTCGCGCCCGCGCGCGCGCATCAGCGTCTCCAGGTTGCTGCGCTGGAACGCGCTGTAGCGATGCTTGACCAGTACGTGCTCGCCCGGCTGCGGGGCCAGCGCGGTGATGATCGGCTCATGTTCGTCACTCCGGCGCATGCCGGGCCCCCACAGGTCGGCCTGCAGGCCGCGGTCGCGCCGGTCCTGATCGCCATGCTGGGCGGTATAGAACACGGGAATTCCCTGCGCCCGGCAATGCGCCAGCAGGCGCGCGACGTTGTCCACGGCGGGGCGCAGCGGCTCGCTGTCCGCGTCGAACGCTGCCAGGAAGTAGCGTTGCATGTCGTGCACCAGCAACGCGATCCGCTCGCGCTGCGGGTGCCAGGGGCCGCGCGGCTGTGGCAACTCGCTGGCGGTCGGCAGGGAATATGAAGCAATGCGGGGCAGCGCCATCAGCGCGTTCCTCCTGTCTGCTGCAGATGACGCGCACGCAGCTGCGCACGCAGTTCGCGGCGGCTGATCTTGCCGACCGCCGTTGTATCGAAGCTGTCCACGAACACCACCTGGTCCGGCACCTTGAACGCCGCCAGCCCGCGCCCGCGCATCCAGGCCTTCAGTGCCGGCGCCGTGATCGGCTCGCCCTGGCGGATGACGAAGGCGCAGCTGCGCTCGCCCAGGTACTCATCGGGAATGGACACCACCGCCGCATCGAACACACCCGGATGGGCCAGCAGATGGTCTTCGATCTCCTCGGCGGAGATCTTCTCGCCGGCACGGTTGATGTGGTCCCCGGCACGCCCCTGCACCACCAGATATCCCCCGGGCAGCTGCTGCACGCGGTCGCCGGTGCGGTAGAAGCCGTCGTCGGTGAACGAGCGCGCGTTGGCCGCGGCATCGTTGTGGTACCCACGGATGGTGTACGGGCCGCGGGTCAACAGATGTCCGATCTCGCCCTCGGCAACCGGCTGATCGTGGTCGTCGACAACACGGACTTCGTCGTCAGGGCTGATCGGACGTCCCTGGCAGGCCACCACCAGTTCCTCGGGATCGTCGAGGCGGGTGTAGTTCACCAGGCCTTCGGCCATGCCGAACACCTGCTGCAGCGTGCAGCCCAGGCCATCGATGACGCGCCGCGCGGCCTCCGGCACCAGTTTTGCGCCGCCCACCTGCAGCACCCGCAGGCTGGACAGATCGTGCTTCGTCGATGCCGCTGCCTGCGCCCACAGCAGGGCCAGCGGCGGCACCAGCCCACAGCAGGTCACCTTCTCGCGTGCAATTAGCGGGAACGCGACATCCGGGCCCGGCCCCGGACTGAGCACCACGCGGGCACCGGCATACAGCGCACCGAAGAAGCCCGGCGAGCTCATCGGAAAATTATGCGCGGCCGGCAATGCGACCAGATACACGCTGTCGCGGTCGATCCCGCAGATCGCGTTGCTGGCACGGAACGAATAGATGTAGTCGTCGTGCGTGCGCGGAATCAGCTTGGACAGGCCGGTGCTGCCACCTGACAGCTGCAGGAACGCCACCGACTGCGGATCCGGGTCGGCCGGCAGCTGGCTGCGGTCGCCCTGCAGGTTCGCCAGCCCGACGAACTCCTCCGCATCGCCGTCGATCACCACGTGGCGCAGGGCCGGCACCTCCGCCTGCAGTGCCCGTGCCAGCCCGCGATGATCGAAACCCTCGTGCACATCGGCGGTGACAAAGGCACTGGCCTCGGCCTTCGTGGCGAAGTGCACCAGCTCGGTGATGCGGTGCGCGGGCAACGCGTACACCGGTACCAGGCCGGCGCGGAACAGGCCGCAGACGGTGGCGATGAAGCCGGCGCTGTTGCCCAGCTGCACCAGCACCCGTTCACCGGGCTGCAGGCCCAGCGCCAGCAGGCCGCTGCCGATGCGCCCGGCCTCGTGCCACAGCTGCGCATAGCTCAGTCGGACATCACCTGCCACCACCGCGATGTCATCGGCGTAGCGTTCGGCGCGCTCGCGCAGGAAGGCCGGGAAGGTCTCCCCGCGCCAATGCCCCATCCGGCGATAGTGGGCGACCCGGTCTTCGGGCCATACCTGCCGCAATGGCAGGCGGGAAGGAAATCGGCTCATGCGAGGGGCTCGGTCGGGGGCGCGGGCTCACTGACGCCCAACGCGTTCAACAGGGCAGCAAACTTCGCTGCGGTTTCGGCCACTTCGGCCTGCGGCTCCGACCCGGCGACGATGCCGGCGCCCGCATACAGTCGCAGCTGCGTGCCCTGCAGTCGTGCGCAGCGGATGGCGACGTACCAGTCGCCGTCGCCCTGCGCGTCCAGCCACCCCACGGCGCCGGCGTAGAAACCGCGTGGAACCGGCTCCAGTTCGCGGATGCGCTGCAGCGCCGCCTGCTGCGGCGTGCCGCATACGGCGGGCGTGGGATGCAGCTGCGCCAGCAGGGCGGCGGCCGGCACCCGTGGATCCTTCAACGTGGCATGGATGCGGGTGCCCAGGTGCCACATGGTGGCCGTGGCATGCAGCACCGGCCGCGCCTGCGCGTCGATATGGCTGCAATAGGGAGAGAGGCCATCAACGATGGCCTCGACCACATGACGGTGCTCGTCGTGATCCTTGGCCGACGCCAGCAGGGTCTGCGCGGCACGCTCGTCCTGCACCGGATCCGCACTGCGCCGGGCTGAGCCGGCCAGCGGGTGCGACAGCACCTGCGCGCCGCGCTTGCGCAGCAGCAGCTCCGGTGTCGCTCCGACCAGCCATGCCGGGGCCTGGCCCACCTCCACCGGCAGTGGCACCGCGTAGGTCGCCACCGACGGATCGGCTCCCAGTCTCGCCAGCAGCACATCGGGCGTCAGGGCGTGGCGTGTGTGTGCCAACAGGCTGCGCGCCAGTACCACCTTGTGCAGGTCCTGTCGGGGATCACGCAGGGCCTGCACTGCCCTATCCACCGCTGCGGCGTAGTCGTCCGCCGAAGGTTCGGCCTGCACGACCCCCTCCAGCGCAGGCGCAGCCTGCGGCTGCACCGGCAACGCAGGCAGCACGCGTTCGGGCTGGTACAGCGCATCGTCGGCACGTGGTTCGAACGGAATCGCTCCGACCAGCAGGCCCGGCCCGCCCCGCTGCTGCGCGAAGAACGCAGCCACGCGCCCGGCCAGCGTCACCAGCGGACCGGACGCAAGCGCCGCACGACAGCCACGCGCATGCACATGCTGCCCTGCATGCTGCAGCAGGAACAGCGTGGGGTCATCCGCAGCCGGCAACGGCAACGGCGCCGTCTCCTGCCATGCATCGTCCCTGAGCGAATCGTTCATGTCGCCTCCTTCATCCGGTGCGTTGCCGCCAGCACGCACAGCAACAGCAGCAGCACACCCACCAGCAGATACGGCAGGCTCGGCCCGCCCCGATACAACAGCGTGCCGAGCATCGGCCCTACCACCATGCCCAGCCCCTGTGCCGCAGCGACCGTTCCGGCGGCGGCACCCTGTTCGTGTGCCTGCACCGCATCGGCGGCCAGCGCCTGGAACGACGGGAACACGAAGCCCATGCCGAATGCCGCCAGCGCATAGGCCGCCGGCAGCTGCCAGGACTGCTGCACGGCGGCTACCGAGGCGAAGCCGATACCGGCGATCAATGCACCCAGCACGATCCAGCGCCGCGGTGGCACCTCCAGCTTCATCACCAGTGCCTGCGCCAGGATCAGCCCGACGCCCACAGCGGTCAGTGCGATGCCGGCCATGCGCGCGCCTTCAGCCGCTGCCAGGCCGAGGCGATCGATCGCGAAGAAGCCGACCGTCACCTGCGCGATGGTCACCGACACCATTGCTAGGAACGCGGCCAGCTGGGGCAGCCGAAGGCGCCGGTCCAGACGGCGCAGGGGCGTCCGTCGTGCTGACGATGCCGCCGCTGCCGGCGCTGTCGAAGGCAGACGCCACGCCAGCAGTGCCAGCGCCAGCAGCGGCAACAGCGCGGCCACATACAGCGCCAGCGAAAGATGCGTGTAGGCCAGCCAGCCTGCTGCCGCTGGGCCCAGCACCATCCCCAGTGCATTGGCACTGCCCAGACGGGCGAGAAACTGCGTGCGCTGGCCGGCCGGCGCCTGGTCGGCGATCAAGGCTGCGGCCGTCGGTGGCACCGCGGCATAGAACAGCCCGATCAGCCCGCGCGCGCCCACCAGCACCAGCACCGACACAACCACCGGCGGCGTGACCTGCAGGGCCACATCGATGAACATGGCGAGCGCGAGGTAGACGCCGGTGTACGCGCCCATCGCCAGCAGCAGCACGCGCTTGCGACCGATGCGGTCGCTGAGTTGGCCCCAGCGGCGAGCCGCCAGCATCCACAGCACGCCGGCGGCCGTCACCGACAGGCCCGCGTGCCATTCGGACAGGCCCAGCAGCCGGACCACCGGGCCGATCACGGCGACGAAAGACATCATGGCCATGGTGCCGATCAGGGCCGCCAACACCAGGGCCGGCAAACCGGGAACGACGGGACGTGCGTGCATGGAACACCAGCCGTGACAGGGAAGGACGGCAGAACGCCAGCACGACGCTCCGCCCGATGCCGCCACGTCACGCAGCGGCATCACCCTTAAATGATAACGGCTCGTATTTGCATTTGATACCCATTCAATTGAATGGACCCGCAACAGCCGTGTCAGCGCGTCACACGCGGCGACAGCAGGCCGCGACGGCGGAACCACCACTCCAGCGGCAGCGTGACCAGCGGCGGGACAGCAGCAAGCAGGGCCAGCGCGCTGGCCCACCATGGCCAGCGCAGGCGCACTGCGGAGAACAGGGTCACGGCCACGTACACCAGGAACGCCACGCCATGCAGCGGCCCGAACACCTTGACCAGGGCGACGTTGGCCTGCGGGCCGTACTTCAGCCACATGCCCACCAGCAGGCCGGCCCAGGTGATGGCCTCGATGAAGGCAACCACGGCGAACAGCCGTCCGACGGGGTGCATTGGATTGCCTGGGGTCACATCGGGCTCCTGCAGGGACAGAAGATGCGAATGATACGCAGATGCGAACGTTCAGGACACCGTCGGGTCACACTCGCCGCATCGCAGATGCCCACACATCGGTAGCGCCGGGCCATGCCCGGCGGGCGCAGCACAGCTACCGGGGGATATGCGGCAGCACCCGCTCCCCGATCTCGCGCAGCACGGCCTCCACCGGCCGGCCGTTGTCGACCAGATTGAACATCACATGCGCCACGCCCTGCGCATGCACGCGCAGCAGATAGTCACGCAGGCCATCGCGGCCGACCTTCAGGCCAAGCGGCAACGGCTCGGCGGGTGCCTGCGGGTCCGCCTGCAGGTCCAGCAGCATCGACTGCACGAACGGTCTGCCCGCCGCGCCCTGTTGCGCCAACGCCTGCTGCCACAGACCGATGCGTCCCTCCTGGGCAGCCTCCTCGCGGTGATAGGTGGCCCATCCTTCAGACTCACGGGCGATCCACTGCAGGCTCTGCCTGGCGGTCCCCACCACCAGCATCGGAATGCGCGCGGCCGGCGCAGGCAGCACGTCGAAGCCTCCGGTCACCTGCAGCACGGCGGCCCGCTCGTGTGCCTGCGGCGACAGCGCCGCCCGCAGCAACGACCAGCGCTCACGGAACGTCGCGGCCCTGCCCTCCAGATCCTCGCCGAACGCGGCGAATTCCTCCGGGCGATCACCCGAACCCAGGCCCAGCACGAAACGCCCGCCGCTGATGCGGTCCAGGCTCAAGGCCGACTTCGCCACCTGCAGCGGCTGGCGCAATGGCAGCACGATGGCCGCACTGCCAACCACGATGCGCTCTGTCGCGGCGGCCAGCATGCCCAGCCACAGGAAGGGATCATCCAGCGCGCTCGCGGTCGCCTCCGGTCCCTGCGGCACCATCAAGGGCACGTCGCGCGTCCACAGCGCGGCAAAGCCGAGGTCATCGGCCAACCGGGCGATACGCCGCGCCTCATGCGGATCGGCCAACCCGTGCGCCGCCACCGGCGTCATCAGTCCCAGGCTCAGGCCCTGTTCTGCAAACAGCGCAGCGTAGGCAGAATTGAAATCGCTCATGCTGTCAGCTTAGCGTGGAGCCCTGCCGCAGGTGCGTGCCAAGCCGGTGGGTTCAATGGGGTGCTGTATCGGCAGAGGGTGCGGGCGGCGGACGTCATGCCCTGCAGCGCACCCTTCATGAGCAAACTGAATCAGCAGCCTCTGCCGTCATTCCTACAATGGCCTGTCACCCTGCCCTTCGAGATGCTGCCGATGCGCGTTGCGCTTTCCGTGTTGCTGCTGGCTTCGGCGCTGAGCGCCTGCGCCCCGGCCCCGGTTTCCACCGCCAACTCCGCCGAGGCCCCCGCACCGGCGTCCGCCATCGCCTGGCGCCAGGGCGACGTCGACGACGCCTTCGCCGAAGCCGCCGACAGCGGCAAGCCGGTGCTGCTGTACTGGGGTGCGGTCTGGTGCCCACCGTGCAACCAGCTCAAGGCGGGTCTGTTCAAGGACCCGGCCTTCATCGCGCTGACCAGCAAATTCGTTCCCGTCTACCTGGATGGCGACGAGGAAGGTGCGCAGGCCTGGGGCGAGCGCTTCGGCGTGCGCGGCTATCCGACCCTGATCGTGATGGACCCACAACGCAACGAAATCACCCGCGTGGCCGGCGGCAACGATGCCGCCGAACTGACCCGGGCACTGACCGTGGCCGCAGGCCGCCGCAGTGCCGTTGCCGCCACCCTGGCCACCGCATTGACGACGCCGGAGCAACTGGCCGCCGAAGACTGGCAGGTGTTGGGCGACTACGGTTGGGAAGTCGACGCCAACCGCCTGGCCGGCGAACGCAACAGCCAGGACGTGCTGCGCCAGCTGTCCAAGGCCGCACCGGAGGCCGCGCTGCAGCGCCGTTTCGCTCTGCTTGCCTTGGCAACAGCCGAAAAGCCCGATGCCTCGCCCACCGAAGTGCGCGAGCTGCTGCAGGCTGTTCTGGCGCACCCCGCGGAGGTGCGACGCAACCGCGAGCTGCTGGGCTATGCGGGCGTACAGCTGGTCAAGCAGGCCAGTACCGGGCCGGCCACCAGCAACACCCTGGGGCAGCAGCTGCTGGTCGCACTGGAGCGCGCAGACGCCGAGCGTGGCGACCGCGCCGACGACGCGTTGTCGCGTGCGCTGACCGAAGTGTCGCTGGCCCGCCAGCAACAGCCCAAGGGCGCACTGCCCGCTACTCTGGTTGATCGGGTCAAGCAGCGCGTGGCCGCCGCCGATGCCGCCGCCACCGATGCGCATGCACGCCAGGCCACGATCAGCAGCGCGGTCTACGCACTGCGCCAGGTCGGCGACGACGCCGGCGCGGAGTCGCTGCTGCTGGCCGAGCTGAAGCGCAGCGAGCAGCCGTACTACTACATGCCTGAGCTGGCCGAACTGGCCGAGCAGCGCGGCGACACTGCCGGTGCGCTGGAGTGGCTGAAACGGGCCTACGATGGTGCGCAAGGCCCGGCGACCCGCGTGCAGTGGGGTGTGCTGTATGTGGAAGGCCTGCTGAAGCTGGCGCCGGACGATGCACCGCGCATCGAGCAGGCGACCGCCTCGTTGATCGCCGAACTGGAGGCACAGCCGTCGGGCTACCACCAGCGCACCCGCCAGCGCTTCGAACGCCTGGCCGGGCAGCTGAAGGCATGGAGTGGCAAGCACCAGGGCGCGCAGACGCTGGCGCGGCTGCAGCAGCGGATGCAGCAGGCGTGCGGCAATCAGGTGGATGGGGCGTGCAGGGGTTGGCTGGGTTGAGTGGATGAAGGCGCAGGCGGGTTGACCTCAACCATTGTTGAGGTGCGATAACAGTCTCCCCACGGCCAGCCCGCTGGCCTTCGCTACGGAGACTGCTTCAATGTCGTACTCGCTTCCCCCGCTCCCCTATGCCTACGATGCCCTCGAACCGCATTTCGATGCGCGGACGATGGAGATCCACCACAGCAGGCACCACCAGACCTACGTCAACAACCTCAATGCCGCGGTCGAGCAGGCCGGCCTCGCCGAACAGCCGGTCGAGGCGCTGATCGCCCGCCTCGATGCCGTGCCGGAGGCCCAGCGCGGCGCGGTCCGGAACAACGGTGGCGGCCACGCCAACCACAGCCTGTTCTGGACCGTGCTCAGCGCACGCGGCGGCACGCCCGATGAGGTGCTGGCGGCGGCCATCGACCGTGACCTCGGCGGCTTCGATGCCTTCAAGGATGCCTTCAGCAAGGCGGCGCTGACCCGCTTCGGCAGCGGCTGGGCCTGGCTGACCAGTGATCGCGATGGCCGCCTGCGGGTTGAAAGCAGCGCCAACCAGGACAGCCCGCTGATGGGCGCGGCGGCCGGCCTGTCCGGCAACACGCCGATCCTCGGCCTGGATGTGTGGGAGCACGCGTATTACCTGCATTACCAGAACCGCCGTCCGGACTACATCGGGGCGTTCTTCAACATCATCGACTGGGCCGAAGTCGGTCGCCGCTACCGCCAGGTGGGCGGCGCATGAGCGCCGGCACTCCCCATTACGCCGGGCCGTGGGCAGGGGTCTTCCCCGCCCCGGCTCCGGTACCCTCGGTCAGTCTGCCGCCGCGTGCATTGCGGCGGCTGCTCGGCCACTTCCTTACCGGCGTGGCCATCGTCTGCACCCGCGACGCACGGGGCACACCGCTGGGCCTGACCATCAATTCCTTCGTGCCGGTGTCGCTGCAGCCGCCGCTGGTACTGTGGAACCTGGCCCTGCACGCACAGAGCCTGCAGGCCTTCCAGCGCGCCACGCGCTTCGCGATCAGCGTGCTGGGCGCGGACCAGGAAGCACTGGCGCGCACGTTCGCCGATCCCCAGGTGCGCAATCGTTTCGACGGCGTACCCCTGCTTCCAGACGAAGACGACGCGCCGCCGCGCATCGCCGGCGCGGTCGCGCACCTGACCTGCACCCGTCATGCGCAATGGCCGGTGGGTGATCACCTGCTGCTGGCCGGCCGCATCATCGAGATCAATGAGACCGGCGGTGCGCCGCTGATGTTCCACCGTGGCCGCTTCCTGCCGGGGCCGCTGGACACCCTGCGGGAGGTACAGACATGACCATCGAGGCACTGGAGGACCTGCTCGCCAACGGCCACGACAGCGCGCTGCTGCGCTTCGGGCTGGGCAAGGGTTGGCTCGACGCCGGCGATCCGGCGCGCGCGGCGACCCATCTGGGCCGCTGCGTGGCACTTGATCCGCATTACTCGGCGGCGTGGAAACTGCTGGGCAAGGCCCGGCTGGCGGGTGGCCAGCCGCAGGCGGCTCGCGAGGCATGGCAACGGGGCCTGAGCGTGGCCAGCCACCAGGGCGATGAGCAGGCTCGGAAGGAAATGCAGGTGTTTCTGCGCCGGCTAAAGCGCGAACAGCCGGCGCCGCAGGAGAGCGCGGGCTGAGCCGGCCGCACAGGCCGGCCGCATCGATCAGCCCGCGTTGGCCGGTGCCGGCGCCGTCATGATGTCCGGCATCGGCAGGCGGCGCGGCTTGCTCGGGAAGGCATGCCGCAGGATGCGCCACACCACCTGGCCGAACTGCCGTGGCAGCGAACCGTTGTTGTAGTGCTGACCGTAGCGAAGGCAGATCTCCTTCACTTCCTTGGCGATGGCCGCATAGCGGTTGGCCGGCAGATCCGGATAGAAGTGGTGCTCGATCTGGTGGCTGAGGTTGCCCGACAGCACGTTGATCAGGAAACCACCGCTGATGTTCGACGAGCCACGCAGCTGGCGCAGGTACCAGTGGCCACGTGATTCGTTGCGCAGGCACTCCTTGGGGAACGTCTCCGATTCAGCGGTGAAGTGGCCGCAGAAGATGATCACGTAGGTCCAGATGTTGCGCAGGCCGTTGGCGACCAGGTTGCCCAGCATCACGGTCAGGAAGAACGGGCCAGCCAGCAGCGGGAACAGCACGTAATCCTTCAGCACCTGGCGCAGCATCTTGCGCGCCACCGGACGGG
Source organism: Stenotrophomonas genospecies 5 (assembly GCF_054473825.1). NCBI lineage: Bacteria > Pseudomonadati > Pseudomonadota > Gammaproteobacteria > Lysobacterales > Lysobacteraceae > Stenotrophomonas > Stenotrophomonas genospecies 5. The sequence continues at coordinate 1,353,061 of NZ_JBTMUW010000001.1, forward strand.
TCTGCAGCCACATCGCGCGGCTGCTGATGCGGCCCTTCAGCCAGCGCCCCAGGCGCAGGTCCTGGGCGGCCACGCCCCACTGGAACAGCAGCGCGAAGATCGGTGCGATGATCGGCTGCAGCAGATAGAACGGCTTCCAGCGCTGTTCCGGGAAGATGCGCAGCAGGCCGTAGCCGATGTCATCGTCCATGCCGCGCACGTTGGTATAGGTGTGGTGGCGGAAGTTGTGGGTCTTGCGCCAGTTGTCGGCGGTGGCAACGATGTCCCACTCGTAGGTGTTGCCGTTCAACTTCGGGTCGCCGGTCCAGTCGAACTGGCCGTGCATCACGTTGTGGCCCAGCTCCATGTTCTCCAGGATCTTCGACAGCGCCAGCATGAGCGTGCCAGCGATGGCGGCCGGCCACAGCAGCGGTGCCCACAGCAGCGGCGAGAACGCCGCCAGGAACAGCAGGCTGCGGCCGCCGACGCCGAACCAGCGCACGGCAGCGGCCACGCGCCGGATATAGCGCGTATCGGACGCGCCGAGACTGCCGATCACACGATCGCGGATCGCGTCGAGTTCCTGGCCGAAGGCGTTCATTTCGGCAGGACTCAGGGCACGGTCGGTAGCGCGGGTCATGGCAACGGTTCCTCAGAGATCCAGGGTCAGGTCGGTGGTCGGCGCACTCACGCAGATCCGTACGGGCTGCGCCGCTTCGGAATGCGTATCGCCGGTGCGCAGATGGCGGGTAGCGCCACTGACGCGTTCACAGCTGCAGCTGTTGCAGATGCCCATGCGGCAGCCGTGCCGGGGCTTGATGCCCTGCGCTTCCAGGCTCTCCAGCAGGGAGCGGCCGCGCGGCACGCGCAGCTGGCGCCCACTGCGTGCCAGGGTCAGCGACACCTCGCCTTCGCCGTCGGCATCCAGCAGCGGCGCGGGCGGCGTGAAGGCTTCCGCCTGGAAACCGGCCACCTGATGCGCAAGGCGGCGGCGCGCGGCGGCAACGAAGCCGTCCGGGCCACAGGCCAGTACATGGCGCTGTGCCAGCGGCGTGTCATCGCCGGGAATCTGCAGGGCGTGGGTATCGATGCGCGCGGCCGGCACCTCGCCCTCGCGGGTGGTCAGCAGGTGCACGCGCAGGCCCGGCGTCGCTGCCGCCAGCGTATGCAGTTCGTCACGGAACTGGATGGCGGCCGCTGTGCGTTCCCAGTAGAACAGGTCCACCGGCGCGCCCAGCGGTCGCTGGCAGGCCTCGCGCAGCAGGCTGCGCATCGGCGTGATGCCGCTGCCCGCCGCCAGCAGCAACACCGGCGCGGCGGCCGGCATATGGAAGTCACCGAAGGCGGCATCGATGCGGAACAGGTCACCGGGCCGCGCCTGGTTCACCAGGTGCTGGCTGACCCGCCCCCCGTCCACGGCTTTGACGGTAATGGCCAGTTCGCGGCCACTCAGCCGGGTCGGGCTGTAGCTGCGCTGCCATACCCGCCCCTCAAGCTCGACGCCGAGGGTGACGTGCTGGCCGGCGCGCATGCCGGCCCAGTGCCGGTTGCAGCGCAGGATCAGGGTGGCCGCGCCCTCGCCCGCTGGTTCGCGTCGGACCAGGCGTGCCAAGGGCTCGCGCAGCGTCCACAACGGATTGATCTGGCCGGCCCAGAAATCGAACAGCGTGGGCGACAGCCAGCGGTGCAGGGAAAACGGGGACGGACGGACGACAGCGCTCATGGCAGCCACTATACGGGCGCACATACACCTGTGTATACACGTGTATATTGAACCGGATTGGGTATGATTCAGCCTTGCCCCACCGGAGCCCTCATGGCCGCTGCCACCGTCCTGTCGATACCCGAAGATGCGCAGAGCCCGGCCCGCCGTACGGTGAGCCGCGAGGATCTGCTGGCCGCGGCCCTGAAGCTGATCGGCCCGCACCGCAGCCTGTCCACCCTCAGTCTGCGCGAGGTCGCGCGTGAGGCAGGCATCGCGCCGAACAGCTTCTACCGGCAGTTCCGCGACATGGACGAACTTGCCGTGGCCCTCATCGATGTGGCCGGCCGCTCGCTGCGCACCATCATCGGCGAGGCGCGGCAGCGCGCGACCTCCTCCGCCACCAGCGTGGTGCGGGTATCAGTGGAGACCTTCATGGAGCAGCTGCGCGCAGACGACAAGCTGCTGCACGTCCTGCTGCGCGAAGGTGCGGTCGGCTCGGATGACTTCAAGCACGCTGTCGAGCGCGAGCTGCATTACTTCGAGGAAGAGCTGCAGCACGACCTGGTGCGCCTGGCGGCCCTCGACGGCGCGGTGCTGCATGCACCGGAACTGGTGGCCAAGGCGATCACCCGCCTGGTGTTCGCGATGGGCGCCACCGCGATGGACCTGCCGCCGGAGAAAGATCCGGAACTGGTCGAACAGATCTCCACGATGATCCGCATGATCATCGTCGGCGCCCGCACCCCGGCCGCCTTCCGCCGCGGCTGATCGCACAGGTGGCCATGCGCCACCGCGCTGCGATGTTGCGCCGCAGCATGTCTGCCGGTGCCGCCGGGGCGATTGCGTGACTCACATCACGATTTAGATCGGTGAAAGTGTTCTCGCATGAGCCTGACGGGCGCTTCATGCCGTTTTCACTTCGCGAGGACTATCCAGCACCCACGAATTCCGCAGCTGAATAGGCCAATGCGGGCTGCAGCTGGATGGAAAACGTTGCAGTGTTTCAGACGAATTGCATGGCTCTTCGGGCCGTCGCCCCGCAGAGTGCCGCCTCCGGCCTGTGGGGACGGGCCCATCCAACGTTCTGGAGAGAAACCATGTACACGATGAGATCCGCTTCACGCGCCCTGCCCGCGCAGGCCGCTCCGCTTGCGCTGGCCCTGGCGGCCTGCGTCGGCGTGCCGCAGACAGGTCATGCCCAGTCAGTTTTTGTCCCGGCCGGCACCACGCTGACGGTGGACCCGGGAAGCCCTTATGAGGGCCGAGATTTTTCCGTCGAGGGAACATTGAACCTCAATGGCGTCAGAGTGGGTCGCGTGGGTGCCAGCGAGGGGGGCGTCGTCAATGCGACGGACACGACCATTACCAGCAATGCGTCGGGAGCGGGAGCATCGATGACCAACTCGCAGGGCCGCTTCCTCAGGTCGGAGATCGTCAACACGAATGCCAGCGGCTTCGGCTTTTCAACCGGCGCGCTGATTACCGCCACCCCGCAGCCTCTCAGCCTCGCCCAGTTCATCGACAGCAAGGTGTCGGGTGTCCGCATTGGTGCTCAGGCCAGTGGGGGCGGCACCATCGTTGCCGAGCGCTCGACCTTCTCCGGAGCCATCGGCATGCGCAGCCTGGCCGGCTCGATCGAGCTGCGTGATGGCTCCGCCGCCATCGGCAGCGACATCGGCCTGCTACTGGGAAATTCCAGACTGAGCCAACCCCCCTATGCGGACCCTGCGGACTGGCGTGTACTGGTGGATGGATCACGCGTGGAGGGCACCACCGGTCCCGCCGTCAAGGTGAGAATCGAGAATGGCCGTGCTCCCGATCTGGCGCGCCTCACCGTCCAGAACGGCGCAACGCTCATCGGTGGCAACGGCAATCTGGTGGAAGTCGACCCCGATCTGGCACTCGATTTCACCGCCCGCACGTCCACCCTCAACGGCAACTTCGTCATCGCCGATACCGCCAGCACGACCCTGCGCTTCCTCGATGGGCTGGTGCTGACCGGACAGATCACCGGCCCGGCTGAGGTGATCGTCGACCAGGGCGGACGCTGGACGCTGTCCGGCGACAGCAGCACCGGCAACCTCACCCTCGGCGCGGGCAGCCACATCCTGCTCGGCGCGGAGGGTCAGGCGGCGTATCCGCAGTTGACCGTCAATGGCGATTACACCGGCAACGGCGGCACCCTCCATTTCAACACCGTGCTGGCCGGCGACGCCGCCGCCAGTTCGCGCCTGCATGTGACCGGCGCCACCAGCGGCGCCACCAACGTCATTGTCAACAACATCGCGGGCGCTGGCGCGCAGACGGTCGACGGCATCCTGCTGGTCCAGGTCGATGGCGCCAGCAACGGCAGCTTCGCGCTGCAGGGCCGCGCCATCGGCGGCATGTACGAGTACTTCCTGCACAAAGGCTCGGCCACGACGGCCAACGGCAACTGGTACCTGACCTCGGCCTACACGGGCAATCCATGCGATATCAATCCTTCCCTGCCGGAGTGCGATCCGGAGGATCCGGTGATTCCTCCTCCCGATCCTGACCCCGATCCCGAACCCGTGCTGCGCCCGGAGCCCGGCGCCTATCTGGCCAACCAGATCGCAGCCGAGCAGATGTTCCAGGTACGTCGTCACGATCGCGGCGAGCCCGGCTTCGACCGCGCGCGCCCGGGAACCTGGGTGCGTGGTGGCCGCGATCAGATCCAGGCCAGCATTGCCGGCCAGGTCGATGCTCGCACGCATCTCAACGTCCTGCAGCTGGGCAGCGATCTGTGGCGCTGGAGCGACGGGCGCGGCCAGGTGGGCGTGATGCTCGGCACCGGCGACGCCACCACCCGCGCAGTCTCCATGCTGTCCGGCTATGGCACCCGCGGCAGGATCAAGGGCAAATCGGCAGGCGTGTATCTGGGCTGGGTACAGGATGCACAGAGCAGCGGCGGTCTGTACGTGGACGGCTGGGTGCAGGCTGCCCGCTTCGACAATGATGTGCAGGGCGAGGGCATTGCGGCGGAAACCTACGATGCGGACGTCCGCAGCGCGTCGCTGGAGCTCGGCTACGCCTGGGCGATCCGCACCCGCGAGGCCAGCACTCTGTACCTGCAGCCGCAGGCACAGCTGACCTGGACCGACTACGACAGTGACAGCCTGGTTGAAGACAACGGAACACGGGTCGAGGATGGCCGCAGCATCGGGCTGAACAGTCGGCTGGGTGTGCGTCTGTTTGGACAGAGCACCCTGCGCGGCAATCGCGTACAACCCTTCCTGGCGGTCAACTGGCTGCGCGGCCAGCGAGATCCCTCGATGCGCTTCAACGAAGAGCTGTTGAGCGCGAAGACGCCCGACAGCCGCTACGAAATGCAGGCGGGCGCGCAGCTGCAGCTGGGGCAACGCTGGAGTGCCTGGGGCGACCTGCGCGTGCAGCGCGGCGACAGCGGCTATCGCAACCACGGTGCACAGGTCGGCCTGCGCGCCGCCTGGTAACACCCGGCGTCCCGCCCGGAACCCGCGCCTGAACACCCCTGCCGGATATGACATCCGGCAGGGGTGACGTCGTCTATTGTAATGTTATAACACCGTCGTTCCTGATGAGGCGCCCTGCGCCGTGCCCACGAAAGCAGCGTCGCGCTTGATATAGCAATTGCTATATCTATGAGCATTTGCTTTCATGTACACCAGCCAGGTCGCCCTCGCCGCTCTCTTCCCCAAGGACGACGCCTCCATGCCCCACGCCGTGCCGCCGTGCCACCTTCCGCTGGCCACCGCCATCTTCTTTGCCCTGTCGACCCCGGTACTAGCCGGCACGCCCTCGCCCACGCAGCTGGACCGGGTGCAGGTCAAGGTCAGTACCGCCACGCGCAGCGAGCGCCTGCTTGCCGATGTGCCGATCCGTACCGAAGTGCTGCGCAGGGAGGACATCGCGCTGCGTGCGGCCACCGATTTCTCCCGTGCGGTCGAACTGATCAATGGCCTGCGCGTGGAAAGCAACTGCCAGAACTGCAACACCAGCGAAGTGCAGCTGCTGGGCCTGCCGGGTGCCTACAACCAGCTGCTGTTCGACGGCATCCCGCTGCTGTCCACGCTGGGCAGCGTCTACGGCCTGGAGCAGATTCCCGCCGGCTTCGTCGATCGCATCGAAGTGGTCAAGGGCGGTGGCTCGGCGCTGTATGGACCCGGCGCGGTGGCCGGCGTGATCAACCTGGTTCCGCCGCTGCCCTCGCGCAGTGGTGGCCATGTGCAGGCCGGCGTGGATGTGCTGCGTGGCACGCCGCAGAAGAATGCAGATGTCCGGCTGGATCTGGTTGCCGCGCAGGTCGATGCCGGGCTGTCGGTGATCGCCCAGCGCAACTGGAACAGGGGCATCGACTACAACGGTGATGACTACACCGAGATCACGCGCAAGGATCTCAAGGTCGGTGGACTGCAGGCGTGGTATGCGCCCACACCGGGAACACGGCTGCGCGTGGACGTGCAGGTCACCGATGAAAGCCGGCGCGGCGGCAACCGCCTTGACCAGCCGGAGTATCTGGCCAACATCGCAGAATCGCTCGACACCACGTACCGGCGTGGCAGCGTGTCCTGGGACCAGGAAGTAAGCCCGGACATCGACTTCCGCCTCGCCTATGCCTTCGCCGACATCGATCGCGACAGCTTCTATGGCGGTCTCGGCGATGTGGTCACCGACCCGTCGGCAGCCGGATACGATCCCTCCGAGCTGGACCCCACCGTGGCCGGCAGCGCCGCCTCGCGCTCCTGGCGGCAATACGGACGCACGCACAATCCGCTGCATTACCTCGACAGCCAGTTGAACTGGCGGCTGGGCGCGCATGCCCTGGCGTTCGGCGTGCAGTACAAGCACGAGCGCCTGCGCGACGACAACCGGACCGGTGACGGCCAGCGCCTGGCCGTGCTGGAGGACGCCAGCTTCCACAACCTGGGCGCCTTCGTGCAGGACGAATGGAGCCTGCGCGAGGACATCGACCTGGTGATCGGCGCGCGCGTGGACAAGAGTTCCGAACTGGACAACGCGGTGCTCTCACCGCGTGTCGCCTTGGCCTGGCAGGCCACGGAGAACGTGAAGTGGCGGGCGGGCATTGCCAGCGGATTCCGCGCACCGGAAATCTTCGTCGAGGATGTGCATGTGGACACGCTCGGTGGCGAGCAGGTGCGCGTGCGCAATGCCGAGGGCCTGAGGGAGGAACGTGCGCTGACCACCCTGCTCGGCTTCGACTGGCGTTCGGATCCGGCCGAGCCGGTGTGGACGTGGGACGCCACCGCCTCCTACGCGCGCATCCGTGACACCTTTGCGCTGGGCGAGATCCTGCGCGGCGCCGACGGCCAGCTCGGCCAGCTGCGCTACAACGCCTCGGGCTCGGACGTACTGGGCATGGAAGCCAATCTGGGCTGGCAACCCTCGCCGCAATGGCGTCTTACCGCGGGCGCATCGTGGTACCGCTCGCGCTTCCGCGAACCCCAGCGCATCTTCGATGACACCGGCGAGGGCGGCGACACCGTGATCAACAGCCGCGACTACCTCAAGACCCCTCGCTGGACCGGGCTGGCCCAGCTCGGCTGGTTGCCTTCGGAACCGTGGGAGACCTTCATCGCGCTGCGCCACACCGGTTCAATGCCGGTGCTGAACAACCGGCTGGGTGAACTGCATCGCACCCGTGCCTTCTGGGTGACCGACCTGGGTGCCCGCTGGCATCGCCACCTGGGGGTGGGCGCCGAACAGGAGGTGTCCGTGGCAGCCGGAGTCAAGAACGTGTTCGATCAGCGGCAGAAGGATCTTGAAGCCGGCGCGCTGCGCGACAGCGACTACGTCTACGGGCCCCGCTTCGCGCGCTCGTGGTATGTCAGCCTGCGCTATGCGTTCTGAAGCACTGCGCGTTCTGCTGTGCGCCGGCAGCGCGCTGCTGGCCGCGCCGGTCGCGGCAGAGAATCTGCACGCGCAGGTCTCGGCGTCGCTGATGCGACCAGAGGCGCGATCGCTGCGCCCGATGCAGTGGTCGCCGCCGCCGCGATTGATCGCGCTGTACTTCGGTGCGGACTGGTGCGCGCCCTGCCATGCCTTCGTGCCGACCCTGCGCAGCGTGCGTGACGCACTGCGCGAGGCCGGTGCGGACACCGAGGTGGTGTACGTCAGCCAGGATGAGAGCGAGGCCGCGCTGCGCCGCTACATGCGCCGCCAGGACATGCCGTGGCCGGTGCTGGACCCGCGCAGGGCCGCGCGCATGCCGGTGCTGCAGGCCCTGGCCGGCCCCGCGCCGCCCAATCTGGTGCTGATCGACGCGGAAGGTCGCGTGCTGGCGAAGGGGTGGCATGGGCGGCGCTATGAGGGTCTGCAGCCTGTGCTGAAGCTGTGGCAGGCAGGGGCATGCGCACAGGAACAGGCGCGCTGCCCGCCGCTTGAGTGATCTGCGGCTCCTTCCACGGCCGCCGGGCATGGCCCGGCGCTACCCCTCCTTCCGAGCGCATGCAGCCGCCGGGCATGGCCCGGCGCTACCGCCACCCTTCAGATCGCGGGCACCGGCCCTACCCGCCCTCGGCCTTGCGCACGAATGCTTCGAACAGCGCCAGCGTCTGCTCGCTGACATGATGCTCGATGCCTTCGGCATCGCGCCGGGCGGTATCGGCATCCACGCCCAGCGCCAACAGGAAGCGCTCCACCGTCTGGTGCCGCTGGCGACTGGCATGGGCCAGCGCCTCGCCCTCGGCGGTCAGGAAGACACCACGATAGGGCCGCTGCACGACCCAGCCGTCGCGGGCCAGCCGCCGCAGCATCTTCGCCACCGTCGGCTGCGCCACCCCCAGGCGGGTGGCGATGTCGACCTGGCGGGCCTCGCCGCCATCGGCCAGCAGGTCCGAGATCAGCTCGACATAGTCCTCCACCAGTTCCATCCGGTGCGCCTCGCGCACCTGCCGGAAGCTCTCGACCTGGCGCTCGGCCTCGATCAAGGGGGGATTCTTTGGCGATGTCGAATCGTCGCTCTTGCCCACGCGTGCGCCTGTCCTGCCGAAGTCGTCCGGGAATGAACCTGAATTCTGGACCAGTGACGCGATAAAGACGATTGTTTCACATTGCTATTGGATATAGCAGGGGCTATATTACGCGCATGAACACCCTGGCGCCCGATGACCCTTCGGCCCCTGCCCCGGCCAGCCTGGGTGCGCTCAATGCCTCGGTGGCGGTACCCGACAAGGGCCACTGGTGGTTCCGCCTGCTGGCGTTCCTCGGCCCGGGCTACATGATCTCGGTCGGCTACATGGACCCTGGCAACTGGGCCACCGACCTGGCCGGCGGCTCACGCTTCGGCTACCTGCTGCTGTCGGTCATCCTCGTGTCCAATCTGATGGCGGTGATCCTGCAGGCGCTCTCGGCGCGGCTGGGTATCGCCACCGGGCTGGACCTGGCCCAGGCCTGTCGCGCGCGCTACCCGAAGCCGGTCAACCTGGCCCTGTGGGCGCTGTGCGAGGCAGCCATCATCGCCTGCGACCTGGCCGAGGTAATCGGCACCGCCATCGCACTGAAGCTGCTCTTCGACCTGCCGCTGCTGTGGGGTGCAGTGATCACCGCGCTGGACACGCTGCTGGTGCTGCTGCTGATGAACCGCGGCTTCCGCGCGCTGGAGGCCTTCGTCATCGCGCTGCTGATGGTGATCTTCGCCTGCTTCGTGGTCCAGATCGCGATGGCCGCGCCGCCTGTCATGGCGGTGCTTGGCGGCTTCATTCCACGCGCACAGGTGGTCACCGATCCGCACGCCCTGTACATCGCGATCGGCGTCATCGGCGCCACGGTCATGCCGCACAACCTGTACCTCCACTCGTCCATCGTGCAGACCCGAGCGTATCCGCGTACCGACGAGGGTCGCCGCAGCGCGCTGCGCTGGGCGGTGACCGACAGCACGCTGGCCCTGACGCTGGCACTGTTCATCAATGCCAGCATCCTGATCCTGGCCGCGGCCGTATTCCATGCCAACGGTCGCTTCGACGTGGAAGACATCGAGCAGGCGCATCAGCTGCTGGCACCGATGCTGGGCGTGGGCGCCGCGGCGACGCTGTTCGCGGTGGCACTGCTGGCATCGGGCCTGAATTCCACGGTGACCGCGACGCTGGCCGGGCAGATCGTGATGGAGGGCTTCCTGCGCCTTCGCCTGCCGCCCTGGCTGCGGCGGCTGCTGACCCGGGCGCTGGCGATCATTCCAGTGGTGGTGGTGATCGTGCTGTTCGGCGACCAGGGCGCGGTGAAGCTGCTGGTGCTGAGCCAGGTGGTGCTGTCGATGCAGCTGCCGTTCGCGATCATTCCCCTGGTGCGGATCGTGACCGACAAGGTGACCATGGGCGCACTGGTGGCGCCGCGGTGGCTGGGTACGATCGCCTGGTTGATCGCGCTGGTGATCGTGGCATTGAATGTGAAGCTGCTGGTCGACACCTTTGCCGCCGCCTGACGGCCGAGGGCCGCCACCGGGCCATGCTCGACGCACGCGTGCAGCGCTGTCGAGCGTGGCCCCGCTCTACAGATGCAGGGCGATGGCAGCCTCGATCTGCTGTGGCGACTGGAATCCGGCCAGGCGGATGCGTTCGTTGCCGTCACGGAACAGCGCAAGCGTTGGTGTCTGCCGCAGCCCCAGCTCCCTGAAGAAGGTTTCACCCAGCACTTCCAGCTGCACCCGCAGCAGGGTCATGCCCTGCCCCGCGCCGCTGCTGGCGACACGCTGCAGGGACATCTCCAGCATCCGGCAGCCCGGGCACTGGTCCTTGTGGAAATCCACCAGGACCCGGGGATGTTCGGCCAACAGCTGCTGGAGCTGCTCAGGCGTGGTGGCGTCGATGATCTGCATCGGTGGTACTCCGGTAATGGGCCAGGACCGCGTCGGTCCAGGCGTCGATGGCGGCGGCGTGGCGCTCGCCGTGCGGCATCTGTTCAATCTCCAGCGGCGGGTAGCTGCTGTGGAAGTAGCGCATCAGGCGGTGCACGGCGCCGCAATAGTACTCCTGGCCCCACTGTGTCTCACCGGTGCCGAACACGGCTACCTGTCGCGGCCGCTGACCCAGCCCGGCAATGCCGGCCACCCATGCCTTCATCTCCGCCGGTGTGCGCCCGGCGTTGTCGGTCCAGCTGCCCAGCAGCACGAGGTCGGCTTCATCGGCCGCCAGCGGAGCCGGCTGGCGCAGGTCGTCGGCCTCCTGCCAATGCACCGCGTGACCCGCCGCGCGACACCGCTCGGCGATCTGCCGTCCCAGCTCCCGGGTATTGCCACTGAGCGAGGCGACCACGATCAGGATGCCCAGCGCCGGCCCCCGCTCAGAGATCGTCGAAGCCGTTGTCGACGTTGGTCTTCTTGTAACTTGCATTGCGCATCTCGAAGAAGTCGGTCTTGGTTTCGGTGAAGTTGTCGGCGTAGGCCTTGATCCACGGCATCACATTGTCGGTCGTATCGCTGTACAGCCGCTCGATACCCAGCATGCCGGCCATCTTGTTGGCGCGGTACTTCACGTAGCGCACCATCTCGTCCACATCGATGCCGTCGATGCCATCCAGCACTTCCGACGACCATTGCGTCTCCAGCGTGATGGCATGCTCGAAGGCGCTGTGTACGTAAGCCGTCAGCTCGTTGGTCTGCAGTTCCGGATTCTCGCCGACGATGGCGCGGATCACCTCGCTGATGAACTTGGTATGGGCCAGCTCGTCGCGGTTGATGAAGCTGATGATCTTGCCGGTGCCGGTCATGCGGTTCTGCCGCACCAGGTTGTAGAAATAGGCGAAGCCGGAATAGAAGTTGATGCCCTCCAGGATCGACGACTGGATCAGCGACCTCAGCAGCGTCTCGGCGGTCTTGTCGCGCATGAAGTCGTCGTACGCCTGCATGATCGGCGCGTTGCGGCTGATGATGGTCGGATGCGTGCGGGCCAGTTCGAACACCCGGTTCTGGTTGGGCAGATCGGTGATCGACGCCAGCACATAGCTGTAGCTTTCGTTATGTATCACTTCCTGCTGGCCGATGATCGCCGCATTGGCATGCGCGGCCGGATCGGTGATGTACTCGGCGACGTTGTAGATGAACCGGGTCTGCGGCGAATCGAGCGTGGCCAGCAGGCCGATGATCGAGTCGTAGGCGTTCTTCTCGCGTCCGGACAGTTCACCGTACTGGCGTGCGTCCAGCTTCATGTCCACTTCGTCGGGGATCCAGAAGTTGGTCGACAGTTCCTTGTACGCCCGATAGAACGAGGGGTACGGAATGTCGTTCCAGTTCAGTATGCCGCTGGTGCGGCCGTTGATGATGCCGGTGCTGCGGTTGGGATGGCGTGGTTCAAGGATCTTGATGCGGTCAAGCGGCGTTGCCATGATCGTTCCTGCAGAGGTAGCGCCGGGCCATGCCCGGCGGAATGTAGAGTGGCCGCGCGGTGCGCTCGCCGGGCATGGCCCGGCGCTACCGCGGCTGGGGCGCAGCGATCAGCTTGAACACCACTCGCATTCGCTGATGTCGATGTCGTTGGAGCGCACGTAGTAGGTGGTCTTCAGTCCCGCGCGCCATGCGCTCAGGTGCAGCTCCAGCAACGTGCTCGCACGGATGGTGCTGGGCACATACAGGTTGAAGCTGATCGACTGGTCCACATGGCGCTGGCGCCGGGCGTTCTGCCGGACGCTGGCGAACTGGTCCACCTTGTAGGCACCCTTCTCGTAGTAAGGCCAGGTTTCCAGCGACAGCCCGGGGGCTGCGACCGGTCGCCGGAAGTCCTTCTTCTCCTCGTAGTAGAACGCGCTGTAGATGGGATCGATCGAGGCCGTGGAACCGGCGATCTGGGCGGTGCTCATGTTCGGCGCGACCGCCAGCAGCCAGCCATTGCGCAGACCATGGCGGGCCACCTCACGCGCCAGGCCCTGCCAGGCCGCATCACGGTAATCGCGGTCGCTGAAGTAGCGGCCGGTGTGCCAGTCGCTGCCGGCGAACATCGGATACTGGCCCTTCTCTTTCGCCAGTTCGGCACTGGCCTGGATGGTCAGGAAGTTGATGCGTTCGTACAGGCGGTCGGCCAGCGCCTCGGCCTCCGGCGATTCCCACGGGATCGCCTGCTGCGCCAGCAGGTGATGCCAGCCGAACGTGCCCAGGCCGATGGCCCGGTACTTGCGGTTGGTGATCGTGGCCTGCGGCACCGGCAAGGCATTGAGATCGATCACGTTGTCCAGCATGCGCACCTGGATCGGGATCAACCGTTCCAGCACGTCCTTCGCCAGCAGATCGTCCGGCGCGGTGACCGCCCGTCCGAGATTGATCGAGGACAGGTTGCACACCACGAAATCGCCGGCGCGGCGGGTGGTGACGATCTGGTCGCCGCTGACGATCTCCTGGATCATCCGCGTCGGGCTCATGTTCTGCAGGATCTCCGTGCACAGGTTGCTGGAATAGACCATGCCCGCATGCTTGTTCGGGTTCCTGCGATTGACTTCATCGCGGTAGAACAGGAATGGATTGCCGGTCTCCAGCTGGCTGAGCATGATGCGCTTGAACAGATCGATCGCGCGCACGGTGCGCCGGCTGATGCGCTCGTCGGCCACCAGCTCCGCGTAGCGGTCGCGGAAGCTGCCCGCACCGCGCGTCTCATCGTAGAAGTCCTGCAGGTACCAGCCCTTGGCCTGCTTTACCTCATGCGGGTCGAACAGGTACCAGTCGGCCCGACGCTCGACCGCCTCCATGAACAGATCGGGGACGCAGACCGACGTGAACACATCATGCGCGCGCAGGCGCTGGTCGCCGTTGTTCAGGCGCAGATCGAGGAAGGCCTCGATGTCGCGGTGCCAGATGTCCAGGTATACCGCCACCGCGCCTTTGCGCTGGCCGAGCTGATCGACCGATACCGCGGTGTTGTTGAGCTGCTTGATCCAGGGCACTACGCCGCCGGACGAGTTGGGCACACCCCGGATCGGTGCACCGCTGCTGCGCACGTAGCCCAGGTAGGCGCCGACACCCCCGCCGTGCTTGGAAACCCGGGCAATGTCCGTATTGGAGTCATAGATGCCCTGCAGGCTGTCGTCCACTGTATCGATGAAGCAGCTGGACAGCTGTCCACCGACCTTGCCGGCGTTGGCCAGCGTCGGCGTGGCCACCGTCATGTACAGGTTCGACAGCGCCCAGTAGGCCTCGCCGACCAGCTGCATCCGCCGCTCACGCGGCTTCTCCTCCTGCATCAGGTACAGGGCGATGGTCAGCCAGCGCTCCTGCGGCAACTCGTACACCTCGCGGCTGCGGTCGCTGGCCAGGTAGCGCGTCGCCAGCAGGTACAGGCCGTTGTACGCGAACAGACGGTCGCGGTCGGGATCGATCATCTCTCCGGCCTGCTGCAGCTCCTCCTTGGAGTAGCAGCGCAGGATGTCATTGCTGTAGACGCCACGGTCGGCCAGGCTCTCCTGCAGGCCTACGTACGAGCCGTACTTCAGGCTGACATCGTAGAAGCGGTTGCGGCTGGCGCGCTTGTAGAGGCGGCGCAGGTAGATGCGGGCGGCGAACCGCTCCCAGTCCGGCGCGACCAGGTCCACACGGGATTCCGCCTCGCGGATCAGCAGGTCCACCAGGTCGTCGGCACTGATGCTGGGCTTGCGCTCAACCATCGCCTGTACCACGCGGCGGTAGTCGGCTACGTCCAGCTGCGGGAACTCGGCATGGATGGCGTCGATGCTGCGCTGCAGGCGCCCGGCGTCGAACGGCAGGCGTCGGTTGCCGGCCTCCTTGGTGATCCAGGTCGGCACGCGCTCGCCACCGGCGCGCAGGGCGTCGCCGGCGCCGGCCGGATCGGCCGCGCGGTAGGTGTATTCAGTCATGGTCCTGCGTCTCCAGGCTCGCACGCACGATTGCGCCGATGCCATGGCGGCCCTGCACGCGATACCGGCGCACGGGGCGATTGGGTGGGATGCCAAAGCGCGGGAACACCAGATCGTCGGCAAGTGCCTGCGCCTGCGGCCGGTATCCGGGCCGTGGGGGCGACCTGAGTCCGCACGAGGGCGGCCGCGTCGACACGGCAAGCCTTCAGGGGCGGGCCGCGGGACGTGTCTTGCATCGTCCGGCGGCGGCGGCTGACCGGGAGTGACGGCCCCAACATAGTGGGGATGATGGATATCGTCAACACAAGATGCAGTAAATAGCGCCCTCCGCGACGAACCGTCGCAGGATGCCGTGTTGCGTCTGCGCCGCCTTGTCGACGCCGCACGCATCCCCACTTCGATACAACCTCCACTTTCCGCGGAACATCCCCCATGCGCGCTGCCCAGTACTCCTCCTTCGGCGACCCGTCCGACGTCCTTGCCGTCGCCGAGGCCGCCCTGCCTGAACCTGGTCCTGGCGAGGTGCGCATCCGTACCGTGCTCGCCTCCATCCACAACCACGATCTGCTGACCGTGCGCGGCCTGTATGGCTACAAGCCGACGCTGCCGGCGATCGGTGGCAGCGAGGCACTGGGCGTGGTCGACGCGGTTGGCGACGGCGTCGAAGGCCTTCGGGTCGGTCAGCGTGTCGCTGCCGCCTCGGTGCACGGCACCTGGGCCGAAGCATTCATCGCGCCGGCACGGATGGTGATTCCGATGCCCGAATCGATCCCCGACGAGACCGCTGCGCAGCTGATTGCCATGCCGCTCAGTGCGCTGATGCTGCTGGAATTCCTGCATGTCGAGCCAGGCCAATGGATCGTGCAGAACACCGCCAATGGCGCGGTCGGCAAGTCGCTGGCGATGCTGGCGCGGGCACGTGGTGTCCATGTGGCCAACCTGGTGCGCAACGCCGATGCAGTCGCGCAGCTGCAGGCGCTCGGCATCGATCATGTATTCGATACCTCGGTGGACGGCTGGAAGGACCGCGTGCGTGCAGTGACCGGTGAAGCGCAGGCGGCGGCCGCCGTGGATTCCATCGGCGGCGACGCCAGCGGTGACCTGGTCGACCTGCTCGGCCACCACGGCACGCTGGTGTCCTTCGGCGTGATGAGCGGCGAGCCCATGCGCATCCCCGCCGGAGGCCTGATCTACAAGGAAGCCACCGTGAAAGGCTTCTGGGGCAGCAAGGTCAGCCAGGCGATGGCGGTGGACGACAAGCGACGGCTGGTGGGCGAACTGCTGCAGCGTGCAGCCGGCGGCGAACTGACGCTGCCGGTGGAACAGGTGTTCGCACTCGATGATGTCGCCGCGGCGGTCAAGGCCGGCGCAGGTTCCGGCCGCAACGGCAAGGTGCTCTTGCGGCCTTGACGGTCGGCCAACCGGGGTCAGATCCCTTTCCGTTGGAAAGGGATCTGACCCCTGAGAGGAACGCGCAGCACCGGTCGATAACAAGGCCAGTCACTCGTTAAGAACCTGTGATGTATAACTGAATGCGCTTTCGTCATTGGAAGGCGCAGGCGAGCGCATGCGGTACTGGCGGCTCCTCTTCTGTCCGGCGTTGTCGCTTCCATGTACCGCACCACCCTGAACCTGCTTGCCGGCGCCATCGCGCTGGGACTTACCGCCGGCGCTGCCGGCGCTGCTGAAACCACCGATACCGGCAAGGACAGCACCACGCTCGGCACCGTGCTGGTGACCGGATCCAACATCAAGCGCAGCGACACCGCCGGCCCCAACCCGGTGCAGATCGTCAGCCGTGAACAGATCGAACAGACCGGTCGCAGCACGTTGACCGATGTGCTGCGCAACCTGTCGGCCAATGCCGGCAACAGCTTCGACGAGCAGTACACCGGCAGCTTCGCGGCGGGCTCGGCGTCGATCGGCCTGCGCGGGCTGTCGCCGAAGAACACCCTGGTGCTGGTCAACGGCTATCGCGTGGCCAACTTCGGTTTCGCCCTCAATACCCAGGACACCTTCGTCGATCTCAATGCGCTGCCGATCAGCGCGGTCGAACGCATTGAAGTACTGAAGGACGGCGCCTCGGCGGTGTATGGCTCCGATGCCATCGCCGGTGTCATCAACATCATCCTGCGCAGGAACTTCCAGGGCGTGGAAGTGGGCGGCGGCTTCGGTACGGCCACCCAGGGCGGCCTCGACGAACGCAAGGCCAATCTGCTGGCCGGTTTCGGTGACCTCGAACAGCAGGGCTGGAACGTGCTGTTCGGGCTGGACGTGCTCAAGCGCGATCGGCTCGACGCCGACCAGCGCGCCTATACCCGCAGCGGCGATTTCCGCGACAAGCCCGGTGGTCGCCTGGCCGGCTGGTCCACTGCCGGTGGCAACTGGCTGGCGAACCCGCGCGCGCCGCAGCCATTCTCGCCCTGCCCCGAGGGCAGCCAGCTGCGGCCCTACAGCGACTTCGGCAGCAGCCTGCCCGGCCAGGCCTGCGCGTTCAATGCGCAGCCATTCAAGACCCTGCAGCCCGGTGCCGAACGCCTGCAGGCCTCGCTGAGCGCGACCTACCGCTTCAGTGACAACGTCGAAGCCTTCGCCGACGTGCTCTACAGCCACAACAAGGCCGACCAGATCTTCAGCGCGCCACTGACCGTCGGCCCGGGCCTGCGCGCCTACAACCCCGCCACCGGCACCCTGCTCGACATTCCGGCAGTGCTGCCGGTCGGGCATCCGAACAACCCGGGCAGCGCTCCCCTGCCCTTCGAGTACACGTTCTTCGATCTCGGCCCGCGCCTGAAGGACAACACGCAGGTGTTCTACCGTGCATTGGCCGGCGTGCGTGGCCAGGGCGAGCGCTGGGACTGGGAGGTCGCCGCGCTGACCT
Organism: Stenotrophomonas genospecies 5; assembly: GCF_054473825.1. Taxonomy (NCBI): domain Bacteria; kingdom Pseudomonadati; phylum Pseudomonadota; class Gammaproteobacteria; order Lysobacterales; family Lysobacteraceae; genus Stenotrophomonas; species Stenotrophomonas genospecies 5. The sequence continues at coordinate 1,370,433 of NZ_JBTMUW010000001.1, forward strand.
CGCAGAGCGAGCAGCGCGAGTACGTGGACAACTTCATCAACCGCTACGCATTCGAGCAGATCCTGCGCGATGGCAGCTACAACTTCCTCGACCCGGCCAGCACGCCGGCCGCGCTTGACGCGCTGCGCCTGCAGACCAAGCGCCCGGGCTGGTACCAGCTGCACTCTCTGAACCTCAAGGCATCGACGTCGCTGTGGGAGCTGCCGGCCGGCGCGGTCGGCTTCGCCTGGGGCACGGAGTTCCGCAAGGAATCGCTGGATGCACGGACCAGTGCGCAGGTGCTGTCCGGAACGGAGCTGCGGCCCGCGATCAACGTGGTCGATGGCGAGCGGCAGGTCAGCGCCGCCTACGCCGAGTTCAGCGTACCGTTGCATCGCACATTGGAACTGCAGGTCGCCGGACGCGGCGACCGCTACGACGACTTCGGCAAGGCGTTCTCGCCGAAGTTCGCGCTGCGCTGGCAGCCGCTGGACAGCCTGCTGCTGCGCGGTTCGTTCTCGCGCGGTTTCCGCGCTCCCTCGCTGCCGGAAATCGCACCCGGGCAGACGGTCAGCTACGGATCGGTGATCGACCCGCTCGACCCGTTGCAGCCCGGTGGCAGCCGCGGTGTCACCAACATCCGCACCGGCAATCCCGACCTGAAGGCCGAACGCTCGCGCAATCTCAACGTTGGCGCGGTGTGGTCGCCGGACGCTGACAGCAGCATCGGCCTGGACTGGTACCGCATCGAGCAGGACAACCTGGTCAAGCCCGACAGCGCACAGTTCATCGTCGACAATCCCGCCCTGTTTCCGGGCCGGGTCCAGCGCGATGCGCAGGGCCGCATCCAGTTCATCACCAACCAGTATGCCAACCAGGGGGAGCTGACCACGTCCGGTCTCGACCTGGAGGCCAGCCGCACCTTCCGCACCGACGGCTGGGGCAACCTCACCCTCGCCGGCAGCTGGACCCATCTGCTCAGCTTCAAGCAGCCCCTGGTAGCCGGTCAGGCGCCCTATGACGGCGCGGGCAACAACCGCCACGGCGCGCTGCCGCGCACCCGTGGCACCACGTCACTGAACTGGGCGGTGGGCGACTGGAACAGCACGCTGAGCCTGCAATATGTCAGCGGCTACGACCAGCGGGTCGCGACGGCCACCAGCAACCCGGGCCTGCGCGATCGCGTCAAGCCCTATCACCAGCTGGACCTGTACGTGGCGTACGAGGGCCTGGCCAACACCACGCTTTCGCTGTCCGTGTTGAACCTGACCGACCGGGACCCGCCGTTCGACCCCGCGGGCGGCTCCAACGGCTTCGACATCAGCCAGTACAACCTGCGCGGCCAGTTCGTCACGGTGGGGGCACGCTACCGGTTCTGATGCGGAAACTGCTCATGTAGCGCCGAGCCCATGCTCGGCTGCTCTACCGGCTTGATGGAGCCGAGCGTGGGCTCGGCTCCACGGAGTGTGCGGACCAACGGTCCGCGCCCATCGCAGCGGTCGTGCATCACCGGCTCAGGTGCAGGAACTGCAGGTGCCGCTCGTACTGGCTGATGATGTCGTTGATGATCTGCTTGCGGCTGTATCCGACCAGGTCGTAATCCTGGCTGCCTTCGAACAGATGCACTTCGGCGCGGTAGTAGCGCTGGTTGCGCAGCTGCTGGGCGGCGAACGACGGCGTCAGGTAGCCGCGGAGGATCACCCGATACAGGAAGTCCTGCTGCTCGCCATGGTTGACCGAAAGTTCCATGTCGCCGGCTTCGATGCGGGTATGCACATCCCAGCCCTGCCCGCGCAGCTGCTCGGCCACGGCTTCCATCGCCGGTTTCACCGTGTCATCCATGAAGCGGTAGACCTGGTCGCGCACCGGGAAGTGCATCGCCTGGCTCAGGCGCTGGCGCCAGCCTTGGTGGTGGCGATCGTCGCCGATCAGCGGCGATGGCCGGTACTGCAGCGCGCGCTTGCGGTGCGATTCGTCACTGAAGGCTCGGGTGAGGCCCCACATCATCAGCAGCAGCACCGCCGAGAATGGCAGTGACGCCAGCACCACCGCCGACTTCAACGCATCGATGCTGCCCGCCAGCAGCAGGCCTGCGGTGAGCACGGCGATCACCGTGCCCCAGAACACGCGCAGCCAGCGCGGGCCATCGTCTTCCGGAGCGCCGCCGTGCGACGACAGCGTGGACAGCACCACCGCGCCCGAATCGGCCGATGTCACGAAAAAGATGAAGCTGACCAGCACGGTCACCGCGATCACCGTGCGGCTCCACGGATAACCATCAAGCAATGCGTACAGCACGGTCGGTGGGTCATCCACGGCCAGCTGTGCCAGCTGCTGCTGGCCATGGTGCAGCACCTGGTCCAGCGCGCTGTTGCCGAAGATCGACAGCCAGGCCAGGGTGAAGCCGAGCGGAATCAGCAGCACGCCGAACACGAATTCGCGGATGGTACGTCCGCGCGAGATGCGGGCGATGAACAGGCCGACAAACGGCGCCCAGCCGATCCACCAGGCCCAGTAGAACACCGTCCAGCCGCCCAGCCATGCCGGCCGTCCGCCATAGGCGTACACGTCAAAGCTCTTGCCGACCACGCTGCCCAGATAGTCGCCCAGGTTCTGCATCAACGTGCCGAACAGGTATTGGGTGGGCCCGGCGAACAGCATGAACAGCACCAGCGCGATCGCCAGCAGCATGTTGATGTTGGCCATCCAGCGGACCCCCTTCTCCACGCCGGACACTGCCACGGCCACCGCCGCCCCCATCATGCTGGCGACCAGGGCGATCTGCACGAAGTTCGAGTGCGGGATGTCGAACAGGTGCGACAACCCGGCGTTGAGGTGCAGGACACCGAAGCCCATGTCGGCGCCGATGCCGAACACGGTGGCGACGATGCCCAGCGCATCCACGGTGTAGCCGATCGGGCCGTTGATGCGCTTGCCGATCAGCGGATACAGCGCCGAGCGCAGCGCCAACGGCAGGTTGTGGCGATAGGCGAAGTAGGCCATGGCCATTGCCGCCAGCGCGAACACGCCCCAGCCATGCAGGCCCCAGTGCAGGAACAGCAGCTGCATGGCCTGGCGCGCGCCGGCCTCGCCTGCGGCGGGATCGCCCTGCGGCGGCTGCAGGTAATGGGTCAGCGGCTCGGAGACACAGAAGAAGAACAGGGTGATGCTGATGCCCGCGGCGAACAGCATGCCCGCCCAGGAGAGATAGCTGAACTCCGGCTCGTCATGGTCGGCGCCGAGCTTGATGCCACCATACTTGGACAGCGCTACGCCGACCACGAACACCAGATAGAGGGTCATCGCCAGCAGGTAGTACCAGCCAACGTTGAGTGCCGCCCAGTCCTGTGCGCTGAGCAGCAGGCGACCGGCACCGATCGGATAGAGGCTGACGAACAGCGCGAACGCCACGACGATGATCGCCGCGAAGGCGAATACAGGCCGCAGGGTGCGCACCGGGGATTGTTGCGGCTCCAGGGCTTCCACGGGGCGGCGTTCTCCGGTCGATCAAAGAGTGAGCCGGCGGATTCTGGCTGAACGGCGGTGGACGCAGGATGAAGTGCTGCCGCGCGATGACAGCACAGGGACAGCACGCGCGTGGTATCACGCGCGCGGCGCGAAGTTCAGTGCATCACGTGCACGGCGCACAACTTGTTGCCGTCGGGATCGCGCAGGTAGGCCAGGTACAGCTGCCGCCCGGCCTTGTGGCGTACGCCCGGTGGATCTTCGATGGCGCTGCCGCCGTGGGCGATGCCTGCGTCCTGCCAGGCGTGCACCGCCTGCGGAGTCTCCAGCGCGAAACCAATGGTGCCGCCATTGGCGTGGCACGCCGGCTGGCCATCGATGGGCGGGGTCACGATGAACATCCGCCCGTCCTTGATGTAGACCAGTTTTCCATCTTCATCGGTCATGCCCGGTCGGCCGCCGATGGCTGCGAACAGTGCGTCGTAGAAGCGGCGCGAGACCGCAAGATCATTGGAACCGACGGTGATGTGGCTGAACATGGCGGCACTCCGTTGCGGAAAAACCGCAGTGTCGGACAGCGCGCTCCGGTCTGCAATCGTCGCCGCTCATGCGGTACTGAGCAGAAGCACCGCCCCCGTCACCAGTGCAATGCCGATCCAGCCGATGGGCCGCAGGCGATTGCCGAACAGCAGGCGCCCGCAGGCAGCGGTGCCGATCACGCCGATGGCACCCCACAGCGCATAGGCCGTGGCCAGGTCCAGGTGGCGTACTGCCTGGCCCAGCAGCGCGAAGGCGATCCAGACCATGACGACGGCAGCGACACCCCATTGCCAGCGGCGGAAGCCTTCAGACTTGGCCACCATCATGTTTGCCGCGACGTCGATCAGTGCGGAACAGATCACGAAGAACAGTGCCGTTGCATTCATCAGTGCGCCTCCCCAAGGGTGACGCAGACAATGCCGGCCACCGCCAGCAGCAGGCCGGCCAGCTGCTGCATCGACAGGCTCTCGCCGAACACCGCAATGCCGACCAGGGTCAGCAGGGTCAGCCCCAGCCCCTCCCACACCGCGTACGCAACGCCGACCGCGATGCGCCGTACCGACAGCGCCAGGAAGTAATAGGACAACGCCAGCGCCCCGGCCATCACCAGGTAGCCGGTCCAGCCACCGGCGCGGGCGGCATGGGCCATGAAGGACGTGCCGACCACTTCGGCGACGATCGCCACGGTCAGGCAGGCCCAGGCAATCAGGGGGCCTGGGGCGGGAACACGACGGGTCATGGGAAAACTCCAGCAGGATTCACAGCGCCCGCTGACAGGGGCGATGGCGTCCAGTATCATCGCCATTTACGATGGATCAAAAATGGAATCCATCGATATGAGCGATGGATCGATGCCCTACTCTCCTGAATCCCTGCAGGCGTTCGTCGAGGCTGCCGCACTGGGCTCCTTCTCGGCTGCCGCGCGGCGCCTGCGCAAGACGCAATCGACGGTCAGCACCGCCATCGCCCATCTGGAAGCCGATCTGGGCGTATCGCTGTTCGACCGCAGCGGGCGCTATCCGCAGCTTACCGACCCGGGGCGGCAGGTGCTGGGCCATGCCCAGGAAATCCTGGCTGCCGATGCGCGCCTGCGGCAGCTGAGCGTGCGCCTGGCTGCACCTGTCGAACCCCGGCTGACGGTGGTGTTCTCCGATGTTTACCAGCTGGACCCGGCGCAACAGGTGCTGCAGCGCTTCGCTGAAGCCTTTCCCGAAATCGAACTGGAGTGGCTCGACGCTGAAGGGCACGATGTGCTGGAACTGGTCGGCAGCGGCCGCGCCGGACTGGGCCTGCTGCCTCGCCAGGAGCGCTATCCGGATGCAGTGATCGCACAGCCCCTGGCCCATCACAGCGAGCTGGCGGTGTACGTCGCGCACGGACACGCACTGGCCGCGGCCGGTGCGCGCGCCGCACCGCAGCTTGCCCGCCATCGGCAGATTCGCTTGAGCGCACAGGTCGATCACGCGCGTGCCGTCGCCGGCCCGGCCTGGACCGCATCGGACTACCTGATGGTGATGGAAATGGCCGAGGAAGGCATCGGCTGGGCCGAACTCCCGAGAGCGCTGGTGCAGCGCTACGACCGCGGACACCTGGTGGAACTGGCCCTGCCCGGTTGGCCGCGGCGCATCCACAGCGACCTGGTATGGCGGCGCGACACACCGCCCGGGCCGGCCGCACTGTGGTGGGCCGACGCGCTGCGGTAGCGCCGGGCCGTATCGGCCCGGGATGTATCAAGGTTGTTGCAACCGCAGCCGCGCATGGGCTCGGCACTCCCCCTCAGCGATGCGCCAGTGCGTAGTCCAGCGCGGAGCAGACCGCGGCCACCTGCGCGTCGTTGCACTGCTGCGGCGTGGCGCGCGGGCTGTCCGGGTAGACTTCGGTGGTGGTGGTGTACGGCGCACCGGTGATGCCGGCACAGAGGGCCAGTTCCACCAGCGGGTACTCGATCACGCCATGGGCCACCACCGGAGAGCCGATGATCTCGCCCTTGTCGTCGGCCGGTGCAATGTGGGTCACCTTTTGCACCGCCGCGATCACGGCCTGCTGGAACGCCGGCTGCGGATTGGCGCTGTCGTCCACCAGGTAGAAGCCATCAGGAATCAGGCCCGGTTCGAACGGCTTGCCGTCGCGCGCCGCCAGCGCAGGGCGGAACTCGCTTTCATCGCTGTCGGTGGTCTCATGCAGATCGATGTGCAGCACGAACTGGCCCTTGAGGGGTTCGATCAGCTCGATCAGCGCGGTTGATTCGCGGGCCGGACCACCGGCACGGAAGTTGCGGTTCGGATCGATCGCGTCGAAGTTCCAGCGGTTGATGCGCTCGAAGCCCCACGGGTTGACGCACGGTGCCACCAGCAGGTTGGCCTTGCCCGCGTAATCGGCCGCGTGCTTTTCAAGGAACTCCAGGGCACCCATCACGCCACTGGTTTCGTAGCCGTGCACGCCGCCGGTGACCAGCGCCGCCGGCAGCGCCGGGTTCCAGTCGCGGCTGCGCAGGGCGAACAGGGTATAGGTCTCTCCCGCGTAGTCGAGCTGGCCGTAGGCCACCTTGTCGAAGCGCGCTGCCAGTGCCTCGATGCGCGGCAGTACTTCCTCGTCGTAGCGGCGCAGGCGCTGCTGGCGCGCACGCCACTGCTCCCGTTCCGCCGCTCCCCACGGCTGGCCAGGGGTTCCGACGGGATAGAAGACAGCTGCAGGCATGACGGATCTCGGTGAGTCAGGAGGCAATCATTCACTTTACCACCCGACCCCAGAGGCCATCGGCCCTCGATTCCATTCACGAATGGAATCAGCAATAATTCTCATTTACCACCTTCCCTGTGCCGTCCAGATGCCCCTCCGCACCCCGAAACCGGCCCAGCTGCCCTTGGTGGCAGCCCTCGCCCTGTGCCTGATGCCCCTTGCTTCGGCCCTCGCCCAGGACGCCCCGACCACGCTCGACAGCATCCAGGTCTCCGGCAGTTGGCTGGGCACCGGCCTGCATGACAGCGTCAAGAGCTTCGCCGGGGCACGTACGGTGGTCGATCGCCAGCGCATCGAGGCCAGTGGCGCGACCAGCATCGGCGACGCCATGCGCCGCATCCCCGGCGTGCAGGTCACCGACAACTCCGGCACCGCCGGCAGTTCGGTGTCGCTGAACATCGGCGTGCGCGGCCTCACCGGCCGCTACTCACCCCGCTCGACGGTGCTGCTGGATGGCGTGCCGCTGGCCGTCGCACCCTACGGCCAGCCCCAGCTGTCGTTCGCGCCGGCCAGCCTGTCCAACATCGAATCGATCGACGTCGTGCGTGGCGGCGGAGCCGTGCGTTACGGGCCGCAGAACGTGGGCGGCATCATCAACTTCAGCACCCGCGCCATTCCGCAGCAGAGCGGCCTGCACGGCGAGGTCGGGATCCGCTACAACGCCCATGACCATGACGGCGGCGACAGCACCCAGTACAACACCTTCCTCGGCGGCACCAGCGACAACGGCCTGGGCGTCGCCCTGCTCTATTCCGGCCAGGACGGTCGCGGCTGGCGCGAAGGCAGCGACGACCGTTTCAACGATCTGGCACTGAAGTTCGCCTACGCCATCGACGACCAGCAGACGCTGCGTGCCAAGCTGTCCTACTACGACGTCCGCTCGCTGACGCCAGGTGGCCTGACCCGCGCGCAGTACGAGGCGGATCCGTTCCAGAACACGCGTCCCGATGACTTCTGGAAGGGCCACCGCACGGGCATCGATCTGGGCTACACCCACACGTTGTCCGACACCAGCGAGTTCGAGGTACTGGCCTATTACAACGAGAGCACCCGTGCCAGCTCGCTGATCAACGCTGCCAACACCCAGGTGAGCGTGCAGCCGCGCGACTACCGCGTGCTCGGCATCGAACCGCGCTACACCCAGCGCCTGCACTGGGGGGCAAGCGTGCACGACGTCACCGCTGGCTACCGCTTCCTGCGCGAGCGCGGCAACGACCGCAGCTACACGGTGACCCGCCGCACCGGCGCCGCAAGCCCCATCAACCGCTTCGACAATGCCACCGACGCCCACGCCTTCTATCTCGACGACCGCATCGCCATCGGCCAGTGGCGGATCACGCCGGGGGTGCGCATGGAATGGATCGACATGGACCGCCGCCAGGCCGATGGCGGCACCACCTTCAGCAGCCGCAACGACAAAGCCCTGCCCTCGCTCAACGTCGCCTACCTGTTGACCCCGCAGCTGACCGTGTTCGGCAACTACACCACCTCGTTCGGGCCGGTGCAGAACATCCAGCTGAACTCGCAGACCGCCAGCAATCCGCTGAATCCGGAGGTGGCCAGGACCACCGAGCTGGGCGCCCGCTGGCAGGACGGCGCACTGCGCGCCGAGGTCACGGTGTTCAGGATGCGCTTCGACAACCAGATCCTGCAGGTGCCGGGAATCACTCCTCCCACCTTCCAGAACATCGGTGCGACCGACCACAAGGGTGTGGAAAGCGCACTCGAATACCGCTTCGCCGAAGACAGCGTGCTGGCCGGACTGGAGCTGTACGCCAACTACACCTGGACCAAGGCGATCCAGCAGTCCGGTGACAACCGCGGCCAGGACGTGCCCTTCTACTCGCGCGACACCGACAGCATCGGCGCCCGCTATGCGCTGTCGGCCTGGACCTTCAATGTCTCCAGCACGCACCAGAGCGGCCAGTTCTCCGACGCTGCCAACACCTGGCAGGAAAGCGCCGATGCACGTGTGGGCCGCGTGCCGGGGGTGCGGCTGTGGAATGCGCAGGTGGCCTGGCAGGTTCCGGGGCTGGGCGACAGCGAGATCACGGCCGGCGTGAACAACCTGGCCGACAAGCGCTGGTACACCCGCAATGTCGACGGCAATGCCGGGCGCATGGTGGCCGCGCCACGCACCTTCTACCTTCAGGGACGCTACCGCTTCTGATGCGGTAAATGCCCGATGCGGTGACGGTGGCGATCACGATGGCGGCGTATCATGCCGCCACCATGGCCTCCACGGTTCAACCATCGCGCCTGCATCTGGCCTTCCAGGGCCTGCGACTGCGCCTGCGTGGCAGCGACCTGTGGTTCATCGCACTGGCGTTGCTGGTCGGCCTGATCGCCGGTGGCCTGACGCTGCTGCAGTCGGACATCGCGCGCGGGCTGCAGAGTGCGCTGTACGGGCTGGAACCCGGCATGCGCCTCAGCTCCCTGCCCGCGCTCAGCTGGACCGCCCTGCTGGTGCTGCCGCTGGGCGGCCTGCTGGTCGGGCTGGTCAGCCTGGCGGCCGCGCGGCGCAAGCGCCCGCTGCTCGACGCGGTCGAGGCCAATGCCCTGCATGGCGGTCGCATGTCGATGCGCGACAATCTGATCGTGCTCACCCAGACCCTGCTGTCGAACGGCTGCGGTGCGTCCGTCGGCCTTGAGGCTTCGTATACCCAGATGGGTGCGGGCAGCGGCTCGCAGCTGGGCCGTGTCATGCGCCTGCGCCGCAATGATGTGCGCATCCTGGTCGGTGCCGGTGCCGCCGGCGCCATCGCCGCGGCCTTCGGGGCTCCGCTGGCCGGCGCGTTCTACGCGTTCGAGATCGTCATCGGCGCCTACACGCCCGCCGCTCTCGCGCCTGTGGCCCTGGCCGCACTGGCGGGTGCATTCGTCGCCGACCAGGCCGGCATCGAGGCGTACCTGCTGCCCGCAGCCTCGACCATCGATGTGCGCGCCGCCGACTACGCGATCTACGGCCTGCTCGGTTGCTGCTGCGCCATGGTGGGGATCGGCGTGATGCGACTGATCGCCTCCATCGAAGGCGTGGTCAAGCGCAGTCCACTGCCCCTGTGGGGGCGCCCGGTGGTCGGCGGCCTCCTGCTGATTCCACTGGCCATGGCCAGCCCGCAGGTGCTTTCCTCCGGTCACGGTGCGCTGCACCTGGACCTGACCACGCAGCTGCCACTGATCTGGATCGGCGGCCTCCTCGCCCTGAAGCTTCTGGCCTCGGGCATTTCGCTGGGCTTCGGCTTCCGAGGTGGTCTTTTCTTTGCGTCGCTGTTCATGGGCACCCTGGTCGGCACCCTGTTTGCCGGCCTGCTGGCGACGGCCACCGGCGTGCCCGTGGTTGATGCCACGTCCGCGGCGCTTGCGGGCATGGCCGCGTTGGCCGCCGCAGTGGTCGGCGCGCCGATGACCATGGCCATGCTGGTGCTGGAAGGCACCCACGACTTCCTGCTGACCAGCGTGGTGATGAGCGCGGTACTGGTCTCCAGCACACTGGTCCGCCAGTGGTTCGGTTACTCGTTCTCGACATGGCGCATGCATCTGCGCGGCGAAACCATCCGCAGCGCACGCGACGTCGGCTGGATCCACACCCTCAACGCCGGGCGGATGATGCGCAAGGGCGTTGCCACCACTCCGGCCGGGCTGGATGCCGCTGCGTTCCGCCAGCGTTTCCCGCTGGGCTCCGGCGGTCGCGTGGTCCTGATCGACAGCGAAGGCCACTACGCCGGCATCGTGCAGATTCCGCGCGTCTACGCCGACGGCGTGAAGCCGGAGACACCCGTTGGCGATCTGGCCGAGAACCGCGAGGTGTCACTGTTGCCGGGCGCGGATGTGGTCAGCGTGATGCAGTGCTTCGACCGGACGCAGGCCGACGAACTGGCCGTGGTTGCCGCCGATGGCCAGCTGCTGGGCATTGTTTCCGAGGCCTTCGTGCGCAGGCGCTACGCCGAGGAGCTGGACAAGCGCCAGCGCGAACTGATGGGCGAGCGCGTCGAAGACGCCGATTGATCGCCCGCCCCGCTGCTACAGCGCTTCGCCGGCATCGGCCAGCCGCGACTCGATCAACGCGTACCATTGCTCCAGCATGTCGATCAGCATGTCCAGCTCTGCATCGGCACGCTGCGCCCGGCCACTGCGCAGGCAGGCCTGGGTTTCCTGCAGCTGGGCCAGGAACCCGGCCACGGTATCGGCCTGCAGGATCAGGCCCGGCAGGCGCCGCCCGGGGATGCGCACGACCGCATGATTGCCGAGCTGGCCATACACGCTGAGGGTGGTTTCCGTCTTCATGGACAGAGGCAGGAATTGGGCGTTCATCGCGTGCACCGTATGAAAACCTGAGCCACCGGCAGGGGTGGACGACGGGGGAGACGTGGCCACGTCCTGCCGGTGGTCAGGGGGGACTCGGGATGCCGGGGCATGGCCACGGCGCGGGAGACTTCAGCGCGGGTGCGCGATCCCGACGATCTGCACCCGGCGATTCGGCGCAAGGCACGCGATCAGCTCGCGACGGTTGCGCTGTGCGCACTGCACGATCGGTTCAGCCGCGCCGCGCCCTTCGGCACTGATGCTGCCCGGCGGCACTCCGCCCTGCACCAGGGCCGTGCGCACCGCTTCGGCCCGCTTCTGCGAGAGTTGCTGGTTGTAGCTGGCCGCACCGATACGGTCGGTGTAGCCGACGACCTGGATCGACTGCACCTTGCTGGCCTCACGGACCTGCGCCAGGATGCCCTGCACCGCCTGCTGGCCCTCGGCGCTGAGTACCGCGCTGTCGAAACCGAACAGTGCATCGGCGGCCAGGCGCAGCGGCTGTTCGGGCAGTGGCGCGGGTGCCGGCGGCGGCGGTGGTGGCCGCGGCGGGTCGAGCACGGCGGCGCAGGATTCGGGCTTCCAGTAGCCGGCCTGGGCGATGCCCTTGTTGTCGAAGCGCACCTGGAACTGGCAGGTGAAGTACTCGGCGCCCTGTGCGGTGCGGAAGTTGAACAGATAGTTCCACTCGCGCACGCCCCACATGCCTTCGTTGAAGTGCGGCGTACCCAGCAGGCTGTACAGCTGCCGCTTGCTCATCCCGGGCGCGAAGCGGCGCAGGTCGGCGATGTCGGGATAGGTACCCTCCTTCAGCGACGCCTTGGAGACTTCCGGGAAGGCCACTGCAGTGGCCTCCGCCGGACCCTCACCGGCGGGCGCGTGGCTGCGGCAGGCGGCCAGCAGGCCGGCGGCGAGGATCAGGCCCAGCGACGCGGCGGTGCGGCCGGCGCGGGCGATGCGATGCTGATTCATGTCATTCCCCCTGTAGACGTTTGCGCGGCAACCGGGCCGCGATCGCGGCCCGGCTACGGCGTTACCACTGGATGCCGGCACCGACGGCCACACCGGCCTCGCCACGGCTGTTGGTAGAGCCGCTGAACTTGTAGATCCAGCGGCCTCCTTCCGAGACACCGGACAGGCCCACCGCCACGCCCGATTCGCCGTTGTAGCTGCCGGCGGCGAACGAGGCCATGCTGCGACCCGCTTCGCTCGGCTGCGGCAGCGAGGCCGTGGCCATGGCCGAAGCGATGCCGGCCGAAGCGCGGTTGTCGGTCCTGCGCAGGTCGCGCTCGAAGCCGCCCATGCGCTCGTCGGTATAGGCCTTCGACCAGTCCAGAGTCTGCGCCATGCCGGACTTCAGCTGGTCGACATTGACCGCGTCGGTGCCTGCCGTACCGGCGGCAACGTTGCGGACCGTCGTCGGGCCGCTGGTGCTGCTGCCGAGAGTGACACTGTTGAAGTTGGTGGCTCCGTTGACGGTGGTGTCGTAGCGGATGGTGCCCTGCTGCGAGGCCTGCAGCTGCCGCACGTTGACCGCATCGGTGGCCTGGGTGCCGTCTGCCACATTGACCACCTGCCGTTCGGCGCCGCTGGCCCCAACCGAAACCGTGTTGGCACGGTTGGCCACCGACCCTGCGCCCAGGGCCACCGAGTTGTCGGCCTGTGCCTGCGAGCCGTTGCCCAGGGCCGTCGAGTTGGCACCGGCGGCCGTCGATCCTGCACCACCGGCTGCGGAATTGGCGCCCGTCGCGGCCGGATCGGCCAGGTTGTTGCTGTTGTTGGCGCGGAAGCTGCCGGCGACGTTGGTGATGTTCTGGATCTTCTGGTCGGTGTAGGCCTTGGACTGATCGATGGCATAGTTCACGCCATTCTTCAGCTGGCCGACATTCGTCGCGTCGTGATCGTCCGAGCCGTCGGCAACGTGGGTGATCTTGCGTTCACTGCCGCTGCTGCCGACCGACACTTCGCCTGCCGAATTGCTGGCACCCGTCTGACCATAGGCACCGGTATAGCCGCTCTGCGCGCCGACGCTGGCCACCGAGCCGGCACCCAGTGCCACGCTGTTGTCCGCGCTGGCGTTGGCACCGTTGCCGACTGCCACGGCCGAAGCACCTGCCGCACTGGCCTGCGGACCCACCGCCAGCGCCTCCGCACCCGCCGCAGCGGCCGCCGCGGCGCTGGAGTTCACTGCCAGGTACGGGCTGCCGCCACCGTTGGTGATGCGCTGGTTGAGCACCCTCAGCGAACCGTCCACCGCGGAGAACGCCGCGGTGACGTTGCTGTAGTCGTTGGCGGTCAGGGTGCCGTCGGTGGCGATGCTGGAGATGCTGAACGACGGCGCGGTCCACAGATTGGTGGTGCCGTCGAAGGCCGTGCTGCCGCCGAAGTAGCTGGCGATGGTCGAGTTCGTGCTGAACAGCTGGTCGCCGGTGATGGCGTCGCTGCTGCCTGCAAGGATGCTGCCGGCCGCCACGTTGGTCACCTTCACCGCACCCGTGCCGGTACCGCTCAGGGTGACCGTGTTCACGACGTTGCCACTGCCATCGACATCGTACTTCACCGCGCGCTTGTCGATATCGTCGGTCTGGTCGGCGACATTGGCCAGCGAATTGCTGACCGCGTCGAAGGCGGTGCCGACGTCGTTGTAGCTGCCCTGGCTGATGGTGCCATTGGCGGCGATGTTGTTGATCGTGTAGGTCGGCGCGGTCAGCACACCGGCCGCATTGACCGCCGCGCCGCCTCCGAGATGGGTGGCGACGGCCTGGTTGGCAGCGAACAGCTGGGCACCATTGATGGCTTCGCTGCTCGTGGCGCTCACCTGGCCCGGGCCGAGGTTGCGCAGCGTGGTCGCCGTGCCGCCCTGACCCAGCGTGGCGCTGGCGTAGTTGACGCTGCCATCGCCATTGAGGTCGTAGCGCAGCGCGCCTTCCTCCGAGGCCTGCAGCTGGCCCAGGTTCACCGCATCGGTGGCAGCCGTACCGGCGGCCAGATTCGTCACCTGGCGTTCGGCACCCGCGGCACCGATCGACACGCTGTTCGCACGATCAGCCAGGCTGCCGGCACCGACCGCGATCGCGTTGGCAGCCGTGGCGCGGGCGTTGGTACCGACCGCGATGGAGTCGGCACCGGTGGCCACTGCCTCCACGCCCGTGGAGTTCACCCGCAGGTACTTGGTGCCGCCGTTGCGGATATCGTTGATCTGCGTGTTGAGATTGACCAGCGAGCCGTCGACGGCGTCGAAGGCATCGGTCGCATTGTTGTACAGTCCCTGCGCGATGGCGCCGTCGGTGGAGATCGTGCTGATCTCGAACAGCGGCGCGGTGAAGGCGCCACTGACCGGATCGAAGGCGGTGATGCCACCGAAGAAGCCGGCGATGGCGGCGTTGGTGGTGGCCAGCTGCCCGCCGTTGACGGCTTCCAGGCTGCCGGCGGTCACCGCACCCGCGGCGAGGTTCCCGATGGTGGTGGTACCCGTGCCGTTGCCGAGCGTGACGCGGCGATAGTCTGGATTGCCTGCGCCATCGACGTCGTACATCACCGCGCCGGCCGAAACATCATCGATCAGGCTGATCGCGCCCTTCAACTGGGCGACGTTGACCGCATCGGTATTGGCGCTACCCGCAGCCAGATTGGTGATCTGGCGCTCGCCACCGTTGGCGGTACCCACCGAAACTTCACCGGCAGAGACCTGGGCGGCGGTCAGGCCATAGGCGCTGTAGCTGGCCTGTGCGCCGCGCAGCGCAGCAGAACGGTAGCCCAGTGCCACCGAATTGGCCTGGTTCGAGGTCGCCTCCGCACCCAGCAGGGTCTGGCCGTTGGCAGTACCCACCGCGCTGTCGCCGACAATCACCGAGTGGCCCATGCGCGCGGCGTAGTCCGCAGTCGGCACGCCGGTTGGATTGGTGGGATCGTTGGGACCGGCTCCCGGGAACGCCACGTTGGCATCCACCTTCGGCAGCTCATGGCGGGCATTGGCGCCGATCACCACTTCCTTGGAGCCGTTGGCGAAGGCACCGTCACCCATCAGCACCTGGTAATCCTGTGCGGCGTTGACCGCCCAGCAGGAAATGTCGGCCAACGCGATATCCAGGCACTTGGCGGCCCATGCCGGCGAATCCGTCGGCAGCAGCAGGCCCAGCAGGCCACCGGGGTTGCCGTTGTTGATGTTGTAGATGTAACTGTCGGAAGTGACGCCACCGATCAGGGTCAGGTGCGAGCTGCCACCGGTCACCGCGCCGCCCAGGCCATTGAGGGTGCTGCCGACCGGTGACAGGTTCACGACCGGCAGGCCGAGCACGTTGACCGTGGAGTAGGCCTGCATCACGTTCGCGTTGCTGAGCTTGAGATTGCCGTTGTGCAGATAGCCGTCACCGCCGAACAGGCTGCTGGTCGTCGGGCCGATCAGCTGGCCGACGTTGCCGACCAGGCCACCGGTACCGATGATGAGTCCCGCATTCGGATCAGCCGGAGCGGGTGCCTTCGGGCTGTCCGGCGGAATCGCCGAGGGCTGGGTCAGGCCCAGGCCACCCAGCGTGCCGCCCACCAGCCCGCCGACTGCGCCGCCGAGATTGTTGACGGTACCGTTGAGGTTGCCCTCCAGCAGGTTGCCCACCGCACCGCCGACGTTGCCGAGCGTGCCGGTGAGTACGCCGTCCAGCCCGCTGCCCGGCGTGGTGCTGCCACCCCCGAGCAGGCCACCGACAACGCTGCCGACCGAGCCGACCGTATTGTTGAGTGCACCGCCCACGGCACCTCCGATGGTGCCGACGGTGCCGTTGAGCACACCACCCACCGCACCACCGACTGCGCCGACCGTGCCGTTGAGCACGCCTCCGACTGCACCGCCGACTGCGCCCACGGTGCCGTTCAAAGCACCGCCTACGGCGCTGCCGACTGTGCCAACGGTGCCGTTCAGCGCACCGCCGACTGCACCGCCGACCGTGCCGACAGTTCCATCCAGGACGCCGCCGACCGCACCTACAGTGCCGTTCAACGCGCCACCCACAGCACTGCCAACCGTGCCAACCGTGCCGTTGAGCGCACCGCCAACGGTGCCGACGGTTCCATCGAGGACGCCGCCGACCGCACCTGCGGTGCCGTTCAGAGCGCCACCCACGGCACTGCCAACCGTGCCGACGGTGCCGTTGAGCGCACCGCCAACGGTGCCGACGGTTCCATCGAGGACACCGCCGACCGCACCTACGGTGCCGTTCAACGCGCCACCCACAGCACTGCCAACCGTGCCAACCGTGCCGTTGAGCGCACCGCCAACGGTGCCGACGGTTCCATCGAGGACACCGCCGACTGCACCCACGGTGCCGTTCAGAGCGCCGCCTACGGCGCCGCCGACCGTGCCGACGGTGCCGTTGAGCGCACTGCCGACGGTGCCGACAGTTCCATCCAGGACACCGCCGACTGCACCACCGACAGTGCCGATGGTTCCATCGAGGACGCCACCTACGGCACCCACGGTACCGTTCAAAGCGCCGCCTACGGCGCTGCCGACCGTACCGACCGTGCCGTTGAGCGCACCGCCCACCGCACCACCGACGGTGCCGACGGTTCCATCGAGGACGCCACCTACGGCACCCACGGTACCGTTCAAAGCGCCGCCTACGGCGCTGCCGATCGTGCCGACTGTGCCGTTGAGCGCGCCACCCACCGCACCACCGACG